>CAWKCR010000013.1:0-529138 GCA_963848185.1 uncultured Actinomycetota bacterium
CGGGGATATCCAAGTTCGGGACCGGGCTACGCGCCAACGCGCTCAGCCGATGCCCACGACCTCTTGCGCGATGGTTGCGACGCGTGTCTGGGCGGCGGAGACGACACCTTGACGGTTTTTGTGCGCCTCCTCGTAGGCCAGGATCGCGCGGACGTCCGCGGGAGTGGTGAGTTCCTTGATGGCGGCCACCGCTTCGGACACGTTGAGAGCGTCGTAGTCGGTGATCGGCAGCTCGTCGGCTTCGAGTACTCCGGCGGCCCTGCGCATCGAATGCAGGGCATCGGCGGCCTGACCGGCTCCTTCGCGCCTGGTGATCCGCTCCGCGGTAGCCAGCGCGGCATCCCGTGAGGCGGTCAGCGCCTTGGCTGCGACATCACCTGCGTGGGCGCCGCGGCTCAGCAGCTCGCCGAGCGCCGGCGGAGCCGAGCGCACAGTATCCACCGCGCGATCGAGCCCCCGCGCCGACCAGGACATCGGGACGTTCACCAACCTGACCGCCACGCCGGTGGCGGTCTGTAAGGGGGTGCGCTGCAGCGCAGCCGGGCCACCGAGCGCGTCTTCGGCCAGCACAGTGATGAGCCAGTCGACGGTCGCTGAATGCGCCTCGATCAGGCGATCGGCCAGCTTCTCGATGTCGGAGCTGCCCATCGCGACGGCTAAAGCCTTGATATAGCGGGCCCGATCGAGAAGTTGGTGTTCCAGCGCGAGGTCGCCAAGTAACGCCTCGCCGAACGGCTGCGCTTGTTCGGTCAGGGCCTTCACTGCGGCAGCGGTGCGGCCAAGCAGCGGGCCGATGACATCGGGGAACCCGCCGAGTTTGCGGATCGCTGTTTCGATGGCTTCCGCTCGAGCGCGCCCGTTTGCAGCGTTCTGGGAAAGTTCGCGACGGACGGCATCGGTGCGGGCCTGACTCAGCCGGGTCTCGGCGACCTGAATCTCGGTGTTGGTCAAATCGAGCACCGTGCGGAGCTGCGCGAGCACAGTACTGGTGTCATTGCTAGTCATTGAGGTTCGCCCCTTCGGCGTTGACGTGACTGGGTCGGCGCGGGCTGCACCGCAGCATCGACTACCCGAGCGGGGTACCGGGAAACCGTTTTGTGACCAGGTCGTCGATGAAAACCGGCTCCGTGCACCGAGGTTTGCATGGCGACTGCACGGGTATCACTGTTGACGCCGTTCGCTTCCAGCACGTGGAGCACCGTCGGTGAATCCACTAGTGGAAGTCCTTATGACCGCATTTCATCCTGCACGCACGTCCGCATACACCTCGAAATTTGGGACGCCAGTCCAAAAAGCTGCTCTTGCAGTCGGCGCAGTGTTTTTGGCCGTCAGCGTGCTCGGCTTCGTTCCGGGCATCACGACGAACTATGACCAACTCACCTTCGCCGGGCATCACTCCGATGCCGCACTTCTCGGAATCTTCAACGTGTCGGTGTTGCACAACCTCGTGCACCTGGCATTCGGTGTCGCCGGGATTGCACTGGCCCGCACGTTCAACAGTGCCCGCTCGTACCTCATCGGTGGGGGCATCGTGTATCTGGTGCTCTTCATCTATGGCCTTGTCATAGATCACGACAGTTCGGCCAACTTCGTTCCCGTCAACGACGCCGACAACTGGCTGCACCTGGGGCTCGCGGTCGCCATGATCGCCCTCGGTGCCGCGCTGGGCCGTAGGCGCGATGACACCGGCCAACCCGTGGGCACCGGTGGCAGGACACAGAACGGCACACCAAACGGCGCGGTCCGCTAACAGTCGAAACAACGAAGTGTGCCGATCGCCGGCGCGCGGACAAGCCAATTAAGGAGAATCATGTATTTGCACACCCAGCAACTCATCAACGAGATCGTCGTCGACGAGCCGGATCCCGCCGCCGCCAACGCATTGCAAGAAGGCCTCGGCGGCCAGTTCGGTGAAATGCGCACGATGATGCAGTACCTGTTCCAGAGCATGAACTTTCGGGGCGACGCGACATCCAAGCCATATAAGGATTTACTGCAGGGCGTCGGCACCGAGGAGATCAGCCATGTGGAATTGATCGGGACGACCATCTCGCGCCTGCTCGACGGCTCCCCCGAATACAAGGGCAGGAAGACCGACCCGGTCGACAAGCCGGGCGCCAACGGCGCGACGCCGCTGGCGATCGCGTTGGACACCAGCAACATTCACCACTATCTCGTCGGGGCGCAAGGGGCGCTTCCGGTCGATGCGGCCGGGAACCCCTGGCTGGGGTCGTACGTCTACAACAGCGGGAACCTGGTGCTCGACCTGTTGTACAACCTGATGTTGGAGTCGACCGGACGGCTGCAGAAGTGTCGGATCTATGAGATGACCGACAACAAGACGGCCCGTTCCACGATCGCCTATTTGATCGTTCGCGATCAGGCTCATGAGAACGCGTTCGCGAAAGCGTTGGAGAGCCTTGGGGTGAACTGGGGGGCGGCGCTGCCGATCCCGAAGACGAATGCCGAGCAGTTCCCCGAGGTCAAGAAGCTCCTCGACATGGGCCTGCAGAGCATCCAGTACACCTTCAGCGCCGACGACCAGAGCCAGGCGGCGAAGCTCTACCAAGGTTCATCACCGTCGAACGACGGAACCGAGCTGAGCACCGCGGTCATGCCCGAAGGGTTCCCAATGACCATCGCGCCGGAACGGCGCGAAGAGTTCGCTCCTGGTTTGGATAAGGAGCTGTTAGCTCTCATTCAGGCGACCGCAGAGGTCGAGATCGCGACCAACGGCGCGATAACCAAGTGAATGCAGGCGGGTGGGTCGGCGTCAATGGGGCGCTCTGAACAATCCCGCACCGAAACCCATCGAACGCTTTGCGGAGCGTCGACTGATGTCAATAGGAGGCTTAGATGTCTAAGCACGAAAAGGCCGAACAGGCACGTAAGGGTTTGGTCGACTCGGTCAAGGGAAAGGCGAAGGAAATCGTTGGCGCGCTGACCGGCAACGACTCGCTGACCGCCGAGGGACAGCTCGAGCAGACCCAGGCCCAGCAGCGCAAGGAGGCGAACAGCGTCGAGGCCGTTGCCGATGCCGAGGCGGCGCAGGCCCGTGCCCAGAGCACGGACGCCCGGGTGGACGGCGCCCACGAGCGGATTGCGGTGAACGCCGGGACCGCAGCCGTGGAGAACTCGGTGCGAGAGCAGCAGTCCGCTCAGAAGCGCGCGGCTGAGCAGTCTGCCCGACAGGACGCTGCCCGAGCGGAGACGTGGGCCGAGCTCGACGCGCAGCGCGAGGTACAGCGGGCGAAAGCCGGGGAGCGCCAGGAGATCAGCGCCGCAACCGAGCAAGCCGTCGATGCCGCGGCAGAACATCAGAGCTCGGTGCAGGCGGCTAGCGCGGCCCAGGCAGAGGCCGACCGCATGAGGCGGCAGGCCGACAAATTGTCCGACGAAGCCGACCTGTCCTGAGCGCCGGCCAGAGTTATAGGAGTTTTGATGAAGATCGTCGAAATCCCGTTGGTGGTATTGCGTTTTCAGTATCAGATCGCCCGGTTACCGCTTCAGCTGATCGAAGATCAGGTGGTGGCTCGGCTGCGTTCAGAAGGGCCGGCACGGCTGTTCTATGAACGTTCCTTTGGAGCGCTGGACGCGACCGTCGGCAAGCTCCTGGGTGATCCGCAGCTCGAGAAGCGTGGGGCAGCGCTTGTCGAGCGCAGTAATTCGCTCGGCAAGGCCGCCCAGCTTGACGCGACCGCCACCCGGAACCGTGAGCAGGCTGACACCAAACTGGAGGCCGCGCACGATGAAGTGGTGACGGATATCAATGAGGCGCGCGACGCGACAAGGCGACGAGCGGTTGAAGCGCGCACCCATGCCGAGCAGCGCAAGCGCGCGGCGGACGAGGCGGCCGAGAAGCGCACCGTTGCCGCCAAGAAGCAGGCCGACGAAGCGGCGGCTCAGCGCAAGAAAGCAGCCGAGACAGTCAAGCGCCAGGAAGAGGCGAAAATCGGAGCGGCCGAGGCAGCGGGCCACCAATGCCGCCGAGTCCAAGCTCGACGACGCTCAAGCGAAACGCAGCGAGGCTGCCAGCAAGCGCGCGCAGGCCGACCGGGTCGAGGAGCTGGCCAACATCGAAAAGCAGAAGCGCCGTTCCGATCGCGTCAACAACAGCTGACGGCTGGGGGTGTGCGGCTGTGTGGGTGCCGACGCCCTTCGCGTCAGGAACCGATGTTGCGCTGGCAGAATCGCGCCGGTCGCCAAACACCCACGATGGATCGGCGGACAGTATCAGCATGTTGTAGCGACAAGTGGGTGCAGATCTCGATGTGGATATCAACGCGGCCATGACATTGGAGTTCCAGATCGCAGTAGCCCCACAGCCGGGGGCAGAAGTCTCCGAGTCGTTGTTGTTCGCGTTGAACGGCGAGCCGATCGAGGCGTTGGAGGTCAGCGGTTTGCATGGCAACCGCATCCACAAGTTCCAGGCCCCAGCGGGCAATCTGCAGGTCAGTTACACCGCCACGATCGTCGGTAAGGCCGATCCTGCGCCGGTCACTGAGTACGACTTGACGATGTACCTGTGGCCCAGCCGCTACGCCGAGGCCGACAAGTTCTACGGTTTCGCCGCAACAGAATTCGGTGATTACGCAGACTCAACGACTCTGTTGGAGAACGTGTCGTTGTGGGTCGGCACTCGGCTGATCTATGTGCCCGGATCCAGTGACCCGATCGACGGGGCGGTAGACACCCTGCTCGCCGGTAACGGTGTGTGCCGCGACTACGCCCACCTGGTTGTCGCACTGCTGCGGGCGGTCAACGTGCCGGTACGCCTAGTAGCGGTCTACGCGCCGGGTCTGTCGCCGATGGACTCCCACGCAGTGGCCGAGGCGTTCGTCGACGGGGCTTGGCGGGTGGTCGATGCGACGTGCCTGGCGCCACGGCAGACGCTGGTACGGATCGCCACGGGATGCGACGCCGCCGACACCGCCTTCCTGGACAGCCACAAAGGTGCCATCAACTTGAACAACATGACTGTCACCGCCACTTCCGATGGCGACCTGCCCAAAGACTCAGTGGACCAACTAGTTTCGATCCAGTAGCGAGGTTGGGCAGTCCGTTCGGCGTCCATATACCGGTACAAAGTGGCCCTGCTTACGCCGAGGTACTTCGCGATGCCCTTGACGGTATGCGCATCAGCCTCGATACGCTTCGCCGTGACGTGCAGTCACGGTTGGTGTCTTTCTTTCGCGCCACGGTCATCGAAGGTGACGTCGATGCGCTCAAAACCTTTGGCGCGCTGAGCTTTGGCCTGCCCGACGTAGGTCTTGCGGTCACCGCGGGTCAGTTCGACGTTGTCGGTGAACGGTGTCAACAGGGCACGCGGGTAGAGGTGATCGGCGCCACCACATTGCCTTCGGCGCACAGCAGCAGTGTCGTGGCGATCAGGTACAGGAACGCCAGCAACCCGAGAACCACGGCGAACACGCTGTTGGTGGCGCTGGCCGACTTGACGACGTGCACGACGTAGACCGTCCCGAACCACTGCAGCAGCTGCCAAACGATCGCCGCCGCCAGTGCGCCGGGCATCACTTGTCGGTACGTCACGTCCCGGGGAGTCGCGACCCGGAACGCGACCACACACACACCGGCATTGATCAGCACCGCGACCACCACCAGGGTCGCCTTGGCGAGCAAGCCGAACGATTCCGACGCGCGGCTGACCGCTGAGAGGACGGTGGTCGCGATCAGCGCTGAACCGAGGACGAGCAGCAACAGCAGACTGCGCAGACGCGATCGCAACGGATCAGGTCGGTCGTTGCGCGGGACCGCCCACAGCGTGGCCATGGCGTTCTGAACCGCTTGGCCTACCCCTGAGGCCGCCGTACAGCGCACCCGCGATGCCGACGACAACCCCGAGCGTCCCTCCACTGAGGCCCTGTGGGTGCCCCAATTGGTCACCTATGACGGGGAACTGAGCGACGGCCGAACGCAGGATCTCCGACAGCCCCGGATGGCCCACCAGCAGCACTCCCAGAACGGTGGTCAACAGCAGCAGGGCAGGAAAAAGCGACACAAACGCGTAATAGGTGATCAACGCGGCCAGATAGCTTCCCTGATCATCGACGTATTTGTAGATGACCGCGATGAAAAAGCCGGCGACGCGGCTTCTCCGCTGTAACCGATCAAGCCAACCCACCATCTCCGACTCCGTTACGCAGGTGCGGTGAACCCGCACAGTCCTGCGCATACCCCGGCTGCCGAGCAGCAAATCAGTCACCCGGTCGGTGAAACCCGGCGCGCACATTCCAGTCGAGTGGCCCCATCGGAGTTCTGGCCGGACTCTCGGGTGCATCGGCAGCGCTTTTGGGAAACCCCTGTTCTATGGGATCGCAGACGGAGTACGACTTGGTGGTCATTGGCTCAGTGCCGGGAGGGTAGAAGGCTGCGGTCGCGGCGCCCAAGCTCGGCAAGTCGGTAGCAGTGATAGAACGGGGCTGGATGCTCGTCAGCGTGTGCGTGAACACGGGCACGATCCCGTCGAAGACACTGCGCGAAGCGGTGGTGTACCTAACTGGGATCAACCAGCGTGAACCCTACGACGCCAGCGACCGCGTCAAGGGAGAACATCACGACCGCCGACCTGCATGCCGCCACCGCCCACGTGATCAGCAGGGACGTCGGCGTGGTGCGATCCCAGCTGAGGCGCAATAAGGTCGATCTCTACACCGGCCACGGCCGATTCCTTGACCCGCACACCATTCTCGTCGAGAACGACAACCAAGCCGAACACACCACCGTCAGCGGCGACAACACCGTCATCGCCACCGGCACCAAGCCGGCGCGGCCGGACGGCGTCGCCTTCGACGACCACCGCGTGCTGGACTCCGACGTCATCCTGAACCTACAGACCATTCCGTCGTCCATGGTGGTAGGCGGGGTCGGCGTCATTGGCATCGAATACGCATCGATATTTCGCGCTCGGCACGAAGGTGACGGTCGTGGAGAAACGAGACTCCATGCTGGACTTCTGCGACCCCGAGATCGTCGAGGCACTCCGGTTTCACCTGTGCGGGCGACCCGGTGCAGTAACCGCGGCGCCGCCACATCGCCCTTGCCCGCACGTTTGACCAGTGTCGGTCGTTGAGTTTCAAAGTGTCGATGCCCCACACATCGATCGGCGTATGCGAGGCCAGTTCGGCCAGCAGATCAGTCCCGATGGTGCACCGCCACCGCCGCAGCGGCTCGTTGATCATGGTGGCGGCGGCCGGAATCTCGCCGGTATACGGGTGGCCGGGGTCAGCGATGCCGCGGGTGATGACGCGGGTCGGTGCGACACCGGTGTCCCACATCAGCCGGTGAAGTCTGTGACGTGCACCACCGGCACGTTATGCCGTCGGGCGAGCGGGTGAATGCTATCCACTGCGAACGGCCGCGGGGTGTTGTGTTCGACGTACACGGCGGGCACATCGATACCGGGCCGACGGCCTAGCCAGCGCACGGTCAGCTAAACTTCGTGCGGCCGCTGCAGTATCGCGAGATCGATGTCTTCGTCGTGCAGCTTGCCTGTCGGAACTTCCTGCGCGCGTGGCCAATTGCGCCCGAGCAGGCCGCGACCATCGGGGTCCTTCAGCGCATTCACAGGCACGACGTAGCGGTGCGAGCCAGCGACCAGCGACTCCATCCAGGAGCCGTGCACGTGCCACACCAGCAGCGAGCGACGCACGCCTGGAAGTGATGTGCGTCGGACGTACCCATGGTGTGGTGCGGTAAACGTCGCGCGTTAGAGATTTCGCTCTGTCACTCCTCGGCTTGGCATTTTGGACAGCGGCTCTGGTTTCGACGCTCGCTCGGACGGCTATTCGGACCGTCATGCAAGACGACGGGGATCTTCCCGATGACGTTCCGGTCGCCGAAGCCGTCGAGCAGCAGCGCCCGGCCACCGATCCGGTGCCCGATGAGGAGGCCGTGGATCCGTGGCGCAGAGTGAATCACGATTGATCGTCATCGAACCACAGGCCGGGCCGCTGAAAAGGCTGGAGTGCAGTCGCGGTTCGCTTCGAACGGGAGCACGGCAACGCGAGCCGGCACTCCTCGGCGAACAGTGAGTCAGCGCTGTCGTGCACCCGGAACACCGGTCCGCGCGGCCACCGATATCGCCGCGGCTGTGTCGAACACGTCGATGACGATGTCCTCGTCACGGTAGCCAGCTACGTGATGCAACCCCTCGGTCGCGGCGACGATGTCGTTGGTCTGATCGCCGGATAACGGATACTCGGCGACGCGGTGGCGCCAGTGCGCAGCCATCATCGTCGCCCCGGGTGCCAGGCGCGGACATTCTCGGTCGAGTACCGCCCGCAGAGTCTCAGCGCTCAGGTAATAACCCACCTCCGACAGCACGACGAGGTCGAAATTCCCCTGCAGCCAAGGCGAGTCGAGCGATGACCGTGCAAGGGTCACCGTGTCACGGCGCCCGCACGCCTGTAAGCGGGCGTCGGCAGCTTTGAGCGCGGCGGCGGCGACATCGGTAGCGGTGACGTGATCGCAACGGCCGGTGAGCTGTTCGGTGAGCACGCCCACTGAACAGCCCGGCTCGAATGCATGCCGGTAGCGCGCCGCGGGCAGCATCGCCATCGTGATGGCATACTTGCGCTGTTCGTACCATCGATCGGCCAGCCGCCACGGGTCGTACGACTCGACGTACATCGCTTCGAAGAACGCGTCCGGCAGGCGACCTGTCACGTGAACACCACTTCACCGACGGACCGCAGCCGGTCCAGGACGAACGGCGGCAGCACCGCCTGGTTGGAGCGGTGCGGTTCTAGCTGTGTGCGATACATCTCCGCGGCTCGCCCCTTGCGCTCGAGGCCGACCCGGTTGGGTGAGATACGCGACACACGTTCCCAGGGCACCGCATCGTCGTCCGGGTTGGCCCAGTGCCACATCCACACCGGGTATTCAACCAATCGGTTGCCCGTGCGGTCGGTCGCGATCGCCGCCGCCGCCCCGACGGCTTCATGGTCGGGATGCCCGTCGCCGCGCCAGGTGGTGGCACACCACGTGCCAGGCGCTTTGGAGAGCAGTGTGGTGAGCACATCGGCCAATTCGCATAGGTGGGTGCTGACTTCGCCATCGGGCAGGCCGAGAGAAATCGGTGGAGGTAGTCCGAGAACACTTGTCGCGCCCCGCAGTTCGGTACGGCGGATCCTCGCCAACTTTCTGCGCTCCCGCACGGGCAGCCCAGGGTATGAGGCATCGCCGTCTGTGACCGACACCACCTGTACCTTGACGCCGCGAGATTGCAGTGTCGCCGCGGCCGCCCCGAAGCCGAGCGTTTCATCATCCGGGTGCGGCGCCACCACGAGGAGTGACTTGCAGCCCGTCAGGTCTAGTTCGGGGAACCGGCGGCCCCATGCAGTCCACGCCAGCGCCGATGTGCCGCCACCGGATAGCGGCCGTGCGGCGAACCGCGCGGCGTTCCCCGTGCCGGTCACCGGCATGCCAATCGACCTAGCGCGGCCAGATCCTGTTCGGCGTGGCTTTGCCGCACATACATGGTGAGGTCGGCAACGCGCTGGGCGTGATCCGCGTCGAGCGCCAGGGGTGCCGGTCCCAGCGCACGGCCGGTACGAGTGATTGCCTCGTCGACGGCCGTCTCGGCCACCGCCCGTACCCGTCTGGCGATCAATTCCGTTCGCCCGCTACTGGGTTCGGTGTCCACGAAGTCTGCCGCAGCCACGAGCATCGCCTCTGCTGCGGCCAGCGCAGCATCGACGGCGCCCAGGTGCGCCTGGGCGTGCGGATTTACGGATGCGCTGCCATCCTGTTCGGCGACAGCGCGATAGAGCCGGGCGGCTACCGCACGCGCCCCGCCCAACCAACATGCCGCCACCCCGATGGCACCATGCCAAAAGCCCGGCCGCACAAGGTAATCACCCCCTACACCGATCGGCATCGCTGGTGCATCGTCGAAGCGTACGGATCTTGTGTCGGAGGTCGCCATGCCCGCATTGCGCCACGAGCTAGCCAGCGGAGTAACACCGGGCTGGGCCAGGTCGACAGCGAACAGCTGGTTTCCGTCCACACCATGAGCGGTGACCAGTGCATGTGAGCACAGACCCGAACCCGAACACCACGGCTTCACGCCCCCGAGCGCCACCCGATCGCCGTCCTGACGAGCCGTCAGCCTGTGTCCAGGTGCCTCAGCGGCCCACACACCCCACAGCTGCCCCGGTTGCGGGGGTGGCCCCCCTAGTTCGGCGAGGATCGCGACCGCGTCAGTGTGGGCTTCGGCCAACCGGCCCGCCACAACATCGGCTTCTGTGAATTCGGCGAGCTTTAACCACCGGCCGACGGTGTCCCCTGACGCTGGTAGCGGAAGGTTCAGCTCGCCGGCATCCAGCCACTGTCGTACCAGAGGCGTAGTCATGCCAGATCCTCGGCACCACGTCGGTGCAGCATGGACCGCAGGTGCGCGGCGAACCCGTTGGGTGCCCGTCCGTCGTGCCGCGCTGAGGTGACCACCGAGAGGCTGGCGTCGCGCCGGATGTGATAGCTACGTTGCTCAAACCGGCGCACCAAGTCCACATCCTCGCCGCTCGGCAACGCAGCGAAACCTCCTACCTTCCAATACTTCTCGGCAACAAAACCCATGTTCGCGCCGTGGATGTGGTTATGGCCTGCCCCATCGCTTCCAGATTTGGATCGGTAGCGGTGTAGGTACCGGCCCGCGACCGACGTGGGGACATGCCGCCAGTTTGCGACGCGGACCACTCCGAGCACCATGTCCGCGTCGGCGATCATCTGCCGCACCAGCCAGTCGGGGTCGACGCGGCTGTCGGCATCGGTGGTGGCATACCACGTACGGGCCACGTTTGCGTCGGGCCACACGGTCCGAGCACGATTGAATCCGGCCGCACGCGCCGCGCCAACATTGTGAGCGTCGATCGACAGCACCTGCACATCCGGACCGAACCCTTCGGCCACATCGGCGCTGCGGTCTGTACAGGCGTCGAGCACCACCACCGTCAGTACCCGACCCGGCATAGCCGTGGCAGCGGCCAGCACGGCGGTCAAGCACCTCGGCAGCCTGGTCGCCTCGTTGTGAGCGGGAATGACCACGACCGCCCGATCGAAACCCGCTCGCGTCACGGGAGTGAGGTACCCGTTTTCGCGAAGTTTGAGCAGCCATTGGGTGGGTATCCACCGCACGCAACGATGCAACGACCACACGTCACACGGAATGGGAGCGGAAGCGCATGAGCGCTGAAGACAAACTAAGCAACAAGATCGACGACATGGGCGGCAAGGCAAAAGAAGCCGCCGGCAAGCTCACCGGTGACGACAGCACCAAGAACGAGGGGAAGTTGGACCAGGCGAAAGCCAGTCTGAAAGATGCCGGCGAGAAGGTAAAGGACGCCTTCAAGAACTAGACCACTACGACCTATTCCATAGGATGGCCACCGGAGAGCCGAAATCCGGTGGCCATCCGTCTGTTTCAGAGCCTCGAGTCTGATGGCGCCGGAGACCATGAATCGTTCACCCCGGGCGAGCTCGGTTTCGGTGGCGCTGCGCCCGGCCTCCGGCCTCGACCGTCGGGCGTGGCACGGTTCTTGCGCGAGAACTAGTCGACGGCGTAACCAATTGGGCCGCACCGACATCTGGCGGTGGTTGATTTGCTTTGTGTCGGATCGGGAACCCTGCATCGAGGGTCGCTGCGGCTCCTGTTAGGCGATGCCGGAAGCGACCCCTCGAAGCGCGTTCAGCAGTGCAGCGCACGGTGTCGGCATTGCCGCCCCTCAGATGGCGGTCGGGGAACTGTGTGATGACGGCGGCGTTGACATCGTTGGCCCGCCCTCATCGTCGAGGCGACCAACCGTTTGTGACGTTCACCGGAATGCCGAGCCGGCGGTAGATCACGGGCCGTCTGCGTGGACGTCGGTCAGCCGTGTGGTGCCTCAGAGATCTTGCTGTCTTCCCCGCCGATCGTTTGGCAGTAGGTCAACGCCGACAGGGGCGTTGCCGAGATCTCCAGATTGTTCGTTCAGCGCCGCTTTTGTCCTTGAGCATCTTGCTGATCTCGTCGTTCTGCTTCTTCTCGTCCTGGGCGGTGAAGTCCTTGCACTTTGTGTCGCCACCGGTGTTGATGACTTCTGAGGCCGAACATCCGCTGAACAGCAGCACGGCGATCGCGACCGTGGCGCATGCAAAGGGCTTCATCGTGGGCCATTCTGAATCGGAGTAGTAGGTATCGACTGGGGCGGGTCTCGGTTCGGATCTTGGCGAGGCTTTAACCGCAACATTCCGCCACGAGCTAATCCGGCGTGATGATCGCCATCAGCGCGGCGTCCACGTTGTGATACAGCGGCACCTGCATGTCCAGTTTCATGACGCCCACGACGCGCGCCACGATCCGTTGAGCGCTCACGAGGCAGACTTTGATCCCTTGGCTACGGCATCGGTCGGCCTGCTCGGCCAAGGCCGCGTATGCGCAGCCGGCCATGAAGTCCAGCCCGTTGGTGTCGATGAGCAGCGGTCCGGGCGCCGCGGTCGCTGTGGCGGCTTCGCCGAGCAGACGCCGCCAGATGGATTCATTGGCCGCGTCCACTTCGCCGCCGGCAAATAGCAGCACTGCGCTGCCGCGGCGCTCAATCGTTGCCTGTAGCGTGTTGCCCGCACCGCCCATCTGGGCGACCAGACTGGCGCTCAACAGCTGATGAGCAGGCAAAGTTGCGATAGCAGCGGACATGATGCACTCCAATCTTCGGCGCCTTAGCGCCGGCTTGGCAATGCCCGTCCTGAGTTCTGAAGACCGACAGTTATCTTTCTCGGTCTCTCCTTCTTAGCAGAGACAGGACTGTCTGTCTATGGTGGTATCGTGAGACTCTGCCATGGACATTCACGACGTAACCCAGCGTCGACCGGCCGTGCCCGCCCGCGAACGAATTGTGAGCACGGCCTACGCGCTGTTCACCCGGCGCGGGGTCCGCGCGGTGGGCATCGATGAGATCATCCACCAGTCCGGGGTGGCCAAGGCCACCATGTACCGGCACTTCCGGACCAAAAACGAACTCGTTTTGGCGGTGCTGCAGCGTCGCGAACAACTGTGGACCTATGACCTCGTCGAGCAGCAATCGCGGCTGCGCGGCAACACCCCCGAAGAGCAGCTGCTGGCCATCTTCGACGTGTTCCACGACTGGTTCCAAAAGCGTGAAGACTTCGACGGCTGCTCGTTCATCAACGTGCTGATCGAGCTGGGCACCACTCACCCCGCGGGACAGGCCAGCATCCAATACCTGGACAACATCCGCTCGATCGTGCGCCAACGCGCCGAAACCGCCGGCCTGCACGACCCCGACAGCTTCGCCCGGTCGTGGCACATCCTGATGAAGGGCTCCATCATCTCCGCCGCCGAAGGCGACCTCGAGGCCGCGCACCGCGCCCAGGACATGGCCCGCACCCTCATCGAACAACACCGACGACCAGCCGACAGGTGAACCGGATCTTCATTGTGCCGCAATGAATCTCGCGTTGGGCTGACCAATTAGCGCACGCTGGCATTGACGTGCGGCGGTTTGCAGGAGACCAGCGTTAAGCCCTGACTGCTGGGATGAGATTTTGCCCTCGCAGCTATCTTTGCCGCCAGGTCGTCATCACCTTGAACCTCAGGCGCGGCCAGCGCCTTCTGCCGCGCGAGATACTCCACGGCGATTCCGCGGCGCTGGGTGTTCGCCACGGCGAAGACCGCCCTCCTGGCCCACTGCACTGGCAGCTGCGCCACCCCACCGGCCCAAGCCCATCGCTTTACGCAGTGCATCCATCGTCTCCTGCTCAATCCCGTTGCGCAGACTGAACTGCGCGGGACCAAGCACGACCAAACGATTGACGTGTCGACGCCCGCGGTCGCCAACACGTCGGCGGCGTCGCGTGACGGATCGGCGGTGACGACCTTCATTTCCCGAAATGTCCCGTGCTGGCCAGCCGAGCCGCAAATTGGGCGATCACCGCGTCGCGTTCGGGTTCGGTGATCGTGCCCTTGATGTTGTTGACCAACATGCGATAGGTCAGACGTGTCGACAAGAAGTAACTGGCCCTGATTGTTGCCGCGGCCGGCAAGGGTCTCCACCGCGCTCATCCCTGCGTCGGGGTTGACGAGTCCTTCGACAACACTGTCAGCGCCCATGGCAATTCCCCGGCCGGGACGCAAGCTCCAAACAAACCGCCCGACGCAGCCCGGCGGCTGCCCGACGACGGCGGTAGAGCAGCCGCGGGATATCGCTGCACCGACTGAGATGGCCGCCACGTCAACGATGCCGGGGTGTATCCGGCCACCGCGAGGAACCCGCTATCGCGCGGACTGCTGTCCCGCGCTTAAGCTTCCATGCTTTGCAACCACATCTCTAGAACGGCGAGTTGCCATAACGTGTTCGAGCCCAGCACGGTGCGCGTGTCGTTTGGTGCCGCCAACAACGCCGCGAGCGTTTCGGGACGGTACAGGCCGCGGTTCCGTGCGGCGTCGTTGGTCAGCGAATCGCGCACCATCTCGAGTACCGGACCGTTCAGGTGTCGGCTGCCCGGGTACCGGGAAGTAGCCCGTGCGCGCTGTCAACTCCCGTGCCGAAGGCCTCTATCGACGCCTGGGCTTCGTGCAGACCGACCGGCACGGCTCCGCACCAGAAGTACGGATCACAATGGCACGCCCCCCGTTACTCGTCAGAGTTGCCAAAGTAGCGTCCTGTTCCCGCTACTGAGTGGGACCCGTTGTGTCAATTGCTTGCCGCTCACTCGCACGTTACCGGCGCACTTGAAGATCGACTGCTGCACAACGTGATAGCGAGACTGCAGTTTCTGCATGGTGAGCACGGCTACCACGGAACCACCTTCGAGCAGGTGGCCCAACGGACCGGTGTAACGCGGACAGCGGACACCTATCACTTCCCGAGCAAGCGCGCGCTGTATCAGCAAGTCACAGAAGCCTCCTATCGGGCCGTCTTGGCGCCCGCTGTGCGTGAGGCGGTGAAGGAAAGGACTCTGGCGCAACAGCCGCCGGCGTTGCGTTCGGTGCCTTCCTCCGGGGCACGCGCAGTCAGGCGTCACCGTTTACGCCAGCGGGTGCACGCCGCGATCGCCGTCCGCGCCGACTTTGAGCACGCCGCCGTGATGCGCGGCGACGAGTGGCGCGGCACCTTCGGGCGCTACGAGCCAGCACCGTGGTGGCGTGCCTAAGCGGTCGAGACAGCCCCCAGGGCACATGGCGATGAAAGGGGAGCGTCACGGCTGAGGCCAGCCGCGGTTCGGCGCTCGCCGCCCATCGGCACCCGCGCGGCTCCCCCTCCCGCCAAGGGGGACTTGGTAGTCGACCTCAGCCGTGACGCATCCACAGGTACCCGTCGAGCGGATTTAACCCGGCGATCTTTCGCGCCTCGCCAACCTCCGGTTTGAAAGCTAGCCGTGCGGGCAATCGCCCCGAGAGTGGGTGGCGACCGGTGAGGATGGCGCTGGCGTCTCCTGCGCGAGGCGGTTTCCGGGGTTCATCCCCTTTGTTAAGACGCTAGTGGTGTGTCATACGAATAAGTATGTGCTTGGCTGGTAGGCTTGGTTGATGAGCGCAGCATCAGCCCCGCCGTTGGCGATGTCGGTCGGTCAGCGAGATGCGTTGGAGGTGTTGGCTCGCGCGCGGTCGGCGCCGCATCGGCAGGTGCAGCGGGCGAAGGCGTTGCTGCTGGCCGCCGACGGCGTGGCCAACACTCGGATCGCCGATGAGGTCGGTGTGACCGTGGTGACGGTGCGGGCCTGGCGGAATCGGTTCGCCGAGGAAGGTCTGGCCAAGCTCGGAGAGGTGCGCAAGGGGCGTGGACCGAAGCCGTCGATCCCTGCCGAGAAGATCGAGGAGATCGTGGCGGCGACGCTGCATTCCAAGCCCAAGGGCGAAACCCATTGGAGCACACGGTCGATGGCCAAGCATGCCGGTGTCAGCCGGAACACCGTGCAGCGGATCTGGAAGGCACGCGGGCTGAAACCGCATCTGGTGGGCACCTTCAAGATCTCCACCGATCCGGCGTTCGAGGACAAGCTCACCGACGTCGTCGGCGTGTATCTGAACCCGCCGGAGCAGGCGGTGGTGCTGTGTCTGGATGAGAAGTCCCAGGTGCAGGCGTTGGACCGCACCCAGCCGTCGCTGCCGATGAAGAAGGGCCGCGCCGGCACGTTGACCCACGACTACAAGCGCAACGGCACCACCACCTTGTTCGCCGCGCTGAACGTGCTCACCGGAGTGGTGATCGGGCAGTGCCTGCCCCGGCATCGGCACGAGGAATTTCTGAAATTCCTGCGCACTATCGACAACCAGGTGCCCAAACACCTTGCGGTGCATCTGATCCTGGACAATTACGCCACCCACAACCACGCCGACGTGCAGACCTGGCTGGACCGCCACCAGCGGTTCAACCTCCATTTCACCCCGACCTCGTCGTCGTGGCTAAACCTGGTCGAACGCTGGTTCCGCGAACTCACCGACAAGGCCCTGCGCCGTGGCAGCTTCAACTCCGTGCCCGACCTCATCACCGCCATCGAGGAATACCTCGACGCCCACAACGACGACCCGAAACCGTTCGTCTGGACCGCCACAGCGGAATCGATCCTGGAAAAGGTCCGCCGCGGCCGCGTGACCCTCGAACAAGTAGTTACTCAATGACGGGACACACCACTAGCGTTTGCCCCGCTGACCGTCAGCCCCAGCTTTAGGCTTGCGGTTGTGCTGGGCGAGCTGGTGCACCACGGCCGGGAAGTGGATCACCCACCCACCGACGCCATGCCCGAACGGGCACCCGCTGGGCCCCAATCAGGTGTTAGTAGGGCATCAGGCGTGTCTCGGTCACGGCGGCGGGCACACCACTTGGACGTGCCGCACATGCGATCAGGCGGTGTACGGGCCGCCGCTGAACACGCACTGCACGACACTCTACGGGCCCGCGACAGTGCGGATCTCCAACCAGCGAAGCTGAGTCCGAGATCCCACAGGTGGCGGGCCGAACTACGTTTCGCACCGCCGCGGCGGCTCGAACTGTGATAATCATTCATCGTGGACGGCGGCGTCAATATCTCGCCTCAATCCGAGCCCGGGACAGACTGGCAGGTCCCCACAGCGTTGGATAAGGCGCTGCTGGGCGGGCAGGCCCAGCGCGTCGGCGGGTTTGAATACCGCTACGACACGGACACCTGGACGTGGTCGGACACCGTCGCACGCATGCACGGATATGAACCGGGCGAAGTGCAGCCCACCACAGAGTTGGTGCTCGGCCACAAACACCCCGAGGACGTTGCACAGGTCAAATCGCTGTTGAAGCAATCGTCCGCACCGTTCAGCAGCCGACACCGCATCCGCACTAAACACGGAGATATCCGCAAAGTCGTGGTCGTCGGCGAGTCAGTCACCGAAGCGGATGGTTCAGTCGTCGCCACACGCGGGCTCTATGTCGACGTCACCGAAGCCGTCCGCGCCGACGTCCAAGACCAAGTCGGCGCCGAACTACAAAACATCGTCGCCAAGCGTGAAGTCATCGAACAGGCCAAGGGCATGCTGATGGCGGTCTATGACGTGACCGCCGACGCCGCGTTCGACGTTCTCCGATGGCGTTCGCAGGAGATGAACGTAAAGGTTCAGGAAATCGCGGGGGAAGTCGTGGCGACCGTGCCGGCGCTCCTCGCCGTCGACGCGAGCAGCCATCGTTCGATCGATCACTTCCTCATGACGCTCGCACCGCCCTGATCCGTTTCATGACAGCGGCCGGTGTGCCGGGAGCCTAAGCCCCCGGCCGCAAACCTAGATCGGCCCGTCATCCTGCTTGGGTGGCGGGTCGACAGCTCTGCCCCTCCAAGCGGATCATTCGGGGTCGGGAAATCTGCATAGTCGTCGCATCGCTACCAGTCCTTCGGGTGTGCCTGGCCAGTGTTCAGCTAGCGCCTCGGGGCCGGCAGTTCGACTGACCGAACGAAGCACGATCGCGACGACGATGGCGTCGTCTGCGTAGCCGAGGATCGGGATGAAGTCTGGGACGAGGTCAATCGGCAGTGCGAGGTAGCCGAGCAGCAGTCCGAGTCTGATACGGATTCCTCGGGGTAGGGCTGGATCGGCGGCCAGGCGCTTGAGTAGCCGCACTAGATCGGGTAGGAGGCGCGCTGTGTCGCGGATGCCCAGATCGTCTGGTTTGCCGATCCAAAGCACTACCACGGGTGCTAGCCAGATCAGCACCATTCCCGCGATAACACTGAGCGGGATCGACCACCAAGATGACCACATGGCTCAATACTGGCCGCGCAGCCATCCTGCTTGGGTGGCGGGCCGAACCCTCATTCCGGTGGACGGGTTCAGCCAGACGGGTTTAGCTTCGAAAGATGTTTGTCGGCGGGGTGGAAGTCTCCTACGACTGGAAAGTGCGGTCGCAGGAGGCTGACGTCCTTCGGGCCCCGGCGGTGCGGACGATGAGCCGGTCGTCGCGGGGTGAGGCACCCGACGCCGGGTGAGTGGGCAGCGAGTAAGGGGCCTCAGCGTGGCCCCTTCGCGAGACGCTGAGGTTTTGGAGACCGTCTGGCGGGGTACCCAACGGGCTGAGGTGCGGTACGACTTACGACTGTTGTACCTCCGGTCACGAGTGGGCCGCATTTTTGATGAGCACGGCCGGATCACGGCTTCTGTCAAAGTAATTCGCCGCTGGCCCCGTTGGGGTAGAAGCATCCGGTTCATGCGATCGACATACTTCGCGACCGTACCAGTAATGGAGCACTAAATGACCACCACCAATACTCCCGGTTCCGTACCCGGTTCCGTACAACGCACCGACGACCCGAACACCCCTGACGTCGCCGCGGACGCACAGCCCACTCGGGTCAACCGCCCGGCGCGCGGCAGCGAGACGAAGGCTTTTTTCAAGTCGACCAAGTTCATCGTCTTCATCGTCGCGACCGTCGGGGTGCTGCTTGCGTCCTACCTGGTCAAGGTGTCACGTAGGTGAGGGGTCCGGACTCTTCTAAGCGACGCCCAGGTGGCAGCACTTTTGCCGTAGCCGCTCGGCCACCGCGGCCGCCGATACGCGAAGCTATGGCCCGCCCACGTCCCACGGCCGCGCCGCCGGGCCGCGCTAGAGCAGCTTCCAATCCACGCGTTCGATGCGGCGGACCTCCTCTTCTGGAACATCGGGTATCTGGCCCTTGCGTTCGTGGATGGGCAAGTGGCGCAACTCATCGACGCGCCGGGCTGCATCATCCGAAAGCTCTAGTTCTAGAGTCCGGAACCACTCGTGCTGCGTCGGATCAGCTTCAGGCGGCTCAGGCACCTCGGGTAAATGGTTGTTCCTGTTCTCGGCATTAAGCGCAAGATGGTGGGTCTCGGCAAGACGCAATTGACGGATATCGTTGCGCCAATTTGTGATCAGAACAACGCGACGGTCCTCCCTGCGTCGGCGTTTCTCAACAGCCCACCTGGCCCAGGGCGCGAGCAGCCCCGCCGCTAGCCGCTGATTAGGTTGACCACGATCTCGGATGCCATGCGGCGAGTCTGGCATGGGACGTCTCATGATTTTGGCCGTCACGCGTGGCCTCTCGTGTGCTTTGGACAGCGCCAGTCTGACCAGCGCCAGATCAAAGACTGACCCCGGACTTCGGTTGAAGTCCGGGTCTTGGTCGCAATACGAGGGTTCCATCATCAGTCGCGGCCGGAGTTAAATGGTCACAGTCTGGGATCGTCCGATCCAACATCGACTCTGGGAGGTCATCGTGTCAGGCACCGTCGCTCGCGTCACCGAGATCAGCGCCAGGTCCGACACCAGTTTCGAAGACGCCGTGAATGTTGGCCTAGATCGGGCCAACGCGACGCTGCGTAGCGTCAAGTCGGCCTGGATAAAGGAGCAGTCGGTGGATGTGGAGAACGGGGCGATTGTTGCCTACCGCGTCAACTTGCTCGTCACCTTCGTCCTCGAGTAGCGGGTCCTTGGGCTCACCGGGGCGTGAGTAGAGGTCAGCCACGGCGAACGCAGACGGGGCACAGGTGGCCACCCCGACTCGCATCTCGCCGCCGGCAAGGTGACGCCCTACCCCGCCGAGAAGGCCGCGCGAGAGGTGGAACGCGGCTTGGTAGCTCCCTGATGGCCGAATGGCTCCTTACTTCGAGCCGGTGCGGCGCTCCAGGGCCTCGATGACGGTTGGGCAGACGTCGATCTCGTAGAGCCATTCGACGCTCTGCATCCCGCCCGGGCTGTCCGCATTGATCTCCACCACCTTGTCGCCGATCACATCGATGCCGACGAAGTACATGCCGTCGGCCACGAGCTTCTTGCTCATCGCTTCGACGATGCCGCGTTCCACGTCACCGATCTCGAGAGGGACCGAGCGTCCGCCCGTGCTGATGTTGGCACGCGGGTCGTTACTCGTAGGCACTCGCCGGAAGGCGGCCAGTTTCCCGTCGCGCTCGAGGATCTGTCCGTCGAGCAGGAAGATCCGGGCGTCGCCGTCCTCAGCGCCGTCGACGAACTCTTGAACGAGCGCGTAGCCGTCCAGTAATACCGCCTCCGTTATCTGCGCGAGGTTCGCTTCGTCTGCGTCCTCGATCATGAACACGTTCCGACCTTTGGCTCCGTAGAGAGGCTTGACGACGGAGTGGCCGACCTTGGCGACGAACCGCTCGATCGCTTCCGGGTCGCGGGTCACGAGCGATCGCGGGCGGATCTTCTCGGGGAACTCCTCCAGGTAGAGCTTGCTTGTTGCGCGTACCAGGGACATCGGGTCGTTCACCACCGTTACGCCTCGAGCCTTGAGCATCTGGCCGAAGACCACACCCAGTGGACTTGCCGACGGCCGCTCCTGCATATCGTCGACCGTTTCGTTTCGCAGGAACAAGGCATCGAGGTCGTCCATGACGATCCGTTCGGCGTCGCGCTCCTTGATGCGCTTCATCAAGCTTTCTAGCGTGTCGCCTTTCTCGAACTCTGCGCGATGCGCCCGGGCCGAGAGCTGCCCATCGTTTTCCCCGTGCTCGACGTCTCCGAGCCCGACGTACCAAACCTCATGACCGCCCTGGACCGCGGCCCTCGCCAGGCGCGTCGTCGTGTACTCGTCTACCTCGGTGGCGACGTCGAGGACGAAGAACGCAAGCCTCATGACACATCTCCTTCGTACAGGTCGGTGACGGACGCGCCCGCGCGCAGCTTGTCCAGGCGCTCCTGAGCGCCGGGCACGTCCAGCCACCGAGGACGGACCCATGGTGCTTGGAGCACCTCGCGGTCGAGCAGGTCCTGGATCAACGGGATGTGGTCCAGCGAGAGCTTGCCGACGAAGAGGACATCGAGGCTGCTGCCCTCCGCGAGGGCTTCAAGGATGCGCGTGATGCCACGGAGGTAGATCGCGTCCTTCACGGAACCGCCTCCGACGACGACGCGGATGGCGATGGACCAAGCGGTCCTCGCCGGTATCCGATGTTCTTCCCGTAACGATTCGAAGATCTCCAGGAATCCGGCGCCGTCGAGCATCTTGCCGATGGCTACCACCCTCGCCGCGAGCACGCGGACTCGCCGCGGGTCCAATCCGCCGGTCAGGTATTCGGCGAGCACGGCAAGGCCCTCCTGGGTCTCGTCGTAGCCAGGCAGTCCGACCGTCAGCAGCGTCAGTGGTTGCCTGGCGCCGTTCTGGTAGGTGACGACATGGGTGCCGACCTCGTGATGCAGCACGGGCACGACGCGGTCCGCCCTGAAAGCGGCGGCTTCGGGGATGAGCAGCCGGCCGAACGACACCATCAGTTCGGAGATGTCGTCGCGCACCTCGATGTGAGCCGGGAAGTCTGGATACACGGCGCGGTATCGGTCGAACTCCGCACGAGCCGCCTCCGCGAACGCCCCGGCCGTGACGCTCCGGGTGCTGGGAGCTTGGGCTGGGATGGTCTCGAGTAGCTCCTCCGCGGCGGACGCGAGAGGCTGGGCGATCCCTCCGTAGAGCTGCAGCGACCCGTACACGAACCGTGAAGTGTCGCGATCCTCCAAGGCTGTGATCTGTCTTGCTATCTCGTCTCGCTTCGCCCGGAAGAGTGTGTGCAGCGCAGGGTCGGTGACGTTCTGGATCTCGAGGTTGTAGAGGTCACGTCGCACCAGGTCCGGTTCGAATTCCAGCGGTCTGAGCCGGAGAGTGGGGACCGTCCCGAAGTCACTCCGTTCGAAGTCCGCCCATGCCTCTGCTGCATTGACCGGCGTGACGTTGAGCAACAGGTTCAAGCCGCGCTCGATCTCGGTGAGGCGGGCGTCGATATCTAGAGCAGGCCCAAGCTGCTGGTTCGGGGATGTCACCTGACAGAGATACCCACCAGCCTGTACGAGCAACCTCCCCGATGGCTACGCGTCCTTCAGGCGGAGCCCCATGAGCCGATAGGGGCCGGGGGCCTCCGAACCAGACATCCTGCAGCAGCGTCGTCCATCCCTTGCGTTCGTATAGCGGGAGGCCCCGGTCTCCTCCTGCAGCGTAGAGAGCATCGCCGTCCGCGTCCCCACGCCGTCGAGGAGCGCATCGTGCAGGGCACTACCGCTCTCCTCTTAGCTGCCGCGTGCCGACAGTTGCCGTCGCGGCGGCGCGGCGAGAGTTTTGGACCCTTGAATGGCACCTGCTCGACGTCGATCCAGCCGTGGACACGCGGGCTGCGGGTCCGCCCGGCGGTTTCGGCCTCACTTGTCACGCCGGGCGGGCAGCAACGGCGACCGGCCACACGCACGGACGCTGTTCGTGGACATAGCACGATCCCCACCCCAGATAAGGGGCGGGGATCGGCGGTGAGGTCAGACCTCGTTTCGGCCAGTACGGCCGGATTCTCGGTCAGCCCTGCCGGTGCCCTCATCGCGGCTCTTGTCGCGACCTTTGTCGTGGCCTCGCTCGACGTCCACGTCGGCGCGCTCCTTGCGCAGCTTGGCGCTGACTTGCTCAGTGTCGGTCACTCGCTCCTTGCCGACCCGCACGTCCTCGACCGGCACCGTCTCCTTCTCAACGACGGGGCGTTCCTCACGCAGCGTGATCTCCTCGACCTTTTCACCGGAGTCCCTGATCGGGGCTTTCGCCGCGTTACCGGAGGCTGGCGTGCGCTCGACGACGAGCTTTTCTTTGGTGACCGGCACGTCGACTTTCTCGGTGTGGGTGGTGGTGTACTTGCGCAGCCGGGCTCGGCCCACCTCCACGCGCTCCTTGCCCGCCTTCAGCCGTTCCTCGGACAGCGTCATGGCGTGCTCTTTGTCGCCCGCATCAGCGGCGCCGCGGCGGCTACGCTCCTTGCCGGTCCAATCGTGGGTTGATCCAGGTTTGCCTGCGTCACCCATCTCACCGCGACTGCCGAAGCCGTAGTGGCGGTAGAGATCTCGTTGCTCGTCCAGGTCGAGGTGTTGATCTTTATCGATCCGCGGGGCGTCCTTGACCGTCTCCTTGTCGTACTTCAGCCGGATGTCCTTACCGTCGAACTCCGCACCCTGCAGAGGCGCGAAAGACTCCGATAAGCCGAACAGGCCGGTAGACACGGTGACCCAAGTGGCCTCACCTGTTTCGTCATCGATATAGAGCTGGCCGACCCTGCCAATCTTTTCGCCAGAGTGGTCGTAGGCGGTCGCCCCCTCGATGCGGTTGAAGTCCTGCCTGGCAATCATGTCGAACCTTTCGTTAGTTGGTTTATCCCTCTAAGTTCGGGATGTAGCACGGCTACCCCCAGGACGGCGTTGAAAACCACCCCAACGGGTGGTTTTCTTTATGGGCTCCGGGCATAGCTAACCGACGTGCTTAGCTGTCCGCTAAAAGAGCGTTTCACCGGGTGGTCTTAAGACCCTCGATTTCGGGGGTCCGAAGCCGAACGAAATATTTTACGCGGACGTTAACTGCGCAAGCTTGTTCGCCAATCCGGGGTGGTAGCAAACTGCCGGAAGCGCATCTCCAAATCCCTCAAGATCGTGGCGAAGCGATCACTCTCAGGGGCGTCGGAGGCGAAGCTCCACGCGATGCGAGGTAACGAGAGTTCGTCCGGGAAACTTCCTGGCGGGGGCACTACGTCCTTTCAGCAAAGGACTAAAGTCCCCTGTTCCTAGGCCGCCCATGAGCGCAGCGTAGAGAGCCACGATCAAAGGGGACGGCTTATGACCGCATGGCTAGCATCCGACATGCAGATCGAGCGGCTCACGTTCACCTGGACCCCGCTGGACGAGTCCGCCGACCCGTCGCGGTCGTCGGGATCGGTGGTGACCACCCAGATCTGGCTGCGCGTGCCGCCGTCCGGTGCGACCTCGCAGGCGAGCCAATAGCCGTCGGCCGAGTGGATGACCCGGGTAACGGGGCCCTCGATGGGCAGCTCCACATCGCGTGAGGAGCTGGCACGCCAGCCGCGCAGGAAACGCTGAACCGCGCGCGGGTACCCGCGTCGACGAGGTGTGCGAACGCCGTCGCATCCGGAGACAGCGAAGCGCCGTAGATCGCGCGCACCTGCTGTCGCACCGGCTAGCCCTCCATGCTCTGCAACCACATCTCCAGGACGGCGAGCTGCCACAACGCGTTGGCCCCCAGCGTCGTGCGGGTGTCGTTCGGTGCGGCCAGCAGCGCCTCGACTGTCTCCGGACGGTACATGCCGCGCGCCCGGGCCGCGTGATTGGTCAGCGCATAGCGCACCATGTCGAGCACTTCGCCGTGCAGGTGACGAATCCCGGGCACCGGGAAGTAGCCCTTCGTCCGGTCGATCACCTCCGAGGGCAGCAGTGCGCGTGAGGCATCCTTGAGCACGCCCTTGCCGCCGGAGCCCAGCTTCAGCTCCGGCGGGCAGGTCGCGGCGAGTTCGACGAAGTCGTGATCAAGGAATGGCACCCGGGCCTCCAGGCCCCAGGCCATCGTCATGGTGTCGACGCGCTTGACCGGATCGTCGACCAGCATCACCTGCGTGTCCAGCCGCAGCGCGGCGTCGACGGCCGTCTGTGCGCCCGGCGCCGACTGGTGCGCGGTGACGAACTGGTGGCTCGGATCTTCGGCGGCGATCCCGTACTCGGGGGCGAAGATCTTCAGCACGTCGGCGTGGCCGCGATCGAAGAACACCTTCGCGTAGGCCTCGGTGGTCTGCTCGCGGGCCACATTCGCCAACGGCGGATACCAGTCGTAGCCGGCCAGGATCTCGTCGGCGCCTTGGCCCGATTGCACCACCTTGACAAACTTGCTGACTTCCTCCGAGAGCAGATAGAAGGCTACGCAGTCGTGGCTAACCATCGGTTCGCTCATCGCCGCAATGGTTTTCGGCACCGCGGGCAGCAGCCGCGAGCTGTCGATGTGGATGCGGTGGTGGTCGGTGTCGAAGGTCTTGGCGATCAGGTCGGAGTAGAAGTATTCGTCGCCGGACTCGCCGCCGACCGAGTCGAAGCCGATGGAGAAGGTGGCCAGTCCGTGCTGGCCCTGCTCCGCCAACAGCGCCACCACGATCGACGAGTCGATGCCCCCGGAAAGCAGCACTCCCACCGGGACGTCGGCGACCATACGTCGCGCCACCGCGGTGCGCAGGGCGTCCATCAAACCGTCCTGCCAGTCGCGCACCGACCAGGAGGCGCGTGACGGGTCGCGTTCGAAGAGCGGTGTCCAGTAGACGGTGTCGGTGTGTGAGCCGTCGGGCCGGATCACCCGCACTGTCGCCGGCGGCAGCTTGCGCACCCCGCAGTAGATGGTGCGCGGCGCGGGCACCACGGAGTGAAAACTCATGTAGTGGTGCAGCGCGTATCGGTCGAGTTCGGTGTCGACGTCACCGGCGTCGAGCAGGGCGCGCACGGTCGAGGCGAACCGCAGGCGTCCGGGTGTTTCAGCCATATATAGCGGTTTGATCCCGAGTCGGTCGCGCGCAAGCGTGACGACGCCGGTTTCCCGGTCGGCGATCGCGAAGGCGAACATCCCCTTGAAGCGGTCCACGCAGCCGGTGCCCCAGCGGTGAAACGCCTTGATCACCACCTCGCTGTCTGCCGTTGAAAAGAACTGGTAGCCAACGGCTTCCAGCTCCCTGCGCAGGTCCTGGTAGTTGTAGATGCAGCCGTTGAAGACGAGCGTCAGCCCGAGGTCGCTGTCGACCATCGGCTGAGCGCCGCGCGCGGAGAGGTCGATGATCGACAGCCGCCGGTGCCCGAACGCGATCGGGCCGTGTGCGAAGACGCCGTCGGAGTCGGGCCCGCGCGACACCATGGCGCCCGTCATCCGGCTCACCGCGGCGACATCGGCCGACCACCCGTCCCAGCGGATTTCACCGCAGATGCCACACATGTCGTCTCCCTACGGTGATGCCAGGTCGTTTTCGCTGCCGGTCAAAATCCAAGTGTCCTTGCTGCCACCGCCGGACGACGAGTTCACGATGCGTGATCCGCGCGCCGCCACCCGGGTCAGCCCGGCGGGCATGACGTGAGCCGTCACCGAATCGTCCGGCCCGGGCCGCAGGTGCACGAACGCCCGCAGGTCGACGTGGTGCGGATACATTCCTTCGCCGTCGAATGTCGGGTGCGTGGACAGCGCGATCGTCTCCTGGGCGATATAGCGCTCCGGCTGCGTTTTCAGTTCGCGACGGCGGACCTCCAGCGCGTCGGTGCTGGCCTCCGGTCCGATCACCACGCCGCTGCCGCCGAGTCCGTCGATGGGTTTGACCGCCAACTCGGCGATGTTGTCGAGCACGTAGTCACGCTGCGCGCGTTCGGCACAGATCCAGGTCGGCACCTGGGCCAGGGCCGGCTTCTCGCCGAGGTAGTACTCGATCATTGTCGGCACGTACGCGTAAATGGCCTTGTCGTCGCCGATGCCGTTGCCCAGCGAGTTGGCGATGGTCAGCGTCCCGCTGCTGACCGCCTGCAGGAGGCCCGGGCGCAACGCAGCGCCGTCGTACCCGGTCGACGACAGCAGCATGTCCTCGTCCATCCGGGCGTACAACACGTCGATGGGATGCGTGTCAGAACCGATGTGGCGCAGCAGTTTCCCCTCGCGCACCGACAGGTCAGAGGACTGCACGAGCGCGATGCCCATCTCCTCGGCCAGGAAGGTGTGCTCGAACCAGGCCGAGTCCTCCCATCCCGCGGATAGTAGCGCTACCGTCGGCTCGTCGCGGACCCGCGGCGGTGCCGACGCGCGCAGAGTTTCCAGCAGCATCGGCGGCACCTGGTCGACATCACCGAGGTCGGCGGGCCGGTCCAGCTCGGGCAGGTGCTTGCTCAACAGCCGCCGGTTGACGATCGCATAGGCGGAGCCCGACGGGATGCGCAGGTTGTCCTCGAGGACCATCCAGTTGCCCGCCCGATCGCAGACCAGGTCGGTGCCGCTGATGTGGGCGCGAACGGCGCCGCGCGTCAGCCGGCCCGTCGAGCGGAATCCAGGCGCCCGGTCCAGCGCCTGAATCCCGATCACCCCGTCGGCGATGATGGCCTGCTCGGAATAGATGTCCTGCAGAAACGCGTTGAGCGCCCTGGCCCGCTGACCAAGCCCCACGGTGAGCTCGGCCCACTCGTCGGCGGCGACCAGCCGCGGCAGCAGGTCGAGCGGGAACACCTGGGCGCGACCCTGGCCGGTGACCCGGAAGGTGATCTTGTCGGCGCGCTGCTCCTGCTCGATATCGCTTTCCCGCGACCGCAACGTGGCGACACCGAGGTCGGCCAGGGTGTGCAGGATCTTCTCGTAGCGCGGCCGGGGCCGACCGCTGCGGTCGACGGCCTCGTCATAGCTGGCCGCGGCGGTCGTGTCGGCGGGGTCGTACTCGCGGTCGGGGTGATAGCCGAACAGCAGAGTCGGATCCTCCAAGACGGCAGCCGCAGTGTCCGGCCAGCTGCCTGCCGTTTCGGCGATCAGCTGATCGACCACGTCGGTGAGACGGCCACGTCGGCGCAAGGCCCGGCGCTGGCGAGCCGCCGATGTGCCGGCGATCAGCACCTGCCGGGTCAGCTCACTGATCATCGGCCAGTCCCCCGCCGCCTCGAGCTGCGGGCGCAGCGATTGCACCATGTCGGTGACGACCTCGGCGGCGGGCCGGCTGCTGGGGCCGCTGATGTCGACGAGCTCGCCCTCCAGCCCGGAGCGGGCAGCCCGCCACAGCGCGGCCCGGCCCAGCGGCGGGGCGACCTCGACCGCCGGCCCGCCCGCCCGCAACGCCTCGACCTCGCGCTCAACCAGTGCCCGGAACAGTCCGGCGATCAGCACGATGGTGTCGACCGACGGGCAACTGTCGCACACCCGTAGTTCCAGGGTCGGCGCGCCGAGCGCCGGCCGGACGTCGAAGTAAACCATCCCGGCGTCGGTGATCACCCCGCTGGCCACGAGGTCGTCGACCAGCCGGTCATATTCGGCAGCCGACGACACCGGCGGGGCCGGTCCCGTCGTGGGCCAGCGCTGCCACACCAACGTGCGCGCGCTGGAATAGCCGGTGTCCGATCCGTCGGCCCAGAACGGTGAGCTAGCACTCAGTGCCAGCAGTGTTGGCAGATACGGCGTCACCCGGTTGGCCACCGCGATGGACTCGTCGCGGTCGTCCACGCCGACGTGGATCTGGGTGCCGCAGATGAGTTGTTCGCGGGCGAGTAGCTGGTAGTCGGAGAGCATCTGCCGATAACGGGCGGTCTGGGTGACCTGCATTTCGGCGGGCACCGACAACGGCACCGCCCCCGCCGCGACCACACCCATGCCGAGCCTGGCGGCGGCGTCCACGAGGACCCGGCGGTGGCTCTGCAGATCGGCGCGCAGTCCGTCCAGGGTGTGGACCACACCGCTGTTCATCTCGACCACGCAGCGCTGCAGTTCCGCCACGTAACTGTTGGACAACACGTCAAGCAATTCGGGCGCGCGGGCGGTCAGCCGTCTGGTCTTCAGATCGACGACGTGGAACTCCTCCTCGACGCCCAGTGTTCGCGGCATGACGCCTCACAATTCGTGACCGTAATTGACGCTCAGTCACACCAGTGTTAACCGAGGTGGCGGCCGGTAAACAATAGTGATTGACGGTATCGCTAATCTCGGTTTGCTGCGACGAAAGTGGCCCACGGGCAAAAGGTGGGCACGCTTCGACAACGAGAAAGCAGCGATGCGCTACCAGCACGCAGCGAGGGCCTTCGGCACGTCCGGTCACCGTCGTGCGAGCGATTCAGTGGGGTCAGCGACGAGCGACCGGCACCGCGACCTCGTTGCGCCGCCGGAACGGGAGGGTCCAGGGCGGATCGTAGAACCACCCGACCGGCGTGCCCGTCGGCTCGAAGGCAGTGTCCTTCAGTTCTTCCAGCAGCTCAGCGGTGCGCGCTGCGACAGCGGCCGACCCACGGTCGCCGGTGAAGCGGAGCACGGCCACCGTTTCTCCCGGAACGGTGACAAGGCTGACCTCGTCAACGTTGGGCTCGGGCAGTGTATCCATGGTCCAGCTGGCCGGCATGAAGAACCGGACCACTGATCCACCATCGGCGCCCGAGGTCTTCGACACCGGCGCCGTCATGGCGATCTTCTGGCCCGACTGCAGTGCGACCGGGGCTGTCATCGCGATCTTGGCGTTGCCGTGGTTGCCGCCGAAGATGTAGCCGGCGAGGCGCCGGAACCCGTCGCTGAGGGCCTTGTCCTCGTCCCCGAAGACTGTCGTCTCGGCGGCGATACGGGGTCCGTAGTTCCGGATCTCAAGGTTGTGGGTCACTTTCTCGCTTGTGTAGCGCGGCTCCTCGGTGCCGAAGCGCAACCCCACTACCGAACCGGCCTCTTCGGCCACCCGCGCGACCAACGATCGAATTTTTCCCAACATGGTGCCAGGCGTACCCCGCCCGGCCGCCGTTTACGCCCGGCGGGGCGAAGAATTCCAGTGCGCTGCCGTCCGGGTCACGGAAGCTCAGACTACCCTGCTGACCGGCGCCGGCGTCTCCACCCATTCGGGCATCCCGACTATCGCGGCCCGGACTCGCCGCGAGCACCCCGATGACGATCCAGCGATGACGATCCACCAGTTCAGGTCGGATCCTGCGTACGGGTAGCGGTCTTGCCGCGGCGCAGCTACAGCCCGGTGTGCGTGAAACACTGAGCCTATGAACCACAACGAGTGGCAAACCGACGATTCCATCTTGGCGGCGCCGGCTGACGAAGGCACCGAGCAAGCCGCCGATCTCGTGATCGCCGCCGCCGACGAGGACAAGCTGACACCTGCCAAGCTCGGTCAATTGCTGGTGAGCGTCGGGCGCACCGTTTCCGACGAGGACGATTTGCTCACACTGCTGCAGCGCGTCGTCGAAATTGCGCACGACGCCATTGACGGTGCCGATAGCACCAGCCTGACCATCGACCTGGGCGGTCGAACCTACACTGCCGTTCACACCGACGACCGCACGCTGCGCGTCGACAGTGAACAGTACGACGCCGGAGACGGCCCGTGCCTCGAAGCGTCCCGAACCGGGACGGTTGTTCTCGTCAACGCCGACGATCCCGAGGACCGCTGGCCCCGGTTCACGGCCGCCGCTCGAGAGGAGGAAATTCTGAGCTTTCTTGCCGCGCCACTGATCACCGGCGAGCAGTCCTTAGGGTCCTTCAACCTCTACGGGCGCGCTCGGTCGGCGTTCGACACCCTGGACGCTGAAATCCTCGAACTTCTTACCACCACCGTCTCACGCACCCTCGGGGATTTCGCACGGTTCAAATCGGCACGCGACGTCGCCGACTCCATTCAACGCGCACTACAGACGCGGGCTCCCATCGAACAAGCCAAAGGCATCCTCATGGCGCTGCACGGCGTCGACGCCGACAAAGCTTTCGACCTGTTGCGCCGGGAATCGCAGGCCACCAACACCCGTCTGCACACAGTCGCCACCGAACTCGTGACTCGCTTGTCTACACCCGCCACGGACGATTCGCCAACGACGGAGATCAGTCCAGACTGTTCGCACTGAACTGAAACTGCAAGCGGGCGACCTCTGCTGCCGTGCTGATTGAGGGATGTCCGCACGCCCTATCGCGATGACGGGGTCAACAGGTGCTGCTCGACGAGATCGGCTCCGCGAGCCACTCCCCGGTCGCCGGCGAAGCCTGGGTTCCGTATCGCAACCCCACCACCGAGCCGGCCGCCTCCACCAACTGCCACACCAGCGTCGCGATTAGTGCCATCATCGCCGCCTTTCTGTAGGCCGACAAGGTAAGCCACGACGGGTTCGGACGCGTGCCGCGGAGAATGCCGGTACACATCCACGCCCGTCGACAGGCAGTGGTCGAGTTGGCCGGCGGCGCGGCGGGTGTCGTAGTGGCGAGCGCCGGGCGACGCGCGCAGCGATCCCAACCTCCACATGTGCTGCCGGGGGCGCCGCCGTTGTGGTGTGCGATCGAATCCTAAACGCCGACAGCGCGTTCCAGATCTTTGAGTGCATCTTCGAGGTGGCCGAGCAGGCGCTGCAGCTGCGGCACGCTTCGCCGGCATCCGACGAGCCCGAAATCGAGATTGTCGGCGTGGTTCGCCAAGGTGATGTTCACTGCCTGCCCGTCCAGCGCGATCCCCAGCGGATAGTTGCCGTCGAGCCGCGCGCCGTTTCCTTCGTTCGCCCCGGACGGCTCCGAGATGAGCGCCGAAGACTGAATTCCGGATTCGGCGGATCGATAGCCGTGTATCTCAACGGTCAGGACATCCCGACCGTGACATGCGCGGGCAGCGGGTCACCGACGACTCGTTCATCCTGTGCTTCAACGCCCACCACGAGCCAATCGAATTCACCCTGCCGCCAGAAGAATTCAGCGCAAACATGATCGACGACCTGGGGCGCTGCCTGCCAACCTATCCGATAACGCGAAACAGCGCCGATAACCTGACGTCGCGCACCTGATTCGTAACGCGCTGCGGTTCGCCTCCTATAAGGACCACAGAAATCGCTCGCCCGCGCACCCAAACGTCCACAACAGCCTCTCGAACGCGCCGAACTCACCGTCGAGCGTGCCAAGGTTGCCCGCCAAAGAAGATCCCAGACACAAATCACCGCGCTCGGTATTGCGCCGAACGCGGTGATCCGAGAACCCGTGACGTCAAGAGTCGGTCACGATGTGTTGTCAGGCATCGTTCGCCCGTTCAGATTGGCGTTTCTGCTTCTCGAAGTTGGCCAATTCCTCTACCTGGTCCGCCTGTGCGCGCTTGCTGGCAGCGTCGCTGCGTTTTGCCTGAGCATCGTCAAGCTTGGACTCCGCAGCCGCGGTGGCTTTCTGCTCGGCCGCCCGAATCTCGGCCTGCTCGTCGCGCTTGGCCGCTTCGGCCGAAGTCATACGCTGGGCTGCCAGTTCGTCGGCCTGCTGCTTCGCGGCGGCGGTACGCTTCTGCGCAGCCTCTTCTGCGGCGCCCTTCCGCTCTTCGGCTGCGGTCCGGGCTTCCTCGACTTCACGCTCTTTCACTGCGCGCGCGTCTTTCTGGTCCTCGATCGCCTTGTCGCGCTGGGCCTTCAGGTCGTCGTCAGCCTGCTCTTGGTTCTGGGTCGCAGTCGCGTCGAGCTGGGCCGCACGGCGCAGCGCATCACTGCGCTCGATGAGCGCGGCACCACGCTTCTCCAGGTCCGGGTTGCCTAGCATTTTGCCGACGGCCGCGTCCAGCCCTCCCAGCCAGCGCTCATAGAACAATCGTGTAGGGGCTTTCGAACTCATCCCAGCGACGACCTGCTCCTCGATTAACTGAAGCGGGAACCGGGCGAGCTGGTACTGGAAACGCAACACTGCGAACGGGACGTCGGTGATTTCCATCTAATAACTCCTGTATCTTGCCGCTGCTCAGGGCAGGTCGGCTTGTTTGGTCAAACTGTCGGCCTGCCGTCTGATGCGGTCGGCTTCCGCCCGGGCGCTGGTTGCCTCCCGCACCGAGGTCTGATGTTCCTCAGTGGCGTCGACGATTTCCTCGGCAGCGGCGCCGACTTCGTCGCGCTCCTCGGATTTTGCCCGCTCCACTGCGCGCTGGGCGTCGCGTTCGGCCTGGGTCTTCGCTCTGACCGCGTCCCGTTGTCCGGCTTGCTCGGCCGCGCGGTGGTGAGCGGCTTGCTCAGTTCGGACGGAATTCTCCACGGCCGCTGTCTTCGCGCTCACCGCAATTCGCTCTTCGGCGCCCTCCAGCTTGGCTTTAGTCGCGGCGCCATGGGCCTGCGCGGCCTCGGCATCGGCGACGGCCTCGACGCTGTTGGCCTCTTTGCGCTGCTGGGCCTGGGTCTGCTCGAGTTGCCCCTCGGCGGTCAGCGAATCGTTGCCGGTCACGGCGCCGGCAATTTCTTTCGCCTTACCCTTGACCGAGTCGATCAAACCCTTACGTGCCTGGTCAGCCTTGTTGTGCTCAGTCATCTGAGTCTCCTAATCGGTTAGTAGGGATGGGTTACTGGTCGTGTTGACCGGGGTCTGTTCCTGGTGTGGTCTGCCGCCGGGCTGATGCCTGGTGTCTCCCGGCGTTCGACGCCTTGTGAGAGAGCGGCGCGCCTGGCGGCAGACCAGGCTGTTTAGTGGTGGGATGCCGTTGCTCGAGCCTGCCGCAGGGTCGACCTCCCGATGGATGTTCCCGAGCTTCGAGCTCTTCGAGAGCATGAGGTCCTGTGGTGTGCGGGAGTCACGGACGGCTAGTGAGATGACGGACCTTCGAGTCCTGCGATTAGGGCGCCGGGTGACCCCACCGAGGCTCGTGACCGGTTGAGTGATCGAAGGAGGTTGCGCGTGTATTGCGGAATTGATTGGGCCACAGACCATCACGATGTGGCTGTGGTCGACGGCGACGGTCGGGTCGTCGGGCGGCGACGGGTCGGCAATGACGCGGCCGGCTTCGCGGAGTTGCTGACGCTGTTGGCCGAGGCCGGTGACAGCCCCGAGCACCCGATCCCGGTGGCGATCGAAACCGACCACGGGCTGTGGGTGGCGGCCCTGCGCGCCACCGGCCGAACGATCTATCCGATCAATCCGCTGGCGGCCTCGCGCTACCGGTCCCGGTATGCGGTGTCGGGGGCCAAATCCGATGCTACCGACGCGGTGTTGTTGGCCAACATCGTGCGCACCGATGCCGCCGCGCACCGGCCGCTGCCCGCCGACACCGAGCTGGCGCAGGCCATTAGGGTGCTCGCGCGTGCCCAGCAAGACGCGGTGTGGGCCCGCCAGCAGATCGGCAACCAGATCCGCGACCTGCTCAAAGAGTTCTACCCGGCCGCCCTTATAGCGTTCGCCGAGCTGCCCAGCGGCGGGCTGGCCCGACCCGATGCGCGCACCATCCTGGCGGCCGCACCCACCCCCGCGCAGGCCGCGAAGCTGACCCCGGCGCGGCTGCGCAGGCTGCTGATCAAGGCCGGTCGCCGCCGCGATCTCGACCGTGACATCGACCGGCTGCGGGAAGTTTTCACCGACACCCATCTGCATCAGCCGCCACAGGTCGAAAACGCGATGGGCATCCAGCTGTCGGCGCTGCTGCGCCAGTTCGAGGCCGCCTGTGTGGCGATCGAGTGTCTGCTCGAGCGCGGCGCGAAACCCCACATACGCGACCGCTATGAAGCTTCAACGAGTCGAGATTTCTGAGGACGAGCGGGCCGAATTGCTGACCCAGCATCAGCAGAGGGTTGAGCGCTACCGAGAAGAGATTGAACGTGCGGCCGGGGGCTTCGCTCGTTAATGAGCCCGAGATCGAATACTGATCTGTGGTCGGTGCTTGGTCGGTGAATCCGCGACACGCCGTGGTTTCGCATGGTGCCGATTAGCTTCAAATAGCCAGTTCAGCGCGCCTTTCAGGGCCACGAGTAGGAGGGCTTGCAGGCTCTCCTAAAGCCGGTGTCGCAGGTTCGAATCCTGCCGGGGGCACCCCGCCGAAGTTCACGCGAACTGAAGGCATTTCATGATGAACTTGGAACAGTGCTGTGCCGGTGAGGGTGGTGCGGGTTCCATGTTCGCGGCTTGTGGCGTGCTTATCGTGTGATGGCGGCGTATTCGATGGCCATGCTGGTTGAGCACCCGAAGACTGCCTGGAAGTGCAGCGGATCCGGGCCGTGAGCGCGTACTTCGTCGAGTAGCCGATCGTGGCGGAGTTGCTCGAGCGTGATACCGAGCGGCCGCATGATTCGCTTGTGCCAGCCTCTGCTCGCGGGTCCGGTCTCGGCAGCGGTCTGTTGGGTGATCAGCAGGTGCGTGTTCGCAGTATCGGTCCAGCGGTCACGGCGGTAGGTGAGATAGCCGACCAGCGCCTGATAGGTCAGCGCGTGCAGGGGGCAGGGCCAGCCGTTGATGAACATCAGCCGCTCGCCGAGATCGACGTCATCGAGCCTGAGCGCGAGCATCTGCGCAGGCAGAAATGCTTGGGCTGCGGCCAGTGCGACGAGTATCTGCCGTTCGGGTCGACTGCGGGCCCAGGTCACCGCGGCCTGGAGCTGGTCGTCGGCCAATGGTTCGGGGCAGATGCGTGGTCCAACGGCGGGCAAGGCAAGACGGTTGGTGGGGTTGTGGAAGATCCGGCGGTCGCGTTTGAGCAGGGCGAACAATGACCGCACGGCCGTCAACGTTCGTTTGCGGTTCTCCAGACTGTCGGCGCGGTTACCGATCGCGGCCTCAATATCCTCGCGAGTCACCTCTCGCAACGAGTCATAACGCTGCGACCACGCTGTCAGCGCGGGCAGTAGGTAAGCCACCTGGCGGCGCACGGTGGCGTCGTCGCGGCGACGAGTTCGGGGTAGGCACCCCCGCAGCCCCATCGTCCAGTGCCCAACCTCGGCGCCGATCCACGGATCGAGGTCGGCAAGCCGGCGGTCGATCCACGCTTGCAGCGGGTCGGGGTGATCATCGAGCAGAAGTCCCATCGAGGCCAGTACCTCCGAGGTGCGCTCAACGGGCAATCCCCTGCGCGCCAGCGACGTCAGATCTCGGTAACGTACCGGGTTGCCGTCATCGGGTTGACCGGTGAGCGCGACCGTCACCGCGCGAACAACGCCTCCGACGGTGTCGGCGGCCCATCCGCGCCGCTCGCCGAGTCGCCGCGCGAGCCGGCACGCATGCCTCACGCGCTCGTCTGCGGCGGCCAAGGTGATCTCCGGACTGCCGAGGTGGAGGTCCCGAGGCTGCTCGAACAACTGCATCTGCACGCCATCCGGCGGCGACCACGGCCCCGGCTCGGCGACCGGGGCCGCGCCGGACCCGGCCGTGTGCTGGAGATTGCGCAGCATCCCCGCAAGGAACAACTGGTGCGCAGGATCGGCCTCGAGATAGCGCAGCACCTGATGATGGTCCCCGGCACCGGCCCGCCGATGCGCCTCGACGTGACACAACCGGCACGCTCCCGACCGCAACGGCAGCGTCCGCCCACAAAATCGGCACCGTCCTCGTTGGTCGGCCCGCAACTTCCACTTGTAGCAGCCGCGGCACACACCGCCGACGAACGCCTGGCGCCTGCCGTCACCGGAGACCGCCGAGCCCCAGGAAAAGCACTCGATACAGCTACGGCACCTCACCCGTGGGTGGCAATTGCTGCAATAGCCCGCGGTCCAGAACTCCTTGCTGCCGCACACCTTGCACGGCGGCGCCGCTCGGCCCGGGAAAGCGCACCACCAACACAGATACCCCTTCTTCCCGTACGACCCCGGTGTCGCCGACGCGGCCCGCGATCGGCCTCGTTTCGCAACAGCGACACGAGCGCGGAACCCACTGCGCCACAATCACTCCGGCGGCAGGGACCGGGCCGATCGACGTCGCGACGGAAATTGCGGTTCCGAAGAGGTGTGGCGTTCGCAGAAGGGAAAAACAAGACCGTCTGTATTGCTTTGTGCCCGGTATATTTCGAACTCCTCCGACACGACCCGCGGAATCGGCACGGTGCGCGACTGGTGGTCCTTCACCGGCGACATCTCGCCGCGAGGGGCTTCCTCCGAATACGCACGGACGACGCGAAGTGTCCGCTTGCCCAGGTCGACCTCCGCCCAGCGCAGCGCCGCCAGCTCACCCCACCGCAGCCCGCAGTAACCCGCAACGAGGACCAGGAGGCGGTCTCGCGGGGCATCGAGACAATCGGCGAACTGCCATAGCTCGTCGTGGGAGAGAGGTCGCGGGTCATTAGCTTGAACCTTTGGCAAGCGGATGCCAGCCGCCGGATTCCGGTGGATCGCTCCGTCGCGGACGGCATAGTCGAACAGTCGCCGCAGAATGCCCAGTGCGTGGCGGGCCGTCGCAGCCGACTGGTTTCATGACAGCTCGGCAGCCCACGCCTGAACTTCGGAAGGTCTAACCGACACGAGCGGACGACGGCCGAACGTACCAGCGATTTGCTTCGCGATAACGCCGCGGATCTTGCGTTCAGTGGCTGGCTGTCGGGCTGGTTGGGCAGATAGCCAAAGTTCGCACCACTCTCGCACCGGCCGATCGCCAGCCGTGGGATTGGCCCAGACACCCGTTCGCAAGCTCTCAACTTGCCGCCGCTCCCACTCCTGGGCGTCACGCTTACGCGCAAACGTACGAGAGGCCACATACCGGCCTCGGTAATAGACACGAGCGCGGTAGACTCTTGAGCCACCGGGACCGCGCCGAGCTTCAATCACCGTGTGTAGGCGCGTGATTCACGTCGCGAGTCCAGCCACTCATCGACTTCTTGTGAATCCCAGCGCAGTGCGTTGCCAACACGGATCGCGGGTGGCCCCTGGCCGCGCAGGCGCCACGCTCGAAGACAACCCACGCTCACTGTGAGCCGCTCAGCGCCGCCGGACGGTGACTCGCCAGAACTGGTGCGGGCGAAGAGGCTGTTCCCGGCGACGGTTGTCGAACGTATCCATGGACGGTTGAAATAGGCACATACGCCGTCAGTTTCCAGCTGTACTATCGCAGGCCGTGAAACCGACTGACTACATCGCTGCGCTGCAGCGCGACGGTAATCGGATCGCCGCGGTAGCCGAAGGTCGGCTTGACTGCATCGTGCCCAGCTGCCCCGGGTGGACAATGGCCGACCTCGTATGGCACGTGGGTAACGTTCACACGTTCTGGAGGGCCGCCAATGGCGCCGTCGCTGGACCCGACGCCTACCACGAGCCCACCCGCCCGCAGAACCAGGCCATCGTGAACTGGCTTCTTCACGGCGTGGACGAGACCGCCAACATACTCGCTCAGGCCGACCCTGCCACCCCCGCATGGACCTGGGGACGACGAAAAAACGTGGCCTTCATCCAACGCCGTGTCGCCCAGGAGACCACTGTCCACTGCTGGGATGCTGTCGCTGCGGTCGGACCCAACGAACCCGTTGAACAAGAGCTCGCCGTCGATGGTGTCGATGAGTTCCTCGATGAAGTGCTACCTGGCATGTCCGACGATCTCGACGGTCCGGCGCAAACAATCTCGCTGGGTGCCAGCGATGTTGACGAGCAGTGGGTGGTTCGTACCGGATGCGGCGCGTGCCACGCTGCGCCAGCTGGCACCACAGCCGGCGCCACGATCAGCGCTACCGCCTCCGACCTCCTTCTGCTGCTATGGGGTCGCCGCCAAATAAATCAGGTGCACGTGGACGGCGATATCGAGGCGCTCAGGCACTTCCTGGCGCGTGCAACTTTCTGACCAACGAAGACCAATCTTTGCTTCCGCTACTCTGCCGTTCGGTTCAGAGCAAGGACAATTTGTAGCTTCGTGAACGAAAGATTGACGCAATACTTGAAGTATCGGAAGTTCTTGCTGCGGCGGTCTTTTGATGTAACAGTATCGGCCAAGCCGCCGTCAAGGATGTTTCAGGGAGCACTGAGGAGTTCACGTAGCGGTTCAACCGGTTCGTTCCGTGGGCTTCCTCGTACTGCGGCGGGTCGACGGACTAAACCGGCCTGCGTGCCGGACGGGACGATCATGGCAGGCTCGCGAGCCAAATGTCTGATGGGCCACCTCCGAGGGCGCGGGGACCCGGTGTTGAAGTTGGTCGACGAGAACCCTTGTGTTTTCTGAGTAGTCGACCGGTACGACCACCACGTGCACCCCGCCGCGCTGGAACGCTGACTGCAGTACGGAAACGAAGTCCTCACTGGCCTGCACGCGGGATCCCTGTGCGCCGTAGGCCTGTGCGTAGGACACGAAGTCGGGATTGCCGAAGGTCATGCCGAAGTCGGGGAACTTCTCGACCGCCTGCTTCCAGCGGATCATGCCGTAGGCGTCGTCCTGCAAAATCAGGACCACCAGGTTCAGCCCGAGCCGGACCGCCGTCTCGAGCTCCTGCGAATTCATCATGAAGCCGCCGTCGCCGCACACCGCGAGCACCCGTCGGCCCGGGTAGCAGATCGCGGCCATCATCGCCGACGGCAGGCCGGCACCCATGGTGGCCAGCGCGTTGTCCAGCAGCAACGTATTCGACACCGGTGTGCGGTAATTACGGGCAAACCAGATCTTGTACATGCCGTTGTCCAGCGCCACAATCCCGTCCGGCGGCATCACCTTGCGGACATCGGCCACGATGCGCTGCGGCACCAGGGGGAAGCGATCCTCGGTCGATCCCTCCATGACCTGCCGCAGGATGTCATCGCGCAGCATCAGCAGCGCCGATCCGTTCGGCAGCCGCCCTTCCAGCCGGTCAGCCAGCATTGACAGACTTGGACCGATGTCACCGACGAGCGACGCGTGCGGAAAATAGACCTCCTCCACGTTCGCCGCGGTGTATCCCACATGAATGACCGTGGGGCCGCCCGGCCCCATCAAAAACGGTGGTTTCTCGACCGTATCGTGACCAATGGCCAGGATCACGTCCGCGCGGTCGATGGCTTCATGCACGTAATCGCGCTCCGACAACGCCGCGGTTCCCATCCACAGATCCACCGACTGCCGCGCCGGTGTGCCGGCCACCACCCCCTTGCCCATCTGAGTGGTGAAGAACGGAATCTGAGTGCGCGCCAAGAACTCACCCAAAAAAGCGCCCAGCCGTGGCCGACTCGCGGCGGCTCCGAGCATGACAAGCGGACGGGCCGCCCGGCGGATCATCTCGGCGGCCCGATCCACAGCCATTGCCGGAGCGACGGGTGACTCGATGGGATGCGGAGGAACCAGTGGGACAACAGGTCCCAACTCGCCCGCGAAATCTTCGGGCAACTCCAAGTGCACCGGACCCGGCCGCTCCTCCGTCGCCACCCGAAAGGCCTCACGCAACTAGGGCGGATCTCGACCAGGTCTTCGGTTTGCAACTGCTTGAAGGTTTTGCGCACCGGCGTACGGCTCATGCCGGACACCTCGGTCAGGACCAGCGCGGAGATGTTCACCCTCTGCGGGATCTCAACGGCGATGATGCGACGACGGATCTCGGTGATCAGCTTGTCCTGGACCGAACCCCGGCCCGAACCGTTTTTTCACCCACCCGTGATCAGCCCAGTGGGGTGAGGGCGGCGCCGTCGAAGAGACTACCGCCGCTGTAGACCATCGGATGGCGGTCGCTGACCGTGGCGTGCAGCACGCGGCAGACGAACAGGGTGTGGGTGCTGGCCTGCAGCCGTTCGCGGATCTCGACCTCCATCTGCGCGGAGCTGCGCGCGAACAGCGGGCTGCCGAAGGGACCCGGCGCCCAGTCGAGGCCGGCGAACTTGTCGTCGGACTTCGTCGCGAATATCTTGACCACGTCGAGCTGCTCGGTGGACAGGATGTTGATCGCCAGGTGGGTGGCGCGGAACAGGCAGTCGTGCGTGGACGACGTGCGCTGCACCGCAACCATGACGGTCGGCGGGTCCAGCGAGACGCTCGAAAACGCGTTCACCGCAAGGCCGCGCGGCTTCTCGCCGTCCATGGCGGTCACGACGGTGACGCCGCTGACGAACTGCCTGTTCACCTGCTTCATCAGGTTCAGGTCGGGCTGGGTCGGGGTGAGGCTCATCGGAGTGCTCCTATTCATGGCGGGTAAGTCCCGTCGTTATCAATCCATAGAGGGTCGGATAGGTAGAAAAGGCGTTTTGTTCGAGATCGGTTCGTATTTCGTCTTGTCGTTCAGCGCGGTTCGGATGCGGGGTGGTTATTCGTTTGAAACATCGAATTCTATTGTCCCCCAACCCTCGAAGGTGCCCGACCAATGCCCGGCCTGGTTCATCGGCACGGCTTGTAGGCAGCTGCCAGGAAGGATGATCTGACCAGCAGCGAATTCGACGTCGTAGTCGGCGAGGCGGTTGCACAGCCAGGCGACGGCGGCCAGAGGATTGCCGAGGATGTTCTTGGTGTTTCCGGAGATGACCTCACGCCCGTTGAAGTGCAGGGCGCCTCGGGTGTCGCGCAGGGTGAGATCGGTGATCCGCCTGGGGGTTCCGCCGAGGATGACCGCCCCGGTGGATCCGTTGTCTGCCAGAGTGTCGGGAAGGGCGATCGCCCAGTTCTGGACGCGGGAGTCGATGATTTCGACTGCGGGGATCGCGTAGTCGATCGCGGTGATGACGTCGGCGACGGTGACGTTGGGACCCCGCAGGGAGTCGCGAAGGACGAAGGCCGGCTCGAGCTCGACGAACGGTTCGATGAAACGCTCTCGCGCCAGTGTGGTGCCCTCGTAGGCGAAAGTGCCGGCGAGCAGGTATCCGTAGTCGGGTTGGTCGAGGCCGAAGGCGTCCTGCATGACCTTCGCGATATTGCCCAGCTTGTAGCCGACTACGCGGTCGCCGTTGGTGACGGCCTCGCCGACGTTGATCCGCTGGACCTCGAAGGCGGCGTCCGCGTCGAGGGCGGGCCAGGTCTTGGTTGGCGCGGTGACCGGTTCACCCTTTGCTCGTGCGGCGCGCAGGGTCGCCGCGACGTCTTGAAGTTCGTTCGTCTGCATCGGTTGGTTTCCTTATAGCGTCGCTTCCGCCTTTGTCTCCCGCTGAGGGGAGACGGGGCCGAAAGGCTGTGTCGGGCGGGTTTAGTGGGTGGCGTCGGCGGTGGGGTGGGCGATGCGGTGGCCGGGGTGGTCGTCGCGGAGTCGGATGGCGCCGGGGCCGTAGAGTTTTTCGCGCAGGGTGGAGCCGTCGTAGTGGGTCCACATGGTGCCTCGGCGTTGCAGTTCGGGGACGACGAGTTCGATGAAGTCGGCGATGTCTTGGTATTTCACCGCGTGTCCGAGGTTGTATCCGTCGATGCCGGTCTCGGTCATCCAGCGGGTCAACTCGTCAGCGACGGTGGTCGGGGAGCCCACGATGGTGGGTCCGGTGCCGCCGATGCCGATGAACTCGGCGATGTCGCGGGGTGTCCATTCCTTGTCGGGATCCATCTTGGAGAACAGGTCGACCATGGTCTGCCCGGCGTCGGTCTTGACGTGTTTGAGGGGCACGTCGGGGTCGAACTGGGCCATGTCCAGCCCGGTCCAGCCGCTGTAGCGGGCCATCGCCCCGGCGTAGCTCACCAGCTTGCGGTACGAGTCGTACTTGGCGTGGGCGGCGTCGTCGGTGGGGGCGCAGATCACGTTGAGCATCTGCAGCACCTTGACGTTGTGCGGGTCGCGTCCGGCCTCGGCGGCCAGCTCGCGCAGCGCGTCGACCTGGCGCTTGAGGGCCGGGATGGATACGGCGTTGACGAAGACCGCTTCGGCGCTGGCCGCGGCCAGTGCACGGCCCTTGGTCGAGCCGCCGGCCTGGAAGATCACCGGGGTGCGCTGCGGGGAGGGTTCGCACAGCGCGAAACCGGGCACGTCGAAGTACTTGCCGTGATGGTTGATGTCGTGCACGCGGCTGGGGTCGACGTAGACACCGTTGTCCCGATCGCGCACGACGGCGTCGTCCTGCCAGGACGCCTCCCACAGCTTGTAGCACACCTCGAGGTGCTCCGCGGCCATGTCGTATCGCTCGTCGTGCGGGGTCTGCCGCCCGGTGCCGAGGTTGCGTGCGGCGCTGTCGGCGTAGGAGGTCACCAGGTTCCAGCCCACTCGGCCGCCGGTGAGGTGATCGAGGGTGCTGAACCGGCGGGCCAGCGCGTAGGGGTGCTCGTAGGAGGTCGATCCGGTCAGCCCGAAGCCGAGGTTTTCGGTGACGCTGGCCATCGCCGAGACCACCAGGAAGGGGTCGTTGGCCGGAATCTGTGCGGCATCGGCCAGCGCGGCGTCGGCGCTTCCCTGGTAGATGTCGTGGTAGCCGACGTTGTCGGCGAAAAAGATGCCGTCGAAGCGGCCCTGCTCGAGCAGCTTGGCGTAGTCGGTCCAGTAGCGCAGGTCCTTGTAGCGCGCGCCTTGATCGTGCTCGTGGCGCCAGAGCCCCGCCGACAGGTGCGCCGGGCCCTGGAAGTCGAAGGCGAACAGCCGCATGCGTCCAGACGCCATAGGTTTCTCCGTTCAGAATGTGAACATGTAGTTCATGTGTTGAACACCACAATAGAGATTGAGTGTGTCGGTCGTCAATAGGCCCGTCATCGGCGCGCCCAGGCCCGTGCACCGCCCTCGAAGAATGCCGTCGCATTGGCAACTGGTAGGCCACAACCGACGTCCGGCGGGACGAAGGACTTTCCTAACGTGGTGAAAAGGTGCCGGGTTCCGCGGCCCGGCCCAGGGCGGCCCTATTGACGACCTACCCACCTCACCCTATTATCGGCGTTCAGTAAATGAACGCTACGACCATATTCAGAACGAGAAGATGGCGTGGTGTACGCATCCCGTCACGTTAGGAGTCTGGAAATGGCAGAAACTGCCGATGGGGCAGCCGATGTCGTCGTCGTCGGCGGCGGCATAGCCGGGCTGATCACCGCCCGAGAGCTGTCCCGAACCGGCCTGAGCGTGGTGGTGTTGGAGGCGCGCGAGCGGCTCGGCGGACGGGTATGGACCGATCACCGGCTCGGCCGCGATCTCGAGATCGGTGGCACCTGGCTGCACTGGGTGCAGCCGCACGTATGGGCCGAGATCACTCGATACGGCCTCAACGTGACCCGCGGCCCACGCCCGGAGCAGGCGTACTGGCTTGCCGGCGACCGCGTCCGCACCGGCACCCTCGATCAATTCATGCAGTTGATCGACCCCGGGATGCGCCGGCTGCTCGCCGACACCATGACGTATATCCCGCGACCAGACCATCCCACCGCCGCACCGGGTCTGCGCGAGATCGACCACTACAGCGTGCAGGACAAACTCGCTGAGCTACAGCTGAACGACGACGAATATTACGCGAACGAGGCGGCCTGGGTCGGGCACTTCAACGGTCCCCTCGCCGACGGTGCCTTCACCACCGCACTGCGGTGGACGGCCGCCACGGCGGGATCATGGCACTTGATGCATGAGGCCTCGTCCGTGTTCCGGCTCACCGACGGCACGCAGGCCCTGGTGTCCGCGATTGCCGCCGACACCTCCGCGGATCTGCGCACCAACGCGGAGGTGAGCCGCATCGAGCACAAACCCGACCGTGCACGCGTGCACCTGACCGACGGCCAGGTCATCACCGCGCAAAGAGTGGTGCTCACTTTGCCGCAGAACATCCTGGGCGACCTCGACATCACCCCACCACTGAGCGACGGCAAGCTCGCCGCCAGCAAAGAGAAGGCGGCCTCACGCGGAGTCAAGTGCTGGATTCGGGTGCGCGGCCCGATCACTCCATTCTTTGCGTATTCCTCTGCAGCCCATCCACTTTCGGTGGTCCGCACGGAGTACCTCGGCGACGATGACGCGGTCCTCGTGGGCTTCGGTGCCGACTCGACGCGCCTGGATCCCAACGACCGCGACGCCGTTCAGCGGGCGCTGACGGTGTGGCGTGAAGACCTCGACGTCCTCGAGGTCACCGGTCACGACTGGATGAACGACCCGTACTCGCGGGAAACGTGGCTAATGCAGCGCCCGAACCAACTCACCCGCTATCTGACCGCACAACAAGCCCCCGAGGGCGTACTGCACTTCGCCAGTAGCGACATCGCGAATCTATGGGCCGGTTTCATCGACGGCGCCATCGAGACCGGGATGCGGGCAGCCCGCGGGATCAGCCAGCGAACTGAAGTCTGACCATCCGCGAATCGCTGCCCGTGTCGGCAGCACGATCTGACAAGGAGCCACGCCAATGCTCGCCTCCACCATCGACCAGGCGCACTACCGCAACGTCATGGGCCACCTGCCCACCGGGCTGGTCGCATTGTCCGGCATCACCCCCACCGCCGCCCACCCGTGCGGCTTGGTGGTCGGTACCTTCCAATCGTTATCGCTGGCCGAGCTCGTGAAGAAGGTGCGCTGAAATGACGGTCATGCCGACCAACGAGCTCATCGGCGCCAGCCTGCTCGGCAACGAGGATCTCATCGCGACCGGCTCCGCGTTCCAGGCGACCGATCCAGCCACCGGGGCGGCCCTGGAACCCGTCTACCACAACGCGACCTCCGTCGACGTGGGCCGGGCCGCAGCACTCGCGTGGGACGCGTTCGAAACCTACCGGCACACGTCCCTCGACCACCGCGCCGCCTTCCTCGACTCGATCGCCGAGGAAATCGAAGCACTCGGCTCGATACTGACTGAGCGGGTGCACGCCGAAACCGGGATCCCACTGGTTCGCGTTCAAGGCGAAACCGCCCGCACCACAGGGCAACTGCGGATGTTCGCCGCCGTTGTTCGAGACGGCGGCTGGACCCACGCCCGACTCGACACCGCCGACCCCGACCGGACACCGCTACCGAAACCGGACCTGCGTCAACGCGAGGTGCCGCTTGGCCCGGTCGCGGTGTTCGCGGCCAGCAATTTCCCGCTGGCCTTCTCTGTCGCCGGCGGCGACACCGCCTCCGCGCTGGCGGCCGGCGCCCCGGTAATCGTCAAAGCCCACTCGGCGCACCCGGGCACATCCGAACTGGTCGGCCGTGCGATCCGCAAAGCAGTGCAGAAGCACGAACTGCCCGAGGGAACGTTCTCTCTGCTCTTCGGGCCCGGCCGAGAAGTCGGCATCGCGTTGGTCACCGACCCACGCGTGGCCGCGGTCGGCTTTACCGGGTCACGGCAGGGCGGTCTGGCGTTGGCCGCGGCCGCGGCGGCCCGACCCGTTCCGATCCCGGTCTATGCCGAGATGTCGAGCATTAACCCGGTGTTCGTGCTTCCCGGTGCGCTCGCCGATCGCGGCGCCGAGCTCGGCGCTGCCTACATCGCGTCGATGAACACCGGTGTCGGTCAGCTGTGTACCAGTCCGGGCCTGGTGTTCCTCGTCGACGGTCCCGGTGCGGACGACTTCGTCGACGCCGCCACCGATGCCGTCAGCAGCTCCCGTGCGGCGCCGATGCTCTACGCCGGCCTCGCAGCGGCATTCGCCGAGGGCGTGGACCGACTGGTGGAGAACCGTAACGTCACCGTGGCCGCGCGCGGCATCGACGAAGGTTCCGTTGCCTGCAAGGGCGTCCCGGGGCTGTTCGTCACCACCGCCGAGCAGTTCCTCGACGACCACGGCATCCAGGACGAGGTTTTCGGTCCGGCCTCGGTGATCGTGCGCGTCGCCAACGTCGATCAGCTCGGGGCGATCCTGGACTGTCTCGAGGGTCAGCTCACCGCAACGATTCACGCCACTTCGGCGGACTATGCGGACGCCGGCCGACTTGTCGAGCGGCTCGAACTGTTGGCGGGCCGGGTGCTGTTCAACGGCTGGCCCACCGGCGTCGAGGTCGGGCACGCGGTCGTGCACGGCGGACCGTTCCCCGCGACGTCGGCCCCGTCCACGACGTCGGTCGGCAGCCGCGCGATCGAACGTTTCCTGCGACCGGTCGCCTATCAGAACGTCCCGCAACAATTGCTGCCTCCCGAACTGCGCACCGACAACCCGCTGGGTATCTGGCGCCGACTCGACGGCACCGTCCAGCAGCCCTGATCGACCAGCCTGCCCACCCTCGACGCCCTATGGGAGCGACCGCTGTCAAGGCCGATGGCACCGGGACTGGGCGGCGGTACCCGACGACTTCCTCACCACCTTGCACAACGCCGCCTCGCCGCCAAGCTGACGCGCCCCGCCCGGCACCGAAGACTCGGCGCCCTCCGACGTTCCAGCCCCGAATCCGACGCCGTTTGAGCGCGGGGGACGAACAGTGACCACGCGCCTGGTGGCTACGGCGTACACGTCGACCACTCCCCGTCGAAACGGTTGGAGTACGCATGCCGGGAAGAGGTCACCGCACCCGAAATACGGCCGGCGTCGGCTCACCGAGCGTGGCGTCACGGACCCGAGGGCGTGCCGGTCGACGGCGGCCCTCATCGCGCACACGCGCGCTCGTCGGGCCACTGAAGTACGAAAGCCCTATTGACGAGCCGCCCACCATCACCTTAAGGTGGTGTTCAACACATGAACTACATGTTCACATTCTGAACGGAGAAACCTATGGCGTCTGGACGCATGCGGCTGTTCGCCTTCGACTTCCAGGGCCCGGCGCACCTGTCGGCGGGGCTCTGGCGCCACGAGCACGATCAAGGCGCGCGCTACAAGGACCTGCGCTACTGGACCGACTACGCCAAGCTGCTCGAGCAGGGCCGTTTCGACGGCATCTTTTTCGCCGACAACGTCGGCTACCACGACATCTACCAGGGAAGCGCCGACGCCGCGCTGGCCGATGCCGCACAGATTCCGGCCAACGACCCCTTCCTGGTGGTCTCGGCGATGGCCAGCGTCACCGAAAACCTCGGCTTCGGGCTGACCGGATCGACCTCCTACGAGCACCCCTACGCGCTGGCCCGCCGGTTCAGCACCCTCGATCACCTCACCGGCGGCCGAGTGGGCTGGAACCTGGTGACCTCCTACGCCGACAGCGCCGCACGCAACCTCGGCACCGGGCGGCAGACCCCGCACGACGAGCGATACGACATGGCCGCGGAGCACCTCGAGGTGTGCTACAAGCTGTGGGAGGCGTCCTGGCAGGACGACGCCGTCGTGCGCGATCGGGACAACGGTGTCTACGTCGACCCCAGCCGCGTGCACGACATCAACCATCACGGCAAGTACTTCGACGTGCCCGGTTTCGCGCTGTGCGAACCCTCCCCGCAGCGCACCCCGGTGATCTTCCAGGCCGGCGGCTCGACCAAGGGCCGTGCACTGGCCGCGGCCAGCGCCGAAGCGGTCTTCGTCAACGCCGTATCCATCCCGGCCCTCAAGCGCCAGGTCGACGCGCTGCGCGAGCTGGCCGCCGAGGCCGGACGCGACCCGCACAACGTCAAGGTGCTGCAGATGCTCAACGTGATCTGCGCCCCCACCGACGACGCCGCCCACGCCAAGTACGACTCGTACCGCAAGCTGGTGAGCTACGCCGGGGCGATGGCCCGCTACAGCGGCTGGACCGGGCTGGACATGGCCCAGTTCGACCCCGACGTGCCCCTCAAACACGTCAAGACCGACGCCGGGCAGACCATGGTCGACCTGTTCTCCAAGATGGATCCCGACAAGGAATGGACACCCCGCGACATCGCCGAGTTCATCGGCATCGGCGGCACCGGACCCACCATCGTGGGCTCCCCGACCACCGTCGCTGACGAGTTGACCCGCTGGATGACCGAGACCGGCATCGACGGATACAACCTCGGACACGCGGTGAAATACCAAGACATCGCCGACTTCATCGAACTCGTCGTCCCCGAACTGCAACGCCGAGGCACCATGTGGACCCACTACGACGGCTCCACCCTGCGCGAAAAACTCTACGGCCCCGGCGCCATCCGACTCCGCGACGACCACCCCGGCCACCGCATCGCCCACCCCACCGCCGACGCCACCCACTAAACCCGCCCTGGAGCTGGATGGCGAGCCCCTGCTCTTCCAGGCCGGCCAATTCGGCACCTACAAGTCGCTCACCTGAACCCACCAACAACCCCACCCCGACAGGAGACCCAGCAATGGAACACAACCGAATCGACTTCATTCTTCAGGCCTGGCGAGCCGCATGGGGAAACGGCGACGTCGAGGCATTCGAAAGCATCCTGGCGCCCGACTACGTTCGCCACACCAAGTCTGGCGCCAAAGACGTCGAGGTACTGCGCCAGGAGATCAATGACTCCCGCACGGCCTTCCCCGACCTCGACACAGAGATCCTGGACACGGTCGAGCAGGGCGACATGGTCGCGATTCGTTGGCGCAGCCAGGGCACGCACACCGGCTCCTTCATGGGAGTGCCTCCCACCGAGCGGGTGGTATCGGTTACCGGAGCCAGTTTTTGCCGGTTCGCCGACGACCTGCTCGCCGAGGAATGGGTCGTATGGGACCCCCGCGAGTTGCTCAGCGCCATGAAAATCTGGACTGTCGGCACCGACGAGTAACTCCGTGACCTCCCTGCCGGAGCCGCTCATCGTCACCGGCAAACACCTCAGCACGGCATTCCTGCTGCCCGACCGCAAGGCGGCCAGCCCGCCGGCCCGCGGTCGGGCTGTCCAGGTGCAAGGCGGCTCCGTCGCCGCGGTTGAAGACGTCTCTTTCGACGTCCCGCGAGGGAGGGGCGCACCGGGTGGGGCAAGCCGACGGTGATCCGCGTGCCGAAGGGCTCATCGCAGCGACCGCGGGTGCGATTTGTCTAGTTCACCTTCACCATTCGGGCAGAACGAGTGGTTGGTCGAGGAGATGTATCGCAAGTTCCGCGAGAATCCCTCGTCGGTAGACCCCTTCGAACTTCTGCGTCGGCACGGCCTGGACCGCGCCCGGCGGTCTGATCGGTCACCGTCTCGACGACCAGACGACGTTCTGCGCCGCTCTTCGCGGCGAACTCTCCGGTCGATCCGTAGGCGACCACACCGCCGGGCGCGTGCCAGTGGTTGCCCGCACCGCCAGCCGCCCGACGGGCTTTCGAGTTCTTGACGGTGACCCGCCGGCCGACGCCGAGATCGCGGGTGTTGCAGATGACCGTCTCGGTGCGAGATGCCCGGTGCTTTTTGAAATACTGCTTGATCCGGCTGGACTTGTCGTAACAGCTGATCTGCGGATCGACGCCTTCGGTGATGACGTTGGTGCGCCAGGCACCCGGGTGGTGCGGATGATCCGCCTGTCGAAGATCAGCGACACCGACTCCGGTCGCCCACGTCGAGGTGGTCGCGGATGGGCTGCTCGAAAACGAGCGCCCCACCGTCGGGCGGTCGACCAGCCGGTGTACTGGGCCGACTGCGCCGATATGAAGGGCGGGCTCCGGATGGGTTTCGATGATGGTGCCCGTGGTGGTCACTGACCGTTTCTTCCGGGTGGTCCCGGCGGGAATCGTGATCAGCACAAATGGATTGCGCAGATTTGTCGCTTGCGGGTGTGCTCAGCCGACTCGTTGCAGGGTGTGACCGAGGCGGTCACGCTTGGCTAAGAGATAGCCGCGGTTGTAGTAACCGGGCATGGCCTCATGGGGAACCTGTTCGACGACGTTGATACCGTGATCGGCAAGCGCGCGGACCTTGTCGGGGTTGTTGGTCATCAACCGCACTTCGCGTACGCCGAGGTCGTCGAGAATGTCGCAGGCGCAGTCGTAGTCGCGGCTGTCGACCGGCAAGCCGAGGCTGACGTTGGCATCGACGGTGTCGAGTCCTTCGTGCTGCTGCAGTTGGTAGGCCCGCAGTTTGTTGCCCAGTCCGATCCCACGGCCTTCGTGGCCACGCAGGTAGATCAGGACTCCAGTTCCGGCCTCGGCGATGGTGCTGAGCGCCGATTGGAACTGGGTTCCGCAGTCACAGCGCAGCGATCCGGCCAGGTCGCCGGTGAGGCATTCGCTGTGCAGGCGTACCAGTGGTGCGGGCGCGGTTGCGGGATCACCCATCACCAGCGCCAGATGCTCGATCCCTTCGCGCTCCGAGTGGTAGGCGATCGCGTGGAAGGTGCCGATATCCGTGGGCAGGGCGGCGTGTCCACTGCGGGTGACGGTGAGCCCGGGCGAGCGGCGCGCGGCCAGCGGGCCGGTCGGTGTCGACGTGGCCTGCTCACGCCAAGCGCGAAGTGCGGCGATCGAGATGATGGGGATGTCGTGGCGGGTGGCGAACGCTTCCAGCTGCGGGCGCCGCATCATGTCACGCCGGTCGGGTGTGACGATCTCGCACAGCAGCGCTGCCCCGCTCAGCCCGGCCATCTTGCACAGGTCCACTCCGGCTTCGGTGTGCCCGGGACGCTCGAGGACTCCGCCGGGCTTGGCCAGTAATGGCATCACATGACCCGGCCGGGCGAGGTCGGCGGGGTCGAGGTGCGGGTCCGCCAAGGCCCGCACGGTGGCGGCACGATCACCGGCGCTGATACCGGTGGTAGTGGCAGGCGTGTAATCGACGCTGACCAGATAGGCCGTGCGATGGCGTTCGGTGTTGGTCGGCACCATCAGGCCCAGACCCAGCGTGCGGGCGCGTGACTCGTCGATGGCCACGCAGAGGAATCCCGATGTGTGTTCCAGGAAGAACGCCACGTTATCGATGGTGGCGTGTTCAGCGGCCATGATGAGGTCACCCTCGTTCTCACGGTCTTCGTTGTCGACGACGACCACCATCTTCTTGTCGGCCAGTGCGTGCAGGGCCTCAGTAATGGTTGACATGATCGTGAACTCCTTGTCTCACAGGTGTTCGGGTAGGCAACCGTTGTTGTTGTCAGGACCCGTGTATGCGACGTGTCGAGCTGAAGTCTCGCTGAGTATCGAGTCAAACGGCGTTACTCAGCCAGCGACACTGGGCCGCGAAGACTACCGATATCAGTGTTCAATTTATGAACGCGATGACCAAATTGTGGCACGATGCTCATCGTCCGTCAAGAGCGGTTCCACCACACCGCCTCGCCACATGTTGTTTGGGGCCGGAACCAGCCCGACGGCCAGAGCGAGGCTCCCTGAGCCGCACCGTCACGGACACCGCCCGCTGCTCAGACCCTCACGTCGACTGACCCCGCATCTATCCGAAGTCGCTGGTCAAAGCGCTCGCCGTGCCCGTGTGTGCCAGCCCGCCTTGTCCCGCAGCACGTCCCACCATGCCGAACGGGTTACGCCGAAAGGCCGCCTGGCCGCCACATCCATTCGCGGCGCGCCAGACTGTCGTTTCCGAGCGCCCAGCGCGTCGCAACCGCCGGCAAGACCACCGCGCACCCCTTGACAGAACGTGATCCACCACGCACGATAGAACCACACCAGATTGAACGCTGTGTTCGATATATGGACGCCGACGCATCCCCGGTCGGGACGCCATGATCCACAGCAAACGACATCGACGGCTATCGGGTCATACCGCCGCCGCGCTCGCGCACCGCGTCCGCGCCGGTGCGGGCGCGATCAGAAAGGACAATGCCATGCACACCACCACCATCGACCGGGCGCATTACCGCAGCGTGATGGGCCACCTGCCCACCGGTGTGGTCGCTGTATCGGCCATCGTGCCCGGCACCGCAACACCGTGCGGTCTGGTCGTCGGCACCTTTCAATCGCTGTCCTTGGAACCGGCGCTGGTGAGCTTCAGTGTCGCCGACACGTCGACGAGCTGGCCTAAACTGCGGTCCGCACGACGGTTGTGCGCCAGCGTGCTGGCCGCCGGACAAGAGTCGGTGTACCGGGCATTGTCAAGCAAACACCCTGACAAGTTCGCCTTCCTTGACTGGTCACTGTCACCGGCCGGCTCACCCTGCATCACCGGCGCGCACGCCTGGATCGACTGCGAGGTCACCCACGAGCTCTACGCGGGCGACCATTTCATCGTCATCGCCCAGGTCACCCACATGCAGGCCGAGGCGGGCGAGCCGCTGGTGTTTCACAAAGGGCGCCTGGGGAGCTAGCGAGAGCCGGTGGCGGTGTAACCACCCCACACCACCGCCTCACGCCGTGCATCTGCACCGCACCCTTCGAACAGGAAAGCCACGTTCATGACCGCAATCCCACAGATGGCCGACACCACCGACCGCGACCTCGACCTGGCCCTCGACGCCGCCGTGGCTGCTGCCCCGGCATGGGAGGAGTACACACCACGGGAGCGAGCCCGCGCACTGCTGGCCATCGCCGACGCGCTGCAGTCGCAGGCCGATCCACTGGTGACCGCGGCGCGCACCGAGACCGGGTTGCCGGAGGCCCGGCTGCGCAGCGAACTCACCCGCACCAGCGTGCAACTGCGGATGTTCGCCGAAGAGCTCATCGTCGGGCGCTTCTTCGATGTGGTGATCGACCGCGCCGACCCGGGCTTCGCCCTAGGTCCCCGCCCGGATTTGCGTCGCTACCACCTGCCCATCGGCCCGGTGTTGGTGTTCGCGGCCAGCAACTTCCCGTTCGCGTTCTCCGTCGCCGGTACCGACACCGCCTCCGCGTTGGCCGCGGGGTGTCCTGTGCTGCTCAAAGCCCACCCCGGCCACCTGCACACCTCAGCGCTCACCGCAGCGATCGTCACCGACAGCCTGGCCGGCGTCGGCGCGCCCGCGGGCCTCTTCGCCATGATCACCGGCGTGCAGGCGGGCATCCGCGCGTTACAGGATCCGCGCATCGCGGCGGGCGCCTTCACCGGCTCGGTCAGCGGCGGACGTGCGCTGTTCGATATCGCCGCCGCACGGCCCCGACCCATCCCGTTTTACGGCGAACTCGGCAGCCTCAACCCGGCGCTGATCACCGCCGGTGCCGCCGCCGAGCGCGCAGACGACATCGCCGCGGGCTTCGTCGGCTCGTTCACCCTGGGCGCCGGTCAATTCTGCACCAAGCCCGGCCTTCTCCTGGTTCCGCAGGGATCGACACTCGCCGAACGCATCACCGCCCTGGCCCGCGAGGTAGCCGCCGCGCGGATGCTCACCGCCAAGATCGCCGAGGGCTACCGCCACCGCCTCGACGAGGCCGCACGGGTAGACGGCATAGAGATCCTGCTCGACGGCGGCGAAGAAGTCAGCGGGGACAACGAGATCCCGTCCCTCAGCCCGACTGTGCTGCGAATCTCGGCCCAACAGTTGCTCGGTGACGCCGACACGCTGCTCGAGGAGACGTTTGGTCCCGCCGCGCTTATCGTCGAGTACAGCAGCGACGACGAGGTGCACCAGATCCTCACCGCTATCGAGGGCACGCTGTCAATCACGGTGCACACCCCCGCGAAACTGGACCCCACCGAGCGTGATGCGCTGCGGCGGCTGGTGCGCCTGGCGGCCACCCGCGCGGGCCGACTGGTGTTCAACAGCTGGCCCACCGGTGTTGCCGTCACCCCTGCCCAACACCACGGCGGCCCCTACCCAGCCACCACCGCCGTCGCCCACACCTCCGTCGGCACCGCGGCCATGCGGCGCTTCCTGCGCCCGATCACCTTCCAGGACGCGCCACCGGAGTTGCTTCCTGACCCCCTCCAGGAAACCAATCCCCTGCACCTGCCACGCCAGATCAACGTCGCCGGCGAATCAGGCGCCTGGGGACGCTCGGTGTCCTAACAACTTTCCGCCGAAGCCCCGACCCGCCATAGCAGCCGTTCAGATTCCGAACGACTGGTCGCTATAGTGGACGAAAAGGCGTTGTCGAAGGTTAGGGAGGGCGATGACTGAGGCGGCCGAGCCGACCGAGTTGACCAACAAGTCAGTGACCAAGGCGGTGCGTCTGCTCCGCGAGCTGGCCGCACAACCGCGATCCGGGGCCACTGTGACCACCCTGGCCAAGGCGGTTGGCATCTCGCGGCCTACCGCTTTCCGCCTGCTCTACAGCCTGGAGCGGACCGGTCTGGTGGACCGCATCGACAACAATTACATACTTGGGTGGGAGATGGCGCGGCTGGGCCGCCTTGCCGATCCCTATGCCGGACTGGTCGCCCGAGCGCAGCCCCTGCTACAGGAGCTTGCCGACAAATTCAACGAGTCAGTGTCCATGTCGGTGCCGAACGCGCACGACGGGGTGGACCTTGTCGCCGAGGCCTTCGGCTCGCACTACGTGGGAGCCGGCTCGCAGATGTCGCAGCATTTGATCGGGCACAGGTGGCCGCTGCACGCCAGCTCGACCGGAAAGGTTCTGCTGGCCGAGATGCCGGTGGAAAAGGCCCTAGCCCTGCTGCCGGAGAAACTCGAGGCCTACACCGAACACACCATCACCGATCGCACGACACTGCTTCGAGAGCTCCAGCAGATCCGCGAACAAGGCTTCGGAGTTATCGATAATGAACTCGAAGAGGGGTTGTTGTCGCTGTCGCGTCCGGTGCGCGACTCGGCCGGGAATATGGTGGCGATCCTGACGCTGAACGGTCCCCGCTACCGGTTCGGCCGCGATCGTATCCCAGAGGCGCTCCAAAGCATGCAGGACATCGTCGATCGCCTGAGCGAGGTTTTCTGGCACGACGCCGACTAACCGCCGCAATTCTCAGCAGGGAGCCCCATCGCAGCGTCGCTGCGCATCGCCGTCAACTTGGCTTTGTGATCAACCCTGCCCGAAGTGGTTCTGCGCCCGTACATTTTCGGTCCTAGGCCATCTGTTCGGTCACGGAGGCGAACACTGGTTTGGTCCGCGACACTGTGATGACTTGATCAGGACGATCGCGTCTCGCCGCGCGTCGTCCAATGGGACCAGCTCGTCGAGAACAGCGATGAGGTGACTTGGCTGCGCCGACGAGCGGATGGCGGGCGGCACTGAGGTGGTGACCACCCCGTCGGAGAAGGCCCCTCTACGCCATCGGCGCGACCTGACTAGCTCTCTGTGCAGGATTGACGAGCAGATCACGCCGGCGGTACAGTGTGTCCGTTCAGCAAGTGAACTACGTGTTCAATAAACGAACAATTGCTTTTGTGCTCGCTGGCTGCGGTGTAACCCCGGCAAAAAGCATGCTGTCTGGAAGGGAAGGGATACCAGTGCGGATCACCGAGTTTGAGCACCTCGCCGAGCGGCTGCGGCGGGCCCGGCTTAGCGGTGAGCCGGTTACCGCACCCATCAAGGCCTGGTCCGCACTCGACGCCGACAGCGGCTTTCGAAGTCCAGCCGATCAACCTCGATGCGGGCCAGCGGTCTGGGGCGAGGGGTACCGCGATAGCGAGGGCGCAGGGCTCGCCCGCTCCTCGTGGGAGTCGCTGCTTATGACTCGGCACCCTTTCGCCCCACCGAGCGCCAGGCGACCGGTGGCTGTCCGTCGGGTCGTAGAACTCTGACCATGCGCTGCATTCTGGTTTCCCGCCTGGGTGGCCCCGACGTCCTCGAACCCATGGAGATTCCCGATCCCCAACCAGGCCCGGGCGATCTGCTCGTCCGTTCCGACGCGATCGGCGTTAACTTCATCGACACCTACTTTCGGACCGGGGCGTACCCGCGGATGCTTCCGTACGTTCCCGGGGACGAGGGGTCGGGCCTCGTCGAGGCCGTCGGCGCCGACGTGCGCGACTTCGTTCCCGGCGACCGCGTGGCCTGGTGCGGGGCGCCCGACAGTTACGCGCAAATGGTGGTGGTGCCCGCTGCGATCGCGATCACGGTGCCCGATGAGGTGCCCGCGCCGCAGGCAGCGTCGGCACTGGCGCAGGGTATGACGGCCCACTACCTGGCGTACTCGACGTACCCGGTGCAGTCCGGCGACACCGTGCTGGTGCACGCGGGGGCGGGCGGCGTGGGGCTGCTGCTGACCCAACTCGCCACGAACCTCGGCGCGCGGGTAATCACCACCGTGTCGTCGGATGTGAAGGAGACGTTGTCGCGGGAGGCCGGCGCCGCCGAGGTGCTGCGCTACGACGACGACATCGCCGCCCGGGTCCGTGAGCTCACCGACGGTGACGGGGTTGCCGCCGCCTACGACGGGGTCGGGGCATCTACGTTCGAGGCGAGCCTCGCCTCGGTGCGGATCCGCGGAACGGTGGTTCTTTTCGGCGCCGCGAGCGGGGCCGTGCCGCCGTTCGACCCACAGCGGCTCAATGCGGCGGGGTCTTTGTTCCTCACCCGGCCGACGCTCGCGCACTACGTCCGCGACCGGGACGAGCTGACCTGGCGTGCGGGAGACGTGTTCGGCGCCATCGTAGACGGCTCACTGACCGTCCGGGTTGGCGCCGAGTATCCGCTGGACCGCGCCGCCGACGCTCACCGGGATCTGGAAGGCCGGACGACGAGCGGGTCGATCGTGCTCGTGCCCTGAGGCAAAAAGCGATCGGTCGCTGGACGTGCCGGGCTGGGCCATCTCTGGCCGATCGAGACGGCGGCGGGTCTGCGCTCGGGATGCCCCGCGAAGCCTGCTTAGCTGCCTGCGGTGTTCCCGGCGCGACCCGCAAACAGATGCCATTGGTCTGAGACAAGCGCTGCAATGCCGGTGCCCGGCGTGAGACACACCGTGCACCCTCGCAGCGCAGATTCCGAGATGACACCGGGTTCAGGAAACGACAGGGGCTCAGTCTCAAGGTGCGCGATGGCGGCAACCGTCGTCATTGGGCGTTGGGGTGCAACGCATTACGGCTATCTCAACGATATTCCTCCCATGCCCTACATGCTCACCTGCGCCGCTCCGCTCCGCGACCACGCCGCCACGTGATCGCTTTGGCCGACTTCGCCCTGCGGGCAGCTGGTTCCGCCCGCCATCATCCCGGTCGACACACCAGCTTGGGCGTTGCGAACGAGCAGCCACCCGTCGGACGGCTTCTCCGCGAAGCCGCTGATATACCCGCGTTCGATGGCACTTGTCGTGACTGGGCGGAATTTCGGGCGGCGATCCGGCGGAGCGCTTCGTCTGTGGACGCGGGTAGATCATCGCCGCGCACGACGAGATAGACGCGACGGTCCTCGACGCGCATCCTCACAGTGCGGCGGCACCGTCAGGCTCAGTAGCCCGGTCCGGTCGCGATGGGAACTTCGTTGCCCCATCGACAGATACCCAATCGACGCTCAACCCGACGAAAACTTCGCGCGTGCCCGGAATCATTGTCCTCACCCAGGGATGGGACCGACAACCGAGTGCACCACGCAGCCGTCAATCAGCCGACCGGCAGCGTGGCTCTCGTCGTCGCATCATCAGCCCAGGAGCGACGATCGTGGTCGAGGCGTACGCCACGGTCTGGTCCCGCGGGAGCGAATCACCCCACCGAAGGGTGCCGCCGCTGACTAGACCGTCCACGTTGCGGCAGGTGAGCCGAGGACCTCCTCGTGCACCGTTAGCCCGAGGCCGGGAGCAGTGGGCGCGTTGATCGTTCCGCCGTCGTGGCGGGTGACGTCGAATTGGGCCGTTCGCAGGGTCACCATGTCTTCGCAATTGAGGATGCACCTCAACACGCGCGCAGGGACGGTGGCGCCGAGGTGCACGATGGCGGCGAATGCGATGGATGAACCGACGGTGTCCTGCACGCTGACGGTCATCCCTGCCGCCTGGCAGATGTCGCGGTGACGACGCCCTCGGGTCAGACCGCCGGCTTTCGAGATCTTGAGGCCGATACCGTCGGCGACGTCGTTGGCCACAGCGAAGGCGAGGTCGGCGTCTTGCTGGGCGAGTTCGTCGATCACTATCGGGTAGGGGCAGCGTTTTCTGAGCGACATCGTTTCCCGCCATGTCGCGCAGGGGGCTTCCAGGACGAAGTCCAGGCCTGCGGGGAGCAGGCGCAGCATCCGCAAGGCGGTCTCGGGCACGAGTCCGCCGTTGGCGTCGACGAGGAAGAACTCACCGTGGCGTCGGTCGGCAAGGCAGGCGGCGATTCGTTCGGCGTCGAGGGCTGGTCCGCCCTCGCTGTCGAGTGCGCCGATCTTGATGGAGTGGCCGCGGTATCCCTGGGCGCGGTGATCGGCGACTCGGCGCCGCATCTCCTCGGGTTCGCCGGCGTAGATCGAGGAGATCGTCGGTAGCGGTACCCCGGTGGAGCCGCCCAGCAGTTCGCAGACCGGCAGTCCGACTGATTTGCCGAAGATGTCCCAGCATGCGACGTCGAGCGCGGTCTTTGCGTGGTTGTGGCCGACCAGGGCGTCGTCCATGGCGTCGTTGATTCTGTCCACTTGGCGCGGATCGAGGCCGAGTAGGTGAGGCGCGATCTCGGCGATGCCGGCGCGGGTACCGAGGGCATGGGAAGCGATGTACGTGGCGCCGAAAGGTGTGCTCTCGCCCCATCCTTGGGTGCCGTCATCGGTGGTGATCCGAACAATCGACGCATCGAAAGAGGTGTACGAGCGGCCGCCGGACAGTTTGTAGACCCCGCCGGAGTACGGCAGGTCTACCTGGAAAAGATCGATCTGCGAGATCTTCATCTCGTTTCTCCTAACTCATAACGGTCGACGCGACGCGGGTCCCGGTGATGCGCGCGCACAGTTTGCCCGTATCGGTTACGGGGTGGACGGTGGGATCAGGACCAGCTTCCCGATGTGCTTGCGGGCCAAGAAATCTTCTTGGGCGCGCACGATGTCGGACAGCGGATACGTGGCGGACACGACGGGACGAAACTCGTCGCGCTCGATGTATCCGATGAGGTTCTCGAACACGTCGTCAGGTTGGAAGGTGCAGCCGTGCAGGGTGAGGTCTTTGAGGTAGAGCGTGCGCACGTCGATCTCGGCGATGGGTCCACCGACAGCACCGGCGACTGCGTAGCGGCCTCCGGTGCGCAGGACATCAAGCAGTTGGGGCCACTGGGGGCCTGCCACTAAATCGATCACGACATCGACTGAGGCGGCACCGAGGGCGTCGACCAAATCCGTTCCGCGCTCGATGATCTGGTCGGCGCCGTGGGCTGTGACGTCTGTCGCTTTGTCGGCGGAACAGACGGCGTTGACGGTGGCTCCTCGGCGTTTGGCGAGCTGGACAGCTGCCAGGCCGACTCCGCCCGACGCCCCTGTGATGAGCACGCGTTCGGAGGTGACTGCGGTGCGGTGCAACATGTTCTCCGCGGTGGAATAGGCGCACGGCACTGCGGCGAGTTCGATGTCGCTCCAGTCGCAGTCGACCGCGTACGTCTCTCGTGCGGGAGCAACCACGTACTGGGCGAAGCTGCCGTCACACTCGCTGCCCAGCGTCCAGCATTCGAAGGGACGGTAATCGACATAGCTGCGGAGCATGGTGCGCACCAGCACCCGTTCGCCGATGCGCTCAGCGGGCACGCCCCGGCCGACCTCGACGACGCGGCCGCAGACGTCTGCTCCCTGAATACGGGGGAACTGCAGCGCCGTGCCCGACCAGCTGGCATCCTCGTCGTCCACCGACCCGAACCCGGTCGCACCGCCGGCGTTCGTCTCAGCGGTCACACCCTTCGAGTACCAGCCGATGCGTGTGTTGATGTCGGTGTTGTTCACTCCGGCTGCCGCCACGTTGATGAGTACTTCGCCGGGCTTGGGTCGGGGGGTGTGAACATCGGTGCGGTACTCGAGTTGGTCGAATCCGCCGTGACCGGTCAGGCGCACCGCGGACATGGTCTCGGGCAACGAATTCCGGCTCGTCATCGACACGCCATCACCAATCTTCGTTCGAATTTGCCCGCTTTACGGACGTGAGAGTCCGTTCGTGATCTGAACATATCGTTCATTTTCTTGATGGTGCGGTGTGGATCACGATGTGTCAAGACTGAGATGCCGCCTCGAATCCGTGGGCCGGACATCGCGCTGGCGCTCGGGCTTATCACCTCGACGGTTCGCTGGCCGATCCACCGACCCGCCGGCCACCGCTCAGGTTCGAACAATCGGCTGGTCAGAGGATGGAAAGCAGGTCATGTGTGGGGGCGGGCTTCGTCCGGGTCGGCGACGACGCCATCGGCCCCGGGGGCGGTAGGCGATCGTCGCCATCGGCCGATTGCGCTCCACGTTCCGCGGCCGGGGTAGCGCCCGGCAGGGATTGTGACGTGGCCCGGTCTTGACGCGACTTGGGTCTCATGCCACACTTTTGATCACGACGTTCAAAAAATGAACACCGTGTGAGCCACTCAATTCAATAACCCATCCCTGCCCGCGAGCTTGCCCGCACTCGATGAGCCGCTCGGTTTCATCGCCTGCACAGGCCCTCCCTATCCCCCGAAGAAATTAGGAGAAACCATGTCATCCATCGCGACCGTGAGGAGTGACCGGTGCCATCGATAAAGAACACAGCCGCCGGTTTGGACCAGAGCTCGGCGGCGTTCAAGCGACGCTTCATGATCAGGCTGGTCGCCGTCCTGATCGGCGGGATGTTCCTCGACGGCTTCATCCTCGGGATCATGGGGACGGTGATCAGCCCAATCTCCGCCGAGCTGAACTTCTCGGAGCTCTGGGAGGGCCTGATCGCGGCGTCCGCGCTGCTCGGCATCTTGATCGGCTCGCCGCTCGGGGGCTGGCTCGCCGACAAGTTCGGTCGTAAGCCGCTGTTCATGGCGGACATGGCGCTCTTCTGTGTCGGTTCGGTCCTGCAGTTCTTTGTCGACTCGGCCTGGCAGCTGTTCTTGGTGCGGCTGTTGATGGGTGTCGCGATCGGCGTCGAGTACTCCGTCGGCTGGCCGCTGATGTCCGAATTCGCTCCCGCCCGGCTGCGGGGACGGCTGATATGCGTCACTGAGGTCGCCTGGTACGTCGGGTTCATGGTCGCGTTCCTGGTGGGCTACGTGCTGACCACCACGACCGACGTGGGCTGGCGGGTCATCCTGGGCTCGAGCACCGTCATCGCGGTGATCTTGTTCATCGCTCGGCTCGGCCTGCCCGAGTCGCCGCGCTGGCTGTGGAACAAGGGCCGCCCCGACGAGGCCCGCGCCATCGCTCACAAGTACATGACGCATTCCGCCGACATGGCCGACGTCGAGCACGAGGACACCCGCAAGGGCAGCCTCGGGATGCTGTTCTCCCGGCAGTACTGGCGGGCCACGCTGTTCGCCTCGGGGTTCTGGTTCTGCGCCGTCGCACCGTACTTCGCGATCGCTACCTTCGCCGAGAGCGTGCTGAAGAGCTACGGCCTCGGTGGTGGGCTCGCCGGTGGTCTCGGCCTCTCCGCGCTCGCTGCGGCCGGGGTGGTGGTCACGGTCCTGTTGATCGATCGGGTTGGCCGCCGCGTGCTGACCGTCCCGCCGCAGTGGCTGTGCACCGTGGTCCTCGCGGCCATCGGCCTATGGGCGGGCGCACCGCCGCTGATCGTGCTGTCCCTATTCCTCGTCTTCTCGTTCTTCAACGCGATGTACACCGCGCTGACGGGCCTCTACCCGGCCGAGGTCTTCCCGACCGAGATCCGCGGGCTCGGAACGGGCTTCGCGGCCGCCGTCAGCCGGGTCGGGGCCGGCCTCGGCACGTTCCTGCTGCCGTGGTCCATGACCAACCTCGGGTCCGGAACGACCATGCTGATCGCCGCCGGCATCGCCGCTGCCGGTGCGGGATTGTCGCAGTGGCTGGCCCCCGAAACAAAGGGGAAGAGCCTCACCGAGACGGCCGCCGGGTTGGTGCACTAGTCGGCGTCAGCTTTGCCTCGAAAGTAGCGCCCAGCCAGGTGAAGTGGCCGCAGGACGACGCCGTCACTGCGGCCACTTCACCTCGATCAGCTCGACCACTCCCCACGAGCGTCTGTGCCGAGGAGAGAGCACTGGATCCAGCTGATCGAGCCTTTCCCGAACGAAATCCGTAATCGGCCGTCGGCCTGACCACAACCATGCTGGGAATCGATTCAACCCGTGTCCAGCCCAGTCAAATAAGGGTCCACGAATGCGCCTAGCCAACATCGCCAACCGATTGACGCTCGTCACCGCGAATAGCGAAATCATCGACATCTCAAAGGAAACCGGCGGGAGTTTCAGTCCCCGGATTCAGGAATGCTATGAACGTTGGGACGAACTGCTGGAGATCGCTGCCACACTCCAAGGCACGACAGGCAAACCCCTCTCGCAAGTGCAGCCAAGTGAATTCGGCAATCCGGTACCACAACCGCGGCAGATCTTTGCGATCGGCCTCAACTACGCCGATCATGCTGCCGAGGCCTCCCTAGCCGTGCCCGAGGATCTGACGGTGTTCACGAAGTTTGCCACCTCGCTGGCCGGGCCATACGGAATCATCAGCCTGCCGCCCGGGACGGTGGACTGGGAAGTCGAGCTCGTTGCGATCATCGGCCGGGGCGGTCGGCACATCCCTGCCGAACGCGCCTGGGGCCATGTCGCTGGGGTTTCTGTGGGACAGGACCTGTCAGAACGCACAATGCAGACCAGCGGGCCGGCGCCGCAGTACAGCCTGGCAAAATCGTTTCCCGGGTTCGGGCCGATCGGTCCGCTGCTGGCCACCCCCGATGAATTCGACGATCCCGACACCATCGAACTGGGCTGTGCCATCAACGGCGAACAGGTCCAGAACGGCACTACCGCGGACATGGTCTTCCCAGTTCCCGAGATCATCGCGCGCCTGTCCAGGATCACGCCACTGCTTCCCGGCGACGTCATCTTCACCGGTACCCCGCCCGGAGTAGGGGTCGGCCGCGTGCCTCAGCGTTTTCTCTCACCGGGAGACGAACTTGTCACGTACATGCGGGGCGTAGGCGAAATGCGCCACCGCATGCAGGCGGGCGGCTAGACCACCCACACCAGGCACAACAAGCGACTCCGGCACCGAAGAGTCCCGCCGTAACGCGGCCTTAACGGCACCACTCGCCGGAAACCTGAAAACCGACAGAGCACGAGAAAAGTCTTCGCACAACAACTATGACGCCCACCGAAGGAGAATCCATGACGTCACAACTGAGCGGTGTCCTGACCGCCCTCGCAACACCCTTCACGTCCGACGGCCAGATCGACGAGAACACACTGCGCCGGCTGGTCGACCGCAGTATCGATGGTGGGGTCGACGGTGTGGTCGCCTGCGGGTCGACCGGAGAGTTCGCCGCGATGAGCGGCGCGGAACGTCGTCTGGTCGTCGAGACGGTGATCGATCAGACCGCCGGGCGCGTGCCAGTGGTGGCCCAAACCGGCGCGGTCAGCACCGCCGAGGCGGTCGAACTGTCCCGGCACGCCCAGGCGGCGGGGGCGTCGGTGCTGATGGTCGTCACCCCCTACTACGAACCCCTCACCCTCGAGGAAACCCTGCACTACCTACGGACCGTCGCCAGCGCCGTCGACATTCCCATCATGCTGTACAACCTTCCCAGCGCGACCGGTGTCAACCTCTCCCCCGCCACCGTCGGGCAGCTCGCCCGCGAGGTCGAAAACATCCGCTACATCAAAGACACCAGCGCCGACATGGCGCAGGCCGGGCAGCTCATCCACAACTACGGCGACGTCATCTCGACCTTCGTCGGCTGGGACACCCTGCTGCTGGCCGCGCTGACCGAGGGTGCCGCCGGCTTGATGGCGGGAACCGCGAACATCATGCCGGCCCAACTTGTCTCCATCCATCGAGCGCTGGTGGCGGGCGAACTGGACCGGGCGCGACGCGAGTGGGCGCGGATCTACCCGCTCATGGACGCGATCATGTCTGCCCCGTTCATCGCGGCGGTCAAGACCGCCCTCAATGCTGTCGGGTTCCCGGTGGGAAGCCCCCGCAAGCCGCTTCTCGACCTCGACGCCGATACGGCCGCCACCATTTCGTCTCTCGCCGCCGCCCTCCCACAGCTATCGGCGTCCACGTAGGGAACCAACGCAATTCACCGAATACGTCATGGCCCCGAAGCTCTCGATAAACCCACGATCGTCGACTTTCGAGTCGATGAATGTCCGCCATGGAGCAATGCAGCATCTGCACGGTGCTGGCCGGAAACCCCCTCCATCGACGGTCTTGGTCGGCGGCGCAGATCCAGGCCCGTCGCGCCAACTCCACTCGTCAAATCCTGCTGCGGACAAGTCTGTCCGCGTCGGTCACCCCCTTTAGGAAAGGCAAGATCTCATGACCCAGACAGTTCAGTCCGCGTCCGCACAGGTGCGACGAGGTGATGGCACTTCGCTTGTGTCCACGGCGGATTTGCCGCCCCGCGGTCACTTCATCGCCAACGAATTCACCGCCGAGGCGAACAGCGAAACCCTCGACATCATCAATCCCGCCGACGAATCGGTGCTCAGCTCGGTCGTCGTCGGTACCGCAGACGATGTCGATCGAGCCGTTGCCGCCGCCATGGCAGCGAAAACCGGTTGGGCGCGGCTGGTTCCCAAGCAACGCGCCGAGATCCTGCACCAGATCGCCGACCGGGTCGCCGAGCACGCCGATGTGCTCGCCCGGCTGGAATCGGCCAACACCGGTAAGCCGCTGATGGTGTCCCACGACGACGTCGCGCAGACGATCGACACGTTCCGGTTCATGGCCGGCGCCGCCCGCTCGATCACCTCCCAAGCCGCCGCCGACTATGCCGAGGGTCACCTGTCGGTCATCCTGCGCGAGCCACTCGGGGTCATCGGGGTCATCACGCCGTGGAACTACCCACTGTTGATGGCGGCCTGGAAGATCGCCCCGATTCTGGCGGCCGGCAATGTGCTGGTCCTCAAGCCCTCCGAGCAGACCCCGCTGACCACACTGAAGTTCGCCGAACTCGTCGCCGACCTGCTGCCCGCCGGGGTGTTCAATGTCGTCACCGGGTACGGCTCCGTCGTCGGGAACCGGCTGTCCGGACACCCCCAGATCGACATGATCGCCTTGACCGGCTCGGTGAACAGCGGAAAGGCGGTGGCACACAACGCCTCCGAGTCGCTCAAGCGGGTGCACCTCGAGCTCGGTGGTAAGGCGCCGGTGATCATCTTCGACGACGCCAACCTCGCCGAAGCGGCGACGGCGCTGCGCGCCGCCGGGTACTGGAACTCCGGGCAGGAATGCGGTGCCGGCTGCCGGGTGCTGGTGCACGAGTCGGTGGCCGCACAGTTCATCGACCACCTGGTCCGCGAAGTCGGCTCCCTGGTGGTGGGCGAGCCCGGCGCCGGTGACGACGTCGAGATCGGCCCGCTGATCTCCAAGGCGCACTTCGATCGGGTCTGCGGCTTCCTGGATCGGGCCCGCGCCCAGGGCATCCGCGCCGCTCTCGGCGGAACCGCGATGCCCGGCCCCGGATACTTCGTCGCGCCCACCGTGCTCACCGACGTGCCCGACGGCGCCGAATGCTCCCGCGAGGAGATTTTCGGACCGGTCATCACCATCGAGACCTTCACCGACGAATCCGACGCCATCGACCGCGCCAACGCCGTTCCCTACGGCCTGGCCGCCTCGGTGTGGACCGAGAACGCCCGACGCGGCCACGACCTACCATCGCGACTGGACTTCGGTACCGTCTGGGTCAACGCCCACCTGGTGCTGGCCAACGAAGCGCCCTGGGGCGGCTTCAAAGGCTCCGGCTACGGCCGCGACTTATCTGTCTACGCCCTCGACGACTACTCCCGCACCAAACACGTCATGCACAACCACAACCGCTGACCACGACCCAACGGTATGGGTGATCGTCCGCTCAGCTTGGTTCTGCAGAACCTCAGGGGTGCTTGAGATTTGACGCTGCAGGGACGTATCGCATGGCGGTGCGGGTGGCGCGGTAAGGGTGACACGAGCGCGGCTAGCCTCGAAGTTTCAAGATGCTGTTGGTCGGCAGATCGTCCAGTCCGGTGACGGTCGGCGCCGGGTTTCGGGCCGACCGCGTAGACGGCGAGCAACGGAACGATGGAACACGTCCAGAAGATGCTGATGAAGGGGCCATCCGTTTGCCGTATCCAAACTTGATCAACGCGCCGACGCGGAGGTTCTCGGTGACTTCTTCGGGCAGGTCGGCCGCCGACACGCCGGGGCCGAACACTTTGAACAGCACCGCGTTGGCGTCCTCTTCACGACCACGGTTGGCCAGCCAGCGTAGTGATTTCCGGGGTGCCCAGCCGCAGCAGCACGATGATTGTCGCCGGAAGTGCCGCGCTGGCCAGCATCCACCGCCAGCCGTTATCGAAGTGCAGCAACACATCTCCCACGATGTAGGCGACGGCGGCGCCGGCGAACCATGGAGGTGAAGGGCCCCTAACAGCGGCCCCAGTATGCATTTGCTTTGGTGCAAACTCCGCCAGCAAGGAGGTCGCGATCGGGTAGTCATATTTAGCGGTTTCACGTCAATACGAGCGAATTGCCCCGTCGCTTTCGAGTACAACTCGGGACTGGGCAAGGACAATTTGCAGACTTGTGAACGAAAGGCTGACGGAATACTTGCAGTCTCGGTCATTCTGTCTGCGGCACCGCTGGTAGAGCTACTGTTGTGCCGCAACTAGATTGACCGAGGACAACAGTCCTCGGTCAATCATTCTGCTCGGTCAGTCATACTGCGGCAGCGCCGCTTGAGTTTCCGTTACTGATTGCCTCTGTCGGGTTTTTCGCGAGACGTACCCCATATTTCGCGCTCAGCAGGCTCGTCGATCGGTCGTATATGAAGCCACGGGCTATGCGGGCGACTATCTCACTCTCCAGATGGTCTATGACGATGACCCCGGCGGCGACGGGGGCACTGCCCTGAGCCGATCGCCCGCGCGCACGAGCCCTGGGCTGCCACACACATCTATTCGGTTTCGCTGGGGTGACGAGGACCGGCGTGCCGGACCCACAGCGTGCGCTTCTGTACGTCGACGACGTACCAGATCCGGCCCCCGCTCGTCACCTCGTACTGCCACTGCTCCATCGCGACACCGCTGTGGGATGCGGTGGCCAGCCGACCCCTCAATCGATGATGACGGGGAGTCGGGGCCGGGTTGTCCGGCCGCGACCGCAGCTCGCGCCACGCGGCCTCGGTGTTGGCCGCGGCTTGCTGACACAACGACTCCCAGCCCTTTGCGGCTTCGTTGGTGGCAAACCGCAACTCCCACTGCCCTCGGCCCGCCGGCGGCGCGACACGATCTCCCCGCTTCGGGCTCACTCAGGCGCCGCGCGCAGCGGCGCCGGCAGGCACAGCTCCGTGGTCGCCAACGCTGTGCGCTGTCAGGACGGCAGCCAGCTCAGGGTCGGCCAGCACCTCGGCGGTATGCCGCCAGCTCTCGACAACCTGGACCACCGGCGCGGGGTTGTCGATCGACTCCGCGGCGCGCATGGTCGCCACCAGCTCCGCGACGAACTCGTGCACTTCTTCACGCGACAGGAACGCCACCCACGGAAACACCTCGGGCAGCACATCGGTCACCAGCTCGCGAACCCGCCCATCACGCTGCATCAACGCCACAAACATTCTCGACGTCACCGACGACGCCTTACGCTCCTGCTCAGCGCGCGACACCGTCGTCAGCACCAGATCCTCGGCGTCACGGCGGCGCACCAGCAGCGACCGCCCCGCCGACCTCTCCAGCCAGCGTTCCACGGTGGCCTTGCCCTTTAACTGCAAGTCCGAAAACGACACCTCATCCATGACATTAAAACTACTTTTAATACCCGAGTTTGTCGACCCCAGCCAGACGGCATGGGCCGCGGGATCAGCCTGTGGGCACAGGACGAGTCGAGCGTGCAAAGCGTGTAGACGTTCATTATGGAGATCTGATGTCGCAGATCCATATTCACGATCGCGACGCGAACCCGGACATCACGTTCGACGACGTGCTGGCCTCGTTCCGGGTGGTGATGTCGCACCGGCTGTCGGCAGACGAGTGCGAGAAGTTCGTGGACACCGCCCGTTTCCAGGTGCCTAGGTACTACTCAAAGGTCAACAACCCACCGAGGTAAACGGCGCCGCGACATGGCCGCGACATGTCGGCCCCTGGGCGTAGTGTCTGCGCTGTCGGGAGGGGGCTGACGAGATCATGACGTTCACCCTGTTAATGGTGGGTGCAGGAGTTGTGGTCTGGCTGATGGCCAGACCACAACCGCAGCGTGACGCAGCCGCAGCGCAGGCATGGGCAGAGTTCCACCGGTACGCCACGGCTAACAAATTGAGCATGCTCTACATCGAGGATGTGTATCAGCACGCCCATCGGGCCAGCAAAGCGATGGTGTCGATCTACGGCGATGGCGCCGGCGTGAGTCGAGACGCATGGTTTTGGTGGGAACACGTTCAGCGGGGATCAGTGGTGGCTGTACGCCTCAGCGAGGGGTGGGGACCACACACCCGCCGCGACGACGTGCTGTACATCGGGAACGGTGGTGAAGCCCAGCAAAGCGGTGTTCACGCAACCTTCGGGGCTAGGGAACTCGTGCGGGCACGACGGCACTTCCGCCGGCAGGGAGCGATCGGGACCGGTGCCGCTGGCGCTGCCTAAGAGCGGCGGCTCACAATTCAGGGCGCGCTGATTCGTCGCGCCGCCGAGGTGGAAGGGACCGACCTTTACCATTTTCACGGTCACGAAGCACGCGAATGACCTCGGTCGTCCGACCGCCGGCGAGGAACTTCAAGAAAACCCGCCCCCAGCAGGGACGGGTGGTGCGTCGCAGTTATGCAACAGACGTCGCCCATACGAGCGCCAGAACGGAGCACCAGACACACATGAGCGGGATGCCAGCTGGTTGGCGAGTCGACTCCGCCGGTGAGTGGGTCTTGATCGCAGTTCCCGCTAGCGCCGCAGACGGGCTCGTACAACTCAGCGACACTGAAGCCATGATGCTGGGGGTTCGGCTAATACAGCTGTCCGACAGAGCTGCAAACGTCCGAGCGCTGTATGCAGATGCCGACGATGTGCTGCGCCAAAATCCCGACTACATGGCGCTACTTGAACGCGAAGAAATGAACACCCGGCACGACATGCGGCGATTAATCGACGAGACGAAACCTGACGCTCGTAGCGAAGGTACCGAAGCGAACGATGTTGTCGCTCCGCACAACACATCGCCTGACCTCAATGTCGATTACCGCACCGAGCAGGATGAAGCGCTCTGACGGTCAACCGTGCCGGCTGGAAGTCCATACGAAACCGACGACCAAGCGATTGTGGGATGAACTTTCATTGCGGCTCGGCGGTACAGGTTTGTCAATCCGCACGGTGGGCAATGCTCCCGTGCAGGCGGGTGCGCTGGTCGACCGTCACACCCGCTGAGGTCTCGTCGGTTCAGACATCGAGCCGGCGGGGCCGCCTCCCCATACTCGTCGAATCGGCCCGAGTCACTCTCTTAGTTGTAGTACCGTGCCGGTCATGGGCAGTTCCGATGTCTGGATCCTTGGCGGCTATCAGAGCGACTTCGCGCGCAACTTCACCAGGGAAGGCCGTGACTTCGCCGATCTGACCGCCGAGGTGGTGGACTCGACGCTTACCGCGGCGAAGATGGATGCCGCTGACATCGAGGTGGTGCATGTCGCCAACGCGTTCGGCGAGATGTTTGCCCGCCAGGGTCATCTCGGCGCGATGCCGGCCACCGTCAACGACGGCCTTTGGAACACACCGTCGTCGCGCCACGAAGCCGCGTGCGCATCCGGCAGCGTCGCAACCCTGGCGGCGATCGCCGACCTTCGATCCGGCGCCTACCACACGGCCCTCATCGTCGGCGTCGAACTGGAGAAGACGGTGCCGGGCGACACCGCCGCACAGCACCTCGGCGCCGCCGCCTGGACCGACCACGAAGGCTCCGGCGCGAAGTTCATGTGGCCCTACATGTTCGACCGGGTGGCCGACAAATACGACCGGCGCTACGGCATCGACGAGGCCCATCTGCGGGCCATCGCCCAGCTCAACTTCGCCAACGCTCGAAGCAATCCCAACGCACAGACCCGCGGCTGGACGGTGCCGGACCTCGTGGCCGGGCGGGGCAGCGACGACGACATCAATCCTGTCATCGAGGGCCGGCTGCGGCGATTCGACTGCAGCCAGATGACCGACGGCGGCGCCGGCATCGTGCTGGTCACCGACGAGTACTTGCGTGACCACCCCGGCGTGCGACCCATTGGCCGCATCGACGGCTGGGGCCACCGCACGGTCGGGCTGGGTCTGCAGCAGAAGCTTGACCGCGCCGCCACCGATCCGTACGTGCTACCCCATGTGCGACGGGCGGTTCTCGACGCGTTCGACCGCGCTCACGTCACTCTGGAGGACGTCGACGGCTTCGAGGTGCACGACTGCTTCACGCCCAGCGAGTACCTTGCCATCGACCACATCGGGCTCACCGGTCCCGGCGAATCATGGAAGGCCATCGAGAACAACGAGATCGAGATCGGCGGGCGGCTACCGTTCAACCCCAGTGGCGGGCTGATCGGCGGCGGCCATCCGGTCGGCGCGTCCGGCGTGCGCATGCTCGTCGACGCCGCCAAGCAGGTCAGCGACGGCGCTGGCAACTACCAAGTGGACGGCGCAAAGACCTTCGGCACGCTCAATTTCGGCGGCAGCACCGCCACCACGGTCAGCTTCATGGTCAGCGCGGCAGAGGGGGCCTGACCAATGGACGTGGAAATCGTCGGCAAGTTCCTGTCCACGCTGCCCGAGGACGACGACCACCCGTACCGGACCGGCCCGTGGCGCCCACAGACCACCGAGTGGGACGCCGATGACATGACCGTCGTCGACGGTGAGATCCCGCGCGATCTCGACGGTGTGTACCTGCGCAACACCGAGAATCCGCTGCACCCCGCGCTCAAGGCGTATCACCCGTTCGACGGCGACGGCATGCTGCACGTCGTCGGATTCCGCGACGGAAAGGCGTTCTACCGCAACAGGTTCATCCGTACCGAGGCGTTCCTGGCGGAGAACGAGGCGGGTGGCCCGCTGTGGCCCGGCCTAGCCGAGCCGGTTGGCCTCGCCAAGCGCGACCACGGCTGGGGCGCACGCGGTTTGATGAAGGACGCGTCGAGCACCGACGTGATCGTGCACCGCGGCACCGCGCTGACGAGTTTTTACCAGTGCGGCGATCTGTACCGGCTCGACCCCTACTGTGGCGACACGCTTGGCAAGGAGTCCTGGAACGGCGCGTTCCCGTTCGACTGGGGTGTTTCGGCACACCCCAAGGTCGACGACAGGACCGGCGAGCTACTGTTCTTCAACTACAGCAAGCAGGCGCCGTACATGCACTACGGCGTGGTCGACGGGCGTGGCGAGCTCGTGCATTACGTCGACGTCCCGCTGCCCGGACCGCGGCTGCCGCATGACATGGCGTTCACCGAGAACTATGTGATTCTCAACGACTTTCCGTTGTTCTGGGATCCCGAACTGCTCGAGCGCAACGCTCACGTCGCCCGGTTCCACCGCGACATGCCGTCGCGCTTTGCGGTCATGCCGCGCCGCGGGCAGAGCTCTGAAATCCAATGGTTCGAGGCCGAGCCGACGTTCGTGCTGCATTTCACGAACGCGTACGAGGACGGCGACGACATCGTGCTCGACGGCTTCTTCCAGGGCGATCCGGAACCGGCCGACAACGGCATGGGCAGCAAGTGGCAGCGGGCATTTCGCTTCCTGGCGCTGGACCGCATGCAGGCCCGGCTACATCGTTGGCGGTTCAACCTGGTGACCGGCCATGTGTCCGAAGAGCAGCTGTCGGAATCCATCACCGAGTTCGGCATGATCAACGCCGGGCATGCCGGCGGCAAGTATCGCTACGCCTACGCGGCGACGGGCAAGCCATCCTGGTTCTTGTTCGACGGGCTGGTCAAGCACGACCTGCACACCGGCACCGAGCAGCGGTTCGCATTCCCTGACGGCGTGTACGGCAGTGAGACCGCGATGGCGCCGCGAGTGGGCAGCACCGGCGAGGACGACGGCTATCTGGTGACGCTGACCACGGACATGACCGCCGACGCCTCGTACTGCCTGGTTTTCGACGCCGCGCAGGTCGCCGACGGACCGGTGTGCAAATTGGCACTGCCGGAACGGATCTCCAGCGGTACCCACTCAACATGGACGCCGGGATCTGAGTTGCGGCGCTGGCACGAAGCCGACACAGCCTCCAGCGCGATCGGCCTGTAGGTGGAGCAGTCCGATTCCCGCCCAACAGAATTGGCGGAAGGCGGCACCAACGCCGTGGGGCGGATGCTCGACCTCCTCGGCGACGAGTGGACGCTGCTGGTTATCCAGCAGGCGCTGTTGGGCGCGACTAGGTACGCCGAATTCATGGCGCGACTGCCGATTTCGAATTCAGTGCTGACCCGCCGGCTGCAGTCGCTGACGCGCGACGGACTACTGGACCGCCGGGCCTACCAATCCAATCCCCCACGCTTCGAATACTTGGTCACCCCGCGTAGCCGGTCGTTGTGGCCGGTGCTTCTGTCGATCTGGGAATGGGAGCGCCACTGGGTGCCCGGCCATGCCGAGCTGCTGCCGGGCATGCATCACAGCGCCTGCGGCTCCGACTTCGCCCCGCTGGTCACCTGCCGCGCGTGCGGGGACACCGCGACCGAGAAAGACGTTGTCGCGCAATGGGGTCCGAGCGGTTCGTGGCCGAGGTCGATGCCGGTCACGTCGACGCGACGGCGATCAGAGACCGATCAGCGCGACGGGGCGGCGGGTCTCTTCCCACAGACGATGAGCGTGATGGGCAACCGCTGGGCATTTGCACTGTTGGTGGCGGCATTCGTTGGCATAAGCCGGTTCACCGACTTCCAGTCACAACTCGGTGCGCCGCCCGGCTCCCTCGCCGACCGGTTGTCGACCCTCACCGCCAACGGAGTACTGACCGTCGTCGACAATCGCTACCGGCTCACCGAGAAGGGCCGCGCGTTCTTCCCCGCGCTGGTGTCCGCGCTGCAGTGGGCCCAACAGTGGTTCCGGGCGCCCGAGGGGCAGGCGGTGATCCTCACGCACACGGGCTGCGGCCGGCGATTCGATGCGGTGCTGGCCTGCGATCAGTGCGCCCGGCCGCTGCGCGGAGCGCACATCGCGTTGACCTGACCGACGCATTATTCAGGTCTACTGTCGACGGACGTGACCACACTCGAGAACCGGCCCGACAGCGCTCTACTCGTCATCGACGTACAGAACTGCGTCGTCGAGGGGGCGCACGAGCGCGACGCGGTCGTCGCGAATGTTGCCAGCCTCGTCGACCAAGCGCGGCGGGAAGGCGTCCCCGTGGTCTGGGTCCAACACTCGGACGAGGAGATTGTGAGGGGCAGCGACGGCTGGCGGATCGTCTCGGAGCTGACTCCCGATGACACCGAGCCGCTTGTCGAAAAGAACTACGGCGACTCCTTCGAGGCCACCACCCTCGAGACCGTGCTGTCGAGCCTCGGCGTCGGACGACTCGTGGTCGTCGGGGCGGAGACCGACGCGTGCGTCCGCTCGACGATCCATGGCGCGTTCGTCAGAGGGTACGACGTGACCCTCGTCAGCGACGCCCACACGACCGGGGACAAGACGCAGTGGGGTGCGCCGCCGCCGGATCAGGTCATCGCGCACACGAATCTGTATTGGACCTACCAGGCGGCACCGGGGCGGACGGCCAGCACGATCGAGACCAAGGACGTCGAGTTTGGCTAGTCCTCCCACCTGCGGAAATCCACCGAAATGACCTAGCACTCTCCGGGTGAGAGTGCTAACATCGCAATTGCACAGTGATTTGGCGGCGCAGACCGAACGCATCCGGCTGGGCACCGCGGTCATCACGCTCGCGCTCGAGGACCCATCCGGTCACCGGTGGAGCTAGGGTGCCGAAACTGAACTTATTTACCAGTTTTCGTCGGCTCTTCGTACATAAGCTCAGTTTCGCGACAGGTTAGCCGTTGCGGTCCAACCGGAATCGCAGGTTGGACCGCACGGCCGGCCATTCGATGTCCAGAATCGAGTACACGACGGTGTCGCGCCGCGACCCGTCGGGGGACAGCTGGTGGCTGCGCAGCACGCCGTCGAGTTTGGCGCCCAGCCGTTCGATGGCAGCCCGGCTGGTGAAGTTGAAGAAGTGTGTGCGGAATTCGACTGCGACGCAACGCAGGGCGTCGAAGGCGTGGCCGAGCATCAACAACTTCGTCTCGGCGTTGACCCCGCTGCGTCGGGCGGACGCGACATACCACGTGTTGCCGATCTCCAGCCGCCGGTTGGGTGCGTCGACATTCAGATAGCTGGACGACCCGACCAGGGTGCCGTCGAGGCGGCGCACCACGAACGTCAGGCCTTCGTCGGGCTTCTGCGCCGCCAGCCGCGTCTCCACCCACCGCTCGGCGGCCCCCGGTTTCGGCGCAGCGGTGAACCACAGTTTGCCAAGCTCGCCGTCGGCGGCAGCCTCGGCGATCTCCGGAATGTGGTCGCGGGTAAGCGGTTCCAGTGCTACCCACCGCTCGCCGGTCAGGGTGACCGGTTCGACGAAGCCGGTCATGACGTTCGGTTTGCCGCCGTCCAGGCGGCCGCCATCGCCCACACGGACAGCAGCACCGCGGCGATCGCCACCGCGGCTCCGACGTAGAACCCGTAGCCCGCCGACACCGGCGGATACACGTAGAGCCGGTAGTACCAGACCGCCAGCACCACCAGCAGCACCGAAATCGCGAGTGCTGCGGTGGATGCCACCCGGGCGGACAGACCGCGCGCCGCCATCGCCGCGGCCACGGCCAACGTCGCCGCGAGCAGGACGATGAGCTGACCGACCCCGAAGCCCGGCGGCGGTACGGGCATGCGGCCGACGATCCCGCCGATGGCGTTGGCGCGCCCTCCCCCGTCGGCGCTGGTGGTCAGCCACGGCAGCCAGGCACTGACCGCGAGAATCGCCGCGCACAGCGCAACCAGCCAACCGGGGCGCAGGCGAGCCATGCGGCCAGACTATCCGGTATGCCGGGCCGTCCAGGTCAAGGCGTAGTCGGCCACGTCATCCCAGCCGTCCAGCACGGCCGTCAAATGGGGCCGGGCCTCGAACAACTTGAAATCCGTCGGGGCGCGGGATCGCCGGTAGCGGTTGAAGTTCTCGTAGACCACCGATGACGGCACGACGTGGTCGCGGCCGCCGGCGATCAGCAGCAGCGGCGCCCGGTCGGAGTTGGTGAAATCGACCACGGTCGCCGCCCGAGCACGCGGCGTCAGGTTGGCGACCGCGGACTGGAACAGCGGCCGCCCCGGCGACGGGACCGCCAGTTTGGCGTGCCAGGCATCGGATTCCGTGCGAGAGACCGTGTTCGCGAACGCGTAATGAAACTCGCCGGGCGAGAGCGCCACCGCGCGATGCCGGTTTGCGGGCCGGCGAAACACCGGCCACGTCGCACGCCACACCGACAGCGGAAGCCGCCACACCCCGCGCGGCGCTGCGGGGTGAAGGCCGACACCCGCGCGGCCCAGCCCGCGGTCGAGCAGCATCTGGGTGATCAGACCGCCGAACGAGTGGCCGATCAGGATCGGCGGCTCCGGCAGCGCCCGCACGAACGCGGCGTAGTGATCTGCCACTTCACCGATTCCGACGTCGGGCCCTGGGGGCCACGCGGGCGCGTGCACGGTGTGACCCGCCGCACCGTAGCGCTCGATCCAGCCCTGCCAGCTGTGCGGCGACATCCACAATCCGTGGATCAGGACAATAGGCGTCTCGACACCAGCCATCGTCTCTTAGTGTGGAGTTCCGACACCGAAAAGGGCGGTATTTGCGATGAGCGAACTTCCGGACTGGGCGCGCCGGCTCGACCTGTCCCCTCATCCCGAGGGCGGCTGGTTCAAGGAAACCTGGCGCAGCGGTTTGACCATGCCCCAATCCGCGCTGCCGCAGGATTACACCGGCCCACGCAGCGCCGGAACGGCAATCCTGTTCCTGCTCATGCCCGGTCAGCAGTCGGCGTGGCACACGGTGCGCAGCGCGGAGCTGTGGCTCTATCACCTTGGCAGCCCGCTGCTGCTGCAGTTCGGTCCCGAACACGCCGGTGCCACAACGCATCTGCTCGGCGCCGACATCGTCGCCGGCGAGCAACCGCAGCTCGTCGTGCCGCCAGGGCACTGGCAGCGGGCCCGCCCCCGCGACGACGAACCCACCCTGGTCAGCTGCGTGGTGGTACCGGGTTTCGACTACGCCGACTTCGCGCTGGCGGCCCCTACCGACTGAGCAGCTGCACGGCCGCGGACACCAGCGCCGCGTTGCCCGGAGCGGTCGAACCGTCCGGCAGCCGCAACGTGTCCTCCATGCCGATACGGGTCTGCACGCCGCGCACCCCGGCGTGTTCCAGCAGCGGCCAACAACTCTCGTCGAGGCCGTGCAGCAGCACCGGCGCGTGCGAGCCCGCCGCCAACACCTGGCTCAGCAGATCGTCGGCGGTGGCAGTCCAATCATCGGGGCCGCCGTCTCCTCCTAACTCGATCATCACCCGCATGCAATGCTGCGCGATCTCGGACGACGCCCACGACGCGGCCGCCTCCGCGTGGAAGATACCGACCTCGACGCCGAGACCCTTGCGCAACAGCAGCCGGGCGAGGTCCTCCGACCCGGGTTCATGCCAGTTCACCGACGCGAAGTCGGGCAGCACGGTCCACCCCTCGACGGCCCGCAACCGCTGGTCCGCGTCGGGCAGCGCCCAGAACCCCGTCGTCACCCCCAGTGGGAGACCCGGCGCGGCGTGCCGCACCGCCGACACCGCGGCGTCGACGGCGTCCGGCAGCAGCGAGTCGACGCCGTCGGCGGTCTTGGGATGCATGTGCACCGCCTTGGCGCCCGCTTGGTGCGCCGCGACCGCTTCGGCCGCCAAGTGCTCGGGAGTGACCGGCAGGTTCGGGTGCTGGTCCGGGGTGCGTGCGCCGTTGATGCACGCCTTGATATAGACCTTGGGGCTGGTGGGCATGGTTGTATCTTCGCCTTCGGAAGGGCGGCTCGCGCAGTAGCGTGCTCAGCATGCAGGGCCACACCATCGTCTGCGGAGATGACCCGCTGGGAATGCGGATCATCGAGGAACTGCAGAGCGCGGGCACCGAGGTCGTAGTAGTCGCGACTGCGGAGGGTTTGGCGGCCGCCGGGGTGGCGGACGCGACCGCGGTGATCTGCGCCGACGACGACGATGACCTCAATCTCCAGATCGCCCTGCTGGCAAGGCAACTCAGCCCGACCGTGCGGGTGGTGGCGCGGCTGGCCAACACCGTCCTGCGTGAGGCCATGGCGCTGAGCAACGGGCCCGGAGCGATCCTCGACGTCGCCGACCTGGCCGCACCATTGGTGGTCGAAGCCTGCCTCTCCCGCACCACGCACGCGATCTCGGTGGCCGGCATCGAGTTCGTCATCTCCGGAACCGACGCCCCGGGCGACGCCACGCTGCGGGAGATGTATGGCGACCTGGCGCCGGTCGCGGTGATCCGGGGGGCGAATTCGCCCAGCCCGGGCGAGGTGGTGGCGTGTCCCGGACGTGACCTGCAAGTGCATGAGGGCGACTGGACCGCGATGATCGGCACCGCGGACCAGCTCGCCGCCCAGGACATCACCGTTCCTAAGCCCCTTGCTCGCACGACGGGGGCGCGTCCCTCGCGGATATCGCGAATGATCACCGGTTTCCGCGTGATGCGCGACGACATCAACCCGCTGTTCTACCGGGTGTTGGCCGCTGCTGTGGTGCTGCTGATCGGGTCGTCGGTGTTGCTGCGATTTACCTACCACGATCCAGAGCGGCCGATGAACTGGGTCGACGCGTTCTACTTCACGGCCTCAACCGTTGCCACTGTCGGATACGGCGACTTCAGCTTCATTGACCAGCACACCTGGCTGCGGCTATGGGGCATTGGATTGATATTCGCCGGGCTGATGACCACCGCGATCCTGGTGGCGTTCATCGCCGACCTGCTGCTGTCGCGACGGTTCGTCCAGTCGGCGGGCCGACGCCAGGTGCGCCACCTGCGTGACCACATCATCGTCGTCGGACTTGGTTCGTTCGGCGTCCGGGTGGTCAGCGATCTCAAGGCCGCCGGACACGACGTGGCAGTCATCGAGCGCAGCGAGGACAATCGCTACCTTTCAGTCGCCGCCGAACTCGACGTCCCGGTGATCTTCGGTGACGCCAAGCTGCGTCAGACCCTGGAATCCGCCCGCCTCGACGAAGCCCGTGCTGTCGCGTTGCTCACCCAGGACGACATGGTCAACATCGAGACCGGCATCGTGCTGCGTGAGATGTTGGGACCCCGCGTGATGCCCGAGCTCAACAGGCCCGAAGTTCCGATCGTGCTGCGGATATACGACCGCGCGCTAGGAACCGCGGTGGCACAGCGGTTCGGCTTCGAATACGTCCGCTCGACAGTCGAACTCGCGACGCCATGGTTCATTGGTGCGGCAATGGGCCTGCAGGTTTTCGGGACGTTCTCGGTGGGCCAGCGCTCGTTCATGGTCGGCGGCGTGCGGGTAGAACCCGGCAGCGAGCTCGACGGGCTGCGGATGGTGGATCTGTCCACCCAGACACGGGTCATCGCGATCGCCCGGGACGGCGCGGCCATCAAGCTGCACCCCCGCCGCGCCACTCGGCTCACCGCCGGAGATACCGCGTACCTCGTTGGGCCCTACCGTGAACTGCTGGACACCCTGCGCAAAGGACAGGGTGCCCAGCAGTCGGATGTCAGTCGGTCAGCGACGACAGGTTGAAGCCCGCACCGGTGGGGTCCGCGACCGCGGCCAGCCGTCCGTACGGGGTGTCCTCGGCGCCGCGTATCACGGTGCCACCGTTCTCGGTGATGAGTTCGATGGTCTTGTCGACGTCCTCGGAACCGAGGAAGAAGAACCAGTTCGACGGCACGCCCTCGGGGAGATCCCGGGTGCCGTCCATCACGCCGAGCAATGCTTCGCCGTCGAAACTCGCTGTGCTGTAGCGGAATTCGTCGATATCGGAGACTACCTCAGTCTGCCAGCCGAACACCTCGCGGTAGAAGTCGAGCGCCGCCGTAATCGCGGGTGGTGAGCTGGAAGTAGACCGGTGCACCGGCCTCGTTCACGACCTCGAAGCCCTGGTGCCCGATCGGCTGCCACAGCCCGAAGGACGCGCCGGTGGGATCGCTCAGCATGCCCATCCAGCCCTTGTCCTTGACTTCCATCGGCTCGACGCAGCTGACGCCGCCCGCGGCCGTGCCCTTGGCGATCGTGGCGTTGATGTCGGCGGTGTGGAAGTAGGTGGTCCAGCCGTCGGGTGACCGGAACTGCGGATCATTGCCCATCAACCCGGCCACCGGCTGGCCGTCCTTGAACGCGTTGACGTAGCCGCCGCGTACTCGGGGCCCGCCGGATTCGAGGTCCACCGAACACCGGCCGCGGATCGATTCCTGCACCGGCTCGGGTTTCCAGCCGGCCACTGAGCGCGTCTCGCGGTGCGTGTGGTGGACTCCGATGTGCCATCCGGCTGCCAAAGCGGGGTGTGCTGACGGAGTACATCCCCGAACCTTGGCGCAGCAAGTACTTCCTCAGCCGCGTCGTCGGCGAGCAGATCTACTACGACGCCCCGGATTACGCGCACTGCTACGCGATGCGCGCAGACACCTTCCCGCCCGACGGTGAATTCGCCGGCAGCGACCCGGATATGGCGTTTCGGCAGGTGATCATGGAGGCCGGAGTCGACATCGCGATCCTGGAGCCCCTCTACGCGTTTTCCCGCCTTCCCGAGGCGACGGCGGCCATGGCAATTGCCACCAATCACTGGCAGGCCGATCACTGGCTGGACAGCCGCACAAACTGGCACGAGCGGTGGCGCGGATCACTCCGCCCCGATCGAACAGCCGGAGACGGCCGTCCGCGAAATCGAGACGTGGGCGATGTGCATTGAGACATACAAGCTCCCGGAAACCGTTCCGGCGCTTGATGGCCACGTGCGCGCGTTCTAGGTCCTGAGTCGAAAGGCGACCAGTTCGCAAGCTCGCCCAGGCTGATCGCCTGTTGGGTGAGGACCTCAGGCAATCGTGTAAACGTGCTCGGGGGTGATGACCTTGGTAATCGCGGTCGCCAGTGTCGAGCTCGGTTCGCTGCCCTGGTACCCGATATCGGTGTTGATGAGGATCACCAGCGCCATTTGCTTCTCGGGCAGGTACACCGTGACCGCCTCATAGCCGGGCACGCTGCCGTTGTGACCGATCCATCCACCGAGATTGAAGATCCCCAGCCCGTATCCGTCTCCCGGCGGCTGGCCGGGAATGTCCAGTGTCTGCAGCCGTTGCTCCTGCATCGCCGGGCTGAGCAACTTGCCAGTCGCGAGCGCGGGCGCCCAGAGGTGCATGTCATCCAATGTTGAGATCATCGCGCCGGCCGCCCATCCCCACGACGGGTTCCAGTCCGTTGCTGTGGTCTCCGCCCCGTCGGCAGTCGTGTTGGTATAGCCCTGCGCGTGCGGCTCCGGAAAGGCATTTGTGGTGGGAAGACTCGTGTGGTCCATGCCCAGCGGCGTCAGGATATGGTCCTTGATGTAGTCCGAAAGTGATTGCCTACTGAGCTTTTCCACTACAAGCCCCAACAGGACGGTGTTGGTGTTGGAGTACTCGTAGGCTTCGCCGGGCGGAAACGGCATGGGTGCGGCGAACGCGTAGCCCAGCAATTCCTGCGGCGTGAAGTTGCGGTACGGGTCGGCGACGAGTGCCTGCTGGAATTCCGGCGTCTTGGCGTAGTTCTCCAGTCCGCTTCGCATGCGCGCCAGCTGTCGCAGCGTGATCTTGTCGCCCTGGGGAACACCGTCGATGTACTTGCCGATCGGATCGTCGAGGCCGAGCTTGCCCTGCTCGGCGAGCTGCAGTATCGCGGTGACGGTAAACGTCTTTGTCATACTGCCGATCCGGCTGTAGAAATCGGCCTTCATGGGCGCGCCGGTGGCCTTGTCTGCGACTCCGACTGCCCGGATGTAGCGACCCTCGGGACCCCACAAACCGATGATCGCGCCGGGGATCGAGGCGGCAGTCATCGCCTGGTCGATGGCGGCATCAAGCCGCTGGGCGATGCCGGCATCTATGTCCTGGGCTGCCTCGGCGGTTGCTGTACCCGGTGTCGCGGGGGCCGACGACTCCGATGGTGTCGAACCGCCGCCGCACGCGGATGCCGAAATAAACAGCGCCACAGCTGCGGCCCCGAGAAGTCCGCGCCGCCGCTGTCTTATCGTCGCAATCCGTCTACTCATCAGGCAGTCCCATGGTCGAGATGTATGCCAGCCCGAAGCAACGCTAATCGGTGCGACGTGCGTGCGATGGAAAATGACCCGCGCCGGGCCACCGCAAGCCCGGCCCTTCCTCGAGATAGTTCGTAGCGTTCCGACGTTGCAGGATGCGGGTCGTCCCGCAGGGCAGGAACGGCGACACACGGAGCTAATCCGGCATCGTTCGGTTCACAACGCCTACCGGATCCTTGCTATCACTCGACCCGCACTCACAAGATCGACTCTTACTCAACGTGGACCAGTCCGCGGGGTCTAGGCTCCGACTCCCAGAACTCGCAGCGCGTTGCCTTTGTAGATCAGTGGAACGACGGCTGGATCGATGTCGAGACCCTCGAAATCGCGGCGCCACCGGTCCATCTGGATGTACGGGAAGTCCGTTCCGAACAACACCTTCGTCCGAAGCTGGCGGCTGGCGGCGCGGACCAGTTGCGGGGGGAAGTACTTCGGGCTCCATCCCGACAAATCGAGGTACACGTTGGCCTTGTGGGTCGCGATGGAGATCTGCGCGTCCACCCACGGCACCGCGGGATGGGCCATCACGATCGTCAGCTCGGGGAAGTCGGCCGCCACGTCGTCGAGCAGCATCGGGTCGGAGTAGCGCAGCTTGATCCCATGCCCGCCGGGCAGCCCGGCGCCGATCCCGGTCTGGCCGGTGTGGAACAGCGCGGGCACGCCGGCCTCGGCGATCGCCGAATAGATCGGGTAGAAGGCGTGGTCGTTGGGCTCGAAGGCTTGCATGCTCGGGTGGAATTTGAAGCCCTTGACGCCGTAGTCGCGGACCAGCTCATGCACCCGGTGCACCGCGCGCCTGCCCTGCCACGGGTCGACGCTGCCGAACGGGATCAGCACGTCGTTGTTGCGCACCGCACCCGCCACCAGGTCCTCGACGGAGTTGGGCACGTGCCCCATCCCGGAGTGGGCGTCGACGGTGAACACCACCGCGGCCGTGTTGCGCTGCCGGTAGTGATCGGCGAGCGCGTCGACGCTGGACAACGCACCGGGCGTCATCTTGAAGTACTTTTCGGTTGCCTCCACCAGTGCGTCGTCATACGCCTTGTGCCCATGGCTGTCGACCTCGACGTGTGTGTGAATGTCAATGGCCCCGATACGATCGAAATCGATGCCGTACTGGTATTTTCCGGGCATTGCCGCAGCTTAGGACTTGCGCGCGACGATCAGTGGGACTCGCACCGTATGCGCCAGCTTTGTGCTGACCGAACCGAGTAGCATGCCGGCGAAGCCGCCGCGACCGTGGCTGCCGACGACCAGCAGCTGCGCGTTCTCCGACTCTTCGGCCAGGAAGTGGGCCGGCCGATCACACACGACCACTCGGCGCACTGTCACGCCGGGATATTCCGACCGCCATGACGCCATCCGCTCGGCGAGCATCGCTTCGGCGCGCGCCGAAGCCGCCGCCCAACCCGTCGCAGATTCCGCGAGCAGACCGCCGTCGCCCCAGGCATGCGCTGCGATGAGGGTGGTGTCGCTCCAAGCGTGCACGGCAATCAGTTCGACACCGCGTCGTGCCGCTTCCTCGAACGCGATGCCGGTGGCCGTGTCCGACACTGGCGAACCGTCGACGCCCAGTACGACCGGGGCTGAATGGTGTGGCGTCGGCGCGTCATGGATGACCGCGACCGGGCACTGCGCGTGGTGCACCAGCGCGGTGCTCACCGAGCCCAGCAGGCCGCGGCGAAACGCGCCATGTCCGCGGCTGCCGACCACGATCATTCCGCTTTCCTTCGATAGGTCGATCAGTGTCGGCACCCTCGGCGCGGAGACGATGTCGGTACCCACGCTCACCGACCGCCCGGCATCATCGGCGATCTGGCGCACCAATTCGTCGGCGTCACCGATGATTTGGCGGGCCCGCTCATTCTGCCATTCCTCCATCGTCACCGGGATCGGGGTCACCGGGTGCGTCACCATCGGTGTGGAGACCACGTGTACCAGCCTCAGTGGAACCATCCGCAGCATGGCCTCATGTGCGGCCCACCGCACCGCCGCATTGGACGCCGTCGAACCGTCGACGGCGACGACGATGTCCGGAAAAGTTGCCGCCACTTCTCTAGCCCTTCACCGTCCACGGTAGCCCGATCCGTGGCGCGGGGCGCCTAAATACCCAGCGGATTATGCCTGTCGCGCCGGTTGACCAACGGCCGGTGGTAGGAGGGATCCGCCTTGCTGCGGGACGGTGCGCCGTTGCCGTGGATGTCCGGCACCTCGGCGAACGGCAACGGCATGGTCGGGACCATGCCCGACCATTCGATGACGTTGGTCCGCACGGCGATCCGCCACGCCCCGTCGCGCCGTTCCAGCCGATCGAAGTAGCGCCCGCCGGCGATCCAGTTGGTTTCGTCGAGGTTGCTCTGGGCACGTTCGGTGAAGGTGAGGCCCTGCCATAGCGAGAGCGAGGCGACGTTGTGCGGTTCGAGTTCGATGGCCATGTCCCGTGCCATCCGGTCGACCGCCGTCTTGCACATGCCGAAGACCACGCCGTAGGTGTAGGTCGCCGCGGCGTAACCCGAGATGGCGACGATCAGCCCCGACCTCTGAGGGACCATCATCCCCGCCGCATGCCAGGCCGCGACGAAGTTCGAGCGGACACCGACATCGACCATGTCCCAATGGCATAGCGGCTTTTCCCAGAACGGCCGTGGGTCGGTCAGGTCCTCCGGAAGAGCGAAAGCGTTGTTGACCAGGATGTCGAGTCGGCCCTGCTCGCGCCGGATCTGGTCGAACAGTGCCGCCACTTGTTCGTCATCGGCGTGGTCGACGTGGACGGCGAATCGATCGGCCGAGATCTTGGTACCAGTCGTAGAGCATCGTGCGGTGTCCGATGCCCATTGCGTCCCGCGCTTGTCCATCCGGTCGAGGTAACGACCGCCGATGACGGTGTCACGGTCTCCGTCCTCTGCGGTCACCCGGTGGTAGGCCGTCAATTCCTCTGTGCTGGAGTCCATTCCGCCCTTGATCTATTGGGCAGCCTTCTCCGGCGCGTAGCCGAGGGCGCTCTTGACCTCCAGGTATTCGTGGAAGCCGAATTCGCTCCATTCGCGGCCGTTGCCGCTTCTCTTGTAGCCACCAAATGGTGCGTTCATGTCGAACGCGTGGTTGATCGCCACCGAGCCGGCGCGGATCCGGCGTGCCACGGCGCGCGCCTTGTCGAGGCTTGCCGCCGAGACATAACCGGCCAGACCGTAATCGGTGTCGTTGGCGATCTCCACCGCCTGATCGAGGTCGTCGTAGCCGAGGATGCACAGCACCGGCCCGAAGATCTCCTCACGCGCGATGGTCATGTCGTTGGTGACGTCGGCGAAGACCGTGGGCCTGACGTAATACCCCGTGTCCAGTCCGTCCGGCCGACCCGGGCCGCCGACGGCGACCGTGGCGCCCTCGTCGATGCCCTTCTGGATCAGCCCCTGGATCTTGTCGAACTGCGCCTTCGAAGCCACCGGTCCGATGGCCGACTTGTCATCCGGATCACCGACGGTCACCTGCTCGGCGGTCGCCCGAGCGACGGCGATGGCCTCGTCCTTGCGAGAGTTCGGCACCAGCATGCGCGACGGCGCGTTGCAGCTCTGACCGCTGTTCATCATCATCACCGACACCCCGGCGGCCACACTCTTCGCGAAGTCCTCGTCGTCGAGCACGATGTTCGGGCTCTTGCCGCCGAGCTCCTGCGTCACCCGCTTCACCGTCGGGGCCGCGTTGCGGGCGACGTCGACGCCGGCGCGGGTCGAACCGGTGAAGGACACCATGTCGATGTCGGGATGGCTCGACAGCGCGACGCCCACACCGGGCCCGTCGCCGTAGACGAGGTTGTAGACACCCGCCGGAACGCCTGCGGCATCGATGATCTCGGTGAAGATCTGCGCGGAGTATGGCGCCACCTCGGATGGCTTCAGCACCATCGTGCAGCCGGTGGCCAGCGCCGGGTAGACCTTGCAGGCGATCTGGTTGATGGGCCAGTTCCACGGGGTGATCAACCCGCAGACGCCGATCGGCTCCTTCACCACGAGCGTCGAGCCGTGCTGCTCCTCGAACTCATAGTTCTTCAGCACATCGATCGCCGTCGCGAGGTGGCCGAGGCCAAGTTTGACCTGAGGCCCTACGGCGAGCGATGCGGGTGCGCCCATCTCCTCGCTCACCGCGTCGGCGAGGTCGGAGGCACGCTTCTGGTACTCCGCGAGAATCGCCTGCAGCACGTCCAGGCGCTCTTCGCGGCTGGTCTGCGACCACGTCGTGAAGGCCCTTCGAGCCGCCTTGACCGCCTTGTCGACGTCGGCCGCCGAGCCCACCGAGATCCTGCCGGAGACCTGCTCGGTGGTCGGGTTGTCGACGTCCAGGGCCTTCGGCTCCACCGGGTCAACCCACTGTCCGTCGATGTAGAACTTCAGATATTCGCGCATGGCTCCACCCTTCCTTACTGCGTGCCTTCTGCATACCAGGTTCGGAATTCGTCGTACTTCGGCATCTCCTCCGAGTTGGCCTTCGGATCGATGCAGACGTGGACGACGGCGGTCTTGCCGCTGGCGTAAGCCCGCTCGATCGCCGGCCCCATTTCGTCTTCTTTCTCGACATACTCACCATGGCACCCGAACCCCTCGGCGATCTTGTCGAACCGAACGTCCTTGCTCCAGTGCACCCCGGGTTGCGGCGACGGCTGCTCGAACGTGCGCTTGTACACGCCCACTTCCAGTCCCCACTGGTGGTCGACGCCGACGACGCAGACCAGCGGCAGGTTCTCCCGCGCAGCGGTCTCCAGTTCGGCGATGTGGAACAGAAACGCGGAGTCACTGGTCAGCAGCATCACCGGCCGCTTACGACCCTCGGCGATCGAGGCGCCGACGGCGTAAGGCAGTCCCGTGCCCAGGTGGCCGAAGTTCTGGTTCCAAATCACGTCGTGCGGCTTCGCCTGCGAATAGGTCCACTGGAAGATGACCGTGGCCCCACCGTCGCGCACCATGATGCCGTCCTTCGGGAAGGCCTTGGTCGCCTCGACGACGAAGCGCGCCGGGTGAACCGGCGTTCTGCCGGACGGCGCGTTCTCCGCGAGCTGGGCCAACTCCTCGGCATCCTTCTTGACCAGGACGTCCAGATCGGCGGAGGGCTGTCTAGGACTCTCTCGGAGCGCCTCCACCAGCTGCGGAACGACGCCGCGCAGGTCACCCACCAGGGGCACGTCGACCGGCCGATTCACGCCGATCGCCAGGGGATCCTGCTCGACGTAGATCCACTTGCGGTCAGCGTTGTTCTTCGCCCAGTGCCGCGTCTTGCCGTAGTGGACCGGCTCGCCGAGCTCGGTACCCAGCGCCAGGCACAGGTCGGACGCGACCACCGCATCGACGGCCGACGGCGAGAAGCCGTAGGCGAAGGTGCGATCCTCGAGCCCCGGGATGAACGAGGTGCCGCCCGATGTCTGGATGACCGGGCAGGCCATCAAGTCTGCGAGTTCCTTGACCGGTGTTTGGGTACGCGACGTGTGAACGCCGTGGCCCACCAGCAGGATCGGGTTCTTGGCCCCGCGGATCAGCTTCGTGGCCTCAGCGATCTCTCGTGCACCTGCGCTTTGGTTGACCAGCCGATACGCGCTGGGGGGCAACGGATCCGGCACGTCGAGCTCTTCGAGGATGACGTGTGACGGGTACTCGATATAGCTCGGCCCGGGCGTGCCGGACATCGCGCGGCGGATCGCCTCCCGGACGATCTCATCGGTCTGGTCGGCGTATTCAATCGATGAGCTGTACTTCACCGACGGAGTGAAAAGGCCCTCCTGTTTCACGAATTGGATACGTCCACGACGCACGCGTCGCTCGGTGATGCGGGCCCGCTGGCCGCCGAGGAAGATCACCGGCGAGTTCTCCACTTTCGCGCACATCATGGCGCCGGCGATGTTGGCGACACCCGGCCCCAGCGTGCCGATGCACAGACCGGGCTTTCCCGTCATGCGCGAAGCCGCCTCCGCCATGAAACCGGCGCTCTCCTCGTGATGCGGCGCAACCACCGACCACCCGCGCGCGTCGGCTTCGGCGAACATGTGCACGAAGTTCGGGTCCGGAATGCCGAACAACGTGTTGACACCCTCGGCCTCGAAGAGGTCCAGAATGCGTTTGTAAACGGGTACACCCATGGTTGAAAACTCCCTGATTTCCTATAGATAACGTTGAGCGAGTTGTCTGCGGTGCGCCGCCGGGGACCCGAACAGCGAACGATTTAGCGCGGCGCGCTTGAGGTAGACGTGGATGCCGCTCTCCCACGTGTATCCGATGCCGCCGTGCAGCTGCATGGCCTTGCCAGCGACATCGACCGCCGAGCTGCAGGCGTAGGACTTTGCCATCGAGGCAGCCACGCCGGCATCGTCACGGCCCTCGACGACGGCTTGGACAGCGGCGCGCACAAGCTGGCGGGACACCGAGATGTGGACGAGCATGTCGGCGCACGCGTGCTTGACCGCCTGGAAGGATCCGATCGGCCGGCCGAACTGCTGCCGCACCTTGGCGTACGAGACCGTCGCGGAAAGCATTGCCTCACTTACTCCGAGGCTGTCGCAGGCAACGGCGACCGCCGCGCGATCGAGCAACCGACGCATCTGCGCCTCGGGATCGCGTTCGAATCTCAGCGCCTCCGCGACCTCGAGGCCGTCCGCCGACACCGTAGCCAGGCGGCGGGTTTCGTCGACCACGGGTTGCGGCGTCACGGTCAGGTCTGCCTGGGCGACGACGTCGTCGGCGATCACCAGGATTCGGTCGGCGTCCTCGGCGTCGGGCACAAACTCTGCATGTCCGCTGAGACGACCCTTCTCGAATGTGAAGCCATCAAGGACAACCGCGGTCCTGGTGCTTCCCGATGCGACATCGGTCAGCAGAGCGTCTCGAGAAGCGCTGGGCTGCAATGCTTTCAGCACACCGGCGGCCAGTACCGCGCTGCCGAGATAGCTGTTTGCGCTGGCGGCGCGACCGATCTCCTCGCAGACAACCGCAACTTCGGCGAACGTGGCGCCTGCGCCGCCGAGATCGTCGGGCACCTCGAGCCCCAGCCATCCCGCTTCGGCGAGCACCGACCATTCGACCGCGCGGTCCTTGGCGAGCAGGTCACCCGCCACCGACTTGAGCTCGTCGTGGAACTCCTCGAACTCGTGCGCCATCACACCGCGCTCGGTTCTCGCGGCAGTCCCAGACCGCGCTCGGCGATGATGGTGCGCTGGATCTCGCTCGATCCTCCCGGGATCGTCCATTCCCACGAGCCGATGAAGTCCAGCACCCACGCGCCGGACTCCCACCCGCTCGACATCGGTTTAGCCAGCTGAGTATGAGCCGCCAATCCGCAGATGTCGGCGCCGAAATCGGTCATGCGTTGCAGCAGTTCGCTGTAATACAGCTTGACGACGGACGCGTCGGCCGGACCAGCGATTCCGGCTTCCGTGCGTTCCACGAGGTCGCGCGCCAACCCCCGCAGGCCGGTGATCTCTGTGTCGAATCGCGCCAACCGGTCCTGCACCAGGGCGTCGAGGGGACGGCAGGCTTCCACGAGCCAACGGAAGCCCGCGTGGCCGAGCCGCTCTGCGAGCTCGAGCATGGTCATGCCGCGCTCGGCGCCCAGGGTCGCCTGTGCCACCTGCCATCCCGCGTTCTCGGGGCCGACGAGGTTGGCCGCCGGGATCTGCACGTCGTTGAGGAAGATCTCGCAGAAGTGCGAATCCCCGATCGCATTACGGATCGGCCGCACCTCGACCCCGGGTGTGGTCATGTCGAGCAGGAAGTACGAAATGCCTTTGCGCTTGGGGGCATCCGGGTCGGTACGGGCCAACAGCAGGCACCAGTCGGCGTACATGCCGCCGCTGGCCCACAGCTTCTGGCCGATGACGATGTAGGAGTCACCTATCCGGCGCGCCGACGTGCGCAGGCTGGCGAGGTCGGACCCGGCCTCGGGTTCGGAGAAGCCCTGGACCCAGATCTCACCGTCGAGGATCGCTGGAAGGTGTCGACTGCGCTGCTCGTCGGTGCCCGCGGTGAGCAGGGTCGATGCGGCGTGGTGGATGCCGACGAATGCGAGAACGAGCCTGGGTGCGTCGTGTGCGGCCAACTCCTGATAGAGCACGATCTGTTCGGCGACCGACATTCCGCCGCCCCATTCGCGCGGCCAGTGCGGGACGGCGAATCCCGCGCTGTGCAGTTCGGCGAACCAGGCCTTCTGGAAGCCGACGAACTCCTCGTCGCTCACGCCCGTCTGCGCTTGGCGCCAATCCGCGGGAATGTGCTCGGCACACCACGCCCGCACATGTTGCCGAAACTGAGCTTGTGACCGAGATTCCGGCGAAAACTCGTGCATATCTTCAGATTCGGCGGGCTTCATGTGAACAATCCCGTCAACCCGGTCCTGCCCACCCTGCGGGTCAGCTGGTCACGCGTCGCGGACAAGCCGAGCGGCAGCCGTCGCAGCGGCTGGCTGTAGCGGGATAGCCAGGACAGGGTCGTCTCTTCGCAGAACCCGACCGCACCGTGCAACTGGTGGCACACCCGAAGACGACCTCCGCCGCCTCGATCGCCGACATCCTCAGCGCGAGGGCGTCGTTCAGCGCCTCGGAGCGGGCGGACGCGATGCTCCACAGCGCGTACTTGGCCAGAATGTCCAACCCGCTGCGTTCGACCTCGGCGTCGGTCAGCTGGAACTGAACACCCTGAAACGCCGACAACGGCTGGCCGAACTGCTTGCGCAGGCTCACATGCGCAGTAGTCAGCTCCATGGCGCGGTCGAGCATGCCGAGCAACGTCCAGCACGGAAGCACCAGCCCGAGCGCGACGTCTCCGGCGCCGTTGCGATCGATCTCCGAGAGGCGCAAGTCCGTCACAAAGGCAGGACCGGCCGTTCCGTGACCGGCCACGTCGCTTCGCGTGCCGTCGAGTGTGACGGCGGCCCAATGGGTATCGAGGCCTGCCGCCGCACCTGCCGGGTTGCTTTCGGCGACCACGATCAGACCTTCGACATCGAGGCCTGTCGGCCCGGCAAGGCGTTCGGCCACCGGATACGGCAGGGCCCAGTAGCCCGCGCTTCGGCACAGTGCCGCGGCGGCCTCGAGTCCATCGGAGTCGGTCCGGGGATCGAGCTCCCACGCACCGAGCTCGGCCAGAACCGGGCCGACCAGCGCCTCCCGGCTGTCGGGCTTGGCTTCAGCCTGCTGGACCAACTGATCGCCGCCGGCCGCCTCGAATGCCCGAAGAGCCTCTCGCCCATACTCTTTGGCGTCGTCGCTCAGGTCGAGGATCATCGCGCCGCCAAGAGTGCTCGGGACAGCAGGATGCGCTGCATTTCGATGCTGCCGGACGACACCGTCGAGGCTTGCGAGTAGCGCCAGTGGTCCTCAACCTCCGCGCGGAACCATTTCGCGAGCGCACCGTCGAGCGGTGCCTCGGCGAGGATGTCCATCAGCACTTCCGCGCTGTCCTGGTCCAGCTTGGTGACGGCGATCCGGTACGCCGCGGCGTCACCCGGTTGTACCCGGCCGGTGCTCTGCAGCGACACCACGCGATACGCGAGCAGGCGTGCACGGCGGCAGTGCGTCAGCATTCGTACCCACCTCGCGTGCAACTCCGCCGGCAAGTCGTCCCAGCGGTCGCCGAGCGCGGATGGCGCTGCCGCGAGCAGTCGTTCGCACCGCGCGTATCGCGCGATGCCGACCCGCTCGAAGGCCATCACGTCCTGCACGATCGACCACCCTTGATCGACCGTGCCGAGCACATCGGCCTCTATGACCCGCAGCTCGTCGAAGAACACCTCGTTGAGGTGATGCGGACCCATCATGCAGCGGATGGGCCGGACCTGGATCGCCGGGTCGTCCATGGGCACCAGGAAGATCGTCAGGCCGTGTTGCTTCTTCTCCCCCTTGGACGTTCGCGCGAGCAGGAAACACCACTGCGCCATGGTGGCGTAGGACGTCCAGATCTTCTGACCACTGACCCGCCAGCCGTCCCCGTCGCGCCGGGCGGCGGTTCTCAGCGACGCAAGATCCGAGCCCGCCTCGGGCTCGGAGAAACCCTGACACCAGATCACCTCACCGCGCGCGATGGGTGGTAGATGCTTGCGCTGCTGTTCCTCGGTGCCGTGACGCATGATGATCGGCCCGACCCAGTTGACGCCCATGTACTGGGCCCCCCGCGGCTCGTGATGCGCCCACATCTCCTCGCGCACCACCGTCTGCTCCCACACCGACGCACCGCCACCGCCGAACTCCTCCGGCCAGGACAGACACAGCAGGCCACGCTCGGCGAGTAACCGGCAGAACGCCTGTGCCGTCTCGAGGTCGGCGGGGTTGTCGGTGAATGCACCCAGGAAGTCCTCGGGCACATGGGATTTCACCAACTCGCGCAGCTCACGGCGAAGTTCCGCGGCTTTCTGTCCCATCTCGAAGTCCACGGGCGCGCTTATACCGATTCCAGGGCAGGTTCTACGTCGCGTGCGAGCCCGAGCTCGGCGAGCACCTCGTCGGTGTCCGCACCCAGCAGCGGGGCGGGACCGGCGACGCGACCGGGCGTGCGCGAAAACCACGTCGGCACACCGGGGAATCGCACCGGGCCGTGCGGCGTGTCCACCGTCTCGAACAAGCCGACCGCATTCAGATGCGGGTTGTCGAACAGCTCGTCGGGCGTGTTGATCGGCGCTGCGGGTATCTCCAGTTCGCGGAACAGTGCCAACCATTCGGCGGTGGTGCGTTCCTTCAGCGTTTTGGCGACGAGGCCGTACACGGTGTCGATCTGGTTCGCCCGCCGCTCGAGCGTGGCGTACAGGTCGCTGGCCCACACCGGGCGAACCGCATCGACGAAGGCGTTCCAGTGCTTGTCGTTGTAGATCAGCGCGGCGATGTAGCCGTCGCTGGTGCGGTAGGGGCGGCGATTGGGCGCCACCGTCCGAGGATAGACGGCCGGGCCGAGGGGAGGGTCGAACATGGCGCCGTTGGCATGTTCGACCAGCATGAACGACGCCATCGTCTCGAACATGCTCACCTCCACCTCTTGCCCCTCGCCGGTCCGCTCGCGGTGGAACAGCGCCATCGTCGTGGCGTAGAGCGCGGTGAGCCCGGCGACCTTGTCGGCGATGATCGTGCCGACATAGGTGGCTTCACCGGTCAGCTGCTCCTGGACAGCGGGAAGCCCGCATTCGGCCTGGATGGTGTCGTCGTAGGCGGGCAGATCCCGGTCGGGTCCGCGCCGACCGTATCCATAGCAGTTGGTGTATACGATCTCCGGGTTGATCGCGGCGATCTGTTCATAGCTGAACCCGAGTTTTGCAATCGCCTTGGACCGCATTGAGTGGATGAAGACGTCCGCCTCCAAGAGGAGTGCCCGCAGGGCGGTTCTACCGGCGTCGGACCGCAGGTCCAGCACGACGCTTCGTTTGCCACGGTTCACGTTCACGAAGACGCCGCTCATCCCCGGCGCCGGACCGACCGAGATGTACCGGGTGTTGTCGCCCTCGGGCGGTTCGATTTTGATCACCTCGGCACCCATGTCGGCCATGATTTGGGTGCAGTACGGTCCCATCACCATCGCGGTGAGATCGACCACGCGCACGCCGGCCAGCGGGCCACTGCTACCCATGGTGCGCCGCCTGTTTGGCCATCTCGAAGCTGTAACCGATGTGGGCGTTGTGACCGTCGGGCACGACGGGAAAGATCACCGGCTTGGCAGCGTCGCGGATGGCATCGATCTGTTGGCCCACCTCCTCGATCGACCACGACGACCGGTAGACGCCAGCCGTCTCGGCGACAACGGCCTTGGCCACCCGACCCGCGATGGCGACCAGCATTTCGCCAGTGATCGAACAGGACTCGTGGGCGAGCCAGCCCACCACTGGCGCCACCAATTCCGGTCCCATGGGCGGATAGGCCGAAGTATCAAGGCCCTCAGCCATTCTCGTGAGGGCCGCGGGAACGATGACATTGCACTTGACGCCCTCGGCCGCGCCTTCGATGGCGGCCACGTTGGACAGGCCGATGATGCCGGCCTTGGCGACCGCGTAATTGGCCACACCGTGATTCCCGTACAGACCACCGATCGAGGACGTCAACACGATGCGGCCGTAGCCCGCCTGGCACATACGCGGGAACGCCGGCCGGACGACGTGGAATGCACCTCGCAAATGAACATCGACAACTGCCTCGAAGTCCTCAGATGTCATGTTCTTCAAGGATGCTCGACGGACGTTTCCGGCGTTGTGAATGAGGATGTCGATGCGGCCGTAGCGGTCCAACGCCGTGTCGATGATCGCCTTGCCGCCAGCCGGTGTAGCCACCGACTCGGTGCTGGCGACTGCGTCACCGCCCGCCGCGACAATCTCGCGCACCACGTCTTCGGCCGGCGTGGTATCGGCACCATCCCCGGTGAGGCTGCCGCCGGGATCGTTGACGACGACCTTCGCGCCCTGCGATGCCAGCAACAGCGCGTACGAGCGGCCCAGTCCCCTGCCGCCGCCGGTTACGACCGCGACCCGGTCGTCGAATCTCAAGTCAGACATTCATTTTCCGAGATCGAGACCTTCCAGGTCGCCCTTCTCGCGCCACTCCTTCAACAAATCGTCGAACTCGTAGAAGCCGGGCGCGTAGGGCTCGCCGAGGAACGAGCGGATGCCTTCTCCACCACCGCCGCCCTCATTGTTGTAATAGCCGGGAGTGCAAGATACTTCGAACGCAGAGTTGTCGATCGCAAGTTCCCGGATGGCCCTGACCCAATTGTCTTGACCCTCTTGGCTTGGCTCGACGGTCGTCGCCCCTCGACTCACCGCTTCGGAGATGATGTAGGCGATGTGCTTGGCCTGCTGCTCGAACATCGCGGTGGTGTTGGCCGCCACGCCGCCCTGAAGGAAGCCGGTGAAGAACTGGTTGGGGAAGCCGCGGCTCGTGATCCCATGAAGCGTCTTGTAGCTGTCACGCCAGTGATCGAAGAGTGACAGGCCATCGCGGCCCTCGATGGCATCCATCGCATAACGGCGGCTGATCTCGGTCGAGATTTCGAAGCCGCTCGCGAAGACGATGCAATCGACCTCGTATTCAACGCCATTGGCGACGATCCCGTTCTCAGTGACCCTTTCCACGCCCTTCGACTCTGACACGTCGACCAGCGTGACGTTAGGACGATTGAAGGTGGGCAGATACTCGTCGCTGGAGCATGGCCGCTTGCACAGGAACCGGTAGTACGGCTTGAGCGCCTCGGCGGTGTCGGGATCACCGACGATGGCACCGATGCGGCGGCGCAACCGCTCCATGATCTTGTAGTCTTCCTCCTCCCGGATCGCCATGATCTCTTCGAGGCCCAACGACGTGGGATCGTCAGCGGCCGCGATCCGCGCGGTCATGTTGCGTCCCAATTCGGTCCAGAAGTCGCAGACCAGATCCGGCGCCCCGAACACGACACCCGCGAACGGTGACCACGCATGGAAATTGCGCTGCCGCTCTTCTTGCCATCCGGGCTGCAGCGATTTCGCCCATTCCGGATCGGTGGGCTCATTTCCACGTTCGTCGACGGATGAGGGGGTGCGCTGAAACACACAGAGGTGCTGGGCATCCCGGCCGAGATGCGGAACGAGTTGCACGCCAGTGGCCCCGGTTCCGACGAGTGCAACACGCTTGTCGGCGAGCTTGTGCAGTCCGCCACTCGCATCTCCGCCGGTGTACTCGTAGTCCCAGCGCGCCGAGTGGAATACGTGCCCCTTGAAGTCCTTGATCCCCGGTATGCCGGGCAGCTTCGGTCGGTTGTACGAACCAGCGGTCAGGACCACGAAGCGGGCCCGGATGTCGTCGCCGCGGTTGGTGTTCAACTGCCAGCGCTTGATGGATTCGTCCCAGCGCACCGTGCGTACTTGCGTGGAGAAGATCGCCCCGTCGTAGAGCCCGAAATGCTTCGCGATGCGCCGGCAGTGCTCGTAGATCTCAGCGCCGTCGGCGAACTTCTTGGTCGGTATGTAGTTGAGTTCTTCCAGCATCGGGATGTAGCAATACGCGTCGTTGTCGCATTGGATTCCCGGGAAGCGGTTCCAGTACCAGACGCCGCCGAAGTCCCCACCCATCTCGATGACCCGGACGTCGTCGACGCCGGCCTTCTTGAGGTAGGAGGCTGCCAGGAGTCCGGCGATACCCCCGCCAAGGACGGCGACCTCGATGTCCTCCGAAATCGGCTCGCGGGGCGTCACCGGCGTGTGCGGATCGATCTCCGCGAACTCCGCGAACTCACCCTTCAGTTCCAGATACTGCGTCGATCCTTCTGCGCGCAGCCGCTTGTCGCGCTCCTGCAGGTACTTCTCCCGCAGCGCCTCGATGTCGATGTCATCGGGCGTCTGCGTTGGTCCGCACGCAGTCTCGTAGGTGGTCAATGCTCGGGCTCCTTCTAAAGCTCTCGGGGTTCGCCGGTACCCATGTACTTCGACAGTTGGTGATGAAGATTGACGGTGCTGCGCTCGCGGTACGGGTTGGGCTTGGTACCCGGGAAGCCAGCCGATTTCATGCCCTGCTGCACCGCAGCCATGTTCGAGAAGTCCTGCGGCAGGACGGACATCCAGTTCGGGTCACCCACCGGGGTATACGCCCACTCCGTCTGTGGCTCTTGGCCTTTCGGATAGAGCTCGAACACCGCAACCTCGAAGATGCATTTGTTCGGGTCGTAGCTCGCGTCCGGCCGGGCGCTGTAGCACAGCGCGCTTGTCAGCCCCTGGCCGATCTGGAAGTTCGGGAAGATCTGCCACGCGGTGCCGCTCTGGCCGAGGATGTCGGCCGGGATGGTCGGCCAGATCACCCCGCGGGCTTCATCATCGCGGCGCGCCGAGGCCAGCCAGTGCTCGAGCACCTTGTCGGCCGGTGTGCCCTCGGGGAGTTCGTCGACGAGCCGTTTCGCTGCGTTCACGAGCGTCTGCGTCGTGGTGGCGTTGGTCTCCTCCATGGTGTAGACCTGCATCTCCGCGGTGGAGATCCGCGGATCCGCTCCCGTGCCGAGCCGGATCTTGGACTTGGTGGCCTCCAAGTCTTTTGGCGCGTCATAGCCGATATTGCTGTGCTTACCCTGCGCTTTGGCCCAGCCCTTGAACTCACCGAACTTGTTGAACTCCGGATGCGTGGTGAACACGTGGTAGGTCTCGTTGAAGGCCTCCATCGCGACCTTCCAGTTGCAGTCGAAGTTCAGCCACTTGCGCCACTTGTAGCGCATGTTCTCCAGGCCGAACGGGTCGAGGATCTTCGCGGCGGGGAACAGATAGTCCGCCAGCGGTTCGCAGTCCGGATCCATGTTGATGAATAGCCATCCGCCCCAGGTGTCGACCTGGACCGGGGCGAGGTGGGTGTTCTGCGGGGTCAGCGCGCCCTTCCAGTCGTCCTGCTCGCGAATGTGGGTGCAGGCGCCGTCCAGTCCGTATGTCCAACCGTGGAATCCGCACACGAACGACTTTCGTGCGCGGCCACAGGCGTTCTTCGCACCTTCCGGGGTGTCGACGAGCCGGCGGCCGCGATGCATGCAAACGTTGTGGTGTGCCTTGAATTCGTTTGGGCCCGTTCGTACGACAATGATCGAGTCGTCGAGGATGTCGTAAGTGAGGTAGCTGCCCACCTCGGGAATCTCTTCCACCCGCCCGACCTGCTGCCACACCCTTCGCCACAGCTTGTCCCGCTCGGCGCGCGCGTACTCCTTCGAGATGTACGCGTCCACACCGATCGTCATCGGCTCTGAAAGCTCTTCCGCAGCTTGGACTTCCATGTCTGTCATCGCTTCCTCCTTCAGGGCCGGCTGATACTCGCACGGAAGGATTCGTCCTTCAGGAAAAGGGAGGTGTTGTCTGCGCCGAGGTGGCTCCATTTGAGGTTGAGCCCGCCGTCGACCAGCAGCGTCTGGCCGGTGATGTAGCTCGACAGGTCCGACAGCAGAAACAGGATGGCGCCGGCCTGTTCCTCGGGGCGCCCGCGCCGGCCCATCGCTATCGCCTGGCGATCGCGGTCAGGGTCGTCGTCGACATAGGTGCGGGACGCCGCCGTCTCGGTCACTCCCGGCGCGACGGCGTTGACGCGGATGTTGTCGATGGCAAGTTCGACCGCCATCGTGCGGGTCATCGCCGCCACCGCAGCCTTGGCGGTCCCGTAGGCGATGTGGAACGGCGCGGTGTTCATGCCGCTGATCGACGAGATCGAAACGATCGAACCCGGGTTCTTGTGCTTCCTGATCTCGGCCGCGACGCCCTTGCTCATGAAGAACGTGGTCTCCAGGTTCTGCGGTGAACAGGGCGCGCCAGTCCTCCCGGGTCACCCGGGTCGACGGCATCCACGTCGATGGCTCGGCACCGCCCGCGACGTTGACGAGGCCGTACAGATCACCGTCGGTGCGCCGCACCTGGTCGATGACGGCGCTGACGCCGTCGTCGGTCGATGCGTCCGCGGAGACGGGCACGACGGGCAGGCCTTGTTTGGCCAGCGGCGCGATGTGTTCGTCGAGGTTCTCCTTGGACCGGCTCACCGCGACCACGGTCGCGCCTACCTGCGCAGCCATGCGGGTCACCGTGGTGCCGATGCCGCCGCCGCCGGCGCCCGACACCACGACGATGCGGCCGTCCAGCCTCAAAAACTCGTCCATGTGCCTATTTGTCCGGACAACATACGGTGCTCTGCATATTGAAGAACACTATTCCGCAGCGGCGATCCGCTCGTCAAGGCCGGGAGTTCTGCTTTTCTGGGCTATTGTCTGGACTAAATGAGCTTGATAACGTCCGGGGTCATGACCACGTCCGTCGACGACGCCCGGTACTGCGCACCCAACCCCGCCGCTGCCGACGGCTGGCGGCTCGAGCGGCTCACCGCACCCAGCCGACTGTTCGGCGCGAACGGCCTGCGCACCGGCCCCGACGGCCGCGTCTACGTCGCGCAGGTGACCGGCAGCCAGATCAGTGCGCTGGATCTCGGCACCGGGCGGCTGGACACCGTGAGCGCGAAGGGAGGCGAGATCGTCGCGCCCGACGACGTGGCCTTCGACGCAAGCGGCAACCTGTACGCCACCGAGGTGATGGACGGCCGGGTCAGCGTGCTCGATACCAGCGGCGGAACCAGCGTCCTGCGTGGCGACCTTCCGTGTGCGAACGGCATCACCGTGCACCAGGGCCGGCTGTTCATCGGCGAATGCCGAGAGGGCGGGCGCCTCATGGAACTGGATCGCAGCACCGGCGCCCAGCGCATCCTGCTCGAGAACCTGCCGTCGCCCAACGCCATGGAGGTAGGTCCCGACGGCCTGCTGTACTTCCCGTTGATGACCGCCAACGAGATCTGGCGGTTAGATCCGGACTTCGAAGGGCACGGTGAGCCGCAACGGGTTGCAGGCGACCTCGGTGTGCCCGACGCCGTGAAGTTCGATTCCGAGGGCTTCATCGTTTCCACCCAGGTCGCCAGCGGACAAGTGCTGCGCATCGATCCGCGCAACGGTGAGCAGACGCTGTTGGCTCAGCTCAATCCCGGGCTGGACAACCTGACCTTGGTCGACGACCGGTTGTTCGCCTCGAACTTCACCGGTGAGATCACCGAAATTCTAGGAGGCGGCGAGACTCGCACGGTGTTGCCCGGCGGATTGAACTGGCCGCTGGATCTGGCGGTGGGCGATGACGGCAACGTCTACGTCGCCGATGGCACCTATTTCTATGTGGTGCGTCCCGACGGATCACTGCAAACGGTCGGGATGCTCTTCTCGCCGGGATACCCCGGCTTCCTTCGCGGGCTGGCCGCGGCCGGCGGCGGCGAGTTCGTGGTGACGACGTCCGGCGGTCAGGTCACCCGGTACGCGCCCGCCGCCGCTGAAAGCGAAGTTCTCGCAGACGGATTCGACCAGCTGTATGGCGTGGCGATCGCCCGCGACGGTGTCGTGTTCGCCGAACTGGGTACGGGGCGCGTGCTGTCCGTTCGATCCGGCAATGTCGACGTGCTGGCGTCCGGGCTGCACGATCCGGTCGGTGTGGCGATCGCCCCGGACGGCGCGCCCCTGGTGGCGGAGTCGGGCGCCGGCCGGGTGGTGCGGCTGGCGGGGTCGTCGGCCGAGACCGTGGTCGACGGCTTGGCGCGCCCGCAGGGAATTCTCGTCACCGATGGGCAGCTCTACGTCGTCGACGCCGGCGCCAAGGAGGTTGTCGCGTTCGACCTGGCCGGCGGGGGCCGCCGCGCGATCGCGTCGGGTCTGCCGGTCGGTCCCCCGCCCGGTGTGGAACCCAAGCCGCTCAAGGGAATGCCCCCGTTCTCGGGACCGCAGGGGCCGTTCGCGGGCATCACCATCGGGCCGGACGGCACCCTCTACGTTTCGGCCGACGGTGACGGCAGCGTTCTGGCATTGCGCCGGGTAGACACATGACCGTCAGTCCCACCGACCATCGCTACCTTCAGGTGGCGCGCACCCTGCGGAAGGAAATCGTCGACGGGGTGTATCCGGTGGGCTCCCAATTGCCTACCGAACACGAACTGTGTGAGCGGTTTTCAGTCAGCCGGTACACCGTCCGGGAAGCGCTGCGGCGGCTGCGGGACGACAACCTCGTCGCTTCACGCCCCCGTGCGGGCACCCTGGTCGTTCCGCGGCCTGCGTCGAATTCGTATGTCCAGGACGTGAAGTCGATCAACGACCTGCTCGCCTTCGCGAGCGGCGCGCAGTTCTCGATCGAGTCCAACGCAATGGTCACGATCGACGACGACCTCGCCGCCCGAACTGGGTTGGCGGTCGGTTCGGAGTGGCTGGCGGTCCGGGGCTACCGGCAAGGCGAAGGAACCCCGGCGCCGGTCTGCCGAACGGAGTACTACATCAACCGCACGTTCGCCGCAGTGGGCAGGCTCCTGCAGCGCCACGTTGGGCCTATCTTCCCGTTGATCGAGGACCTGTTCGGCGTGAGCATTGTCGAGGTGCACCAGGAGATCGCGGCGGTGCTGGTCACTCCCGAACTGGCAGCCACGCTCCAGGTCGAGACGGGTACTGCCGCACTCGAGATGCAGCGCACGTACACGACGTCGGACGGCGAGGTCGCCCAGGTCACCATCAACACCCATCCGTCGGCCCGTTACCGGCATGCGATGACGATGCGCCGAGTGAAAGGTTAGGTCGCAAAGTGGTTGGCACGCTGGCTGACTCGCTTCGCGCGGCCGCGCAGCGCACACCGCAGCGAGCGGTGGTGATCGACGGCGACTGCCGGCTCGACTGTCAGACGTTGTTCCACCAGGCAACAGCGCTGGCGCAAGCCTTGCTCGCCCGCATGCCGACGGGCAGCGTGGTGTCGTTCGTGCTGCCCAACTGGCACGAAGCCGCGGTTATCTATCTCGGAGCGACATTCGCCGGCATGAGGGTGAATCCCATCCTGCCGTCCCTGCGCGATCGCGAACTGCAGTTCATCCTCTCCGATGCCGACAGCCGCATGATCTTCGTGCCGGCGGAGTTTCGCGGCCACGACTACACATCGATGCTGGGTCGTGTCACCGCGCAGATGGAGAACCCGCCCGAGGTGGTCGTGGTGCGGGGCGAGCCGGGCGGCCACACGCCCTACTCCGCTTTGTTCGGCGAGCAGCCGTCGGCCGACCTGCCGGTGCTCGACCCGGATGACGTGCGGATGATCCTTTACACGTCGGGGACTACCGGCCGGCCGAAGGGCGTTCTGCACACCCATAATTCAATCCACGCGCTCATCTCGCAGATCGGTGACCACTGGCTGGTCTCCCCCGGCGACAAATTCCTGGTTCCGTCGCCGATCGCACACATCGGCGGATCGATCTATGCGTTTGAATGCCCGCTGCTGCTCGGCACGACGGCGGTGCTGATGGAACGGTGGGACGCCGACGATGCCGTCACACTCATCGAAGCCGAGGGCTGCACCCATATGGCCGGAGCCACCCCGTTTCTCGAACAGCTCCTTGGCGCCGCCGAGCGTGCGGGAACCCGGCTGCCCAGCCTGAAGGTGTTCATCTGCGGCGGCGCCTCCGTCCCGCCATCGCTGATCCGCCGGGCCGCCGGCTATTTCGAGCGTGCGGCGGTCAGCCGCGTCTACGGCTCGACCGAGGTGCCCGTCACGACGGTCGGCTCGGTGGACAACGTGGACCATGCCGCGGAGACCGACGGCCGCGCCGGCATCGCGGACATCAAACTGGTCGACGGCGAGATAAACGCCCGCGGCCCGCAGATGCTGGTCGGCTATCTGCATCCCGAGGATGACGCCGAATCCTTTGACAGTGACGGTTATTTCCGCACCGGTGACCTGGGGCGGTGGATCGACGACGAGTATCTGGTGGTCACGGGTCGGGCGAAGGACATCATCATCCGCAACGGCGAGAACATATCGCCGAAGGAAGTAGAGGACATCCTTGTCGGGCACCCGGGTATTGCTGAGATCGCCGTCGTCGGGCTGCCCGATGAGCGCACCGGGGAACGGGCGTGCGCCGTCATCGTGGCATCAGATCAGCGTCCGCCCGATGTGCCCGGCCTGCGCGCACTACTGGAGGATCACGGCGTCGCGCGATTCAAAGTGCCTGAGCAGGTGGTGGTCTGGGACGCATTGCCGAAGAACGACGCCGGGAAAGTCTTGAAGCATCAGATCCGGGCGGCTCTGACGAAGGTGAATTGATATGCAGGTAGCGATTGTCACTGGGGCGAGCAGCGGTATCGGTTTCGGTTGCGCGACAAAGCTCGCCGAGGCCGGTATGGCGGTGTTGGGCACGGGACGGGATCCCGACCGACTCACCGAGCTGGAGAAAGCTATCGACGATCCCGAGCGCGTCGCGACCCTGGCCGTCGACCTGACCGCGGACGATGCCCCCAAACGAATCGTGGACGCGGCGGTGGATCGATGGGGTCGCGTCGACTTCCTGATCAACAATGCCGGGGTGGGCAGCCCCAAGCCGCTGCACGAGACCGACGACGAATCACTGGACTACTTCCTGGGTTTGATGCTGAGGGCGCCGTTCCGCCTGGCACGTGAAGTCATCCCGCATATGCAGTCGGGCTCGGCGATCATCAACGTCACCTCGACATTCGCGGTCGTCGGAGGTCTGCGCGGTGGAGCCTATTCCGCGGCCAAGGGCGGGCTGACAGCGCTGACAAACCACATCGCCTGCCAGTACGGGCCGCAGGGTATTCGTTGTAATGCTGTCGCTCCCGGTGTCACCTTGACTCCCATGGTCGCAACGCGCCTGGAGGACGAGCGGTTCCGCAAGATCAACACCGAGATGACGCCGTATCCGCGGCTGGGCAGGGTCGAGGACATCGCGAGCACGGTCGCGTTTCTGTGCTCGGACGGCGGCAGCTTCATCAATGGGCAGACGATCGTGGTCGACGGCGGCTGGAGTTCCACCAAGTACCTGTCGGACTTCGCGTTGACGTCGGAGTGGGTTGCGCGTTGAACTTGTTCGCGCTGCTGGACCAGGCCGCTTCGCGCTTCGGCGACCGCGGCGCGGTGTATCACGGGGAACGCCAACTCTGGACATGGGGCGAGCTGCGCGACCGCGCATTGCGTTTCGCGACATCCATCCGCCAGGTAGGTGGGCCCGGCGCACGGATCGCGATCGCAAGTGAGAACCGCCCGGAGATCATCGAGCTCATGTTCGCCATCTGGGCGGCGGAGTGCGTGGTGGTCCCGATCAACTACAAGCTCCATCCCCGGGAGATGGAGCAGATTCTCGACGATGCCGGCGTCGCGCAGGCATTCGCCTCGCCGAAGGTCGCCGCGGGTTTGACAACACTCACCACCGTCCCGATTGAGACCGTTGGCACCGACGGGTACGAAAGTTGGTTTGCCGCAACACTATCAGTGCCCCCATCTACCGATCCAGCCGCATTGGCGTGGCTGTTCTATACCAGCGGGACCACGGGCCGGTCCAAGGGCGCGATGCTGTCGCACCGCAACCTTATGGCGATGACTGTTGCCCACCTTGCCGACTTCGATTCGCCGGACGAGGACTGCAGTCTCATCCACGGGGCTCCGATGTCACACGGCTCCGGTCTCTACATCCCGCCGTACGTGCTGCGCGGCGCCCGCCAGGTGGTGCCGGCCTCGGGTGCGTTCGAGCCGGACGAGTTTCTCGATCTCTGCGACCACCATCCGGGTTCGGCCGCCTTCCTCGCCCCGACGATGGTGCAGCGGTTGGTGCAGACCGGACGCGCCTGCCCGCGCAATCTGCGAACGGTGGTCTACGGCGGCGGTCCGATGTACGTGGACAGCCTGAAGAAGGCGATGGCCGCGTTCGGCCCCATCTTCACGCAGCTCTACGGCCAGGGCGAAGCCCCGATGACGATCACGGGCCTGCGCCGCGCCGACCATTTGGGCGCCGACGACGCGATCCTGGGGTCGGTCGGCTACGCGCGATCCGGGGTAGACGTTGCGGTGCTGCGTGATGACGGCACGCCAGCCGGCATCGACGAGATCGGCGAGATCGTTTGCCGCGGAGACGTTGTCATGTCCGGCTATTGGAACAATCCGGTCGCCACCGCGGCCACGCTCAAGGAAGGGTGGCTGCATACCGGCGACATGGGCTCCTTTGATGCGCGCGGTTACCTGACTCTGCGCGACCGCTCGAAGGACGTGGTGATCAGCGGCGGCAGCAATATCTATCCCCGCGAAGTAGAGGAAGCGCTCCTCGAGCACCCCGGCGTGTCGGAGGCCGGCGTCGTCGGGGCACCGGACCCGGAGTGGGGCGAGGTCGTGATCGCATTCATCGTCGGCTCGGCGACGCCCGCCGAACTGGACGCGCATCTGCTCGAGCGCATCGCCCGCTTCAAACGCCCCAAGCGCTACGAGTTCGTCGACGAGTTGCCGAAGAACAGTTACGGCAAGGTGCTCAAGCGAGAACTGCGCAATCAGTTGGCGTGATTAGCGCGTGCCGTTAGCGGCGTACTCGGCGATGGAATCGATATTGCTGGAGTCGATGAACGCCGGGCCGGTGAGGACGGGTGTTCCGCCGCCAATGGTGTTGCGGTTGTTGATGTATAGCCACAGCGAATCGATGGCCAGGTAGCCCTGCAGGAAGGGTTGCTGGTCGATCGCCCACCCGATGTCGCCGTTCTTGATCGCGGTGACCAGTTCGGCGTTGGTGTCGAACGTGTCGACAACGGCATCGCTGCCCGCGGTGTTCTTGGACTGAACAGTGGTCAGCGCGATGGACGCATCGAGAGCGATGATGTGGTCGATGGAGGGGTCCTGCTGCAGTTTGGCGGTCACGGCCGCTTCCACCGACGGCATGTCCTTGCTGTTGACGTTCAGCCGCTCGACGGTGCCTTTGAAACCCTGCTCCACGCCGGCGCATCGCGATTCGAGCGAGACGTTGCCCTGCTCGTGGATGACGCAGAGCACCTTCTTGGCGCCGTCGCTGGTAAGGCGTTCCCCTGCGGTGCGACCCGACAACGTTTCGTCCTGCCCGAAATACTGCTGTACGCCAAGGGATTTCCAGACATCGAATCCGGCGTTAAGGGCCACGACGGGTATGCCGGCAGCCTCCGCCGCTGCCACTGCGGGCCCCATCGCGTCGGGCTTGGCCAGGGTGACCGCGATGCCGGCGACCTTGCTGTCGATCGCGGCCTGGACGAGGTTCGCCTGGTTGGGCGCCTCAGGATCGGCCGAGTAGCGAAGGTCGATGTTGTCTTTGGCCGCAGCGACCTCGGCGCCCTTGCGGACCAGGTCCCAGAATGCGTTGCCGGGAACGCCGTGCGTGATCATCGCGATGGTCACGCGAGGAGTGTCGGCGGTGCCGGCGGCCATGCCGTTGTCGGAACTGCGCGGCCTTCCCCCGGTGCTCGAGCAGGAAACCAGCGCCAGCACGAAGGCCAAGACGACTGCTGCCAGGACTGCGGTACGCCCACGACGCTGATGGTGTGACATGCGGGGCTATTCCTTCCGCTCGGCTCCAGGTTGACATATTTTGGAGCGTTCCAATACGGAACGTAACGTGGGTCGCACGCTGATGTCAAGGTTGCCCGTGCAAAACGGTCCAACGAAGAGCGCCGACGCTGAGAGACTCGGCTAGAATTCGTGGAGCGCTCCACTCCGCCGCCGAACAGCAGAGGGCTGCAATCATGACCGACACCAGGGACGCAGGCGAGATTCGCGCAGGTCGCCCAACGATCTTCGATGTGGCCGACCGCGCGGGTGTGTCGAAGTCGTTGGTCTCGTTGGTGCTGCGGGGAAAGCCCGGTGTCAGCGCGTCCCGCCGAAAGGCGGTGTTGCGCGCCGCCGAAGAGCTCGGGTATCGGCCGAACGCCGCGGCCAGATCGCTGGTGCAGCAACGCACGCACACCGTCGGCGCCCTGCTCAGCGACATGGGCAACCCGTGGTTCATCGACCTGCTCGACTCGGTGCGCTCTGAGCTGGCGTCGCTGGGCTTGAACCTGTTTCTGTCAGAAGCCCACCAGCTGGAGACCAGTTCGTCGGTGCTCGACGCGTTCATCGAAGCCCGCGTCGACGGGCTGCTGTTCCTCGGCACCATGCCGGTCACCGAGTCGCTGGTGGCGGCGGGGGGCGGCATGCCGGCGGTGGTGGTCTCGGGCCGTGAGCCCGATCTGCCCACCGTTGATGTGGTGAGCGGCGACGACAGCGCCGGCGCGGCGTCGGCGGTGAAGCACCTGATCGACCTGGGCCACACGCGTATCGCGCATCTGGCGGGCACCGGCCGGGCCGCCGAGCTGCGAACCGAGGGCTATCGCGCCCAGATGCAACGCCATGGCCTCGGCGATTACGTTCGTGTCGAGGTCAGCGACCGCAGCGAGGCAGGCGACATTCGCGCGGCGCAGGCACTGCTGAGCACCGGCACCATCCCGACCGCGATCCTGGCCAACAACGACTACGCGGCCCTGATCGTCATGTCGCACGCGCAGTCAATCGGTCTGGCAGTACCCGAGGACCTCAGCGTCGTCGGATACGACAACAGCTATCTCGCCCGCACGGGCTACATCGGGCTGACCACCGTCGACAACAACTACGCCGACATGGGAAAGCTGGCCGCACACCAGATGGTGCGCCGCATCGACACCCCGGACGCACCGCGCAGCATCACCCTGCTCGACCCCATCCTGCGTACCCGCAGAACATCAGGACGCCCGCCCGCCGACCGATAGCGTGGAGCGCTCCACTATCAGCGGGTATTCTGCTGTGTCTTGACACTCCCCCATGCCTGCGTACAGCATAGCAACCATCGTGTGGAACGTTCCAAAGAAAGCGAGTGAGCTGATGTCAGCACGAAGGACCATCCGGGTCGGCCTTGTGGGAGCGGGCGCGGCAGGCCAAGCCCATGCGTTCGGGTATCGCAATGTGTCGATGGCGGCCGGACTCGAAACCGTCGATGTCGACCTGGCGGTCGTCGTCGACCCGAACGTTGAGCTGGCCCGCCGCACCGCAGACCGCTACGGATACACCGAAGCCACCGCCGACTTGCAGCGCGTGGTCGACGATCCGACCATCGACGCCATCAGCGTGGCGCTGCCGAACAGCGTGCACAGCGAGGTCCTACCCCCAATTCTCCGCTCCGGCAAGCACGTTCTGACCGAAAAGCCGATTGGCCGCAACGCCGCCGAGGCCGCCCGCCTGGTCGCGCTCGCCGAGCAGTCACCCGCCGTCACGGGTGTCGGGTTCTCCTTTCGGCGCCTGCCAGGATTGGCCGCCGTTCATGATCTCTTAGCCGCGGATGCGATCGGCGGGGTGCACAGTTTCACCGCCTGGTACAACGCCGACTACGGCGCCTCCCCCGATGCGCCGTTCAGCTGGCGCTACGCCAAAGACAGTGCAGGCGCCGGCGCCCTGATCGACATCGGCACCCATGCGATCGACGCCGTGCAGCACGTCATCGCCCCAGTCCGCCAGGTGGTTTCGTCGACGATGCGCACCGTCATCGGACGCCGCCCCATCCCCGGATCGTCGGACTTCGGGATCGTCGACACCGACGACATCACGCTCCTGACCGTCGAGTTGGACAACGGAGCGGTGGGCCAGATCCACGTCAGCCGCGTCGCCTCGGGCATCCCCAACTCACTCGGCCTGAAGATCCACGCAAGCCGCGGCCACGCCCGATTCGACTCCATCGCTGCCGGTGAGTTCCATGTGCACACCGACGACGGCTCGGCCCTGCTGTCGGGGCCGAGGCGCGTCTTCACCGGTCCGCAGCATCCCTATTTCACTGACGTCGCGGCGATGCCCGGCGGTGGTGTCGGGACGGGTTATGCCGAGGCGTTCGTCGCCGAAGTTCAGCACTTCGTGCGCTGCATCATCGCCAACACGCCGATGGACACGAGCTTCCCGTCCGCCCACCGGGTGATGCGGGTGGTCGACGCAGCCCAGCAGTCGGCACAGCAGGCGGCCGCGGTCGCCGTCGACGACCTCAGCAGCACGCTGGCCCCAGCCTGAAAGGACGTGACCCAATGACGGCCAACCCCGAATACACGCGCCTGCGGCTGGGCACCGCCCCCGACTCGTGGGGCATCTGGTTTCCGGACGATCCCAAGCAGCCGCACTGGACGACATTTCTGGACGAAGTCGCTGAATGTGGCTTTCGGACAATCGAACTGGGCCCGTTCGGTTACCTGCCCACCCATCCCGAGCAACTCAAGGACGAACTGGGCAAGCGCGGACTGAGCCTGACCGGCGGAACGGTTGGCACGGCCACGCACCGCGGGGCCGACGCTTTCGAACAGGGCCGCCGCGACGCCTTCGCCGTATGTGAACTGTTGGCCGCCATGGACGTTCATCACCTGGTGGTGCTCCCTGAGATGTACACCGACCTGCACACCGGCGCGTTGACACAGCCGGCCGAATTGACCGCCGAGCAATGGCGAGATCTGGTCGACGGTCAGTCGCAGCTGGGACGACTCGTCGCAGAGCACTTCAACATGAAGCTGGGCTTCCATCCTCACGTCGACACCCACGTCGACACCCAGCGGTTCATCGACAAATTCCTCGAGGACACCGACCCCGAGTTCGTGTCGCTGTGCCTGGATACCGGACATGTCGAGTACTGCTCCGGGGACAACCGCGAAATCATCAGCCGCCACCCCGACCGCATCAGCTACATCCACCTCAAGCAGGTGAACCCGAGCGTGGCCGCACAAGCGCGCCAAGAGCGCACCGGCTTCTATGAGGCCGTGCAGCGGGGCGCCATGGTCGAGCCACCCCTGGGCGCGCCGGCCATGCAACCCCTGCTCGACGACCTCGCGGCACTGAACCGCGATCTGCGGCTGATCATCGAACAAGACATGTACCCAGCGCCGGCAGGCAGCGCCAAGGCCATCGCCACGCGCACGCGTGACTACTTCACCAGCCTTGGCCTGCCACCCGCCAACGACTAGACATTCACCAGGTTGGTCTTACCGGCCTGCGATGACTTCGGAGGCGTGATCGCGGTGCGCGGCGAACAAGGTGCGTGCACGTGAGCGCGACCAGCGGTCTGGGGGCCGGCGACGCCTGGCGGCGACCAATTCCTGGACCACTTGCATCCGTGCGGCGGATTGCTGAGTGTTGGGGAACGAGGCGGCGACCCGCAAGGACAGAGGTGAACAACCGTCCCAGTGCGACTGCACCTCGTGACTCCCTTTGGCGTATCGCCAAATCAGTGCTTTGAAAGTCCGGACCCATCTTCTCGCCGTGACGCAGCACCAAGACTAAGGTCGCACTTGACTTCGGTTGGAAGACGTGGGACGTTGTGCCAACCGTTTACAACCATAATGAGCGGTGCCGACGACGGAGTAAGCAGATGATGGCCCATCGGGCGGCAGAATGCAGCGGCTACGGCCGACACCCAGCGCCGGGATTGCTGCCCAGTCCGATCGGTCGCTACGTCGTGCGAGTTTCGACGGCCGGCGTTTTTACGCCGAGCGAATCCACTCCGGCAAGCCCTTTGGAAGGTAGAGATGACCGTTAACGAGACACTCAACGGCGATACGAAAGAGGCAGTTGCCGCAGAGATGTTCGCACGTAACGCGTTGGCCGCCTACACTTTTCCAGCAGATACCCGGGTGCGTCTGGTGAGCATGTCCGAGAACGCCACCTTCTTGCTTGAGAATGGCGAACGGGTCGGTGTGCTGAGGGTTTACCGACAGGACTATCAGAGCACCGCTGCGGTGCGCTCCGAACTGGCGTGGATCGATGCGGTCCGCGCTGACGGCATTGTGAGGACACCTGCAGTACTTCGAACTCGCGACGGCGAACCCGTCCAATGGATAACGGTCGACGGGATCACCCGTGCCTGCGCTGTGTTCGAGTACGTCGAAGGACAGCAACCCACACCCGACGACAGACAGACCTACCATTTGGTTGGCGGCATAGCCGCCGCGCTGCATATCCACGCAGAGCAATGGGAGCGGCCTGAGTGGTTCACGCGCACGAAGTGGGATGTCGAGGGCATTCTGGGCGAGGGCGCGCCATGGGGACAGTGGACCGATGGTCCTGGCCTAGACGGCGACGGGATGGCTTTGTTGAGGCGAGCGGATGCACAGGTCAGGAGCCGGCTTGACAATTACCCAGCGTCCGCGCCGGTGGCGGGCTTGGTGCATTGCGATCTGCGATCGGCAAACCTGCTCAAAGACGCTACTGGCGGAGTATGGGTGATCGACTTCGACGATGCCGGTTTCAGCTGGTACCTGTGGGATCTCTGCAGCTCAACCACGTTCGAGGAACACATGCCGCATGTCAGAGACATCATCGACGCATGGCTCACCGGCTACCGCGAAGTCCGATCGCTCAGTGCGCGCGATGTCGCGGCCATCCCCGATCTCGTCTTCCTCCGGCGCCTCCATGTGCTTGCGTGGCTTGGTAGCCACCCCGAGTCCGACCTGGCTCGCGATCTCGGCGACTCGTACACGCACGCCACCTATGAGCTCGCCGAGAACTACTTGAACGGCCGCTTCCTCAACGACCTCTAATGCGCCTCCTTGGAGTGCTCGCGCGCACCCAATCATCTCGGCGTGTATTCCCTGCGGTCGGCTAGGGCGAGCCGATCGAGCCAGCCGTAGCCGACTTGCGATTGCCTCTTGACATACGAACGGCGCGCGCGCATTATTGGTTGGTAATTGGTTGGTCATTAGGTTTGAAGCAGGTGGCACGGATGGCGACGGTTTATGGGGCACTAACGATGGTGCCGGCGGTGTGGGCCATGGCCGCCTACGTGCTGGTGTCACACCCAGGCACCGACGAGGCGCTGACCGGCCGTCCCCGTCATTTGCACCGCCGGTGGCGCGCATCAAGGTCGCGACACTGAAGTGAGAAGTGCGGGCATGGATCAGAGAACAGAGACGCCGGAAGTCATGCCTTCGTCGGCTTCATGTCCTGACTTGGTTCGTCACCCGAACTCGGATCTCGCCCCACAAGCTCGGCGGTTCGTACGCGTTCGCCTCCCGCGAGCTCGATCACCCCTATTTGGCCGGAACATTCTTGCGTGACCTGCAGAGCTGGCGCAACCATTTGCGTGCCGGGTGGGATAGAGTCAGCCCTTACGAGGTACGGGAGGTGAGCCCTTTGTCAAACCAAGAGCCGGGCAATCGGTCGACCACTGACCAGACCAGTGCGCTCGATATCGCAGCCGACCTCAGGGCGGCGATTCGCCGCGACGGACTACAGCCGGGCGATCGGATCGGCGCCGAACGTGACTTGGCCGAACGCTACGGCGTGGGGCGGTGGGTGCTCCGGAAAGCGTTGGAGGAATTGCAGTCCGAAGACCTCATCATCAGGACGCACGGACGCAGAGGAGGGGTCTTTGTCGCCCCCCGGAAGCTCGTTCGTGACCTCGACAGTCTGGTCGGCTTACCCGCGTATCTGCGCACACAGGGTCTGGAGACCGGTACGACGGTACTGGGGACACGCGTCGAGCGAGCCGAGGGCGACGTCGCCAAGGAACTCAAGCTCACCGGTGACGATTTGGTCTTCGTCGTCGAACGGGCACGGTTCGCCGCCGGGCTACCGCTCAGTGTGGAGACGGTGTGGTTACCGGCTGAGATGTTCCCGGGTCTGCTCGACCACTCGCTGGTCGGGTCGATGTATGAACTTCTGGAATCGGAGTATCACGTGCAGCGCGGTCAGGCGATCGAATCCATCAGCGCCGCGCCGGCGAACCATGACCAAGCCGCCTTTCTCCAACTTGCTCATGGAGAGCCTCTGTTGGTCGTTAAGCGGACCGCTCTCCTGACGTCGGGTGATCCGTTTGAAACGAGTGAGGAGTACTACCGGTTCGACCGCATGGCGATCACGGTGCACACCAAGGGTCCAGGCCAGCCGCGCCAACGTGGCAGATAGGTCGAATCATTGGGCACAACCCCGACTTCCATCACCGTTCTGCTGACCAACGATGATGGCGTGGATGCTCGCGGCTTGGCCGCGGCGCGTGACGCACTAATCAGTGCGGGGCTGCGGGTCGCCGTCGTGGCACCCGAGCAGAACCACACGTGCGGCAGCCATCGCGTTTCGATGCGCGACAGTGTCCGGTTGACACAGTTGGCAGACTCGGGATCGCCCATCTTCGCCTGCTCCGGCACACCGGCCGACTGTGTGCGGGTGGGCGTGTTAAGCGGACTGCTGCCGCGGCCGGACATCGTTGTCGCCGGAATCAATCACGGCGCCAACGTAGGTGACGATATCCACTATTCCGGCACGGTAGCCGCGGCCGCCGAGGCCACACTGCTGGGGCTGCCCGCGATCGCGGCCTCCCAGCATGGCCCAGACATCGGGGTTCCTTTCATCCCTGCCGAGCCGGCGGTGTTTGCCTACACCGCCTACATCGCGCGTCTGACGCACTGGGTGGCCACCAACGGGCTGCCCGACCGCGTCATGCTCAACGTGAACCTTCCACCCGAAACGGCAGCACCGCGAGCCGCGCTGGCGACAGTTGGTCGCCGCAACTGGGCTACCGCATCGGTTCAGGTTGAAACCGTACGCGCGGGTGAGCACCTCGTGAATCCATGGTCCTCGGATCCTGCCGCGCACGACGATTCCGAGTGTGACTTCGCGATGCTGACGTCCGGTTCGGCCACGGTCAACGCGCTTTCGCTCGCGGGCGGGCTCCACGACGTCCTCGATCGCTACCGCCCTCGCTTGCAGTCAATTCCGCTTGATCTGGTTTAGCGAAAGAATTCGAAACGGGCAGGCTTCTCTGCCGACCCGGGCTGGGCGGGTCCGCGCTGTACCGGTTCACGCCCACGGGAAGCCTTGGGCGAGCTGATCGAGACGGATCGTCTCGCTACTAAGGATGGTCTTATCCATGATGTGGGTGACCAGTACCGCGTACCCGATCGGCTTTCCGAGCCGGGAGGTTTACCCAAAGATTGCTCAGCGCCCTTGGGATGCCCGGCCATCATTGGGATCTCGACGGTCCTTGGGGCGATGGTTGCAATGGGTTCCAAGTCCTGGGGGTTAAGAGCTGCTGGGCGAAATGTGTGTGATCGCGTGTGTTTGTGAGCGTTGGTGAGTGGGTGGTGGCGGTAGTTGTCGGTGCGCTCTGGGATGGTTGGGTCATGCATCACGAATCGGCGAACTCGCCACTGGCCGCCAGGGCGTGGTAATGGCGGTATTTGAGGTACCCGACGGCTGGACAGCGCAGGCGTACCGGTTCGCGCTGGATCCGACCCCGGCGCAGGTGGGCATGTTGGAGTCACATTGCGGGGCGGCGCGGTTCGCGTTCAACCACATGCTCGGTGTGGTGAAGGCCAATCTGGATCAGCGCGCCGCGGAACGCTTCTACGGCGTCGCGGAGGAGGAGTTGACTCCGGCGCAGGGGTGGTCGCTGGCCCAGCTGCGCAAGACCTGGAACGGGTGCAAGAACATGGTGGCGCCGTGGTGGGAAGCCAATAGCAAGGAGGCCTACAACTCGGGGTTGGATGGGTTGGCCCGCGCCTTGGAGAACTGGTCGACATCCCGTTGCGGTGAGCGGGCCGGTGCCGCGGTGGGATTCCCGAAGTTCAAGTCCAAGCATCGGGGCGCGCGGTCGGTGCGGTTCACCACCGGCGCGATCCGCGTGGAACCGGACCGCCACCACGTGGTGCTGCCCCGGTTGGGCACCATTCGTACCCATGAGTCGACCCGCAAGCTGGCCCGCCGCCTGCAGGCGGGTACGGCGCGGATTTTGTCGGCCACCGTGAGTTTCACCGGGGGCCGCTGGCAGTGTGCGTTCCAGGTGATCGTGGCGGGTAAGACCCGCCCCGCGCATGCCCGCCGATCGCCACACCGGGTGGTGGGCGTCGATGTCGGAGTCAAGGACCTGCTCGTGGTCGCCACCCCGGAGGGGGAGCAGGTGGCTCGCATCGCGGCGCCCAAACCGTTGACCCGGGCGCAGTCTCGATTGCGGGCGGCGCAACGGTGCGCGGCGCGCCGTTGCGGCCCCTACGACCCCGACACCCAAACGCGGCGGGAGCCGTCGAAGCGCTGGCAGCGGGCCAATGCCCGGGTGGGCCGGATTCATGGGCAGGTGGCCGCGATCCGGGCCAACGCGATCCACCAGGCCACCACCGATTTGGCGACCCGCCACGAGGTCGTCGCGGTCGAAAAGTTGTCCGCGAAGAACCTGGGCCGCCGTGGTGGGCGGCGCAAACGCGGCCTCAACCGCGCGCTCGGCGATGCCGCGCTGGGTCGCATCCGCACCCAGCTCGACTACAAGACCAGCTGGTACGGCACCGAGTTGGTGACCGCGCCACGGTTCTTTGCGTCGACTCAACTGTGCTCGCGCTGCGGGGTGAAAACCAAACTCCGGCTGCGCGATCGCATCTATCACTGCCGCAACGGATGCCCGCCTCTGTGTAGGGATTTGAATGCGGCGATCAACCTCGCCCGCCTCGGCGAGACCACCACACCTGGTGGTCGAATGGGGACCGGTACCGGCAGTAGGCCGGCCGCCAGCGTCACGGCTGGAGATGGACGTGGAGCCATCCAGAAGACCAGCCCCACCACCACCGCGGGTGCGGTGGGGACGGCAGGAGGCGACGAAACGTCAACCCCGCACACCACTGACCCGGGTGCGGGGACCGCTGCTCCGCAAGGAGAAGCTACCTGAAATGCCCAGTCATACAAACACTCACATTTCAGGTAACGGGAAGACTACTACTCGACGTTTGCCTGCGGGCGCATCGCGGCGACGACAAAGCCCGTAGCGATCGTGAGTATCAAGAGGCCAACCACGACGAAGGCCAAGGTGCGGCTTGCCATTAGCAGGTCGAGGTTCCGGAATGTGACCGCAGTGGTGATGCCCAACCCGACGCAACCCAACACCGGGGCGATGAAGGTGTTCCACCGTCGGTCATCGACCTTGTTGTGGCGGAAGAACACGATGATCGCCACACAGGTGCCGAACATCAGGATCATGACGCCGATCGTGGCGATCCCGACCATCCACGTGAAGATCTGCGTGATCGGGTCGAGTCCACAGAGCACAAAGATGGTGAGAATCACTGCGGCCGACACTGATTGAGCCACAGAGGCGACATACGGCGACTTGTTCCTGGGGTGGCTGATGCCGGCCTTGGCTGGCATCGCGCCCGTGTTCGCGAGCGAGAAGATGTAGCGGGCGACGACGTTGTGGAACGACAGGATGCACGCGAATACGCTGGCGATCAGCAGGTACTGCATGATCTCGTAGCCCACGGTGCCTAGGAATTGGTGAGCGGCATCGAGCAGCATCGTCGCCGAATCACTTTCTGCCCGGGTGACTGCACCTTGGTCGCCCCACGCGCTGATGATCGCCCAGGCGACGAAGGCGTAGAAACATCCGATGACGATCAGAGCTCCATACGTCGCACGCGGAATTGTTCGTTCAGGGTTGCGAGCTTCGTCGCGGTACACCGCGGCCGCCTCGAATCCGAGAAAGCCGGAAACCGCGAACATCAGCGCCAATGACGGTGAGCCGGAAAGGATCTGACTGGGGTTCAGCGCAGCGGTGGACAGGCCCTCGGGACCGCCTCCCTGGATGATGACCGCGACGGCGAACGCCAGGCAGATCAAAACCTCCGCAACGAGGACGACTCCCAGCACCTTCCCGGACAGCTCGATGTTCTGGTACCCGAGGATGCCGACGGTCAGGATCGACAGCGCCGAGAACACCCACCATGTGATGCTCGGGCCGCCGAGCGACACCACCAGATCGTGCAGCACGACACCCATGAACGCGTGGACCGCCACCACCACGGCGTTATATGTCAGCAACGCCAGGAACGCTGCGGCAAGTCCCCAGCGGCGTCCCAGACCTTCGGTGATGTACGAGTAGAACGCGCCGGCCTTCTTGACATAGGGAGTCATCGCGTTGAAGCCGACCGCGAAGAACGCGAGGATGATTCCGCCGACCACATACATGATCGGGTAGGCCGAACCGTTGCCCGCGAGCAGTGCCACCGGCACCGTAGCGCTGACGGTGGTCAATGGGGCAGCCGCCGCCATGATCATGAAGATGATCGCGGCGACACCCAGTCGGCCGACCAGGCGGTGACGGGTGTCGGCAACGTCGCGACGTTCGAGGTTACCGCCGTCGAGAACAGATTCGGCTGACACGGGTTGTCCTTCCTGCCTGATGGTAAGCCCCAACTCCGCCCAGGCCACCCATTCGGCCGTTACGGTCGTTAATTGGTTGGCTAAGCGTGGCACGGATCACATGCGGTGTCAAGTCCTAATCCAACCACAAATCGTGGGGGAAGGTCGCCTTGCGTCAGCGAAAAAAGCCGCCTTGACGTCGTCTTTTGCTGCATTACATGACGCCGTTAAGGATCGCGGGCGCGCATGATCCGACCGTTGAAGACCCATAATCGGTTGGCCATCCGTGTACGACAGCGCCGCCCGCAGCCACCACTCGATGGCGCATCCAGCGTTATTGCGAAGCGCCGCCATATTCACCGATACCTTCAACACCCGAGTGAAAATTGCCTATTGACAGTCGTATTCAGTCGCGTCCATCCTGATTGCGACCGCATCGGTCGGCATGTGTCGGCCGGTGCGGCAGAAGAAGCACCCGCGTCTCGTAAGGTGACCAACCAAAACCCGACCTATACAGAAAGGTTGCTCTATGACCTATCAGGCGAACGGCGCCGCAGCGTCGGTCGGGGCGGTGTCACTGAACACCCTCGATCCGAACGCAATCGAAGCCCTCGACGCCGAGACCCGGGAGCTCGTTGAACGGCGGCGTAAGGTGATGAGCCCTGGATATCGGCTCGCCTACGCAGAACCGCTGCGCCCTGTCCGTGCGCTCGGCACAAAGATTTTCGACGTGTACGGCGAGGAGTACCTCGACGTCTACAACAACGTCCCCAGTGTTGGGCACAACCATCCCCGAGTCGTTGAGGCCGTCACTCGGCAGCTGTCGTTGATCAATACCAACACCCGCTACCTGCAAAGCGACATCGTGGAGTACGCCGAGGACCTCGTCAGCACGCACGGGCCGCACCTGACAAGCGTGATCCTGACCTGCACCGGGTCGGAGGCGAATGACTTGGCGCTGCGCATCGCGCGGCATGTGACCGGCGGAACCGGAATCATCGTGAGTCGCTACGCCTATCACGGCAACACGCGTGATGTCGACGCTTGGTCGCCGGCCTCGGGCACGGCTGCGCTGGCTGACGACGTGCGCCTGGTAGCCCCGCCCGATACCTACCGCACTTCGGGCAGTGTCGCTGAGGTGTTTGCCCGTGACGTGCAGACCCAGATCGAGGACTTACGGCACAGCGGCAGCATCCAGCTCGCCGCGCTGGTCATCGACAGTCTGTTCTCCTCGGATGGCATCTTCGCCGATCCGGCGGTCCTGGCGCCGGCCGTCGACGCCGTACATCGTGCCGGCGGTGTGGTCGTCAGCGACGAAGTGCAACCTGGCTTCGGCAGAACGGGTTCGGCCATGTGGGGCTATCAGCGTTGCGGCATTGACGCCGACATCGCCACCATGGGCAAGCCAATGGGAAATGGCATGCCCATCGCGGGCCTGGTCATGAGAGGGTCGCACGCGGAGACATTCGGTTCAGAAGTGCCCTACTTCAACACCTTTGGCGGCGAGAACGTTCCGGTCGCCGCGGCCCAAGCGGTCCTGGATGTCATTCGCGAGGAGGAACTCATCGCGAACGCCCACCTCAGGGGCCGCCAACTGATGGACGGCATGCGTGAGCGCCTGCACCGATCAGGTCACCCCTGCGACGTACGCGGTGCCGGCCTGTACATCGGCGTGGAGTTCGTGACCGACGACGTCACCAAGTCTCCCGATACCTCGACTGCGAATGCTGTGGTCAACGGTTTGCGGCAGCGCTGCGTGCTCGTCAGTTGCGCCGGTCCGTATGCCAACGTGCTCAAAGTTCGCCCGCCGTTGGTGTTCAGCGAGTCCGACGTCGACCGTTATCTCACCGAATTCGACACCGTCGTCCGCGACGTTGCCGCACAGTAAGGATTCTGGCGCCATGACAACAAACACCGATCTGTACCGCACGGCGCGCGATCGGCTCGTCGCAGCGATCGGCGACTACGACAAGGCGGTGCAATCGTTCGAATGGCCTCAGCTGAGCGGCGTATTCAACTGGGCCACGCACTGGTTCGACGTCATCGCCGCGGGCAACGACCGCACGGCACTGTGGATCGTCGAGGAGGACGGCAGCCAACAGCAGATCAGCTACGCCGAGATGGCCCAGCGATCTGATCGTGTCGCGACGTGGCTCAAAGGGCTCGGCGTCGGCAACGGCGACCGGGTCATCCTCATGCTGGGCAACCAGGTCGAGCTGTGGGAATCGATGCTGGCCATCGCAAAACTGGGGGCGGTCATCATGCCGACGACCGGTGCGCTCGGCCCCGCCGACCTTGCCGATCGCATTACCCGCGGCGGGGCGCGCAACGTAATCGCCAACGCCGCCGATGCCGGCAAGTTCAGCGCGGTCGACGGTGACTACGTTCGCATCGCCGTCGGCGAGCCGGTCGACGGCTGGCATACCTACCGCGACGCCTACGAGGTCGAATCCGCCGGACCGTTCGCGGCGCGGACCACCGTCGAGGACACGCTGCTGATCTACTTCACGTCGGGCACCACGAGCAGACCCAAGCTGGTCGAGCACTCCCAGATCAGCTATCCGGTGGGACACATGTCAACCATGGCGTGGATCGGCCTGCGGCCCGGTGACGTCCACTTGGCGATCAGCTCACCCGGGTGGGCCAAACATGCGTACAGCTGTTTCTTCGCGCCGTGGATCGCCGAAGCGACGATCTTTATCTACAATTACAGCCGATTCGACGCCGCCGCCTTGCTGCGGCAAATCCACCGCGCCGGTGTCAACACCTTCTGCGCACCACCAACCGTTTGGCGCATGCTCATCCAGAGCGACCTCGGCACGAAACCCGAAGGGCTGCGCGAGATCCTGGGCGCCGGCGAGCCGCTCAACCCCGACGTCATCGCCCAGGTCGAAAAAGCGTGGGGCTTGACGATCCGCGACGGCTACGGCCAGACCGAGACGACCCTGGTGGTCGGCAACACCCCCGGCCAGCCGGTCAAGCCCGGCTCGATGGGCCGACCCATGCCAGGTGTGCCGGTGGTGCTCATCGACCCGGTCACCTGTGAGCGCGCCGACGAAGGCGAGATCTGCCTTGAGCTGAAAGACAATCCGCTCAACCTGATGACCGGCTACCTCGGCGACCCGCAACGCAACGAGGCGGTGACGGCGGGCGGGTACTACCGCACCGGCGACGTCGCCCGCCGCGACCACGACGGCTACATCACTTACATCGGCCGCACCGACGACGTGTTCAAGTCCTCGGACTACAAGGTGTCGCCTTTCGAGCTGGAAAGCGTACTCATCGAGCATCCCGCGGTCGTCGAGGCCGCCGTAGTGCCCCAACCCGACGGCACCCGGCTGGCGGTGCCGAAGGCTTACATTGCGCTGGCCGACGGATGGGAGGCGAACGCCGACACCGCAAGGCACATCATGGAATACGCGCGCGACCACCTCGCCCCATATCTGAAGGTGCGCCGCGTCGAGTTCTACGACTTACCCAAGACCATCTCCGGCAAGATCCGCCGGGTCGAACTGCGCCGCCGCGAGGAGGACGCTCAAAGGGCGGGCAGCGGCATTCCCACCGAATATCGCTATGAGGATCTGGTGCGGTGACGACGGTTATTCCAAGGCCCCACGCCTAGAACGTCACAGTCTCCGTTCAGTTTTCGTACATGTGGTACACCTTGGCGACGATCTGCCAGGTGCCGTCGATCTTGATCAACGTGTGGTAATCGGTGTAATCGGCGCCGATCGCATCCTTCTCCATATCGACACGGACAACGGCGGTCGTCGGCGTGATCGCGAGGATGTTGACCCGGGTCGCGATATCCGGTGCGGTGCCGTTCTCGCGGACGAAGTCGTACAGGTTCGCGACGGGTCCGCCGAGGAGCTCGCCGTTCGTGAAGCCGTACATCGCGGCGTCCGTGTGAAAGGCCTCGGCGATGCCGTCGGCGTTGCCGACGCGCAGTCCCTCCACGTACTTGCCAACCGTGGCAACAACGTCCTCGTAGTCTTTGGTGGACACCGTCTTGATGTTCTTCGACACTCTTTTCTCCTTTTTTCTTGACGAAGTCGTATTAATGGCCGGCGATGACGTCAGAGGCATGATCGCGGTGTGCGGCGAACAGCACGAGAGCACGTTTGGCATCTCGGGCGCGAAGCGCGTCGACGAGTTCGCGGTGTTCATCCCGAACGTGCTTCAAATAGCCCTTGGTGCTCACGCCAATTCGGGTCAGCAGGAACAGGTGCACCTGGCAGCGAATGGTGCACCAAGCGTCCTGTAGTCGACGATGGTTAGCGGCCGCGTACACGGCGTCGTGGAATGCGATGTCACACTGGACCATCTCGTGCTCGTCCGTGACCCGCTGCATGCGCTCGGCCGCCTTCTCGATATTGGCGATGTCCTCGTCCGAGGCGTGCGCAACCAACCGCTCGACGGCGAGCTGTTCGAGTGCGCCACGCAGACTGTCGATCTCGGCGACGTCATCCGGCGACAGCGTGGTGACCGTGGCGCCGCGATGCCACTCACTGCGGACCAGGCCCTCCCGCTCCAGCCGGAGCAGGGCCTCGCGGACCGGACCACGACTGACGTCCAGCGCCTCGGACAGTTCCACCTCACGCAGCTGCGCACCTGGCGCATAGGCGCCGCTGAAGATCGCGTCCCGGATTCGGTCCGCGACCTCGTCGGCGAGGCCCCTGCGGCGGGCCGGCGCCACCATGGCGTGTCCGGGCATCTTGCCTCCTCCTTTGTCGTAATGTTAACATTACTACATGACCATTCTCGAATCATCGATTCCGCGTTTCCACCTGGCGATGCCGGTCGACGACCTCGTCGCCGCCCGCAAGTTCTATGGGGAGGTGCTCGGTCTCGATCAGGGCCGCAGCGCCGACACCTGGGTGGACTGGAACCTGCACGGCCACCAGGTCGTCACCCACCTCGCGCCGAGCCGAAGCCAGCCCATCCACAACCCGGTGGACGGGCACGACGTCCCGGTGCCGCACTTCGGCCTCATCCTGACCATCCCGGAATTCCAGAAGCTCGCCGACCGGCTGCGCAACGCGGACGTCGACTTCGTCATCGAGCCATACGTGCGGTTCGAGGGAGAGACCGGCGAACAGTGGACGATGTTCCTGCTCGATCCCGCCGGAAACGCGCTGGAGTTCAAGGCGTTTGCCGATGACTCGCAGGTGTTCGCGGCATGACGCGCGTGGTCATCGCCGGCGGGCACGGCAAGATCGCCCTGATTCTCGAGCAATTGCTATCGAAGCGCGGCGATTCGGTGGCCGGCTTCATCCGCAATCCCGCACAGGTTGCGGATCTGGAAGCGGCAGGCGCCGAAGCCCTAGTCGTGGACCTGGAGAAGGCTTCGGTCGACGACGTCACGGCGCACCTGCAGGGTGCCGACGCCGTCGTATTCGCCGCGGGAGCGGGCCCGGGCAGCGGAGCTGCACGGAAGGAGACCGTCGACCGCGACGCCGCGATCCTGCTGGCCGATGCCGCGGAAGCCGCAGGCGTCAGCCGCTATCTGATGATCTCGGCCATGGGAGCAGACCTTGACGCCGTCGACGGTGCGCGCGATCCCGCGTTCCGTGACTACCTGCGAGCCAAGGACTCCACCAGTGCGCAGGACGACAGCGGCTGCGACCCCGTATTCGCTGCCTACCTTCGCGCCAAAGCCGTTGCGGACGAGGCGGTCCGGACCCGCACCGCACTCAACACGACAATCATGCGGCCGGGCTTGCTCACCAACGATCCGGGCACCGGCCGGGTCACGATCGCCGACTCCACCGGACCCGGGAGCATCCCCCGCGAGGACGTCGCGGCGGTTCTGCTCGCCGTGTTGGACGAACCGGATACCGGAGGCCAGACGTTCGAGGTGATTTCCGGAGACACCCCGATCACTGATGCTGTCGCCGCCCGTGCGCGGCGCTAAACCGCGACACCGCGCCGACAGTTGCGAGGTCCACGCCTAGTACTACAGCCGTAGATCGATGCTTCTCGGCGTGTTTGCGCTGATGGAGGCGGTGACCGCGGCATCTTTCGTAGTTTGTGAGAACTATTGAAAGTAACGATGCCGCGGTCACCGCGGCTCACAGCATAGACATCGACGAGTGGCAGCGGGGCTTCGAGGAGCTTTTGGATCGGATCGGGTCGCGGTTCACCCGGTGTGAGCCGTGGCGGAATGCGGGCGCATTGATGCTCGGGTTGCTGTCGGACATCGATCGCAAGAACTGTTGGACGCTGGCCGAACGCAGTGGGCATGCCAGCCCGGATCGGTTGCAGCATCTGCTATCGCGGGCGGTGTGGGACGCCGACGAGGTGCGTGAGGACCTGCGCGGCTATGTGGTCGATCACCTCGGCGACGATGACGCGGTGTTGGTGATCGATGAGACCGGCGACGTCAAGAAGGGCAACCAGACCGTCGGTGTGCAACGCCAGTACACCGGCACCGCTGGACGGATCGAAAACGCCCAAGTGGCAGTGTATTTGACCTACGCGGCGCCGAACGGCCACACCCCGATCGACCGGGCGCTGTACCTACCGAAAGGGTGGATCGACGACCCGGAGCGCCGCGAGCGAGCCGGGGTGCCCGCCGACGCGGAGTTCGCCACCAAACCCGAATTGGCCGGGCAGATGATCACCCGAGCGGTCGAGGCGGGCACCCCGGCGGCGTGGGCGACCGGCGACGAGGTGTACGGCGCCGACCCCGAGCTGCGCGAGAGGATCGCCGGGCTCGGAATCGGCTACGTGCTCGCGGTCGGATCCAACCGCACCGTCACCACCGCAGAGCAGACCAAACGGGTGGACGAGCTCGCGCGGTCGCTGCCGCGACGGGCGTGGCGGCGGCTCAGCGCCGGCGCCGGAGCGAAGGGACAGCGCTGGTACTCCTGGGCGCTGGTCGACATCGCCGGAGACACCGACACCGGCCACCACCACCTACTGGTGCGCCGCAACGACAAGACCGCCGAGCTAGCCTATTACCGCTGCTACAGCCCGAAATCCGTGCGTCTGCGTGACTATGTGCGAGTGGCCGGGTGGCGATGGAAGATCGAGGAAACCTTCCAAACCGGCAAGGGCCTGGCCGGGCTCGACGAGCACCAGGTCCGCACCTGGACCTCCTGGCACCGGTGGGTCACCCTCGTCGCGTGCGCGCACGCCTTCCTGGTCGTCACCACCGCCGCCCAACGGCGCATCGACCGCGCCCCAGACACGCTGATCATATTGACCGTCAACGAATTTCGTCGGCTCTTCGTCGCCCTACTACTACGTCCGTTACACGCCATCGCCGACATCCTGGCCTGGTCGACCTGGCGGCGAAGACACCAAGCAAGAGCCCGCGCATGCCACTACCGCAAACAAGATCAACAACAATGAACCCGATCTACGGCTGTAGTACTAGGCGAGACAGGCAATCTGCTGCCCGTGCATCACGCAGACTCCGCGGCCTTCTTCCGCGAATCGTGAATCACGCCGTGCGCGTAGCCGAGTGCGGCGATCACGAGGAACGTCCAGGGCAGCAGGTTACTCAGGGTCGATTGACCCGCCAATGCATCGAAGTTGAACACGATGATCACCACGCCGGCCGCCAGGCCCAGGAACGCGAGTCCTGGTGCAATGAGCCGCACCCACACCGATTCATCGGTGGAACGCAGGTACAAGATGGCCGCGATGGACGTCACCGCCATCAACAGCACCACCCCCAGTGTCGCGAACCCGCCGGAGAGTCCGCCCAAGGCCTGGTATGGGTCGGCACCCACCAAAGCGCAGGCGCCAACCGCGAGCAGCATGATCACGAACTGCACCGTGCTTGCGACATAGGGCGTAGCGAAGCGCGGGTGTGTCTTTCCCAACGCCCCCGGGAGTAGGCCATCTCGGCCGAACGCGAAAAGGTAGCGGGACGCCATGTTGTGCACCGCCATGCAGCACGCGATGATGCTGACCATCAAGAGCCAGTTGAACGCATGACCTCCCCAGGCGCCGAGTCCGAATACCGTTGCAGTGCTGACGAAATCGCCCGGGTTTTCCGCCGCGATTGCCGCGACCTCGCCTGAGGGGTGTATGGAGACGGCTGCCCACGTGCTCAGCGCATACAAGACAACGATCGTCCAAACCGCCGCATATGTCGCCCTGGCCACCGTGCGCTTCGGGTTCTTGGTTTCTTCGCCGAAGACGGCGGTCGCCTCGAAACCGATGAACGACAGCAGCGCAAACATGAAGGCGATGCCGAAGTTGCCCGAGAAGACTTCCGACGGAGCGAACGAGGCAGCTGTAAAGCCGTTCTTGAAGAACACGGCGACGACGGTCAGCACCAGGATGGAGACCTCGAGGACGAGAAAGATTCCGAGCAAGACGGTGTTGACTTCGATTCCTCGCATGCCAACCAGCCAGATCAGCACGAGAATGCCGAAACTGAAGACCTGCCAGGGCACCGTCATCCCAAGCTCGGCCTCGAAAACGTAACTGCCGAAGTATCCGGCGTACGCGACAGGCACGAGCAACAACACGTTGTACGTGAACAACGCGACCCAGCCCGCCGCCGTGCCCGCCGGCCGGTTGATACCGGCGGCCACATAGGAGTAGAAGGCACCCGCGTTGGTGATGCGCCGGCTCATCGCGGCGAATGCGATGGCGAAGAGACTCAACACGATTCCGCAAATCACGAACATCCCCGGCGCCCCGACGCCGTTGCCGAGGCCGACGATGAACGGCACGTTGCCGGCCGCCGATGTCAGCGGCGCCTGAAACGCCATGACCAGGAACACCAGCGCGGGGGCACCGATCGCACCCGCACGCAGCGATCCACTCTTCTGATTACTTTCGACTGAGGTGGACATGGCCTCGTCCCTTCGTTCAGCTTGGGTCTGTGGGCGTCATAGTGCGGGCTGGCGAGTGAGCATTCCGCCGTCGACTGTGATCGTCTGCCCGGTGATGTACCGGGCACCGTCGGAGGCAAGGAACACCACTACTGACGCGATCTCGGACGGTTCGCCGATCCGTCCCATCGGAATTATGCGGTCGATGTCACGCTGTGAGATGCCCCCGATCCAGGGCTCGCTCAACGGGGTCTGGATCCACCCCGGGGCAACGCAATTGACCCGAATGTCGTCAGCAGCCCACTCAATCGCCATTGTCTGCGTGAGCGATACCAGCCCCGCCTTAGACGCGTTGTAGGCCGCGAAGTTGTCCTCGGCCACCAGCCCATTGATGGAGGCGATGTTGACGATGGAGCAACCGGAATCCGATCGCATCGCACGAGCCGCTGCAGCCGAGAGAAGAGCTGCGCCCCGCAGGTTCGTATGCAGCGTTTCGTCCCACTTGCCCGCCGTCATCTCCACCATTGGTGTGGGGCTGAACAGGCCGGCGTTGTTGACGACGCAGTCGACGCGCTCGAACCAGTCTATGCAGATCCCGACGAGCTCCACTCCGACGTCCGGATCGGCCAAGTCAGCTTTTGTCCCGCGGACCTGCCCGTCGACGCGGCTCAGGCCGGCAGCCACCCCTTCTGCTTCTTCTGCGCTGCGCGAGCAGATGAGCACGCGATAGCCGTCCGCGGCGAACGCATCCGCGCAGGCAAGTCCGATGCCCTTGGTGCCACCGGTCACTATGGCCACCCTCCCGTTCATCACCGCGTCCGAATCACCGCGGTGATGGCGAGCAACACCTGCATGATCGCTAGGGCGGACAACAAGGCGATCGGTGTCACGTGCTCGCCGTCCATATGCGCGCCATGCATCGCGTGATGTCCGGACACCTGCACAACGAGAGGCAAGTGCAGCAGGCACATGCCGGCGTACATCCCCGCCGACACGATCCACACCGTCCGCGACGGATGACGCCACAGGTGCCATGCGCACACCAGACACGCGGTGGCCATCACTGTCATAAGGGTCGTGACGGTCGGAGAATGGCCGGCCCCGTGGAGCATCAGAAAGCCGAGGTGGCCGCCCGCACTTACGGTTCCGATGACGGCGGACCACCGACCCAGCACCGGAACCACCGCCGTGTCCTGCCGGACACGCGTCGAGCCCTCGGACGCATACATGGCGGTGTCAGGCCTTGTTGATGTGGAGGACATGGACGTCAGTGAACTGCAGCAGGCCTTCCCTGCTGAACTCGAATCCCGAACCTGACTGCTTGCGGCCGCCGAACGGGACATCGGGCGCGAGGGCGAAATGCGTATTCACCCACGACGTCCCACTCTCCAACCGGCCCGCGATTCGGGCGGCCCGGTCGACGTCGCTGCCCCACACGCTGTTCCCCAACCCATATCGCGTGTTGTTCACCCGCTCGACCACTTCGTCGTCGTCGTCGAACGACATGATGGGCCGGATGGGGGCGAAGGTCTCCTCGGTCACGAGTGAACTGTCGTCGGCGATATCTCGGACCACTGTCGGGCGCACGAAGTAGCCAGGCCCGTCGGAGATTTCGCCGCCTGCGATGATCTGACCGTTCTCGCCGGCAAGCTTGATGAACCGCTTGGCGGATTCGAATTGCTTGGCGTTCTGAAGCGGACCGAGTTCGGTGCCCTCGTCGAGTCCGTGGCCCAGCTTCACTTCCTCGGCCAGCCGGGCGATCTCCGAGCACACTTCGTCGTAGATCGACGAGTGCGCGAAGATCCGCTTGACGGAGATACACACTTGGCCGTTGTTGGTGAAGGCCCAGTTGAAGACCTCGGGCACCACTCGCTTCACGTCGGCGTCATCAAGGATGACCGCGGCGTCATTGCCGCCCAGTTCGAGGGTGACATGTTTCAGCGTGTCCGCGGCGTTGCGCATGACCGACTTCCCGACAAGCGTCGAGCCGGTGAAGGAGACCTTGTCCACGTCGGGATGTGCCGTCAGCAGGGGACCGACCGAGCCGTCGTCTCCGACGATGTTGACCACGCCCGCGGGGACGATGTCGGCGAGGATGCGGCCCAACAACATCGTGTTCAGAGGCGTTGTGGGAGCAGGCTTCAGCACGACCGTGTTGCCAGCGAGGATCGCCGGAGCGATCTTGTAGACCGCTTGGAAGAACGGGAAATTCCACGGGGTGATGGCCGCGACCACTCCCAGCGGTCGCCGGTGGATCTCGACTCGCGCCTCGTCGTCGTCGCGAACCACTTCCGGGTCCAGCCGGAGATTGGCGAAGTATCGGGCCCAGATCACCGACCATTGGACGTCGTCACGAGCCCCGGCAAGCGGCTTGCCCTGTTCGAGCGTTACCACCCGGGCTATCTCGTCGACCGACTGCTCGATGGCATCGGCGATTCGGTGCACGATCGCCGCGCGATCCTCGATTGGAGTGTTGCTCCACACCGCTAGGGCTGCCCTGGCGGCCTGCACCGCCTGCTCGACCTGTCCGGCATCGGCGACGGGGCTCTTGGCGATGGCCTCGCCGGTTGCCGGGTCGATCACATCGACCTGGGATGCCCCGGGTACCAGCTTGCCGCCGATGAGAAGCCGAAAGTCTTGCGTATCAATGGATTCAAATGTGCCGTTAATTGACATCAGGGTCTTCTTTCTCGACGGAAGTTTGGCTATTCGCAGTTGGTGCTGCAGTGTGCGGACATGGGACGCGCGACATCGAGGGTCGGGTTCTGGTCGAAGAACCCGTGTGGCTCCAACTTGAAGCTCGCGTGTTGTACCGGCATCACCGGCCAGTCCTCGAGCCTCGGCAGATGCGTGGTCCCGAGGGTCACCCACACCACGACGTCTTCCTCGACAAGCGAGCGGTCCGCCGCGGAATACTGTGGAAGCCCGCCGTTCCCCGGGTTTCCGTATGGATAGTCGCCGGCACCGTAGAGCTCCCGCTCGTGGAACTGGGTGACCCAGATGGGGTTGCTGGCGAACTCGCCACGCGGCGCGATGTGCGCGTCGGGTTGCCAATGCGGAACAGCGGTCGTCGCGGGCAGGATGCGGTAGGCGACCGGTTCGCCGACGGCGTTGCGCCTCGCGGGATTGACCACCTTCCAGAAACGGTCCGTCGCCGGACTAGTGGGACGGCGCGCCTGCAGCTCGCTGTCAAGCCGAACCGCTTCACCGTAAAACGCGTTCTTGTAGGTGTTTTCGCCCGGATCGGCCGGTCGGGTGTTCACCTCGTACACCTCGTTGGTCGGCCCGTCGACGTCCATGTCCAGGCGGAAGCTGAAGAAGTGCTGATGCACCGGCGCGTATAGACCGTCACTATTGAGCATCTGGCCGTACTTGGTGCGCTCCCCGCGTTCCACTGCGGCGGTCGTCAGGATCCCCGTCAGCTTCACCAGGTGTTCGATCGAGCCGTCCTGATACAGATGCCAGTAGAACCCATACTCGTAGTTCGCGAACGTGGCGATGAACGAGAGCACCAAGCGGCGCCCGCGGCGCACCTCCGCCTTACCCGTACCCATGTCGTGGTGCTTCCACAGGATCCCGGTGTCTTCTTCGTGGAAGCAGATGGCATTCTCGATGACGTACGGTTCTCCGCGGCCGTTCGCGAGAACCGCGTCGACATAACGGATCTCACCCAGGCAGTCACAACCCAGCTTCAGCGAATTCGTCAGATACCCAATGTGGTACTCGCCGGTGTCGAACGCGTTCTTTCTGTACTGGGTCGGGACTTGGATCGCCATACGGAACGACCATCGACGACAGCGATCCGCGGTAGAGGACCGATCGGTCGGCGCCGCGGTCGCTGTACTTCACGTCATGCAGGACCAAGCCCTCGCGCTGCGTGAAGCCAATTCGCAGGCTCCAGTCGTACCAGTGAAGCGAGTGGCCGTCGAGGGAGAAGCTAGGGCCTTCCGGCTGTGTGATGTGCAGGGGCCTCATGTCGTCGGCCCTGCGCTGACCCGTGAGCTCGGGGATGTAGTTGCCCGGTTCTTCGGGAATCGAGACTTGCTCCAGGTCGACGACCTCGACGGTGCGCTCAGTGAGGTTGATGTGGGCGATCAGGCCGTCGATCGGATGTGCGTACGGATTGTCGTCGGGACTGTCCTTCCGCAGCCACATCAAGGCGTTGATGCGGCGCTGATCACGCGTGTCGGCGCCGTAGCTGCCGGCCGACCACGGGTCGATGGAGATCATGCTGACGTCGGTGATGCCGCGTCGCGCCATCGCTTTGAGGAACTCCGGGTCAGTCTTCACGAGTTCTTCGGTCTCGTAGAACTCTTCGAGAATGATGGCAGGCTGCACACCTTCGATGTGCTCCCAGTTGAGCACCACGCCGTCGTCAAGCGATACCAACGCCTCGAAAGTGCGATTGCCCGGCCGATCGATGATCACGAAGAACACCCGTCGACTCACGTCACCCCCCGGGACGTGTGCCGAGACCGCGGCCTTGTCGGGCTCCTGCAGCCGGACCTCAGCGAACCAGTAGTTCTCGTCGAGGCGATGCTTGTCGGACAGGATCTGTACGGCCCGCTTGATCTCGTCGGCGCTCAGCGGATCCAACGGATGAACCGACACCGTCTCTGCGAGAGATTGCATGATCCTTGATACTCCTTGTCTACCAATATGATTGAAGCTAGGCCAGTGGCCCGATTTAGGCATCGGCACTAAGTCCTGAATCGACCCCGACTTTGGTCGGGTGCCCGTTAGGCGCGGACCATTCCACCGTCGACGTGCATGCACGTGCCGGTCACGAACTCGGCCCCGTCGGAGGTGAGATAGGAGACCGCTGATGCGACTTCCTCGGGACGCCCCAAACGCGGAATCGGCATTTCCTCAATGGGATATTTCGCGCCGGCCGCCATCGGCGACGCGATCGGTCCCGGGGCAACGGCGTTCGCGGTGATACCCCATGCACCCACCTGGCGCGCAATCCACCGAGTCAGGTTGATGCCGCCCGCCTTCGCCGATGCGTACGCCGCGCCGGAGCGCCCCCCTGCGCCCGACACATCGACGGGCCCGACTCCGCCCACCTTCCCTGACACAGAAACGATGTTGACGAGCCGGCCATAGCCGCGGTCCTTCATGTAAGGGAAGACCGCCGCCTGGCAGGCGAATGCCGTCGCGCGCAGGTTCGTCTCGAGGTCTCGCTGCCAGGTATCGATCGTCAAGTCTTCGAAGGACTCTCGCCCACAGGTACCGGCGCAGTTGACCAGGATGTCAAGACGACCGAAATCCGCTGCAACTGCATGGATCTTGCTCTGCAAGTCTCGTACGTCCCGGACGTCGACTTGGACGTCAGCCGAGTCCTGGATGTCGAACACAACCACATGATCGCCGTCCGCGATGAGGCACTCGGCGATAGCCCGTCCGATCCCCTGGGCGGCGCCGGTAACGATGGCGACCCGCGAATCTGCAGTGCTCACGACGGATCACCTCCTTCGTTTGCGTGGGCGTTCAGCACGAACCGCCGCACCTTGCCGACGCTCGTTCTCGGCAGACTGTCGACAAAGTGCCATTCACGAGGCCTGCTCTGGGGCGTCAAGTTCCCGCAGGCGAACTCATCGAGGTCTGACGTAGTTGGCAGGTCGTCCGGGTCGGAGGGAACGAGGAAGGCAATCGGTACGACATCGCGCACCGGATCGGACTTACCGATGACGCACGCCTCGAAGACACCCGGCGCCTGAGCGACGACCGCCTCGACCTCGCTGAGGCTGACATTCTCACCGGACACCTTGATCACGTCGTCGGCACGGCCAACAAAGCGCAGGGATCCAGATTGGTCGCGCGACACCAGGTCACCGGTCTTGAACCAGTCCCAGTCCGACTCGCTCGCAAACGCCCTGCCAGTGGTGACCTCGTCGTCGAGGTACTCAGAGAAGAGATCCTCGCCGCGCTTGCCGCGCACCCACAGCACGCCCGGCTCATTTTCGGATGCGGGCTCCCCTGTTGGAGATTCGATGCGGATGACGCGGTCGGCGACGGGGCGTCCGATGACGTCGTGCCGCAGCGGATCGCTGACGTCAGCGGTCACGCACGCAATCGTTTCGGTCATTCCATAGAGCTGGCGCGGCCGCGTACCCGCCAGGCGCGTGAAGCGCTCGTAGTGTTCGCGGCCGAGGGACTGCGCAAACCAAACGTGTTTCAGCGTCGCCGCAGGAATATCCTCCGGGGTTCGCGCAAGGATCATCCGTATCGGTGCTGCAAACAGGCTCGCGTGCGTGGCCTGCATGTCGTTCGCCTGCTGCACCCATCCCGAGGCCGAAAAGGTATGTGTCAGAGCGATGCTCGATCCGACCCTGATGGCCGGTGCGAAACAGTAGTACTGGGCATTGGCATGAAACAGCGGCAATGTCACCAGCCATCGGTGGCCGCTCTCGAGCCCGACCTCACGGGACATGACCTCGCCGACCGTCCGGTAGTTCTGCTGCGTGAGGACGACGCCCTTGGGTGCGAACGTCGTTCCGGATGTGAACATGATCGCCAGGCGGTCGGTTGGCGCCGGCAGCGTTCCGTCGAGAGCGATATCAGCGCCCGCCACCAGCGGCGCACCTGTGACGACGTCGCCGGCGGTTTCCGTCATCTCCAGCATGCGGACATCAGCCGCGCCGCTCATCGCCGAGAGGTAGTCCGCCGCACGCGAGCCGGCACAGATGGCGACGGTCGCTCGCACACGCTCGATCTGACTGCGCAGATCTCGGACACTGGATGCGGGGTCGACAGGAACGAACGTCGCGCCGATTTGCGCACACGCAAGCCACGCGGCGATGAACGCGGGGCAGTTCCGTAGAACGAGGTGCACGGTGCCGCCGCGCGTCAGGCCCAATTCCACCAACGTTCCGGCAGTCCTCCGGACAACCGAGTCGAACTCGGCGTAACTCCACTGCACGACGCGGCCATCAGCAGAGCGGAAGAGCAGGAAGACCTCATCCGGATGATCCACAACAGCTCTGCGCCACAGGTTGTCGAACGTTTTCGGACCGTCGGCGGGCATGGTTGATCCACTCATGTACTGCTGCCTTTGCACTAATTGGTTCTGTGGCCGGAATCAGGCTTGGCGCCTTGATCTTTCGGCGACGCCAACGCTCTGATGATGTTCTGGAGAGACTCCACGGCGGTGTCGGTGTCTACCGTGTCGTCATAGACGAGTTGTTGAATGACAAGTCCGTCCAGCGCGGCCATGAGTAGCCTCGCAACGACGGGTTCGTTGGACACTCCGAGTCGTTGCAGATCGGATTGGATCAGCCCGATATATTCGTCATACATGGCCCGTGCGGACGGCCTCAGCGTGGTATCGCGTCTCGCTTCGAGGAGTAGCTCGAACTGAAATGCCTGCAGCCCCTCTGTTTCTTTGATCAGTTGGCTCAGATCCGATGCGAACTCGTCGACATTGGCGCCCCCGAAGTGAATCGTGTGCGACCCCAGTTTCACGGCGTAATCGAGCGTTTCCTTGATCAATGTCTGGCGCGAGCCGAAGTGATGCGCCACCAGCCCGTGCGTGACACCCGCGACTCGGGCGACTTCGCGGTATGTCAGACCGCGTAGCCCTTTGTCACCGACCACTTCGATCGCCGCGGCCAACAAGGCCTCTCGGCCCTCGCCATAGCCGGGCTTTGATTTCGCGTTGCCGTCGCGGGCCGGAGAGTTCATAGGACTGTCTTTGCCATCAGGGCGGCGGCGAGCCGGGACGGTGCGTGCAGTTTGGCGAGAATACTGCTGACGTGACCCTTGACCGTCTTCTCCGAAATGGCCAGCCGAGAGGAAATCGTGCGGTTCGAGCAACCCTCGGACAGCAACCGGAGAACGTCGCGTTCCCGCGGCGTCAGCTTGGATGCTGCCAGCGCGGGCATTTGGTCGTCGTTGCGGACGAACGCAAACGCGATTCGCGGATCGACATATCGCTGGCCTCGAAGGGCCGCGGCGAACGCGGCCTTGATCGCTGACTCGTCCGCATCGGAACTGATACAGCCCGTCGCACCTGCTGCAAGGCAGTGCCGGATCGTCGCGGGGGCGTCGACCGACGCCACAACAACGAGACGCACCCCCGGTGCGATCGCTACGAGGTCGGCACAAACGGCGCCGGCGGCAGCAGGCTCACACATTTCGGTGTCCAGCACGATGACCGAAGGCTCAGCGCGTGACGCAAGTTCCTTGGCTTCCCGCGCAGTCGCAACGGCACGCACCCGGCATCTCTCCAACCCGTCTCCGAGGACGGCCTCAAGGCCCCGCCGAATCAGCGCCTGGGGGCTCACGATGAGGACGGTCGCGCGGGCGGTGGGCACCTGGAGTGCCGAGGGGAGAATCGCGGAGTAGCCGTTCCACTTCTCCGAGGCGGATCCAGCTTGCGTCTCGACGGGGCTAATCAATGTCATGGTCATCGCGGTCCTCCGCTGTCATGACCTGCGTCTTCCGGTAGTCCGATCGCGGTCGCGGGATGTGATGCACAACACTACTGTCCAGATGGAAAGTTTGTCAAGTGGAAAGTTTGGCAGATGGATAGTTCTGCGTCGAGGCTATTCGGACGCACGCTCAGAGCTCGGCCGACAACGATCGGTAAACCGTGGACGCGGACGAGTTGACAGGCATACCCTGGACATTTGTGATCTAGATCACGCGCGTCCGAAACCCAGGGAGGCGGGACGATGGTCGCGACCACGACGCATTTCGCGCAGCAGAAGGCGCCCTGCGGAAAGATGCACGATGGCGATCGCCATATCGAGGGTGACGACGACGGCCTGAGCTTCGACGACCTCAAGTACTCCTGCGGCTGTCGCGAAATCCGGCATGTCTACCACGACGGATCCACCCGGATGCGAACGATTCGACATGACGGCAAGGTGTTGAAGGACGAGCACAGCGGCGAACACGAGACGTTCGAGGCCTGAGCCACGCCGATGACCGCGACGCACAACATAGTGGTGGTCGGCGGCGGTGGCGCGGGCCTGCGCGCCGCAATCGCGATAGCCGAAACGAATCCGCGGCTGAACGTGGCGATCGTCTCCAAGGTGTATCCGATGCGCAGCCATACCGTCTCGGCGGAGGGCGGCGCAGCAGCCGTCATCGGCGATGACGACAGCCTGGAGGAGCACGCGTACGACACCGTATCCGGGAGCGACTGGCTGTGCGACCAAGACGCGGTCGAGGCCTTCGTGGCCGAGGCGCCGCGGGAGATGTTGCAGCTCGAGCACTGGGGCTGTCCATGGAGCCGTAAACCCGACGGGCACATTGCCGTTCGCCCATTCGGCGGAATGAAGAAGTTGCGTACCTGGTTCGCCGCCGACAAGACCGGATTTCACCTGCTGCACACGCTGTTTCAGCGTGCGCTGGCGTATCAGGACATCGTGCGTTACGACGAGTGGTTCGCAACGACCTTGCTCGTCGACGACGGCAGGGTACGCGGTGTCGTCGCCGTCGAGCTCGCGACCGGGCGGATCGAGACAATCCTCGCCGACGCCGTGATCGTGTGCACCGGCGGATGTGGGCGCGTCTTTCCCTTCACCACCAACGCGAACATCAAAACCGGAGACGGAATGGCCCTCGCGTTCAGGGCCGGCGCGCCGCTGAAGGACATGGAGTTCGTCCAGTACCACCCCACCGGGCTGCCGTTCACCGGAATCCTGATCACCGAGGCGGCGAGGGCGGAGGGTGGCTGGCTGCTGAACAAGGATGGCTACCGCTACCTGCAGGATTACGACCTCGGGACACCCACTCCCGAGCCGAAGCTGCGCAGTATGGAGCTCGGGCCTCGCGATCGGCTGTCCCAGGCGTTCGTGCACGAACAGGAGAAGGGCCGGACGGTCGACACCCCGTACGGTCACGTCGTCTACCTCGACCTGCGGCACCTCGGCGCTGACCTCATCGACACAAAGTTGCCGTTCGTGCGTGAGCTGTGCCGCGACTACCAGCACATCGACCCGGTCACCGAACTGGTCCCCGTGCGACCCGTTGTGCACTACATGATGGGTGGCATCCACACCGATATCCACGGCGCCACAACGCTTCCCGGGCTGTACGCCGCGGGTGAAACAGCATGCGTCAGCATCAACGGCGCCAACCGGCTCGGGTCGAACTCGCTGCCCGAGCTGCTGGTGTTCGGGGCCCGAGCCGGCCACGCGGCTGCGGAATATGCTTCCACCGTCGACGGCGCCTCGCCCGCCGTTCAGGCTCAGGCACGCACCGAGGAGCAGCGCCTGGAACGCGAGCTCGCTCGCCGCGGCGACGGAGCCGAACGAATCGCCGACATTCGGACAGACATGCAGGCCACGCTTGAGACCGCGGCCGGCATCTATCGTGACGGACCCACCCTGACCAAGGCGGTCGACCAGATCCGGGTCCTGCAGGAAAGATTCACAAATGTCGGCGTCGACGATCACAGCCACACGTTCAACACGGAGCTAACGGCGCTTCTTGAGTTGTCGGGGATGCTCGACGTTGCCCAGACGATCCTCGAATCCGCTTTGCGCCGTGAAGAATCCCGCGGCGCACACCAGCGAACCGACTTTCCCAAGCGCGACGACGAGCGTTTCCTGGCGCACACATTGGTTCATCGCGAACCCGACGGAACAGCACGGGTCGAGTACCTTCCGGTCACGATCACGCGCTGGGCCCCGGGCGAACGCGTGTATGGGAGGTAGCGATGGTGGACCGAATCGTCATGGAGGTATCCCGATATCGGCCGGAGGTCGAATCCGAGCCGGTGCTGGAGGCCTTCGAAGTTCCGCTCGCCCGTGAATGGGCGGTCCTGGACGGTCTGAACTACATCAAGGATCAGATCGACGGAACGTTGAGCTTCCGATGGTCATGCCGGATGGGCATATGCGGCAGTTGCGGTATGACCATCAACGGCGACCCGAAACTCGCATGTGCGACATTCCTCGTCGATTACCTGCCCGGTCCGGTACGCGTCGAGCCGATGCGAAACTTCCCGGTGATCCGCGATCTGGTCGTCGACATCAGCGACTTCATGGCCAAGCTGCCGAGCGTCAAGCCGTGGATCATCCGTGAGGACGAGCAGTCCGTCGAGGATGGCGAATACCTGCAGACCCCAGCCGAAATGGACGAATACAAGAAGTTCAGTATGTGCATCAACTGCATGCTGTGCTATGCGGCCTGCCCCGTGTACGCGCTGGAACCGGACTTCCTCGGGCCGGCGGCGATCGCCCTGGGCCAGCGTTACAACCTGGACTCGCGCGACGAGGGCGCGGCGGATCGCAGGGACGTGCTCGCGGCGGCGGAGGGCGCGTGGGCGTGCACGTTGGTGGGCGAATGCTCGACGGCCTGTCCGAAGGGTGTCGATCCGGCAGGCGCGATTCAGCGCTACAAGCTGACAGCGGCAACGGATGCAGTAAAGCAGTTGCTGTTCCCCAGGGGCGCGCGATGACAACGCCGGTTCACGCGTATCGCCAGCCGATCGCCAGGTATTGGTGGGCGAAGCGGCGGTCGTACCTGTTGTTCATGCTTCGCGAGATCAGTTGCGTGTTCGTGGCCTGGTTCGTCGTGTACCTGCTTCTGCTGGTGAATGCGATTGGCGCCGGATCGGATTCGTACGATCGGTTCCTGGACTTCAGCGCCAATCCGCTCGTGGTGGCGCTGAACGTCGTCACGTTGATTTTCGTTCTGCTGCATGCGGTTACCTGGTTCGCCTCCGCACCGCGCGCGATCGTGGTTCACCTGCGGGGACGGCGCGTTCCCGAGAGCGCAGTCCTTGCGGGCCACTACGCGGCGTGGTTGGTGGTGTCGGCGATCGTTGCCTGGCTGGTGCTGTCATGAGCGCCACCGCACCCCGCAGGCGATCACCCGAACCCTATCTGTGGCTGCTGTTCAGCGCGGGGGGCATGGCGGCCGCGCTCGTTCTGCCCGTGCTCGTGTTGCTGTTCGGAGTTGCGATTCCGCTCGGGTTGCTCGACACACCCGATCATGCTCACCTGTTGGCGGTCGTACGGAATCCGCTGACCAAGCTCGTTCTCTTCGGCTTCTGCGTGTTGGCTCTGTTTCATTGGGCACACCGCTTCCGGTTCACGCTCGAGCACGGACTGCAGGTGGGCCGATTCGACCGCGTGATTGCTGCGTGCTGTTACGGCGCAGCAGTACTGGTCTCTGCGGTCGCGGCTTGGGTATTGCTCACCGTGTGAGGCGCAGTCAGCGCGCCCAGTAGCGCGCGTGTTGGGTGGCCGGAGGGAGGGACCACCGAGGCTGAGCGCAGTGTCTTCTGGCATCACCGCGTTCCGTGAACTCGTGCATCCACGATGAGCGCGAGGCCCGGCAGGCCGCGCAGAACCCGGCGGGCGCACAGCCTTAGCCGGCGGGGCATCACTCGTTGGGCTGCCCTACTCTCGCGAGATCTGCACCGGGGCTGTCGTTTGGCGAAGATCACGACCATGGTGCAGAAATCGGCGCGGCGACCACCAACGACCTGCAGCCGGCAAGCTGACGGGCGTGCTCGGGCTACGGCCTGTACAGCGGACGCATCCGAATTGTTCACTTGTCGACAATCTGCAATCGTGCTACGGTCGAGGTCGAGCGAGCGCACGCGACGTCTCGCCGAGCGAAGATCCGCTCTCGATCAAGCATGAAGGAATGAACAATGCCCCAGAAGCTCAGCGGCATCCTGGCCGCCGTGTCGACGCCGTTCACCGCCGAAGGCGAGGTGGACGAAGCCCGCCTCCGCAACCATGTCGATTTCCTGATCGACAACGGCTTGCACGGCCTGGTGCCCTGCGGCAGCACCGGCGAGTTCGCCGCGTTGACGGTCGACGAGCGCAAGCGGGTGAGCGAGATCGTCATCGAGCAGACAGCTGGGCGGGTGCCCGTCGCCCCACAAACGGGATCGACCCGCACGGCCGAAGCGGTTGATTTGTCCAAGCACGCCGCCGCCGCAGGGGCCGACGCCATCCTGGTTGTGCAACCGTTCTATGAGGCCCCGACGCGCCGCGAGGTCATCGAGTACTTCGCCACCGTTGGGGAAGCGGCCGGGATACCGGTGATCGCCTACAACTTGCCCAGTGTGACCGGCATGAACCTCGATCGGCCGTTCTACAGGGAGCTGCTGGACCGCACCGACGCCGTCAAGTACGTCAAGGACACCTCGGGTTCGATCGAGCAGGCGTTCGACTTGATCTTCAATCTGTCCGACGCCATCGACACCTTCGTCGGATGGGACACCATCGTGCTACCTGCCTTCTCGGCCGGTGCGGCCGGATCGATCTGGGGTGCACCGAACTTCGCACCGAAGGAGTGTGTCGCGATCTACGAGCTGGCCAAGCAGGGCCAGACCGCGGCTGCGTTCGAGATCTTCAAGCGGCTGTGGAACGTGTTCGATTTCCTGGGTAAGGAGGGCTACGCCGTCTCCACCAAGGCGGCCGCCCAGGCAGTCGGCGTCGACCTCGGTGCGCCACGCGCGCCCTACAGTGAACTGGAGCCGGAGAAACGCGACGAGCTGCGCAAGCTCATCGCTGACACGGGCCTCAACTACAGCTGATCCTGGAAAGTACTCAGCACGGGAGGGCCGGTGCGCTGGAGTCGAATGGTCAACGTGGTGAAATGCCACGTCGGCGGAGAAGTCAACAACGTTGTCACCGGCGGAATCGGGGACGTTCCGGGCTCCACCGTCTTCGAGAAGATGAAGTACTTCCGCGATCACGACGACGATCTTCGCAAGCTGCTGCTTCACGAACCCCGCGGGGCGGTAACGCATTGCGTGAACTACGTCGTGCCGACGACCGAGCCGCAGGCCCGCCTGGGTTACGTGATCGCCGAATCCACGGAGTACCCGGCCATGTCGGGCTCGAACACCATCTGCGTGACGACGGCCCTGCTGGAGACCGGCATGATCCCCATGGTCGAGCCCGTCACCGATGTCGTCCTCGAAGCTCCGGCCGGGCTGATTCACATCCGATGTCAGTGCAGCGATGGCAAGGTGACCAGCGTCGAGTTCGAGAATCAACCGGCCTTCGCCTACGGGCTGGACCTGCCGCTCGAACTGGAGGGCTATCCGACGTTGACGGTCGACGTCGCCTGGGGCGGCATGGCCTACGTGCTGGCGTCGGCCGAGGAGCTCGGTATCGGGCTCACCCCCGACGAAGCTCGTGATCTTTGCGATCTCGGGCAGCGCGTTGAAACCGCTGCGGCGGAACAGATTCCGGTGAAGCATCCGATCAATCCGGAGTTCGCCGGTATCACCCAAACCGAGTTCGTCGGCCCGCTGACGCGGCACGACGGCTCGCTGATCTCCCGCAACGCGGTCGTCGTGTCACCGGGACGACTGGATCGCTCACCGTGCGGGACAGGCACATCGGCCCGGCTGGCAGTCTTACATGCCAAGGGACTGATCGGGGTCGGCGAGCCGTTCATTCACGAGTCGGTCATCGGCGCCAGGTTCGGCAGCCATATCGACCGGTTGACCGCAGTCGGCCCCTACGATGCCGTTGTCCCCCGGATCAGCGGGCAGGCCTACATCACCGAAATCAGCCAGGTCGGTCTCGATCCGGCCGACCCGTTCCCAACCGGGTACGTGCTGTCAGACACCTGGCCGAACGGCAGTTGACCCCTAACCGGGTACAGATTTCGCCGACCACCGACCTTGGGAATGCGCCCACGTGATCGTTGCCGGTGAACTCGGCCAGCTGTCACCGCGCGGCACGTATGGGAATGTGGTCACCGCTGCGAGCCGCTGAGCCGGCAGCGTTGGCGATATCAACGTCGCCGCGGCCGAAATCGACTGGAGCAAGGAGACTGGAGGGGATACGGAAGACGCGCCCGGGTGATGCCGGCCACGCGAGCCGTCGGCGGCCACGGCGTAACCCCTTGCCGCGCAGAACGATCGCGGCGTCGCACATACTGACCCACCACCGCATGCGGATCGTCGGGCCGGCCGGTCATGACAGACTGATGACCACCTGCTTGATGCGGGTGAACTCCTCCAGGCCGGCGGCGCCGCCTTCCTTGCCGTAGCCAGAACCCTTGAACCCGCCCAGCGGCCCCTCTGGACCGACGGCCATATGGTTGTTGACCCATACCACTCCGGCCTGCAGGGCGTTGACGTGGCGCAGCGCGCGGCCGATGTCACGGGTCCACACCGAGGCGGCCAGGCCCTGGTCGACACCGTTCGCCAACGTGATTGCGCCGGCTTCATCGGTGAACGTCTGCACGGTGGCAACGGGACCGAAGATCTCTTGCTGCACCAACTCATCGTGCTGACTGACTCCGGTGATCAGGGTGGGTTCAAAAAAGAAGCCGGGACCGTCGACCGCGTGACCACCCGTGACTACTTTCGCGGCTGCAGGTCGCCCGTCGACCAGCTGGCTGACGCGGTCGCGCTGGGATTGCGAGATCAACGGGCCGAGGACGGTTTCGGGGTCCGAGGCGTCGCCGACCTTGGCAGCTTTCAAGCTGTCGGCCAGCGCAGCTACGAAAGTGTTGTAAATGCCTGGGCTCACCAGCATCCGCGTGGCCGACATGCATTCCTGCCCCGCATTGAACAGCACGCCGTTGGTCAGGATCGGCAGCGCGGCGTCCAGATCCACGTCGTCGTAGACGATCACGGGTGCGTTGCCGCCCAGCTCGAGCACAAGTCGCTTGGGCGCCCCGCCGGCCGCGGCAGCGATCTGACGACCCGCGGCCGTCGAACCGGTGAACGACACGAGGCTCACATCGGGATGGCGCACCAGCGCGTCCCCGATCACTGAACCAGAGCCATGCACGACATTCAGGACGCCGGGAGGCAGGATCTCCTGAGCCAGTTCGGCGAACCGCGTGGTCGCCAACGGCGTCAGCTCCGCCGGTTTGATCACCACCGTGTTGCCCGCCGCCAGAGCCGGCCCGAGTTTCCATACCGCCTGCCACAGCGGGAAGTTCCACGGCGTGATCCCGAGAACAACGCCAACGGGTTCCCGGCGCACATAACTGGTGTTGCCGGCGACGAACTCACCGGCCGCCTGACCGCCCGGCGCACGCCCTGCCCCGGCGAAATGCCGCAGCGCTGCGGCGATGCCGGGCAGCTCCTCGCCGCGGGCCACGGTCGTGGGCTTGCCCGCGTCGAGGGTTTCCAGTCGCGCCAGGTCGTCGACGTTCTCCTCGAGTAACTGGACCAGGTCGTGCAGCAGCTGCGAGCGCTCAGCCGGGGTGCGGGCGGCCCAGCCCGGAAACGCTGCACGCGCGGCCGATACGGCACGGTGGGCGTCCTCGAGCGTGGACTCGTTGACCTCGGCGATGACTTCGCCGGTGGATGGATTGAGGACCTGGCGGATCTCGCCCGAGGATCCTGGCACCGCCTTGCCGTCGATGATGTTGGTGACGGTGGCCGGTGATGTCATGAGGGATTGCCTTTCTATGTCTTCAACGGGCGGGTCAGAGATGCCCGGGTTGGGCATCGATCGACTTGCCGCGCCTGCTCTTCGGGATCGCTAAGTAGATGAGCGCGCCGGCGGCGATGACAATCAGCATCCCCAGACCGACATGGGTGGGATCCGACCAGACCAGCAGCGCGCAGAGCAGGATCGACCAGGCGATCCCGAGGCCGAAGATGATCGGGCTGACCTTCCCGTAGCGCCATGGCCGCTGCGGAAGTTTGTTGCGCAGCAGCGCGTAGAAGCCGACCGTGACCACGACACCGTAGGCCAGCGCCCACGCCAGGGCGGTCATCGCGGTCAGCACCGACAGCAGCGAGGACCACAGGGCGAACACGACCGACAGCGCGAAGATCGTCAACGTGGCGTTGATCGGGATGCGCTGAGCGCTGACCTTGCGCATCCACGACGCGGCGGGGATCTGGCCGTCGCGGGCCTGTGCCCACAACACGCGAATGCCGGTGAGTTGCAACATGACCAGGGCTGCGAACAGGGCAACGATGGCGATCGCCTCGACGACGTTGGCGAAACCGGAGCCGATCGCCGTGTCGAGGATGTCCTTGACCGGCAGATCGCTCTCCATGATGGCCGGCAGATCCTGAATGGCCAACATCAGCAATCCGACCATCACCGCACCCACCACATACGACGAGATATTGGCCATCACCGATGCCATCGGCGCCTTCTTGGCGGCATCCCTGGTTTCTTCGGAGGCATTGCCAGTCGCATCGAATGAGGAGATCAGGTAGGCCGGCAGGATCATCGCGAACAGGAACGGCACGACCCAGTTCCCGTTGGTCGCGGTTCCTCCGGAGTCGTTGAGGAAAGCCAGCGGCTGCGTCGGGTGCTTGAAGAACAGCAACGCGCCGATGACAGCCACGACACAGACGATTTCGGCGACCACGCCGAGGTTGTTGAGCATCGCGGCGACCTTGACGCCTGCGATGTTGACGATCGTGGCCGCCACGATAAGACCCAACGTCCACGGCAGCGCGTCGGCGGCATTGTCGAGGGTGAAGCCGAACCAGCCGGCGATGAACGGGGCGAGGCTGACGGATATCGCGGTGACCGCAACGGTGTGCGCAATCAGCAGCCACCAGCCGGTCTGCCACGCCAGCCATGGTTTGCCGGTGATGCGGCCGGTGATCTGATAGACCCACCGGCCAGCGGGTAGGCCGAGACGAGTTCGGCCACTGCCAGCCCGACGGTCAGGACTTGCAGGCCGCCGCCGACGAGGTACGACCAGAACGACGCTGGGCCGAAGAACCCCAGACCCACGATCATCGTCGTGAAGATGGCCGAGGCGATGGCGATCGAGGTGAACTGCACCCCGAACGCGGAGAACAGCCCCAGGCTGCGGTTGAGCTCCTGCTTGTAGCCCAGTTTCTCCAGGTACGCAACGTCGGCGTCGACTGTCGCGTCCGGTGCAGCATGACCGGAGGACCGCGCGCGGCCGGATACTCCGGGTTCGTCGGGTGTGATCGCCATCATGACCTCGTGGTTTGTTCTCGGTGCGGCTGAACCGCGGTGGAGGGGCAGCAGAACTGCGAGCCATATTGTGTAACTGTCGACAATCTACATTGTTGCGTGCGTGATCGCAATCACTAATTGATGCTGGCTTCTTACGCGGCGCTCACCGGTGCAGCAGGTCGTCACCGGCGGTGAGGTCGACGAAGTCGCGTGCGGTGCGGTAACCGCGGCACGCGAGACGTGCGGCCAGTGCCAGAAAGACCTGTGCCGCGGTGATGGTGGTACCGGCGACGAAGTACTCCACCTCGATCAGCCGCGCCAGCGCGTCTCGGTCCGAGGCCTCCAGGGCGTCATACGGGGACTGCCTGCCGAGGAAATCGACGTACTCACGCATCTTTGGCGGTGGCCGCGGCCACCTCGGCCGCAGGCAGGCCGCCGTGCACGTGTCGGTCGATCTCGGCGCTGATCGCCGCCAAATCGTGAGTGTCGATGATCTTCAGAAGCCGGTCGTGCTCGGCGACCACGTCGTGCAGGTCGGCGAAGGACTGATGGTCGGCGGAGAAGAACAGCTGTAGCTGCGTCTCCCAGCTCTTCCACAGATCCAGCAACAGCCTGTGGCCCGACAGCTCATAGAAGGCGCGGTGAAAACTCATATGAGCATCGATGGTGGCAGTGGGGTCGTTGTTGTCGGCACCGACCATCGTGTCTTCCAGTGCCCGGGTCACCTTGATCCGCGAACTGCCGGTCAGGCGCGGCAACGCTAGTTCGATGGCGTACGGTTCCAACCGCTTACGCAGGCTGGCGATTTCAGCGATGCCCTCCGCGCTGACCTCAGCGACGAATGCGCCGCGGTAGGGGATCTTTTCGACCAGGCCCTCGTCGGCGAGGATGCCGAGCGCCTCGCGCAGCGGCGCCCGGCTCACCCCCAGGTCCGCGGCCAAGTGGGTTTCCCGCAGCTGGCTGCCCGGCATCAGGGTGCCGTCGAGAATGGCGTTACGCAGCACGTGCGCCACGGAGGCCGGTGTGGTGCGCTGCGCGATCGGCCCAAGCGAGACGGCGTCACGTCCCCGGCGGCCCAGCGTTGACAGCGAACCGTCGTGGGATGGCTCGGTCATCCGATGTCCCCTCTTCGACGTGCCTAACTGTCGACAATAGTCGCTCACTCCCCGACCGCAGAGACATAGATGGGTCCGCGCTCGATAACGGGATCCAGGATTCCCGTCTCGAGTTCGTCGGCGGCGTCCTCGAGCCCGGCCGGGTCGCGGTGCTGTCCGGGATAGCCGATGAGTGCTTTGACTTGCGGAGTCATGAAGTAGGCGCCGGCGACGATGGACGACAGCGGGTGGAAGGTGAACTTGTCCTCGGCCCACATGGTTTTGAGCGCGTCCCACAAGTCACGGTCGGCAACGTCGGCGAGTGTGTGGACGGCCGCCAGTACCGAGTCGAACACGTCGGAGCGGGCGGCGAGCGCCAGCTGCAGGTAGGCCGCGTAGTCCTCGGCATCGCTGGCCTTGGGGTTGGGTCCGGCGGCCGGAATGAGACAGTCGGCGATGCGCAGCAATGTGGCCGACTCGTCATCGGTGAGGGCTCGGGGCGGCTTGGTCTCGCGCGGCGGCACGGAAAGTCGAAATGATTGGGCGGTGGTCATGGCGATGCCTTTCGGGCCGTGGTGTGCTCGACCACTTTCTTGCCGACCCGCAGCGCCAGGGCGCTGATCGTGCAGGTCGGATTGGCCGATCCCGATGTGACGAAGATGCTGCCGTCGGCGATGTAGAGGTTGTCGACGTCGTGCGCCTTGCCGTAGGAGTCGACGACCGACCGCTTGGGGTCATTACCCATGCGTGCCGTGCCGAGCAGATGCCCTGGCTGATCTATCCAAAGCTCTTGGGTGATAATCCGTTTGGCGCCGGCGGCCCGATGGGCCTCCATCATCCGTTCGACGGTGAACTTCAGGACCTTGCGAGTGTTGTCACTGACGCGGTACTCGACCTTGGGTGCGGGCAGTCCGTCGGAGTCGACCAGAGTCGATGACAGCGTCACCCGATTGTGTTCTTCCGGAAGGTCTTCGGTGTTGGCCGCCCACAGGATGCCGTTGCGCGCGGCCCGGGCCACGTCGTGGATGGCCGGACCCCAAAGCTCGTCGAAATCGAGCTGGCGGTGCGCCTCGATGGCGTTGAGGGGTCCCGGGGTGGGTAGGGCATGCAACTTGGCGCCGCGCACGAATCCGCGGGTCTTGTCGGTGTCGTAGAACTGCATCGAGTGGATCAGTTGTCCCGCGGGCCCGCGCCAGCTTTCCAGGTCTTCGTCGTAGTAGCCGAGCGCAGTGCAGTTGGGGTGCAGCATGAGATTGCGGCCCACCAGGCCCGACGAATTGGCGAGCCCATCGGGGTGTTGATCGTCGGCCGACAGCAGCAGCAGACGCGGCGTCCCGATCCCGTTGGCGCACAACACGACTGAGCGGGCGGCCTGGAAAACCACGTCGCCGTCACGGTTGACGTACTCGGCGCCGGTTGCCAGCCCGCTTTCGTCGGTGACGATCCTGCGGACCCGTGCGCCGGTGAGAACCTGCGCTCCGGCCTTCAGGGCCTGCGGCATGTAGATCAGGTCGAACGACGCCTTGGCGCCCTGCGGACAACCCCACTCACACACGCCCCAGCGACCGCACTGCTCGAGGGTCTTGTGCTTCTGACTGGCGATCGCGTTGGTGCCTGGCCACCAGTGCCAGCCCAGTTTGTTGGCGGCCTCGGCGGCCTTGACTCCGGGTTTGCCCATCGGGTGTGGCGGCAACGGGTAGTCCAGCCCCTCCGGGTAGGCGGTGTCCCCGCCGAGACCGGCGACGCCGATGAACTCGTCCACCTCGTCGTGGTAGGGCTTGAGGTCGTTGTAGCTGATAGGCCAATCGTCGGCGACGCCGTCGAGAGTCTTGACCCGGAAGTCCGACGGCAGCAGCCGCGGCCATTCGGCGCCATAGTAGATCGAGCTGCCACCGACGGCATTGAACATCACCGGCCACATGTCGGAGTCTTCGACATCGACGGGGTAGTCCGAGGGCAGCCCGCGCACATTCGGGTCATGCGCCCAGTCATGCTGGATGAGCAATTCCCATTCGGGGAAGTTGGCCGGAAAATCGCTGGGGTTGACCCAGTCCCCCTGTTCGAGGCAGATCACGCTGAGCCCGGCCGCGGCGGCGGTGTGCGTGACCACGGCGCCCGATGGTCCGGCGCCGACCACGAGTACATCGACAATGTCCGGCGCGTTTGTGGCTGCCATCGCTATGCCCCGGCCAGGACGCCGCCGTCGACGACGAATGCGGTGCCGGTGATGGCGGTGGAGTGGTCCGACAGCAGAAACGCCACCGAGTGGGCTATCTCGATCGGTTCGATCGCGCGGCCGATCGGCTGGAAGTCAGGCAGACCCGCCTCCAGCGCCTCCCGGCCGCCGAGGGCCTCGTAGTGCGGAACGTTGAGCGGGGTGTCGACGAAGCCGGGGCACACCGTGTTGGCGCGGATGCCCTGTGCGCCAAAGTCCAGGGCGATCGCCTTGGTCATCGTCAGGACCGCGCCCTTGCTGGCGGTGTAGGTGGTCAGCAACTTCTCGGCGCCAATGGAATTGATGCCTCTTCCTAGATTGTGTATTGTCGACAATCAGTCAATCGCTAGTGTGAGGCGTATCTCGAGTTCCGTCAAGCTGGCATTCGGCGGCCAGCCCTGCCTGGCACGGTTTCAGCGTCGAACCGCATTGGCAATACTGGCGGGGTACATGTGCCAGCGCGCGGGCCTCGCCGCGGACGGCACGCGTTCGTACCGACGCTAAGTAAGGAATCGCATGTCGCAGACGGCCGAATCGTCACCCGATGATCAGCCCAACGAGCCTGCGGAGATCACGTTCGATGAGCACCTACATCCCGCGCGTCCGCGCACACTCCGGTTCCGCCCTCGGGTAAAGGCGCCGTTCGCGCGTCGCTCGGTCGCCCAGGACGGCCAGCCCTCGGGCGACAACCCCGCGTACGTCTCGTGGTTGGTGTCGCAGTCGATGCTGGCCGATGCCAACGAGATAAGTCGGCAGTTCTCCGGCCAGGGCTCGATGTGGCAGAACCCGTACGCCACACCACACCCGCGAGGGGCTGTCGACACGGCGTCCGTGTGGTTCACCGCCTACCCGTTGTCGTTGATCGCCCGGCCGGAGGAGTCGTTCCTGAAAGCAATGGCCGACGACGAGATGTGGAAAGCCTTCGCCGAGATCGGAATCGAGGCGATCCACACCGGGCCGGTAAAACTTGCCGGCGGCATCGCCGGTTGGCAGCGGACGCCGAGCGTCGACGGCCACTTCGATCGGATAAGCACGCGGATCGACGCGGCGTTCGGCACCGAAGACGAGTTCCGTCAGATGTGCGGTACCGCGAATTGGTACGGCGGCACGATCATCGACGACGTCGTGCCCGGCCATACCGGCAAGGGCGCTGATTTCCGGTTGGCCGAAATGAAATACGGGGACTACCCGGGCATCTACCACATGGTGGAGATCGACCCCCGAGACTGGGAGCACCTGCCCGACGTCCCACCCAGCGAAGACTCGGTCAACCTCGACACCGCCACCGAGGAATGGCTCGACAAGGCTGGCTACATCATCGGGCGGCTGCAACGAGTCATCTTCTACGCCGAGGGGATCAAGGAGACCAACTGGAGCGTGACCCGCCCAGTCGTGGGCGTCGACGGCGTCGAGCGGCGGTGGGTCTACTTGCACTACTTCAAGGACGGCCAGCCCTCGATCAACTGGCTCGACCCGTCGTTCGCCGGAATGCGGTTGGTCATCGGAGACGCACTGCATTCGCTGACCGACCTGGGTTCGGGAGGACTTCGCCTCGACGCCAACGGTTTCCTCGGCGCCGAGAAGACCACCGCGGAGGACAGCACGGCATGGTCCGAAGGCCACCCGTTGTCGGAGGCGGCCAACCATCTCATCGCCAGCATGGTCCGCAAGCTGGGTGGCTTCACGTTCCAGGAACTCAACCTCACCATCGACGACATCCGTCAAATCGGCGAGGCCGGAGCAGATCTGTCCTACGACTTCATCAATCGACCGGCTTACCACCATGCGCTGGCGACCGCTGACACCGAATTCTTACGGCTGACCCTGCGGACCACTCTCGAACTGGGCGTCGATCCCGCATCGCTGATCCACGCCCTGCAAAACCACGACGAGCTGACCTACGAACTCGTACATTGGTCGACCGGTCACCGCGACGACATCTACCCCTACAAGGGCGAAGACATCCGCGGCGAGGACCTGGGCGACAACATCAGGCGTGACCTCACCGAGCGGTTCACCGGCGAAACAGCGCCCTACAACTTGGTTTTCACCACCAATGGCATTGCGTGCACAACCGCCACCGTCATTGCTGCCACGCTCGGAATCACCGATCTCGACGCGATCGACGACGTCGACCAGATTCGTCGGGCGCATCTGCTCTTGGCGATGTTCAATGCGATGCAACCTGGCGTGTTCGCCCTGTCAGGTTGGGACATCTGCGGAATGCTCACGCTGCCGGCGACCGATGTCGCCGACTTGCTGCGCGGCGGCGACACCCGCTGGATACACCGCTCAGCCCATGACCTCATGGGAGTGAACCCGCAGGCCACCAAATCGACGGCAGGCATGCCCCGGGGGCGTAGCCTCTACGGCTCCATTCCCGAGCAACTCGCCGATGAGACAAGCTTTCTGCGACAACTGCAAGCCATTCTTCGCGTTCGGCGGCACTACGGCATCGCCACAAGCCGACAGATCGACATCCCCGAGGTGTCGCATCGCGCCATGCTGGTGTTGGTGCACGAACTCGCGGACGCCGGCCGCTATCAGCTCACAGTCCTCAACTTCGCCAACGAACACATCGCAGGAAACGTACGCGCTGAAAGCCTTCCCCCGGGCGCCCACGTCTCAGACATGTTCAACGGCAAGCACATTGCCGTCATCGACGATCTGCACAGCTTCGCTGTCGACCTCACGCCACACCAGGGCATGTCCTTGCTCGTCGAAGCGGCCGACGAGACCGCTGGCCCCGCGTAACAGCCGGCCCGAAAGCTAAGCGGCCGGCGCGAATACCGATTTGAAGCGGTTCAGCGACTGCCGGATATCGCCCTTGAGCGCGCCGGCGACCACCAGGCCGATCGGGCCGAACAATGCCGGGCCGCCGAGGTGCACATCGGCGGTAGTGGGACGTCGACGGAGACAGAGAGTTTGGCCACGCGTCAGGGTGTTTGCGGATCGTTCTTGTCGACGGCGTTCTTGGCGGCGTCCTGCACCTTGTCGACGTGTTGGGCGTACTTGCCCTGCGTCTTCTGGTCGACGATGTCGCCGGCCTTGTCGATGGCGGTGTCCACGGTGCCCTTGTTCTTCGAGAGCAGATCCTTCACCTTGTCTAGGAATGCCATGAGCCCACCCTACAGCGATCGCCACAGCCTCCGGCGCTCTCCGAGCAACGCGCCCTGAACCCACCAGATCGCCTCGATGACGGCGGCTCCGACCAGGCCAATTCCCAGCGCCATCGAGGTGATCGCCATGTTTGAGACATCCAGCATGAACAGCTCTCGCGCCACCGGAATGGAGAAGATCACCACGTAGGCAAGGCCTGACACCACGACGAGCGCCACCCGCCACCACTGATACGGCCGGGCCACCACGGCGAGCACCCACACCCCGGTCACCAGCAACGTGATCAACGCCGCGGTCGACGCCTGGGTCTGCTCGGCCGGGGTGGCCTCGCGTCCCTGGTAAGCCACCAGGTAAGAGGTGAACGTCGCGATGCCCACCACGAGTCCCGACGGCAGGGCCGACGTCATGACCCGGCGCACGAAACCGGGATGCGCCCGCTCGTTGTTGGGCGCCAGCGACAGGATGAAAGCCGGAATGCCGATCGTGAACCAGGCGGCGATCGTGACATGGATGGGCTGGAACGGAAACAGCAGCGGGTCGGAGCCGAACAGCTTGGAGGACAGACCCGCTAGGCCTACCAAGATCGCCAGCAGCACCGAATACACCGTCTTGGTCAGGAACAGGTTGGAGACCCGTTCGATGTTGCCGATCACCCGGCGGCCCTCACCGACGACATACGGTAGCGTCGCAAACTTGTTGTCCAGCAACACGATCTGCGCCACCGCGCGCGACGCCGAACTACCTGAGCCCATCGCCACGCCGATGTCGGCATCCTTGAGGGCCAGCACGTCGTTGACGCCGTCGCCGGTCATCGCCACGGTGTGCCCGCGTGATTGCAGGGCATGGACCATGGCCCGCTTCTGATCGGGCCGCACCCGGCCGAAGGTCGTGTACTCCTCGAGGGTATCGGCCAGTTCGTCCGGCTCGTCGGGCAGCTTGCGGGCATCCATCGTCTCGCCCTCAAGACCCAGCGTGCCGGCCACCGCGCCCACCGACACCGCGTTGTCGCCCGAGATCACCTTGATCGAGACATTCTGGGAGGCAAAGTAATCCAGCGTGTCGCGGGCGTCCGGGCGGATGCGCTGCTCGAGCACCACCAGCGCGACCGGCGTGACATGCCCGGGCGCATCGGGATGATCGACGGGGAGATCGCTTGACCCGAGCAGCAGCACCCGAAGGCCCAGCGAGCCGATCTGCTCGGCCTGTCCGGCGACCGCGGACGCCGGGTCGAGCAGCACGTCGGGGGCGCCGATCACCCAATTGCCGTGCTCGCCGTAGGAAGTTCCACTCCACTTGGTGGCCGACTTGAACGGCGCGCTCGCGGTTGCCGTCCAACCGGGCGGCATCTTGTAGGCCTCGGCGATGGCCTGCATGCTGGCGTTCGGCCGGGTGTCGTCGGCGGCCAGCTGGGCCAGCACATCGCCGACATCACTTTCGCCCAGCCGCTTGAGATCCGAAACCCGCATACCGTTTTCGGTCAGCGTGCCGGTCTTGTCGGCGCACACCACGTCGACGCGGGCCAGGCCCTCGATGGCGGGCAGCTCGTTCACCAGACACTGCCTGCGGCCCAGTCGAATCACCCCGACCGCGAACGCGATCGAGGTCATCAGGACCAGGCCCTCGGGCACCATCGGCACCAGCGCGCCGACCATCCGCAACACCGACTCGCGCCAGCCGGCGTCGGTGGTGAACAGCTGGGTGTAGATGATCAGCAGGCCGGCGGGGACCAGCAGATACGTGATGAACTGCAGGATCTTGTTGATGCCGCTGCGCAGTTCGGAAGCCACCAGCGTGAACTTGCTGGCCTCCTCGGCGAGTTTGGCGGCGTAGGCCTCACGCCCGACCTTGGTGGCCCGGTAGGCCCCGCTGCCGGCGACGACAAAACTGCCCGACATCACTTGGTCGTCCGGGTCTTTGGCGATCGGGTCGGCCTCACCGGTGAGCAGTGACTCGTCGACCTCGAGGTTGCTGTCTTCGAGGACCTCGCCGTCGACGACGATCTGATCGCCGGGACCGAGCTCGATGATGTCGTCGAGCACGACCTCGGTAGGCATCAGCGCGGTCGTGCCGGACTGCCTGCGCACCAACGGTTTTGCCTGCCCGACGATGGCGAGCTTGTCCAACGTCTGCTTGGCCCGCAGCTCCTGGATGATGCCGATCGCGCTATTGGCGATGATGAGCAACCCGAATGCGCCGTTGATGACCGACCCGGTGGACAGCACGATGATCAGCAGCACACCCAGGATCGCGTTGATGCGGGTGAATACGTTGGCCCGGACGATCTCGGATACGCTGCGCGCCGCACGCGTCGGCACGTCGTTGGTCTTTCCCTCGGCTACCCGCTGGGCGACTTCGGCATCGGTGAGCCCGGTGGCGATGAGTGTGGTCATCGTGTAAAGGTCCCCTTGTTCTCCTCGTCGTAGTACTCGAGGTCGAGCTTGTTACCTTCGAACGTGGCCTTCGAAATCGTTCCGGGCGGGGCGTTTTCGGTGACGAACGAGAACGTGAACACGTTGCCGTCCCAGTGGGTCAGCGGCACGTTCAGCTTCGTGCCCAGCGCCAGCTGCAACGTGCCGGCCTTCTCGGTGACGCGTGCCGGGCCCCAGTAGGCGTTGTCGTAGGTGCCGACATACGACGAAAGCGGCGCGGCCGGAGCGGGATCGGCGGGCGGTTTCTGGCCGACCAGCGACCCGAGTGGTTCCTCTTCCGGCGCCAACAAGCCCTGGTACAGGTTGAGCCAATCCTCGCGGACCTCACCGAACTGCACGAGATCGGCGAACTGCGCGTTGAGCGCCTCGGCCACACCGGATGGCGTGGCGTTGGTCAACGCGACGATCGCCACGTCTGCCGAAGGCAGTATCACGACGTTCGTCCCCGCACCGAGTTCGAAACCGCCCGAATGGCTGAGCTCCATCCGGGCCCCCGAAGTCGAGCCCACATTGAACCCGAATCCGTAGAAACCCGAGCGCATCGCGGGCTCGGTCGCCCGACTCGAGACGATCTGCGGCGTCAGCGCCGGCAGCAGCGCCTTGGTGTCGACGATCTGCTTACCGTCGTAGGTGCCGTTGGCCAACACCATCGCCAGCCAGTGCGTCATGTCGTTGAGCGACGAACTGGCGCCGCCGGCAGGCGACTGAGCATCGGCGTTCCGCACATAGAGCGGCTCGTATTTGCCGTCGACGTGGATGTGGCCCACAGTGCGATTGGCCCTGGACTCGTAGTCGGCGAAGCGGTAGCTGGTCGAGTCCATTCCGAGGGGACGAAAGAGCACCTCGGAAGCAAGGTCTTCCCAGGACTTGCTCGCGCTCGTCGCGACGGCCTCACCGCCGGTCGTGTAGCCAAAATTGGTGTAGGCATACGAGATTCGGAAGGGGTTGAGCGGTTGATCGCGGAGCCGCTCGAGCACATAGCGGCGGTCGTAGCCGAGCTCTTCGAGCAGGTCGCCCGCGTGGTCGGGCAGTCCGCTGCGATGCGACATCATGTCGCCGACATTCACCATCTGGGTGACCGCCGGATCGGACAACGCGAACCACGGAAGCTTCGACACGATCGGCGTGTCCCAGCCGATCGCCCCGGTGCCGACTTGATGAGCAACCACCGTCGCGCTCAACGGCTTGGACAGCGACGCCAGCTGAAACACCGTGTCCGGGTCCACCTTTTCGCCATTGCGGACGTCCTTGACGCCGAAACCGTTCGCGTACACGGTCTTTCCGCCGTGCACAACGGCCACCGCCAGCCCCGGGATGCCCGACTTCTTCATCAGCTCCTCGGCCATGCCGTCCAGCTTGGCCACGGCGTTGTCGACGGCGTTCTCGGGCAGCGGCATGGCGGGCACCAGCGGCGGTGGCACGTCGGACTGCGCCGGGGCGGCAGACGGAGTCGCCTCCTCGGCCGGTTCACCGCATCCCGCCACTAGCGTCATCGCCACCGCCAGCGCTGCCAGCCGGCAAATTGTTGTGCCCGCAATTATCACAGCCTGCACGGTAGCCGGTTAAGCCAGCCACCACGGGTCGAACGGCATTGGAACCGCCTTCGCTCGACCCACGTCCGAAGGCGGGGCCGACTTGCGAGGACTTCGAGAGGCCTTGGGGGAAACGTGCCGGCTCAGGCGTGGGTGACACTCATCGTGGGACTCGCCGCCACCATCGGTGTGCTCGCCACCTGGCGACAGACGAACACCGCTGACCGCAGATCAGAAGTGGCGGCGCCACCCCCAGCGATCGCGCGACAAACACGAGCAGAACATCGCAACCCCACCCGCGCTCACGGCATAGTGGAAACCGGCAGAGCCTCAGAGAAACGCCTGCCGGGTTTGCACCATTGCGCGGGGCGGCAACCCGCCGTTGTCGTAACGCGCGTGCCGCCGATCGTCTTTCTTATAGGAACGAACGACATCCCGAACAAGGAGGCACGTCGGATGGCATCGACGACCAAACCCAACCCGATACCGGATTCATACCGCCGGATCACGCCTTGCCTGATTGTTCAAGGCGGCGACAAGGCCCTGAAGTTTTATGCCGAAGTGTTTGAAGCGACCGAGCGGATGCGCATTCCCAACCCCGACGGCACCGTCGCCCACGCCGAAATCGAGATCGGTGATTCGGTCCTCATTGTCGAGGAGGAGTCCAAGGAGCGGGGGACCAAGTCGCCGCCGCCCGACGGCCTTGCCGGCTCCCCTGCCTTCCTCTACGCCTACGTAGAGGACGTCGACGACGTTGTCGCCCGGGCGGTAAAGCTCGGCGCGCAGCTCCAGCGGCTCCCGCAGGACCAGTTCTACGGCGACCGAGAGGGTTACATCATCGACCCGTTCGGTCATGGGTGGACCATTGCGACGCATGTGGAGGACGTGGAACCGGCGGAGCTGATGCGGCGGATGGCAGAGATGCAGGGGGTGTGAGGCGTGAAGTATGTGCTGTTGTTCGTCGACACTGAGCAGTTCGCTAGCGAACTTGCGGCGATGGGCCCGTCCGAGCGAGAGCGGGCGTACGACCGGGTCAACGAATGGTTCGCCACCCATGCGGACAAGCTGCGGGGTGGAAGCAAGCTGCAATCACCCGAAACGGCGACGACGGTGCGACTCGACTGCGGTGAACCGGTCATCATCGACGGGCCGTTCGTCGAGGGCAAAGAGGTCGTGAGCGGGTACGTCGAGATCGAGGTCGCCGATCTGGATGAGGCACTGCAAATGGTCCAGACCTGGCCGGCCTGCCCGGTCGTCGAGATCCGGCCGCTGGAGTCATGAGTCCATGTGACGATGCGGTGCAAGCCCAGTTGGCCCGTGTGGTACGAGAACACGCGAGCCAACTGGCGGCGTCGCTGATGCATGTGACGGGTGATTTCGCGACCGCAGAGGATCTGGTCCAGGACGCCGTGCTGGCTGCGCTGCGACACTGGCCATCCGAAGGGATCCCGCAGCGACCGGACGCCTGGCTGTTCACGGTCGCCCGGCGCCGCGGCCTGGACGCACTACGGCGCGACCACAACTACGTCACCAAGCTGGCGCAACTACAGTGGCCCGTCCCGCCCGCGCCAGACGAGCGGCTGCGGCTGATCTTCACATGCTGCCACCCGGCCCTACCTCGGGAGGCGCAGATCGCGCTCACCCTGCGGGTCGTGTGCGGCATGACAACAGCCCAGATCGCCCGAGCGTTCCTGGTGCAGGAAACGACTATGGCGCAACGGATCACCCGCGCCAAACGAAAGATCACAGACGCGGGAATTCCGTACCGGATCCCAGCCGATGACGAGCTAGGTGCCCGCCTGACCGAGGTCCTGGCGGTGATCTATCTGCTGTTCAACGAGGGCTACCTGTGCACTGCCGAGCGGGCGCAGTCGCGCGATCTCGTCGACGACGCCGAGTGGCTGGCGTCCCTGCTCCACGGGCTGATGCCGACCGAGCCGGAGGTGGGGGGCCTGCTGGCGCTGATCCGGCTGCACCGCGCCCGTGCCGCGGCCCGCTTCGATCTCGACGGTCGCCTGGTGCTGCTGCAAGACCAGGACCGGTCCCTGTGGGACAGCGAGGCGATCGCTCAGGCGACTCAGTTGCTGGCCCGCGCCGCCAAACAGCACCGGCCCGGCCCCTACCAGCTGCAAGCCGCGATCGTCGCCTGCCACGCCGAAGCCAAACGCTGGCAGGACACCGACTGGGAGCAGATCGCGCTCCTCTACGACATGCTGCTTCACCTCGCACCGTCCCCCGTCATCCGCCTCCACCGGGCCATCGCGCTGCGGTACACGTCGGGGCCACAGGCGGCCATGATCGAACTGGACACCCTCGCTGGCGTGCTGGATCGCTATCACCTCTATCACGCCACCCGCGCCGATCTGCAGCGCGAACTCGGCCACCCAGACCAGGCCCGGGCCGCCGACCGCCGCGCAGTCAAGTTGACCGCTAACCCCGCCGAACAAGCCGTGCTACGAGAGCGCATCGCTTGGACCTAGACCCGGGCTGTCACATTTGGCGAGCCGCCGATCGTCTTACTGGTAGGAGCCGCCAGACAACGCCGAAAGGACAACCATGTCTGACATAACCCAGCTGCATCGCGCGCTCATCGCCCGCGTCCTCGACGGCGACGGGAAGGCGCCGACCGAGCTGCGCCGAGCCGCCTTCGACGATGCCGGTCTTGATGAACCGATGCGCACCTTGATCCAGAAGGTGGCCTTCCACGCCTACAGGGTGACCGACGAGGACGTCGCCGCCGTCCGGGCCGCAGGGCTGAGCGAGGATCAAATCTTCGAGATCGTGGTGTGCGCCGCTATCGGCCAGGCGAGCCGGCAATACAAGAACGCGCTTGCGGCGCTGGCCAGCGCAAAGGGACAAGGGGGTGCACGATGAGGCTCGAAATCCTCGATCGGGGCCACCGCCTGCGCACGAAGGCCTTGCTAGGGATGATTCGGCTGGTTACGCGCCAGCCGGTGGTCGACGCTGTCAAGCTGGCGCTGTACCGCCCAGAGTTCTACGGCGGCGGTCATCTCACCCATGAGGCGATGCGCGGACCATCGGCCTGGTCGATCGGCGATCGCGAGCTGATGGCGGCGGTCGTCTCGAAGGCCAACGAAACGCAGTTCTGCATCGCCGCGCACTCGGCCACGTCGAGCCTGTGGTTCGGCGATGACGCGAAGGTCGCCGCCACCCTCGCCGACGTGGAGACGGCGCCGATCGCCGAACCGCTCCGGGCAACGCTTCGAATTCTCAGCAAGCTCACGCGGGAGCACAGCGTTGATCCGGACGACATCCGCGCCGCGCTGGCCGAAGGCGTTTCCCCTAAGCAGATCGAGGACGCCTTGGCCGTATGCCTGGCCTTCGACATCACCGACCGGCTGGCCGACGCGTTCGACTTCACCGTCGCCGGCCCCGCGGCCATGACCGCCGGCGCCCGGCACCTCCTGAAGCGCGGTTATCGATAAGCGCTCATTGGTCGAGCTCCGCGCCAAGCAACTCGCGGAGTCCGCTGACGAGCTGATGCGCTGACGCTGTCGGCCAACTACAGCCGCCCAACGCACGGTTGTTGTACACAAAACGCGAGTGCGCCCGCGAACAACCGTACTTTCGGCGCAGATTACAGCTGCCACCACGGGTCGAACGTCCACGCCGTGTCGGGATCCACCCGCTGCCCCGGCCTGGGCACCACCACATGGACGCCCCCGGGATCGGCGGCCTTGAGAAGCCGTTCGACCGGCTCGGACCACGGATGCGGCGCCAGCCGGAACGTCGCCCAGTGAATCGGCACGAGTAACCCCGAGTCCGCCTCGGCAACGTCGAGGTGGGCGCGGACCGCTTCCTCGGGGTTCATGTGAATGTCCGGCCACGCTGGGTGGTAGGCGCCGATCGGCAGCAGCGTCAGATCGAAAGGACCATGGTCCATGCCGATTTCTGTGAAGCTCTTGGTGTAGCCGGTATCGCCGCCGAAGAAGGCGCGATGCTGCGGCCCGGCGATCACCCACGACGCCCACAACGTGGTGTTGCGGGTGAACAGCCGCCCGGAGAAGTGTCGGGCCGGCGTGCAGACCAACGTCAGTTCGCCGATGGCGCGGCTCTCGTGCCAGTCCAGTTCGACGATTCGGCTTTCCGGTATTCCCCATTTGCGCAGGTGGGCACCGGCGCCGAGCGGCACGACGAACGGCGCGCGCTGGGTGCGGGCGAGGCCGATGATCGTGTCCATGTCGAGGTGGTCGTAGTGGTCATGGCTGATCAGCACCGCGTCCACCGCGGGCAGCGCCTCCAGCGGCACCGGCGGCTCGTGCATACGCTGCGGGCCGACGGTCCGCGACGGCGAGCATCGGCGGCTCCACACCGGATCGGCGAGCACCCGATAGCCGTCGATCTCGATCAGCGCCGTGGAGTGTCCGTACCAGCTGACCGCCAGCCGCGCCGCTGCGGCGTCCGCCGGTGTAGGCGCCGCCACCGGGATCGGTCCGCGCGGCCTGCCGGTCTCGCGTGAGCCGACGAGTTCGCGGACCAGCAGTCGCCGCTGCTCGCGATCGAGGCTGATGGTCGACGCCGGGTCGATGTTGACGAACACCCCGTCCTGGTAGTTCGGGGAACGCTGCGCCGCCGCCTGGATCTCGGCGGGCGAGGCGCCCAGGGCCGCGGGTGCGCCGCGCAGCGCGCGCAGCACCCAGCTGCCGGCCAGCAGTGAGGCGGTGCCGAATCCGAAGCGCAGCGCTGCATGCACCACCATCAGGCGCCCTGGAACTTCGGCGGCCGCTTCTCGACGCGCGCGACCTGAGCCTCGATGACGTCCTGGCTGCCCCACGCCTTGTCGAACAGTTCTTTGTGCGCCGGCCCCTGTTCCTCGTAGGCGCCGTCGTCGTTGAGCACCCGCTTGGCGTGCTGGAGCGCCAGCGGCGCCAGCCCGGCGATATCGGCCGCCCAGGCCTGCGCGTCGGCCAGCGTCCCGATGCGGTTGGCCATCCCGGTCTGCAGTGCGACATCGGCGGTGAGCTTCTCAGCGCTCAGCAGCATCGCCCGGGCGCGCCCGTATCCGGCCAGTGACGACAGCCGCCGTATGCTCCAGTTATCAAGAGCCAAACCATATTTCGATGTCGGAAATTGGAAGAACGCGTCGGGCGCGACAACCCGGAGGTCGCAGATCATCGCCAGCTGCAGACCCGCCCCGATGGCCGGGCCATTGATGGCACCGACGACCGGCATGGGCGCCTGGTCGATGGCTTTGTGCAGCGCGATGAGCCGATCCGGATAGTCGGCGGCGAACGCATCGCCCGTCAGGTCGGCGCCCGCGCAGAACACGGTGCCCTGGCCGGTCACCACGATGGCCCGGACATCCTCGGCGGCGGCTTTCTCGATCGCTTCGCGCAGACCCTCGACCAGCTCGCTGTTGAGCGCGTTGCGCCGCTCCGGGCGCTGCAGTTCCAGGGTCGTCACGTGGCCGTCACGGGTCACACCAATCATGGCGCCACCCTAGCGACCCCCGTGATCTATCAGCCGCGGTGGTGGTGGCCGTCACAACGGCGCCTGCAGGCGGAAATCGGCTCATTCATGGGCCCTCCGATGAGAAAATCGGCGGATGACCGGGCATATCACCGTGGTCGTTGCCGATGACCACCCGGTGTATCGGACAGGCGTCGTGCGTGCTTTGAAAGAGAGCGGCACGGTTCGGGTCGTCGCCGAGGCCGGCGACGGGCGTGCCGCCCTTGCCGCCATCCGGGAATACGAGCCTGCGGTAGCGCTGGTCGATTACAAGATGCCCGAACTCGACGGTCTCGACGTGGTGAACGCGGTGGTACGCGACGGCCTGGCCACGCACGTCATCCTGCTCAGCGCCTTCGACGATGCCCCGCTTGTGTACAAGGCCCTGTGAGCCGGCGCCAGCGGCTACCTCACGAAGGAATCGGACAGCGACGAGATCGTCTCGGCGATCGTCAGGTGCGCCAAGGGCGAGGGATATGTGCCGACACAGCTGGCCAGCGGGCTCGCGAACGAACTCAAGCAGCGGGCAAAGGGCGATTCCGCCCTACTATCCCCCGCGAGCTCTGGGTGCGCACGACGAGCGGCTCGAGCAAGTTGATCTTGGTGCGGATGAATTGTGTTGTGGTGCTGATCATTTCGTGTAACTCCTTACTACTCGGGCGAGCGGCAAGCAGACTGCCGCACCGGTCAGGCCGACCATCAGGGTGGCGATAGCGACGAGGGACTGCCCGCCGTGTCCCAGGCTGTAGGAGGCCAAGAGCGGGGCGGCGACCGCTGCGACGGCCAGGGCCATCCCCCAGATTCCGTGGTAGCGCCCGCCGTGCGCCGGCGGAGCGATCCGGTGCACGATATCGGCGGCGACGACGAACCAGGCGATCTCACCGGGAGCACACGCCGCCGCGGCCAACCCGAATTCCGCTGTGGTGTGGGCGCCCATGAACGCGGTCAGCGTCACCACGCTGGAGACCAGCAGCAGGACAAGTCGCCTATCTGAAAGAGCTTGGCGGTAACTGGTTTTCTCCAGCGACGCCGGCGGGCGCCTCTCGGGCGCGATGAAAGCCAGGGCCACCAGGGCGAAGGCCGCGCACGCGGCGGCGTCGATCAAGTACAGGGCCGGGGTGCCGATCCGGTCGACCAGCCAGCCGCACACAAGCTGGCCCACCCACCCAGCCCACGCCGAACGCCGCCAGGACCGCGCCGACCGCACCGGCACCGTGGCCGCGCTCGGCAACGTGATAGGCCATGAAGGGACTAGGCGAACCCCAGGGCGCGCACCAGGAAGTTCCCGCCCAGCAGCAGCCTGATCACCGGCGGGTAGCCGGCGCCCGCTGGTGTTTCCGGCGACGAGCCCGTGTCCGTGGTGGACAACGTTGTGGTCACATGACCGACCGTAAAAAGCATCGACCTGGACGAACATCCTGCAATCGCGCCCAATATGTGATGAGGCGCCCTCGTACGATCGGAGGATCCCCGGCGGTTGCGCGGCCGCGTTAGCCTCATCCCGTGAGCCGGATCGGGGCCCTACAGCTACGCGACGCCGTGCTGGACGATGGGTCCTTCGTCAGCTGGGACACCACCCCACTGGCGGTCGCCGCAGACGACGCGTATACCCGCGACCTGGCGGCGGCCCGGACTTTGACGGGACTGGACGAATCGGTGCTGACCGGCGAGGGCACAGTGTTCGGCCGTCGCGTCGCACTGGTGGCCTGCGAGTTCGACTTCCTGGCCGGGTCGATCGGGGTGGCCGCCGCCGAGCGGATCACCGCCGCCGTGCAGCGGGCGACGGCCGAACGGCTCCCGCTGCTGGCCTCGCCCAGCTCCGGGGGCACCCGCATGCAGGAGGGCACCGTCGCGTTCCTGCAGATGGTCAAGATCGCCGCGGCCGTCGAGCTCCACAAGCGGGCGCACCTGCCATACCTGGTCTACCTGCGCCATCCGACCACCGGCGGGGTGTTCGCCTCGTGGGGCTCGCTGGGGCACGTCACCGCCGCGGAACCTGGCGCGCTAGTCGGGTTCCTCGGCCCGCGGGTCTACGAGCATCTCTACGGCGAGCCGTTCCCTGCCGGCATCCAGACCGCGGAGAACCTGCACGGGCACGGCGTCATCGACGGCGTTGTTCCCCTCGACCTCCTGCGCTCCACGCTGGACCGCACGCTCAAAGTGGTCGCGGACCCACCCGATGCGCCGCCGCCGACGCCCGCTCCCGAGCCGTTGCCCGACGTGTCGGCATGGGAGTCGGTGGAGGCGTCGCGGCGTCCGGACCGCCCCGGTGTCGGCTATCTGCTGCGGCACGGCACCACCGAACGGGTGCTGCTGTCGGGCACCGGCCGGGGTGAGGCCGCGACCACGCTGCTCGCGCTGGCGCGGTTCGGCGGTCAGCCAGCGGTGGTGCTCGGCCAGCAGCGCGTCGTCGGCGGGACGGTCGGGCCTGCGGCGCTGCGGGAAGCCCGCCGCGGCATGGCCCTGGCCGCGGGCCTGAAACTGCCGCTCGTGCTCATCATCGACACCGCGGGTCCCGCGCTCTCAGCCGAGGCCGAGCAGGGCGGGCTGGCCGGTGAGATCGCCCGCTGTCTCGCCGAACTCGTCACGCTCGACACTCCGACCGTGTCGGTGCTGCTGGGTCAGGGCAGCGGCGGACCGGCGCTGGCGATGGTGCCCGCGGACCGGGTGCTGGCCGCGCTGCACGGCTGGCTTGCCCCGCTGCCGCCGGAAGGGGCCAGCGCAATCGTGTTCCGGGACGTCGACCACGCTCCGGAACTGGCCGCGGCGCAAGGCATCCGGTCGGCCGACCTGCTGCGCCACGGCATCGTCGACGGGATCGTGCCCGAACGTCCCGACGCGGCCGACGAGCCGATGGCATTCACCCAGCGGCTGTCGGCGACCATCGCGAACGAACTGCACCAGCTGCGGTCGATCCCCGACGATCTTCGGCTGGACGCCCGGCTGACTCGCTACCGCCGGATCGGGCTGTGAGCTCGACGCTCCTGTTCGTGCACAGCCCGCTGGTGGGACCGTCGACGTGGGCGGGAACCGCGGATGTGTTGCGGGGCAACGGGTTTCGCTGCGCGGTGCCCGATCTGACGGGTGTGGCGACGTCGGGTCCGCCGTACTACCCGAAGTTCGCCGAGGCCGCCGCCGAGGCCGTCGACGACGATACCGTCGTGCTGATCGGGCACAGTGCCGCCGGGCCGTTGCTACCGTCGATCGCGGACGTGATCGGGGATCGTGCGCGGGCCGCCGTGTTCGTCGACGCGCTGCTCCCCCATCCCGGGCGCGGCTGGTTCGACACGGCGCCGACACCGCTGCGTGAACAGCTGCTCGGCATGGCCCACGGCGGCCTGTTGCCGCCCTGGCACGAATGGTTCCCGCCAGGGGTGATCGACGAGTTGGTGCCGGACCCGGCGCTGCGGCGACGGTTGGTCGCCGAGATCCCCCGGCTGCCGGTCACCTACTTCGAGGAGCCGGCGCCGGTGACCCGGGACTCGCCGCGGTGCGCGCTTCTGCGCCTCAGCGCCGCCTACGACCACGCGGCCGACGAAGTCGAACGGCTCGGCTGGTGGGTAGCCCGCAGGGACTGGGACCACCTGCGGATGCTCACCGCCCCGGACGCGGTCGGGGACCTTATCGCGCACGCGATTTCCGCGACACACGCCGGATGATGGCATTCTGGCTGTGTGGAGGCTCTGCTTCATTTCGCGGGGAACTTCTGGTGGCTGATCTTCCCGCTCGGCGGTGTGATCGGCGGAGGCGTGCGGGCGGTGGCCACGGCGAACGAGCGCCGGGCGCAGCGGCGGCTCGAGCGCTACCGCATCAAGCAGCAGACCAAGGTCGCGCTCGCGGAGGCGTCGGGCCGGGCCCGCAATAACGATGCGGGGTACAAGCGGGAGATGACGAAGGTGCTCGAGCGCCACGACCGCACCGATGCCCGCTGGCTGGACTACGAGATCGACATCGCCAAGCTGCTGGACTTCCCCCTGATGACCGATATGCGCGATCCGCTGACCATCGGCTTTCACAAGGCCAGGAGCCATGCGGATCTGCTGCGGCCCGACCCCGTCGACGACATCCTCGGCGACCGGAACGCCCAGCTCGAATACCGCGATGCGGTGCACGAGTACGTCGCGGCGTTCGACGTCGCGGAGTCGGAGGCGATTCGCCGACGGCGCAGTGACTTCTCCGCCGAAGGGCAGGAGCGGCTGGAGCGTGCCCAGCACCTGTTGCGCCTGGCGTCCGATAACGGGGCGACACCGCACGAACGCCAGAGCGCGTACGCCCGGGCCAAGAAGGAACTCGACGGGCTCATCGTGCTGCCGGCGACGACGCGGGCCAGCATCGAGCGCAAGATCGCCGGCGAGATCGAGGCTTAGGGGCCATCGGGCTTGGCCGAACCTGAGCTTGTGCTCGAAGATTCGCCAAAAAATGACGAATAATTTCAGGTTCGGCGCTGCTATGCGACGGCCAAGGCGGCCAGCATCGCTGCACAGGTGATGACATCGAGCGGCAGCCGCAACAGACTGCGGCGGGTCCACCGCAATGCGGCCGTTTCGTCGACGGTGGCGGGGTCGGCCTTCTCGAACGCGACGGCCTTGGGTACGAAGTCGACCAGACTCCACACCCGCATCACTGTGTGGCTGATCAGCGCCACCAGCAGCACCAGCCGCACATCGGCGTCGCCACACGCCGTGATGAGCGCGATGATGAGCAGCACCTCGAATACGGTGTGCGCTGGTATCCAGAACCGGCGCCGGGAGATGCCGCCGTTTCGGGACTGGATGATGCCGGGCCGCTTAGGCCAGTACGGGTCGACGACGAGGATTTCGTAGAGTCCGCCGCCGAGCAGGACGCAAGCCATCAACGTCGTCGTGGCGATGAGGAAGAGGGTCGGAGTCGACATCACCGCCAATTATTGCGGTGCAACGAGATACCGCTGAACGGTCGGCCCCAGCCACGCCACGATCTCGTCGCGCGACATGCCGACAACCGGCGGTAACCGCAGCACGTAGCGGCACAGCGCCAGGCCGAGAACCTGCGAGGCGATCAACCCGGCACGACGTGGCGCATCGGTGGGGTTGAGCCTGGCGATCACCGGCCGCAGCTGAGAACTGAAGATCTTCCGCATTCGTTTCGCTGCTTCGACATTCGTTGTGCTGGACCGCAACAACACAACGAGCGCCTCGTCACGCTCCCAACGATCGAGGAAGTGTGCCACAAGGCGGGCACCGAGTTGTACGCGATCGACGTCGGAGAGATCGGGGATCTGCAAATCGAAGTCGGCCGCCGCGGCGAACAACTGGTCCTTACTGCCGAAGTAGCGCATCACCATCGACGGATCGATGTTCGCGTCGGCCGCGATCGCCCGGATGGTGGCCCGTTCGAACCCAGACTCGGCGAACCGCTTCCTGGCCGCGGCCAGGATCACCGCCTTCGTTTCCGCTGACGATCTTCGCATGCCAACAAGTGTAGGCCAACAAGTGTTGACATCGCTAGAATCAAGGGGCATAGTTATGCCAACAAGCGTTGGCATAGAGCTGGAAGAGTTGAAGGAGACGAAATGTACGACACCGATGTGCTCGTCGTCGGAGCGGGCCCGAGCGGACTCACGCTGGCCGCGTCGCTGGTCAAGAAGGGTGTTGCGACAACAGTCGTCGACCGGCAGGCCGCAGGTGCCAACACGTCGCGCGCGGCCGTCGTCAACGCCCGCACACTTGAGGTCCTCGAAGACCTCGATGTGGCCAGGCGGCTGGTCAAGGAGGGCATCCAGGCCCCGGGGTTCAGCATCCGCGACCGAGCCCGCACCCTCATCCCGATCGACTTCAGCGAGCTGCCCACCGACTACCCCTACTCGCTGATGGTTCCGCAGTCCACGACCGAGAAGCTGCTGCTCGATCGGCTGGTCGAGCTTGGCGGCTCAGCCATCAGGCCCAAGACGCTGACCTCGATCACGCAGGACGCCGACGCAGTGACGGCCACGTTCGACGACGGCGACGCCATCCGGGCCCGCTACGTCGTCGGCGCCGACGGCATCCACAGCACGGTGCGGGAGCAGGCGGGTATCGGATTCGAGGGTGGCGTGTACGACGAATCGTTCCTCCTCGCCGACGTTCGGCTCAGTGGCGAGGCACCGGTAAACGCGGTCATCTTGTTCTGGGCGAAGGCCGGCCTGACCGTCGTGGCGCCGCTTCCTGGCGACATCCACCGCATCGTGGCGCCGGTCGCCGACGCACCCGAGGAACCGTCGGCGCAGTTCGTCCAGCAGATCCTGGACAGCCGGGGCCCCGGTGCCGGGCGGATGGTCGTCACCGATGTCGTCTGGGGGTCGCGCTTCCGTATCCACCACCGAGTCGCCGACACGTACCGCGCCGGGCGCCTGCTGCTGGCCGGCGACGCCGCCCATGTGCACAGTCCGGCAGGAGGCCAGGGCATGAACCTGGGCATCCAGGACGCCGTCGCGTTGGCCGATGCGCTGGCCGGCGTGCTCGACGGCGAGCCCGACAGCGTGCTCGACGACTACAGCGCCGCGCGCCGCCCGATCGCGCAGCAGGTCGTCGAAATGACCGACCGGCTAACGCGATTGGCGACGCTGCCGCGGGCCGCCCGTCCGGTGCGCAATGCCGCCATCGGCTTGGCCGGGCGGGTTCCGTCAGTTCGGCGTGCGCTGGCGATGCGGCTCAGCGGGCTGGTCTACCGCTGACCAGCTGCGCGTTCCCGCGCGTGCGGTAGTACAGCACCGCGACTGCGGCGGCCACCTCGACGGCCGCGACCACGGTCGCCAGACCCATCAGCGTCGACTGCTGACCCGCCGTCGCCGGGGACATGCCGTGGTGATGCGACGGTGCGGGCAGGTGCACCGCGATCATCGCGATGTTCATCAGCCCAACGACGCACCACGCCCGCAGCGTGCCGCGCAGCCACAGGTCGCGGGCACAGTACACACACGCGACGATCATCGCCGCCAGCAGTACACCTGCCACAACGTTTGACGCATGGCCCAGCATCGCGGCGTGCAGGCCCGCCGAGCTCAACGCGAGCGCCGCACACGCCCGCCGCCCGAAGACGGCGGACATGTCGGCGGCGGACATCTCACTCCTCACACAAGTACAGACTCACCGAGCGGGCGAAATTCATCCCGGCCGCTCGAGATTGTTCAATCCTCGCAGCAATTGGCCCGCGGGGCGGCCGGAACGTTCAGCGCCGGATTGCGGTCGAAGAACCCGACCGGCTTGAGTTTGAACCCCGCGTAGTCGACGGGCATCACGGGCCAGTCCTCGGGACGAGGGAAGTGCGTGAGCCCGAAGGTGTGCCAGACGACGATGTCCTCACCGTCGATGTTGCGATCCCCGGCGGCGAATGCCGGCAAACCCGCACCGCCCGGATGCTGGTTGACGAACTGGCCCGCCGAATACCGTTGCGAAGGATCGTATTTCGTCACCCACAGGTGCTTGGTGGCGAACGCGGCGCGGCCGGCGATCGAACTGGACGGATCGGCCAGCAGAACCGGCTGGCCCTCGGGGTACAGCGCGTAGCCGACGTTCTGGCCCAGCCGGTTCTGCTTGGTCGGGTTGGTGATGTGCCACACCCGCGCCTTGAGGTTGTCGGCCACGCGCATCGCCTCCGACTCACGGGTGAGCTTCGTCTTCTGCGCGCGGAACGCGTTGCCCCACGGGTTGCCCGGCCCCTTCGGCACCGGCACCGCGTCGACCTCCTCGACGACGTTGGCGTTGCCGTCGACTGCCATGTCGAGTCGCGCCGAGAAAAGGTGCTGGTGGAACGGGGCGCCGAGGCCCGGCGCCATCTCGGTGGCGAACCCGTCGGGGCCGCGATACGCGGACGTGAACACGATCCCGGTCGCCTTCGCCTCGAGCTGGATCGTGCCGTCGAGGTAGAGGTACCAGTAGAACCCGTAGTCGTAGTTGCCGATGGTCAAGAAAAAAGAGATAACGAGTCGTCTTGACCGACGCGTCTCCGCCATGCCGTTGAACATGTCGGTGTGCTTCCACAGCACGCCGAAGTCCTCCTCGTGTAGGCAGATCGCGTTCTTCAGCACCCGCGGCTCACCCTGCTCGTCGGCGATCGTCACGTCGAAATACTTGATCTCCCCGAGACAGTCGCAACCCAGCTCAAGCGAGTTGGTGTACCGGCCGAACAGGTACTCGCCCTGGTCGAAGTAGTTCTGCCAGTACCGCACCGGCGACGGGTCGGCGTACGGCACCACCATCTCGGCGATCGATGCCCGGTAGATCACCGGACGTTCGCCAATCGCGAGCTGGTGCAGAGTCAGCCCCTCGCGGATGTCGAACCCGAACCGGAATGTCCAATCCGCCCAGGTGATGTGGTTGCCCTCGACCGTGAAGCTCGGCCCTTCCGGCTGGGTGATCTCGATCGGTTTCAGATCGGTGCGGGCGGGCACGGCGTGCGGTGCGGCGTCCCACTGCCCGCGTTCGGCCGGTACCGGCAGGTCGAGCTCGTCGATCACCTTCGTCACCCGGCGCTGCGTCAGGTCGACGTAGGCGACCACACCGTCGATGGGATGCGCCCACGGCAGGTCGGCCTGGTCGTACTGGTAGAACGCGAGCACACGCACGACGCGGTGGCCGACCTCGTCTTCGTGACCGAATACACCGGCGGACAACGGAACCGCACGCACGTCGGCGGGGTTGAGGTCGCGTTTGCGCATCGCGTCAAGCCACTCGGGGCTCTCGAGCAGGAACGATTCGATGTCCTCGAACTCCTGGTCGAGGATCGGCACGTGCCCCTCGGTTGCGGCGTCGATCGACATCTGGTGCACGACGCGTTCGTCGGTAACCGACACGACCAGGTCGGCGCCGAGACCGGTCGCCCTGTCCAGCAACAGAACTCGCGCGCGTCGGTCTATCGGGTCGCCCGGACGGAACGTCAGGACGGTGTCCTTGGTCGGCTCGTCCAGCGCGACGTAGACGAATCGCACGTGCTCGCCGAGCAGGCCATGTGCGTCGACGATCCGACGCACGGCCCGGATCTCGTCTGCCGATAGAGGGGTCAACGGGTGATCGGGTACCGCGGACCCGGATTGGTCGAGTGTCCGAATGGTTGCGGTGCTCATCGCACATCCTCCTTGGTAATCGAGTGGTCGTGCCGGCCGGCGTGGGGTCGCAGCACCGCGACCGCGGCGCCGCCGAGGAAGGTGCCGGCGAGCAGCACACCGATCACGCCGGCCAACGTGCTGGATCCGCCGACCAGCAGCGGAAGGTTGACGGCGGTCATCACCAACAGCACCGCCAGGCCGGCCAGGCCCAGGCTCGGAGCGATCAGTGTGTGCCAGGCCCTGGTGTCGAGCCGGGTCCGCCGGAAGTACACGACGACGGCGGCCGATGTCAGCGTCATCAGCGCGACGATGCCGACCGATGAGACCCCGGCGAACCAGGCGAACACCTGTGTGACGGGGTCGAGCCCGGCCAGCGCCGAGACGATCACCAACACCAGCGCCGAGACCGTCTGCACCACGGACGCGATATGCGGGGACGCGTGTTTGACGTGCGAGCGCCCGCACCAGGACGGCAGCGCCGCCGTATTGCCCAGCGAGAAGATGTAGCGCGAGAGCACGTTGTGAAACGACAGCAGCGCCGCGAAAAGGCTTGTGATCAGGAAGATCTGGACCAGGTCGGCAGCCACCGACCCGACGTAGCGGCTGGCGGTTTCGGTGATCATGCCCGCGGGGTTGGTGGTCGCCAGCTCGACCGCGCCGGCGTCGCCCCACGCGCTGACCATCGCCCAACTGGTCAGCGCGTAGAAGCCGCCGATCAGCAGCAGCGCCAGATAGGTGGCGCGCGGAATGGTGCGCGCCGGGTCGCGCGCCTCGTCGCGGAAGACGGCCGTGGCCTCGAATCCGATGTAGCCGGCGATCGCGAAGATCAGCGCAATGCCCGGCGCGCCGGCGAAGAAGTTGCCCGGATGCAGTGCGGCGGTGGACATCCCGTCGGCCCCGCCGCTACCGATCACCGCAGCGTCGATGACCAGCACGATGCCGACCTCGCAGATCAGCAAGACGCCGAGGATCCGGCCGGACAGCTCGATGTGCCGGTAGCCTAGCGTCGCGACCACGCCCATCATGGCCAGTGCGTAGATGTACCAGGGCACCTGCGGCCCGCCGTGCGAGGTGACGAGATCGTTGATGGCGGCGCCGATGTACCCGTACACCGCTCCTTGCACCGCCGTGTAGGACAGCAGGGCGAGGAACGCCCCGCCCAGGCCCGTGTGCCGACCCAGTCCGTGGGCGATGTAGGTGTAAAAAGCGCCCGCGCCCGGGATGTGCCGGGCCATCGCGGTGAATCCGACCGCGAACAGCAGCAGCACGGCGGTGCACACCACATAGGACGCGGGGTAGGCGGCGCCGTTTCCGGCCGCGATGCCCAGGGGCACCGTGCCTGCGACGACGGTGAGTGGTGCGGCCGCGGCGACGACCATGAAGACGATCGCGGCGGGGCCGAGCCGGCCGGCCAATCGGTGGGGTTCGCGTTCGCGCACCGCGGGTCCGGGCGCTAGGGCATCGGTTGTCATGGCGTATCAGACTTTCGTCTCGGAATGGTTTTGGGGTTTCGGCGTGGTAAAGGATGTCGAACGTGAAATGAGAATGGCGCGGCGGCGAATTCTCATTCGAATGAAAACGTGGACTAGAGCGCCATGTTGACGGCCTTCGTTTGGGTGTATTCGGCGATTGCGCCTTCGCCCAGCTCGCGGCCCCAGCCCGATTGTTTATAGCCACCGAACGGAAGCGCCGTGTCGAATGCGTTATGGCAATTGATCCAGACCGTGCCCGCTTTGATTTGGGCCGCGACCTCGTTCGGTGGCGGGGTCGACGGTTTCGAATCGGCGGCCAGATAGCGCGTCGACCCACTGGCCGTCTACGTAGCACTGTTTGGGACGGGAGACGAATTCGATGACCCGGGGGTCCAGATCGGTTGAGCTGACGACTGTTGTCATGGGCGAAAAGTAACCCGCGATGTGGCACACGTCACCACTTATTTTGAATGGGAATTTGGCGGTTATTCCTTCTCGTTTCGCGGTTTGGATTGATTCTCATTTGGGGCACTCGGTTACCGCAGTTCGAGTGTCTCCAGGTGCAGTCGGGTGCCGATCGCCGGGCGCCATTCTCATTTGATGATCCGCAAAGTTAACGCGCAGAACGCTGTCCGCGCCGCAAGCGATGGGCTACCTTCATCTGGCGCAGGGACAGGCAGGTAAGCAGGTAGCAGGTGGGCGGCAGTCGAACAATGAGGAGCAGCTCGCCGGTCTCGGGCTTGCGGCGAGCGCAGCTGTCGTTCGCCCAGGTGCTCGGGCAGTCCGTGTCGGCGGTCGCGCCCTCGGCGGTGATGGTGACGCTGCCGGCGCTGGTGATGCCCGCCGCCGGCGGCTGGACGTTGCCGGTGTTCGTCGTCACCGCTCTGCTGATGACGGCGGTCGGCTACTGCGTCGGCCAGTTCGCGACCCGGATGGTCGCGGTGAGCGGGCTCTACAGCTACACGGTCAAGGGCCTGGGCGCCGTGCCTGGGATCGCGGCGGGATGGTCGCTGGTAGTCGGATACGCGGCGGCCGCCATGGCGAGCTCCGTTGGGGCGGCGAACTATCTTGGGGCGCTGCTCGGCCGCATCGGGGTTCCGGATGGCGTGGCGACGATCACCGTGCTCGCCGTCGTCGTCGGCGCGCTCGCGCTGACCCTGATGATCCGGGGAATCCGGTTGTCCGCGCGGATCTCGTTGACGGTGGAGGTGTTCGCCATTGTCGCCGCCGCAGCGGTGCTGATCATCGCGTTCGGCCGATCCGTCGCGGGCGGACACGATCCACCGGATACGACTGCCACGGAATCACATTCGGCCCTGGGGTTCGCGCTGCTATTGGCGATCACGTCGTTCGTGGGTTTCGAAAGCGCGGGCACGGTGGCGCGGGAGGCCCGCAGGCCGTTCGTCACGGTGCCCCGCGCGATCCGGTGGACCCCGATCGCGCTCGGTGTCCTCTACGTGTTCGCGGCGGGCATGCACTCGACCGAAACGATCCGGGCGGGAATCGGTTCCGTGCCGATCGTGCTGACGCTTCCGGCCACCGCGGGAGCGGGGTCGACGGCGCTGTCCATCGTGATGGAGCTCGGCATCACCGCGTCGTGGTTCGCCTGCATCATCGGCTCCACCACCGCGCTGTCCCGGACGTTGTTCGCGATGGGACGCGAAGGCGTCGTACCGGAGCGCGTGGGCAGTACCCATCGGCGTTTCCACACGCCGCATATCGCATTGCTCGCCGCGATGCCGCTCATCGTGGCGGTGCCGCTGGTCTATCTGTGGGTGTCCGGATCGAGCCGTGAAGTGTTGATCGGCCTACTCGCGGTCTCGGCGCACGGATACGTCGGCGCGTATCTGTTGGTATGCCTGGCCACGCCGGTGTTCCTGCGCCGCATCGGTGAGCTGACGCGTGTGCCGCTGGTCGTCGGCCTGACGACGGCCGTCGTGATGATCGCGATAATCGTCTGGGCCGCACTGACGTTGGAGTCACCGGTGTGGATCGCAACCGCGGTGTATGCCGGGCTGCTGACGGCCGGATTCGCGCTGTTCGCGATCCGGGCGCGCCGAGTGCCGGGCCTCGCCGAGCGGGTCGGCGTGTTCGACGAGACGGTCGCAGGTGACGTGCTGGCGAACTACAACCCGTGGGCGGTGCGGCGATGAGCCCGTCGGACGGCACGCTGTCGGGGCGGCAGCCGAAGGCGGTGCAGAGTGCGCTGCGGGTGCTGGAGGAAGTGGCCCGCGCCGGCGTCGGCGTGACCGCCAAGGAGATCGCCGAGCATCTGTCGATGCCGTCGGCAACGGCATACCGGCTGCTGAATCTTCTTGTGGCGGATGGGTATATCGTGCGACTACCGGATCTGTCCGGGTTCTCGCTCGGACACCGGATGAGCGTGTTGGTCGACGCGGCGGTGGCGCCGACGGTGTGTACCGCGGCCCGTGAGGTTCTGGCCGAACTGCGACTGTCGGTCCGCTTCGGCGTGCACCTGTTCTACTTCACCAACACTGCCCTGCGCGCCGCGGACCTCGACACCGAGTTCCCACCGCCGGTCGACGACGCGGTGCTCAATCGAAACTTGCGCGCGAGTGCCGTCGGGAAACTGTTACTGGCCGAAAAGCAAGACGTCGACGGGTTGGTCCCGGCGCCGGTGAGCGGTGACCTGCTCACGCAACTCGACAACGTCCGCGAGCAGGGCTTTGCGACACAGACCGGTGAGCTGCGGGCCGACTCGGCGTGCCTCGCGGTGCCGATCCGAGCGCCGTCCGGGGCACTCGTCGCCGCGCTGGCCATGTCGGGCCGCGCCGACCAGAATCTCTTTCTGCAGAGGCAAATACCCGCACTCAAAGAGTGTTCGGCACGGCTGAGCCCGCTACTGGCCTGACCAGTAGAGGCATTCCTGTGGATAACTTCTTCGTTTGTCGTAGGCTTGCGATATCCTCGCAAGTATGTTCGAAGCTGTCGGTCTCGATGATGCCGGGGTGATCGACGCCCTCGGGGTATCGGCGGTGGAGGAGAACGCGGCGTGTGGGCGCCGGCTGGCGTGGATGGGTGAGTTGTACGCGCGGCGCGCGCCTGAGGATGATGTCGACCGCATCAACTGGGCCATCGACGGGCATGCCAATGTGGTCGCCGAGATCTCGGCGTCGCTGAACATCAGCCGGGGCCGGGCGGCCCGGCAGTTGTCGTTCGCGATCGCGTTGCGTGAGCGGCTGCCCAAGGTGGCCGAGGTGCTCGCCGGCGGGGCGATTGATTTTCGGATGATGGCCGTCTTGGTCAATCGCAGCGACAACGTCACCGACCCAGAAGTGTTGGCCAAACTTGATGCCGCGTTCGCCGCTCATGCACCCAAGTGGATGCGGATGTCGGGGCCCAACCTGCAAGAGCGCGTCGATATGTGGGTGGAAAAGTTCGACCCGGCCGGGACGCGTGAGCCACGCCCGACGCGGGAGGACCGCCACGTGGTGATCGGGCCCAGCAGCACCCCGGGGATGGCCGGGATCTGGGGTCAGCTGCCGCTCACCGAGGGCGCGGCGCTCGATACCCGCCTCGACGAGCTGGCCGCCACGGTGTGCCGCGATGATCCGCGCACCAAAGATCAGCGCCGCCTCGATGCGCTGTGCGCGGTGGCGGCCGGCCAGCAGCTGCAGTGTGGATGTGGATCAGCCGACTGCCCCGCCGCCGGCGGCGCGGACCAGCCGCTGGGGCAGGTGGTCATCCAGGTGCTGGCCGAACAATCAACCATGAACGGCACATCTGAGGCGCCGGGATATCTGGCCGGGTTCGGACCGTTGCCCGCCCCGCTGCTGCGCGAACTGGCCGGCACCGCCAAACTCAAACCGCTGGAGTTGCCGCCACCCATCTGCGAACCGGGGTATCGCCCCTCGACAGCGCTGAGTGAATTCGTGCGCTGCCGGGACTTGACGTGCCGGTTCCCCGGCTGCGATGCGCCCGCGGCGGTGTGCCAGATCGATCACACGATTCCGTACCCGGTGGGACCGACGCATCCGTCAAATCTCAAGCTGCTGTGCGTTTTCCATCATCTCCTTAAGACCTTCTACATCGGGGCCGATGGCTGGGCCGACAAGCAACTGCCCGACGGCACGGTGATCTGGACTGCCCCGACCGGGCACGTGTACACCACCAAACCCGGCGGCAGCCTGTTCTTCCCACAACTGGCCCTCCCGACGGGCGAGCTCGTGATCCCCCAAACCACCGGCGCCGTGGGCAATCACCGCGGGGTGATGATGCCGACGCGGCGACGCACCCGCACCGAAGACCGCGCCTACCGCATCGACCTCGAGCGACAACACAACGCCGCCCGCATCGCCCGCAAACAACTCCTCCTGGCCGAACGAATCGCCAGAGACGACACACCACCACGGTTCTGATCGTCGCCAGCTCAGCGTGCGTCTGACGGCTCGAGCCCGAGCAGCCGGACGCTCTCCTTGCGCATGTCGACCTTGCGGACCTTGCCGGTGACGGTCATCGGGAACTCGTCGACGATGTGGACGTAGCGGGGAATCTTGTAGTGCGCCAGCTTGTCGGCAGCGAAGTCGCGAACGGCGCCGGCGTCGAGCGCCGGCTGGCCGGGTTTCATCCGGATCCACGCACAGATCTCTTCGCCGTACTTCTCGTCCGGGACACCGATGACTTGCGCGTCCTCGATGTCCGGGTGGGTGTAGAGAAACGCCTCGATCTCGCTCGGATAGATGTTCTCGCCGCCGCGGATCACCATGTCCTTGATGCGCCCGACGACGTTGCAGTAGCCGTCCTCGCGCATGACGGCGAGGTCACCGGTGTGCATCCAGCCGTCGGCGTCGATGGCTTCGCGCGTCTTCTCCTCGTCCTCCCAGTAGCCCAGCATCACCGAATAGCCGCGCGTGCAGAACTCTCCCGGCTGTCCCCGCTCGACGATGTCACCCGTGTCCGGATCGACGATCTTGATCTCCACATGCGGGTGTGCCCGCCCGATCGACGCGGTGCGCCGCTCCAAGTCGTCGTGGATGAGGGTCTGGCAGGACACCGGCGACGTCTCGGTCATGCCGTAGGCGATGGCCACCTCGGTCATGTTCATCTCGTTGAGGCAGCGCTTCATGACCTCGACCGGACAAACCGCGCCTGCCATGATGCCGGTGCGCAGCGACGACAGGTCACGGTTGGCGAAGTCGGGGTGGCCGAACATCGCTATGAACATGGTCGGCACGCCGTAGACACCGGTGCACCGCTCCTGCTCGATGGCGGCCAGCGTCAGCCCGGGATCGAAACCGGGTGCGGGAATGACCATCGTCGCCCCATGCGTGGTGCAGCCGAGGTTGCCCATGACCATGCCGAAGCAGTGGTAGAACGGCACCGGGATGCACAGCCGATCATCCGGGCCGAACTTGATGAGCTCGGTGGCGAAGAACCCGTTGTTGAGGATGTTCCGGTGCGACAGCGTCGCGCCCTTCGGGAAACCCGTTGTCCCCGAGGTGTATTGGATGTTGATGGGCTCCGTGTTGGCCAAGCCCGCCATGCGGGCCCGTAAAGCCGCGTCGGCCACGAGTTCCGCGCGGCTGCGTAGACCCGTCCAGTCGTCGGTGCCCAGGAAGAGGACCTCCTTCAGGGCGGGCGACTCGGGGCGCACCTCCTCGACCATGCGCACGTAGTCCGAGGTCTTGAAGGCCGTCGCGGAGATCAGCGTGCGAATACCCGATTGGTTCAGGACGTAGGCGAGTTCGTGGGTGCGGTAGGCGGGGTTGATGTTGACCAGGATTGCGCCGATCTTGGCGGTGGCGTACTGCACGATGGTCCACTCGGCACAGTTCGGCGCCCAGATGCCGACGCGCTCGCCGGGTTCGATTCCGAGGGACATGAGCCCGCATGCGACGACATCGATTTCGTCGTTGAGCTCGCGGTAGGTCCATCGTCGACTCGTGGCGACGTCGACGAGCGCTTCGGCGTCCGGATTCGCCCGGACGGTCCGCTCGAAGTTCTCCCCGATCGTCTCCTCGATGATCGGCGAGTTGGCGGGACCCGCAGCGTATGACTTCATCAGTCCACCAGGTCCTCGTAGCGGTACTCGGTCGGGATGGGCGTACCGGCCCGATCTGCTTCATCTTCCCGCCGGCGCAGCTCGACCCGCCGGATCTTTCCCGAGATCGTCTTGGGCAGTTCGTAAAACTCCACGCGGCGCACCTTGAGATACGGCGCGAGATGGTCGCGCGCGTATTCCATTATCTGCGTTGCGGTTTCGGCGGTCGGCTGCCAACCCTCGGCCAGCGAAATGTAAGCCTTGGGCACGCACAGCCGGGTCTCGTCGGGCTGTGGCACCACCGCCGCCTCGACGACCGCGGGGTGCTCGATGAGCACGCTTTCCAGCTCGAACGGCGACACCTTGTAGTCCGACGACTTGAACACGTCGTCGGTGCGGCCGATATAGGTGATGTAGCCGTCTTCGTCGCGGCCGGCGACGTCGCCGGTGTGGTAGTAGCCGCCGGCCATCACCGCGTCGTTGCGTTGCGCGTCGCCGAGGTAACCCGACATGAGATTCAGCGGGTCGCGGCTCAGATCCAGACAGATCTCGCCCTCGTCGGCGGGCTCACCGGTGACCGGGTCGATGAGCACGACGGGCACCCCCGGCATCGGCCGTCCCATCGAGCCCGGCTTCACCGGCTGGCCCGGTGTATTGCCGACCTGCAGGGTGGTCTCGGTCTGGCCGAATCCATCGCGGATGGTCAGCCCCCATGCACGTTCGACCTGTGCGATGACGTCGGGGTTGAGTGGTTCGCCCGCGCCCAGGATCTCGCGTAGCCCTTCGGGTTTCGGGCCGAGGTCGGACTGGATGAGCAAGCGCCACACCGTGGGTGGCGCGCAGAACGTGTTGACGCCGGCGCGGCGGAGCTGACTCAGCAGGGCCGCCGCGTCGAATCGGGCGTAGTTGTAGACGAAGATCGTCGCCTCGGCGATCCACGGAGCGAAGAAACAACTCCAGGCGTGTTTGGCCCAGCCAGGTGAGCTGATCGCCAGGTGCACATCGCCCGGCCGAACGCCGATCCACGCCATCGTCGACATGTGCCCGACGGGATAGCTGACCTGAGAGTGCTCGACCAGCTTGGGCTTGCTGGTCGTGCCGGAGGTGAAGTAGATCAGCATCGAATCGTCGACGGTGGTGCGCGCGCTGAACGGCCCGGCGGAGGGGACGGCGTACGCCGTCGAGTATCTATGCCACCCTTGGACGGGATGGCCGACCACAATCCGGGTGTAGTCACCCTCGACGTGGTCGAACTTGGGGGTGTCGTCGTCGTTGGCGATCACGAACTTGGCGCCGCCGCGGGTGATGCGGTCGGCGAGGTCGGCGGGCCCCAGCGCGCCGGTCGTCGGCATGATGATGGCGCCGAGTTTGGCGACGGCCAGCATCGACTCCCACAGCTCGACCTGGTTGCCGAGCATCAGGATGACCCGATCCCCCTTGCCGACGCCGAGCCGGCCGAGCCAGGTCGCGACCCGGTCGGAGCTGTCGGCCATCTCCGCGAAGCTGATCTTGTGTTCGCTGCCGTCCGCTTCGACGATCCACAACGCGGTGCGGTCGTTGCCGCGGGCGATGACGTCGAACCAGTCGGTGGCCCAGTTGAAGGCACCCCTCAGCTGCGGCCAGGCGAAGGCCTCGACCGCCTTCTCGTAGTCGCCGATCAGGTCGACAAGCTGGTCGCGCGCGATGCGATACAGATCGGTGTTGCTCGCCATGGCCGATAGGATCTACGTCACACTAGTCCGCCCGCTACCCCCGAAAGAGGGTGTTCGCAATGCCCGCCTCGCTGCTGCGGCCGCGCGACGCCGACGCGTTGCGGGCCGAGCTGCGCCATGTCGCCGCGGCGGCGGGCCTGCCCGTCACGTTCGGCGGTGAGGTGCACGGTGAGGCGCTGCTGCTCACGGAGTTCGTCGGCACTCGGACCGGCAGCATGCGCGGCCTCGCGGTGCGGCCCAGTGCGGGTCTCGGCGGCGCGACCATGGTCGCCGGGCGGCCGATGTCGGTCGCCGACTACCGCAAGGCATCCACGATCACGCACGACTACGACGCGCCCGTGCTCCAGGAGGGCATCAGATCGATCCTCGCCGTCCCGGTGGTGGTGGAGGGTAGAGCGCGGGCAGTGCTCTACGGCGCATACCGGGCGGCGGCGCCGATCGGCGGCCGGACCGCCGATCTGATGATCGGCGCCGCCCGTCGGCTCAGTCACGAGTTGCGGGTACGCGACGAGGTCGACCGGCGGCTGCGCATGCGTGAGGCGCAGCTCGCGAACGTCGCCGGCGCCCGAGCCGAGGAGGTCCGCGAGGTGCATGCGCAGTTGCGCCGCCTGGCCGCGGATCCGTCGGCGTCGCCCGCGCTACGGGCGCAGCTCCGCGTACTCGCTGAGCGACTGGCACGGGGAGGTTCGTCGCCGGAAGTGACGCTGTCGCCGCGCGAGCTCGACGTGCTCGCACAGGTGGCCCTTGGCTGCACCAACGCCGAGGCGGCGCAACGTCTTTCGCTCATGCCCGAAACCGTCAAGAGTTACCTGCGCAGCGCCACCGCCAAGCTTGGCACCCGCACCCGGCACGAGGCTGTGACCAAGGCCCGGCGGTCGCGTCTGATCCCGTGACAAGATCGGCGCATGACCCCGATCAACCCCTTTCGTGTTTCGGTCTCCGACGCTGATCTCACTGACCTGCAGTCGCGACTTGCCCGCACGCGGTGGCCTGAGCAGGAATGCGTCGACGACTGGAGCCAGGGCATACCGCTGGACTACACCCGCGAGTTGGCCGACTATTGGGCCAACGAATACGACTGGCGTGCACGCGAAGCCGCACTGAACCGGTTCGACCAGTACACCACCGAGATCGACGGGCTCGACATTCATTTCATCCACCAGCGATCGGGCCACGACGACGCCTTTCCATTGCTGATCACCCACGGCTGGCCCGGATCGATCGTCGAGTTCCACAAGGTGATCGAGCCGCTCACCGAGCACGGATTCGACGTGGTGTGCCCGTCGCTGCCGGGTTACGGCTTCTCCGGCAAACCAACACGGACGGGTTGGGGCGTCGACAGGATTGCCGCGGCGTGGGAGACGCTGATGGGCCGCCTCGGCTACCAGCGTTACGGCGCCCAGGGCGGCGACTGGGGGTCCGCGGTCACCACGCAGATCGGCCGCAACGGCGGTCACTGTGTGGCGATCCACACGAATATGCCGATCGGCCTTCCACCGGCCGGCGGCTTGGAGCACCCCACCGACGAGGAGCAACAGGCCCTGGCCCGCGTCGACTACTACCGGAAGTGGGATTCGGGCTACATGAAGCAGCAGTCGACCCGGCCGCAGACCGTGGGCTACGGCTTGGTGGACTCACCCGTCGGACAGCTGGCGTGGATCGTCGAGAAGTTTTGGTCGTGGATGGATTGCGACGGCCATCCCGAGAATGTGCTCACCCGGGACGAACTTCTCGACAACGTGATGCTGTATTGGGCCACCGCAACGGCGGCGTCCTCCGCGCGGCTGTATTGGGAAAGCGCCAACAGCTTTGGGCCATCGGATCCCGTCAAGCTGCCCACCGGCGTCGCGACCTTCCCCATGGAGATCCTGCGCGCGCCGCGCAACTGGTGCGAGGCCAGCTACAACATCACCCACTGGACAGCGATGCCGCGCGGCGGGCACTTCGCCGCGTTCGAGCAACCCGAGCTTTTCGTCGATGACGTGCGCGCCTTCTTCGCTACCGTGCGATAGGGGTTTGCATGCGAACGATCGAGGCCGACTACCTGGTGATCGGAGCGGGCGCCACGGGAATGGCGTTCATCGACACCCTCGTCGATGAAACCACGGCCAGCGTCGTGGTCGCTGCCGACTGGCCGAGTTTCGTACTTCCCGATGAGCGAGTACCTCGGCGACGGGCAGTTCCGCACGCTCGGCGGCCAGGACGTCGCGGTCACGGTGCGGCGACGCGTCGTCGACACCACCAAAAACGCCTTCTGCCGTCCCGTGCTTCTCCCCGAAGTCCCGCTCGACTGGCTGCGAATGATGTTGGCGTTCAACAGCAATCAACTCCAGTGGTTCGCCGACCCCGAGATGATGGCCTGGCTCGACAGCGCCCGGCTCAACATCCTCAGCCATGCGATCGCGGCCGTCAGCCCGCGGGCCCGGGAGAAGATCATCGGTGCGCTGGGTTCCCGGCTGCAGGCCACCAACGACAGGCTCGAAGAACTGCTGCGGTCAGGCCAGTGATTCCACCCACGCCCGGTGCAGCGCCGCATACCGCCCGTCGCCACGCGCGATGAGCTCGTCGGGCGCGCCGTCCTCGACGATGCGGCCGTGGTCGAGAACCAGCACCCGATCCGCGACCTCGACCGTCGACAGCCGGTGGGCGATGACCAGTGCCGTCCGGTCGGACAGCACTGTCTCCAGCGCCCGCTGCACCATCCGCTCGCTGGGAATGTCCAGCGACGACGTCGCCTCGTCGAGGATCAGCACCGCGGGGTCGGCGAGGAACGCCCTGGCGAACGCGATCAGCTGCCGCTGCCCCGCCGACAACCGGCCGCCGCGCTTGGCGACATCGGTGTCATAGCCGTCCGGGAGCGATGCGATGAACCGGTCCGCGCCGACGGCCTCGGCGGCAGCGCGGATCTCGGCGTCGGTGGCGGCGGGCCTGCCGAACCGGATGTTGTCGGCGACGGTGCCCTCGAACATGAAGTTCTCCTGCGTGACCATCACGACGTGGCGGCGCAGCTTGCTTTGCGCGAGGTCGCGCAGGTCCACGCCGTCCAGCGTCACCGAGCCGGACGTCGGATCGTAGAAGCGGGCGATGAGCTTGGCGACTGTAGTCTTGCCCGCGCCGGTGGTGCCGACCAGCGCGACCGTCTGACCGGCCGGAACGGAGAAATTCAGGTCGGGCAGCACGGGCCGGTCCGGTACATACGAGAAAGCCACGTCGTGGAACGCCACGTCTCCGCGCACCGACGCCAGCGCGACCGGCCGCGCCGGATCCTTGATGCCCGGACGCTCGGCCAGCACGCCCGCCAGCTTCTCCAGTGCCGACGACGCGGACTGAAAGGTGTTGAAGAACTGGGAGATTTCCTGCATCGGCTCGAAGAACATCCGCAGGTAGAGCAGGAAAGCCGCCAGCGTGCCGATGGTCATCTGACCGTGCAGCACCAGGTAGCCGCCGTAGAGCAGCACCACGCCGGTGGTGATGTTGCCGACCAGCTTCACCCCGGGCATGAAGATCGCGAGCAGCCGGAACGTCTTCTCGTTGATCTCGCGGTAGCGGTCGGCGATGTCCTCGAAGATCTCCTGGTTGCGCGGCTCGCGCCGATACGCCTGCACCGCCTTGATGCCGGTCATGGTCTCGACGAACTGGACGATGACCAGCGCGGCGTTCTCCCGCACCTTCCGGTACGTCTTGGCCGATTCATTGCGGAACCACCAGACCAGCGCCACCAGGACGGGGAAGGCGACCAGGCACATCAGCCCGAGCCGCACGTCCAGCGTAACGAGCAGGATCGACGTCCCGATCAGCGTGAGCACGGCGGTGATCAGGCTGTCAAAGCCGGTTTCCAGCATGTCCTGGATCGCCTCGACGTCGTTGGTGGACCGGCTCACCACCCGGCCCGACGTGTACCGCTCATGAAACGCGACGTCGAGCCGCTGGAAATGCCGGAACACCCGCCGCCGCAACTCCAGCAGCACCGTCTGGCCGATCCGGCCCGAGCGGTGCAGGAAGAACATCCGGCTGGTGGCCTGGATCAGCACTACCCCGCCCAGCACGCCGACGATGACCATCAGTGTGTGCGCCGAGCCGCCGTCGAGAATCGGCGGGATACCGCGGTCGATGCCACGCTGGACCAGCAGCGGAACCGAAAGGCGCGCAACGTTTTCCACCACCACGACGAGCGCAAGCAGCGCTACCGTCGTGCGGTACGGCTTCAGCAGTGAGCCCAGCAGCGCGCGCGCCTCGCGGCGGCGCGGCACGGATTCGTCGATCGGCAGGTCGTCGGTCTGGCTGTCCTTGACCCGCCCGCGCCACTCGTCCTCGGGCAGGTCGAGCGGTGGAGTGTCGGTTGCGGTCATCGGCGCTCAACCTCCGACGGCACGAACCGCCTGGCGTCGGCTGCGACGTCGGTGGCTTCCTGTTCGTCGTGTATGCGGCCCAACAGTTCTCGGTTCTCGTCGTCCTGCCACGCGCAGCTGCGCTCGACGCCGTCGTCGAGTTCGTCGTCGGCGGCCAGCAGGTAGCGGTACTGCGGCACCCCTGCCAGCAGTTCGCCGTGCGTGCCGATGTGGGTGATGGTGCCGCCTTCCAGCAGCGCCACTTTGTCGGCGAGCAGCACGGTCGACGCCCGGTGCGCGACCACGATGCCGGTCACCGAGTGCAGCACCCGGCGCAGCGCCTCCTCGACGACGGCCTCGGTGTGCACATCGAGCGCGGACAGGGTGTCGTCGAGCACCAGGATCTTCGGCGCGGCGAGGATGGCCCGCGCCAGCGACAACCGCTGCCGCTGCCCGCCGGACAGGCTCATGCCCTGCTCGCCGATCCGGGTGTCCAGCCCGAACGGCAGGTCGTAGACGAACTGCGCGGCCGCGATCTCGATGGCCTGCGCCAGCTGTTCGTCGGTGGCGTCGGGCCGGCCCAGCCGCAGGTTCTCCGCCACCGACATCGAGAACAGCGTCGGGTCCTCGAACGCGGTGGCCACCGCCTGCCGCAGCGCCGGCAGCGACAGCTCGCGGATGTCCTGCCCGTCGATGCGGATCTCACCCTCGGTGACGTCGTGCAGCCGGGACAGCAGGGCGGCCAGCACCGACTTGCCCGAACCGGTGGAGCCGACCAGCGCCAGCGTGTCCCCCGGCTCGACGGTGACCGTGACATGGCGCAGCGCCCAGTCGTCCGGCGCGGCGTCGGGGAAGCGGAAGCCGACGTCGACCAGTTCCAGCCGGCCGCCGCGCGGCGCCTCGGCGTGCGGGCCGTCGGTGATTTCTCGTGGCGCGTCGAAGATTTCGGCGATGCGGTTGGCGGCGGTGAACGACTCCTGCGTCATCGACAGCAGGAACCCCAGCGACGCGATCGGCCACACCAGCGACAGCATCATCGTGATGAACGCGACCAGCGTGCCCATGGTCACCAACCCGTGGCCGGCGGCGTATGCGCCGAAGCCGAGCACCACGATGAGCGTGAGGTTGGGGATGACCTCCAGCAGTGTCCAGAACTTCGCCGACACCGACACCCTGCTGACCTGCGTGTCATAGAGGTTCGTGGCCTGCTCATCGAACCGGTCGTAGACGTAGTCCTCCCGGCCGAACGACTTCACCACGCGCAGGCCCAGCGCGGATTCCTCGACATGGGTTGCGACGTGACCGGACTGGTCCTGCGCCAGCCGCGACAGCCGGGTGTACTCCTGCTGGAAGTGCAGCACGATCAGCGTGATCGGCACGATCGACAGCAATACGACGACGCCCAGCGGCCAGTACATGGCCAGCAGGATCGCCGTGACCACGCTGATCTGGATGACGTTGAGCAGCAGGAAGACCATGCCGAACGACATGAAACGGCGAATCGTGCTGAGGTCGTTCATGATCCGCGACAGGAGTTGGCCGGACTGCCAGCGGCCGTGGAACGACATCGGCAGGATCTGCAGCCGGGCGTAGAGGTCCTTGCGGATGTCGGCCTCGACACCCATCGTCGCGCGGGCCACCAGCCAGCGGCGGATGAACCACAGCACGGCCTCGGAGATGCCGACGCCCATGGCCGCGGTGCCGAGCAGCCACAGCCCACGCTGATCCTGATGCCGCACCGGCCCGTCGATCACGGCCTTCGTCATCAGCGGAATCGCCACGGTGGCAGCGAGGCTCGCGATCGCGACCACGACCATGGCGACCCACCGCACCCGATATGGCATCAGGTAGGGCAGCATCCGCCACAGATCCGAGCTGGTGCGCCGCCGCGCGGGCGGCGGCGCTATCGCGGGCGCCGAGCGCAACGAATTGTTGGAGGATTTATCCACGAGACCTCAATTTTCCCATGGGAAGCAAACCAATAACGACGGCGCCGCGAGACTGTAACTGTGCAGCGAAAGTTCGAGTGCGGCCCTGCCGGAATACAGTTTCGCGGTCACGCGGCGGCGACTTCGGTGTCTTGCGGGCCGAACTGGGTTTCGTACAGCTCGGCGTAGCGCCCGCCGCGGGCCAGCAGCTGCTCATGGGTTCCGCGTTCGACGATGTGGCCGCGCTCGACGACGAGGATCATGTCGGCCGCGCGGACCGTCGAGAGTCGGTGGGCGATGACGATCGACGTGCGGCCGGCCAACGCCTCGGCCAGTGCCTGCTGCACCGCGGCCTCCGACGCGGAATCCAGCGACGCCGTCGCCTCGTCGAGCACCACCACGCGCGACCCTCCCAGCAGTAGGCGGGCGATCGTCAGCCGCTGCCGCTGCCCGCCCGACAGACGGTAACCGCGCTCACCGACAACCGTGTCCAGCCCGTCGGGCATCTCGGCGACCACGTCGGCCAGCCGGGCCCGTTCGAGCGCATGCCACAGCTCGTCGTCGGTCGCGTCGGGGGCGGCCAGCCGCAGATTGGACCGGATCGACTCGTGGAACAGGTGCCCGTCCTGGGTGACGATGCCGACGGCGTCTTTCAGCGACGCAAAGGTCACGTCGCGCACGTCGACTCCGGACAGCCGCACCGCACCGGAGTCGACGTCGTAGAGCCGGGCCATCAGCGACGCGATCGTCGACTTGCCTGCGCCGGACGACCCGACCAGCGCGACCATTTGGCCCGGCTGCGCGGTGAACGAAATACCGTGCAGCACTTCGTCTCCCCCGCGGTCGTCCAGCACCGCGACTTCCTCCAGCGAGGCCAGCGACACCTTGTCGGCCGACGGGTAGGAGAACCGCACGTCATGAAATTCAACGGAAACCGCGCCGCCGTGCACGGCCACGGCGCCGGGGCGCTCCTGGATCAGCGGCACGAGATCCAGCACCTCGAAGACCCGCTCGAAGCTGACCAGCGCGCTGGCGATCTCCACCCGCGCATTGGCCAGCCCGGTGAGCGGCGCGTACAGACGGGTGAGCAGCAGCGCCAGCGACACGATCGCGCCGGCCTGCAGATGCCCGCCGATGGCCAGCACGCCGCCCAGCCCGTAGACGACGGCCAGCGCCAGCGCCGACATCAGCGTCAGCGAGTTCATGAACGTCGACTGCAGCATCGCCGAGCGGACCCCGATGTCGCGGACCCGGCCGGCGCGCGCCTCGAATTCGTGCGATTCGGTGGCCGGGTTGCCGAACAGCTTGACCAGCGTTGCGCCCGGCGCGGAGAACCGTTCGGTCATTTGGGTGTTCATCGTCGCGTTGTGGATGGCCGCCTCACGGGACAGCCGGGCCATGGTGGCGCCGATGCGGCGGGCCGGCACCACGAACAACGGCATCAGCAGCAGCGACAGCAGGGTGATCTGCCACGAGATGGAAAGCATCACCGCCAGCGTCAAGGTCAGCGTCACGACGTTGGAGACGACGCCGGACAGCGTGTCGGAGAACGCCCGCTGCGCGCCCATCACGTCGTTGCCGAGCCGGCTGACCAGCGCCCCGGTGCGGGTGCGGGTGAAGAACGCGACCGGCATCCGCTGGACGTGGTCGAAGACCGCCGTGCGCAGGTCCAGGATCAAGCCCTCACCGATGGTCGACGACAGCCACCGCGTGACCAGCGACACGACTGCCTCGGCGACGGCGACCGCCGCGATGACCGCCGCCAGCGCCACCACGACCCCCGGTGCGCCGCCACCGACGATCTCGTCGACCACCTTTCCGGCCAGCACCGGGGTGGCCACCGCGAGCAGCGCGCTCACCACACTGACCGCCACAAACGCGCCCAACCTGCGGTGATGCCGCCCGGCGAAGCGCCAAATGCGGGCCATCAGCCGGCGGTCGGCCAGCGAGCGCAGGTCACCGCCGCGGGCGTGCATCTGCCGGTACAGGCTGTGCCGGGCCACCATTTCCATACTCATGAAATTCACCGTAGAACCTCAACAAATGATGAGGTCAACAAGCTTCCCGCGTTCGGGCCGGTTCATCAGGCAAGATTGCGTGCATGGACAGTGGTGCGACATCACCCCGGGTGCTGGTGGTCGATGACGACGACGACGTGCTCGCCTCGCTCGAGCGCGGCCTGCGGCTGTCCGGCTTCGCCGTGTCAACCGCCAAGGACGGCGCGGAGGCGCTGCGCAGCGCCACCGAGACCCGGCCCGACGCAATCGTGCTCGACATCAACATGCCGGTACTCGACGGCGTCAGCGTGGTCACCGCGCTGCGCGCGATGGACAACGACGTCCCGGTCTGCGTGCTGTCGGCACGCAGCTCGGTCGATGACCGCGTCGCCGGGCTGGAGGCGGGGGCCGACGACTACCTGGTCAAGCCGTTCGTGCTGGCCGAGCTGGTGGCGCGGGTGAAGGCGCTGCTGCGCCGGCGCGGCGCGACCGCGACGTTCTCGTCGGAGACCATTCAGGTCGGCCCGCTGGAGGTCGACATCCCGGGCCGGCGCGCACGCGTCAACGGTATCGACGTCGACCTGACCAAGCGGGAGTTCGACCTGCTCGCCGTGCTGGCCGAGCACAAGACCGCGGTGCTGTCGCGGGCCCAGCTGCTCGAGCTGGTGTGGGGCTATGACTTCGCCGCGGACACCAACGTCGTCGACGTGTTCATCGGTTACCTGCGCCGCAAGCTGGAGGCCGGCGGGGCGCCCCGGCTGCTGCACACCGTCCGCGGCGTGGGGTTTGTACTCAGGATCCAGTAGTCCGATGAGCCTGCTCACCCGGATCCTCCGCCGAACCCCGTCACTGCGCACGCGCGTCGCGTTCACCAGCGCCGTCGCCGCGGCGATCATCGCGGGCATCGTCGGCACCGTCGTATGGATCGGTATCACCAACGACCGCAAGGAGCGGTTGGACCGCCGGCTCGACGAGGCCGCCGGCTTCGCGATTCCGTTCCTGCCGCGCGGCCTCGACCAAATCCCCAAATCACCCAACGATCAGGACGCCGTCATCACCGTCCGCCAGGAAGGGCAGGTCACGTCGAACTCGAACGTCGTGCTGCCCGAGCTCCCGGCGGGTTATGCCGACACCTATGTCGACGGGGTGCGCTACCGGGTGCGCACGGTGGACATCCGAGTTCCCGATGCGATGTCGGTGGCGGTCGGCGCCACCTACGACGCCACCATCGCCGACACGAACAACCTGCATCGCCGCGTGATCGTGATCTGTGGCTCTGCGATCGGCGCCGCCGCGGTGCTGGGCTGGTTGCTGGCCGCATTCGCGGTGCGGCCGCTAAAACAGCTGGCCGCGCAGGCAAGGTCCATCGACGCGGGCGACGAACACCCCGATGTCGACGTCCGCGGCGCCACCGAGGCCGTCGAGATCGCCGATGCACTCAAGGGCATGCTGCAGCGCATCTGGAAAGAGCAGGACCGCACCAAGGCCGCGTTGGCGTCGGCCCGCGACTTCTCCGCGGTGTCGGCACACGAGCTGCGCACGCCGCTGACCGCGATGCGCACCAATCTCGAGGTGCTGTCCACCCTGGACCTGCCGGAGGAGCAGCGTAAAGAGGTCGTCAACGACGTCATCCGCACCCAGTCCCGGATCGAGGCAACGCTCGGCGCGCTGGAGCGGCTCGCGCAGGGCGAGCTGTCCACGTTCGACGACCACGTGCCGGTGGACATCACCGAGCTGCTCGACCGCGCGGCGCATGACGCGATGCGGGTCTATCCCGACCTGGAGGTGTCGCTGATACCCGCGCCGACGGTGATCATCGTCGGATTGCCTGCCGGTCTTCGACTTGCGGTGGACAACGCGATCGCCAACGCGGTCAAGCACGGCGGCGCGACGCGGGTGCAGCTGTCGGCGGTCAGCTCGCGCGCCGGTGTGGAGATCGCCATCGACGACGACGGCACCGGCGTTCCCGACGAGGAGCGCAAGGTGGTGTTCGACCGGTTCTCCCGCGGGTCGACGGCGTCGCATTCCGGCTCCGGGCTGGGGCTGGCGCTCGTCGCCCAGCAGGCCGAACTGCACGGCGGCACAGCGTCTTTGGAGGCCAGCCCCTTGGGTGGCGCGCGACTGTTACTGCGGCTCCCCGGCCCGCGTTAGCGGGTCGCCAGCAGGTCGATGACGAAAATCAGAGTCTTGCCGGACAGTCGGTGGCCGCCGCCGACCGGACCGTAGGCCTGTTCGGGCGGTATGACGAGCTGCCGACGGCCGCCGACCTTCATGCCGGGTATGCCGTCCTGCCAGCCCTGAATCAACCCGCGCAGCGGAAACTCGATGGATTCGCCGCGGTTCCACGAGCTGTCGAATTCCTCGCCGGTGTCGAACTCGACTCCGACATAGTGCACCTCGACGGTGCCGCCCGGCACCGCCTCTGAGCCGTCGCCGACCACCAGGTCCTTGATGACCAGCTCGGTAGGCGCGGGCCCGTCGGGAAAGTCGATCTCAGGTTTCGTACTCACCGCACTCACCGTAGTCGGGCAGACTGGACCGGTGGCTAAGGACCAAGACATTCTCGCTCGGGTCAACAAGCTGGTCGCCGAGGAGCAGGAGCTGCGGGCCAGGCTGCAGCACCACGAGATCGACGAATCCGAGGAACACCAGCGGCTGCGTGCGGTGGAGGTTGCGCTCGATCAATGCTGGGACCTGCTTCGGCAGCGACGGGCATTGCGCGAGACCGGCGGCGATCCCCGCGAGGCCCGCGTCCGTCCGGCCGACGAGGTCGAGGGCTACCTTGGCTGAGCTATGACACAGACCGACGTTGTCATCGTCGGCGGTGGTCACAACGGCCTGGTCGCCGCCGCCTACCTGGCTCGTGCCGGCAGACACGTGCAGCTGCTCGAGCGACTGGACCACGTCGGCGGAGCGGCCGTGTCCGCGCACGCCTTCGACGGCGTCGACGCCCGGTTGTCCCGCTACTCGTATCTGGTCAGCCTGCTGCCCCGCCGCATCGTCGACGACATCGGCGCGCGGGTGCGCCTGGTGCGTCGCCGCTACTCCTCCTACACGCCGGATCCCGCGACCGGCGGCCGCACCGGCCTGCTGATCGGGCCGCAGAATACGTTCGCCGCGATCGGCGCCGCGGCAGACGAGCTGCCGTTTGGGGAGTTCTACCGCCGCTGCCGCATCGTCACGTCCCGCCTGTGGCCGACGTTGACCTCGCCACTGATGGCGCGTGACGAGGCGCACCGGCACGTGCTGGCGGGCGCTGACGCCGACGCCGAGGCGGCCTGGCAGTCGATGATGTGCCGGCCGATCGCGCACGCCATCACCGAGGCGGTGCAGCACGACCTTGTTCGCGGGGTGATGGCGACCGACGCGTTGATCGGCACGTTCGCCCGCGCCGACGACCCGTCGCTTACGCAGAACGTGTGCTTCCTGTACCACCTGCTGGGCGGCGGTACCGGCGACTGGGATGTCCCCGTCGGTGGCATGGGAGCCGTCAGCGGTGCGCTGGCCGCCGCGGCCGCCGGGCACGGAGCCGAAATCATCACCGGCGCAGAGGTTTACGCGATCGACCCGGACGGCGAGGTGCGGTATCGCCTCGGCGACCGTGAGCACCGCGTGCACGCCGAGCACGTGCTGGCGAATGTGACGCCCGCTGTGCTGGCCACACTCTTGGGCGAGCCCGAGCCCGACCTTGCGCCCGGAGCGCAGGTCAAGGTCAACCTGATGCTGCGGCGGCTACCGCGCCTGCGCGACGAGACCGTCACACCGGAGCAGGCGTTCGGCGGCACGTTTCACATCAACGAGACGTTCAGCCAGCTCGATACGGCCTACACCCGTGCCGCACACGGGATAGTGCCGGACCCGCTGCCGTGCGAGATCTACTGCCATTCGCTGACCGACCCGTCCATCCTGTCCGACGGGCTGCGTGCCGCCGGTGCGCAGACGTTGACGGTCTTCGGCCTGGACACGCCGCATGGCCTGATCGCCGGCGCCGACCCCGAACGCAAGCGCGACACGCTGACGTCCGCCGTGCTCAAATCGCTGAATTCCGTTCTCGCCGAGCCTATTCAAGATGTACTGATGGAGGATTCTGCGGGCCGGCTGTGCATCGAAGCCAAGACGACTGTGGACCTCGAGCGGACGTTGGGCATGACGGGAGGCAACATCTTCCACGGCGCGTTGTCCTGGCCGTTCGCCGAGGACGACGAACCGCTGGACACGCCGGCGCAGCGATGGGGAGTGGCCACGGAACACGACCGGATCCTGTTGTGCGGGTCGGGATCTCGCCGCGGCGGCGGGGTGTCGGGGATCGGCGGGCACAACGCCGCGATGGCAGTGCTGGAGAGCTAGGAGCCTGCTGAAACGCGGGCCGGCGGCGCGTCATCGCAGTCACCCCAGTCGCGCTCCCGACCATTGTCCAAACTGCCCACCTACGAGCGACTACGCAGCGACAATCACAGCCCCCGGGGGACGGGGATGTTGTCGCTGAGTTGTCGCTACAGGGCGGGCAATTCACAGATGGTTTCCCGCGCGTCACGCGTCAGTTTCAGCGTGCGCTTAACGCGTCACAAGCCTCGCCAGAATCGTCCGCAACTCGCGCAATTCGGCGTCGTCAAGCGCGGTCAGCGGAACTGGTGCCGGATCGTCGATCGCGTCGATCGCGCGGACCATGTCGTGCCCGGCGTCGGTGAGCGACACCACCTTGCACCGCCGGTTCGCCGGATCGGTTTCGCGCACCACGAGTCCGCGCGCTTCGAGGTCGTTGACCGCCACGGTCGCCGCAGGTGCGTCGATGGTCGCGGCCTGCGCGACCTGCTTCACCGTCATCGCCTGCCGGCTCAGCCGCAGCAGTATCCGAACCCGGCTGAACGGCAAGCCCGTCTGTTCGACCACCGCACGCTTCCAGTTGTCCCTGTTGTCGATCACCAGGGCGGCCAGGGTGCGCCAGACATCGTCGGCCAACGGATTACGCGGCATTGGCGGCCTCGTATTGCACACTGGGGCCGGCGACCAGCGGCGCGAGCCGCTCGGCAGAGCGCAGCGCGCGCGGTGTCGTCGAGTAGAAGCCCAACGCGAAGATCGCCAGGCCGAGTCCCGCGCAGATCAGCCACAACGGTCGGGCGGCCACCGCGAAGTCCGCACCCATTGTCGCGAGCGCGGATCCGGCGACCGAACCGCACAGCGCCACACCGATACTGACGCCCACCTGCCGACTGGTCGAGGCCACCGCAGACGCGGCGCCGGCCCGATCGGTCGGCATTCCACTGACCGCCGCGGTCGTGACGGGCGCATTGACCATGGCGAACCCGATGCCGAACACCGCGAAGATCGTCAGCAGCTGCCACACCGGGGTGGTCGCGGTCAACTGGGTGAGCATCAACGTCGCCGCAGTGATCAGGGTGCCGGCGACCAGAAGCGACGGCCGGCTGCCGAACCGCCCGACCAGCCGGCCGGACAGCGGCGAAAAGATAAGCGCGCCAATGGCTATCGGCAGATAGATCAGGCCGGTGTGCATGGCTGAGAAGCCGCGCTCGTCCTGCAGGTAGAGCGAGATCATGAACAGGAACGCGCCCCAGGCGGCGAACGCGCAAATCGCGATCATGGTCGCGGAGGCGAACGGGATGCTGCGGAAGAACCGAAGGTCGATGAACGGGTCGTGGCGCCGCGACTCGTAGCGCAGGAACCCGACGAACGCCAGCACCGCGACCGCTGCCACGGTCAGGGTGCGGGCGTCGGTCCAGCCCCTCGCCGGGCCTTCGATGAGCACGTAGACGACGCCGAACAGGAACGTCATGCCCAGGCCCTGGCCCACCGGGTCGACGTCGCGCATCGTGACCGACCGCGATTCCGGGACGAAGATGGCGGTCAGCAGGATCGCCAGCGCGCAGATCGGCAGGTTGATCCAGAACACCGCGCGCCAGTCGACAAGCTCAATGAGAAGGCCGCCGACGATCGGCCCCAGCGCCATCGAGATGCCGACGACGCCGCCCCAGACGCCGATCGCGCGGGCGCGCTCCACCCGGCCGGTGAACACCTGGGTGATGATCGACATCGCGACCGGGTTGAGCATCGACCCGCCAATGGCCTGCAACATGCGCGCGACGATCAGCGTCTCGATATTCGGTGAGAGGCTGCATAGCAGCGACCCGAGCGCGAAGACCGTCAGCCCGATCTGGAAGGTGCGGCGACGACCGAACCGGTCGGCGGTCGCGCCCGACAGCAGCAGCAGCGAGGCCAGCACCAGCGTGTAGATGTCGATGACCCATTGCAGCTCGGAGGCCGAGGCGCCGAGGTCGTGGCGGAGGTTGGGAATGGCGACGTTGACGATCGTCGCGTCCATCGACACGATCAGCAGGCTCATGCAGCAGGACACCAGGATGATGGCCTTGCGCCGAGCGCTCAGCGACCGGACGACAGTTTCATTCACACAACTATTGTGAAACTACAACTGTTGGATGGGCAAGGCGCATTCACGTGACGTTCACAACAGCGCGAGCGTGCGCAAAGTGCTCGCGATTTGCGGCGTGTCGGCGCGCAGACACGCACGCTCGCGGGAGAGGGCCTTAGCGGCTGCCGAGGTCGGCGTAGTCCCGCTCGGTATAGCCGGTGTAGATCTGACGCGGCCGGCCGATCTTGCCGCCGCGCTCGTCGTGCATCTCGCGCCAGTGCGCGATCCAGCCGGGCAGCCGGCCCAGCGCGAACAACACAGTGAACATCCGCGTCGGGAACCCCAAGGCGCGGTAGATCACGCCCGTGTAGAAGTCGACGTTCGGGTACAGCTTGCGCTCGATGAAGTACTCGTCGGTCAGCGCGACCTCTTCCAGCGCCTTGCCGATCGCCAGCAGATCATCGTCACCGCCGAGCTTGCCGAGGATCTTGTCGGCCTGCTCCTTGACGATGCGCGCCCGCGGATCGTAGTTCTTGTAGACCCGGTGACCGAAGCCCATCAGCTTGACGCCGTCTTCGCGGTCCTTGACCTTCTTGACGAAGTCCTGAACATCCCCGCCGTCGGCGCGAATTTGTTCCAGCATCTCCAGCACCGCCTGGTTGGCGCCGCCGTGCAGCGGCCCCCACAGCGCGTTGATGCCGCCCGAGATCGAGGTGAACAGGTTGGCCTGCGACGAGCCGACCAGCCGCACCGTCGACGTCGAGCAGTTCTGCTCGTGGTCGGCGTGCAGGATCAGCAGCAGATCCAGTGCCCGCACGATCTCCGGGTCCACCTCGTACGGCTCGGCCGGGAAGCCGAACGTCATCCGCAAGAAGTTCTCGACGAGCGTCAGCGAGTTGTCCGGGTACAGGAACGGCTGGCCGACCGACTTCTTGTACGCGTACGCCGCGATCGTGGGCAGCTTGGCCAGCAGCCGGATGGTGGACAGCTCCACCTGCGCGTCGTCGAACGGGTCGAGCGAATCCTGGTAGTACGCCGACAGCGCGTTGACCGCGCTGGACAGCACCGGCATCGGATGCGCGTTGCGCGGGAAGCCGTCGAAGAACCGCTTCAGGTCCTCGTGCAGCAATGTGTGCCGCTGGATCTGAGTGGTGAACTTTTCGAGCTCTTCCTTGTTCGGCAGTTCGCCGTAGATCAGCAGGTAGCTGACCTCGATGAAGTTCGAGTTCTCGGCGAGCTGCTCGATCGGGTAGCCGCGGTAGCGCAGAATCCCGGCGTCGCCGTCGATATAGGTGATGGCGCTCTTGGTGGACGCGGTGTTGACGAAGCCGCCGTCGAAAGTGGTGTATCCCGTCTTGGCCAGCAGCGGACCCAGCTCGATACCGTCCGCGCCCTCGGTGGCGTGGACGATGTCCAGGTCAAGCTCCCCACCGGGGTATTTGAGGGTGGCGTGCTCTTCGCCACTGGACGAGTTCTCGGCCACGGGAATCCCTTCTTCGCTGGGGGGAATGCGGACTCTGCCCTACAAAAGGTAGTCCCATTCCAGCAGTCGTGCCCGCGGGGGGCCAGCCAGATGCTCAGACCGGCTGCCGAATGTCCGCGATCAGGCCGGTGAACTCGGCAAACGTGGCCTCCAGCCGCGAGACGAGGTCGTCGACGCCGACTTGCTCCCAATCCGTCCCGTCGTCGGCGAGGTCGGCGAGGGCGGTCATGATGATCGACGCCCACACCGCCGACACCAGCTTGACCCTGCGGTCGTCAATAACAACCCCCATCCGCTTGGCCAGCGCGACGTTGGCCGAGTGGGCACGGAAGTCAACAGCGGCCTGCCGCAACGCCGGCGAGGTCATGATGATCCGCACTGTGCACATCAGCCGCTCGGCGGAAAGCTCACCGGGCGGGGCAATCTTGGTGCCCTTGTACATCGCCACGTAGGCATGCAGCAGCGCTTCGAGATGGCCGATGTCCGCCGGCTGGCGCTCCAGTTCGGCCGCGGCCCTGTCGACCGCGTCGTCGATCAACGCCAGCGCGATGGCGTCCTTGGTGGCGAAGTAGCGGCTAAACGTGCGCGGAGAGACGTCGGCGATCGCGGCGATCTGATCCACCGTCGTCCGCTCGAAACCCTGCCGCTCGCACAGCTCGACGGCCGCGTCGATCAACGTGGCGCGGGTGCGCTGCTTCTTGCGTTCTCGCAGGCCGAGTGGAGGCTCCCCCCTGGCATTAGCCACGTTCCGGATGCTAACGCGCGGAGCTATGAATTCAGTTAGAAAATGACGACGCCAGACATTTGGCGCCGGTCATACTTTGTCATTCTCGGCCACTACCCGGTAGCGGACGAACGCCGGCACCACCAGCGCCGCGATCACCACACCGACCACGACCAGAGCACCGCCACCCGCCGCGGCAACCGTGGTGCCCACCGCCGCCGCGGCCGCACCGTGGACCGCGTCTGCCAGCCGGGGTCCGCCGGCGACGACGACGATGAAGACGCCCTGCAGTCGGCCACGCAATTCGTCCGAGGCCGCCTGCTGCAGGATCGTCGAGCGGAACGCCGCCGACACCATGTCGGCCGCACCGCCAAAAGCCAAGAATGCCAACGCAATCCACAGCAAGGTGCCGGTACTTCCCTGCGCCAGCCCGCTGACCAGACCGAAGCCGACCATCGCCACGCCCCACACAACGATCGCGACCACCACGGCCAGTCCCTGACGCCTGATCCGGGGCAGCCAGCCGGAGAACACCCCGCCGGCGACCGCACCCGCTGACATTGCGGCGGCCAGCAGCGCCATCGTGGCGCCACCCTCGACGGGGCCGCCGAAGCTTTCGTGCGCCATTTGCGGGAAGAGCGCCCGCGGCATGCCCAGGATCATCGCGATCAGGTCGACGACGAACGACATCAGCACCACCTGGTTGCCGGCCAGGTAGCGGAAACCGTCGAGCACGGCGGCAAACCCCCAGCGCGACGCGCCGTGTTCGCCATTGGTGGATGGCATCGACGCCAACCGGAACGTCGCCCAGATCGGCGCCACGCAGGTGATCGCGTCGATCAGATAGAGCGTGGACAGGTCCACCCAGTGCAGCATCACCCCGGCGAGCAGCGGCCCGACGATGGCGCCGAACTGCATGACCGTCATGTTCAACGAGTTGGCGGCGGGCAGCTGGTCGGTCGGCAGCATGCGCGGAATGGCCGCCGACCGGGTCGGCTGGTTGATCGCATAGAACGCCTGCTGCACCGACAGCAGGCACAACACCAGCCACACGTTGTTGACCGCCAGCGCGGCCTGCAGCCACAGCAGCACCGAGGCCACGGCCAGCCCGCACGACGCGATGATCAGCAGCAGCCGCCGGTCCATCGCGTCGGCCCAGGCGCCGCCCAGCAGGCCGAACACGACGAGCGGCACCAGCGCGAACAACCCGGACAGGCCGACGTACGCGGAGTTCTGGGTGAGCGCGTAGAGCTGCACCGGCACGGCGAAGATGGTCAGGTTGGCGCCGATAACGGTGACGATGCCGGCCAGCCACAACCGCCGGAAATCCGGTGTCCGCAGCGGTGTGGTGTCGGCGAAGAGCCGCCGCACTAGGGCTGGAGCCGCTGGATACGGCCCTGTTCTATGCGAATCCGGTTGTGCACCCGGTTCTCCCGGCCCTGCCAGAATTCGACCACCTCGGGCGCGATCAGGTAGCCGCCCCAGTTCGGCGGCACCGGAACCTCGTCAAGGCCGGCGAATCGTTCGGTGACCTCGGCCAACTGCTCCAGCAGCACGGCCCGCGAGGCGATCGGTTTCGACTGCTGCGACGCCCACGCGCCCAACTGTGAACCGCGGGGGCGATTGGACCAGTAGTCGGCGGTCATCTCTTCGGACACCTTGGTGACCGGCCCGCGGACATGCACTTGGCGGCCGAGCAGAAACCACGGAAACGTCGCCGACGCGTACGGGGTGGCGGCCAGTTCGTCGCCCTTGGCGGAGTCGTAGTTCGTGAAAAAGGTGACGCCGGTTTCTTCCACGCTCTTGCACAACACCGCGCGGGTGACCGGCCTTCCCTGGCGGTCGACAGTGCCCACCACCATCGCGTTCGGCTCGGCCACACCCGCGCTTTCGGCGTCGGCTAACCACTTGCGCAGCAGCACAAGCCAGCCGTCCGCGAGCCAGTCGGCATCCAGGTCCGGGCTGCCGTCTTTTTCCACCGACCCGTACTCCACCCGCATCCTCGCCAAGTGTTCGTCGTCGCGAGTTGCCACGCGATAAAGCTACGCCTCGCGAGTTCGCCGACTTGTTACCGACCGGTAGACAACGGCGCGAACCCAGGTGCAAGAATCTGCCCATGACTGCGGTACCTGAAGACTTCGTCGAGGGGCTGGAAGGCGTTGTGGCCTTCACCACCGAGATCGCCGAACCGGACAAGGACGGTGGCGCGCTGCGGTACCGCGGCGTCGACATCGAGGATCTGGTCGGCCGCCAGGTCACCTTCGGCGACGTCTGGGCGCTGCTGGTCGACGGCAGGTTCGGTCACAGCCTGCCTCCCGCGGAGCCGTTCCCGTTGCCCATTCACAGCGGCGACGTCCGCGTCGACGTGCAGGCCGGCCTGGCCATGTTGGCCCCGATCTGGGGCTACCCGCCGATCCTGGACATCGACGACCTGACCGCCCGCGAGCAACTGGCGCGGGCGTCGGTGATGGCCCTGTCCTACGTCGCGCAGTCCGCGCGGGGCATCTACCAGCCCGCGGTCCCCCAACGCATGATCGACGAGTGCGCCACCGTGACAGCGCGATTCATGACGCGCTGGCAGGGCGACCCCGACCCCAAGCACGTCGAGGCGATCGACGCGTACTGGGTGACCGCCGCAGAGCACGGCATGAACGCGTCCACCTTCACCGCGCGGGTGATCGCGTCGACCGGTGCGGACGTGGCGGCGGCGCTGTCGGGGGCGATCGGCGCGATGAGCGGCCCGCTGCACGGCGGCGCGCCGGCGCGGGTGATCCCGATGATCGAGGAGGCCGAGCAGACCGGCGATGCGCGCGCGGTCGTGAAGGGCATCCTGGATCACCACGAGAAACTGATGGGCTTCGGTCACCGCGTGTATCGCGCCGAGGATCCGCGGGCGCGGGTGCTGCGGGCCACCGCCAAGCGGCTGGAGGCACCGCGCTACGAGGTCGCCGCCGCGCTCGAGCAGGCCGCGCTGGCCGAGTTGCGGGATCGTCGGCCGGACCGCGCGATCGAAACCAACGTCGAGTTCTGGGCCGCGGTGATCCTGGACTTCGCGCAGGTGCCGACAAAGATGATGCCGGCAATGTTCACCTGCGGTCGCACCGCGGGCTGGTGCGCGCACATCCTCGAGCAGAAGAGGCTGGGCAAGCTCGTCCGCCCGTCGGCAATCTATGTCGGTCCGGCACCGCGCAGCCCGGAGTCCGTCGAGGGTTGGGACCAAGTCGTTCAGCGGTGACCACTGCGGCCGACCCGATCGCGACGTTTGCCTCGGCGGCAAGGAGTTTCGCGGCGCTCGTTCACGACATCCCCGGCGGGCGATGGGACGGGCCGGGCCTGGGTGACTGGGACCTCCGCTCGCTGATCGGCCACACATCGCGTTCGCTGATCACCGTCAGCACCTACCTGCAGACGACCGCCGAACACGAAGACATCGCCACCCCACAGGAGTACTACGCGCGGGTGAACCCGTCGGCGCTCGGGATCGACTCGGCCGACGTAGCCGAGCGCGGCCGGCAAGCCGGCAGGGACCTCGGCGACGACCCGGCCGCAGCCGTCGACGCACTGGTGGAGCGGGTGCTGTCCGACCTCGCCGATTGCGGCGACCCGCTGATCCAGGTCATAGGCGGGCAGGGCGTCCGGCTTCACACGTATTTGCCGACGCGGACGTTCGAGCTGGCGGTGCACTGCCTCGATATTGCTGGGGCCGTTGGCATTCCGTTCTCATTGCCCGACGAAGTGCTCGACGCGGCGTTGGTGTTGGCTACGCGCATCGCAGCCGCGACCGGGCGGGGCGAGGCGGTGCTGTTGTCGTTGACGGGCCGCACCACGCTGCCGCCGTCGTTTTCCGTTGTCTACTAGTCGGCTCCACTTGTCGGTGGTGGGTGGTTGCATGGGGTTGTCGCGATGAATAACCGCCCTGTGCACGGTCTGTACAGGGGTCACGCCAACACAATCGAGGAGATCATCATGGCCATTGAAGTGCAGCCCTCCCTGTCCCCGCACCTGTGTGTCGATGGCGCCGCCGCGGCGATCGACTTCTACGTCAAGGCGTTCAATGCCGTTGAGCTGGGCCGAGTTCCCGGGCCCGACGGCAAGCTGGTGCACGCCGCGCTACAGATCAACGGGTCGACTGTGCTGCTCAACGACGACTTCCCCGAGTACAACGACGGCAAGTCGTCGACGCCGACCGCGCTCGGCGGCACGCCGGTCACCATCCACCTGACCGTCACCGATGTCGATGCCAGGTTCCAGCAGGCCGTCGACGCGGGCGCCACCGTGGTGGCACCGCTCGAGGATCAGTTCTGGGGCGACCGCTACGGCGTGGTGCGCGATCCGTTCGGCCACCACTGGTCGCTGGGGCAGCCGGTGCGCGAGGTCAGCATGGAGGAAATCGCCGAGGCGATGAAACAGCAGCAGTAGCGTTCGCTTCGTGGCGAAGAAGCGGCTCTACATCGACCTCGACAACACGCTCGTCGACTTCAAGGCCAGGATCTCGGGCATCGATCCCGGGATCCTGGCCCAGTACAAGGACCGAAATGACGAGATCCCCGGCATTTTCGCGCTGATGCCGCCGGTGCCGGGGGCGCTCGAGGCTTACCGTGAGCTCGCCGAACTCTTCGACACGTACATCCTCTCGACCGCGCCGTGGCTGAACCCATCTGCTTGGCAGCACAAACTCGAATGGGTGCAACTGCACATCGGCATCGAGGAAGGCACGCCCGCCTACAAGCGACTGATCATCACGCACCACAAGGATCTGAACCGTGGTGACTTTTTGGTCGATGATCGCCCGAACAACGGTGCCGACAGTTTCGAGGGTGAATGGCTGCGGTTCGGCCCGGGCAACGAGTTCCCCGACTGGGAGTCGGTGCTGACCTACCTGAGGCCCTGCGCCTGAACTGCACCGCCGCTCAGCGGGATATGGCTTCTTGTCCACCTACCCCATTAGACGATGGTCGGGATGTACATCCCCAACAGGATCAACGGCAGTGAATTCGAAGTCGTGATCTGGTTGATCGCCGATATGCTGGCCGGCTTCGGCGTGCGCTCGAGCTCAGGTGTCGTCGGGTCGGACCCGTAGAGGCCGAACTGCAGGTGGTAGCCGTTTGCCCACTCGAGGTTGTCCACGAACGACCAATAGGTGTATCCGCGGATATCCATTCCGTGCGCGACCAGGTCTTGCACGACCGCGATGTGGTTGACAATGTACGACGGCCGCTTCGAGTCGTTGGCGTCGGCGATCCCGTTCTCGGTGACCCACAACGGCTTTCCGTATGAGGCCGCCACCTCGAGGACCTCGCGGAAACCGCCGGCGTCGGTGGGCTGGTTGAAGTCGCTGCACGTCGGCGACTCGGCCGCGCATCGCACCGGCAGGCCCCGCAGGAACGGGAACCCGGGGATGGGCGCGACGCCGAAACCCTGCATCGGTTGCGACCCGTAGTACTGAACCCCCATGAAATCGACTTTGTCGGCCATCTCGGGGTGGACCTCGTCGGGTGTCTTTACGCCGTCGAAGTTCGCGTCCACCCACCCGTCGATCACCGCGTTCGGGAACCAGCGGTTGTAGTAGCTATTCCAGGCGTCAGCGGCCTGCACGTCGAGCGGGCTCACCGGGTTGGCCGGACGGGCGGGAATCATGTTGTTGGTGAACCCCACGAACGCCGCGGGCTGGCCCGCCGTTGCGACCGTGGTGTCCCAAGCGTGGATCGCGTCGTAAGCCGCCACGTGACCCTTGGCCTCGTTGACAAGGAACGTCGAGGCAAGGTCGGGCCGGATGACACCGGGCGGCCAGTTCGGGACGAGCCCTGGTATGGCGAGAAACTCCGTCAGGACGGGAGGAAACGGCTCGTTGAGCGTCGCCCAGTTGTCGACCTGGTCGCCGTACTTCCATGCGAGGTATGCGGCGTACTTCTCGAACTCGACGGGCGTGGTCGGCGACAGCCATCCCGCGGCAGGCGCAGGCAACCCCAGCTGGATCAGCGGCCGCGCCGTGATCGGGTCGTGCACCCACGCCGGCAGCGTGAAGTGGTTGACCGTGACGAACGGCTCCAACCCGTGCGCGCGCAGGGAGTCGAACACCGCGCGGTAATGCGCGACCTCGTCCTGGTTCGCCAGCGCGTCCAGTGCCTGCAGATCGGCGAGGCTGACCGTTCCACCTTCATCCGAGATGTCAACCGCTGCTGTGGAATTCGGGAATATCCGGCTCCACTCGACGCTCATCCGGAACGTGTTCATGCCGAGCTCGTTGCTCGCCAGCTCCGCGTCGGTGTCATAGGAGACGTAGGTGCCGGGCCCGTTCTCCGGCACCCCGTTGGTAATCCCCAAGAACTGGTTGATGGGGTCGTGCACCCACTTGTACCAGTCGGAGTTGGGGTCGACGGGTGAGCCGGGGCCGGCCTCGGCCTGGAACCCGGCATGTGCCACGCCCCAGTGGAAGCCGTCCGGGAAGGACAAGTCGATGCCCGCAACCGGTGTGACGTTGACCGTGATCGTCTTGGCCACACGATGACCCCCACCGGGATTGAGGAAGTCACCCAGAATAGGCGCGAAATCCAGTAAGCCCAGCGGCCCGTGGACGTGCAGTCCAGCGGCCTCCTCGCTGACCACCACAGTGAACGAGTCGGTTCCGCCGACCGCGGCCATCGCGTTCATCGGGCGATAGGTGAAGTTGCCGTCCTCGTCGATCGCAACCGTTCCGCCGTTGAGCGGTCTCCCGATGACGGTGTAGGTCAGCGGGTCGCCGTCAGGATCGTTCGCACCGATGTTGCCGGTGATCAGTCCGTTTGTTTGCGGGTTGATGACTGGGTTGATGGTCGGCGACTCGTTGAAGAACTCGCGGCGTACCCAGGCGAGAAGCGCCCAAGGCGTCGGATCGGCAGGCGGCGCCGGAGCGGCGGCGAACGGGCTCAAGAACGCGCTGACGACACTCGACACCAGGCCCGACGCATAGTTGACCAACGTACCTGGGTCGAAGGCGGTGGGCCAAAGCCTGAAGGACGGCACGGTCGGCGGCGTCACCGCGGTCGTCACCGCAGCGCTCTGCACTTCCGCGGTTGACGACAGCGTCTGCGCCACAAAGGAACTGGCCGACTCCGGCGCGTCATCCGCCACCGGCTGAGCGACGGACTGCGAATCCGCGTCGACTGTCACTTCGACGGCGTCAACGTTGGTGGTGGGCGGTGTCGAGACGGCGGGCTCAACGGACGCCTGAGTCGACCCCTTGGGTTCGGACTCAACGACGGGCTCGGCGGCCGCAGGGGGGTCGTCGGCCTCCGTCGGTTCGGCGTCGTCCTCCGTACTTGTCTGCGCGCCGCCCGTGCTGACCACCACGCCGGGCGGTGCTTGAGAGGTCGTCGACCCCGTCGACGTCGACGTGGCGGTCGATGTCGGCTCGGCCGCCGGGTCCGTCGCCGACGGCGGTTGGTCCTCGGATGAATCCGTCGACTCCGGGGGCGACGTGTCTGAAGGCTCTGCAGGCGACTCCGCGGAGGACGACTCGGACGACGACTCAGACGAAGGCGTATCCGCCCACGCCACCACGGATCCGAATCCGGTGACCACCGCAGCCCCGACCCCCAGGGCAACAGCCAAACCCCCGACCCGACCGACGTACGCCGCAGCTTTCATGCCTCTTGCATATACGCCGGCGACCCGACGGCCGAGGTCTTTCGGGAAAAGTGTGGGCTAGCGCCGCAGGCCAGCGAGCAACCTCCGGCGAATCGGCGGCGTCGGCGCGGCCGTCGCCGCGGCCAGCATGTCGGCGATCGTGGTGAACTTGTCGCGGGGCCGCTCGCCACCGCCGCGGGCGATCTCCGCGGCGTCGATGGCCTTCCAGCCCTCGGCATCGACCATGTCGGGCTGACGGCTGCGGACCAGTTTGTCCAGCGCCGCCTGCTTGCCGACAGGGTCGGCCAGCAGGCCGGCGTTGTAATCGGCGACGAGGTGGTGCACCGTCTGCGCAGCACAGGACTTATTGGTCCCGATGAACCCGGTCGGTCCGCGTTTGATCCAGCCGGCCACGTAGCTGCCGCGCACCGGTTCACCCGATTCGGCATCGACGACGCGGCCGCCATCGTTGGGCACCACCGCGGCGGCCTCATCGAACGGCAGGCCGCGAATAGGCTTGCCGCGGTAGCCGATTGACGTCAGCACAAGGCCGGCGGAGAGCCGACGGACCTCGTCGGTGCCGGTCACGGTGAACTCGATACCCTCGGCAAGCTGGCCGCCGACAACCTGTTTCGGTGTCAGGTGATACGCCAGCCGGATCCGTGGCCGCGTCGCGGGCGCCGAGGTGTCACCGAGCTTGCTCAGGATCTCCAGCTTGTTCCGCGTCAACGGGTCTGAGGCCCGGGCCAGGTCGCGCAGCACCAGATCGTGATCGGCGGCGTCGAGCACCACCTCGCACGTCGACATCAGGCCGATGAGTTCGGGCAGCGTGAACGCGGAGGAGGCCGGCCCGCGGCGGGCGGCGATCACGACCTCGGCGACGCGCGAGTCCCGCAGCGCGGCCAGCGCGTGGTCGGAGATGTCCGTGCGCGCCAGCGCATCGGGATCGGCGGTCAGGATGCGGGCGACGTCGAACGCGACATTGCCGTTTCCGACGATCACCACCCGTTGGTGGGCCAAATCGACTGGCAGATCGGTGTATTCGGGATGGCCGTTGATCCATGCCACGATCTCGGTGGCGGTGCCGGTGCCCGGCAGTCCCATGCCGTCGATGTCGAGTCGACCGTCGTTGGGCGCGCCGACGGCGTAAAGCACCGCGTGATGGTGCGCCAGCAGTTCGTCGTGCGTCAGGTCCGATCCCACCTCGACGTTGAGGTTGAACGTAAATCCGGGCACCCGCGTCACTTTGTCGAACAGCTTCGTCACCCGCTTCGTGCTCTGGTGGTCGGGCGCCACGCCCGCACGCGCCAGCCCGTACGGAGTTGGCAGCCGTTCGAAGACATTGACCCGCACACCGTGCTGGGCGAGCAGTTCGTCGGCGGCGTACATCGCCGCCGGGCCGGAGCCGACGATCGCGACGGTCAGTGGGCCGCCGGCGCGTGCAGACACCATCGGGGCGTCGATCACCGGCGCCAGCTTGGACGTCGGCGGCACCTTCTCATCGGGCGCCCTCTCCGGGTAGAACGCGGCATTGAGCGCGACGAACGGCAGCTGCTTGGGCTCCAGACGGGTGTCGGGCGCGATCGCGCCGACCGGGCACGCGCTGACGCAGGCACCGCAGTCCACGCAGGCCGCCGGGTCGATGTAGAGCATCTCGGCGGTAGCGAAGCCCGGCTCGTCCGGAGACGGGTGAATACAGTTCACCGGGCAGGCGTAGACACAGGACCCGTCGCTACAGCACGACTGGGTGATCACATGGGGCATGAGAGGTACCGGCGTGTGTTCCGCTCAAGCGGCGGCGACCACGTGCTGGCGATGCGGTTCGCTGCGGTAGCGGCTCGGCCGGCCGTCGATCTTGCAGATCCGCCAGACGAGCTTGGCGATCGGGTTGATCAGGCCGGTGTCGTGGCAGAGCATCCGGACGTCGCCGAACATGTCGCGCAACATTTGCCGGGACTCGGGCGAGGAGAAGAACACTTCCTTGCGGACCGAGCGCGGGATGTCGAATTCCTTCCAGAACGCTCGCGGCGGAACGATGATGGCCGAACACAGGATCCGCATGGTCAGCGGGACATAGAGCGACAACCAGAACCGCTTACGTCGCGGCAGGTGCGGAATCCGCTTGCGCAGGTACTCATGCGCGAACGAGATGTGCCGGGCCTCCTCGGCGACGTGGATGGCCATCACCCGCTCCATGATCGGGTGTAGCGACTTGCCCTCGCGCAGGACGTTCTTCTGGGTGTGGTCGATGGGTTCCTCGCCGGCGAGAATGCCGAACCAGAACGGGATCGGCAGCGGACCGGCGACAAGCGGGATCAACGGCTGGACCCACTTCAGCAGCCGCGGCATACCCGGCACGTCGGCGCCGATGCGGTTCACCATCTCCTGAAACATCATGGTGTGGTTGCACTCCTCGACCGCCTCGTGCAGGCAGTACCGGTATTCCGGCGAGCCGTTGGGCGTCCAGAAGGAGTACTCCATCAGGCCACGGATCAGAATCGACTCGAAGTGCAGGCCGACCTTGGCGACGTTGGCCTGTCGCCACATACCGATCTCGATTTGCCGCTCAACCGGCTGCGCCTGGTACCAGGGGTGACGGCCCAGCGGGTCGGTCGCCGGAAGGATCCAACGCTCGTCGTTGTCGATGACAGCGAACTCCGGCGAGTCCCAGTCGATGTCCGTGTACGGATTGAAGTTGCGCCGCACTGACCCCTCAGACAGTGTGGTGAGCATGTCTACGTACTCGGCGTCGTCGCGAACTTCCATGTTGCGACGCCAGCGGTTGACCATGCGCGTCCGAGCCATTTGAAGCCTCCCATGAGGTTTACATTTACCGGCTTGGTGTACAACGGTACCGCAGGTATCGCATAAATGTCCATCCCCGAATTTTCTGTTTGCTAGAGGTCGTTGAAGATGGTCGAGTTGAAGACCGAAGCCGAGATCGAGGCGATGGCCGCGGCCGGATCAGTGGTTGCCGAGGCGCTGCGCGCGGTGGTCGCCCACGCCCGCCCGGGCGCCTCCACCGCCGAACTCGACAAGATTGCTGCGGAGGTGCTGGCCCGCCACGGCGCGGGGTCGCCGTTCCTGAACTACCACCCGCGGTGGGCGCCGAGCCCCTTCCCGGCCGTGCTGTGTGTCAGCGTCAACGACGCCGTCGTGCATGGCATCCCCGACGGGCACGTGCTTGCCGACGGCGATCTGGTGTCCGTGGATTTCGGCGCGACGCTGCGGGGCTGGTGCGGCGATGCGGCGCGCAGCTTCATCGTGGGCACGCCGCGTCCCGAAGACGCCGCGCTGATCGAGGTGGCCGACCATGCGCTGGCCGCGGGCATCGCGGCGATGCGACCCGGCAACACGCTCGGCGACGTCGGGCACGCTATCGCCGCAGTAGCCCGCGGCGCCGGTTACGGCCTGCTGGCCGATCACGGCGGCCACGGCATCGGCCGCACTATGCATGAGGATCCGCACGTGCCCAACGAGGGCCGACCCGGCAAGGGCATGCGGCTGCGGCCGGGCCTGGTCATCGCCATCGAGCCGATGCTGATCGCCGACGGCACCGACTCCTACAGGCACGATCCGGACGGGTGGACCCTGCGCACGGCGTCGGGTGCCCGCGCTGCGCACAGCGAGCACACCGTCGCCGTCACCGCCGACGGTGCCCGAATCCTCACCAACTAACCTGGCAGACATGGCCGAACTGACGATCCCGACCGACCTCAAGCCCCGCGACGGCCGCTTCGGATGCGGGCCGTCCAAGGTTCGACCGGAACAATTGCAGGCGCTTGCCGCGGCGGGTGACCTATTCGGGACCTCGCACCGGCAGGCGCCGGTCAAGAACCTGGTGGGCCGGGTCCGCGACGGACTGCGCCAACTCTTCGCGCTGCCCGACGGCTACGAGGTCGTCCTCGGCAACGGCGGCTCGACGGCGTTCTGGGACGCCGCGGCGTTCGGACTGATCGACAAGCGCTCGCTGCACCTGACCTACGGCGAGTTCAGCTCGAAATTCGCCTCGGCCGTGGCCAAGAACCCGTTCGTCGGCGACCCCGTCGTCGTCGAGGCCGATGCCGGCAGCGCTCCGAAGCCGCAGTCGGATCCGTCCGTCGACCTCATCGCCTGGGCGCACAACGAAACCTCGACCGGTGTCGCCGTGCCCGTCACGCGCCCCGACGGATCCGATGACGCGTTGATCGCCATCGACGCCACCTCCGCCGCCGGCGGCCTGCCCGTCGACATCTCAGACGTCGACGCCTACTACTTCGCGCCGCAAAAGAACTTCGCCGGTGACGGCGGGCTGTGGATCGCGATCCTCTCCCCTGCCGCGCTCGCCCGTGTGGACGCGATCGCAGAGTCCGGGCGCTGGGTGCCCGACTTCCTATCGCTGCCGATCGCGGTCGAGAACAGCGCGAAGAACCAGACCTACAACACCCCGGCGATCGGCACACTGATCCTGCTCGCCGAGCAGATCGACTGGTTGCTGGGCAACGGCGGGCTGGACTGGGCCGTCAAGCGCACCGCCGACTCCTCGCAGCGGCTGTACTCGTGGGCGGAGGCGTCGAAGTTCGCCACCCCGTTCGTCACCGACCCGGAACTGCGCTCGCAGGTCGTCGGCACCGTCGACTTCTCCGATCCCGTGGATGCTGGGGCCGTCGCGACGATATTGCGGGCCAACGGCATCGTCGACACCGAGCCCTACCGCAAACTCGGCCGCAACCAATTGCGAGTCGGGATGTTCCCCGCCGTGGAGCCCGACGACGTCAGCGCCCTGACCGAATGCGTCGACTGGGTTGTCGAACGGCTCTGACCTCGGGCGTGTCTACCCGGTAACGGGCAGATAACGCGTTATGGTGACCTGCTAATCGGGTGTGGCTGTCAGCCCGGAGGAGGTCGGTATGCGGGAACTCAAATTCGTCGGGCTCGACATCGACGGCAAACGCGTCATCTGCGAAAGCGACGACTCCGGCGAGAAGTTCATCCTGCGGTCCGATGACCGGTTGCGGGCCGCCGTGCGCGGCGACAGGGCCGCGTCGAGTCAACCCCAAGTCGATGCCGAGGTTCCAAGCGTGCTGCGTCCCAAGGAGATTCAAGCCAGGATTCGCTCGGGCGCATCCATCGAGCAGGTCGCCGAGGCGGCTGGAGTCGACGTTTCCCGGGTTGAGAGGTTTGCTCATCCGGTGTTGCTGGAACGTTCGCGCGCCGCCGAGCTGGCAACCGCCGCTCACCCGGTGCTCGCCGACGGACCCTCGATCCTGACCCTCCTGGAGACGGTGACGACGGCGCTGTTCGCCCGCGGCCTCGACCCCGACGCCGCCAGGTGGGACGCCTGGCGCAACGAGGACGGCCGCTGGACCGTGCAGATGGCATGGAAGGCGGGCCTGTCCGACAACGTCGCGCATTTCCGGTTCACCCCCGGAGCGCACGGCGGCACGGCCACCGCGTTCGACGACGCGGCCTGCGAGCTCATCGACCCCGACTTCAATCGCCCGCTGCGCCCGCTCGCCCCGGTCGCCCCGGTCGCCCAACTCGAGTTCGACGTGCCGGCACCGCCCGTCGCCGCCCCCGAACCGCCACCTGCACCAAAGCCACCGCGAGCCCGCAACGGCAAGCCGCCCGTGCCTGCGTGGGAAGACGTGCTGCTGGGCGTGCGATCCGGCGGGCAGCGCTAGGAAGATCCGCGTCCGCGGTCAGCGGGTTGGCACAGGCGTCGAGAGGGAAGTTGTTGCACACCTCGCCAAACCCGTGACATAACTGGCCACTCGACTCCCTTGACCTGAAGTGTTCTTTAGGTTCTAGCGTTTCATTTCATGATCACGCTCGGCCCGATCGCGCTCGCCAGCAGTAACCCGTACGTCGACGATCCCGCCGTGGTGGCCGATGAAGCCCACCAGGCCGAAGGCCTGGGCTTCGCGACGCTGTGGCGGTCCGGCAACCTGCCGATGCTGGACGCCGCAATGCGCGCCACCCAGACCATTCCCGTCGCCACTGGCATCATTCCGGTGTCCGCCGTGCCCGCTGCCGACCTGGTGGCGACCTATACCGCGCTGCAGCGTGACCACGCCGGCCGGTTCATCGTCGGGCTGGGCGGCGCCCGCAACGCGCATCCGGTGGCCACGCTGAACGCCTACCTCGACGAGTTGGACTCCGCGGGCGTGCCGGCCGGGGAACGGGTGCTCGCGGCACTGGGCCCGAACATGCTTGCCCTGGCGCGGGATCGGGCCGGCGGCGCGTATCCGTACCTGGTAACGCCGTCGTATGTGACCGATGCGCGCGCGGCGCTGGGTGCCGACCGCCTGCTGGCGGTGCTGCTGATGGTCATCCCGGTCACCGACCGCGAAACCGCGCGACGGGCGGCGGCCGAGCCGCTGGGCTTCCTTACGAAGGTGGGCGGCTACCGCCGGCACCTGCTGCGGCTGGGGTTCTCCGAATCCGACATCGACGACGTGAGCGACCGACTGCTGGACGGCATCGCCGCCTGGGGCGATCTCGATGCCATCGCCGCCCGCGTCGCCGAATACCGCGCGGCCGGCGCCGACCAAGTCGTGCTGCGGATCATCGGCGTCGACGACCTGCCCGCCTGGCGTGCGAGGCTGGCTCACGCGCTGATCGGCTGAATCCCTTATCCCCCAAGGGCCATCGCCAACAGACCCAGCCACGCACCGGCCACCCCGACGCCGGAGCCGAGCACGAACCATCGCCACACCGGCAGCTTGCGCCATCCCCACACCGTCGGGGCGAGCCCGCCGACGGCGACGAGGTTGAGCCCGACGGCCAGCAGCGGATGCACGCGGGTCAATCCGAGGCTCAAGACCACCACCGCGGCGGCGGTCACGGCGGCGACGAACGCGGCCACCGTCAAACCCGTCGCCCATGGGGTGGAGTCGTCGGTCACCGCGCCAATCTAACCCGCTCGTAGAAGGCCACGGCGGCGGCGGTGGCGACGTTGAGCGAGTCGGTGCCCCGCGACATAGGCACCCGCACCCGCATGTCGCTGGCCCGCATCGCCCGATCGGTCAACCCGGGCCCTTCGGCGCCGACGAGAATGGCCACCCGCTCGTCGGCGACGTCCGTCATCGCTTCCGGCATGGGGCGTGCCGCAGGGTCGGGTGTCATGGCCAGCAGCCGAAAACCCTTGTCCCGCAGCACCCCAAGGTCATCGGGCCAGGCCGTCGCCCACGCGTACGGCACCAACAACGCGTGGCCCATCGACACCCGAACCGCGCGGCGGTACAACGGGTCGGCGCAGCCGGTGCCGAACACCACCGCGTCCACGCCGAGGCCGGCGGCGTTGCGAAATATCGAACCGAGATTCTCGTGGTCGTTGACGCCCTCGAGCACCGCCACGGTGCGGGCACCGTCGAGCACCTGCGCCACGGTCAGCTCGGGCGGACGCGACGCCGACGCGAGGACGCCGCGGTTGAGGTGGAACCCGATCACCTCGGCCATCACGTCGGCTTCCACCCGGAAGTACGGCGCATCGACGCTGTCCAGGTCGACGGCGAGCTCGCCGAGACGCCGGTCGGTGCCCAGCAGCGCTCGCGGGATGAACCGGGATGCCAGCATGCGCTGCACCACCAGCACGCCCTCGGCGATCACCAGACCCTTGCCGCTGGGCAGATCGGGCCTGCGGTCCACGCTGTTGAGGTCGCGGAAGTCGTCGAGCCGTGGATCCGTGGGATCGGCGACGTCGATTACGTTGGCGCTCACGCGCTTTCGTCGACCATGGCCGACATCAGATCGGCGGCCATCAGCAGCGTCCTGCGCTCGTCGGGCTCCAGGCGGTCCAGCCGTTGCTTGAGCCACTCCTGGCTGGCGCGGCGCTCGGCCTCGATCAGGTTGGCGCCCGCCGGTGACACCGACACCAGCACCTGGCGACCGTCCGCCGGATGAGCTGCGCGCGCGACGAGGCCCAGTTCGGCCAGCGATGCGATGACCCGCGTCATCGACGGCGGGCGGACGCGCTCCCGGTCGGCTAACGCGCCGGGCGTCATTGCCCCCTCTTTAGCAAGCGTCGAAAGCGCCGATAACTGAGACAGCGAAACCGGGGAATCCGGACGCCGAAACCGCAATTGGCGAGCCAGACGGATCACCGCCAGCGACAAATCGCTCGCCAACCGCGCGTCGACGTCTTTCACAAAGCAAAGAATACCTAGCAGGTCTGAAGAAAATGTCCGTTATCGGCTACCTTGACATCGATGACCACAGAACCGCCTGCCCTGCCGGCCATCCTGCTCAAACCATGGCCGGTCATCGTGGTGATCGCCACGGGCTGGGTGATCGCCGCCGTGTTGGCCTTCACCGTGCCCGCGTTGCACGAGTGGCGGCCGATCACGGTGGCGGGTCTTGGCGTCGGTGTGCTTGGCACGTCCATCGTGCTGTGGCAACGTCGCGCGGTGCGCCGCGGATCCCGGGGCGCACAGAGCGGGCTCACCTGAATTTCGACGACACCTCACTTGAAGGGGGCGCAATGGCCGCGCCGCTGTTGCAAGCACAGATCGACATCAACGCACCGGTCGCCAAGGTGTGGGCATTGGTTTCGGATTTCGACCGAATGCCGCAATGGAGTCCGCAATGCCGATTGATGAAGGCGCTCGGCCCGCTGCGCCAAGGCACCCGCACGTTCAACATCAACCGTCGCAACTATTTCTTCTGGCCGACCACCTGCACGGTCACCGAGGTCATCCCCGAGAAGAAGGTGGCGTTCCGGGTGAACGCGAACGGCACGATCTGGAGCTATGAGCTGGAGCCGACGGATGTGGGCACACGCGTGGTGGAAAGCCGCCACGCCGAGAACGGCGTCAAGGCCTTCTCCAACATGTCGGTGAACGCGTTGTTCGGTGGCGTACCCAGTTTCGAGAGCGAGCTTCTCGAGGGCATGAACCTCTCGCTGGCCCGCATCAAGGCCGCCGCGGAAAGCTAGCTGAGCTGGTCCGGGGGGTCGGTGAGGTCGAGGACGCCGTCGTCGTAGGGGTCGTAAAGCGGGGACCCGGTACCCGCCGGCTGGGGTGTATCCGAATGCGCGCCGCAGCCGAATTCGGCGTCGACCACGTGGCCGTCGACGGACATCTCGTTGGTGCACACCCCGAACATCAACCCGAGCGATCCCGCGAGCGGAACGTAGAAACCGCAGTCGCGGCACACGCGGCGGGTAGATCGCGCCATCGCCGAGCCGGGGCCGTGGTCCCCGTCGTGCCAGCGCTGCGCGGCCTCGACACGGCCCAACCGGCTGAGCACCTGGCGGCGGCCCAGCCCTACCTCGACGGCGACCTCGTCGATCTGCGGGTCACCGCTGGCCATGTAGCCGGGTACCAGCCGGGGGTCGTTGGTCGGCGGCGCAAGCAGGTCGCCGGGGCTCAGATCGCCGGGCTTGATCCGCTCCTGCCACGGCACCCACTTCGGCGCCAGCAACGCCGTCGGCCCGGGCACCAGAACAACTTCGCTGATGGTCGCGTGGGTGGCGCCGGGGCACGCCGCCACGACGACGGCCCACTGCCAGCCGCGGTAACCGGGCATATCGGCCAGGAACCGGTGGGTGGCGGCGGTCGGGTCCTCGAAGGTGGCGCCAAGGTACTCACCGAGGGTGTTCTCGCCGCTGAACTCGACGATCGCCGCGCGCGCCTGTTCGACGGCGCCCATCAGCACCGCCTCCAGGTCCGCCGGAGCCTCGGCGGCGTGGGCCGCCGTGCCGTTCTCGGCGGATTCGGTCACGCTATCCATCGCCACTAATACTGCCTGAGCCGCGAACGCGTAGCCACACCGGTCGCCTGCACGCCCGCTACCGCCACGATGGGGGAGAATCGACGCGTGACCGGATCGCGGCGTGACCACCGGGACCCGGCGGGTCGGCGTGAGGATCGCTACTACCCGCCGCGTCCGCCCGCCGACACCGGCGACGAGCATCCCGGGATGGCCAACTACCCCAGCGACGACGGTGGCCACCGCCGCCCGCGCAGGTCAACGCCCAGCGCCAATCGCTGGCTGCCACCGCTCGACGAGCGGCCGGCACGCGAGTACCGGTCCGACCCGCCGCGTGTCGGTGCCGGTGCGGGCGAGAAGGTGACGGTGACCCGGGCGGCCGCGCAGCGCAGCCGCGAAATGGGTTCGAAGATGTACGGCTTGGTGCACCGGGCCGCGACCGCCGACGGCGCGGACAAGTCCGGCTTGACGGCGCTGACGTGGCCGGTGGTGGCGAACTTCGCCGTGGACGCCGCGATGGCAGTCGCACTGGCCAACACCTTGTTCTTCGCCGCGGCCTCCGGTGAAAGCAAGAGCAAGGTCGCGTTGTATCTGTTGATCACCATCGCGCCGTTCGCCGTCATCGCCCCGCTGATCGGGCCGGCGCTGGACCGGTTGCAGCACGGTCGCCGCGTCGCGCTGGCCACGTCGTTCATGTTGCGCACCGTGCTGGTGGTGGTGCTCATCGCCAACTACGACGGCGCCACCGGCAGCTTCCCGCCCTGGGTGCTGTACCCGTGTGCGCTGGGAATGATGGTGCTGTCCAAGTCATTCAGCGTGTTGCGCAGTGCGGTGACGCCGCGGGTATTGCCGCCGACGATCGACCTGGTGCGGGTGAACTCGCGGCTGACAACGTTCGGTCTGCTCGGCGGGACGATGGTCGGAGGCGCGATCGCCGCGGGCGCGGAGTGGGCGTTCGGTCTGGTCCATCTGCCGGGCGCGTTGTACGTCATCGTCGCCGCCACGGTCGGGGGCGCGGTGCTGTCGATGCGGATCCCGAAGTGGGTGGAGAGCACCGCGGGTGAGGTTCCCGCCACGCTGACCTACCACGGCGGCAGCGGGGAGTTGCGTCGCCACCCCGAACAGCACAAGGGCTCCGGTGCCGCCCGACAACCGTTGGGCCGCAACATCATTACTGCGTTATGGGGAAACTGCACCATCAAGGTGATGGTGGGCTTCCTGTTCCTCTACCCGGCGTTCGTGGCCAAGTCGCATGACGCCAGCGGCTGGGAGCAGCTGCGCATCCTCGGCATCATCGGCGCCGCGGCGGCGATCGGCAACTTCGCGGGCAACTTCACCAGCGCGCGGCTGAAGCTCGGCCATCCTTCGCTGCTGGTGGTGCGCTGCACGATCGCGGTCACCGCCGTCGCGCTTGCGACCGCCGTGACGGGACACCTGTTGGTGGCCGCGATCGCCACCTTGGTGACGTCCGGATCGAGCGCGATCGCCAAGGCGTCGCTGGACGCGTCGCTGCAGGATGATCTGCCGGAGCGCTCACGCGCGTCGGCGTTCGGGCGTTCAGAGTCGTTGCTGCAGTTGGCCTGGGTCGCGGGCGGCGCGACGGGCGTGCTGATCTACACCGATCTGTGGGTGGGCTTCACGACGATCACCGCGGTGCTGATCCTCGGCCTAGCCCAGACGGTGGTGAGCTATTTCGGCGAGTCGCTGATACCCGGGTTCGGCGGCAACCGTCCGGTCCTGGCCGAACAAGAGGGCGGGCGGCCCGATACCGCGGCGGTGTCGCCGGAGTGAAACGCGTCCTCGCCGCGCTGGCGGTCGTGGTGGTCGTCGCGTCGATATGCACGGGAGTGCTCATCTGGCGCCTCACCCAGGATCCACCGCCGGAGCATCCGGAGATCAGCGCGTACTCGCGCGGGCATCTGACACGGGTCGGGCCGTACCGGTACTGCGAGGTGTTGGACCTCAACAACTGCCAAATCCCCGAAACGATAGGCGAACTCGCCGTCGATGCCCGATACCCCGTGCAGTTGTCGGTGCCGCCGGCGATCGCCCGCGCACCATGGGTTCTGTTGCGTGCCTATGAAGATTCGGACGTGGTCGACGAGTTTCGGCCGGACACCAGGCTCGCGGTCACGATCCCCACCGTCGACCCGCACCACGGCAGACTGACCGGCTTCGCGGTGCAACTACCGACGATGGTCCGCGACGAGGCCGGCAACGAGTTTCCGCTGCCGCACGCGGAGTGGTCGGTGCGCACGATCTGGCCGTAGACGCTTAACGAGCTTCCGGTGGAGCCACCCTTTCTCAGCGCGTCATCATTTGTTGACGATTTCGAGAAGCAGTGCCCCCGCGATTAGGCTGCCCCGTGTCCGGCGCGCACGCGTTCGCCCTCCGGCGTCAAGCCTGGCGGCGTGCCATCGCCAAACGGCCTGCCACCCAAGGCTTCCCGACCGTGCGGGGTGAGCCAAGTCGATAGGTCTGGCCCCTTGGGCACGATCTGGGTGGGATTGATGTCCTTGTGCACGATGTAGTAGTGCTGCTTGATCTGGACGAAGTCGATGGTGTCGCCGAGGCCGGGCGTCTGGAACAGATCACGCGCGTAGGCCCACAGCACGGGCATCTCGGAGAGCTTGCACCGATTGCACTTGAAGTGCCCGTGGTAGACGGGGTCGAAGCGGGCCAGCGTGGTGAACAGCCGGACGTCGGCCTCGGTGATCGTGTCGCCGACGAGATATCGCTGATCGGTGAGCCGCTCGGAGAGCCAGTCGAGCGCGGTGAACAACCGGTCGTAGGCCTTGTCATAGGCCTCCTGTGAACCAGCGAAACCACAGCGATAGACGCCGTTGTTCACCTCGGTGTAGACGCGCTGCGCGACCTGGTCGATCTCGTCGCGCAGCGGTTCGGGATACAGCTGTGGGGCGCCTTTCCGGTGGAACTTGGCCCACTCGGTGGAGAAGTCCAGCGTCATCTGCGCGTAGTCGTTGGTGACGACCTGCCCCGTCGGCACGTCGACGATCGCAGGCACCGTGATGCCCTTCTCGTAGTCGGGGAAGCGCTTGAGGTAGGCGTCGCGCAGCCGCGGGATCTTCAGCACCGGGTCAACGCCACCCGGGTCGAGGTCGAACGTCCAGCTGAGCTCGTCGTGCGTGGGCCCGCAAAGGCCAATGGACAAAACGTCTTCCAGCCCGAGCAGCCGGCGGACGATGATCGTGCGGTTCGCCCACGGGCAGGCACGGGCGACGATCAGCCGGTAACGGTCCGGCTCGACGGGATAGCCGTCGCGGCCGTCGGCCGTGATGCGCGTGGTGATGTAGTTGGTGTCGCGGTTGAACTCGCCTCCGCTGGCGACATAGGTCATATCCTGATTCTTCCCGCCGAAACTGAAGATAAGCGCGAGATCTCGCCGGATTTTCGAGCATGACCTCAGTTTCGGCGGGCGATTAGCCGTCGAGTTCGCTCGCGACGGCCCGCACTACCTCCGACACCCGACGCGCGACCTTGCGGTCGGGATAGCGGCCCTTGCGCAGCTCGGGCTGCACCGCGCTCTCCAGCAGCGTGATCATGTCCTCGACCATGCCGTGCAGCTCGTCGGGCGTGTGCTTGTGCTCGGCCGCGGCGGCTTCGCGGCGGGTGCGGGTCAGGCTCGGCGGCGGGTCGATGATCTTCAGGCTCAACGCCTGCGGGCCGCGGCGGCCGGCGGCGACGCCGAATTCGACCCGCTGCCCCGCCTTGAGGCCATCGACACCCGCAGGCAACGCCGAGGACCGGACGTACACGTCCTCGCCCTCTTCCTGCGACAGAAAGCCGAAGCCCTTCTCGGCGTCGTACCACTTCACCCGGCCGGTCGGCACTGGTCTCACCCCACGTATCGCTCACATAAGGAAAGCGTCCCGCCTGCGCCGGGACGCGATGTGCTGTGATACTACTCGGGCGCCGACCGGCCCAGCACCCTCTTTAGTCGGTAGGCTGAAACGACCGCTGGAGGAGAGATGCGCCTGATTCTGAATATCATCTGGTTGATCTTCGGCGGCCTCTGGCTGGCGCTGGGCTACCTGCTCGCGGCGCTCATCTGCTTCATCTTGATCATCACTATTCCGTTCGGTTTCGCCGCGCTGCGCATCGCCTCTTATGCGTTGTGGCCGTTCGGCCGCACCATCATCGAGAAGCCCGGACCGCGCCCCGGCGCGCTGATCGGCAACGTGATCTGGATCCTCCTGTTCGGCATCTGGCTGGCCATCGGTCACGTCATCACCGCGGTGGCGATGGCCATCACGATCATCGGCATCCCGCTGGCGCTGGCCAACCTCAAGCTGATCCCGGTCTCCCTGGTCCCGCTGGGCAAGGAGATCGTCCCCGTCGACGAGGCGCGCTCCCTGTCCAATTCATCGCGAGCCGCCGCATGACCATCACCGCGCTTGGTGTGCCGTCGGTGCAGCGCCCGCTGGGCGCCGCACCCGCGAGCGGCCCGCTGATCGACACCCTCGGCCGCATCGCCACCGACCTTCGGGTGTCGCTGACCGATCGCTGCAACCTGCGCTGCAGGTACTGCATGCCGGCCGAGGGGCTGAACTGGTTGCCCGGCGAGCAGCTGCTGCGGGCCGACGAACTGACCAGGCTGCTGCGCATCGCGGTGACCCGGCTCGGCATCACCAGCGTGCGCTTCACCGGTGGCGAGCCGTTGGTGGCCAAGCACCTCGAGGACGTCGTCGCCACCGCCGCCGCGCTACGTCCCCGCCCCGAAATCACGTTGACCACCAACGGCGTTGGGCTGGACAAGCGGGCTACGAAGCTCAAGCGAGCCGGACTGGACCGGATCAACGTGTCACTGGACACCGTCGACGCCGCACACTTCGCGCACATCACGCGCCGTGACCGGCTGCCCGATGTGCTGGCCGGCCTCGAGGCCGCGAAGAAAGCCGGACTGAGCCCGGTGAAGGTGAACGCTGTGCTCGATCCGGTCACCGGGCTCAATGACGCGGTCGAGCTGCTGCGGTTCTGCCTGGACCACGGATACCAGCTGCGCATCATCGAGCAGATGCCGCTCGACGCCGGTCACGAGTGGCAGCGGGGCCGGGCCATCGCCGCCGACGACGTGCTCGACACGCTGCGCAGGCACTTCGACCTGACGCCCGACGCGGCGCCGCGCGGTTCGGCGCCGGCGGAGCTCTGGCAGGTTGACGGCGGCCGCGGCTCGGTCGGCATCATCGCCTCGGTCTCGCACGCATTCTGCTCGGCGTGCGACCGCACTCGGCTCACCGCCGACGGCCAGGTCCGCAACTGCCTGTTCGCGCGGCAGGAGACCGATCTGCGAAGCCTCATGCGCGCGGGTGCGGATGACGACGCGATCGAAGCCGCCTGGCGGGCGGCGATGTGGGCCAAGGCCGCCGGGCACGGCATCAACGACCCCGACTTCGTGCAGCCGGACCGGCCGATGAGCGCGATCGGCGGCTAGCGATGTCGATGAGCACGACGGTGCAGGTGACCGTCCGCTACTTCGCCGCGGCCCGGGCGGCGGCGGGCGCGGAGGTCGAGACCGTCAGCCTCCGGCCCGGAACGACGGTGGCCGAGTTGGTCGATCAGCTCGGCGCGCGTGACGCCGAACTCGCGAAGGTTTTGAAGCGGTGCTCGTTCCTGTGCGACGGCATCGCGGTGCGCGATACGGGGACGGCGGTGCGTCCGGAGCAGACCGTCGACGTGCTGCCGCCCTTCGCCGGCGGGTGATCGTGATTTACGTCACATAACGAAATGGTCACAAAATGGCTACGGGCGGGTGGAGCACGGTATGCACCTGCGGAAACGTTCTGAATTCCTGGGCATTTAGACCTTCTTTATCATTTGCCGCGCCTCGAAACGCCGCGACCGGCAAAAGATGACGGGAATACGGGGAGCCGTTACGGTCTTCATCCAAGCCCCTTGACCGTAATCGGGTGGCCCGCTGTGTCCGGATCGCGCCGAGCTCCATCCGTTCGGATATGGCCAACGACAAACAATTTGGATGGAGGCGGGGGACCCACCGGTCCACCGAACATAGGGACCCGGGGCCGCATGCGGCTCCTTGGGGTGAAGCCGTCGTCGTCGTGACGATGCCGGCCGGGCGACCTCTCCAGCCCGAACCCGACAGCTGACCTCGCGGGCGCGTTAGAGAGGACCAATCGCACCCATGAGTGGACGGCACCGCAAGCCCACTACATCGGCCAAGAGCGTTGCAAAGATCGCCTTCACTGGCGCGGTCATCGGCAGCGGAAGCCTCGCCCTCGCTGGGCACGCTGGCGCCGCGACCGACGGCGAATGGGACCGGGTCGCCGGTTGCGAATCCGGCGGCAACTGGGCCATCAACACCGGCAACGGATATCAGGGCGGACTCCAGTTCTCGCCAAGCACCTGGTCCGGCCACGGCGGCGGCGAGTACGCGCCGTCCGCCCACCTCGCCACCAAGGACGAGCAGATCGCGGTCGCCGAACGCGTGCTGGCCAGCCAGGGCAAGGGCGCATGGCCGACGTGCGGCGGCCCGCTGTCCGGTGCCACACCGCGCAACGTCGTCGACGAGCCACAGCCGCTCGACGCCCCCGGCCTCAACGGCGAACTGCCGCCCCCGCCGCCATTCGACCCGTTCGCGCCGCCGCCACCACCAGAACCGGCGCCCTTCGATGCGATGGCCGCACCGCTGCCCGAGGCTCCGCCGCCACCGCCGCCGTTCGACCCGTTCGCTCCCCCGCCACCACCGGAACCGGCGCCCTTCGATGCGATGGCCGCACCGCTGCCCGAGGCTCCGCCGCCACCGCCGCCGTTCGACCCGTTCGCTCCCCCGCCACCACCGGAACCGGCGCCCTTCGATGCGATGGCCGCACCGCTGCCCGAGGCTCCGCCGCCACCGCCGCCGTTCGACCCGTTCGCTCCCCCGCCACCACCAGAACCGGCGCCCTTCGATGCGATGGCCGCACCGCTGCCGCCACCTCCGCCGCCGGCCGAAGCTCCCATCGTCGACGCGGCCCTCCCGGTCCCGCTCGATGCACCGCTACCGCCGCCTCCGCCCGCCGACCCGCCGCCGATCGAGGACACGATCGTCGCGGCGGCCGACAACTGGGACGTCGCCGCGGCCCCCGCGGACCAGCCGCAGACCTGGGCCCTGCATGCTCCGGCGCCCCTCGACCCCGTACTGCCGCCGCTCCCGCCGGCTCCTCCGGCACCCCCGGCGCCGCCCGCGCCGGGGGCCGTGGCTGCTCCGCCGGCCGACCCGCTGGCCCCGCTGGGCGCCGTCGACATCCCTGCTCCGGCCTACGACGCGGCCAACCAGGCGATGACCGGCGGCCTGCCGGTGCCGCCGGAAGGGCAGCCGCACCTGGTCAGCCCGGAGAACCTGCCCCCGGGATACACCACGGACCCGTCGCAGCTGCCGGCGCAGGGACCGAACACCACGTACCTCAAGGAGCTCTGGCACGCGATCCAGACGCAGGAGATCACCGGCAAGGACGCATTGCTGGCGCTCACCCAGCGTCCGCTGACCACGCCCGACACCCCGGGCGGCCCGCCGCCTAACCTTCCGGTGGCTCCGGTCGATCCGGCCGCGCCGCCGCCACCCGCACCCGTGGCTCCGCTGCTGTTGCCGCCCGCCTAGCGGCTAGGCCGAATTCACCCATTCGTCGGAGCCATCGGCGAAAATCTGGTGCTTCCACACCGGTAGCCGGGCCTTGACCGTGTCCACCAGCAGCTCGCAGATCTCGAAAGCGGCCCCTCGGTGGTCGGCTGCGACGGCGGCCACCAGGGCGGCATCACCGATCTCTAGCGTGCCGATGCGGTGGCTGACCGCGATGGCCCGCACGCCGTGACAATCGGCCGCGATCTCGGCGGCCACGTCGGCCAGAACCTGCTGTGCCGAGGGGTGCGCGGAATACTCCAGCCGCGTGACCGTGCGGCCGCCGTCATGGTCGCGGACGACGCCGGCGAACCCCACCACCGCCCCGGCGGCCTGATGTGCCACCAACGCCTCGTGCTCGGCCAACTCGATGGTGTGCTCGGTCAGCGCGGCGAGCAGGACGACGGCCGTCATCGCGAGTGGTCCTTTCCACCGAGCTGATCCAGCGCATGCTCGAGCACGTTCTCGAGCACCGCCAGGCCGTCCTTCACGCCGCCGGGCGAGCCGGGCAGGTTCACGATCAGCGTGCGACCGGCCACCCCGCACACGCCCCGCGACAGCACCGACGTCGGCACGTGCGGCAGCCCGGAGCGCCGGATCGCATCGGCCAGCCCCGGGATCTCGTAGTCCAATACCGCGGCTGTGACCTGGGGCGTCGCATCGGTCGGCGAGATGCCGGTACCGCCGGAAGTTATTACCACGTCGACGTTTTCGTCGACCGCGGCCCGCAGCGCATACCCGACCGCGGCGCCGTCGGCCACCACCACAGGACCGGAAGCGGCGATGCCCCGCTGGCTCAGCCAGTCGACGACGATCGGTCCGCAGCGGTCCTCGTAGACCCCCGCTGCCGCCCGCGTGGAGGCGATCACGACCCGGCCCGACCGCGTCATCTTGTCCAGCGGCCGGTCTTGCCGCCCTCTTTACTCAGCACCCGGATGTCGTCGATGCTCGCGGCGGGGTCCACGGCCTTGATCATGTCGTAGATCGTCAGCGCGGCAACGCTGACCGCCGTCAGCGCTTCCATCTCGACGCCGGTGCGGTCGGTGCTGCGCACGGTCGCGGTGATGCCGATCTCGTCGTCGCCGATCGCGAAATCGACGTCGACGCCGGTGAGTGCCAGCTGGTGGCACAGCGGGATGAGATCGCTTGTCCGTTTGGCGGCCAGGATTCCGGCTATCCGCGCAGTGGCCAGGGCGTCGCCCTTGGGCAGCCCGCCCGACGCGATCAGTGCGACGACGTCGGCGCGAGTCAGCAGCGTGCCGGCGGCGACGGCGGTGCGCTTGGTGGCGTCCTTGGCGGTGACGTCGACCATGTGCGCCGCGCCGGATTCGTCGAGGTGCGAGAGGCGATCAGCGCCGTCGGTCACCGTTACTTGTTGACGACCGTGATCGGGTGGGTGTACGGCAGCTCGTCGGCCGGCAGCGGAAACGTCAGCTCACCGAACGGCGACAGCGCGCCGGTACGGTCGGTGGCCGCCTCACTGACCGCGTGATCGTCATCGCCGTTGAGCTCGGGCCAGCCCGGGTCGACGTATCGGTTCTTCTCTTTCTTGTCAGCCACGCATCCATTCTGGCAGGCGCCGCGAGCGGTCGCGAGGTTGGGCGGCTGCTTTACGCTGGTCAGCAATGACCGAACAGACTCCGGGTGTCCCGCTGGGCTCCTGGTTGGCCGACCTTCCCGACGAGCGGCTCATCCGGCTGCTGGAGTTGCGGCCCGACCTCACCCAGCCGCCGCCCGGGACGATCGCGGCGCTGGCGGCCCGCGCGCAGGCCCGGCAATCGGTCAAGGCCGCGACCGACGGGCTCGACTTTCTGCGGCTCGCGGTGCTCGACGCGCTGCTCATGCTGCATGCGGATACCACCGCGGTCCTGCTGACCAAGCTGCTGGCGCTGATCGGTGACCGCGCGAGCGAAGACTCCGTCACCGCGGCCCTCGACGATCTGCGCGAGCGCGCGCTGGTGTGGGGCGACTCTGCGGTGCGGGTGGCCGCCGAGGCGGCAGCCGGTCTGCCCTGGTATCCCGGCCAGGCCACCGTCGAGGGCACCGCGCACTCCGCCGAGGAGATTTCTGATCGGCTGGCCGCACTCGACGAGGGACAGCTCGAGCTGCTGCGCAAGCTGCTGGAGGGCTCACCGATGGGCCGCACCCGCGACGCCGCGCCCGGCACACCGCCGGACCGCCCGGTGCAGCGGCTGCTCGCGGCGGGACTGCTGCGCCAGGTGGACACCGAAACCGTGATCCTGCCCCGGCTGGTCGGCCAGGTAATGCGCGGCGAGTTGCCGGGGCCGGTGGCGCTGACCGAACCCGCCCCGGTGGTGTCGACCACGACCGTCGCCGACGTTGACGCGGTGGCCGCCGGGGCGGTGATCGATATGTTGCGCGAGGTCGATCTGGTGCTCGAAACGCTCGGCGCCACACCGATTCCCGAGCTGCGCAGCGGCGGGCTGGGGGTGCGCGACGTCAAGCGGCTGACCAAGGTCACCGGCATCGACGAAGGCCGGCTCGGCCTGATCCTCGAGGTGTCGTCGGCGGCCGGGCTGATCGCCGCGGGCCTGCCGGAACCGGAGCCGGCCGACGGCGCAGGCCCCCGTTGGGCGCCCACGGTGGCCGCCGACCGGTTCGTCGAATCCCCGACGGCGTCCAAGTGGCACTTGCTGGCGTCGACGTGGCTGGACCTGCCGGGCCGGCCCGGGCTGATCGGCAGTCGCGGGCCCGACGGCAAACCCTATGCAGCGCTGTCGGATTCGCTGTTCTCCACCGCCGCTCCGCTGGATCGGCGGTTGCTGCTCGACGTGCTGGCCAACATGCCGTCCGGCTCCGGTGTGGACGCAGGCGAGGCCTCGCGTGCGATGATCTGGCGGCGGCCTCGATGGGCGGTGCGGTTGCAGCCGGAACCTGTGGGCGCTCTGCTGACCGAGGCGCATGCGCTGGGGGTCGTGGGCCGTGGCGCGATCGCCACACCGGCGAGGGGCCTGCTGGCCGGCGACCCGCCCGATGACGTCGTCGCGGCGATGGCGAAGGTGCTGCCGGAGCCGATCACCCACTTCCTGCTGCAGGCGGACCTGACGGTCATCGTGCCGGGCCCGCTCGAACGCGAACTGGCCGAGCAGCTGGCGTCCGTGGCGACCGTGGAATCGGCTGGCGCGGCGATGGTGTACCGCATCAGCGAGGCCTCGATCCGGCGCGCGCTGGACACCGGACGAACCGCCAGCGAGTTGCACGCGTTGTTCGAACGGCACTCCAAAACGCCTGTGCCACAAGGCTTGACTTACCTGATTGATGACGTTGCGCGCAGGCACGGGCAGCTGCGGGTCGGCATCGCCGCCTCGTTCGTGCGGTGCGAGGACGCGGCGCTGCTGGCACAGGCGGTGGCGGCGCCCGCCACCGATCGGCTGGAGATCCGGCTGCTCGCGCCGACGGTCGCGGTATCGCAGGCCCCGATCTCCGAGGTGCTCGCCGCGCTGCGCGAGGCAGGCTTCGTCCCCGCGGCCGAGGACTCGTCCGGCGCGATCGTCGACATCCGCGCCCGCGGCGCGCGGGTGCCCGCGCCGCCCCATCGACGCGTATACCGTTCCGCGGCGCCGCCCGCCGCTCAGACGCTGGGCGCGATCGTCGCGGTGCTGCGCAAGGTGGCCGCCATGCCGCCCACGCACCTTCGTCTGGACCCCGCGGTCGCAATGACTCAACTGACGGAGGCTGCCCTGCAGCAGTCCTCGGTGGTGATCGGCTATGTTGACCCGGCCGGGGTGGCCACGCAACGTGTGGTCGCGCCGATCAACGTCCGCGGCGGCCAGCTGACCGCCTACGATCCGGCGTCGGGGCGGGTCCGCGAGTTCGCCATCCATCGCGTCACCTCAGTGGTGTCGGCAGAGTCCGGATAATGGACAGATGACCGACGGCCCCCTGATCGTGCAGTCCGACAAAACGGTGCTGCTCGAAGTCGACCACGAGCAAGCGGGCGCGGCGCGCGCCGCGATCGCCCCGTTCGCCGAACTGGAGCGCGCGCCCGAACACATCCACACCTACCGCATCACTCCGCTGGCGCTGTGGAACGCCCGCGCCGCGGGCCACGACGCCGAACAGGTCGTCGACGCGTTGGTGTCCCACTCGCGCTACGCGGTGCCGCAGCCGCTGCTGGTCGACATCGTCGACGTCATGGCCCGCTACGGGCGGCTGCAGCTGGTGAAGCACCCGGCACACGGCCTGACCCTGGTCAGCCTCGACCGTGCGGTGCTCGAGGAAGTGCTGCGGAACAAGAAGATCGCGCCGATGCTCGGCACCCGCATCGACGACGACACCGTCATGGTGCACAACAGCGAGCGCGGCCGCGTCAAGCAGATGCTGCTCAAGATCGGCTGGCCCGCAGAGGATTTGGCCGGCTATGTCGACGGCGAGGCGCACGCCATCAGCCTCGACCAGGAGAACTGGCATCTGCGTGACTACCAGGAGATGGCAGCTGAGTCGTTCTGGGCAGGTGGCTCGGGCGTGGTCGTGCTGCCCTGCGGGGCGGGCAAGACGCTCGTCGGCGCGGCGGCCATGGCCAAGGCCGGCGCGACGACGCTGATCCTCGTCACCAATACCGTGGCGGGCCGGCAGTGGAAGCGTGAGCTGATCAACCGGACATCGCTGACCGAGGACGAGATCGGCGAATACTCCGGGGAGAAAAAGGAGATCCGGCCGGTCACCATCGCCACCTATCAGGTGATCACCCGGCGCACCAAGGGCGAATACCGTCACCTGGAGTTGTTCGACAGCCGCGACTGGGGCCTGATCATCTACGACGAGGTGCACCTGCTTCCGGCACCGGTGTTTCGGATGACGGCGGACCTGCAATCGCGGCGACGGCTCGGGCTGACCGCCACGCTGATCCGCGAGGACGGCCGCGAGGGCGACGTGTTCTCACTTATCGGGCCGAAGCGCTACGACGCGCCGTGGAAGGACATCGAAGCCCAGGGCTGGATCGCGCCCGCCGAGTGCATCGAGGTGCGGGTGACGATGACCGACAACGAGCGGATGCTGTACGCCATCGCCGAACCCGACGAGCGCTACAAGCTGTGCTCGACGGTGCACACCAAGATCGCGGTGGTGAAGTCGATTCTCGAAAAGCACCAAGGCGACCAGACATTGGTGATCGGCGCCTACCTCGACCAGCTCGACGAACTCGGCGAGGAGCTCAACGCCCCGGTGATCCAGGGCTCGACGAAGACGGCCGAACGCGAGGCGCTGTTCGACGCGTTCCGGCGCGGCGAGGTGTCGACGCTGGTGGTGTCCAAGGTCGCCAACTTCTCCATCGATCTACCGGAAGCCAATGTGGCGGTGCAGGTTTCGGGCACGTTCGGTTCACGGCAGGAGGAGGCGCAGCGGCTGGGACGGCTGCTGCGCCCCAAGGCAGACGGTGGCGGCGCCATTTTCTATTCGGTGGTGTCGCGCGACAGCCTGGACGCCGAGTACGCCGCTCACCGGCAGCGATTCCTGGCCGAGCAGGGCTACGGGTACGTGATCAAGGACGCCGACGATCTGCTTGGGCCGGCGATATGACCGTGGGCCGCGTGGTTCCGATCATCACGGTGTCCGACCTCGATGCGTCACGTGACGCGTACGTATCGATACTCGGCCTGCGGGAGGTGATGAACCACGGATGGATCGTCACCCTTGCCGGCGACGAGCTTCGCCACCAGGTCAGCCTGATGACGAAGGATGCGACCGCGCCAGTCAACCCGACGGTGTCCATCGAGGTCGACGACGTCGACGCCGCCTATGAGGGGCTGTCGACGCGGGGTTGGAGATCGTCCATCCGCTCAGCGACGAGGAGTGGGGCGTGCGACGGTTCTTCTTCGCCGACCCGTCTGGCAACGTCGTCAACGTGCTGAGCCACTAGCGCCGGCAAACACTGAACTGCCGGCCGCGACGGTGCCGCTCAATCGGGGTAAAGGCTCAATCAGGTGTGCGGCCCAACGGGTTTCGACACCGTCAGGAGCACCACCGAATCCTCCATTGCGTGCAGGCCGTGCCGTTCGCGAGGCAAGACGATGTGGTCACCGGGAGACCCGTCCCAGCCGGATTGTGAGTTCGTCACCCGGACCCTGCCCTGCAGCACCTGCAGCGTGGCTTCGCCGGGGCTCTCGTGGTCGTCCATGCTGCTGCCGGCCGTCAGGGCCATCAGGGTCTGACGCAACGAATGCTCATGACCCCCGTACACGGTATGTGCGCTGCGGCCACTGCTGGCGGTCCGTGCGGTTTCCAACTGCTGGCGCGCGAGCGCGGTGAGCGAGATCTTCTCCATCGCCGGTGCTCCTTCCAGACGATCGGATATGCGATCGAGCGGTTCGACCATGGATCGTCTCACTTGCGAACCGTTGAATTTCAGACATGACGAACACAACCAACAACACCATCTTAGTTATCGGCAGCACCGGAAAGACCGGAAAGCGTGTCGCAGACCAACTCGAAGCGCGCGGCATCCCGGTGCGGCACGGCTCCCGTTCGGCGGACATCCCGTTCGACTGGGAGAACCCGCAGACCTGGTCACCCGCGCTGGCCGGCGTCGACAAGGTCTACATCACCTACCACCCGGACCTGGCCGTCCCCGGCTCGGTCGACGCGATCCGCGGACTCGCCGAGCGCGCCAAGGATGCCGGCGTCCGCAGGCTGGTGGTGCTGTCCGGCCGCAACGAAGTAGAGGCCGAACACGCCGAGGACGTCGTCAAGGCGTCCGGTCTGGAGTGGACGATTGTCCGGGCCGCCTTCTTCGCGCAGAACTTCAGCGAGGGCGCCTGGCTAGATGAGGTTCTCGCGGGCAGCGTTTCGCTGCCGGTCCGCGACGTGCAGGAGCCGTTCGTCGACGCCGACGACATCGCCGACGTCGTCGTGGCTGCGCTGACCGAGGACCGCCATGTCGGCCAGCTCTATGAGCTGACCGGGCCCAGGCTGCTCAGCTTCGGCGAGGCGGTGGCGGAGGTCGCGGCGGCCGCCGGGCGTGACATCAGCTTCGTGTCGGTGTCAATCGACGACTACGTCGCGATGCTGGCCGAGTACGGGATGCCACAAGACTTCATCTGGCTGTTGAACCACTTGTTCACCGAAGTGCTCGGCAGCAAGGCGCAGCTGGCCGACGGTGTGCAGCGCGCGCTGGGACGTCAACCGAAGGACTTCTCGGACTATGCCCGCGAGACGATGGCGACCGGGGTGTGGACGCCGTCAGGCGATTCCGAGAGCGCCGCTGGGGATTGATAGTGTTGCCCACCTCGCAGCGACAATGTCGCACAGGCGAGTCCCCAGCGACAATGTCGCTGTGAGGTGGGCAATATGCCTTGCGCCGGGCGAGCTCGCTGCGCGTCGTGCGTCAAATTTCCCGGCCCGCCATATCCGGGATTCGCCACACCCGCGTCGACACCGCCGTGATCAGGGAGGCCCTAGCTCAAGGCCGGGATAACCTCGCGCTCGAACAGCTCGATACCCGACCGGTCGTAGGCGGCCTCGGGGAAGTAGCAGATCGCGTACTCGCAGCCCAGCTCGCGCATGCGCTCCAGCTTCTCGACGACCTGTTCCGGTGTGCCGCTGGCGGATTCGGGTGCCTTGAGCGTGCCCAGCATCGAATCGACGGCGGCTTCATTCGCCTTTGTGACCTGCTGGGCCCGGATTCGGTCGATGCGGGCTGTGACGTCCGCCTCGGATTCTCCGATCACGGCGTTGAAGTTTGCCGACCGCACGATCGCGTCGTAGTCTTTGCCGACGTCACGACAGTGCTGAGCCAGCGCCTGCGACTTGTGCGCGAACCCCCCGGGCTCGGACGTGAAGTTGGTGTACTGCGCATACTTGGCGGCGATGCGCAGCGTCACCTTCTCACCGCCGCCAGCGATCCACATCGGAAGACCGCCCTCCTGCAACGGCTTTGGTTCGACGATGGCGCCGTCGACCTGGTAATGCTTGCCGTCGAAGCTGACCTTCCCGTCGCGCCAGGCGTCACGCATGATCTGCACGCCCTCTTCGAGGCGCCCGAGCCGCGCACCCGCCGACGGGAAACCGTAACCGTACGCGCGCCACTCGTGCTCGTACCATCCACCGCCGATGCCCATCTGGACCCGCCCGCCCGAGATGATGTCGGCCGTGGCCGCCACCTTGGCCAGGTAAACGGGATTGCGGTAACTCATCGCCGTGCACATCTGCCCGAGCTTGATCCGCGACGTCGTCGCCGCGTAGGCCGACATCAGCGACCACGCCTCGTGGGTGGCCTCGTGGGTCGGCATCGGCACGGTGTGAAAGTGGTCGTAGACCCACAGCGAGTCGAACGCGCTGCCGTCGGCGTACGCCGCCAGGTCACGCATGACGGGCCAGTGTTTCTCGGTGGGAATGTCCACCAGATCGAGTCGCCAGCCCTGCGGAATGAACAGTCCAAAGCGCATGGCATCCGACTCTACGGCCGCGTCGGTGGACACGACTAGCCTGGCGACCATGGCCCTATCGAAGGAAGAACGCGAACAGTTTCTCGCCGAGCCGCACATCGCGGCGCTGTCGGTAAGCGCAGGTGACAAGCGCGGACCGCTGACCGTGCCGATCTGGTACCAGTACACCCCGGGCGGTGAGCCGTGGGTGCTGACCGGCAACGGCTCCCGCAAGCATCGGCTCATCGAGACGCAGGGCGAATTCACCCTGATGGCCCAGCGCCTCGAACCCACCGTTCGTTACGTCGCGGTCGACGGTCCGGTGAGCCGAATCGAGGCCGGCACCGACGAGCATCTCGTCGAGGTGACGAATCGCTATCTGCGGCCCGAGAGCGTGGAGCCCTACCTCGAGTTCGCCCGGCGCGAACACGGCGAGATGGTGGTGATTCATCTCAAGCCCCAGCACTGGCTGTCGGCCGACCTCGGGGCAGTCTGACGTGGCGACCAAGCAGTTGTTGTTCCGGACGATGTACCGGCTCGGCTTCACCCCATGGGACGAACATCCGTTAGCGACGAGCCTGCGCGAGGTGATCGAGGGGAACGACGCCTTAGCACCCGGCACCGCGCTCGATATCGGTTGCGGCACCGGCGACTCGTCGATCTATCTCGCACAACACGGATGGCAGGTCACCGGCGTAGATTTCGTGGCGAAGGCGCTCGACAAGGCGCGCGCGAAGGCGAGCGCCAGCAAGGCGCAAGTCAACTTCGCCCAGGCCGACGTGACCCGCCTCAGTTCCGAGGGCATCGGCTCCGGGTTCGGATTGATTGTCGACAACGGCTGCCTGCACAGCATGAGCGACGGCGACCGCGACGCGTACGTCCGCGAAGTCACCGCGGTCGCAGCTCCCGACGCGAGGCTGCTGATCGTCGGGTTCTCGCCGGGCACCACACGTCCGGTGCGCGGAATCGATCAGGCCGAGGTCGAACGGCGATTCACTGCCGATTGGAAGCTGATCTCCGCCGGTGACGAATTCGATACGTCCCCTGAGAGATTCCGGGCGCGCTACTACGTGTTGCAGCGCGGCTCGTAGAGCGCGGCGACGGCGGGCAGGCTCACCTTCAGCGCCGGGGTGCGCGGCAGTTCGTCGATGACAGCGAAGGCGACCGGCACGTTGTAAACGGGCAACGACATGCGGACGAGGTCCTTCAGCTCGTCCTCGGACGGGACCGCCATGCCCGCTGCGGCTTCGATCGCGGCGAACGGCACCTGACCGAGCCGCGCGTCAGGCACGCCCACCACGCATGCGTCACGCACCGCGGGATGCGAGATGAGCACGCGCCGAACGGTTTCCGGCAGGATCTTGAAGCCGCCGCGGTTGATCGCGCCGTCGGCCCTGCCGTGCAGCGTGACGAACCCGTCCGCGTCGATCGAGGCGATGTCAGTGGTACGGATCCAGTCCGGGCCGATCGGCGCGACCTTGGCCTCCAGCAGCCCCCGCTCACCGGCAGCGAGCTCGGCACCCGTGTCCGGGTCGACGACGCGCAGCTGGGTATCGGGCAGCGCCCTGCCGACGCTGTTGCGTTTGGACGCACCGAACTCGCGTTGCATGTCGGCGGTCCACGCACACAACGATCCGGCGAATTCGGTTGCGCCGTAAGCCAACATGACGGGAATGCCGTACCGGGCCTCGAACTCGTCGCGGGTCTCGGGGTCCAGCGGGCCCGACGCGCTGATGATGAACTGCAGCGACGCCAGGTCCTCCATGGCGACGTCTGCGTCGAGCAACATCCGGACGACGGCGGGCTGCACACCCGATCGCGGAATCCGGTGCGTCTTCACCGCGTGCACCCAACCGTCGACGGTGAATCTTTCCAGGATGACGATTCGCCTGCCGTTGTAGACGCCCGCGATCAGTTGGCACACCCCGATGCCGCCGAACTGCCAGTAGGCGAGCTCGGGCGGGGCGTCCGGCGGAGTGGCCTCTCCACTGGTCACGCTGAAGACGGTGCGCTCCAGCACGGCCGTCTTGATCGCCTGTCGTTTCGGCGGCCCGGTGGTGCCGCTGGTCAGAATGTAAAGTGCCACATCGGGTTCGGTATCGACATGTCGTCGGGTGCCGTCGCGCTGCTCTAGCCCGGGGACGGCTGCGACCTTCGGCTCCTGCATCGAGATCGACACACCCGTGCTGCCGGCGTTCTTCGCGGCGTCGATTACCGGCGCGGTCCAGTCCTCGCAGTCGGCCACGGTGGCCGACAACTCCAGCGTCTCGATGTCGCGGCCGATCGATTCCGGTGACTGGAACGAGTAGATCATCGACACCGGGCGGCCGGCGGCGAGGAAGCCGATGATCGCGGCGGCGTGCGGCAGCCGGTTGCGGACCACCAACCCAACTGGCGCTCGGTCGGCCACCCCAGCGTTGCGCAGCGCCGCGGCGATGGCGTCGGCATAGCCGGCGATGTCGTTGCCGGAATACCAGCGACCCTCGAACTCGATGCAGGGCCCCTCGCCATATCGCGCCAGTCCTGCTGCAAACGTTTCGGTAAAGCTGTCGGGCACGCCTAGACGATACGCAAAGGCCCCCGACACTCCGTTGTGTCAGGGGCCTGTGCGGTACTGCTAGCTGGTGATCGAGTCCGGCGGGGTGAAGCGGTCGCCGTACTTGGCTGCGAGCTCGCGCGCCCGCGCCACGAAACCGGCCTTGCCGCCGGGATATCCGACGATGTACTGCGCCGAACCACCGGTCCACGGCGGGAACCCGATGCCCATGATCGAGCCGATGTTCGCGTCGGCCGTCGACGTGAGCACGCCCTCGTCGAGGCACTTCTGGGTCTCCAGCGCCTCGGCGAACAGCATGCGGTCGATCATGTCCTGCAGCGGCGGCTGCGAGGACCCGGACTTGAACGTCTCCCGCAGACCCGGCCACAGGCCAACGCGCTTGCCGTCGACGTACTCGTAGAAGCCCGCGCCCTTCAACCGTGACGGCCGGCCGGCCTCGATCATCTTCTCGACGACCGCCTCGGCGGGATGCGGCTCATATGTGCCGCCTGCGTCCTCGACGCCCTTGCGCGTCGCGGTGGCGATCTTGTGCATCAGCTCGAGGTTGAGCTCGTCGGACAGCTGCAGCGGCGGCGCCGGGTAGCCGGCCTGCGAACCCGCCTGCTCGATGCTGGCCGGCTCCACACCTTCGCCGAGCATGGCCAGCGCCTCGTTGACGAACGTGCCGATCACGCGGCTGGTGAAGAAGCCGCGGCTGTCGTTGACGACGATCGGGGTCTTGCCGATTGCCAGCGTGTAGTCGAACACCCGGGCCAGCGCCTCGTCAGAAGTCTTCTCGCCCTTGATGATTTCCACTAGCGGCATCTTGTCGACCGGCGAGAAGAAGTGGATTCCGATGAAATCGTCCTGCCGCTTCACACCGGTCGCCAGACCCGTGATCGGCAGCGTCGAGGTGTTGGATCCCAGCAGCGCGTTGGGCTCGACGATGTCTTCGATCTCCTGGAACACCTTGTGCTTGAGTTCCTGGTTCTCGAACACCGCCTCGATCACGAAGTCGACACCGGCGAAGTCGGCTGGGTCGGCCGTCGGCGTGATCCGGCCCAGCAGCGCCTTGGACTTCTCCTCGGTGGTCTTGCCCCGCTCCAGCGCCTTGGCCTCGAGCTTTTCCGAGTAGCCCTTACCCTTCTCCGCGGCCTCGATGGTCACGTCCTTGAGCACCACGTCGAAACCGGCCTTGGCCGAGACGTAGGCGATCCCGGCGCCCATCATCCCGGCACCGAGCACGCCGATCTTCGTGATCGGGGTCTTGCCGATGCCCTCGGGGCGCGAGCCACCGCCGTTGATGTGTTGCAGATCGAAGAAGAACGCCTGAATCATGTTCTTGGCGACCTGGCCGGTGACCAGCTCGGTGAAGTAGCGGCTCTCAATTCGCGACGCGGTGTCGAAGTCCACCTGCGCGCCCTCGACCGCGGCGTCCAGGATCGCCCGCGGCGCCGGCATCGGCGCACCCTTGATCTGCTTCTTCAGCAGGGCCGGGAATGACGGCAGGATCGACGCCAGTCCCGGTGACGAGGGCGTGCCGCCGGGCATCTTGTAGCCCTTGGCATCCCACGGTTGGGTGTGCGAATCCGGGTTGGCCTTGATCCACGCTTTGGCGGCGGGCACCAATTCCTCGACAGTCGGTAGCACCTCGTCGATCAGGCCGATTTCCTTGGCCTTGGCCGGCTTGAAGCGGGTGCCCTGGCTCAGGACCTCCATGAAGGCCTTCTGGATACCGAACATCCGGACGCTGCGGGTGACGCCACCCGCGCCGGGCAGCAGGCCCAGCGTCGCCTCGGGGAAGCCGATCTGGTTGCCCTTGACGTCGGCGGCGATGCGGTGGTGACACGCCAGCGCGATCTCCAGACCGCCTCCGAGCGCCGCACCGTTGATGGCGGCCACCACCGGCTTGCCCAGGGTCTCCAGCGCGCGCAGATCTCTCTTGACGCCCTCGACCAGACTGAACGCCTCACCAGCATTCTCGGGCCCGATCTGCACCATGCTCTTCACGTCGCCACCGGCGAAGAAGGTCTTCTTGGCGCTGGTGATGACGACACCGGTGATCGAATCCTTCTCGGCGACAAGGCGTTCGACGGCCTTGCCCATGGATTCGATGTAGTGCTCGTTCATGACGTTGGCCGACCCCGTGGGATCGTCGAGCGTCAGGGTGACGATGCCGTCGGCATCCTTATCCCACTGAATGGTGTTCTCTGCCATTGCTTTTCTCCTAGACCCTCGAGCCTTAAACTCGCTCGATGATGGTGGCTACGCCCATGCCGCCGCCGACGCACAGGGTGATCAGCGCGCGACGGGCGTTGCGGCGCTCGAGCTCGTCGACCATGGTGCCGGTGATCATGGCGCCGGTGGCACCCAGCGGGTGGCCCATCGCGATGGCTCCGCCGTTGACGTTGAGCTTCTCGTCGGGGATGTTCAGGTCCTTCTGGAACTTCAGCACCACCGACGCGAACGCCTCGTTCAGCTCGAACAGATCGATGTCGTCGGCGGTCAGCCCGGCGCGGTCGAGCACCTTGCGGGTGGCCGGGGTCGGGCCGGTCAGCATGATGACCGGATCGGCGCCGCTGGTGGCGGTGGCCACGATGCGCGCCCGCGGCGTCAGATTTTGAGCCTTCCCCGCACTTTCACTGCCGACGAGCACCAGCGCGGCGCCGTCGACGATGCCGGAGCTGTTGCCGCCGGTGTGGACGTGGTTGATCTTCTCGACCCAGTGGTACTTCTGCAGCGCCACGTCGTCGAATCCGCCCATCGACCCGATGCCGTCGAACGCGGTCTTCAGCTTGCCCAGGCTCTCCACGGTGGACCCGGGTCGCATGTGCTCGTCGTGATCGAGGATGACCAGGCCGTTCTGGTCCTTCACCGGGACGACCGACTTGGCGAAGTAGCCGCCCGACCACGCCGCGGCGGCCCGCTCCTGCGAGCGCGCAGCGTAGGCGTCGACGTCCTCGCGGGAGAACCCCTCGATGGTGGCGATCAGGTCGGCGCCGATGCCCTGCGGGACGAAGCCGATCTGGTAGTTGGTTTCCGGGTCGGTCGCCCAGGCGCCGCCGTCGGAACCCATCGGAACCCGGCTCATCGACTCCACGCCGCCGGCGAGCACCAGGTCGTCCCAGCCCGAGCGCACCTTCTGCGCGGCGGTGTTCACGGCCTCAAGGCCGGACGCGCAGAACCGGTTGAGTTGCACACCGCCGGTGGTGTCGGGCAGGCCCGCGGCCAGCACCGCGGTGCGGGCGATGTCGCCGCCCTGATCGCCGACCGGGGAGACGACGCCCAATATGACATCGCTGATCAGGGTCTCGTCCAGATCGGGGAACCGGCGTCGAAGCTCGTCGACCAGGCCGGTGACCAGGTTGATCGGCTTGACCTCGTTCAGCGAGCCATTGCGCTGCTTACCGCGAGGCGTACGGATTGCCTCGTAGATGAAGGCTTCTTCGGACATGAAGATGTTTCCTGTTCAGGTGGGGTTGTGGGAGTCCTGTCCATGTGGACGGTAGTCCTCTGCCCAGGCAGCCTAACAGGGTCGGCCAACCTGTTGGTTGGGCGGTGCTCGGGCAGGCGCAGCCGGCAGGCCTGCCAGAGGCGCGGCGCGTCAAGTGCGTCGGCCAGACACACGCATTAGCGGTGATCGAAATATCGCGCATGTATGACGGTTTGGCCAATGATCCGTATATGGATCGCAGCCTCTAGCCAGCGGAGTAATGATCGAAATATCAAGCATCGGCCCAGGAGCGCAGTATGATCGATATATGTATCACCTGGCCGCGATGGTGTACGACACCGCCGAACTCGGCGAGCGCATCAGGCGCGCCCGCCACGAGAAAGGCCTCCGCCAAGAAGAGCTCGGCGACCGCCTCGGCGTCACCCGCATGACCATCTCCCGTTTAGAGCGCGGCGAGCCGGTCAGCGTCGACACCGCGCTGCGCGCGCTCTCAGAGTGCGGCTACGCCATCGCCGTGGCACCAAAGTTCACTCGCTTGGCGGTGCTCGATGCCGACTAGACATCTCAACGTGTGGCTACACGGCATCCGGGTCGCGCGGCTGAGCGAACCTAGCCGTTACCGCCTCCGAATGGACTTCACAACCGACGCGCTCGACACATTCGGCGAGGGCAGCCGCGTCCTCTCACTCTCGCTGCCCATCAGCCCGAAGCCTGCGGTCGACGGCAAAGGGAGAGCCGGCAGCATCGTCTCTGCCTTCATCGAAGGCCTCCTGCCGGAAGGCAACCTGCGCCAACATCTCGCCACCGAAGCCGGAGTGCCGGTCACCGACACCATGGGGCTGCTCCGAATCGTTGGCGCGGAGTGCGCTGGCGCCGTCCAGATCCTCCCCGACGGTGTCGAACCAGGCGGCGGCCACGTGCGCCGACTCACCGACGATGAGGTCACCCGATTGGTCGTCGACCTACCGACCTACCACCTCCCCGACGGCACAACACCGCAGGCATCCCTGGCTGGCATCCAAGACAAGGTGCTCCTCGTAGCGCTACCCGATGGCGCCTGGGGCTGGCCGGAGGCGGGAGCACCGTCGACCCACATCATCAAGCCCGAGCCCCTCGGCAGTGCATTGCCACAGCTCATCCAAACCGAGGACTGGGCACTGCGCGTAGCGCGCCACGCGCGTATCGCGGCCGCCGAATCCACCCTCGCGAGATTCGATGAGCGCGATGCGATCGTCGTGACCCGCTACGACCGCACCCCGTCGGGTGAGCGCCTCCACCAGGAGGACTTCTGTCAGGCGCTTGGCCTCGATCCGCAGGCGAAGTACGAGAGCACGGCCGAGTTCGAGCGGTACGGCTCCAGGCTTCGCCGGCTGGCCCGTGCGGCCGCGGCCAGGTCCCGGGACCCGGACGCGTTTCGCATCGCACTGCTTGAGGCGGTCACGTTCAACGTCGTGATCGGGAACGGAGACGCCCACTCGAAGAACTATTCATTGCTGATCGACCGCGCCGGCAGCGTGTCACTCGCGCCCCTCTACGACGCGGCACCAGTAATGCACCTGGACTCCAGGTACAAGGGCACAGGTCACATCATCAACGGCAGGTCCAACATCGACTCGGTCGACGTCGACGATCTCGCCAGTGAGGGCGCCTCCTGGGGGATGTCGTCCCGACGCGCCCGAGCCACAGCGGAAGCGACGATGGAACGCGTGTACGAATCGGTCGACCAGGTCGCACTGCCACCCGGCACCGAACACCTCAAGACAAGCTTGGAGAGCCTGTGGGCCAGGCGATCCTGGCCAGTCGGCGGCGCGAACGCCGTTGATCTGGATCATCTTTCGGGGTGACGCATCCAGTGGCCAGTTATCGCACGCGTTTCGCGCGACGGCGTGGCATTAGTGGCCACTCGACGCGCCAGTAGGCTCGTCTGCCATGACGGTGTCGAGACTGCGGCCGTACGCAGTGACCGTGTTCGCCGAGATGTCGGCGCTGGCCGCCCGCATCGGCGCGGTGAACCTGGGCCAGGGCTTCCCCGATGAGGACGGACCGCCGGCGATGCTCAAGACCGCGGAGAACGCCATCGCCGAGGGCGTCAACCAGTACCCGCCGGGCCTCGGCATCGCGCCGCTGCGGGAGGCGATCGCCGCGCAGCGCAAGCGCCACTTCGGCACCGAGTATGACCCGGACACCGAGGTGCTGGTGACCGTCGGCGCCACCGAGGCCATCGCCGCCGCGGTCATCGGGCTCGTCGAGCCGGGTTCCGAGGTGTTGTTGATCGAGCCGTTCTACGACTCCTACTCCCCCGTGATCGCGATGGCCGGCTGTGACCGGCGCGCCGTGCCGCTGATCCAGAATGGCCGCGGCTTCGCGATTGACGTCGACGGGCTACGGCGCGCCGTCACGCCGCGGACCAAGGCGTTGATCGTCAACTCACCGCACAACCCGACCGGCATGGTGGCATCGGACAACGAACTGAGCGCGCTGGCTGACCTTGCCGTGTCGGCGGATCTGCTGGTGATCACCGACGAGGTCTACGAGCACCTGGTGTTCGACGGACACCGGCACGTGCCGCTGGCCAACTACCCGGGAATGGCCGAGCGCACGGTCACCATCTCCAGTGCGGCCAAGATGTTCAACTGCACCGGCTGGAAGATCGGATGGGCTTGCGGCGCACCGGAACTCATCGCAGGGGTGCGCGCGGCGAAGCAGTATCTGAGCTATGTCGGCGGTGCGCCGTTCCAGCCCGCGGTGGCTCAGGCGCTCAACACCGAGGAGGCGTGGGTAGCGGCGCTCCGGGAATCGTTGCAGGCCAAGCGCGACAAGCTGGGCTCGGCGCTGGCCGAGTTGGGCTTCGAGGTGCACGACAGCTTCGGCACGTATTTCCTCTGCGCCGACCCGCGGCCGCTGGGTTACAGCGACAGCACAACGTTCTGCTCGGAGTTGCCCGAACGCGCGGGTGTGGCCGCCATCCCGATGTCGGCGTTCTGCGACCCCGGCGCCGAGCATGCCGACGCGTGGAATCACCTGGTGCGCTTCGCGTTCTGCAAGCGTGACGACACCCTCGACGAGGCGATCCGGCGGCTGTCGGTGCTGGAGGCTTGACCATGGACCCGGTAACCATCTCCGAAGACGGACCGCTGCTCCTCATCGGAGTGAACCGCCCGGAGGCCCACAACCTGTGGGACCTCGAGGTGATCCAGACGGTATGCCGGGCCTGCCGGCGCCTGGCGGATTCGGACCACCTCCGGGTGGGTGTGATCTTCGGGCACGGTCGGCTGTTCACGGCCGGACTCGATCTCGCGTCCGTGGCGCCCCTGGTGGCCACCGGCGACATCAGCGCGGTCCTTCCCGCGGACGGCTTCGATCCGTGGAACTTCTTCGGCGAACCCTGCCCGAAGCCCATCGTCGTTGCGGTGCACGGTGTCTGCAACACGCTCGGCATCGAGCTCGCGCTGGCGTCCCAGGTTGCGGTGGCGGCCGAGGGCACGCGCTTCGCACAGCTCGAGGTTGCGCGCGGAATCTTTCCGCTGGGCGGAGCGACGTTCCGGTTGCCCGCTCGCCTCGGCGCCGCCGGCATGCGATATCTACTCACCGCCGAGCGCTTCGACGCCGACACCGCGCTGGCCGCGGGTCTCGTCAACGAGGTGGTGCCCGAAGGCCGGCACCTGGACAGGGCCGTCGAAATCGCCAAGATGATCGCCGCTAACGCACCACTCGCGGTCCAGGCCGCGCTGGCATCCGCACGCGCTGCCGAGCGAGCCTCGCGCGACTCGGCAGCGCAGGCGCTACTCGAGTGGAACCAGACCGTCCTGGGTAGCCGCGATGCCGCCGAAGGCGTCGCCGCATTCCTCGAACACCGCACACCGGACTTCGAGGGTCGATGAAATACGCGGACTAATCCTGAACGTGTTCGAGGCGGCCCACCACCCGACGGCGCAAGCGCTCGAGTGCGACGTCGAAGACGACTTCCCTCGATGCTCTTACGGCCACAATCTCGAATTTAGCTACCGGGCAGCTTTGCCGGACGCAATTCGAGCTCTGACTGGCGTAGTGGAAGCCCTTCGGCAGACCGGCATCGGGGAGGTGGCCGTAGAGGTCTTCGCCGGGCAGCCCCTCGGTGATGATCGCGCGGGCGGCAATCAGAGCCTCGAGGTCCACACCGGTACGCAGACCCATGGACTCCAGCAGGTAGACGAGGTCCTCAGTGACGATGTTGCCGCTTGCGCCGGGTGCATACGGACAGCCGCCCAACCCCGCCTGTGATGCGTCGAATGTTGTGACACCGACGTCGAGAGCGGCGACCACGTTGGCGAGGCCCTGCCCGCGGGTGTTGTGCAGGTGAGCCCCGCCCGCCTTCTCGCCGAGCTCGGCGCGCAGGCGCATGAACAACCGCTGGATCTGAGCGGGGTTTGCGTAGCCGGTGGTGTCGGACAGGCCGACGTTGTCCGCGCCGTTGCGTGCGGCGGTCACCGCCAGGTCGATCACCCAGTCCTCACTGACCGGGCCTTCCATGGTGCAGCCGAACGCGGTCGACACACCGACCTCGAGACGGAGATCGGGTGTCTCCGCGCGCAGTTCGGCGATGGCGGCCACCTGACCCAATGCCTGCTCGGGGCTCATGCCGATATTGCTCTGGCTATGCGCGCGGGACGCGGAGATCGGCATAGTCAGGTTTCGCGCGCCGGCCGCGATGGCGTTCTTTGCCCCGATGAGGTTGGGCACCAACGCAAGCACGTTCAGGTTCGGGATGGTGAGCGCGGCGGCGACCACGTCGGCCGCGTCGGCCATCTGCGGTAGGCGTTTCGGGGAGACGAACGAGGCGACCTCGATCTCGCGCAGCCCGGCGTCGGCGAGCGCGGCGATCCACCGGTATTTCACCGCGGTGGGCATCGTGCGGTCCACGCTCTGCAGGCCGTCCCGCGGCCCGACCTCGCTGACGAGGATGTCGATATCGGATGCGCGTGAGGCGCGATTCGGGTTTTCCGTCATTGCAGGTTGATCGCATTCGCCGGAGTCTCGCCGCGGTACGCGGTGAGGATGGACTGTGCGGCGTCCATTGCGACGCGGCGCATTGCTTCGTGGGTCTGGCCGCCGATGTGCGGGGTCAGCACCGTTCGCGGGTGTGCGGCGAGCGGATCGCCGGCGGGTGGCGGTTCGGCGGCCAGGACGTCGAGACCTGCGCCGGCGAGGTGGCCATTGTCGAGGTGCTCGAGAAGTGCGTCCTCGTCGATCAATCCGCCGCGGGCGGTGTTGATGAGGATGGCCCCTGCCGGCAGCGCACCAAGTGCTCGGTGATCGATGATCTTGTTGGTGTCCGCGGTGAGCGGCAGGTGCAGCGACACCACGTCACTGATGCGGAACAGCTCGTCCTTGGCGGTCAATCGCATTCCGAGTGCCTCGGCGTCGGCCGCAGACAGGGCGGGGTCGCACACGGCGACGGTCATGCCGAGCGCGGCGGCCATGGTGGCGACGCGGCGGCCGATGCGGCCGCAGCCGAGCAGGCCCATGGTGCGGCCGGCGATCTCGATCCCGGTGAGCTCGCCACGCGCCGTAGTCCACGCGCCGTCCCGGACGGCCCGGTCGGCGGTGGCGATGTTGCGGGCTACTGCGAACATCAGCGCGAAGACGTGTTCGGCGACCGCGTCGGCGTTGGCCGCTCCGGTGATGGTGACCGGGATGCCGCGTTCGGTTGCCGCGTCGACGTCGACTGTGTCGTAGCCGGCACCGTGCCTGGCGATGATGCGCAGGTTCGGCGCGAGATCGATGTGCTGGCGCCGGAACTCGGCGGTGCGCAGCAATACGCCCGTGGTTCGAGAGGCAATGACCCCGTAGTCGACTGCACCCGGCCCGTAGCCCAACGCGACATCGCCGTGTGCACGCAAGTGGGCGACAGCCTCGTCGGCGACGGGGCGGGGGATCCAGGTCAGTGGAGCCGTGCTCATCGGATGGGTTTCGCATTGGCGACGCGTTTCGCCGCCTCCCGCGCCTCGATCTTTGCGGCCTTCTCGATCGTCTCGGCCAGCACGAGACGATTGACGATGGTGACACCATCACGGTCGGCGATAACGGCATCGCCGGGCGAAACACACACGCCCCCAACGGCGATCGGTTGCAGGAGGCGGAAGGGGCCGTGCTTGTAGGGACCGGCGGGAGTGGAAGCGCGGGCGAAGACGGGCATGTCCAGATCCCGCAGCGCGTCGATGTCCCGCGCCGCACCGTCGAGGACGAACCCGGCGACCCCGCGCGCCTTCGCCTTGATACCGATCATCTCGCCGATCAACGCTCGGCTCTTGTCGCCCGAGCCGTTCACCACTAGAACGTCGCCAGGGCCAATGATTTCGAGGGCTTCGTGGATCGCGAGGTTGTCCCCCGACCGGGTCCAGACGGTGAAGGCGTTGCCCACCAGGCGGGCGGTCGGCCACTGCGCCTGAATCTCGGCGTCTAGGGCGCCGAAACGTTCCATGGCGTCGCTCACCATCGACGTGCCGAACCCGGCGAGCTGGGCGAGCAGGTCGGGTTCGCACCGGTCGAACTGGGCGATCGGGGGACTCGTGGTCGTCATTGGGCTCCTCGCTTGTGGGTGTCGTGGTCGAATTCGGCGAGTACGGCGGCGGTGTCGGCACCGAGGACCGGTGGCGGGGCGGCAGGTCCGATGGCCTCGCCGTCGACGTGAACAGGGCTGCCGAGCAGCCGCAGCGTGCCCCCGCGGGGGGACGGTGAGGCGACGGTGTGGATCAGGCCGCGGGCGCGGATCTGCTTGGACTCCAGCGCTTCACGGACGGTGACGACGGGCGCCGCCGGGACGCCGCTGCGCGTGAGCTGCTCGTCCCACGCTTGCGCGGTCTTCTGGGTGAGGCTCTTCTCGAGTTCTTCGCGCAGCTCGCCGCGGTGCTGCTTGCGCGCGTCGCGGGTGGCGAACCTGGAGTCGGCCAACAGGTCCGGACGACGCAACACACCGCAGAGCGCCTCGAATTGCTCTTGCTTGTTCGCCGCGATGTTGAGCTTGCCTTCGGCGGTGTCAAAGGTGCCCGACGGCGCAGAGGTGGGGTTCTCATTCGCCATCGGGCGGGGGTCACGCTCGGCGATGAGCTGATCGGAAACCACCCAACCCATCGAGGCGATCGCGGCTTCGAGCATGGACACGTCGAGGAAGGCGCCTTCTCCAGTTTCGGCCCGCCTGACCAGGGCGGCGCAGATCGCGAACGCGGCGACCAGACCGCCGATGCTGTCGCAGATCGGCACGCCGACGCGCATCGGCGAGGTCTCCGCGGTCCCGGTGACGCTCATGAGACCGGAGAGACCCTGAATGATCTGGTCGTATGCGGGGCGGTCACGCATCGGACCCGTCTGCCCGAAACCCGATACGGCGCAATAGATCGCCGCGGGGTTGATGGTCCGGATGGCGTCCCAGCCGAAGCCGAGCCGGTCCATCACGCCGGGGCGGAAGTTCTCGAGGACGACGTCGTAGTCGGCGACGAGTCGAGTGAACGCCGCGCGGTCGTGGTCGTCCTTGAGATCGAGTGCGATCGACCGCTTGCCCGCGTTCTGCGCCAGAAACGACGCGCCGAGCTGTTCACGGCTGAGGTCGGGGTCGGCGCCGAGCTGGCGAGCGAGGTCACCGCCGTGCGGACTTTCGACCTTGAGTACGTCGGCGCCGAGCAACGCGAGCTGGTAGCCGGCGAACGGGCCGGCGAGGACGTTGGTGAGGTCGAGGACCCGAACCCCTTGCAGCAGAGGAACACTCACAACAGCTCCTCGACGCCGCCGAGGCCGAACGCTGAGATTTCCTTCGCGGTGTCGATCGCCGCGCGGATGGCGGCGTCCAGCCGGGGTTCGGTCAGGCGGGAGCTGGGGCCGCTGATGCACAGGGCGGCCAGGACGCGGCCGTCGGAGGCGACGATCGGTGCGCTGACCGCGCTGGCGCCCTCCTCCCGCTCGCCATGACTGACAGCGAAACCCGCACTGCGCGCCTCCTCCACCTCCGCGCGCAAACGCGCGGTGTCGAGGTTCGGGTTGAGGCTGCCCAGGTCGTCGATGACCTGCGGTGCGCCGGTGAGGAGGACCTTCGCAGCCGACCCGCCCGACAGGGGCATCGGCGTGCCGACCTCGACGACGTTGCGCACGGTGTGGGTGCCCTGCTCCTGCGCGATGGACATCCGCGTCTTGTCCTGCCGGACGTAGATGTTCACCGTCTCACCGCAGGTGTCGACGAGGCGGCGCATGCTCGCGACGGTCGGCTCGTTCACCTGCCACAGGGCTGCCGCCATGCGGACCCACCGCAACATCCCGGCGCCCAGCGTGTACGTGCCGTCCGGGCGAACCGACACCAGCGCGCGAGCCTCGAGGTTGGCCAGCAGGCGCACGACGGTCGTCTTCGGGAGACCGCTGCGTTCGACGATCTCGCGCAACGTTAGGAACGGCCGATGGTGGTCGAACAGATTCAGCAGGTCGAGCGTGCGGGCGACGCTGCGTACCGAGGAATCTCCGCTCACAAGCGCCCTCCTCGCGATCGATATCGGTGACGCCAAGGTACCCAACAACCCCGGAAAAATCCACTCTATGGTTTTTCTGGACCATCTGATGGTTTAGGTGTAGCGTACGCCGGGACACCATCTGTGACGAGGAGCACTCCATGAGCATCTTGCGACCGCGGCGTGGCCGTCGCCTTTCCCCTGCCATCGTTCTGGGCGCGAGCGTCGCCCTCGCCCTGGGAACCGCTTGCGCTCCCGGCGACAAGGGTGGTGGCGAGGACGCCGCCAACTATCCGACCAAGCCGGTCGAGCTCCTAGTGCCCGCCAAACCCGGCGGCGGCTGGGACCAGACGGCGCGCGGACTGCAGCAGGTCATTCAGGAAGCGAAGCTGACGGACCAGAACGTCGAGGTGATCAACCGCGAGGGCGGGGGCGGCGCCACCGGTCTGGCGGAACTGACCACCAGCGACAAGGGCAACCCCAACACGCTGATGATCGGCGGCCTGGTCATGATCGGTGCCCTCCAGCAGGCCGATTCGCCGCTTAAGATCACCGATGCCACGACCATCGCGACGCTCACTTCCGAGGCCCTAGCGGTGGTCGTCCGTGCCGACTCGCCGTTCCAGAACGTCCAGGACGTCGTCAACGCCTATCGCGGAGACCCGAAGTCCGTCACCTTCGGTGGCGGTTCGGCCGGCGGCGCGGACCACATCTTGGTCGGCCTGATGCTGAAGGCCGCCAACCTCAACCCCGCCGACATGAACTATGTGGGGTACGCCGGCGGCGGTGAGGCGACGGCCGGAATCCTGTCCGGCGACGTCGAGGTCGGCGTCTCCGGGGTGTCCGAATTCGAAGGGCAGATCGAGAGCGGCGCCATGCGGCTCCTCGCGATCAGCTCCAACGAGGAGGTAGACGTCGCAGGAAAGCCCGCCCCCACGCTGACCGGCTCCGGGCTGGACGTCGACTACGTCAACTGGCGGGGGATCTTCGCGCCCCCCGGACTCAGCGACGCCCAGGTCGACGGCATCACCGCGTTCGTCGACCGCATCCACGGCACCGAGCAGTGGAAGGCCCTGCTCGAACAGCGGGGCTGGACCGACGACTACCGCACCGGCGACGACGCCGCCAAGTTCGTCGCCGATCAGCAGACCGAGACGGCGACCACCATGACCGACCTCGGCCTGTGAGCATCGCGAACGGCGGCCTGGACACGGGCTCGGACGACGACCGCGCCCCCAGCGCCGAGGACCTGGTAGAGGAGGAGATACCCGAGGGCTCACCGGTAGCGCCGGTGGTCCTCGGGGTGATCGTCTTGGCGCTCGGCGTCGGGCTGCTGTGGCAGGGGTGGCAGGTGCCGGGTGACCTCGGACCCCAGGGGCCGCGGTTCCTGCCGGTCGTCCTCGCGATCGTGTGGATCCTGCTGGCGGCCGCGTACCTTGCCGGCGCCGTCGCCGCACTCGCCGGCCGGCGCAGCGGCACGGTCGCGGAGCGGTTCGACCACCTGCCGCGGGTGCTGGCACTGGTGGTGACGCTGATCGTCTACGCCTACATCCTCGACTTCGTCGGGCTACCTGATCTCAACCGCCGTGCTGTTCGCGGTGTCGGCCGCGATCTTGGGCAGCCGCAACCACATTCGAGACGCAGTGGTCGCGGTCGGCCTGACCGTCGCGGTCTACTTCCTGTTCACCCGTGGACTCAATATCTACCTGCCGCCGGGGTTGCTGCCGGTATGACGGTCTTCACCGATCTCCTCGGTGGCTTCGCCACGGTCTTCTCACCGACCAACCTGCTCCTGGCGGCGCTCGGGGTCACCCTCGGCACGCTCGTCGGAGTGTTGCCCGGCATCGGTCCCGCGGTGACGATCGCGCTACTGCTGCCGGTCACGTTCCAATTCGACGATCCCGCAGGCGCATTCATCATGTTCGCCGGTATCTACTACGGCGCCATGTACGGCGGCTCGACCACGTCGATCCTGCTCAACACCCCGGGGGAATCGGCGTCGGTCGCGACGGCCCTGGAGGGCCACGCGATGGCGCGTCGGGGACGCGCACGGGCGGCGCTGGCCACCGCGGCGATCGGCTCGTTCGTCGCGGGAACGATCGCGACGGTTCTGCTCACGTTCGTTGCCAAGCCGATCGGCCAGCTCGCCGTGAAGTTCACCGCGGCCGACTACACGGCGCTGATGGTGCTGGCGCTCGTCGCGGTCACCGCGCTCGTCGGGCGTTCGATCGTGCGGGGACTGCTTGCCCTCCTGTTCGGCGTCACCCTCGGCATGGTCGGGCTGGACGCGCTGTCCGGACAGGCGCGGCTGACCTTCGGTCAACCGCTGCTGTACGACGGGATCAGCGATGTCATCCTCATCATCGGGCTGTTCGCCATCGGCGAGACCCTGTACGTGTTGGTCCGCGGCCGCACCAGACCGGGGGTGCTCGCACCGCTGGACCCACCGCGTAAGGGCGACATCTTCTGGATGAGCCGCCAGGACTGGCGACGATCGTGGGGACCATGGCTGCGCGGCACCGGCATCGGGTTCCCCTTCGGTGTCCTGCCCGCGGGCGGCGCCGAGCTGCCGACGTTCCTGTCCTACACCTACGAGCGGAAGCGCTCGAAGGGCAAGGCGGAGTTCGGAAAGGGCGCGATCGAGGGCGTCGCCGGCCCGGAGGCGGCCAACAACGCCTCCTTCTCCGGCGTCCTCGTGCCGCTGCTCACGCTGGGACTGCCGACGTCGGCCACCGCGGCCGTGCTCATTGCCGCCTTCCAGATATTCAATCTGCAGCCGGGACCCCAGCTCTTCGAGAACTCACCGGAGTTGGTGTGGGCGCTGATCGCGTCGCTGTACATCGGCAACGTCATGCTGCTGCTGCTCAACCTGCCCCTGATCCGGCTGTGGGTGAAGGTGCTGCAGATCCCGCGGCCTATCCTCTACGCCGGGATCCTTCTGTTCGCCACGCTCGGCGTGTACTCGGTCTCCGGGAGCCCGACCGACATCCTCATCGCCTACGCCATCGGGATCGTCGGCCTGTTCATGAGGCTCTACGACTTCCCGATCGCTCCGGTCATTCTAGGCGCGATCCTGGGCCCGAACCTGGAAAGCCAGCTGCGTCGCGCGCTCACCGCGTCCAATGGCGACTGGAGCGTGTTCGTCACCCGCCCGACGTCGGCGATCTTCCTTGCCCTCGCCGTGCTCGCCTTCGTCGTGCCCTACCTGCCGTGGCTGATCAAGCGGGCCCGGGGCGAGCGTGTCGCGGAAGCCAAGGTCACCGTTGGGACCGAGGACTGATTACCAACCGATCTCTCACCTTCACCCCGGCCAGGGGCCGCTATTACTCACCGGCGGAACGTAACTCAGCCGCCCTTCTTGACCTTCAGCACCCGCTTGCGCAAGCCGTCGGTCGAGGTTTCCATCGCCCCTTTGATCGCGCGCTTGAGGATGAATCCCGGAATCGGCACCGAGGGATCGATGGTCAGCTCGAACTTGACCCGGGTCTTGTCACCCTCGGGTGTCAGCGTGTACTTGGCGTCTTGAGCCTTCAATTGACCCGCGCTGACCAGGGTCCAGCTGGCGCCGTCGTCGGTCCACGTGTAGTCCACGACTTGCTCGTCTGAGATGCCCGCGGATTTGACCTTCATCTTGACCCGGCGCGGCCTTCCGTCGTCACCGCCCTCCAAGATTTCGACTCTCTGTTGCTGCGAAGACCACTCGGGCATCGTCTCGACATCGGCGATGACGTCGAGGATCTCCTCCGGGGTCGCTTCGATCACGACTTCGCGGGTTTCGCTGGTAGCCATGGCGCGACCATAGCGAGGCCGCCATGCGCCTGGGACGGTTTCGGCGACGCCGCCGGTAGGCTCGCGACCTATGAGCGCCACGGTCGATCCCACCGTTCCGCCGAGCGGTACCGGTTGCGTCGAATGCGACGCCGACGGCGGCTGGTGGGTGCACCTGCGCCGCTGCGCGGCCTGCGGGCACATCGGATGCTGCGACGACTCGCTGGCGCGGCACGCGTCGGGGCACTGGCGAGACAGCGGGCATCCCATCATCCGGTCGTTCGAACCGGGCGAAGACTGGTTCTGGAACTACGAAGACTAACGAGTACTACGACGGGCCGGAACTCGCTGCGCCGGAATGCCGCCCGGTGGACGAGACGGTGCCCGGTCCGAGGGGCAGAGTGCCCGACGACTGGTCGGCGCAGCTTCGGAGTCGTGGCGATTGAATTTGGCGTACTCGGTGCCACCCCGCTTAGGTTCACTGATGGCGATCTGACGAATCGTCGGTGGAGGGCAACGACGGGGAATAGAAAGAGTTTCATGAGGCTGATTTCGCCGACGGATTCGATGTTCCTGCTGGGCGAGTCTCGTGAGCACCCCATGCATGTCGGCGGTCTGCAGTTGTTCGAGCCTCCGGACGGCATCTCAGGGGTGGACCTGTTGCGCGAGATATATCAAGCGATGGTCGCTGAACAGGAATTTCAGCCGATGTTCCGCAAGCATCCGGCCACCTTGTTGGGCGGCATCGCCAACATCGGTTGGACCTTCGACGACGAGGTCGACCTCGACTATCACCTGCGCCGGTCGGCGCTACCCGCGCCCGGTCGCGTGCGAGATCTGCTCGAGCTGACGTCGCGCCTTCATGGCACTCTGCTCGATCGGCACCGCCCGCTCTGGGAGGCCCACCTGGTCGAGGGTCTCGACGACGGCCGGTTCGCCGTGTATGTCAAGTTCCACCATGCCCTGATCGACGGGGTGTCGGCTCTGAAGCTGACGCAGCGCACGTTGTCGACCGACCCGAATGACAACGAGATTCGCGTTCCGTGGAATCTGGCACCCAAGCGCCGGCCGTCGGAGTCGGACCAGCCGTCGCCGCTGCAGAGGATCACCCGGACGGTGGGTTCGGTTGCGGCGCTCGCTCCGTCGACGGTATCGCTGGCCCGCGCAGCGTTGCTCGAGCAGCAACTGACCCTGCCCTTCGGCGCGCCACGGACCATGTTCAACGTTCCGATCGGTGGTGCCCGGCGGGTCGCCGCCCAATCCTGGTCACTGGAGCGCGTCCGCAGCGTCAAACAGGCTGCGGGAACGACGGTTAACGACGTCGTGCTCGCGATGTGCGCCGGCGCGCTGCGCCACTACCTGCTCGAGCAGAAGGCGCTGCCGGAAGCTCCGCTGATTGCGATGGTTCCGGTGAGCATGCGCACCAAAGGAGAGGCCGACAGCGGCGGCAACATGACCGGTGTCGTGCTGTGCAATCTCGCCACCGACACCGACGATCCGGCAAAACGCCTGGAAGCCATCAACATTTCGATGCGCAACAACAAGAAGGTGTTCTCACAGCTGCCGCGTGTGCAGGCGCTGGCGCTGTCGGCGACGATGATCGCGCCCCTGGGACTGGCCGCCCTACCGGGATTCGTGTCCGCTACCCCGCCGCCGTTCAACATAGTCATCTCGAACGTGCCGGGCGCGCGTGAGCCGTTGTACTGGAAGGGCGCGCGCCTTGACGGCAACTATCCGTTGTCGATCGCCCTCGACGGCCAGGCCCTGAACATCACGCTGGCGAATAATGCTGACAATCTGGACTTCGGACTTGTCGGCTGCCGGCGCAGCGTGCCGCACCTACAGCGGTTGCTCGGGCACCTGGAGGACTCGTTGAAGGAACTGGAACGCGCGGTCGGCGTCTGACCGCGGCGATCAGGCCGTGTCGGCCAGCACCTGCTGGGCGGCGTTGTAGCCGGGGATGAAGGTGATGCCGGGCCCGCCGTGGCAACCCGCGATGGCCAGATACAGGCCGTCGATCGGGATCGGTTGATCGACATAGCCTTTGGGGCCCGGACGGTTGGGGCCGATCTGATCCGGATGGATCAGCCCGTGACAGTAGTCGCCACCGGGCGCGCCGAACATGGTGCCCATGTGCTTGGGGGTGAAGGTCGTGTGCCTGATGATGATGTCTTCGAAATTCGGTGCCAGCCTGGTGATCTTCTCGATCACCCGCCGTCCCATCTCGACCTTCATCTCGCCGTAGCTGGCTTGGCTCTCTTCGATGGGGAACCACAGGGAGAACGCGGAGACGGCGTGCTTGCCGGGCGGCGCCAGGCCCGGATCATTGGCCGACGGGATCTGCAACGCGATCGCCGGATCGGCGGGAACGATCCCGCGCCGGCAATCCTCCCACTGCTGCTGCAGCTCCTCGGGCGTGCTGAAAATGCCGATGTTGGATTGCATGGCGGAATCGTTTAGCAGTTCGTAGGGCGCCGCGAATTCCGGTGTGCCATCGAGCGCGAAGTGCATCTGCAGGTAACTGCCGCGGTGGTCGACACGGGAGAACCGCTCCCGGATGTCAGGCGGCACGGCGCTTGCGTCGACCAGCCCGTTGACCGTCAGGTCGGGGGCGACCGCGGACACGACGATGGGCGCGGTCAGCATTGAGCCGTCTTCGAGGCGGACACCGGCGACGCGACCATCGGCGACCAGGATCTCGTCGACCTTGCTCCGCAGCCTCAGCTCGCCGCCGGCCGACGTGTGCAGTTCCTGAAGGTGCGACGTGAGCGCCCCGATGCCGCCCCGTAACTTCTTGACCAGCAGCGCATTCTCGTCCGGGACCGCGAACCCGTAAGCGAGCGCCGCTGCCGTGCCCGGAGTCGCGGGCCCACGGTAGGTGGTATTCACGGCGAGCAACGAGAGCATGCCGCGCAGCGCGCCGTGCTTCTCCCGGTCGGGCAAGTACCGGTCGAGCACATCGGTGACCGACCCGAACAGCAGGTCGGTGATCGTCGAACGCTCGAATTCATTTGTGGCACAGGCATACATCTCGTCAAGAGTCGTCGGCGGCTGACCCGCGTCGAACCGGCCAAGGGCCCGGGTCGGCGCCTGGCTCCATGCCATCAGCCCAGCCATCCCGTTGACGGCCTCGGCGCCGTGCACCTCGTTGAGATGGGCCAGCAGCTTCATCGGGTCGGTGTAGTAGACGACGGGTTCGTCGCCGATGCCTCGCAGGGACACCGACATCACGTCGAGGTCGACGGTGGGCAGATCGTCCAGGCCGAGTTCACGGCTCACCGTGGCCGACGTCGGGATCTGCACCGACCCGGCGATCTCAAACCTGAAGCCGTCGAACAGTTCCACGGTGGAAGCCATCCCGCCGGCGTACAGCTTGGAATCGAGGCAGAGTGTGCGCAGTCCCGCGCGCTGCAGGAGTGCCGCGGCGGTCAGGCCGTTGTGGCCCGCGCCAATGACAATCGCGTCGTAATCGGCCATGGTTGAGGCTGGCACGGCGTCCCAGTTTTGTCAATATTGACGAAACTACTCAGGCTTTTCCGACGATCCCCGACCGCAGCGACTCCAACGCCGTGCGGCACAGGCGGGCGAGTTCGGGTAGTGACCGCTCGTCGGTGAGCATCCACATCTCCATTGCCCCGAACACCGCCGCGGCGATGCACCGCGCGGTGACGACGATCCGCAACCGTTCATCGGTGCCCTCTAAGGGCGGGTCGTCCCGCAGGAGGTGCTCCTCGATCGCCTGGGCGAAGTCCGCTTCGACCTGACGGGTGTGCCGCACGATGCGCCCAGGATCGAGTTCCTGGGACCGTAACGCGGCGATCTTCGTCACGGCCTCAACGTCATACGGAAAAGCGAGGATCGCCGAATGCACGGATTCGATGATCGATTCGTTGGACGACCGCGCGGCCAGCGCCGCGCGGAACCAGTGCAGCCGTTCGTCGTAGTCGGCGAAGAGCAGATCGTGCTTGGACGTGAAGTGGCGATAGAAGGTCCGAAGCGAGACCCCGGCGTCGGCCGCAATCTGCTCGGCCGACGTGTCCTCCACGCCCTGCGCGAGGAACCGCACCAGCGCCGCCTGCCGCAGCGCCTCCCGGGTGCGTTCACTGCGCACCGTTCGGGCAGGCCGGACCATCTGCGTAAAGTACCGCACCGCGGTTATGTCAATATTGACAAAACATGCCGGACGCGGTGTGCTCAGGCCATGGTGTCTCTTCTCGCGCACGCGATCCTCGGCATCGCGGTCATCGCGTTCATCGTCAAGTCCAATCCGGCGATCTTCGCGCGCATACCGAACGGCTCGCAGCTGTCGGCATTGGAGCTCGTCTACTACGTCGTGGGCGTCGCATCGATCGCGCTGGGCTGGTACTTCAACGTTCGCTTCGTGAACGAGTACCAGACCGGGTCGCCGAATCCCATCTGGGGACCCGGCAGCTGGGCGGACTACATGCGGTTGATGTTCACAAATCCCGCCGCCAGCTCGGCCAGCCAGGACTACACCATCATCAATGTAGTTCTGCTGCCGTTGTTTACGATCATCGACGGCCGGCGGCGGGGGATCCGCCATCCGTGGCTCTTCTTCGTGTCGAGCCTGTTCACCAGCTGCGCCTTCGCGTTCGCGTTCTACTTCGCCACCATCGAGCGGCAGCGTAGGCACCAGCAGGCGGCGGTGGCCGTCGAGTCTCGCGCGTAAGGCGTCCGCGCGACCGTCAAGCGGGCCCGCCGCCAGGACGACTGATCGCATGATGGCCGCGCGCGCGCTGCGCCGCCGCTAACTGACCCTTGACACGGTACTGCTACGTACCGTAACTTGTTCGTCAACAAGCAAGTGGTGAGGAGATGGAGTGACCGAGACGATGCGAGCCCTGGTCGGGGGCGTTGGCGCTGATTGGGAGGTTCGCGAGCTTGCGGTTCCGAGGCCGGGGCCCGGCCAGATCCTCATCCGGGTCCGCGCCGCCGGGCTCAACCGGGCGGACCTCTACATGTTGGAGGGGTCGTACAACCCCAACTCCAAGACGAGCAACGTCTACACCGCCGGGCTGGAGCTTGCGGGCGAGGTGGCCGACGTCGGTGTCGGCGTGGACACCGTCGCCGTCGGTGACCGGGTGTCCGGAGCGGGGTTGGGCGCCTTCGCCGACTACGCGCTACTCGATCATCGGCATGCCATCGCGGTGCCGGACTCGTTGTCCTGGACGGACGCGGCCGCTCTGCCTGTCGCGTTGGCCACCGAGCACGACGCCCTGGTGACCCAGGCCGGGTTCACCGCCGGCCAGCGCGTGCTCGTCGTGGGCGCTACGTCGGCGATCGGCTTGATCGCCGTGCAACTCGCGAAGGTATCTGGCGCCGACCTGGTGATAGCGACGACGACCTCGGACGCGAAGAAAACCGCACTTGCCGATGTCGGAGCCGACGTCGTCATCAACACCAAGACCGAGAACCTCGCCGAGGTTGTCAACGCCGCCACCGACGGCGCCGGCGTGGACATCGTGCTGGACCACGTCGGCGGACAGCTCTTCGCCGAGACCCTGCCCGCCACCAGAATCGGCGGGACCGTCATCAACATCGGGCGGCTCGCCGGGCCGGAGTCCACCATCGATCTCAACCAGCTGTCATTCCGTCGGCTCCGACTGCAGGGCACGACCTTCAGCGTGCGCACACCCGACGAACTCGCCGATGTCTGCGCCGCGCTAGTGCCTGAGGTGCTGCCCGCCGTGGCCGACGGCAGGATCCGGCCCGTGGTCGACCGCGTCTTCGCCTTCGACGACGCCCTCAGCGCCGCGAAGTACCTGCGCTCTTACGACGCCATCGGCAAAGTCGTCCTCGAGATGAAGGAGTGATCATGAGCGACGATCTGCGGCAGCGCCGCCTCGAAATCATTCGGGAGCACATGGATACCGAGGTGACTCAGGAGTTCGACCTCACGCTGGGGACCTTCAACGGGCACCCGCACTACGAGATCATGGCCACCGGCCAGGTCTTCGACGGCGACGACGAGGTCATGGGCTACTACACCACGACCCGGACCGCGTTCCCGGACCAGCGCCACGACAATTCCCGATTTCACGTCGCCGATGACGCGGTGATCGTCGAGTTCGATCTGCTGGGAACGAATCTCGGCGAGTTCTACGGCCTGCCGCCGACGGGCAAGGCGTTTCGGGTGCCGATCATCGCGGTGTTCTTCTTCGAAGGCGACCGAATCGTCAACGAACGCATCTACTTCGACTCTGCCAGTTTGGTCACCCAGATCGGCCGGGGCGAACTGCTCGCCCTGGCCGGGGGCGGACAATGACAGCGGCACGACGGACTCAAGAGGAACGGCGCGCCGAGGCCGAGCGACGACTGGTGCAGGCCGCGGCCGAGTTGGTCGGCGAGATCGGCCCGGCGCGGGTCACGTTGGCGAACGTCGGCGAGCGCGCCGGCTACAGCCGCGGCCTGGCGACGCATCACTTCGGATCCAAGGGCGCCCTGATGCAGCGCCTAGTCGACGCGGTCACCCTGCAGTTCCGCGAGGCGATCTTCGATGAGCGTCAATCGGATTCGGCGATAGACGAGGGTCTCGGCCTGGTCCGCACGTACTTTCAGGTGTTGTCCAACCTGCAGCCCCTGAACCGGGCGCGTCTGGTGCTCTGGGCAGACGCGGTCGCAACGGGTTCCCCCGACGTGCGACCGGCCATGGTTGCCGCCGACCGCGAGTTCCGCGAGGCGATCACCAAGACCCTCCAGCGTGGCGTGGCCGCCGGGGAATTCCCCGCTTCCGTGGATCCGTCGGGATTGGCGACGGTCATCATCGCCATGCTGCGCGGTGTGGCGCTGCAATCGCTGCTCCACGACGACGTCGATCTCGACGGGTGCCGCACCGAGATCGAGCAACTGCTTGTCAATCGCCTACAGAAGGAGGCCAACAAATGAGTCGCGTCTTCGGCCAGATCGCCCAGATCGGTTATGTCGTCCGCGATATTCGCGCGTTGATGGACCATTGGGTTCAGCATGGGGTCGGCCCGTGGTTCTACGTCGACCGAGTACAGACAGACTACTTCCGCCACCGCGGCGTCGACTCCGGCATGGAAATGAGTGTGGCCGTGGCCAACTCGGGTATCGTCCAGATCGAGCTGATTCAGCAGCGCAACGACGCACCCTCGGTGTACAAGGAGTTCCTCGACTCTGGCCGCGAAGGGATGCAGCATGTCGCGTACTGGACGACGGACTACCAGACGCTTTACGACAAAGCGCTCGCGCTCGGCTACAAGGTCGCGCAGGAAGGCAGCATCGGCGGCGAGAAGGGCCGATTCGCCTACCTCGACACCGAAACCGACCAGGGAACCGTCATCGAGATCTCCGACATCAGCGGCCCCAAGGGCCAATTCTTCGCTTACATCAGGGAAGTGGCGGCGGACTGGGATGGCAGCGATCCGATCCGGGGGCTCGGGTGACGATCGGCTACCCGGACCTGCACGCACTACCGGCCGACCTGCAGGACGCGGTAACGAATCGCGGCTCGCTCAACGTGTACCGGATGATCATGCACTCGCCCGGCCTGGCACCGGGTTTTCTAGAGCTGGCCAGCGCTGTCCTGCAAGCTAATTCACTACCGGCGGATTGGCGTGAGCTGGCGATCTTGCGAGTTGGGCGCGTCTACGAGGCCGGGTATGAGATCCACCACCACGAGAACCTGGCTCGCTGGGCGGGACTGACCGAAGCGGCGATCACCGCATCCGCGACGGGTTCCCCCCAGGACCTATCGGACGAGGAAGCAGCGATCCTGCACTGGACGGATCGACTGCTCGCCAATCACACCCTCAGCGACGAAGAACGCAAAGCGGCCCTCGAACTGCTCACCGTCAACCAACTTGCCGATCTCGTGCTCACTGTGGGCTTCTACCAACTCGTCTGCAACTTCCTCAACACGTTCAACGTGACCACTGATGGGGAAGGACAACTTTCGTGAAAGTTCACCACCTCAACTGCGGCACCATGAACATGCCGACGGCACCGTTGGTGTGTCACGTGTTGCTCGTCGAAACCGACAACGGGCTGGTCCTCGTCGACTCCGGCTTCGGTTCACACGATCGCCTGGACCCCGCGAAGCGCGTCGGACCAACGCGACACGTCGTCAGACCGCTGTTCGACCACTTGGAAACCGCCGCTCACCAAGTCGAACAACTCGGCTTCCGCCGTGACGACGTCCGCCACATCGTGATCACGCACCTCGACGTCGACCACATCGGTGGCCTTTCCGACTTTCCGGACGCCCAAATCCACGTCACCGTAGCCGAAGCCCTCGGAGCAATCAGGTCACCGTCGTGGCGCGAGAAGATCCGCTACCGCCCCGCCCAGTGGGCGCACAAGCCTAACATCGTCGAACACCATCCACACGGCGAGAAGTGGCGCGGGTTCGCCGTGGCCAAGGAACTCGATGAGATCTCCCCGGGGATCGCGCTGATCGCGCTGCCCGGCCATACGCGCGGTCACGCCTGTGTCGCGGTCGACGCCGGCCATCGCTGGGTGCTGCACTGTGGTGACGCGTTCTACCACTACGGCACGCTCGACGGGAAGTCTCACGTGCCCCGCGTCCTAACGGCCATGGAATCCACCATCGCTTGGAATCCGAAGAAGGTTCGTGACAACCACGCCCGTCTCGCCGAGCTCTACCAACGCCAAGACCCCGACCTGTTCATCGTCAACTCCCACGACCCGACGCTCTACGAGCGCGCCCACGCCACCGCCTAACAGCTGAAGGAAGAAATCTGATGCGAATCGTTGTACTCGGAGCCACGGGTCTGACCGGCGTGGAGCTGGTCAAGCAGGCCCTGGCGGCGGGGCACCAAGTTGTTGCCTACGTGCGTCGGCCGGACGTTGTCGAGCCTCGGCCCGGACTGGAGGTCGTGGCCGGCGGACTCGAGGACGCCGAGGCGATGATTTTGGCGTTGAAAGGCGCGGACGCGGTGATCTGTTGTGTGGGGCCCAAATTGGACCTGCGGTCGCTTCGCCGCGTCGACCTCATGCAACGTGTCCTACCGTCGATCGTGACCGCGATGACGGCCGCCGATGTCGATCGACTCGTACTGATGTCGGCCTTCGGTGTCGGCGATACCGCCGCCAAGGCCTCCCTCTTCGCACGCCTCGTCTATCGCGCAACCATGTCCGGCATCTACGGCGACAAGGCACGCGCGGAGTCAGCACTGCCCGAGTCGGGCCTCAACTGGACGACGGTGTACCCGGTGATCCTCAACGACGCCCCGCCCAGCACCGTGGTCACGACGCAGCCGCTGTCCACGGTCGACAAGGTTCCCGGTCTGCCGAAGGTCTCCCGCGCCAACGTGGCCGGCATCCTGCTCGACCTCGCCGCAGACCGTAGCCGTACGGGCGAGCGGATCCTCATCACCTGAACCCATGCTGCGCGAGGGCTTTCTGATAGCGGGCACGCAGGCGGCGATCAGCGGTCAGCGCCGCCGGCGCGGCAGCGCCTTCAAAAATGGCGCGAATGCCCGCCGCCAGGGTTGACGCGGGATCGCTCAATCCGCCGGGACCCGACTCCATGGTGAGGACACCAGCCCACGTACCGATGAGGAACCGCGCTGTGGCTGCCGTGTCCAAGGGCCGCAGTTCCCCCGAGGCAACCGCCGCATCCAGGGCGCCCGAGATGCGCTCTAACTGCTCATGCCTGCGCGCGGCGATCGCCTGAGCGGCGGCGGTGTCGGCGGGAAACAGCCCCAACGGTCCCAGGTACGAAAGTGAGATCGCCTCGAAGAGTGCTGGATGCGCCTTCGCGAACGCCAGTGTGGCGCCGGCCGCCGCGATCAGGCGCACAAGTGGTGAAGCGTCGAGCGACCATGCCGCCGCGACAAACTCACGGTGAACACTCAGGGCACGCTCGGCCAGCGCCTGGGCGATCCCGGCCTTACTACCGAAATGGTTGTAGACCGACGAGGGCGCGACGTCTGCGCGCGCGGCGATGCCCTCGATCGTCGCCGACCGGTAGCCATCCTGGGCGAACGCCTTAACCGCAGCCTCCAGAATGCGGTCCGCGGTCTGACGGGCGCGCCGAGCGTGGCCGCTCTCACGCGTCGCCGGATCCTGCCCTGTCGAACTACTCACGGCAGATCCAATGAAAAGTTTGGAGATAACTCCAAACTGTAGTAAGCTCCATACATGGTCAGCAATCTTATGGGACACGCGCCCGGATCTCAGGGACCCACCACGCTCAGTGACGGCACGGTTGTGCAGATGCCGCTGCTCACCTACCGCGCCCGCACGTTCGCGGCGTTCTTCACGATCAGCGCCGCGAAGGCCCGCGCATTGTTGCCAACCGGGGAGCTGCGACCAGTACGAGTCAGCCCGCACCGGGCCCTCGTCACGGTTCAGGTGATGGAGTACATCGAAAAGTCCATCCCGCCTTATCGAGAGTTCGTCTTCTCCATTCCCGTGCACCGATCCCGCCGTGTGGATATCCCACTTGGCTCCGTTGCGCTTTGGCAGCGGAGGCCCGGCGACGGCTCGTACATCACCCACATCGCGGTGGATGACGAGGAGGGACGCCTGATCGGTCGCGAGATTCTCGGCTTCCCCAAATTCATCGCGCAGGTCGACTTCGCCGAGACGCCATCGGAGAGAATCGCCGAGGTCTCCGTGGACGGCGAGGCGGTGTTCACGTTGGCGGTGTCCCGGCCCAAGAAGCCATACAAGGAGCAGCGGCGGGAGTTCTATTGCTATTCAGTGAGTCCCCTCGAGAACAAGCTGTTCCACGTCCCGTACCAGTCCGAGGCGAGTGGCGCGATGCTCTGGGGCTCCCGGTCGGCGCGCCTGCATCTTGGTTCCCATCCCGTCGCCGGCGAACTGCGTGACCTCGACATCTCGCCGGCCCCGCTGTTCGCGTTGGACGTCCCGCAATACACGCTGGTATCCAACCGGCCCGACGCTGTGACGGACATTGGAGAATGGCGCGACCCACGCGGCATCTACCGCGCGCTGCGCAACCAAAAGCCTGCTCCGAGCTCGACCGGTGCCTAACGGCGCTCAGGCACTGATCCGCACGCTGGTGGACGCCGGCGTGACAACGTGCTTCACCAATCCCGGTACGTCGGAGATGCACTTCGTGGCCGCACTCGACACGGCTCCCGAGATGCGAGCCGTCCTCACCCTGTTCGAGGGTGTCGCCACCGGCGCGGCCGACGGCTACGCCCGGATTACTGACCGACCTGCCGCGACCCTGCTGCACTTGGGACCCGGGCTTGGTAACGGGCTGGCGAACCTGCACAACGCCCGAAAAGGCAAGGTGCCCATAGTCAACATCGTCGGCGACCACGCGACGTATCACGCCGCCTACGACGCGCAGCTGCAATCGGACATCGAAACGGTCGCGCGCAATGTGTCGTCGTGGGTACGCACCGCCAAGACGACGGAGGATCTGAGCCGTGACGCAGTGGAGGCGATCGCCGCGGCCACCGGACCGCCGGGCCAGGTGGCGACATTGATTCTGCCGGCGGATGTTTCGTGGTCAGAAGGCGCCGCCCCAGCCGCCGCGTTAACGCGGCCAGCTCCGACCGCGGCGACGGAGGACGTCGTCGACCTCGCGGCGAGGGCTCTGCGCAGCGGCGATCCGACCGCGATCCTGCTCGGGGGCAGGGCATTACGCGGACCTTCACTGATGGCCGTCGCGCGCATCGCGGCGGCGACCGGCGCGAAGCTGTACAGCGAGGTGTTTCCGACCCGGCTGGAGCGGGGTGCGGGTCTGCCGGTGGTGGAGCGGCTCGCGTACTTCGCCGAACTCGCCACGGTCCAACTCGTCGGGCTCAAACACCTGATCCTTGTCGACGCGAAAGCCCCAGTGTCGTTCTTCGCCTATCCCGGCAAGACGAGCTACTTGGTGCCCGACGGCTGCCAAGTACACGAACTCGTCGGCGCCACAGACGATGTGCTCTCAAGCCTCGAAGCGCTGGTGCACAGGGTCGGCGCCGAGAACACCAAGCCGGCACTGCAAGAACCTGCCCGGCCGACGCGACCGACCGGGGTACTCACGGCGGCGAAGGTGTGCCAGGCGATCGGCGCCGTGCTCCCGGAGGGTGCCATCATTTCCGACGAGGCGCAGACCTCCGGGCTGATGCTCACCAGCCATACCCAAGGCGCGCCGCAGCATATCGTGCTCACCCTCACCGGCGGAGCGATCGGCCAAGGCCTGCCGGTGGCCGTCGGCGCGGCGGTCGCCTGCCCCAACCGCCCGGTGTTCGCACTGGAGGCCGACGGGTCCGCGATGTACACCATCCAGTCGCTTTGGACCATGGCGCGCGAGCAGCTCGACGTGACCGTGATCATCTTCAACAACCGCTCCTATGCGATCCTCAACATCGAGCTGGAACGCGTAGGCGCAGACGCCGCCGGTCCTAAGGCGAGATCGCAACTGGACCTTGCGAATCCGGACCTCGACTTCGTGCAGATCGGCACGGGCATGGGCGTTCCATCCGTGCGTGTGGACAGCTGCGAAGCGCTGACCGACGCACTCGAGCGCGCGGTGGCCGAACCTGGACCGCACCTCATCGAGGTACTGGTACCGAGCGATGCTCCGGGTGCAGTGCAAATGCTCCGCAACCTTTCGTGACCGTTGGGCCGTCCGCTGAACCCAGACCAAAGGGAGACATGACGATGAAGATTGCGCTCAACAAGAGCGCCATGATGGGACCGGGCCTGTCGCTGTTTACCCGTGTGACGCGGGCGGTACCGGCGCAGGGCACCTGGCAGTTCACGCTGCAACCGCGTGACCTCAGCGGAGACGGCAAGCCCGACGCGTATTACGACAGCGAGCTCGACATCACCTGGCTGCGCGATGCCAATGCGAACGGAATCATGGACTGGAAGACCGCCAACGCCTGGGCGGCGAGCCTCGACGTCGCTGGTGTCAAGGGCTGGCGGCTGCCCACGATGATCGACAACGACGCACTGAAGTTCGACTTCGGTTATGCCGACACCGACTGCGGCCACAACTCTAGGACCAAGACCGGTGACACCGTTTACAGCGAAATGGCGCACCTGTTCTACGTCACATTGGGCAACCGCGGCTTCTACGACCCGACTGGTTCGCCTCAGCAGAACCCTGGCGTGACGAACTCAGGCCCCTTCAAGCGAATACAGGCATTCATGTGCTGGATAGGTCGCGAGTACGCGCCGTGGCAAGGTTTCGCGTGGTTCTTCGGCAACGACTACGGCTTCCAATGCTTCGCCGACCAGCACTACGAGCTGTTCGCCATGGCAGTGCACCCTAGCGACGTAGGCCGGGCCCTGAACTGAAGCTCAGGGAATCAGCACCACCTTGCCGACGTTCTCCCGCGCGGCCAGGATCCGGTGCGCCTCGGCCGCTTTGGCGAACGGGACCGCGGCGTGGACGACGGGCTCGACGACGCCCTCAGCGAGCGCCGTCGACAGTGGACCGATCCACGGTTGGAGCGTGCCGCGGTCGTCCCACAGCGCGAGCATGTTCAGCCCGATGACGGCCTTGGATTCCGAGAGCTGTTTGACGAGGTTGAAACCGCGGAGCATCGGCAACAGCTGCGGTAAAGCAGTGCGCAGGGACCGCTTGTCACCCTGCTGCATCGCGGAGAACCCGTATGCGACGAGCCGACCGCCCGGACGCAGCAGATCATACGAGCGCTTCAGAGACGTGCCGCCGATAGCGTCCAGCACAATGTCGTAGGGCGGCAGGTCTTTCCACCAACCGCCGCGGCGGTAATCGATCGCGCGATCGACGCCCAACTCGGCGAGTCGCTGATGCTTGCCGGGTGACGCCGTTCCGTGGATCTCCGCACCGGCGGCCTTGGCCAGCTGGATGGCCGCTATGCCCACGCCGCCGGCCGCCGCGTGGATCAACACCCGCTCACCGGGCCGCAGCGACCCGTAGCCGTGCAGCGCCGCCCACGCGGTGGCGTAATTGACCGGTATCGCGGCACCCTGCTCGAAGCTCAGCGCGTCGGGCAATGGCACGGCATCGGCCGCCTGCACGTTGACGATCTCCGCATAACCGCCGAATCGGGTGCCGGCGAATACCCGCTCCCCCACCCGTGCGGGATCGACGCCGTCACCTACGGCCTCGATGGTCCCGGCCACTTCGTAGCCGACGACCGCGGGCGGCTTCGGTGCGTCGGGATAGAGGCCGACCCGGGCGAGATGGTCGGCGAAGTTGACGCCCGCGGCGCGGACGGCGATGCGTACCTGGCCTGCCGTCGGCGGCGGCGGGTCCGGCCGCTCCTGCACCTGCAGGACGGACAGGTCACCGTGCTTGGTTATGACGACCGCGCGCATGATCCCCGCTGTCTACCCGGCACTCTTCAGGAGAAGAGTATCCGCGAAGGGCGTCCGCGAGAAGATCGGCCGCCATCGCCGAGAAACGAGCGCGGCGGCGTCGGTCTTGGTCACCACCCGCGGCTCGGTCACGGCAACGGTTTTGCCGTAACGCTGCATTCGGCCTCCACCGGCGGCAGTGAGATTCTTCAACCACTCGGTCTTCGCCGGACCGTAGGGCAGGAACACCGCCAACCCGTCCTCGGTCGGGAACACATTCAGCGGTACTCGATACTCCGTGCCGGACTTCCGGCCTACATGCGTCAACACGCCGTACGCCGGTACCCAACCGGCCCACAGTCGCACAAACTTGTTGGTTACCAACCGATTCCACCGCGCGTACCACTGCGGAAACTGAATCCTCATGCCGTCGTGGCCGACTGAAGCTGCACCTTGCCGTCCGATCGGGCCGTGTGGATCCGCCGGTATCCGACGGCGCGGCCGCCTCCGCTGGGTGCGAATGCGACACCGCGGCTGTGTAACCGCTCGGGACGCGACGTCGTCGGCACGAAGCGATACTCCCGCAGCACCGTCCGCAGCACTACGTTCATCTCCATGTTCGCGAACGCGGCGCCCAGGCAACGCCGGGTTCCGCCGCCGAACGGCACCCACGAGTACAGATCCGGGCTGGATTCCATGAACCGGTCCGGGTCGAACCGGTCGGGGTCCGGATAGGCGTACTGATGGGTCAGCGGGATATCGACCTGGACGGTGTATCCATGAGGAATCACCCACTGCCCCAACGGCATTGTCGGAGCGATGACCTGACGGGCCGCGCCGTCGATGACCGGCCGGTTGCGCTGAACCTCGTTGATGGTCGCCTGCAGCAGGTCCGAGCCGCCCGCGTCGACCTCATCGACCAACCGCGACAACACCCCCGGATGCCTGCGCAACCGTTCGACCGCCCACGCCAATTGCGTCGCGGTGGTTTCGTGTCCGGCGGCGAGCAGGGTGAAGAGCTCGTCGGCGAGATCGCTGCGCGACATCGGCGTTCCGTCCTCGTACCGGGACTGCAGCATCAGCGACAGCACGTCGTCGCGCTGTTCGAGATTCGGGTCGCCGGCGACGCGATCGATCAGCGACCCGACGATTTCGTCGAATTGCCTTCGCAGGCCGAGGAATCGGCCCCAAGGGCTCCACCGACCGAGATCGCGGTGCAGCCACGGCAGAAACACCAAACGCGATGCCATCGTCACCAACGGAGGCATCACCTTGCGCAACGCATCGAATTCCGTGCCCTCGGCGCCGAACACCGCGCGCAGGATCACGTTCAGGGTGATCCGGTTCGTCGACGGAAGCACCGCGAACTCCCGGCCCTCGGGCCAGGTGGCGATCTCCTTGAGCGTTTCCTCCTCGACGAGGTCCTCGTAGGCGCGCATCCGCTTGCCGTGGAACGGCGGCACCAGCAGCTTGCGACGTCGGCGATGCTCCTCATCCTGCAACCCGAACGTCGAACCCGGGCCCAGCACCAGGTCGAGATTGGGTTCCACATTGCGCACGACGTCGGTTCGCGTCTGGAAGAACTGCTTCACCAGCGCGGGATCGGCGATCATCACCGTCGGGCCGAAGAACGGCAGCCTCACGGTGAACGCGCTGCCATAGCGCTTGCTCAAGACCTGCATCATTCGTCGGCGCGAGGCCAGGTAGGCGAGTCCCTGGATGGGCATCGGCCAGCGCGGCCCCGGAGGCAGGTGCGCCGCCGCGGTCACGACACCGTCACCTCGGGTGCGGCGCTTGCCTGACTGCGTCGCCGCAGCACCGACTCGAGCCGCCCCAGCAGGTCGAAATAGCGCGTCGGCGCCAGGCGGCCGAGAGTGTCGAACAGGTAGGCGTCGGGGCCGACGAGGATGCGTGCCTTGCCCTGGTCCACCCCGCGGTGGATGATCTCGGCGGCCTTGTCCGGCTGCGTCAGTGTGATCGCGGCGAACTCCTGCACCATCTGTTCCTGGCTGCGGCCGCGGCCCTCGGGATCCTTGCGCCACCGGGCGTTGCGCACGATGTTCGTGTTGATGCCACCCGGGTGGACGTTGATGGCCGTCACGCCGGTGCCGCGCAACTCCTGGCGGAGCGAATCGGTGAACCCGCGGACAGCGAATTTAGCGGAGCAGTAGGCACTTTGGTTGGGCATGCCAACCAGGCCGAACACGCTTGACGTGTTGACGATCGCGCCTTCGTCCTGCTCGACGAGGATCGGCAGGAACGCGCGGGTGCCGTTGACCACACCGTGGAAGTTGATGTTCCACAGCCAGTTGTCGTCCTCGGGGACGGCGTCCAGCACGCTGGAGGCCGTGGCGACGCCGGCGTTGTTGAACACCGCGCCGATCGGCCGGGGCGCCCAGTCGCGCACCTCGCCGGCGAAGTCGCGCTGCGCCTCGGCGTCGGCCACGTCGAGCACCCGAAGCAGAGCCGGTCCATGCAGCGAGGCCTCGGTCTCCTTGAGCCCCTTCTCGTCGATGTCGGCGATGGCGACGGGGCAGCTGTGCGCCGAAAGGCGTTTTGCCAGAGCCCGACCGATGCCGGATGCCGCGCCGGTGATGACGACCGTGCAGCCGCTGATCGTGCGGCGTTGGGACTTGCTCATGCGTGCTCCTCGAGTTCGGTGTGGGTGACAGGGGCGAAGGTGGCGTGGTCGGTGATGAGGTCGATGATCCGGCCCCACGCGCCAATCGGCAGGTCGTGGCCGAGGCCGGTGATGGTTTCCAGGCGGGCGCCGGGGATCGCTCTCGCGGTCGCCGGGCCGCCCGTTGGATGCACCATCCGGTCACGGTCGCCGTGGATGACCAGGGTCGGGACGTCGATGCCGCGAAGTTCGGCGGTGCGGTCCCCGGAGGCGAAGATGCCCGCGAGCTGGCGGACGATGCCCGCGGGGCTGGAATCCCGGTCCCAGGCGACCCCGGCGTACTCCCGCACCGCTTGCTCATCGAACGGAAAGCCGTGAGACCCGATGTGGGAGAACATCATCGCGGCGCGGTCCATCGCCTCCGCGCGCGTCCGCGGCGGCCGCGACGTCAGCATGCGCCGCCAGGTCGACAGCGCCGGCCGGCCGAGTCGTGGCGCTCCCGTGGTGGACATGATCGACGTCAGCGTGCGCACGCGGCCCGGATGGTGGGCGGCGACAGTTTGGGCGATCATGCCGCCCATCGAGATGCCGATCAGATGCGCATCGCGGTAGCCGAGCGCATCCAGCAGTCCGACGGTGTCGCGGGCCATGTCGCCGAGGTGGTACTGGTTGCGACCCCGGAACATCGCAACAGGGTTCGGCGGCCGATAGTCCATGTGGGTCGACCGTCCGGCGTCCCGGTTATCGAACCGCGTCACTCGGTAGCCGCGACCTGCCAGCGCGGTGACGAAATCATTTGGCCATGTGTGCAGTTGCTGCCCGAGGCCGGCGATCAGCACGATCGGCGGGTCGGCCGGGTCGCCGGTTTGGTCGTAGCACAGCTCGATTCCGCGGCCGACGTCGACGACCGTCTCGCGGGCCGTCATGCCGAGGCTCGCCGCGTCTGGCCGGCGTTCGATGCCGACTTGGTCGTTCGTCGATACACGACAGCGCGACCGCCGTGCGCGGGCGCGGTCGCGACTCCGCGCGAGTGCAGGCGTTCACCGGGGGCGTACGTCGTGCCGAACTCGAACTCGCGCAGCAATGTGCGCAGCGTGACGTTCATTTCCATGTTCGCGAACGCCGCACCGATGCAGCGGCGCACTCCGCCGCCGTAGGGGATCCACGCGTAGTTGTCCGGCGGGTTGCCCACGAATCGGTCGGGATTGAACGCCTTCGCGTCGGCGAAGCTGTCCTCGGAAGCGTGCGCGAGCGAGATGCTGGCAAGGACGGCGTGGCGCTCCGGAATGACCCACTTCCCCAACCGGATCCGGGTCTTCGTCATCCGAGCAGTGCTGTTGATCACCGGGCGGGTGCGCTGCACCTCCCAGATCGTGGCCTGCACCAGCTCGGAACCTCCCGCGTCGACCTCGGCGGTCAGCCGCGCCAGTAGCCGCGGGTGGCGGCGCAGCCGCTCGACGGTCCATGCCAGTGTCGTCGCAGTGGTCTCATGGCCGGCGGCGAGCAGAGTGAGCAGCTCATCGGCGACGTGGTCGTCGGAGATCGGTGAGCCGTCCTCATATCGCGCCTGCAGCATCAAGGTGAGGACGTCGTTGCGTTCGTCGAACTTCGGATGGTCGCGGATGTCGGCGATCAGTCGCCCGATGATCTCGTCGTAGCGCTCGCGATAGGACGTCCGCTTGCCGCCCGGGCTCCACGCGCCGAAGTCCCTGCGCACGATCGGAGGCATCACGGCCAGCCGGGAGGCGTTCAGCACCATCGGCGGCAGCAGCTCACGCAGTTCGTCGAGCGCGGCACCCTCGGCTCCGAAGACCGTTCGCAGGATCGCGTTGAGGGTGATGCGCATCATCGACGGCATGGTTTCGAATCCCCTGCCCTCGGGCCACGACGCGGTCTCGCGCAGCACCTCTTCTTCGATGATTCCTTCGTAGGAGGCCATCCGCTTGCCGTGGAACGGCGGGACGAGAAGCTTGCGGCGCTCGCGGTGCTCGGTGCCGTCGAGGCTGAAGGTCGAGCCGGGACCGAACATCTCGCCGAGCACGCCTGCCCTGGCAATGAGATCGGTGTTGGTGGTGAACAGATCCTTGATCAACACCGGATCGCTCACCACGACGGTCTCCCCGAAGATCGGCAGGCGCAGCGTAAACGCCGACCCGTATCGCCTGGCCAGCGCGGCGACCGATTTCTCTCGGGCGGCGACAAAGCCCACCCCTTGTAAGAGCTTCGGTATCCGCGGTGCCGGCGGCAGTCGCACCGGGTCCGTGGTCGCCACAGCCATGTGTCACCTCCGTGGTGGTACTCCAAGGTACCGATCACGGTACGCCTTAGTACCGATGTTCACAACCCCCCTTTCCACACGCGTCTAATAGTGGTACCGTCTAGTACCGAGCTGGTACTGTGTCGTACCAGCCAGCCTGACGAGAGGTGCAGCGAATGACGGGTGGAGCGATCGAATACACCGATGTCCTGATCGTCGGGGCAGGACTCTCCGGCGTCGGCGCCGCATGCCAGCTCCGCCAAGAGTGCCCCGACAAGTCGGTGATCGTGCTCGAAGCGCGTGACGCCATCGGCGGCACCTGGGACCTGTTCCGCTACCCGGGTATCCGCTCGGACTCGGACATGTTCACGTTGGGCTACCGGTTTTCGCCGTGGACCGACCCCAAGGCGATCGCCGACGGGCCGAGCATCCTGCGTTACATCCACGACACCGCCAAGACATACGACGTCGACAAGCTCATTCGGCTGAATCACCGTGTGGTGAACGCCAATTGGGATAGCGACGAGGCGCGCTGGACCGTCGAGGTGCATCGCACCGACACCGATGAGCTGGTCACGATCAGCTGCTCATTTCTGTACGTGTGCACCGGCTACTACCGCTACGACGAGGGCTTCAGCCCGAAATTCCCTGGCGTTGAGCACTACGAACGCCTCCGCGGGCCGGTGATTCATCCACAGCACTGGCCGGAGGACCTCGACTACCGCGGCAGGCGGGTGGTGGTGATCGGCAGCGGCGCCACCGCGGTGACACTGGTGCCCACGCTGGCCGAGTCGGCCGCGCACGTAACGATGCTGCAGCGCTCGCCGACCTATGTCGCATCGCGCCCAGCCAGTGACGCGATCGCCGATCGGCTGCGGGCATGGCTGCCGCCGAAGCTCGCCTACGCGATCGTGCGGTGGAAGAACGCGCTGCAGGCAATCGGGATCTTCAACCTGAGCCGGCGACGCCCTGAGTTGATGAAGTCGATGCTGCGCAATGCCGCGATCAAGCAACTCCCAAACGGCTACGACGTCGACACCCACTTCGCACCCTCGTACAACCCGTGGGACCAGCGGATGTGCCTGGTGCCCGATGGCGACCTGTTCACGGCAATCCGGGAAGGCCGCGCGTCGATCGTCACCGACTACGTCGACACTTTCACCGAGTCCGGCATCCGCCTGAAGTCAGGCGCCGAATTGGACGCCGACATCATCGTCAGCGCGACCGGCCTGAACATGCTCGCCATTGGCGGAATGGGGCTCGAGGTCGACGGCCGGACGGTGGACCTGTCGGAGACGGTGTCCTACAAGGGCATGATGCTCTCGGGTGTGCCGAACTTCGCCTGGACTATCGGCTATACCAACGCCTCATGGACGCTGAAGGCCGACCTGGTCGCCGAGTATGTGTGCCGCCTGCTCAAGCACATGGACGAGCACGACTACGCGGCCGTCACTCCGGATGCCCGGGGCGCGCAGGCGACCAATCCGTTCCTCGACCTGGCGTCCGGATACGTCAAGCGCAGCGTCGAGGACCTACCCAAACAGGGCGATCGGGCGCCGTGGCGGCTGCACCAGAACTATGTGAAAGACGTCCGGCTGCTTCGCCGCGGCCCCATCGACGACGACGTCGTCTTCACCAGGCGGTCGAGGTCCGCAAGCGAAACAACCGCGAGGAGTATCGCCTAGATGCACATCCAATGGGATGAAAACCGTTGTACGCATTCGGGTTTGTGCACCGCGCTGGCTCCGGATGTGCTTCACATGAACGACGCCGCCGAACTCGAAATCAGCAACGGGAACGTCGATGCCCATCAGGCAGCGCTCGAGGACGCGGCGAACTCCTGCCCCACGCAGGCGATCACGCTCGTCGATTAACACGCCGTCAGCCGCGCGCACCGAAGGGCAATGGAGGCGTCCACCGCCTCATTGGTGATGTCGCGCGTTCGGGTCGGTGAGGAGTGCGACGAAGCATTCTCCCCTGCTCGAGAAGTGCTCGTAGAAGGTCCGCCGCGATGACCAAGCCCGCCGCACGTCGTCGGCGCAACCGGTTCGCTCGGGCCTCCCAGAGCTCCGCGCCGTCCTCGCCGTTATCACCCGATACCTGTCATTTCGGGGTGCAATCGAACGGCGCCACCGGTTCGCTCGGGGCTCTCGGAGCTCCGCGGCCACAACGAACACAATCTCACTTACGTCCACAACAGTGACTGTGAGCGGCGGCACGGTCAACACTTCTCCGTAATCGCGACCACAACCTGACCCAGGACACGCGGACGAGGAGTGGCAATGCTGGTAGCGCTCGGCTTTCTGATGGTGGCCGTGTTCATGTTCTTGATCATGTCGAAACGGGCCACCCCCGTGGTCGGGTTGATTGCGGTCCCGATTGCGTTCGGTATCGCGGCCGGCGCGGGAATGGGCATCGGCGACATGGTCGCGGACGGCATGAAAGCGGTGGCGCCGACGGCGGCGTTGCTGTTCTTCGCGATCATCTTCTTCGGCATCATGATCGACGTCGGCCTCTTCGACCCGCTGGTCAGGTTGATTCTGCGGATCGTCCGCAACGATCCGATGCGCTTGGTTGTCGGGACGGCCGTCTTGGCCATGGTGGTGTCGCTGGACGGTGACGGGTCGACGACGTTCATCATCGTGACCTCCGCGCTGCTGCCGCTGTATCTGAAACTGAGGGTGAGCCCGGTAGTGCTCACGGTGGTCGCCGGCCTGGCGAACGGCGCGATGAACATCCTTCCGTGGGGTGGGCCAACCGCGCGGGCGGCCGCGGCGCTTGGCATTTCGCCGTCGGACGTCTTTGTCCCGATGATTCCCGCCCTAGTGGTCGGTTGCGTCGTCGTGCTGGCCTTCGCAGTGCAGCTGGGTTTGAGCGAGCGGCGTCGCATTGGAAAATTGGTTCTGACCTCGGAGCCATTGCTCGTCGCCGCGGGCTCCGGCCGGAGCCGGATCGCATCGGGCGGCACCGGTGACGCGCTGGGGGCGAGCGGTGGTTCCGGTGGTGCGGGATCCGATGACGACGCGGACCGGTTCGTGGACGGGCTCGACGCGCAGCGGCCGACGCTGCGACCGAAACTGTTCTGGTTCAACGCCGTTCTGACCGTGGGACTGTTGGTCATGCTGGTGGTGGACGTGCTGCCGATGCCGGTGCTGTTCGCGGTAGCCACCGCGATCGCGTTGACCGTGAACTTCCCACATGTCAAGGAGCAGCAGGAAGCGATCACCCGACACTCGTCGAGCATCGTTTCGGTGGTGGCGATGGTGTTCGCCGCCGCTGTGCTCGTCGGCGTATTCCAGGGCACCGGCATGGTCGAAGCGATGGCGCACTGGCTGATTGCCGTCATTCCCTCGGCGCTGGGTCCGCATCTTGCGGTTGTCACCGGCGTCCTGAGCCTGCCGTTCACGTTCTTCATGAGCAACGACGCCTTCTATTTCGGCGTCATGCCCGTGCTGACCGAGGCGGCGTCGACCTACGGCATCGAGCCGGTGGAAATGGCCCGCGCATCGATCACCGGCCAGACCTTCCACATGCAGAGCCCGCTCGTGCCGGCCATCCTGCTGCTGGTGACCCTCGCCGGCGTCTCCCTGGCCGACCATCACAGGAAGGTGCTGTGGCGGGCAGCGCTGGTCTCGCTGTCCATGCTGGCGATCGGCGTGCTACTCGGACACATCCCGCTGTGACCCCCTATCGGACATGTCAGAGCCCTTGAAACACGAGGAGTACCAATGAATGACGAGCCCGGCGGCGTCGAGCCCGCGCCAGAGGGCCACGGCCCATTGCACGGCATCCGCGTGCTCGACATCAGCACCGTGTACGCCGCCCCGATAACCGCCATGCTGCTCGGCGACTACGGCGCCGACGTCATCAAGGTCGAGCATCCGGTGGGCGATCCGGCGCGATCGCACGGCGCGAACAAGGACGGTCACGGGTTGTGGTGGAAGGTCATCTCCCGCAACAAGAGATGCGTCACCCTCAACTTCGGTACGCCCGAAGGCCAAGAAATCCTGCGCGACCTCGTAGCCGATGCCGACGTGCTGGTCGAGAACTTCCGCCCCGGCGTGCTGGAGAAGTGGGGTTTGGGCCCGGAGCAACTGCAGACCCTCAACCCGGGTCTGATCGTGTTGCGGGTCACCGGTTTCGGCCAAACCGGCCCGTACTCCCGGCGACGCGCCTTCGGCACGTTGGCCGAAGCGATGAGCGGTTTCGCTCATCAAACCGGCCACGAAGACGGGCCGCCGACGCTCCCGCCGTTCGGTCTCGCCGACGGAGTGGCCGGGATCACCGGAGCGTTCGCCATCATGACCGCGCTCTATCACCGCGCCACCCCGGAGGGGAAGGGCCAGGGACAAGTCATCGACCTGTCCCTGCTCGAGCCGCTCCTTGGAATTCTGGGTCCCGGCCCCACCGCTTTCGACCAGCTAGGTGCGGTCCCCGGCCGTCACGGCAACCGGTCGCCGAACAACGCTCCCCGCAATGCGTACCTCACCAAAGACGGTCGTTGGGTGGCGATCTCCGCGAGCGCCACCTCCGTTGCCGAGAGGGTCATGCGGTTGGTCGGTCGGCCCGACATCGTCGAGCAGCCCTGGTTTGCCTCGGCCGGTGAGCGCAGCAGAAACGGTGACCTGCTCGACGAGGCGGTGGCGAAATGGATCGCCTCCCGGCCCTTCAGTGAGGTGAGCGAGGAGTTCGAACGGGTCGGCGCGGCACTGGCGCCGATCTATGACATCGAACAACTGATGAACGATCCCCAGGTGATCGCCCGCGACACGATCACCACCGTCGACGACGAGGACCTCGGCCCGGTGAAGATGCAGAACGTCATGTTCCGGATGCTCGGAACGCCCGGCGCCATCCGGTTCCCCGGCCGCCGGCTCGGCCAGGACAACGAGCAGGTTTACTCCGAATCGCTCGGATTCGACCCCGACCGGGTCGCCGCGCTCAAAGCAAAGGGAGTGGTGTAGTGGATCGCAGCTATTTGTTCGCCCCCGGCCACAGCGAGAAGCTGCTCGGCAAGGTCTTCGACGCGGGAGCGGACGCGGTGATACTCGACCTGGAAGACGCCGTCCCGCCCGAACACAAGACGGCCGCACGACACCACGTCGCCGGCGCTCTCTGGCACCATCCCGCCTGGGTACGAATCAACGCCGCTCGAACCCCGCTCGCCGAAGCGGATCTGCACGCGATTGCCACGTTGGCGTACGGCATTCGCATCCCCAAGGTCGAGTCCGTCGAGGACGTTCGGTGGGTCGCCGACCGAGCGCCGGGCAAACCACTGATCTGTGCGATCGAAAGCGCGAAGGGTGTCGCGAACTCGATCGCGATCGCCGCCGCGCCGGGAGTCAAGTATCTCGCCCTCGGCGGGATCGACCTGCAGAAGGACCTCGGAGTAGCCAGCGGCGACGCCCCACTGCAGTACGTGCGCTCACACCTGGTCGTCGCCGCCCGGGCCGCGGGACTCGAGCCGCCGATCGACAGCGTCTACCCCCACCTGCACGACACCGAAGGGCTTCGGCGGCAAGCCGACCACAGCCGCTCGCTCGGGTTCTTCGGCAAGTCCGCGATCCACCCCTCCCAACTGCCGATCATCCACGCCGCCTTCAGCCCGCGCGAAGACGAACTGCAATGGGCGCGCGAAGTGCTCGAGGCGTTCGATAACGCGAACGGCGGCGCGCTCCGCCTTCCCGGCGGAGAGTTCGTCGACCTTCCCGTTGCCGAGCGGGCACGCAGGATCCTGCGGCTGGCCGAATCCTTGCAATCTGACCGGAGCGCTTGATCCACTGACGGGTTAGCTATCTACAAATAACTATGGCTCAATAAGTAGTACGATCGGAGTCGTGGGAGATGGTCAAGCTCGTCGAGGCCGGCGGCGCACCTCGAACGCCTCCGCCGATCAGTGGGCCGACCTCGCCGATCTGGTGTTCAGCATCGCTCGCGAGATCAAGTTTCATGGCTACTCCAGCAAGGAGGCGGTGTCACTCTCGCCGTCGGAAGCCACGGTAATGCTTCACTTGCATCGCCACCCGGGAACCACACCGAGCCGGATCGCCCACGCATCAGGCTTGCAGCGCAGCAACCTCAGCACCGTGCTCGGGGGCTTGGAGAAAATAGGACTCATAGAGCGGCGCACCAGCGTGGAGGACGGCCGCGAGGTCAAGATCTATCCAACTGCCCGGGGCACGAGCAACTACGCATTGGTCCGCAAGGAATGGGCCGAACTGGTCTCCGCTGCGGCCGCAGACGCCACCGATCTCGATTCGGCCGTGGCGGTATTGCGAAAGGTCGAGGCCGGGCTCGTCCGTCTCCGACAAGCACCCTGATCCTCCGCGGCTCGCAACGGCCACCGCCGCTGTGCGATCGCTAGCATGAGATCTCCGTACAAACCTCGGAGGTTCGGACAGCTCGTGGTCACCACCAGGGATATCGCCGAACGCCTGCAGCTCTCGGTCTCGACGGTGGGCCGGGCGCTCGCCGATGACCATCGCATCAGTGAGCACACGAAGTTCCGGGTCCGCCAGGCCGCCGCCGAGATGGGATACGTGGCCAACCGGGCCGCGCGCATGATGCGCGGCGCCTCGAGCAACGTCGTCGGGCTGGTCATTCCCGACATCCGCAACAGTTTCTACTCGACCATCGCCCACGAGCTGTCCAAAAACCTTGGAGCGCAGGGCTTCCAGCTGATGCTGTCGGAGACCGATGACGACCGGATGGTCGAGCTGCGCAACCTGCGTGAGCTGTCCGCAAGCCGGGTGGCAGGCGTGATCATCGTGCCGACCGCGCGCCCGCACAACGAATCCGTGAAACTGCTCCAGGCCATCCCCCATGTGCAGCTGCTGCGCAAGCATTCGGCGCTCGGGTCACAGTGGTTCGGCGTCGACGATTTCGAAGCCGTCCGCCTGGCAACCTCTCACCTGGTCGAATCTGGGACACACCCGGATCGGCTACATCGGCGGCATAGCTGAACTGCCCACTGGCGCGGAGCGCCTGAAAGGCTTTCGCAGCGCGCTCGCCGAGGGCAACCTGCCGAGCCGGGCCGGCCGATATCGAACTGGGGCCGCCGTCCTCGATCGAATTCGGACGGCAGGCGGTGCGCCGGCTGCTGACGGGGCCATCAGCCCCGACTGCGATTGCGCTCGGGGCGGTTCAGCTCACCTTGGGCGTGCTGGAGCAACTGTCCCGAACGGGCGTCAAAGTGCCCAAGGAGATTTCCGTGGTCGGCTTCGGCGACGAACCCGGCTTCTCCTGGTGGGGACCGGGGCTGACCACGGTGGGCCTGCCCATCCAGGCGATGGCTGTGGGCTGTGGGCTGTGGCTCATGCGCCGGTTGAGCACCGAACCGGAGGATGACACCTCCTACACATCGGTGTCGCCGGGGTCGCTGATCGTGCGGGGCAGTACCGCACCTCCTACAAAGATGGGCCGGCCGTCGCGCCGGCCGCGCTAAGTGCGACTTGTGGCGCCAGCCACATTTTCCTCTTGACGGTTATGTGATCATAGTTATAGTCTCATAACCGTTCGTGTGGGCTGCGTCACTCACTTGATCGGATCACTGACAACCGAGACGGCGCGATTAGCGAAGTGCAACTCCGCATCTGGCGGAGCGGAAGAAATTGGGAGGCAAGGAGTGCCCGTCGACACCATTCCGCGTGCTATCGATAGCACGCGCGCCGTTGCTCGACCCATCCACGTTCGTCAGACCGTCGCGAAAAGGAGCTAACCGTGACGACATTGTTGGACCCCACCCCGCAACAGGGAACCGACGACACCGTGCTCGGGCGCGTTCGCGCGCTCGTTCCCGACATCGTGGAGTGCGCCGCCCAAGGTGAAGCCGCCCTGGCGGTGCCCCCGAGGATCGTCACCGCCCTACGTGCGGCCGGTGTGTTCAGGATGGCCCTGCCCAAGGCGTGGGGTGGCGAGGAACTCGGACTGGTGGAAAGCGCCGAGGTGGTGCGCGAGGTCGCCAGGGCGGACGGCTCGACCGGCTGGACCGTTCAGGCCGCCTCGATGGCCTGGTTCTTCCTCCGGGGACTGCCCCGTAGAACGCTCGAGAACGAGGTATTCGTAAACGGCGCCGACCTGATGCTGCGGGGCGCGGTAGCTCCGAAGGGTCGCGCGACGCCGGTGTCAGGCGGCTACCGCATCAGTGGCCGCTGGCCGCTGGCCAGCGGTCCCTTCACCCCGGACTGGATGCTCGCCGGCTTCATGATCGACGGTGCGGCCCCGTTGCCGGACGGCCGCCCGGACATGCGGGTTGCGCTGATCCGTCCCGAGCAGGTTACCTTCCTCGACACGTGGGATGCGGTGGGCCTGCGCGGCACGCAGAGTACCGATTTCACGATGGAGGGCGTGTTTGTGCCCGAGCACCACACGGCCTCCCAGTGGGGACCGAACAACATCCCCGCGCCGCTTTTCGACTTGCCGTACTCTCCCACCGGCGCCTCGCACGACGCGGTCATTCTCGGCGCTCTGGACGGTGCGCTCGACGATCTCGCCGAGCTGGCCGCCAGCAAGCGGCCCGCGTTCAACCCGGGGGTGCTGCTCGGCGAGGACCCGGTATTCCAGGAGAAGTTCGCCGAGGTGCAGGTGCGTGCGGCAGCATTGGCTGCCCTGTCGCGGCAGACCACCGGGACCGTGATGAACCGGGCACTCGCGGGCGAGGCGCCCACTCCAGTCGAATGGTTCAGCTACAAGGGCGGCACCCAGCACATCCACCACGAAGGCATCCGGATCCTCAACGAGATCATGACGCTGTCGGGCAGTTCGGGGCTCTACCACACGAATTCGCTGCAACGTCGTTGGCGCGACATCCGCTGCGTGTCCCAGCACGTGGTCGGCAACACCGGAGCGATACGGGCGCTGGGCGCGTTCCTGTCGGGCCAAGGCGGTGGTCAACGATGAACCGACTCGACGAGACGCCCACGGATCCCCGTGACCTCCGCCGGGCACTGGCCTGCTTCCCCTCAGGGGTGGCAGCCGTCTGTGCGCTTGATTCCGGAGTCCCGGTAGGCATGGCGGCGAGCACGTTCACCCCGGTCTCGTTGGCGCCCTCGCTGGTATCGGTTTGCGTACAACAGACTTCGCGGACCTGGCCAAGAATGCGCGAGCTGCCCCGCCTCGGCGTGAGCGTACTCGCCGAGGGACAGGACACGATCTGCCGGTCGCTGGGCAGTAAGGACGGCGACCGTTTCGCGAACGTCGATTGGAACGCCGACGAGAACGGCAGCGTCTACATCCACGGTGCCAGCCTCTGGCTGGACTGCTCGACACACACCGAACTCCCGGGAGGCGACCACGTGATCGTCCTCCTGCGGATCCATGGCCTGAAGGTCGAACCCGACCGAGCGCCACTTGTCTTCCACGGCAGCGCGTTCCGGCGCCTGGCCGGGTAAGGAACATCATGATCAGCACTGACACGTCCCTTGGCGCCGCCCGGACCGGCACCCGCAAACTCGCCGGCGGAATCTCCCGCTACGCGTGGTTCTCCCTGATACTTCTCTGGTTGGTCTACGCGCTGAACGCTAACTCTCGGCAGATGATCTTCTACGTACTGCCGGCGATCACCGACGAGTTCCACACCAGCCCTGCCGAGATCGGTCTGATCACCGGTGCGGTCACCGCCGCAACCGGACTCATTGCGATTCCAGCGATGCTGTGGGCCGACCGCGGGGGTCGCGGCTGGAAACGCAAGTATCGGCACCTGCCGATAGTGATCGGCTACGCACTGTTCACCTTCCTCACCGGGTTCGACATGCTCACGATCACCCTGGGCGGATTGCTTGTCCTGCAGTTGATCTCGCATGCCATCGCCGGCGCCGGTGAGGCCGTCGAGGTCACCTCCGCGGCGGAGTGGTGGTCGCGCGAGCGCCGCGGGTTCGCACTCGGGTTGCACCACACCGGTTTTCCCTGGGGCACCCTGATCGGCGGCGTCATTGTCGCCGCACTCCTCGGTGCCTACGGTGCGTCGAATTGGCGGCTGCCGTTCCTGCTCTTCCCGATCCCAGTCATCGTGGTCTTCTCCGTCTACTGGTGGTTCGCGACGAAGCAGCGGTACGCCGCGCTGGTCGATCACCTCGACGCGGTCGGGGAGACCAAGCCGGTCGACACCCAAGAGCCCGAGCAGGCCAGCGCGAGCGCTGACTCGCTGATGCAGTGCCTGCGCAACCCGAACATCAGCATGATCGCGGTCATCGGGCTATTCGCCACCATCGGCTACATCGGACTGAGCTTCTGGTTGCCGCAGTACCTCGCCTTCGTGGCCCAGTACGGCTTCGCGGAAACCGCAGCGCTCAGCGTCGTATTCACCGTCACGGGTGGCCTTGGCATGGTCGCCTGGGGATGGATCTCCGACCGGCTCGGGCGCAAGCTGTCGCTGGTCATCGTATTCCTTTGGCTGGCAGTGGGTTTCTGCCTGTTCCAGAACGTGTCGTCGAGCGTGGGATGGCTCATCGGGATCCAACTGTTCACCGGCCTGGCCATCAATGCGCCCTACACCTTGGTTTACGCGATCGCAATCGACTCAGCCAAACCCAGCACGACGGGTGTGGCCACCTCGATCGTCGGCGCCGGTCTTGCGCTCGGCGGCGGCGCCGGTCCATTTCTGGTCGGAGTTGTCATCGGCCTCGGTGGTGGCTTCACCAGCGTGGGCGGCTACGACGCGGCCCTCTACGTCCTCGCCGCTCTGATGGTGCTCGCCGCGATCCTCGGCGCACTGTTCACCCGCGAAACGACCGGGTGGTTCCACCCCCACGACCGAGCTCTCGTCACGGCGCCCGCCCGGGCCAAGGAGTCGACATGAATTCGCAGTGGCTAATCGCATTGTCCCCCTTTGCCATCGGGCCGGTCGGAGCGTGGTTTCACCAGTGGCAGTTGAAGCTCGAGAACCGATGCTACATCGAGCATTTCGAGGACTAGAAAGGATGAAATGAAAGAACCGATTGGACTGCGACGCCCAATGTTGCCTCCCGTAAACCTCCGGCCACCGTTCAACATCAGCCGGTCGAGTCATATCCGTTTGACCGTCGCCGATCTCGCCGAGAGCCGGAACTTCTACACCAACGTGCTTGGCCTCGTCGTCACCGAGGAAGACGAGTCCGTCTGCTACCTGCGTGGGCTGCAGGAGGCTTGTCACCACAGCCTCGTGCTCGAGCAGGCAGCCGACGGCGGGACGTGCCGGCGCATCGGCTTTCGGGTGTTCTTCGACGAAGATCTCGACGTCGCCTACGACTACTTCCGCGAACGCGACCTCGCGGCCGAGTGGGTCGAGGCACCGCATCAGGGCCGCACCCTGCACGTCAGCGATCCGATCGGAACGCCACTGGAACTCTGCGCAACCATGGAGACGCGGCCGCGGATGCACATCCAGTTCGAGATCTTCAAGGGTGCCCACGCCCAACGGCTCGACCACTACCAGGTGCTTGCCCCGGACACCTATCAGCTGTGCGCCTTCTACAGCGAACTGGGCTTCCGCAACTCGGAATACCTCGCCCACGGCGACGACCTGCTCGGCGCGTTCATGTACCGCAAGGGCACCTGCCTCGACCTCGCCATCGTCACCGGCGAAGGCCCGAGGATGCATCACTTCGCCTACACCGTCTCCGAGAGCCGCGACATCTTCGCGGCATGCGACCTGGCCGGCAACCTCGGCTACGGCGACTCGGTCGAACGTGGACCCGGTCGGCACGGGCCGGGCGGCATGCTCTTCGTCTACCTCCGAGACCCCGACGGCCATCGGGTCGAGGTGTTCAACAGCCACTACCAGACCATCGACATCGAGACCGAGCCGGTGCGATGGGACGCGTCGTCGCTGAGCACCAACGCCCGCTGGGGCCTTCCCGCACTCGAGAAGTGGTACTTCGAAGCGTCGGCATTCGACGGCGTCGTGCAGAAAGCGCCCGAGATCCCGCAGAAGCCAATGACTCTCGAGCGATTCCTGCTCGAGCAGAGCACGAACTAACCCGCAGATCAAGGAGAAACATCATGGCAAGAGTCCCCTACCTGTCCCGCGAGGACGTCACCCCGGACACCGAAGCACTCTGGGATCGTCTCGAGGCGGAACGAAAGATGCCGACCGCCAACATCTTCCGCGGCCTGGCGAACGCGCCGGCGCTGCTCGACGCGTTCCTCTCCTACGCCAACGCGCTCCGGGACGGCTCCGAGCTCAGCCCTAAGCTTCGTGAGCTGGCGATCCTGACCGTTGGCCACGCCACCCGGTCGCAGTACGAGATCGAGCATCACCAGTCGCATGCCCTCAAAGCTGGTGTGACGCCCGAGCAGCTGGCCGCCGTTGCCGATTTCGTGAACTCCGACCTCTTCGACGAGGCCGAGCGCGCGGTGATGCGACTCGCCGAGGAGTCCACCTTGGCGGTCGACGTGACCGACAAGTGTTGGGCCGAGGCGGGGGCCCACCTCGACGACAAGCAGATGGTGGAGCTCGCCCTGACGATCGCCTGGTACAACTCCGGCGTTCGGCTCATGGGGATGCTCGACATCGACCTCGAAGACGGCTACCTGCGCTAACCCGCGCTCACCCAATAGAAGGAGCACCCCAAATGACGCTTATGCGCGCAGCGCGGCTGCATGCGATCGGCGAGCCGATGTCGATCGACGAGATCGGAATCCCAAAACCTCGGCCGACGGACGTCCTGGTCCGGGTGAAGGCTTGCGGGATCGTGCCCAACATGGCCAATGTGATTCGCAATTGGCCCACCTGGTTCCCCCACCAGCCGCTGCCTAAGTTCCCGGCGATCTTCGGGCTCGACGCCGCGGGGGTCGTCGAGGAGGTAGGCGAGGCGGTGATCAGAACCAGGCCCGGCACCCGGGTGTACGTCAGCCCGCTGCGCTCCTGCGGCAGCTGCTACCCCTGCCGCGGCGGCGAGCACAGCCTGTGCCGCTACTTCACCCACAACGGCTACTTCAGCACCTCGCCCGACGGCCAGAAGATCTTCGACCTCTACCCTTACGGCGGTTTCGCGGAATACATGACTGCGCCCCAGCACTCGCTGGTGATGCTTCCGGACAACATCTCCTTCGAGCAGGCCGGCCGGTTCGGCTATATCGGCACGTCGTATCGCGCCCTGCGGATGGCCGAGGTCGGACCCGGCATGGTTGGCCTCATCGACGGCATCACCGGAACGCTTGGTGTCGCCGCGACGGTGCTCGCACTGGCCATGGGGGTGTCACGAGTGCTCGGCACCGGGCGGAACGAGGAGCTGCTGCACCGCGTCAAATCCCTTGCGCCGAACCGCATCGAGGTTCTCAAGCTGGGCGACAAGTCCTCGGGCGAGTGGGCCAAGACGCTCACCGACGGTGAGGGCGCCGATTTCGTCATCAGCGCGCTCGGCGCCCGGGCCTCGGCGGAGACGATGCTGGACTCGATGTACGGCGTTCGCCGCGGCGGGAAGGTCGTCAACATCGGCGGGGTCGCCGACCAGGTACCGGTGGACATGAAGTGGCTGATGGACGAGCAGGTTCAACTCATCGGCTCGAACTGGTTCAGCACCGCGCAGGGCCAGGAACTGGCCCACATGGTCGAGACGGGCGCGCTCGATCTGTCCTACCTGGAGCACGAGCGGTTCCCGCTGACGGACGTGAACCACGCGATCTCCGGATTGAAGGACCGCCGTGGCGGTTTCAGCAACTACGTCGTCATCCCATGAAGACGCCGTCATCACCGGACCTTACGGCCCATCCGCCGGACCAAGTCGAAGCTGCGATTGATCAGCTCGGCAACGACGGCGCTGTGATCCTGACCGACAGCCCGCACGACCCCACTTTCGGTGAGATCGTCTTCGCGGCAAGCCGAATAACGACTTCTGCGACAGCATTCGCGATTCGCCATACCTCTGGCTTTCTTCAGGTCGCCATGCCGGGCGAACGATGCGATCGACTTCTGCTACCCGTCCACTGGGGCACGGACCCGTCATCACGCCAATGCGTCTCCGTCGACGCGTCTTTCGGCATCGGCACCGGTATCTCGGCAACCGACCGTGCGTTCACGATCCGGCTCCTGGCTGCCGAGGATTCTTCACCCGACGCATTCAACCGTCCCGGCCACATCGTTCCGGTACGAGCGGACATGCATCACGGTCAGCACTCGTATGGAACCCCCGAAGCGGCTATCCATCTCGCCGCAGCAGCCGGACTGGCACCTGCCGCGGTAATGGCGACCATCGTCAGCTCGGACAGACCCGCGGAGATCGCGGCCGGCGCCGAACTGCGCAGATTCGCCCGAACCCACGGTTTGCCGTTGGTCGGAATCGGTGAGTGCCGCTGGCATTTCATGCGTAAGCGGCCCAACCGCGCTTTGCGCCAGCTGTTGCACGGCCTTCGTTGCCGGCCGGTGTTGGCGCGGGCCCACTCGTGACTTGGGCGACGGCTGCGATGCTCGTGTCAATGCCGGTCGCGCACAGCACAAGCGGTGCCTCAGCGACGCACCCCGGTGAGGACGAACGCGACCGTCGCGGGCCGGTCGGACTTGTTCCGCCACGCGTGCCGGGCAGCGATTTGGACGATCGTGTCGCCACGGCTGAGCCGCGTCTGCGCGCCGTCGTCCAATTCGAGCCAGATCTCCCCGTCGAGGACGACTCCGTAGTCCACACTCGGGGTGCGGTGCATGCCCGGTTCCGCGGGATCCGAGGCCTCGGCGATGTCGGGCGCGTACTCGGCCAACTCGGCGTCGAGACGTTCGGCGTCGAAGCGTGGGTCGGTGACCACCGAGTCGGGCGCGTAGTGCACGATCACGAAGCTTGCTCCACCGGGCCCCGGAATCACCGGACCCGTCGGGCTCGTCGGCTCGCTGTGCGGCGGTGTGGCCGTCGGTGGCCCGGCGCTGAACCAGACGCGGGTCTGCGCCTGACCGGGCATGAACTCGAAGTCGTGACTGTTGGGAACTGGTCCGTCCGACAGGAAGACCGACTTTCCCCTGGCATCATTTCCGGACACCACCCGACGCACCTGCATTGGCTTCGCCTCCGTTCTGCTATCGATAGCACATCAGGTCGGAGGGTACCTGTCAACGCCATCGACGCTTCGTTGTCAAAGTTGTTGTCCAATACTAGAAAGGGCGAGGAGTTGAGATGGTCATGAAGAATGCTATCGTTAGCACCATGGTTGCCTACGCCGAGGATGGCGACGCCGCACCGGCGGGCGTCGTCCTTGCGCAGGGCAGCCTGGGCGATGGCGAATCGCTGCCGTGGTTGGTCGCCGACGGACGCGCACTGCCTCTGAACGAGTGGGCTGAACGCTGGCCGCTCGGTGGAGTCCGATCAGTCTCCGAGCTGATCGAGAACTGGTCGGACAATGCAACCGACCTGCACGACCTGACCGACAATGCCCGGGTCCGCGAGGCCATCGGGTCGCGCGGCGCCGACATCGGTGCGCTGCGCATGCGGGCACCGATTCGACCCCGGCAGACGTTCTGCATGATCGGGAACTACCGCCGCCAGATCGTCGAAGCCGCAATGGATTCCGGCGACGGCGCCGACGGGCCCGGCGCTCCGGGACGCCGGGCGGCCACACTCGAGGAGCTGGACCGCCGAAGCCGCACAGGCGAGCCGTACGGGTGCCTGACCAGCTCCGAGCGTATCGGCGTACCCATCGGCAAGCTGGCGATCGCATATGGCGTCCAGACCCTCGACTGGGAGGTCGAGATCGCGGCCGTCATCGGCGCGCGCGCCCACCGGGTCTCGGCCGAAAACGCGGCGAGCGTCATCGCCGGCTACTGCGTGGCCAACGACCTCACCGTCCGCTCTCGGGTGATGCGTGACGATCTTCCCGCCCTGGGCAGCGACTGGATCCAAAGCAAGGGCATGCCGGGGTCACTGCCCCTCGGGCCCTGGTTCGTGCCCGTGTGGCAGGTTCCCGACGCTGCCCGGCTGCGCCTGCGGTTGTCCGTCAACGGCGCGGTGATGCAGGACGACACCGCCGACGACATGGTGTTCGGTATTGAGCGCCAGGTTTCCTACCTGTCCGAGCACACCGTTCTGCGGCCGGGCGACGTCGTGTGCACCGGTTCGCCGGCTGGGTTCGGCGCCCACTACGGACGGTTCCTCCGTCCCGGCGACGTGGTTACCGCGCAGGTGACTGGGCTGGGTGAGCAGCGCCTGCATTGCGTCGCGGAAGAGGCTGCGCAGGAGCGGCTTTCGCCACCGCGCGTGCCAGAGACGGAGCCTGTGCGATGACCACCGACCAAGGCACGGTGCTGCTCACCGACCGGGCGTGGCCCGACGACGCCGTCGAGCGAGACACGATCGAGGCGGCCGGTTTCCGGCTCGTCAGTGGCCCGCCGGACCCGGCGTCGGCCACCGTCATCGAGGCGCTCGTGGCGGAGCACCAGCCGTCGGCGATCCTCACCTGCTGGGCACCGGTGTCCACAACCGCCATCGCCAGCGCTACGGCGCTTCGGGTGGTCGCGCGCATGGGCGTCGGTCTGGACAACATCGCCGTCACCGCCGCGACCCACTGCGGCGTATTGGTGACCAACGTTCCCGACTACTGCGTCGAGGAAGTGTCCGATCACGCGGTCGGGCTGGTGCTGGCCTGGGCGCGGGGCCTGGTCGTCGCCGACCGCGAGGTGCGGGCCGGGCACTGGAACCCGGCGGGCGCCCGGTTGCGCCGGCTCTCATCTCTGACCTGCGGTGTGGTCGGGCTCGGGCGGATCGGCAGGGCGAGCGCGGCAAAGCTGCGCGCGCTGGGCGCCCGCGTCGTGGCCAGCACGCCCTCGCCACCCGCGGTCACGGGCGGGGTGCCGGTCGTCGGGTTCGACGAGCTCCTCGCCGGCAGCGACGTGGTAGTCCTGCACGCGCCGCTCACGGCCGCGACGCACCACCTCATCGGTGCGCGCGAGCTGGCGCTGATGAAACCCGGGGCGCTGCTGATCAACGTCAGCCGCGGCGGCCTGGTCGATACCGAAGCGCTCGTCGCATCGCTGCGCGCGGGCCATCTCGGCGGCGCGGGCCTCGATGTCCTCGAGGAGGAACCCGCGGTGCCCGCTGAACTGCTGGAACACCCGTCAGTGGTGATCACCCCGCACATCGCGTTCGCCTCGGACGCGTCGGTCGTCGAACTTCGCCGCAGCGCAGCGGAAGACGTCGTCCGGGTCCTGTTCGGCGAAACACCCCGTTATGCCTGCAACCAACCTTCACCGACGACAATGAATGGAGCGTATTCATGAGCGTGATCCGCAGCGTGCACGGCCGCCAGGTGCTCGACTCCCGTGGGCGACCCACGGTCGAGGTCGAAGTGAGCCTCGACGATGGTGTCGTTGCCCGCGCCATGGTGCCGTCGGGCGCATCCACCGGCACGCACGAGGCACATGAGCTTCGTGACGGTGACGACGAGTTCTTCAACGGCCTCGGCGTGTTATCGGCGGCCGCACACGTTGACGGGGAGATCGACGCCGCGCTGCACGGACAGGACGTAATGGATCAGCGGGGGTCCGACCTCCTGCTGCGCGCGCTCGACGGCACGCCCGGGTTGTCCCGTCTCGGCGCCAACGCGGTGTTGGGCACGTCGCTGGCGATCTGCCGGGCATCGGCGACGGCGTCGGGCCAACCGCTGTACCGGCGCATCGCCGAGCTCGCCAGCGTCACCGAACCGGTCCTGCCCATGCCGATGGTGAACATCCTCTCCGGCGGTCTGCACGCCGGACGTGGAATGGACGTCCAGGACTTTCTCGCCGTGCCGATAGCGGCGACCTCGATGCTGGAGGCGATCCGGCTCACCGCCCGGGTCCGCGACGCCGCGACGGCCGTGTGCGCCGAACGCGGCCTGCCGACACTGCTCGCCGACGAAGGTGGCCTGAGTCCCGGCTGCCGCACCGGACGGGATGCGCTCGAGCTGCTGGTGACCTCGATCGAACGAGCCGGGCTCGAACCCGGCGTGGATATCGCCATAGCGATCGATGTCGCGGCCGCGTCCCTGTACGACGCCACCACCGCCACCTACCACCTGCGTCGGGAAGGGCGCCGGGTCGGCACGGCGGAAATGATCGAGATCATCTCGTCCTGGGTGGACGACTTCCCGATCGTGTCGATCGAGGACGCGCTCGACGAGGAAGATTGGGACGGCTGGCAAACGCTGACCGTGCGGCTCGGAGATCGGGTGCGGCTCATCGGAGATGACCTGTTCACGACCAACCCGCAGCGCCTCGCACAGGGGATCGCGAGAGGATGCGCGACGGGTGTGCTCGTGAAGGTCAATCAGAACGGGACGCTCAGCGGGACGCTCGACGTTGTTTCGGCGGCCCGCGAAGCCGACTACGTCGCCGTGGTGTCGGCGCGCTCGGGTGAGACGGAGGACGATTTCCTGGCTGATCTTGCGGTCGGCACCGGCGCTGGGCAGATCAAGGTCGGGTCGGTGCGCTCGTCGGAACGACTCGCCAAGTACAACCAGCTGATCCGGATCGCCGAGGACAGCAGCGTGCGTTTCAGTCCACTACCCGTTCCCGCGGCGAGCCGATGACCGTGTCCGACCCCCGCGCGGAAGTTTTCGCGTTCCTGCACAGGCAGGGGTTACTTGGTCGCGGGGAGCATGCGGAGTTGACCCCGCTGACCGGCGGCGTGTCCTCGGATCTGTGGAAAGTGGATCTACCCACCGGGGCCGTGTGCGTCAAATCGGCTTTGGCCGAGCTCAAAGTCGCCCACGAGTGGCGCGCACCCGTCTCGCGAAACCGCGTCGAGTACGACTGGCTGCAGTTCGCCGCCCCGCTGTGCCCGGGCCAGGTGCCCCGGGTCATTGCTTACGACGAGGCGGGCCTGTTCGCGATGGAATACCTTCCCCCGCAGCACTATCCGGTGTGGAAGACCCAGCTGCTCGGCGGCCACGTGGACGTCGGGGCCGCGCGAGCGGTCGGAGACCTCGTCGGCCGGCTGCACTCGGCGAGCGCCGCCGATCCTCGTAGTCAGGTTCAGTTCGCCACCGACGATAACTTCGACGCCCTGCGCATTGAGCCGTTCCTGCGTGTCACCGCGGAAGCCCACCCGGATCTGGCGGACCGGTTCGCTGAACTGGCTCGGACGACGGCCGGCACGCACCTCGCCGTAGTGCACGGTGACGTCAGCCCGAAGAACATTCTCTTAGGTCCGCACGGGCCAGTGCTGCTGGACGCGGAGTGCGCGTGGTTCGGCGACCCCGCCTTCGATATCGCCTTCTGCCTCAACCACTTACTCATCAAGTCGGTCAAGCTGCCGGGTCATGCCGCCGAATTGCACGCGGCGGCGCAGGCTTTGGCCGACGAGCACGCCCGTCGCATCGACTGGGAACCACAGGACGCGTTCGACGAGCGCGTCGCGGCGCTGCTGCCGGCGCTCGCGCTGGCCCGCATCGACGGCACGTCCCCGGTCGAATACCTCGACGAAGCTCATCGCGGCGAGGTCAGACGGATCGGCCGGGCGCTCCTTCGCGATCCCGCACCGACGGTCGACCGACTGCTTGACCGTTGGGCGACACGCGCTTTCGCGCACCGGCACTAGTAAAGGAACTACTCGCCATGACATTTTCCCTCGCCACCTTCCGCATCGACGGCTCGCCGACCCCAGTGCTCAGCATTCAGGGCAGGCATTACCGGATCGCCGACCTCGCTCCGCAGGTTCTCGCGCCAAACCCGTCCGCAGGGCTGATGACGGTGTTCTCGCAATGGGCCGAATCCGAGCCGGTCCTGCTGCGAGCTGCCCGTGAGCTCGCCGACGGTGTGCTGACATGCGCCGAAGTCGACGCGCCGAGCCGGCTCGAGGACTGGCTGACACCATTGCGCTACCCCAGCAAGGTCATCTGCACGGGCGCGAACTACTACGACCACATGACGCAGGACGGCGGGCACACCGATTTCAGCAAGGAAGACAACATTCCGGTCTTCTTCCTCAAACCGCCCACCACATCGCTTGTCGGCCAAGGCAAGTCGGTGCGCTACCCGGTCCAGTCGAGCAAATTCGACTACGAGCTCGAGCTGGCGTTCGTCATCGGCAGGCGGGGCAGGCGGATCCCGGTCGAGGAAGCCCGTGACTATGTCGCCGGCTACACGATCGGCCTCGACCTGTCGGCGCGCGACTGGCAGCGCCATCCAAAACATCTGGCCAAGTTCGACCTGTTCGGCGGCAAGGCGTTCGACGACAGCTGCCCCCTGGGTCCGGGCATCGTGCCCGCGCGGTTCGTCGACGACGGAAACCTACAGCTGCGGTTCCGCCTCAACGGTGAACTCCGGCAAGACGCCAACACCAAGGACATGATCTGGCCGGTACCGGAACTCGTCGCCCGGATCAGCGAGCACGTCACGCTCGAGCCGGGTGACGTCGTACTCACCGGTACCCCCGCCGGTGTCGGGCTCAGCACCGGCGTGTGGACCAAGGTCGGCGATCACCTCGACGCCGAGATCACCGGGCTGGGGTCGTTGCACGTGGAGATCGTCGAGGACCGCCCGGCTTCAAGGATTGCGGTCAGCAGTGCAAGCGCGGTCGCGATGTGCGTCGAGTTCCGCGACCACCTCGTCCACGGCGCGCCGCCGGACGGCGTCGAGGATTCTGCGTGCGCATCAGTGATCGTCGTTCCTCGGGAGAGTTGTAGTACATCGCGCGATAGGCCTCGGTGGATTCCCAGAGCAGCTGGATCAGGCGCATCGATCAGGGTATCGGCGATCTCGAGCATGCCGAAATGAACCCGGCGGTTCGCCGCCAGCTCGGCTGCGACGTCCCCGCGCTCGGCCGCCTCGGCGCAGTCGCGCGCGGCCTGCGCCATCCGCTCCACGGCATCGTCGTCCAAAGTTGGCAAGGCCCGGCGCACCGCCCGCTCCTCCAGCAGCTGACGAAGTCCTCCCGCACCGCGCGCTCATACCACCCAGGTAAGCCTCGGCAAGGATGTCGTCGATGGGCCGCCGCCGCGACCGCTACCTCGGCCTGCTCATCGCCGACTACTTTCGACGGCCGCCGCCGCGACCGCTACCTCGGCCTGCAGGTTGTGTACACCTCGATCTCCGCGGTCGTCTTCATCGGCCTCGGCGGCGCGCTAGCCAGCACCGACTGGCGTACCCCGTTCTGGCTTGTACTTCGGTCCGCCTGGCCTGAACTGAGCGGGCGAAGGAATGCCAGGAACTGCTGCTCGTGCCGGTCCCACGTAATTGGGGCGTTCGGATTTTGCGCAATATTTTTTGTTGTTTTCCGCGAAGATCTTAGTGTCGCAAGGTTTTGTGCTAGGTGGATTGTCCGCATAAGCCATCGGCATTGAACTTAGTGCCAACGCTAAGCCTGAATCCGTGGATCAGTGATTGCGTGCCGTCGCGGGGCTGATTTCGGCATGATTGGGGCGGTTGGGAATGGTGTGGGCATGAGTGATCCGCAGGCCTGCACCAGCTTTCCACGTGTCTCCGGGGTCGGGCCTGGGGTGGCGGGTGGGCGGGGGAGGTGGCGTTCATCCAGCTCGTGGGATCGCCGGACTGTAGCCGATGATGTTGTCCCACAGGGTTTTCCACCCGATCTGCCACGGCCAGTGCGCGGGCAGGTGCAGCGTCGGCTTGCGCGCCGGCGCGGCGAAGCGGGCGGGCACGTTGACCAGGTGGCGGCGCAGGGTGACACCGCGCGCGACGGCGTGCTCGCCACCGGCGAGCGTCCCGGCGGCGCGCAGCAGGTTGTGCGCGATCACCGCACAGGCCAGCCACGCGCAGTTGGCGCCAAACAGCCCGGACGGGATATGAGCCAGTGGCCCGTCGATGAGGTCGGCGAACGTGGTCTCCACGATCGCGTGCTTACGGTGGGTGATGTCCGCCTCGGTGGTCGGCAGGTCGGAGTTGGTGAAGAACGGGTGATAGCGCCACACCGGGAACAGCCCGTCCGGGTAGTTGGCGTCGCGGACCCGGCGCACCACCAGCCGGGCGGTGACGCGGCCATGCCCGCGCACGCTCAGGGTGTAGGGCGTTTCGGCGACCTCGGCGTCGGAAATCAGCGCGCCGGTGTCGGGGTCGAGCACCGCGCCCGGATAGTGCACCGGAGTGAACGCGTCGTCGTCGATGGCCTCAATGGCCTTGGTGACGCGGCGGTTGCGGCTCAGGGTCAGCGAGAACTCGACCTGCTCGTCCAGGCAGGCGCCGATCACCTTCTTCGTGCCGAACGCGGAGTCGCCGCGGGCCATGATCGTGGCGTCCGGGTCGATCGCTCGGGCGGTGGTGATCGCCTGCTTGAGCTGGCGGGCGGCGCCACGCCCGGAGCCGGTCTTGCCCCCGCGCAGCCACGCCTCGGCGATCACCGGCGCCGCTCTCGGCGTGGACAGCGTGGTGATCAGCGGGGACAGCCCTTTGCGCAGCAGCGCGCGCCCGGCGATCTTGGCGTGCCCGAACGAGGCGCCTTGTTTCTGGTGCCCGTACACCGGGCGCAGCAGCGAGTCGATGTCCAAAAACATCCGCTCGTCAGTGCCGGGCAGCAGCGGGGTGCGGGCCGCGAGCGCCACCAGATGCGCGCGGGCCACCGCGGCGAGCTGGTTGGCGTGCCCGAAGCTGAACTCGCGCAAGAAGATCCCCAGCGTGGAGGGCGCGTACACCTCGTCGAACACCCGGGGCGTGCCGCCGGCGCGCAGCACGTTCGCATCGTCGATGCTGTCCGCGCCGCACATGATTCCGCCGATGATCGTGGTCAGCTTGCCGGCCGGGTTGACCGCGCCGGACTTCACCCGGGTCGACGGCAGGTCCACGTGCTCGCCGATCAACCGCGAAAGACCGGTCTGCTCAGCCAGTTCCAGCACCGGCACCAACCCGGCCGCCGACACCAGATTCTGCTCGTCAAACACCGCCGACCCGGTGGTGAACGTATAGGATGATTGCACCGAAAATGCCTTCCCGAACGCTGGACAAGATCGACTTCAACACTCGTATTGTCCCAGTTCAGAAGGCATTTTCGGCGCTCACACGCCGATCACATCACCGGCCCATCCACGGATTCAGGCTAAGATCAGTGCAATGATAATCGCGACCAGGCGCGCCCGCATGGGGCCCCAGAAAAGCCCGAAGGCTATGGCCAGCGATGCACTTCGAACGCCAGGTGGAGTTCGGCACTGGGTGGGGTCCAACAATGTGGTCACGATTGGCTCCTTAGCTGGTTCTGCCGGGATGTCCCAATGCGGTTGAGTTTCGAGCCGAGGCGCAGCGAGCGTGCTATCGATAGCACTGAAGCGGGTTTGCGTGACACCTTCCACCTCCGATTTCCTTCGGCTCCGCCAGGGGCGGGAGTCGCGCTCGCTATTGCGCTGTCCCGGTGCCCGGAGGCGGTGCCAGTGATCCGATCACCGGAGTGACGCAGCGCACAATAGTTATGAGACTATAACTATGCTCACATAAACGTCAAGAGCAAAATGTGGTCGCCGCCACAAGCTCCGGAGGCGTCCTCCGCGGACCCTTGGAGATGTCTGACCGACCTCATCGGCCGTCGACACCGTCGTATCTATCGCTACCTCGTTGTACGCCGAGTTCAAGGAGCCGCTGTACGTCCTACCAGCGATGTTGTTGCGTATGGTCGGCGCCGGCCTGCTCGGCCGCAAGAGCGGGTGCAGAGGAGATAGGGAGGGGCGGCTTCGGCGTCGTGTACCGCTGTGTGCAGCCTTGGCCGAAGTACTCGAGCAGTGCCTGCACCTCACACGTCACGTCGAGGACCCGCTCGGAACCGCCTGGGGCATAGAGATATTGGCCTGGATCGATGCCGGAGCCAGCGACTGCGAACGCTCTGCTGTCCTGCTCGGAGCTGCGGAAAGACTACGGCAAACGGTGGGAAATCCACTGGTCGCAATCCTGAACATGCGCCGATACCACTATGAATGTGAACAGCTGACTCGCAGTGCACTCGGAAACCAGGGGTTTGTCGCGGCACACGGCAAGGGCAATGCCTTCTCTTTCGACGATGCCGTCGGTTACGCCCTCCGGCAGTGAAACTCGGTCAAGTTCGACCTGTTCGGCGCCAAGGTCGGCGATCGCCTCGACGCCGTTCACCGGGCTTGGGGGTCGTTTCAGGTAGAGATCGTCGAAGGCCGCTCGGACGCCGATGGACAGCGGGAATTGAGGGCGACTCAGCCGCCGGCTTCAAGGATCGCGGTCAGCACCTGCAACGCGCGGTCGCGGTGTGCGTCGAGTTCCGCGACCACCTCGTCCACGGCGCGGCGGCGGACCGCATCGAGGATCTTCTCGTGCGCATCCACGGTGGTGGCGCGTTCCTCGGGAGAGTTGTAATACATCGCGCGATAGGCCTCAGTGGAATCCCAGAGCAGCTGGATCACGCGCATCGCGTGTGGGTTATCCGGCGACTCGAGCATGCCGAAATGAAACCGGCGGTTCGCCGCCAGCTCGGCTGCGACGTCCCCGCGCTCGGCCGCCTCGGCGCAGTCGCGCGCGGCCTGCGCGATCCGCTCCACGGCATCGTCGTCCAAAGTCGGCAAGGCCCGGCGCACCGCCCGCTCCTCCAGCAGCTGCCGTAGCGCGTAGATCTCCACGAGGTCCTCGGCATGAAGCTCAGTGATGAAATAGCCGCGCCGGGGCCGATATACGACCTGGCCTTCCTGCTCGAGCGCGCGCAACGCTTCGCGCACCGGCGCCACGCTGACGCCGAGGTTTTCGGCGATCTCCTCCTGCAGGATTCGTTGTCCCGGGCGAAATTCACCCGCCACGATGGCCCGGCGCAGCGCGTCAAGGGCGTGCTGGGCTGTCGTTCCGGGGCCGCCCTGGCGCGTCGTCGTCATCACCGCGACTCTACGGTGGCCGCGGCTACCGGAAGGCGTCGATGCCGGTCAGCGCGCTCCCGATTACCAGGGCGTGCACGTCGGCGGTTCCCTCGTAGGTAACGACGGACTCGAGGTTCGCCAGATGCCGGATGACCGGGTACTCCAACGTGATGCCGTTCGCGCCGAGCACCTGCCGGGCGGTGCGGGCGACGTCGAGCGCGGCGTTGACGTTTCCCAGCTTGCCCATGCTGACCTGCTCAGGCCGCAACCGTCCGGCGTCTTTCAGCCGGCCGAGATGAAGGGCGAGCAGGGTGGCCCGATTGACCTCCAGCGCCATCGTGGCCAGCTTCTGCTGCTGGATCTGAAAGGACGCGATCGGTTTGCCGAACTGGATCCGGGTGGTGCTGTAGTCGACGGCGGCCTCAAGACAGGCCCGCGCCGCTCCGGCCGCGCCCCAGACGATGCCGTAGCGGGCCTCGTTCAGGCATGACAGCGGACCGCGCAGCGAGGTTGCTTCGGGCAACATGGCCGACGCGGGCAGCCGCACCTCGTCGAGGATCAGCTCCGAGGTGACCGACGCGCGCAGCGACATTTTCTTGTGGATGTCGAGGGTGCTGAAACCCCTTGTGCCCCTGGGCACCAGGAATCCCCGGACCCCCTCGTCGGTCCGCGCCCAGACCACCGCGACATCGGCCAGCGAGCCGTTGGTGATCCACATCTTCTGTCCGCGCAGGATCCAGTCTTCGCCGTCACGGCGGGCGTAGGTGCGCATCGACCCAGGATCCGAGCCCGAGTCCGGTTCGGTCAGCCCGAAGCAGCCGATCGCCTCCCCGGCGGCCATCGCCGGCAGCCACTGTTGCTTTTGCTCCTCCGACCCCCACCGGTGGATCGCGAACATCGCCAGCGAGCCCTGGACCGACACCATGCTTCGTATCCCGCTATCGCCGGCCTCGAGCTCCATGCAGGCCAGCCCGTAGGCCGTCGCGCTGGTGCCCGCGCAGTCGTAGCCGTCGAGGTGCATCCCCAGCACGCCGAGCTTGCCCAACTCGCGCATCAGTTCACGGGGCACTCGCCCCTCGTCGAACCAGTTCCCGACCTCGGGCAGGACCCGGTCGCGGACGAACGCCCGGACCGTATCTCGGATGTCCCGTTCCTCGTCAGAGAGAACCGAATCGATGGACAGGTAGTCCTGCAGGACCGTCGCCACGGGCATTTTGGGGCCTCCTAGACCTAGAGCTGGTGGTACAGACACCATAGCTGGTATCTTCGATTTTCGAAACTCGAAGATATGGAGTCACAAATGCGCGGAGCACTCGACAACCTGCGGGTCCTGGACTTCTCGCGGATCCTGGCCGGGCCGTTCGCGACGATGCAGCTCGCCGATTTCGGCGCCACGGTGACCAAGGTGGAACGCCCCGGCACCGGCGACGACACCCGCGCCTGGGGCCCGCCGTACACCGAGCGTGGGCAGGCGACCTACTTCGAGGCGGTCAACCGCAACAAGGACAGCGTCGTCCTCGACCTGACCGACGAACGTGACCAAGCGCAGGCCAGGGCGCTCGCAGCGGACGCCGACGTCGTCGTCGAGAATTTCCGCCCGGGCTTGATGGCGGAGTTCGGCCTCGACTACGACCAGCTCCGGCCGGCCAACCCCGGCCTGATCTATTGCTCGATCACCGGCTTCGGCCGCGGGCCCGGCGCCGCCCTACCCGGCTACGACCTGCTGATCCAGGCGGTCGGCGGGCTGATGAGCGTCACCGGCAGCCCGGGCGGCGAGCCCCAGAAGGTCGGCGTGGCCGTGGTCGACGTGCTCGCCGGCCTGTTCGCCACGACCGGCATCCTTACCGCGCTGCACCACCGCCACGCCACCGGCGAAGGACAGCGCGTCGACATCGACCTGCTGAGCTGCCTGCTCGCGGCGCTGGTCAACCAGGCCAGCGCCTACACCGCGGCCGGCGTGGTGCCCACGCGGATCGGCAACCAGCACCCCAGCATCGCGCCGTACGAACTGCTGTCGTGCGCCGACGGCGACCTCGTGCTGGCCGTCGGTAACGACCGTCAATTCGCCGCGCTGTGCGACGTGCTGGGCGCACCGCACCTCGCGGCCGACCCCCAGTTCGCCACCAACAACGCGCGCGTCCAGAACCGGAACCTGCTGCGCGCCGAACTCGAAAAGCGGCTCGCCACAAGGGCGGCCGCCGACTGGGCAGCCACCCTGGCCCGGGTGCGCGTGCCCGCCGGCATCGTCAACGACATCGCCGGCGCCTTCGAACTCGCCGCCGGACTCGGTCTCAACCCGATCGTCGAACTGCCCCGCGACGACGGCAGCAACGTCCCGTTGTGCCGCAACCCGGTCAACCTCTCGGTGACCCCGGCCAGCTATCGAGCGGCGCCCCCGGCACTGCCCGGCACGATGGGCAGCTGAAAAGCATTGCGTAGCTTAGTCGTCCGGTGACCGGGGAGTGAGCAGGGCGATCGACGCGTCCACCGCCTCCTCGGTGATGTCGCTCATCCGTGCGCCCTCTTCGACGGTTATTGCCGTCAGCTCGCGCAGACCACCGAGCAGCATGATGATGCGCTGCCGCGACACCGGACCGATGCCCGCGCTACGGAACTCGTCGGTGCCGCCGAGCGCCTGGACCATCTCGATGAAGTTCTCCATCACATCGCGTTGGAGGCGGCGGGCCGCGGTGCCCAGAGACGGCACGTCACGTATCCAACTCAGCATCAGCGGGGACCGGGATTCACCGGAGGAGATCCAGGCCTCGATGGCCTGCCGCACCTGACTTCGCCATGGCGCCTTCGCGTCGACTGCGGCGGAGATCTGCCTGACCTGCTTGGCGTTCGCGTCGGTGAGGAGCGCGACAAAACAGGCTTCCCTGCTGTCGAAGTGTTCGTAGAAGGTGCGCCGCGACGTCCGTGCCCGCCGCACGATGTCGGCGACCGTCGTTCGCGGGTAGCCGTCCTCGGCGATCGACGCCTCCAGCGCGTCGAGCAGCCGCTGACGGAATTCGGTCTGGTCGCTGACCCGCGCGGTCTTGGCCGTCGTCACGCAATACCTCTCATGTCACAGGCATCGTACTGTGCCCCGATTTTCCTGTGAATCGGCCGGCTGTCTCCTGAGAGAGGTACCTGTCAATCACCCAGCGGCCCAGGTAATCCCGCGATCGGAACGGTGTGCAGAGCATCACATCCCCATGCGGCGGCGCTGTCGGAAGCGGAAGCGGCGCTATTCGACGAATCAGACTTCGCCGAGGATGAGCGGGCGTACGCACGTGTCGCCGTTGAGACACTTGGCCGCACCGCGCGCCTAATCAGAACCGCATACTCGGCAAACGAGGTCGCTGAGCTTCTTGGCGTCAATGAATCACGGGTACGTCAACGGCGAGCCGACCGCACGCTGTGGGCGATACAGGATCGCGGCGGCTGGGTCTTTCCCGCTTTGCAGTTCGAGGATGAGGCGGGGCGCCGCGGTCAGATCCGCGGGCTGGACCAGGTGTTGCGGGTGCTACCGGCCGACCTGCATCCTCTGTCGGTTGCTGGATTCCTGACCACACCGCAAGCAGACCTGAGGGTCGACGGTCAACCGGTGTCGCCATTGGACTGGTTGCGCAGCGGCGGGGACCTTCGTTCGGTGCTCAGCGTCCTAAACACAAAAAACACAACACCAGGCCAACGGCCCGCTCGATCCCATCATTAGGGGCGTCTGGGTCGACGATGTCGCGTTGGTGCCTGATCTATTGGAGTGACAGGGTGACGGGCCCTCCGCGCGGGTTGACGTCCTCGAGAATGCTTGACGGGACCCGGAATACCCGTCCTGGGGATGCCGCCCAGGGCAGTGTTTTGCGGCCGATGATGCGCCCGTTCTGGTGTGCGGCGACTTTGGGGACGCGGACGAGGGTGTCGGTCCACAGCAGCAGCCGTTTGCGGGCGGGCGCGGGGTCGCCGGGCCGCAGGATGCCGGGGGCGATCCACCGTAGTGGGGCGTCGGCGAGTAGGCGCACGCCGTCAGTGGGGGCGGTTCGGCCTTGGAGATAGGCGCGGACGTGTTCGGCGACATGTTGGCCGTCGAGGGCGGCGATGTCGGCGGTGTCGACGGGGTGGAGCAGGTTGCCGATGGCAAACACGCCGGGGCAACTGGTACGCAGGGCTGTATCAGTCACGGGCCCAAGCGTTTTCGCGTCCATGTCCAGCCCCGCGGCGCGGGCCAGTTCGTGGTCGGGGATCCAGTCACCGGTCAACACGAGAGTGTCGCAGTCGATGATGCGGCGTTCGCCGGTGTCGAGGTGTTCGACTTCGACGGCCTGCAGCGCGGGTTTTCCGATAATGCGGGCCACCCGGGTGCGGGTCGCAATGTCGACGCCGAGAAGTGGCGACTTGCCGGCGATGTTGAACACGGCGTAGGACTCCGGAGAGGGGTAGGTAGTGGTCATCAGAGCGGTGTCACAGCCGGCATGTCTGAGGGTAAGCACAGCCGAATAGCTGACCAGTTCAGCGCCTGCTACAACGGCGCGCTGGCCGACGTTTCGGTGTTGGATGTGGACGAGGTTCTGCAGGTGTCCGGTGGTGTAGACCCCAGAGGGCCGGTCGCCGGGGATCATCCGTGCAGGCCTGGGGCGTTCGCGGGCTCCGGTGGCAAGGATGACGGCGCGGGCGTCGACGCGCTGGCGTCCCTGAGGTGAGGTGACCTCCAGCGATTTCTCGCCGGCCCAGCCGGTGACCATGGTGTTGGTGCGGATGTCGACACCGGCGGCGGTCGCCTTGTCGACGAGTTTGCGGGCGTACGCGGGTCCAGTGATGAATGTTTTCATGTCGCGAATGCCGTAGCCGAGATGGTCACTATGGCGGGGAATGCCGCCGGCGGCCGATTCGCGTTCTAGGACAACGATGTTCAGTCGGTGGTCTCGGCCGAGGGCAGCTGCGGCGGTCAGGCCCGCGGGCCCGCCGCCGATGACGGCGACGTCGGCGGTGAGGGAGCTGTTCATTGGTGGATCTCCTGGGTGGTCTTGGGCGGCGCGACGATGGTCCGAGGCGCGGTGGAGCGGGGCGGGAGCGTGTCGAGGACCGATTGGACTTCGGCTCCGCAGAAGAAGCCTTGGCAGCGCCCGTTCATCACGCGGGTGCGGCGGCGCAGTCCTTCCAGACCGGCCGGTGGGATCGTGGAGTGGCAGGCGTCGCGCAGTTCGCCGGCGGTGACGCGTTCGCAGAAGCAGACGATCTTGCCGTAGGCCGGGTCGGCGCTTATTTTCGCGGCGTCCTGGTAGGGCCGGGTGAACGCTTCGCCGATGTTGGGCATACGCGGCGGCGGCGGCAGTTCCGTTCTGGGGACCAGCGCCAGGCCCGCGTCGCCGAGTTGCCCGCGGACGTGTTCGGCGACAGCCATGCCGGAGGTCAGGCCGGTGGACCGGATCCCACCGACGAGCAGGTAGCGCTGCGCGGGGTCGGGTTCGATGAGGTAGTCGCCGTGGTCGATCGCGGCGCGCAGGCCCGCGTAGGAGGCGGTGACTTCTTCCTCGAGCAGCCGCGGCATGAGTTGGCGTCCCTTCTCGAGCAGGAAGTCGAACCCGGCTTGTGAGGTGGCGGTCGCGGTGCGGTCTTGCAGGTCTTCCGAGGTCGGGCCGAGCATGACGTTGCCGTAGATCGTGGGGCTGACCAGCACACCCTTTCCACGCGCGGTCGGCACCGGCAGCACGATTTTGTTCACCAGGGGGCGGGCGAGCTTGTCATAGACGATGAGTTCGCCGCGGCGGGGGGTGACGGTGAACCTCGAGTAGCCGAATTGAGCGTCGACGAGGTCGGCGCCCAGCCCGGCGGCGTTGATCACCCAGCGGGCGGTGAGCGAGCCGGCGCTGGTGTGCAGAGTCGTCAGTTCATCGCCGATCTCGGTGCGCTCGACGCGGTGGTTGGTCAGCAGCGCCGCGCCGCGGTTGACGGCGTCGGTGGCGAGCGCGAGGTTGACCGTCCAGGTGCAGATGATCGATTCACCGGGGACGGTCAGCCCGCCCAACGCGCCCTCACCCAGCGCGGGGACCTCCGCGTAGACCGTTGCGGCATCGACGATTTCGCATTTGTGGTAGCCGTTGGCCTCCGCCTTCTGCTTGAGCCCGGGAAGTGCCGCAAGTTGTTCGTGATCCCACGCGACCAGGAGAGCGCCGGTGGGTTCAACCGGGATACCGGTACGTTGGGCGTAGTCCGACAGCAAGTGGTAGCCGCGGCTGACCATCGAAGACTCCAGGGTGCCCGGTTTGGCGTCGTAGCCGGTGTGCAGAATGGCGGTGTTGGCCTTGCTGGTGCCGTCGCCGACGTCGTCGCGGGCGTCGAGCAACGCCACGGACAATTCATAGCCGGTGAGTTCGCGCGCGATGGCCGACCCGACGATGCCGGCGCCGATGACGACGACGTCGTAGGCGGACGGGGTGTTCACGATGTCTCCTCTGAGGTGAAGGTGGTGTCAGCCAGTTCGCGCCAGGCCGAACGGAATTCGATAGCGCGGGCCCCGCTCCAGGTCGGTTCATAGGTGGACGCCGGCGTCCACGCCGGCACCACGCCACGCAGCCCGCGATCGGGGTGCAGGCTCAGCTCGGCCAGCGCGGCGGCGCCCAGGGCGGTGGCGTGAGCCGACGGGTAGACGTCGACGGGGACCTGCAGGATGTCGGCGACGGCCTGCATCAGCACTTTGGATTGGGTCAGGCCGCCGTCGGCGCGCAGCCGGTTCAGCCGCGTCGTTGTGGTGGTGGTATCGGTCTGGATGGCCGAGACGAGTTCGGCGACCTGGGCGGCGATGCCCTGCAGCATCGCCAGCACCAGGTGGCCCCGGCCGGTGGACAGCGTCATCCCGGAAATCGTTGCGGTCGCGTCGGATTGCCACCACGGCGCGGCCAAACCCGCCAGCGCGGGCACGCACAGCACCCCGTTGCTGTCCGGTGCGGCGACCGCGTCGAGTTCTTCGGCTCCCGAGATGACGCCCAGTGAGCACAGCCATCGCACCGCTGAGGCGGCGGTGTAGACCTGACCGTCCACACAGAACGTATCCTCGCCGGCCACCCGCCATGCCACGGAAGACGTTAAGCCGGAGCTGGAGCGCACGGCCGTGGTACCGGTGTTGGCGAGCAGAAACGCCCCAGTGCCGAAGGTGCATTTGGCCATCCCGGCGTCGAAGCAAGCTTCGGCCAGCAGCGCGGCCTGCTGATCGACGATCACCCCACCGACCGGAGTCTCTGCACCGAACGCCGACGTCGAGCCGATGACGGCGTCGTTGGCGACGATGTCGGGCAGGCGTTCACCGTCAAGACCGAACAGCGCCAACAGTTCCCGGCTCCATTCGGCAGCGCCGATCTCGACCGCCAGTGACCGGCTGGCAGTGGTCGCATCGGTGACGAACTCGCCGGTCAGCTGATGCAGCAGCCAGGCGTCCGACGTGGTGATCACCCCGCCGGTTTCAACATTGCGGCGCAGCCACGCCATCTTCGGCGCCGAGAAGTACGGGTCGAGCACCAGTCCAGTACGGGCGGCCAACATGTCTTTGTACCCGGCCAACTCGGCGCACAAAGCTTCGGCGCGGCGGTCCTGCCACACGATCGCTTGCGTGAGGGGCCGGCCCGTGCTCGGTTCCCACGCCAGCACGGTCTCCCCTTGGTTGGCCAGCGATACCGCATCGACGGGTCGACCCGCGCTGACAATCGCGGCGCGCCCGGCCTGCAGTACCGATTCGAGCAGCTCGTCGGGGTCTTGTTCGACGCCTCCACCGTCGAGGTAGTGCGGGTGCACCGGCACCTCGGCCAGGCCGCAGACCCCGTCGTCGGGGTCCACCACGATGGCCTTGGTACCCGAGGTGCCCTGATCGACGGCGAGCACGGTCATGGCGTCGAGTCCATGACGTCCACCGGCGCGACGGCCGCCTCATCGAGTTCGGCGTCGATGGAACGCATCTCGGGCATCCGCAGGCCGTGCCGTCCCCTTGTGACGAGCAGGTAGCCGAGGTAGACCGCGCCGATCGCGACCATCACGAGGGCATAAATCCAGGGGTCCTTGAAGGAGGCGTCGCGGAACAGCGACAGCTCGAACACCAGCCACACCATGGCGACCACGATGACGGGCAGCTCCCAGCGTCCGAGGCTGAATCCCGCGCTCGGCGGTAACTCGCGGCGCTTGGCGATGTAGAGCGCCACGGTGATGGTGTAGATGATCGCGGGCAGAAGGGTCGCGGCGGAGAACAACTTGAAAAGCGCTTCGGTGCTGGTGGAGAACAGGCCCAGGATCACCGACGCGATCAGCGTCATCACGATGGTGGCGTTGAGGGGTGTCTTGAACCGCGGCGACACCTTGTGCAGGACCTGCCATCCCGGGAACCGCTCGTCACGCGACATCGCCCAGATCAACCGCACACCGGTCATCAGGATGACAAGCCCGCACGCGAAGATCGCGATGGCCACCAGAATCAACAGCGCCGTGCCCACGAACGACCCGAGCACGTCCTGTATTACGTCGGCGATCGGTGTGCCTGACTGCGCCAGCTCGGCGGGGTTGCTGACCGCGGCGGTCACTACGAGCAGGAACAGGAAACCCAGCACACCTGAGGCCAGAACGGCCTGCCACATCGCGCGAGGGACGACAACCTCGGGTCGCTTGGTCTCCTCGGCGAGGTTGGCCGCGGACTCGAAACCCACAATTGTGAAGGCGCCCAACAGGAATCCCAACATCCACGGCCCGGCCGAGGTGGTCCCGCCGAAGCTCCAGTATCCCTCGCTGGGAACGTCGCCGTGGGAGAACAGGTTGCCGACGCTGAGCTTGTGCGCGATCACCCCGGCGATCAGTAGCAGCGCCACCAGGGCGACCATGCCGATCAGTTCCGCGGTGACCGCGAAATTGTTCACCCGCTCGGTCCATCTGGTCGACAGGCCAACCAGCAGCGCCTGCATCACCAGCACCACCGCGGTGATGAGGAAGGCAGTGGCAGGGGTGCCCTCGAAGTCGAACAGCGACGGCAACACGGTGGATGCCACCGTGTAGTCAACCGCGATGACAACGATCGCCAGGAAGGTGAACGAGATCCATCCGGTGATCCAGCCCAGGATCGGGTTGGCCAGCCTCGACACCCACTGGTAGGCGTAGCCGGTCACCGGTATGCGCGCAGCCAGCGCGCCCAGCAGCAGGGCGACCGCCAGCTGGCCCACGACCACGATCGGCCACGTCCAGATGCCGAGCGGACCCGAGGTGTTCAGAACGCTGCCATAGGTGGTGAAGATGCCGGTCGCAATGGAGACGAACGCGAATGCGACGGCGAAAGAGGCGAACCGGCCCGTGGTGCGTTCGAGCGTTTCGGTGTATCCGAACCGGGCCACGCTCGACGATTCGGGCGGTGTGGAAATATGTGTCATTGGATCGTGCTTTCTGACTGGTTTTGACTGTTCGGTCCGGCGGGCGGCGCTGCAACGCCGCCCGCGTCCGTTTCACGGATTTGGCCCGTCACGCTGACAGGACGACACCTCCCGCCTCCTCGATGGCCGCCGCAACAGCAGGTGCACTGTTCTGCTCGGTGATCAGCCCGGTGACCGACCCCAGATCACAGACGCGGTGTGGGGCGATCTGTCCGAGTTTCGACGAGTCGGCCAGGATGTAGCTGCGGGCGCTGTTGGCAATGATGGTGCGGCGCACGTCGATCTCGTCGAGGTGGTAGTCCGTGAGCCCCGCGACGGCGTCCACCCCACCCGATCCGATGAACGCCAGATCGGCAAACAGGTCGGCGAACAACGCCTTGGCGTGCGCATTCGCACAAGCCAGGTCGCCTCGGCGGACTCGTCCGCCCGACACCAACAGCTCGATACCAGTCCGGTCGGCGACCTCGGCGGCCACCAGCAGTGACGGCGTCACGATGGTGCCGCGAAATGCCGTCGGGATGGCGCGGGCCACCTCCACAGCTGTGGTGCCGATGTCGATTACGACGGTCTGGCCCGGCTCGATCAGACCGGCCGCAACCCGCGCCAGCTCCGCCTTGGCCTGATGGCGGATCATCGAGCGCTCCGAGAACGACGGCTCCTCCCCACGCTCTAGCACCGTGGCCGCGCCGCCGTGGACCCGGCGTATCGCGCCACGCTCGTCTAAGAACGCCAGGTCACGGCGGACCGTCTCCGCCGACACCCCGAGCCGGCGCACCAACTCATCAGTACTGACCGTCTGGGCCGCGTTGACTGTCTCCACAATGGCGTCGTGCCGAGCGACCGGAAGCAACGTGACCGTCCTTGTGTGTAATTGACTGTCGATGACTGTAATTGTGGATTACTGACCGTCCCCCGTCAAGCCGCAATCGTGACCTAGTGCACAAACCCGCCCACGGCCTACTCGCACCACATCAGCGTGTACTGCCAACCATCTGCGTCTCGGTATTTCCTGAGGTCGCGCCGTGAGGCGTTGACAGCGGGCGACGTGGGGATTGACGGTCGGTCCGCGGCGACGGGCGTCGGGCCTGCGACGCGAAGAGGTCGCGCAGCTCACCGGCATGTCAGTCGACTACTACACGCGGCTCGGGCAGCGACGGGGTCCACAGCCCTCGGTTGCGATGCTGTAGGCGTTGACGCGGACGCTGCGCCTCGGCCTCGACGAGCGGGACCATTTGTTCCGGTTGGTCGGTCATCCGGCGCCGAAGCGTACGGCCGGTTCGACGTATGTGAGGCCAGCGCTGATTCACGTGCTCGATCAACTCGACGACTCGACGACGTCTTGTCCTATCGCGAAGAGCGCCGGAATCGTCAGTACGACGCGCTAGCGGCGACCGCGGTCGACGTCAATAGCGATGACGATCCCGACACGATCCGAAAGCAACTACGCGAAGCTCGCCGGGTGGTAGCGGCGCGTCGCAGGAACGCAGTCCCGCCGAGCTGACGATGGGGACCGATGTTCGCTGCTGTCCTGGACACCTCGGTGTTGTGGCCGAGCTTGCAGCGGGACTTCCTGCTTTCGTTGGCGATCGAAGGGCTGCAGATCTCTTCGATGACGAACTCGACAACATCGCAGTGGCGCTTGACTCGCTGGATGACCTTCAATCAGACGGCAACCAACTGGGTGGCCCCATATTGGCCCCATAGCGCGGTCGCCTGACCCTGCCATCGGCGCAGTATCGGCGCGGTGATACGCGCCGCAGCTGCAGAAACATCTTGGTGGCCAGGGCCGGGATCGAACCGGCGACCTTCCGCTTTTCAGGCGGACGCTCATACCAACTGAGCTACCTGGCCGGAAGGCACTGCCGTGCCTCGCCGCGATGGCGACCCTGACGGGACTCGAACCCGCGACCTCCGCCGTGACAGGGCGGCGCGCTAACCAACTGCGCCACAGGGCCTTACTGTGCGGCTCCATCCTACGGGCGCCGCGTGTACCCCCTACGGGATTCGAACCCGCGCTACCGCCTTGAAAGGGCGGCGTCCTAGGCCGCTAGACGAAGGGGGCCAGCCGAATCTCTCCGGGGTACTCGCAACGCTGTGACGTTGGGAGCCTCGATAGCTTAGGTTACCGGGACCCCAATCCTCAAACGAGCGTCCCATCCACAGGCAGTATCCTGATCCATCGCGCCCCTATAGCTCAGTTGGTAGAGCTACGGACTTTTAATCCGCAGGTCGTAGGTTCGAGTCCTACTGGGGGCACTCGTCCACTCAGGCACTCAGTCGTCGTCGCCATCGCCCTTGGGCTTTTTTGGATTGCCGCTTTCACCACGATCTCCCCTCCGCTGGCCGGGGCGATCCTGTTCGACCTGGATCGGCGGGGACGTCGGTGGCGGTACCGCCGAAGTGGGGACCGGTGTGGGCACCGGCGTGCTGGTGCTGGCGGGCTCGGTCACCGGTGGTCCCGATCCGGAGTCGAAGACCGCCAGCACCGCGGCCAAGATCATCGCAGCGAACACCGCTCCGATCGCAAGCATCTTCCTGGTGCGGCTGTGCCGGACGGGAGCGAAGGGGACCATCGTCGGCGGGGGTAGCGGGGCCGCCAACACCTTGGTCGCCGGTCGCACTGGGGCAGGTGGCACCGGGGCGGGCATCGGCTCAACCCGGCCGGCAAGCGCCGCGCGCATGGCGTTGGCGCTGCTGAACTGCGACTGCGGCCCGCGCGCCATCGCCCGTTCGATGGCGGCCGCCAGGCCCGGCTCCACGTCCGGCCGCAGCACGGCCAGAGGCTCCGGCCGGTACTCGGCGATCGCGCGGGCGAGCTGTACCAGGTTCTCCTGCGGGAAGGGCCTGCGGCCGGCCAGCGCCTCATATCCCACGACACCCAGTGCGTAGAGGTCGTCGGCGACGGTCGCGGGTCTGCCTGCGATCCGGTCGGCGCTCAGGTAGGCCATCGTGCCGACGATCTGCCCGGTCATCGTGTGCGGGGTCTCGGCGCTCTTCGCGATGCCGAAGTCGGCGATCTTGGTGACACCCGAGTCGGTGAACAGGATGTTGCCCGGCTTGATATCGCGGTGCAGAATCCCGGCGGCATGCGCCACGGCCAGCGCCGACAGCACATCGTCGAGAATCGATCGCACCTGCGGCTGCGGCTGCGGGCCCTGGGCGATGACATCCGCCAGTGTCCGACCGGACAACCGCTCCATGACGATGTATGGCGTTCCGTGGTGCTCTCCACTGTCGTGGACGGCGACGATGTGCGGATGATTGAGCGCCGCGGCCGCGCGGGCCTCGATCTCGAATCGCCGCCGGTTATCGGCCTGCGTGCTGAAGACCGGATACAGCAGCTTGATCGCGACTGCCCGGTCCAGCCGGGTGTCCCACCCGTCCCGAACCTCGGCCATGCCACCGTGGCCCAGAACCCCCCGCAGTTCATAGCGGCCGCCAAGTACCTCTGGCGCCTGCATGCCTCACACGCTAGCCCGTCGGCGGCGGGCAGAAAACCAACGGCAACGTGACTACCTCGCCGGCACGGTCGGCACCGCCGCGTAGGAAAACACCGAACGCCGTAGTCAGCCAGTACGTACCATCATGGTGATGCTCTACCAGCACGCTCGGCGACAGTTCTGGCGGCGACACCCCGTCGTGACCGGCGCTGCGCTGGTTCTGACGTTCTGGTTTCTCTCGAACGGGTGGTATGACGCGGTCGCCGTCACGGCGATCGTCGGGCTACTCATCTTCGTCGGCCGCCGCAAGCGAGCCCTCGCCCGCCGCGACGCCGGGCTGCGCGCCCGCGCGGAGTACGAGCACCGGCTGAGCCTGGCCGGCGACCCCCGCGGCGTGTTCGGGCGATATCCGCCCGTCCAGGCCGGCTGGTTCCCCGATCCGCAGAACCGTCACCAGATGCGCTATTTCGACGGCGCGCTCTGGACCAGTCAGACCCTGGGGCAGTAGTGCATTGGGTTGTCGCGCTCGTCGAGCGGCGGCAGATTGCGCGCCGGGGTATGCACCAGCGGCGCGTCGGCCGGGATCCGGCCCGTCGCGCGATCCCAGCCGGAGCGGGCGCGCGGATGCATCCTGGCCCGCTTCGGGAGTAGCGAGAACACCACGCGGACCACATCGCCGAAGCGCCGGTGCAGCCACTCGTCACGAGCCGACCACGTGTAGCCCATCAGTTCACGCACCGGCGGGTCGTAAAGGCCCACGGTGAGCCAAACGAAGAACGGCGCCAACAACTTCCGCTGCAGGGCCCACAGCCGGTCCGGGGCCTTGGCGGCGAACGGCGGCTTTGGCAGGTCGGTCAGGTCGAGCACGGCGCGCGCTGCGTAATTGTTCTCTAACACGTTGCAGCACATGTGGTCCCAGTAGACCTGGAATTCCTCCCAGGTTTCCGGCACCGGGCGCATGCTCATGCCGTACATCCGGTACCAGTCGACGTGCTCGTCGAAAAGCCGACGCTTTTCGGCCTCGGTGATCCCGCCGCAGAACCGCTCGGCGACAATCAGCGTGCCGACAAAGAATGTGGCGTGCGCCCAATAGAACACATCGGGGTTCAGCGCGTGATAGCGACGGCCCTGGCAGTCGACGCCTTTGATGGTGGTGTGGTAGTCGCGGACCTCGCCACCCGTCGTCGGGGCGCGGTCGCTGTCGAACACCACGCCGCCGATCGGATACAGCGACCGCAGCAGCCGCGGCCAGCGCTCCCGGAAGAACGTCGAGTGTTCCTCGACCGCAGCGCCGAGCTGAGGGTGCATGTTCTGCATCGAACCGGCCCACGGGCCCTGCAGCATGCCGCGCCAGTCGCCGAAGTACTTCCAGGTCAGCGAGTCGGGCCCGAGCGGAAGCGGCGGCGCCTCATAGCCACCCGGCGCGACCGGGCAGCCCGATGCGAGGGCAGCCGCCCCGCTGGTCACCGGGCACGCCTCAGACGTATCTTGAGTCACTGGTGAACTTCCCATCGGCGTCGGACGACATTCTGACTACGAGCGTTGTCACCACGTAGCTTAGGAGTGACGTGACTTCCGGTCAACGACGGGGCCGATGGTCCGGGGTTCCACTGCAGGACCGGCAGGTGCTGCGGCGCGACGAACTCATCGCCGCCGGCGTGGCGCTGCTGGGCGGCGAGAGTGGACCCGCATTGACAGTACGGGCGGTATGCCGCGCTGCCGGGCTCACCGAGCGCTACTTCTACGAAAGCTTTGCCGACCGCGACGAGTTCGTCCGTGCCGTCTACGACGACGTGTGCGCACGGGCGATGTCGACGCTGATGAAAGCGGACACCCCGCGCGACGCCGTCGAGCGGTTCGTCGCGCTGATGGTCGACGACCCGGCACGCGGTCGGGTGCTGCTGCTGGCGCCAGAGGTCGAACCGGTGCTGACCCGTTCGGGCGCCGAATGGATGCCCAGCTTCATCGAACTGCTGCAGCGCAAGTTGACCCGTATCACCGATCCCGCACTGCAGGCCATGGTGGCCACCGGTTTGATCGGTGCGCTGACGGCCTTGTTCACCGCTTACTTGAATGGCGGGCTGACAGCAACCCGCGAGCAGTTCATCGACTATTGCGTCGACATGCTGCTCAGCCGGGTGTCGAGCTACTGAGGCCTACTCGTCGGGGGTGCTGACCGCTTCGAGTTCCTCTTGCTCGGCAGCTGCGGCTTCGTCCGCGGCAGCCTTGGCTTCCCGGCCCGCGGGGCTGGCCACCGAAGCCCCGGGGTTGGTGGTCGACGCGTAAGCGCCGGCGCAGTTCAAATAGAACTGCACGGTGCCCTCGTAGTGCGCGCCGTCATCAGCGTCCGCGAACGGTGCGGTCTGCGAACGCGTCACTATGCAATCGTCCTGGTCGAGCTTGTCGCCGACTCGTGCCGCAACGACTACGGAATCTCCGGCATCACTCGCCGCAGCGGAGGCATCGGCGTAGGTCTGGCCGGCGTAATCATCCGCCGCGGCGACGCCGGTGCCGAACAGGGCCATCCAGGCTGATGCGGCGATGGCCGGGCCGGCGCCAAGAACGATGAGCTTTTTCACGTGTGCCGGACCTCCGAGTGGCTGGGGTATGTCTGGGAAGTTTATTGCGCGCAGTGTATTGGCAGACCGGTTTTACCGCTACTGCTTGTGAGGCGTGGCGGGCCCGCGCCGAACAGAGCGGCGGTTGCTGCGGCGGCACCGGCGACGACGTTCGTCGACCGCTTGCGTTGCGGATGCTGCTTCGCTCTGCATGCGAAGCCTACTGCCGTGCCAGGCCGAAACTGCCGTCACTCCGCGGGGCGACTTGAATGTCACCGGGGTACACAGATATATTGAGTGCAACCAACAGGTACAGATAACTGGGAGTGTCCATGTCGCAAGACCTGACCGACCTGCAGCTGTTACACGAACTCGAGCCGGTCGTTGAGAAGAACCTCAACCGGCACCTGTCGATGCGCAAGGACTGGAACCCGCACGACTACATCCCGTGGTCGGACGGCAAGAACTACTACGCCCTCGGCGGGCAGGACTGGGAGCCCGAACAGTCCCGGCTCTCCGAAGTCGCCCAGGTGGCGATGGTGCAGAACCTGCTGACCGAGGACAACCTTCCGTCCTATCACCGCGAGATCGCGATGAACTTCAGCATGGACGGCGCCTGGGGCCAGTGGGTCAACCGCTGGACGGCCGAGGAGAACCGACACGGCATCGCACTGCGCGACTACCTCGTCGTCACCCGCGCGATCGATCCGGTGGAGCTGGAGCAGCTGCGCGTCGAGCAGGTGACCCGTGGCTTTTCCCCGGGCCAGAATCAGCAGGGCGACCTGTTCGCCGAGAGCCTGTTCGACTCGGTCATCTACGTCACGTTCCAGGAGCTGGCCACCCGGGTTTCGCACCGCAACACCGGCAAGGCGTGCAACGAGACGATCGCCGACCAACTGCTGCAGCGCGTCTCGGGCGACGAGAACCTGCACATGATCTTCTACCGCGATGTCAGCGATGCCGGCCTGGACATCGCGCCCAACCAGGCGATGAAGTCGCTGCACCGGGTGCTGCGCAACTTCAAGATGCCCGGGTACACCGTGCCCGAGTTCCGCCGCAAGGCCGTCGTCATCGCGGTCGGTGGCGTCTACGACCCGCGCATCCATCTCGACGACGTCGTGATGCCCGTGCTGAAGAAGTGGCGCATCTTCGAGCGCGAGGACTTCACCGGCGAGGCCGCCGAGATGCGTGACGACCTCGGCAAGCTGGTCGAGGAGCTCGAGGACACGTGCCAGAAGTTCGAGGTGGCCAAGGAACGCCGCCTCGAACGGGAGCGCAAGGTGGCCGAGAAGAAGGCCATGAAGAACCTCCTGGTGGCCTCATCAGCGTCCTAGCTGAGGCGCGGCCGCAGCTGCAGATCGGTCCGATTGCGCTGCGGAGCCCGGTCGTACTGGCCCCGATGGCCGGTGTGACGAACGTCGCATTCCGCACACTGTGCCGCGAACTCGAGCTGAGGCGGGCCGGGACGGTCAGCGGCCTGTACGTGTGCGAGATGGTGACCGCGCGTGCGCTCGTCGAGCGTCACCCGGTCACCATGCACATGACGTCGTTCGCACCGGACGAGTCGCCCCGCTCGCTGCAGCTTTACACCGTCGACCCGGACACCACGTTCGCGGCGGCGAAGATGATCGCCGACGAAGGCATGGCCGACCACATCGACATGAACTTCGGCTGCCCGGTGCCCAAGGTGACGCGGCGCGGCGGTGGCGCGGCGTTGCCGTTCAAGCGCCGGCTGTTCGGCCAGATCGTCGCCGCAGCGGTGCGGGCCACCCAAGGCACCGGAATACCGGTGACCGTGAAGTTCCGGATCGGCATCGACGACGCCAACCGCACGCATCTGGACGCCGGGCGGATCGCCGCCGAAGAGGGCGCCGCAGCCGTCGCACTGCATGCCCGCACCGCGGCACAGCGCTACTCCGGAACCGCCGACTGGGATCAGATCGCCCTGCTCAAACAGCACGTCACCGGCGTACCGGTGCTGGGCAACGGGGACATCTTCGACGCCGACGACGCCCTGGCCATGATGGCCGCCACCGGCTGCGACGGTGTGGTGATCGGCCGCGGCTGCCTGGGTCGGCCGTGGCTTTTCGCGGAACTTTCGGCGGCCTTCACGGGCACTGTGGCGGCCACGCCGCCCACGCTTGGCGAGGTAGCGGCGATCATCCGCAGGCACGGGGAGCTGCTCGCCGCCCACTTCGGCGAGGACAAGGGCATGCGCGACATCCGCAAGCACATCGCGTGGTACCTGCACGGCTTCCCCGCCGGGGCCGAGCTGCGGCGGGCATTGGCACTGGTCAAGACGCTGACGGAGCTCGACGCGCTGCTCGATACGCTCCACCCCGACGTGCCGTTCCCGGCGGCCGCGATCGGTCCGCGCGGGCGTCAGGGATCACCGGCGTCGGTAGCGCTGCCCGAAGGCTGGCTGACCGATCCCGACGACTGCACGGTGCCCGCCGGAGCGGACGTTATGCATTCCGGAGGCTAAACCGAGACGATCTCGACATCACGTCTCTCAGGTTGTCTCAGTACGATGTGAGTCTCGTCGTATCTGGCTCCGGTGGCGGAGCCACGCAGAGTGCTGCTAAAAGACTTAGACGCACGGCACACGCCATGCGCACCGACGCGCAGGACGCTTTTGGAGCCGGAGGGCACAAGAAACATGAGTGACGGCGACAACGCCACTCCTGGCCTTCCCAGCCCGTCTGGGCCCTCGGATCCTGACGGCGACAACCAATGGCTTACCCGAAGTCCGCGGCCATCGCCAGGCGCCGCGCCGTGGGAGCGTAGCGCGAGTCCCGAATCCGATGACACCGACACGGCCAAGCCGACCGGTAACCACACAGACGGCGTAACCGTCGCGGACCTGATCGCCAAGGTCACCGGTGACGCGGGCGTCCCGGAGGGCCCGAAGCGGCACCGCGCCGAGCCGGAACCCGATCTTCCGCCACCAGCGCCGCCCACTGAGATCATCGAAGCCGTCCGCGAACCGATCGAGCCCGTCGTTCACCAGCCTTCCGAGCAGGTCATCCACGACCCGGATAACGAGGACACCGAGGTCATCCCGATCGCGTCGCTGCCGCCCTCCGAGGTACCTGATCTCGCTTCACTGCGCCGACCCGGCCGGTGGAAACCGTCGCGTATCGGTAACGGTGACGGCACCGCACAACCCAAACCGCACCGCGGCCGCCACAGGACAATGGTGGCCGGTCGTGCGGTCGCCGCCGTGATCGCGGTGCTGGCGCTGGCCCTGACCGGCGCGGCGTGGCAGTGGCAGTCGTCGAAAAACAACATGCTCAATAGGATTTCGGCGCTGGACCAGGACTCGCGCGACATCGTGGATCCAAACGCGCAATTCGGCGACGAGAACTTCCTGATCGTCGGCATCGACAGCCGATTCGGCGAGAACAGCGACATGGGCGCAGGCGATACCGAGGACGCCGGCGGTGCCCGGTCCGACACCGTCATGCTGGTGAACATCCCCGCCAACCGCGAACGTGTTGTGGCCGTGTCGTTTCCGCGCGATCTGGCAATCGAACCGATGCAGTGTGAGCCGTGGAACCCGGAGACCGGTGAGTACGGACCGCTGTACGACGAAGAGACCGAGAGTTACGGTCCCGACGAGGTCTACACCGAGACCAAGCTGAATTCCGCCTACGCCTTCGGCGGCCCCAAGTGCCTGGTGAAGGTGATCCAGAAGCTGTCCGGTCTGTCCATAAACCGTTTCATGGCAGTCGATTTCGCGGGCTTCTCCAAGATGGTCGACGCGCTCGGCGGTGTCGAGGTATGCAGCACGACGCCGCTCGAGGACTACGAGTTGGGTACCGTGCTGCCCACCGCGGGCCGCCAGATCGTCGATGGGCACACGGCACTGAACTACGTGCGCGCGCGTCAGGTCACCACCGAGATCAACGGCGACTACGGCCGCATCAAGCGTCAGCAGCTGTTCCTGTCGTCGCTGCTGCGCTCACTGATCTCCAAGGAAGTGTTCTTCTCGCTGTCCAAGCTGAACAACGTGGTCAACGAGTTCATCGACGACAGCTATGTAGACAACATCGGCACCAAGGAACTGGTGGACCTCGGTCAGTCGCTGCAGAACGTCGCCGCCGGGCGCATCACCTTCTTGACCGTCCCGACTACGGGATACATGGACGAGTGGGGCAACGAGCATTTGCGTGAGGAAGACACCCGGGCAATCTTCGACGCGATCATCAACGACGACCCGCTGCCCGAGGAGAAGAACGCCGATAACACGCCCGTACCCGGCACGCCCGAGTCGACGGTGAGCGCGACGCCGGAGTCGACCAACCAGACTCCCGATCCCACCACAACTGAGCCTGCGGCCCCTGGCGGCGAGCTGGTCGACGCGGTCACCACCGACCCGCAGAACGTCACCGTGCAGGTGTCGAATTCGACGGGCGAGGACGGGCTGGCGGCCACCGCCGCGAGCGAATTGCAGACTCATGGCTTCAACGTCACCACTCCTGACGACTATCCGGGTCCGCTGAACTCGACGACGGTGTTCTTCTCGCCGGGCAACGAGCAGGCCGCCGCGACAGTGGCCTCGGCGTTTGCCAACCCGACCATCGAGCGGGTTTCCGGCATGGGCGACGTCGTGCAGGTGGTACTCGGCAGCGACTTCTACTCCATCACCCCTCCGTCGCCCAGCGGCTCGCCGGTACAGGTACACGTTCTTCACGGCACGAGCAGCACGCCGACACAGCTGCCGGAGGACCTCAGCGTGACCAACGCCGCGGACACCACCTGCGAATAGCCGCGTCGGCGTTGACTGCCACAGCGTTTGGGCAGGTGGCATTCACCGTTCGTTCACCATCCACGTCGTGACGATCCGGCGGCTTTCCCCGTAGGCTTTACGCATGCGAACCGCGTACCACGAGCAGCTGGATGCGTTGACCTCCCAGCTCGGCGAGATTTGCGGCCTGGCGGGCGTTGCCATGGAGCGCGCGACCCAGGCCCTACTGCAGGCCGATCTGGTGCTGGCCGAACAGGTCATCACCGACCACGAGCAGATCGCCGCGATGAGCGTGCGCGCCGAGGAGAACGCGTTCGTACTGCTCGCGCTCCAGGCGCCGGTGGCCGGTGATCTGCGCGCCGTGGTAAGCGCGATTCAGATCGTCGCCGACGTCGACCGAATGGGCGCTCTGGCGCTGCACGTCGCCAAGATCGCCCGGCGCCGCCATCCGCAGCATGCGCTGCCCGAAGAGGTCAACGGCTATTTCGCCGAAATGGGCCGGGTAGCAGTCGAATTGGGCAACAGCGCACAGGAGGTGCTGGTGACCCGCGATCCGGAGAAGGCCGCCCGGATCAGCGAAGAAGACGACGCGATGGACGACCTGCACCGTCACCTGTTCACAGTGCTGATGGACCGGGAATGGAAGCACGGAGTGGCCGCTGCCGTCGACGTGACGTTGTTGGGCCGGTTCTACGAGCGGTTCGCCGACCACGCGGTCGAGGTAGCCCGGCGGGTCATCTTCCAGGTGACCGGCAAGTACCCCGACGAGGAAGAGATCCCCGCCCCGCGCTGACTCGGCCCTTTCCCTCATCGCGGGCCAACGGCGCGTCCCTGTTATGGCGTGCCTCTCGTTAACCTGCCGTTCGCTTGTGCCTTGAATTGATATTCGCAAGCATCGGGTATGTCATCGGCAGCGAGTTGAGCCAGCGAAGAACGCCGATAGGAGTTTGCGATGACTGAAAGCCCCGCCTCCCACGCCGTCCATCACCAACCGGACCTATCCATCGATCAGGACCTCGCGCTGAGGGCGGCCGCGAGCCGGTTGCAGGGAGAGTTCGGCGACCAAATCGGAATGGACACCATCGAAAAGCTACTGCACTCGTCCTACGACCACTTCGCAGCGCGAGCGCGGATACCGAACTTCGTGCCGCTGCTGGCCGAACGATTCGCCCGCCAGCAACTGCAAGCAGTCGCCCGCATCGAGGGAAACGTGGGCGGCGCCAAGCCGACAGTGCTTTTTCTGTGTACTCACAACGCCGGCCGCTCGCAGATGGCGCTGGGGTTCTTCGCTCATCTGGCAGGCGAGCAGGCCGTGGCGTGGTCCGGCGGATCCGAGCCGGAAACCGATATCAACCCGGCAGCAGTCGAAGCGATGGCCGAGGTCGGTATCGACATCACCGGTGAGTACCCCAAGCCGTGGACCGACGAAATTGTCCGAGCCGCCGACGTGGTCATCACGATGGGCTGCGGCGATTCCTGCCCCGTGTTCCCGGGTAAGCGCTACGAGGAATGGGAACTGCCCGACCCCGCCGGCCAAAGCGTCGAGGCCGTGCGACCGATCCGCGACGACATCGCACAACGCGTCCGGCGGTTGCTCACCGAACTGGACGTCGCGGTCACCGCCTGACCTCTGCCTGCGAAGGCCGGCCGCCTGGCCCTATCCGAAGCGACCCGAGATGTAGTCCTCGGTGGCCTTCTGGGTGGGGTTGGAGAAGATCTTCTCGGTGTCGTCGACCTCGACCAATTTGCCCGGCTTGCCGGTGGCTTCCAGGTTGAAGAACGCGGTCTGATCGCTGACCCGGGCGGCCTGCTGCATGTTGTGGGTGACGATGACGATCGTGTAGTCCTGCTTGAGCTCGGCGATCAAGTCCTCGATCGCCAGCGTCGAGATCGGGTCCAGCGCCGAACAGGGTTCGTCCATCAACAACACGTCCGGCTGCACGGCGATCGCCCGCGCGATGCACAGCCGCTGCTGCTGACCGCCGGATAGTCCACCGCCGGGCTTGTCCAGCCGGTCCTTGACCTCGTTCCACAGGTTTGCGCCCTTGAGCGAACGTTCGGCCGTCTCGTCGAGGGCCTTCTTGCCGCGTACACCCTGCAGCTTGAGTCCGGCGACCACGTTGTCCCTGATGGACATTGTGGGAAACGGGTTCGGGCGCTGAAACACCATGCCGATGGTCTTGCGCACACTTACCGGATCGACCCCGGAACGGTAGATGTCCTCGCCGTCGAGCAGCACCGAGCCCTGCACTCGGGCGCCGGGCAATACCTCGTGCATCCGGTTCAGCGTGCGCAGCACGGTGGACTTGCCACAGCCCGACGGCCCGATGAACGCGGTCACACTGCGTGGCTGCACGGACAACGCCACATCCGCCACGGCATGAAACGAGCCGTAGTAGATGTTCAGGTCCTTGAGGTCCAACCGCTTGGCCATAATTCGCTCCTAAGTGTCTCAGGCTCGGTTTCGGGTAAGGAACCGATTGACGAACGCCGCCGCCACATACATCACCGCGACAAGCAGAATGAGCGTGAGCGCCGCCCCCCACACCCGCAGACGTCCGGCTTCCTCCGGGTTGATCAGCTCGGTGTAGATCAGCAACGGCAGCGACGCCATGTTGCCGTCGAAGGCGTCATAGTTGATGGACCGGGCGTAGCCGACGAGCACCAGCACCGGAGCCGTCTCGCCGATAATCCTGGCCAGCGCCAGCAGAATGCCGCTGATGATACCGGGAAGCGCGGTCGGAACGACCACTCGCGCAATGGTTTTCCACTTCGGGATTCCCAGCGCATACGATGCCTCGCGTAGTTCGTCGGGAACCAGCTTCAGCATTTCCTCGGTGTTGCGGACCACGACCGGCAGCATCAGCAGCACCAACGCCAGTGACACCGCGAACGCGCTCTGCGGGAAGCCCAATGTGGCAATCCACAATGCGAAGATGAACAGCGCGGCAACGATCGACGGGACGCCGGCCAGGATGTCGACCATGTAGGTCGTCGTGCGGGCGAACCATCCGCGGCCGTACTCGACGAGATAGATCGCCGCGAAGATGCCCAACGGCACCGCGAGCACCGCGGCGATCGCGGCCTGCACGATCGTCCCGTAGATCGCGTGGTACACGCCGCCGGCGAACTGTTCCGGTAACACCCCGGCCAGCGACTTGTTCCACCATCCGGCGGAGATTATCGCCTTCAGGCCCCGCTCCAGGACGGTGTAGAGCACCCACACCAACGGCACCATAGCGATCACGAACGATGCCCAGAACAGACCCGTGGCCACGTTGTTCTTGATCTTGCGACTGGTGCTGATCGGGTGAAAGGTCGGCCCCTTGACCGCCGCGTCGAGCGCTGTCTGCGTCATCCTCCGCTAACCCTTCCGCCGGCAGCCAACCGAGCGAGCCCATTGACGACGAACGTCAGAACGAACAACACGAAGCCGGCCGCGATGTACGCGCCCGTCGGCAACGGCGCGCTGAATTCTGCTGCGGCCGAGGCGATTTTGGAGGCGAAGGTGAAGCCCCCGTCGAACACCGACCAGTTCCCTGGCTGCGCCGCCGCCCGCAGGATGATCAGGACCGCGATCGTCTCGCCCAGGGCGCGTCCCAATCCGAGCATCGAGCCGGCGATCATTCCGCTTCGGCCGTATGGGTAGACGGTCATCCGGACCACTTCCCATTTCGTGGCGCCCAGCGCCTGGGCTGCCTCGACATGCCCCTTCGGGGTCAGGCTGAATACTTCCCGCGACACCGACGTGATGATCGGCAGGATCATCACGGCCAGCACGATTCCCGCGGTGAAGATGGTGCCGCCACCGGCCAGCGAGACGTTGCCTTCCGAGAACAGGAAGAACCAGCCCAGATTGTCGTTGAGCCACTGCGCCACCGGCAGCAGGACGGGCGCGAGCACGAAGATGCCCCACAGACCGAAGACGATCGACGGCACCGCGGCGAGCAGATCGACAAGGATCGCGCACGGCTTGGCCAGCTGACGCGGCGCGTAGTTCGTCAGGAACGTCGCGATGCCGATCGCGATCGGCACGGCGATGACGAGCGCGAAGATCGAACTCAGCACGGTGACCCGGAACAGGTCGGCGATGCCGAACCGCAGGTTGTCGGGATCCGTGGTGACGAACTCGGAGCTGGTGATGAAGTTGGCGTTGTTGGCTGCAATCGAGGGGATCGCGCGGATGAGCAGGAAGAGCGCCATCAGGGCGATCGCCCCGATGATCGTCGCACCGGCGGCGATGGCAACCGACTTGAAGGCGCGGTCCCCCCAGCGACCGTCGCGCTTCTTTAGGCCCGAGCCCGGACCCGGTTTGGTTGGCATTCCCGGAGTATCTCCGATCTGCTGTGGGCTCGTCGTCGTAGACGAGCCCACAGCTGTCGGATCAGGTTTCACCGTCATCTCTTAAGACGTCTTGCTTAAGAGATCGCGGCGATGGCCGTTTCCAGGCGACCCTTGAACGCGTCGGGGACCGGGATGTACCCGTTGTCCTCGAGGCCCTTTTGGCCGTCGGTGATGGCCGCGGTCAGGAATGCCTTGACGGCCGTGGCCACCTCGGCGTCGTCGTACTTCGAGCAGACGATTTCGTAGGTCGCCAGCATGATCGGGTAGGAACCGGCCTCGGTTGGCGTGTAGAACGACTTGGTGTCCAGGACCAGGTCGTTGCCCTCACCCTTGATTTGCACCGCATCGATCGACTTGGCGGCCGACGCGGAGGTCAGCTCAACCGGTTCCGGGCCGGCCGAGGTGACGATCTTGGCGACCTGCAGTCCTTGGCTCTTCGCGTACGACCATTCGTTATAGGTGATGGACCCGGGCGTGCTCTTGATCGCCGCGGAGGTGCCTTCGTTGCCCTTGGCGCCCTCGCCGACTCCGCCGTTGAACGTCTTACCCGCGCCCTGAGTCCACGCTCCGGTGGATGCAGCCTCCAGATACTTCTGGAAGTTGTCGGTCGTGCCCGACTCGTCGCTGCGGAACAACACGTTGATCGGCTCGGCCGGGAGTGCCGCACCTTCGTTGAGTGCCTTGATCTCGGGCGCGTCCCAGGTCTTGACGGTGCCGTTGAAGATCTTGGCCACCGTGGGGCCGTCCAATACGAGCCCGTCCACGCCGGCCACGTTGTAGGTGATGGCGATCGGCCCGAAGACGGGGGGCAGATTCCAGGCGGGGTTGCCGCCGCAGCGCTGCGCGGCTTTCTCAATCTCGCCCTTCTCTGCGTTCAACGCCGAGTCGGAGCCGCCGAAGTCGGTTTGGCCACCGATGAATTCGGACACACCGGCACCGGAGCCGCTCGAGGTGTAGTTGAGGGTATAGCCGGGGCAAAGGGTCTCGTATGCGGTGACGAAGCGGGTCATCGCGTTGGCCTGCGCGGTGGCGCCACTGGCCTTCAGGTCCTTCTTGCCGCCGCATTCGATGCCGGTCGCGGAATCGCCGGCGGCGCCGTTCGCGGTACCGCCCGTACCGCCCGCACCGCCTTCGGAACTGCTGCTCGTGTTGTCGTCGCTGCCGCAGGCCGACATCATGCCGGTGAGCGCGACCGCCGCCGCGGCCGCTACACACATCCTGCTGCGTGTCTTGAGCTTCACGTCTCTCGCTTTCTGGGTCGGGTGCGCAACGGCACAGACCACCTCAATCTCGGGTGACACCCGAGAACCTATGGGCCGACGGTGGACGTTCGCTCGACCACAGCTAAACAATCCGTGAACGAAAGTTAACCCCAGGTGAACAAATCAGAAACCGAGCCGAACGTGGCGTGAAGCGCGTCGACGTGTGATGTTTCGGTCACGACCGGCGCCCGACAGGATTCGTGCCGCGGCATCGCGGGTCGGCGTCGACATAGCGCGTGACCTGCACGATACGGGTTCAGGCAGCCTACCGCACACCGGTGCGCGCTCCGGTCGGTCCCCGGCCTGGCGGGAGCGATCCATCGGGTCGGTCACGCGCGGCGGCTCCCTCCGTCGCGACGGTTGTCGGTCTGGTCGCCGGCCACCCGGTACAAGTCCTCCGGTGGTCCCTTGCCTCGCCGGAAACGAACGGCGAAGTCGGCTCGCGATCCGCCCCTGGGAACAGGGTTCCTCCAAGGACTGTCCCAAGTATGCTGTCCCACAATATTTTTCGACACATTGGGTCTGTGCCCAGCTCGCCATCGACGCATGGCTTTTGCCCGCGGTACCGACTATGAATGCCTGACGTCGAGACGATGAACGGGCGGTGAACTGGAGAGCCCGTTGCGTTAACGAATCCTCCAGCGGATCGCCCGCAAACTGCTCAACCGTTGCTCGCGTAGGCCGCGTCGACGCTGAACACGTCGAAACCCAGTCGCTGGTAGGTCTTTACGGCCGCCGAGTTATCTGCCTCGACATAAAGCATGACCGTCGGCGCTGAGCTGTCCGACAGCCGCTCGGCGAGGTGATGCAGGCCGATGAGGGTGAGCGCGGCGCCGACCCCGCGGCCTTGTGCGGCCGGATCGACACCGACGATGTACACCTCACCCAGATCGCCGCTATGCACCTTGGTCCAGTGAAAGCCCAGCAGCTTGCCGGTGTGTTCGTCGACGGCCATGAACAGCCCGGCCGGGTCGAACCACGGCTCGCCGCGGCGTTCGGCGATGTCCGCGGCCGTCCAGCCGCCCTGCTCCGGATGCCAGGCGAACGCGGCGTTGTTGACCCGCACCAACTCGGCGTCGTCGGCCGGACCGGAGTACGCCGCGATGCGCACACCGTCGGGGACGGTCACCGGCGGCAGGTCGGTCAGCGGCCGCCGCATCTGCAGCAGCTCGCGCACCACGACCAGGCCCAGTGCGGCAGCCGTGGCGCGGGCCGGCTCGAGGTTGCCGTGCGCCCAGATGCGGGCGCCGTCGCCGCCCTCGGACAGACCGGTGCGCGCCATCGCCGAGCCGATGCCGCGGCGCCTGGCTGCCGGGTGCACGACCAGTTCGGCCATGGCAGGAGCGTCGGCGGTCGCGCAAGTGAGGTTCAGATACCCGGCTATATCGTCGCCGTCGACGGCCAGCAGGTGCTTGGTGCGGTCGTGCGGCAGTTCACGCAAGACCTGAGAGCCGACGGGCGCGACGCCGTCGACCGTTGTGGCCGCGTCGATCAGCTCGCGGATCCGGCGCTGGTCGTCATCGGCGAGGCCCGCGCGCCAGCCGATCGACGTCACTGACTGCGCAGCGGATCAACAAGGGCTTCCGGCAGGCTGTCCGGCGCTTCATAACCGCCCGCGCCGTCCAGCATGTCGTCGGACAGGTCCGCGCCGGAAGCCGGTGGCCGGCCGCGCGCCGGACGCACCGCCTTGTAGCCGACATTGCGCACGGTGCCGATCAACGATTCGTATTCGGTGCCGAGCTTGGCGCGCAGCCGCCGCACGTGCACGTCGACGGTGCGGGTGCCGCCGAAGAAGTCGTAGCCCCAGACCTCCTGCAGCAGCTGCGCGCGGGTGAACACCCGGCCGGCGTGCTGCGAGAGGTACTTCAGCAGCTCGAATTCCTTATAGGTGAGATCCAGCGGCCGCCCGCGCAGCCGCGCGGTGTACGTGCCTTCGTCGATGACGAGCTCGCCGAGGCTGATCTTGCCGAGGTTCTCCTGGTTGGCCACGCCGCCGCGGCGCCCCACCAACAGCCGCAGCCGGGCGTCGATCTCGGCGGGCCCGGTGCTCGGCAGCAGGATCTCGTCCAGCCCCCACTCGACGTTGACGGCCACCAGGCCGCCCTCGTTGACCACGGCGACTACCGGGACGGACGTCCCGGTGGTCCCCAGCAGCCGACACAGCCCCCGCGCGGCGGCCAGATCAGTGCGCGCGTCGACGATCGCCACATCCGCGGTGCCGGCTTCCAGCAGCGAGGACACCTCCGTCGGCGCCGTCCGCACGTTGTGCGCGAGCAGCGACAACGAAGGCAGGACCGATTCGGGGTGTGGGTCGACGGTCAGTAGCAGTAGATCCAACAGGCCCTCCGACGCGGCCCGGGAAGATTTTCCGGACATCTATGTCCGGGTCATCTCCCAGATTCATGGCTGACATGCGGCCGTTACCGGCCGATAGTCATCTAACGATAGCGTGCTACCTGCTGGTTAGCCGCGTTGAGTCGGTTGAGTCGGGCCCGTGGGCCAGAATGTGCGGGTGCGAAAGCTGCTGATCGGTGTGCTCGCGACCGTGACCGCCGTGGTGGTGGGCACCGTGGGGGCCGATTTCGGGGCGGCCATCTACGCCGAATACCGGCTGGCCAGGAGCGTACGCAGCGCCGCCGGGCTGGACTGGGACCCGTCGGTGGCCATTCTGGGATTTCCGTTCATCCCACAGGCGATGCGCCGCCACTACGACGAGGCGGAGATCAAGGCCAGTGGCGTTGATCACGCCGTGGTCGGCAAAGCGTCGCTGGAGGCCACCCTGCATTCGATCGATCTCACCGACGCGTCGTGGCTGATCGGGCCCGATGCCAAGCTGCCGGTCGGCAAGGTGGAGAGCCGCATCATCATCAACTCCACACACGTCGGCCGGTTCATGGGAATCCCGGATCTGCTGGTCGAGGCGCCGGCGCGGGAGACCAACGACGCCACCGGCGGCACTACCGAGTCGGGTATATCGAGCAACCGCGGGCTGGTCTTCACCGGGACCCCCAAGAAAGCGGACTACGACAAGAAGGTCAGCATCGCGGTCGACCTGACGATCGCCGGGCCGGACCAGACCAGTTTGATCTTCACCGCCACCGGGGTGCTCACCGGCGCCGGCACCGCCGATCAGCCCGTTCCTGAGGCCAAGACGGCGGCGGTGCTCGCCGCGTTCTCCACCAGCCTGCCCGGCCAGAAGCTGCCGTTCGGCGTCGCGCCGACCAGCGAGGGGGCCCGCGGCTCCGACATCATCATCGAAGGAATCACCGAGGGAGTAACCGTCGCCCTCGATCAGTTCAATCTGTCATGAGCAATTCCCTGGCCCTGGTGATCGTCGTGCTGATCGCGGCGTTGGGCCTGGCCTATGTGATCGGCCGGCTGATCACGCTGCGGGCCGGGATGCTCAAAGCGGCCACCGAGGCCAGCAATGTCGACACCTCCGACCTGGGTCTGTCACACACGGGTCCCACCGTGGTGCACTTCAGCGCGGAGTGGTGCGGGCCGTGCGCCGCGGTGCGCCGGGTGGTCGACGAGGTGTGCAGCGACCTGCCCGGCGTTGTCCATGTCGAGATCGATATGGACGCCAATCCTGAAGCCGCCCGACGGCTTTCGGTGCTGTCGCTGCCGACGACGTTCATCTTCGACGCCGATGGACGGCCGCGATACCGCACCACCGGCGTGCCCAAAGCCGCTGACCTGCGGTCCGCCCTGGAACCGCTGTTGGCTTGATCACCATGTCATTGGGTAAGCTGTCGGGCGTGTCCACCCGCCTTGAGCCGATGCTCACGAAGCGCCGCGCAGTCGATCTGTGCCGCGTCGCGGGTTCTTGCTGTTGTTGTTGTAGCTGCTGAGCGCAGCCGCGCGATCTAAGCGCGCTCGCTCTGAGCAGCCGTTTCGGCCTGCTCACAACCAGCCCCTCCAACACAACAGGAGTCTGTTTCTATGTCGATCAACACCAACGGAGCCACCGACCAGGTGGACGTCCGCGGGCCCAGGTTCGCCGCCTGGGTGACCACCGCGGTGTTGGTGATCACGCTGATCGTGTCGGCCGGCAGCCCGCTAGTCGCCGCCCTGATCCTGGGCACGCAGGCCGTCGTCTTCGCAATCGGCGCGCTGGGCGGTCCGCGTCGGCACCCGTATGGCCTGGTGTTCGCGAAATTGGTCGCTCCCCAACTCGGCACGGTCACCGATCGGGAACCGGTGCCGCCGTTGAAATTTGCCCAACTGGTCGGCTTTGTGTTCGCCGTTGCCGGCGTTCTCGGTTTCGCCACCGGTGTCTCGCTGTTGGGCCTGATCGCCACCGGCCTCGCGCTGGTGGCAGCCTTCCTCAATGCCGCCTTCGCGATCTGCCTGGGCTGCCAGCTCTACCCGCTGGTCGCGCGGTCACGCCGTGCGCCCTCCCCCGCATAACGTTCGAACACCAAGCAACCGAAAGGATTTCGTCCATGGCTCGCTCCGACGTCCTGGTCACAACAGACTGGGCCGAGAGCAATCTCGACGCGCCGAACACCGTCTTCGTCGAAGTTGACGAGGACACCACCGCCTACGACGGCGGACACATCGCCGGTGCGGTCAAGCTGGACTGGCGCACCGACCTGCAGGACCCCGTCATTCGCGACTTCGTCGACGCCCAGCACTTCTCCAAGCTGCTTTCCGACCGCGGCATCTCCAACGACGACACCGTGATCCTCTACGGCGGCAACAACAACTGGTTCGCCGCCTACGCTTACTGGTACTTCAGGCTCTACGGCCACGACAAGGTCAAGCTGATCGACGGCGGCCGCAAGAAGTGGGAGCTCGACGGTCGGCCGCTGTCCACCGATGCGGTGAAGCGCCCGGCCACCAGCTACACCGCCAAGCAGCCCGACAACACGATTCGCGCGTTCCGCGACGAGGTCATCGCCGCCATCAGCGCCAAGAACCTCGTCGACGTGCGCTCCCCCGACGAGTTCTCCGGCAAGATCCTGGCCCCGGCGCACCTGCCGCAGGAGCAGAGCCAGCGGGCCGGGCATATCCCCGGCGCGATCAACGTTCCGTGGAGCAAGGCCGCCAACGAGGACGGGACATTCAAGTCCGACGACGACTTGGGGAAGCTTTACGCGGAGGCCGGCCTGGACGGCTCGAAGGAAACGATCGCGTACTGCCGAATCGGCGAGCGCTCGTCGCATACGTGGTTTGTGCTCCGCGAGCTGTTGGGCCACCAGAACGTCAAGAACTATGACGGAAGTTGGACGGAATACGGCTCCCTGGTGGGAGTCCCGATCGAGTTGGGAAGTTGATATGTGCTCTGCACCAAAGCAAGGCCTGACGTTGCCCGCCAGCGTCGACCTCGAGAAGGAAACGGTGATCACCGGTCGCGTCGTCGACGGCGCGGGTCAGGCGGTCGGCGGCGCGTTCGTGCGCCTGCTGGACTCCTCTGACGAATTCACCGCCGAGGTCGTCGCATCGGCCACGGGTGACTTCCGGTTCTTCGCCGCCCCGGGCACGTGGACGCTGCGCGCCCTGTCCCCGGCGGGCAACGGCGACGCCAGCGTGGCGCCGTCCGGCGCGGGCATCCACGAGGTCGACGTCAAGGTCGCCTGACCCGACCCGTTCGTCACTGCGGACGGTACCGGCCAGCGGATGCCGCCGGCTGGTAACTGACTACCAGGCGGGCTATCGGAAGCGGCCGCGAAGCCAATCCATCGGCCCTCGGCGGACGTCGGCTCCATTCCTCAGGTGCATGACCGCCTCCGTGCTGGGGAGGCGGCGCAGCTTCCTCGCTCGTTTGAGGTGATCGCGGCAGAACAGCCCGACACCCTCCGGTGCAGTGACACCGAGGGAATTCGACCAGCCGATCATTGGTGGAGGCTGCCAGGAGCTGCTGTAGTCGGCGAATTCGACATAACCCTCTGCGTCGCTGTGGAAACCGCAGACCACACAATGCGGCTTGATCGCCATCATGGCAGCGTAGGCGGAAGGCAGGTCCGCACGCCGGAGCCACCGACCAGGAGGCCGAAGAGATGTACTGGGAGCAGGACCCAACCCAAGACCAACAATGGGTGGCACAGATCGCCGAGAACTCCGAGCTCCCCGCAGCGGTGGTCGACCGCATCGCGTCCGGGGACGAGGCCGTCGACGTCGACGCGATGAACGATGCCAACAAGAAACGGCTAGAAGAGGTCAAGTCCGAGGTGAGTACCCCCACCGTCTACGACCTCAACGGCAAGGAGGTCGTCGACATCGACACTGACGACTGGCTGCAAAACCTCGTCGAATCGTCCTAGCAATCCGCACCACCCCGGCAAGCAGGGCGCCCCCAGCCCGCCGGGAGCCGTCGAGCACCGGCGACTAGACTCGTTGCCGTGGTGCTGTTCTTCGAGATCATGCTCGTCGCGGCCGTCGTGGTGATCACGTGGTTCGCGCTGTACGCGCTGTATCGCCTCATCACCGACGAGTCGTGACCTCGGGCGACGAAGCGGTCGCCGCGGCAGCCGAACGGGCCAAGACGACTGCCGCCCGCAACATCCCGGTATTTCAGGATCTGCCGGTACCGGCCGACACCGCCAACCTCCGTCAAGGCGCGAACCTCAACGATGCGCTGCTTGCGCTGCTGCCGCTGGTCGGCGTCTGGCGCGGCACCGGTACCGGTCGAGGATCCGACGGCGACTATCCGTTCGGCCAGCAGATCATCGTCAGCCACGACGGCGGCGATTACCTGAACTGGGAGGCGCGCTCCTGGCGGCTGACCGAAACCGGCGAATTCGATCAGCCGGGGCTGCGCGAGACAGGCTTCTGGCGGTTCGTCAACGACCCGAACGATCCCTCCGAGTCGCAAGCCATCGAGCTGCTGCTGGCGAATTCCGCGGGTTACGTCGAGCTGTTCTATGGCCGGCCGCGCAACCAGTCGTCGTGGGAGCTGGTGACCGACGCGCTGGCGCGCAGCAAGTCGGGGATGCTGGTCGGCGGGGCCAAGCGGCTCTACGGCATCGTCGAGGGCGGCGACCTGGCCTACGTGGAGGAGCGGGTCGACGCCGACGGCGGGCTGGTGCCGCACCTGTCGGCGCGGCTGTCGAGGTTCGTCGGATAGTGCGGGCCATGCAGGACTGCTCGTCGCTGGCGCCGGGACCGGCCGGCTAGCTCTCCCGATCATTTGCGTAACGCCACGGCGATTTCCGGGCCGATTTCCCGCCACAGCGTTACGCAACCGGTCTTGTCGGCTAGGCCAACACGGGAGCCTTTCCGGCGTCGGCTAGCCATCGCTGTTCCAACGTGACCAGGGTTCCGTCCTCGCGAAGCCTATCGACGGCCCATGACACGCACGGGGTCAGTGCGCTGCCCTTGTCCAGCACGATGGCCAGCTGCTCGACATCGCCTGTTGCTCTGGGAAATTGGCCGACCATGACTCCGTCGCGCAGCTCGTTGGCCACCGCGAACGCGGTCGGCAGGTCGGCCACCAACGCGTCGATCTCGCCTGTGCTCAACGCCATCTTGGCGTCACCGTTGGTGTTGTAGACCTCGACCGGGACGCTGCCGTTGAGGGCGGTCGCCGCGCTGTGACTGGTGCTACCGACCTGCGCGCCGAGCTTGAGTGGCTTCAGTGCTTCCAGCGTCGTTGCGCCTGCCGCAGGCGAAGATTTGACCGTGACGACAGCCTGCGTCACGTCGAAGTACGGCGAAGAGAAATCCACTGCGGCCTTGCGCTGCTCGGTGACGGAGAACTCAGATAGGTTGGCGTCGAACGTCTTTGGGCCAGGAGCCAGGGCGGCGTTGAACGGCACCCGCACCCACCGGACGTCGTCCTTCGAGTAGTTCATTTTGCGGGCAACGGCGTAGGCAAGCGCCGATTCAAAGCCTTCGCCGTTGGCGGGGTTGTCGCCCATGTACCAGGGCGGGTAGACCGGCTGGTCGGTGCCGAACGTGAAGATACCCGGGTACAACGTGCTCAGTGCGTCCTTATTGCAATTCTCGGGGCCAGTCCTTGCGGTTCGATCGGGAGCCGGCGCGCAGGCCGTCATCGCAGCGGCGGCCAGCAACGAGGCGAGCCGCCACACCATACGCATGCGCCGCATCATCGCGCAGACGAGCACCAGAAGCCAGCAACTAACTGCATAGCCGGTACCCATGTGGCTGAAATCCGCCGCCGCCTACGCCGCCCTGGGGTTCCCCCGAAAAAGTGGACACGGTTAACTTGCTTCCGTGGCGGCTTTCAGCGTCTGCTCGTAGTCGGGCCGACGAGGGACCGTTCGACTATGCGGCGGCCGCTGAGTCGGGCAGTACGCCGGTGCCCTGTCACCGCTACACGGCACGCACCGCCGACTGACGCGTTCGCCGGCCATCACGCACATCTCGGTCTGCCCGGACTTACGAACGCCGGACGACCCCTGACATGGAGCGGCCCCCGAGCCGGTAGTACCTGGTTGGACAAAAACCAAGAGGCTCGGGGGCCGGGTGACTGCGGGGAATTCGCCAGCGCGCGCGGGTGATTCCTCGCCCGGTGCTGCTAGCGGGCAGCCACCTCACATGTCCATAAGTCAATCAATTTGGCGGACCACCTCCTTCCTTGTGTACGAGCGACCGTACCCGCGCACCAGCGCAGCGACAACCGATTTCTAGCGATCGTTGACGATGGCGGCGTCGACCAGCTCGGCGAACTCGCCGGCCAACGGCGCAGGCCGCAACAGCTTGCCGTCCAGCGTGTGCACGCGCGCCGCGAGCGTGATGCTCGACACCAGCCAAACCCCCTGGGCGGCAACGAGATCGGCCGGGCGCAACGAACGGTAATCGCAGTCGTAGCCCTTGTTGCGGGCGACCTCGAACAGGGCCTGCTGCGTGGTGCCGCGCAGGATCGGATACCACGGCGGCGGGGTCAGAAGCGCCGGATTGCCATCGATCTCGGTGGCGATCACCACCGTCGAGCGTGGCCCCTCCAGGATGTAGCCGTCGGAGCTGACGAAGACGACGTCTCCGGCGCCGTGACGCTCGGCGTGCCGCAGCGCGGCCATGTTCACCGCGTAGGACAGCGTTTTCGCGCCGGCCAGCAGCCACGGCATCTCGTCGGCGTCGGTGGGCAGCCCGCGGGCCAGTGTCAACGCCGCCAACCCGTCACGGCGCACAGCGGCGACCCGCGCGGGCAGCGGGCCCACCATCGCGAACGCCGTCGGCGGCGAGCCACCCTCCCGTCCGCGGCTGTACACCAGCCGCAGCACCCCCTCGTCGCCGCCGTCGGCGGTCCAGCGCGCGACCGCTGCGGCGACTGCGTTGCGCCATGCCGGCAGGTCGGGCGCGGGTAGATCGGTCATCCGCGCCGACTGCGTCAGCCGCCCGAGATGCGCCTCGAGCAGGCAGGGCCGACCGTCACGGACGAGCAACGACTCGAAGATGCCGTCGCCACGCACCACGGCCAGGTCGTCGGCGTACAGCAGAGGCGCCTGCGGGTCTCGCACTTCACCATCGAGCGTGACCACAACACCCGATTGGCTCGCCATGGGGCATCAGCGTAGCGCCGTAGAGTTGACGTATGTCAGCCGTTCCCGCGCCCGATACCGGACCCGACACCGGTGCCGTGTGGCATTACGGCGACCCGCTCGGCGAGCAGCGGGCCGCGGCCGACGAAGCGGTCGTGGTGGACCGCTCGCACCGCGCTGCGCTCACATTGACGGGCAATGAGCGCAAACCCTGGCTGCACAACATCTCCACCCAGCACGTGAGCGAGTTGCCCGACGGCGCCGTAACCCAGAATCTGAGCCTCGACGGGCAGGGCCGTGTCGAAGATCACTGGATCCAGACCCAGCTCGACGGCATCACCCATCTGGACACCGAACCCTGGCGCGGCGAGCCGCTGCTGACCTATCTGCGCAAGATGGTGTTCTGGGCCGACGTGGTCGTCGAACCGGCCGACCTGGCGGTGTTGTCGCTGCTGGGCCCGCGGCTGGCCGACACGCCCGTGCTCGAGGCGCTCGGTACCGCTTCGCTACCGGCGGAATTGACGGCGGAGGGCCTGCCGGACGGCGGTTTTGTCCGGCGCATGCCCGGCCCCGGCGTCGAGATCGACCTCGTGGTGCCCCGCGATCAGGCCGCCCGGTGGCGCCAGCGACTCGTCGACGCCGGGGTGCGGCCCGCCGGCGTGTGGGCCTACGAGGCGCACCGGGTGGCCGCGCTGCGGCCGAGGCTGGGCGTCGACACCGACGAGCGCACCATCCCGCACGAGGTGGGCTGGATCGGCCCCGCCGTGCACCTCGACAAGGGCTGCTACCGCGGTCAGGAGACCGTCGCGCGCGTCCATAACCTGGGCAAACCGCCACGGATGCTGGTCCTGCTGCACCTGGACGGCTCAACGGATCGGCCGGCCACCGGCGACCCGGTATTGGCCGGTGGACGCACCGTCGGCCGGTTGGGCACCGTCGTCGACCACGTCGACGAGGGGCCGATCGGCCTGGCGCTGCTCAAGCGCGGCCTGCCCGTGGATACGGCGTTGACCACGGGCGGCGAGGCGCAGGTCGCGGCCCTTATCGACGCGGACTCGATGCCCGAAGCCGACGTAACCGGTGCGGGGCGGCTGGCCGTCGAGCGGCTTCGGGGCCGAACGCATTGAAGGGGCCGCGCGGCGTCGTCCTTCTCACAAGGGCCTGCCAGCGCACCGCTGCCGGGCACGGTAAAGTGTTGGCAGGACAATAGACACACACAGATCGGAGCCGCCTGCTAGTTGGGCCGCTCCGTTATTGCGCGAGGGGGTCCCCCCATGGGCCGCGGCCGGGCGAAGGCAAAGCAGACCAAGGTTGCTCGTGAACTCAAATACAGTTCCCCGCAGACCGATTTCGAGCGGCTACAGCGCGAGCTGGCCGGGTCGGAAGCTCCCGAACGTGTCGATCGCAACGGCACCGACGGGTTGGCCGACGACGACTGGGTTGAAGAGGACGACTGGCGGCCCTAGTCCGGCCTAGGCCCTCAGCCGGGCCTGGCGACTCTTCCTAAAAACGCGGGTGCTGGCCCACCAGATTGGCGCGTGGACTGTCCTTGCCGCCTTTCTTGATGGTGCCCAAGGTCCAGCATTTCAGGTGCCGGGCCATCAGGACCGCGAGCGCGCGGTCGAGGTCCCCGGGTGCAACGACGGCGACCATGCCGACACCCATGTTGAACGTCTTTTCCATCTCCGGGCGCTCGACGCGGCCGCGCTGCGCGATCATGCCGAACACCGGGGCGGGCGTCCAGGTGCCCCGGTCGATCTCGGCCACCAGGCCGTGCGGGATGACCCGCTCCAGGTTCTGAGCCAGTCCCCCGCCCGTCACGTGGCAGAACGTGCGGACCTGGGTTTCGGCGACCAACGCGAGGCAGTCCTTGGCGTAGATGCGGGTCGGCTCGAGGAGCTCTTCGCCGAGGGTGCGACCGAACTCCTCGACATGGCCGGCCAGATTCATCCGGTCGATCTCCAGCAACACCTTGCGGGCCAGCGAGTAGCCGTTCGAATGCAGGCCGGTTGACGCCATCGCAATGATCACATCGCCGGGTTTGACCCGGTCCGGGCCGAGCACGTCGTCGGCCTCGACGACGCCTACGCCGGTGGCCGAGATGTCGTAGTGGTCGGGCGCCATCAGGCCCGGGTGTTCGGCGGTCTCGCCACCCAGCAGCGCACAGCCGGCCAGCACGCAGCCGTTGGCGATGCCGGTGACCAGTTCGCTGACCCGTTCCGGCACCGTGCGGCCGACCGCGATGTAGTCCTGCAGGAACAATGGCTCGGCGCCGCACACCACCAGGTCGTCGACGACCATCGCGACGAGGTCGATCCCGACGGTGTCGTGCTTGTCCATGGCCTGGGCGACCGCGAGCTTGGTGCCGACGCCGTCGGTCGACGATGCCAGCAGCGGTTCGCGATAGCCGCCGCGCAGCGCGAACAGCCCGGCGAACCCGCCGAGGCCGCCAAGCACTTCGGGCCTGGTGGCCTTTTTGGCGAGCGGTTTCAGGAGTTCGACGGCGCGATCACCGGCTTCGATGTCCACCCCGGCCGATGCGTAGGAGATGCCGTGTTGTTCGGCTTGATCCGTCATCGAGAGCAAGGCTACCGGTGTTCGGCACACCTCGGTAACGGCGCATTCCGGCGCCTTTTCCTCCGATCTCTCGCACGACCGCGGACGGTGTGACAATGTGACCGACCATGAAAACAGTTCGCTGGTTTGCGCTCGCCGCGACCGCAACCGTGGCGGCATCGGTAGCTCCGCCGGCGACGGCGTCGGCGACACCGGGCATCGGCGCCGAGGCAGTGACCATCTCGCAGGCGACGGTGGACGGGATCGACTACATCACCCGGGAAATCACCATCCAACCGGGCGGCAGCACCGGTTGGCACTATCACGACGGCCGGGTGTTCGGCGTCGTCCGGGAGGGCACGCTGACCCGCACGGTGGAGGACTGTCAGGTGGACGGGGTCTTCGCGGCCGGTTCGCCGGTCACCGAGGGCAGCGGGCCGGATCACGTCCACATCGGCCGCAACCTCGAACCCGTGCCGCTGGTGCTGTGGGTCGACTACATCCAACCGGCGGGCACGCCGTTCGCGGTGGATGTGCCCGATCCCGGATGCGGGATTGCCTGAGGGCTAGGGCTTTTGGCGCCGATGGTATGGGCATCCGCCCGTAGGCTGGACCCGAGAAAGCGAGGGACCAGATCGCCATGACACAGACACCCGCTGTGGCCAGGACCGTCTTCCCCGGGATCAGCTCCCGCGCCTGGGAACACCCCGCCGACCGGACGGCGCTCACCGCACTGCGCAGGCTCAAGGGTTTCGACCAGATCCTCAAGCTGCTGTCCGGGGTGCTGCGCGAGCGCCAGCACCGGCTGCTGTACCTTGCCAGCGCCGCACGGGTTGGGCCGCGGCAGTTCGCCGACCTCGACGCGCTGCTCGACGAATGCGTGACCGTCTTTGACGCGCCGGCCAAACCGGAGCTGTACGTCAGCCAGTCACCGGTGGTCAACGCCTACACCATCGGAATGGACAAACCGTTCATCGTCATCACGTCCGGGATGTACGACCTGATGTCGCACGACGAGATGCGCTTCGTCATCGGGCACGAGCTCGGCCACGCCCTCAGCGGCCACGCGGTGTACCGCACCATGCTCATGCACCTGATGACGCTGGCGAGGTCGTTCGGTTTCATCCCGCTGGGCGGATGGGCACTGCGGGCCATCGTCGCCGCCCTATGGGAGTGGCAGCGCAAGTCCGAGCTCTCCGGCGACCGGGCCGGGCTGCTGTGTGCTCAGGACATCGACGCGGCAATCCGGGTGGAGCTGAAACTCGCCGGCGGCAGCCGACTGGACAAACTGGACTCGCAGGCGTTCTTGGCGCAGGCCCGCGAATACGAGCGCTCCGGCGATATGCGGGACGGGGTGCTCAAGCTGCTGAACCTGGAGATGCAGTCGCATCCGTTCTCGGTGCTGCGAGCGGCCGCGCTGACCCAATGGGTCGACGCCGGCGGATACGGAACCATCATGGGCGGCGACTATCCGCTGCGCGCCGATGACGACCAGGCCAGGCTCGGCGACGATATCGGCGCAGCGGCACGGCATTACAAGGACGGCTTCGACCAGTCGGACGACCCGCTGGTCCGCGGTATTCGGGAGACGCTCGGCGGCCTCGTCGACGGGGTGGGGCAGGCCGCGACGAACGCCGCTGAATCGGTGGGGCGCAAATTCAGCGAGTGGCGGCAGAACGCGAAGTCCCGATACGACGACGAACCGGGTTCGCCTGGTCGACCTTGATGTCGCGAAACTGTATTCCGGCAGGCCCGTCGTCGAACTTCTCCTGCATGGTTACAGCCTCGGCGACTACGGCCGGCGCACCGCCGAGACGTTGTCGTTCTCGGCCTGAACGGGAATGCCGGCGCGGGCGGCGGTGGCCAGCATGTGCTCGATGACGTTCTTGCCCAACGCCGTTTCACCGGGCAGATCGATCGGGTAGTTGCCGTCGAAACATGCGGTGCACAGCCTCGAAGCCGGTTGCTCGGTGGCCGCGATCATGCCCTGCTGTGAGATGTAGCCGAGCGTGTCGGCACCGATGGCGTGGCGCACCGCTTCGAGCATCTCGTCTTCACTCTCGACCGCGTTGGCGATCAGCTCGGCGGGGGTGGCGAAGTCGATGCCGTAGAAACACGGCCATTTGACCGGCGGCGAGGCGATCCGCACGTGTATCTCGACGGCGCCGGCCTCGCGCAGCATCCGGATCAGTGCGCGCTGGGTATTGCCCCGCACGATCGAGTCGTCGACCACGATGAGCCGCTTACCGCGGATGACCTCTTTGAGCGGGTTGAGCTTGAGTCGAATACCCAGTTGCCGAATCGTTTGCGACGGCTGGATGAATGTGCGGCCGACGTACGCGTTTTTCGTCAGACCCTGGCCGTACGGGATGCCGGACTCCTGGGCGTAGCCCACGGCGGCGGGTGTGCCGGACTCCGGCACACCGATCACCAGGTCGGCGTCGACGGGCCGTTCCTGGGCGAGCCGACGGCCGATGTCGACGCGCGTCTTGTGCACCGACCGGCCGCCGATCGTGCTGTCCGGTCGTGCCAGGTAGACGTACTCGAAGACGCAGCCCTTCGGCGAGGGCGGCGCGAACCGGGTGGAACGCACGCCGTCGGCATCGATGGCCAATAGCTCGCCCGGCTCGATATCGCGGACGAACGAGGCGCCGACGATGTCCAGCGCGGCCGTCTCCGACGCCACCACCCAGCCACGGTCGAGCCGCCCCAACGACAGCGGCCGCACGCCATAGGGGTCGCGGGCCGCATACAGGGTGTTCTCGTCCATGAAGGTCACACAGAAGGCGCCGCGCACGGTGGGCAGCAATTCTAGGGCGGCCTGCTCGAGGGTGGCGTCCGCGGCGCCGTGCGCGAGCAGCGCGCCGAGGATGTCGGAGTCCGTGGTGGCGGTGGGTGCGCCGCGCGTCCCGATCAGCCCGGCCGCGCGGGCGCGGGCGGCCAGGTCGGTGGCGTTGACCAGATTGCCGTTGTGGCCGAGCGCGACGCCTGTGCCTGCGGCCGTGTTGCGGAACACCGGCTGCGCGTTCTCCCAGGTGGTGGAGCCGGTGGTGGAATACCGACAGTGGCCGATGGCGACGTGCCCCTCCATGGCGGCCAGCGTCTGCTCGTCGAAAACCTGGCTGACCAGGCCGAGGTCCTTGAAAACCAGGACCTGTGAGCCGTCGGCGACGGCGATTCCCGCGGCCTCCTGGCCGCGGTGCTGCAGCGCGTACAGGCCGTAGTACGTGAGCTTGGCAACCTCTTCACCGGGAGCCCAGACGCCGAATACGCCGCACTCTTCTCTTGGTTCGTTATCGGTCTCTTGGCCGGTCACGATAGGGCTGCTCCAAGGGGCGCGGTGGGTGACGTGTTCAGTCTACGTTGACGTCTTCCCGGCCATGAAATGACTGGGATTCCACCTGCCGTGCGGCTGTCTCGTTGCCCATGTGGGAAACGCCGTAGGCCGGTTGGCGGTGGAAGTTCGCGCCGACCGGCTCTGTCGCCTCGCGGCCTTAGCTTTACGCCGGGCCTTGATGCGCGCCACTGACCTCCGCGACGGTGGATGTCTGCGGCCTCGCCGGTTGGATACTGCTGCGGCTGAACCTCGGCACCCGTCGATGTCCTGACGGTGGAGCCAGCTAGTGTTAGCTGCCTCCAGATCCAGCCGGTCGAGACCATCGGCGCCTTTGCGGACATGCAGTCCCAGGTAGGCCGAGAACAGGTCCCGATGCTCTTTGATGCCACATCCACACCGGTGGACCCGTTGCGAGCGCGGCTTTTTCTTGCGGTTCCCGCATAGGCAGGTTTGGGACAGGGCGGTCGTGTACGGGCTGTACTCATAGAGGCGATCGCCGCCGGCGCTTGCAGCCTTGCGGCGGATCGTGTCCACGAGCATCCCCGGTGCCCGATCCCGCACTGAGCGCGGGAAGTTCTTCTGCCATGCGAGGTAATCCAGCTTCTCGCACGCGATGTCGGCCCCGTACGCGAACAGCCGGTTCGCCAACCCACCATGCAACGTCTTGCGGTGTTCGGCCAGCCGACGGTGCACCTCGGCCACCCTGGTTGTCATCCGCTTGGCGGTGTTGGAGCGTGTCCAGTCGCAGCGGCCGGGTTGGTGGGTGCCATCGAGGTCAAAACAGCCCGGTGACCCGGCGCGATGTTGCCGGTCCAGGTGCCGCTGCGCGCGGCGTAGCCGGGCGGTGTCCAAGCTGATCCGATCCGCCAGCGGCTGCACCCAGCCCACCCACATTCCGTCGGCATGCTCGACGGCAACCGCGATTTCACTGGGACCGAGGTCGAACGAGACCCGGCCGGCCCCGACTGGGTGCCGCGGGGTCGGGTGCCCGTCGCACACCATCTGCATGCGGTAGGTGTCGCGCCCGCCGATCACGGTGCGCACGATCCGCGTGTGTAACACCTTGCCCGCGGCGATAAACGCTTCGATCTCGGCCAGTTCGGCTTGCTGTTCCTTACCGCGCCGCCCCGACTGGGCGAATGCGGCGATCGGGATCACGAACCCGGCGCCCCACTGCAGCCCGGCCAGCCTCCCGTCGGCGTCGGTCTTCGGGCGCAGCGCACCATTGCCGTCCTTGGCCGAAAGCGAATGCAACCCACGTGATACAGGCTTGAACCGCGGCTTGCCTCTAAGGCCGACGTGCCACTGCTTGACCGCATCGAACGCGCGGCCACCGAGATTCTGGGTCTCTTGTGCAGGCAGGTGGTCCCGCACCCAGGATTTGCGCAGCCCGGATGCGAACGACTGCGCCGCATCCGCGGTGAAACCGTGCGTCTGCTCGACTGCGCGAAATGCTGTAAGGCGGGCCGCCCGCTCGGCCGAGGTCGTGCCTGACAGCCGCCGCGCGTACTGCCACGCCGGGTCGGATTTCACAGCGCGGCTGCGCTTGAGGAACTCTCCCAGCACCGCGTTGTACACCCGGGTGCCGGTGACAAATCGCGTCGAAATATCCCGGCACTGCGCAGGATTCGGGCGCAACGGCCACGACCTCACATGGGTGGGTGCGCCCTTCAGACGCTTACGTGCACGCGGCCTACACTCGGCCGAATGCTCCGGCCCAGTGGCCGGTGTCGGATCGACATGGTATCCGCCACGCATCTGCACACCACAACCTTAAAGCCGCGCACCGACATGCAGACCTATCGCCACGCCAGCCACAGCGTGTCTCTGGTGCACGCCCCACTGTCAACGCCAGGCTGCGCCCAGCGATAAACACAATGGCTTAACCCCGGACCGAGGGTTGCGCCCAAGAACGTTCCGGTCATCACGGGTTAATCACGGAATCGAGCGGCTGTGTCGCGGCACGCAGTAGCCAGGCGGGGCAAGCCGGGCGGTGAACAGTGCGGCTATCCCCACCCCCGATCCGTCGGTCAGCACCATAGCTACCAACCTCGCGCTCGTCATTTGGTACCCGAACGGCGCCGCCAATGGAGACGAACTCGCTCGGCTGCAACGGTTTTTGCGCGAGCTCGCCGAAGCCGTGCACACGACGGCCAGCCCGCCGTTCGTTGCCGCCGACCAGATCAGCGCGTGGGGCTGGCTCCCGTACCGGAGCGTCGACCGATGCCGTCGCCAGTGTCCACCAGTTCGCAGTGAAGCGAACGGCTTCTCAGAACGTGGGGATCGGCACCGTCGCGCCGGGGATGGAAGGCTTTTGTCGGTCACATCGCGAGGCCGTCGCGGCTCGCCGCGTCCCGATCGCCGGCGGTATGCCGGCAATACATGCGGCAGGGGATCCGGGTTTGTCGATCGCAGCGATGCTCGGGGGCCGACGTCGCCCAGGCAGGCGACTAGGTGACCGGGGTATTGGGCGACCTCGCGCCCACACTCAGAACGACGCGCGCCTGCGCGAGACATTGCGGGTGTTTCTGCGCTGTGGCTCCAGTTACAAGCTGGCTTAAGAAAAACTCGACTTGCATTTCAACTCGGCGAAGTATCGCGTCGGTCGTGCGGTAGCCCGGCGCGGCCACGAAATTGGCCCGGATCGGCTCGATGTGGAACTCGCATTGGTGCTGTGCCAGTGGTACGGCAGTGAAGTGCTTCTGCCGAATCCGGCATAGGCCAGAAGGTCGTCCCGTCTCATTGCGGCAGTGGCACCAACGGCAGCAGTCTCTCGACCTCCCCCGCCCTGGCGCCTGACAGCTGAAGCGACCCGCTGGCGACGGCGTCGGCGACCTCCAACAGCCCGGTGGCCAGCAGCAGCCAGGTGCGCGGATCCGTCTCCACCACGTTCGGCGGATTACCTCGGGTATGCCTGGGTCCTGAAATGCATTGCACGGCAACGAACGGCGGCACCCGCACCTCGACGCTCGCGCCCGGCGCGATCGCGGCCAGCGTGCGGGCGGTCAGCCGCACCGCCTCGGCGAGTTCGGCCCGCGATGGCTCGGGCCTGTCCTGGTCGCGCAACCAGTCGCCGACGGCCGACACGGCGGCGCGGGTCTTCGCCGGATCGGCAGTACGGCGGGCGGCCATACCTTAGGGTCTCAAAGTGTTTGTCGACCGCCACCATCCGCCGTACAAGGCGGCCGGCGCGGTGTTTCTGGCGGTGGCCGTCGCAGTGGCGGCGCTGATCTATCAGCAATTCCGCGGTGGTTTCGCGCAGCCGACGCAGCTGACGCTGCTCTCGTCGCGCGCGGGCCTGGTCGTCGAACCCGGCTCGAAGGTGACCTACAACGGCGTGGAGATCGGCCGGGTCGCCCGGATCGGCAAGGTCGACGTCGACGGCACGCCGAAAGCCAAACTCTCCCTTGACGTGGATCCCGATTACCTCAGGCTCATCCCGTCCAATGTGGCGGCCGAGATCAGGGCCACCACGGTGTTCGGCAACAAGTACGTGTCGTTCAGCGCACCGGAAAACCGGACCGCACAGCGTATTTCGAGCAGTAATGTGATCGACGCGTCGGCGGTGACGACGGAGTTCAACACGCTGTTCGAGACGGTCACGTCGATCGCTGAGCAAGTGGATCCCATCAAGTTGAATCAGACGTTGACCGCGACGGCCGAAGCGCTGACGGGGCTCGGCGAGCGGTTCGGCGAGTCACTAATCAACGGCAACCGAATCCTGGATGACCTGAATCGGCAGATGCCGCAGATCCGCTACGACAACCAGCGGGTGACCGATCTCGCCGACGTGTATGCCGACGCGTCACCTGACCTGTTCGATGGCCTGGAGCATGCGGTGAGAACCGCCCGGACCTTCAACGATCACCGCCGCGACATCGACGCGGCACTGATGGCCGCGCTCGGCTTCGCTAACACCGCCGCGGACAGCTTCGAGCGCGGAGGACCGTACCTGGTGCGCGGCGCCGCCGATCTGGTGCCGACGACCAAACTGCTCGACGACTACCGCGGCATGATCTTCTGCACGATTCGCAACTATCACGACGTTGGACCGGAGATCGCCCGAGTGCTGGGCGACAACGGTTACTCACTCGCGTCGGCCGGAACTGTCATGGGCGCTGGAAACCCGTTCGTCTACCCGGACAACCTGCCGCGGGTGAACGCCAAGGGCGGCCCCGAGGGACGGCCGGGATGTTGGCAGAAGATCACCCGTGAACTGTGGCCAATGCCGTATCTGGTGATGGACACCGGTTACAGCATCGCGCCGTACAACCACTTCGGCCTCGGGCAACCGATACTCATCGACTACGTGTGGGGCCGCCAGATCGGGGAGTTGACGATCAACCCGTGACGGTTGACCTCAACAATTGTCGAGGTTCTACGTTGGCCGCATGACCTTCAAACCCCACGAGATCGACTTCATGCGCGAGGCAGACCTGGGCCGGCTGGCCACCATCCAGCCCGACGGCACACCGCAGAACAGCCCGGTCGGATTCACGTACAACGAGCAGCTGGGCACCATCGACATCGCGGGCTTCCGCATGTCGAAGAGCCAGAAGTTCCGCAACATCGCCCACAACGACAAGGTGGCGTTCGTCGTCGACGACATCACCTCGCGCGACCCGTGGCGGGTGCGCTGCCTCGAAATCCGCGGCACCGCCGAGCAGGTCGAGATTCCCGCGTCGCGCGGCGCGGCCGGCGACGAGCTGGACACCGCGATCATCAGGGTCAGGCCGCGGCGCATCATCAGCTTCGGCATCGACGATCAGGTCAGTGAACCGCACCAGCTGGTGGCCGATATTCGCGACGCCTAGCTCGCTCTGCAGCGAAAGGGAATTCCCGGCTGTCACGACTCAACTTTGACGACCGGGAATTCCATTTCGGCGGCGATACTGCACGACCAGTGCCGCCACCGCGGCGGCCTCGTTGGACGCCAGGTGCACCAGTACGGGTGCGGCCAGGCTGCCGGACCGCCCCCGTAGCCAGCCGAAGCACCATCCGGCCGTGGCGGTAGCCAGCACGGTTCCGATCACCGGTTCACCGGTGCTGCGCGCGTCGCTGATGTGCCATAGACCGAACGCGCCGGCTTGCAGCAACTGGCCCCACCACGGGCCGAATGCGGCCGTCGCCACCGTTGCCAGCGCCGCGCGGAAGGCGGCCTCCTCAGACCACGCGGTGCCGACTGGTATCCGCAGCAGCAGCCAGTACGGCGTGGGTTTGGGCACCGGCTGCGTGGCGATTGCGGTGCGTAACGGGGGTACCAGGGTCGTCGCGGCGACGGCAATGACCACCGCCGCGGACGCCGTTAGCCCCAGCTTCACCCCCGACCACAACGTGGGCGGCCGTAGCCCGACCGGCGCTCGGGTGATCATCACCAGAACCGCGCCGGCGCCGGCCTGCACGAGTGGGCGCGGCCGATCGAACATCCGCGGTTTGACCGCGACACCCCAGCCGACCAGCGACGCGGCCAAGGCGACCGCGCGGACCTGACGAATTCGCTTGGGACGCACTAGTACTCGGGGCCGTCGGCCGACGCGGACTTCTCCAGTGCCAGCCGGATGCGCTCGGTGTCCTCGGCGGTCCAGCCGTCCGGCGGCGCGACGGCGGCCCACCCGTCCAGCACGTATTCGCCGTAGTTGTGGCCGTGCCCGGCGGGCACGGACGCGGCGTTCGTCATGTCGGCGGCTACCTGCCAGAAGGTGATGATCGGGTACCAGCGCATGGACGCGGTGCGGTCCCGGCCGGGCGGCTCCCTGAGCCAGTCGGGCCGGGTGAACAGCAGATCCTCCGACCACCAGACGATCGGGTCGGAGGAATGCTGCAGGAACAGCACGCGGGTGCCCTCCCACGGCGGCGCGGTGTCGCCGACGATCTCCGCGGTGTCGGTGGCCTGCGAGAAGCGCACGGTGCGCCCGTTGTCGTATCTCGGTTCGACCTCCGGGGTGCCGGGATCGCGGCGCACCGTGATCGCCCTCCACAGCGGGCTGGCGTTCGGCGGGCCCACCCAGAGCACCGACGAAAAGCCCATCCGCGCAATGTCGGGCAGCCACCCGAATGCACCCTGGCCGGCCATCGAGCCGAGGCTTTCGCCGTAGAGCACCAGCTTGGGTCGCCGATCCGATGGCAGCTGCGCCCACCGGTCGTGGATCGCGTTGATCATCATCCGGCCGGATTCCATGGACTTCTGCTCGTCACCGAGGAACGAAATCCAGCTCGGCAGATAGGAATACTGCGATCCGACCAGCGCAGTGTCGCCGTTGTACATCATCTCCAGCGACCGGGCCGCAACGGGGTTGATCCATCCGGTGCCGGTGGTGGGGATGATCACGAGCAGCTTGCGGTCGAACGCCCCGGTGCGCTCGAGTTCGCTGAGCAGCACCGCCATTCGGTTCTCGTCGGTGTCGGCGGTCTGCAGGCCGACGTAGACCCGGATGGGCTCCTTGGCGGGTGCGTCGTTGAGACGCGTCAGCTCGTCGACGTCCGGACCGGTGGACACGAAGTTGCGGCCCTGGAATCCCAGGGTGTCCCATGGCGCGAAAGACGTTGGGCTGCCGGACCGTTCGGGCTCTTGCGGTTGGACGACCCCGGCCCTGGTGGTGGTGTTCTGGGGCTGGAACACCCGGTTGGCGCCGGCCAGGAAGCCGCGGATCAGCACACCGTTGATCAGCGTGATCACCAGCACGACGACGATCGCGGTGCCGATGAACAACGCCACCTCGTCGTGCAGATGCCAGCGCCGGATGAAGAGCCTGGCCATCGTCTTGATCACGTCGAGCAGCACCCGAGCCACGCCGACGCACACCCCACCGACGAGCACGGCGATGATCAGGGTCCGTAGATAGCCGAGGGTGTTCGGACCCTCCATGCCCATCACGGCCGACACTTGACGCTGCCATGCCGCCGCTGGGATCAGCATCAGCACGCTGGCCGTGACCGACAGCCCGACCGTGACGGCCTTCAACGCATACAACACCCGCTTCGACGGCGGCCACCACCGGCGGCGGCGTATTACGAAGCGGCGGACCATCTTTCCCGAGAAGACGCCGATGCCATAGCCGATCGCGGCGCTGAGTCCACCGATCAGTCCCTGGAACAGCCAGTCGCGCGGCAGCAGTGACGGGGTCAGCGACAGGCAGAAGAACAGGGCGCCGAAGGCGACCCCGACGAAATCGAGGTGCACCATGCTCCACGCCCAGACCAGCAGTGGATGTCGTTGTGAGCGCTCAGTGGTCTCGGCGACCGGTTCGCCGGTGATGTTTTCGGTCGGGACAGTCACCCGAACAACCCGGGAAGCACACCCTCCGACGTGCTGCGCAGGTCCGCCAGGGCAACCGTGAACAAGCCCTGCACCTCGACGGCATCGCTGCCCTGATCCACCACACCGATGCGGGTCGCCGGCAGCCCGCGGGCTTCACACGTGGCCCGGAATCTGCTTTCCTCGGTGCGCGGTATCGCGACGAGTACCCGGCCTGCGGACTCCGAGAAGAGCGTGACGAACGGATTGGCGCCCTCGGGAATCAGGATGCGGCAACCGGTTTCACCCGCAAGCGCGGCCTCCACCACAGCCTGAATCAGGCCGCCCTCGGACAGGTCGTGCGCGGCCGACACCAGCCCGTCTCGGGATGCGGCGGTGAGCACGTCGGCGATCAACTTCTCGCGGGCCAGGTCGACGTTGGGCGGCAGCCCGCCGAGATGGTCAGCGGTGACCTGCGCCCAGATCGAGCCGTCGAACTCGTCGTGGGTGTCGCCGAGCAGCATCAGCGTCTCGCCGGGTTCGGCACCCAGTCCGGTGGGGATGCGACGCTTGACATCGTCGATGACGCCGAGGACGCCGACGACGGGGGTGGGCAGAATCGGTGTGGTCCCGGTCTGGTTGTAGAAACTGACGTTTCCGCCCGTGACCGGGATGCCAAGCGCCGCACAGCCGTCGGCGAGACCGCGGACTGCCTGGCTGAACTGCCACATGACACCGGGGTCCTCGGGTGAGCCGAAGTTGAGGCAGTTGGTCACCGCGACGGGCGTGGCACCGGTGACCGCGACATTGCGGTACGCCTCGGCCAGTGCGAGTTGCGCGCCGGCGTACGGGTCGAGCGCCGTGTAGCGGCCCGAGGCATCGGTGGACACCGCGATGCCGCGTCCGGTTTCCTCGTCGACCCGCAGCACCCCGCCGTCGGCGTGTTCGGCCAGCACGGTGTTGCCGCGCACGTACCGGTCGTACTGCTCGGTGATGAACGCGCGGCTGCACAGGTGCGGGCTGCCCAGCAGCGCAAGCAAAGTCGCGCGCAGCTCGTCGCCGTTGGCCGGACGGGGCAGCTTCGCCGACGTGTCGGCGTTCAGCGCGTCCTGGCTGTCGGGGCGAGCGACCGGGCGCTGATAGACAGGGCCCTCGTGCGCCACCGTGCGCGGCGGCACGTCAACGACAGTCTCACCGTGCCAGGTGATCTGCAGGCGGTCGCCGTCGGTGACCTCGCCGATGACGGTCGCCAGCACCTCCCACTTGCGGCACACCGCCAGGAACGCCTCGACGTTCTCGGGAGCGACGACGGCGCACATCCGTTCCTGGGATTCGCTCGACAGGATCTCGGCCGGTGTCATGTTGGCCGCTCGCAGCGGCACGGTGTCCAGCTCGATCCGCATGCCGCCGTCTCCAGCTGACGCGAGTTCCGATGTGGCGCAGGACAATCCGGCGCCACCGAGGTCCTGGATGCCGATCACCAGGCCGGCGGCGTACAGCTCGAGGCAGCACTCGATGAGCACCTTCTCGATGAACGGGTCGCCCACCTGGACCGACGGCAGCTTCTTGCGCCCGGGACCACCGCCCTCGTCGCCGCCGAACGTCTCCGACGCCAGCACCGACACGCCGCCGATGCCGTCCAGCCCGGTGCGCGCCCCGAACAGGATGATCTTGTTGCCCGTGCCCGACGCGAACGCCAGGTGCAGGTCTTCCTTGCGCAGCGCGCCGACGCACAGGGCGTTCACCAGTGGATTGCCGGCGTAGGAGGCGTCGAACACGGTCTCGCCGCCGATGTTCGGCAGGCCCAGTGAGTTGCCGTACCCGCCGATGCCGCGCACCACGCCGTCGAGCACGCGGCGGGTGTCGGGTGCGTCGGCCGCACCGAAGCGCAGCTGGTCCATGACCGCGACGGGCCGCGCACCCATCGCCATGATGTCGCGCACGATGCCGCCGACACCGGTGGCCGCGCCTTGGTACGGCTCGACGTACGACGGGTGGTTGTGCGACTCCACCTTGAAGGTCACCGCCCAGCCGTCGCCGATGTCGACGACGCCGGCGTTCTCGCCGATGCCGACCAGCATCGAGGCCCGCATCTCGTCGGTGGTGGTCTCGCCGAAGTAGCGCAGGTGCACTTTGGACGACTTGTAGGAGCAGTGCTCGCTCCACATCACCGAGTACATCGCCAGCTCGGCGTCGGTGGGCCGGCGGCCGAGAATCTCGCGGATCCGCTGGTACTCGTCGTCCTTGAGGCCGAGTTCACGGAACGGCTGGGGCTGCTCGGGAGTGGCGGCGGCATGGTCGACGGTTTCGACCTCGTGGGTGAGCCCGGACGTCACGGAGCCAGTCTAGTTTGTGCCGAGGTCAGCCTCCTGCGGCCACGCAGAACGCATTGCCGGCCGGATCGGCCAGCACGACCCAGTGGAAGTCGTCGCCGAAGCTGTGCCGGCCGGTCTCGCTTGCGCCCAGCTCCACCAGCCGCTTGACCTCCGCCTCCATGTCGGCGGCGGAGAAGTCGATGTGCGCCCGGTTCTTCCCAGGTGTCGGGTCATCGACCTTCTGGAACGCCAACTTCGGGCCTTCGGGCCGGGTCACCAGGACGAAAAAGCCTGGCGCCACAGGGTTTATCGTGCCGTCGACCGCCTTGGCCCACCAGTCGGCGAGCCGGTCGGGGTCGTCGCAGTCGAACGTGATCGATTCCACATTGAGGGTCATGGCGCGACCCTATGTCAGGCCGGTGACAAGAACGCCCGGAGCGCCGCGCTTACGTCGCGGGTAATTGAGCGACCGCGGACATCGACGCACCCTGGAAGCATGACCGACACCCAGACCCAGCCGACGTTCAGCGCAGAGATGTGGGCGGCCTTCTGGGCCGCGCCGACTATGTCCCGAGTAGATGACATCCTCGCCGAAGACATCGTCGGCTACTGGCAGGGCGACCCGAAACCGGTGCGGGGACGAGCGGCATACGCCGGCAAGATCGCGGAGCTCATCGCCGCGACCCCTGATCTGCAGCTGGAACTCATCGACAGCGCGACCGTTCCCGGCAGCGCCCCCGGCGAGCAGCTGGTTTTCCTGCACTACGTCGGCCGCGGCACAGGCCCGGAGGGGCCGTTCGCGATCCGCGGGCTGGACAGGGTGCGGACCCGGGACGGAATAGTGGTGGAGAACGTCATCCGCTACGACCAGGTCGAGCTCGCGACGACCTGACCTGCGGCGCGGCCTAGCCGGGTGACAGGAACGCCCGCAGCGCCGCGGAGTAAGCGGCGACGTCGTCGGCACCCATCACCTCGCGCGCCGAGTGCATGGCCAGCTGCGCCGCGCCGACGTCGACGGTCGGGATGCCGGTTCGCGCCGACGTCATCGGCCCGATCGTCGACCCGCACGGCAGGTCGGCCCGGTGCTCGTAGCGCTGCAGCGGCACATCCGCCTGCGCGCACGCGAGCGCGAACGCCGCCGCGGTGCGCCCGTCGGTGGCGTAGCGCAGATTCGGCTGCACCTTGAGCACCGGCCCGGCGTTGACCTCGATGAGGTGGCCCGGCTCGTGCCGCTCGGGGTAGTTGGGGTGGGTCGCGTGCGCCATGTCGCCCGACGCCACCATGCTTGCCGGCAACCGGCGCAGGAAGTCCTCCCGCCCGCCACCGGCGGCCAGCGTGATGCGTTCCAGCACGGTCAGGAGCAGCTCGGACTGCGCGCCGTGGTCCGATTGCGAGCCGACCTCCTCGTGGTCGAACAGCGCCAGCACCGGCAGGTACCCCCGCACTTCCGCGGCAAGGAATGCCTCCAAGCCGGCATAGCAGGTGGCCTGGTTGTCCAGCCGTGGCGCACTGACCAGCTCGCCATCCACGCCCGCCAGCCGCGACGGGTTCAGGTCATGGGTCATCAGGTCGGCGCCGAGCACGTCGGCGGCCTCGACCCCGGCCTGTTCGGCGACGTAGGCCAAGAAGTCCCGTGTGCCGGTGCCGACGCCCCAGACCGCGTTGACGTGCCGCTGCGGGTCCAGCGCCACCGCCTTGCGGTCCTCGGCGAGGTGGATGGCGAGCTGCGGTACCCGCAGGATCGGCTCGTCGATGCGCACCAGGCGATGGTCGATCGTGTCGCCGGTGCGTACCGACAACCGACCGCTGAGGCCGAGGTCGCGGTCCAGCCACGAGTTCAGCCACGCTCCGCCGTAGGGCTGCAGCGCCACCACCTGCCAGCCGGACACGAACCGGTCGGGATGCTGTTTGACCCGCAGGTTGGGGCTGTCGGTGTGGGCGCCGACGATACGAAACGGCAGATGTTGCTCGGTCGCGTTCCATGCGACGAGCGAGCCGGCCCGCACCGTGAAGAAGCGCCCCGTATCCGGCCAGGGATCGCGCTCGGACAGTTCGGTGAAACCGGCGTCGCTCAGCCGCTGCGCGACAGTGAGGCAGACATGGAACGGCGACGGTGACCCGTCAATGAACTCGCACAGCCCTTGCGCATTGGCCGACATGGTTCACCATCATTGCCGACCGACGTTTCGCTAGGGTCGGATAGTGCCCGCACCACTGCCGCAACAGGTTCTGGCGCCGTTGACACCCGCGGCCATCTTCCTGGTGGCGACGATCGACGAAGGCGGCGAGGCGGCCGTCCACGATGCGCTCCCAGAGATCTCCGGTTTGGTGCGGGCGGTGGGGTTCCGAGACCCGACCAAACGGCTGTCGGTGGTGACGTCGGTCGGATCCCGCGCGTGGGACCGGCTCTTCTCCGGTCCGCGGCCGGCCGAGCTGCACCCGTTCATCGAGATCGACGGCCCGCGCCACCACGCGCCGGCCACGCCGGGCGATCTGCTGTTTCACATCCGTGCCGAGGCGATGGACGTCTGCTTCGAACTGGCCGGGAAGATCGTCGAGGCTTTTGAGGCGCTCACCATGGTCGATGAGGTGCACGGGTTCAAGTTCTTCGACAACCGGGACCTGTTGGGGTTCGTCGACGGTACCGAGAACCCGGACGGACCGGTCGCCGTCAACGCGACCCAGATCGGCTACGAGGACCCCGATTTCGCCGGCGCCTGCTATGTACACGTGCAGAAGTACGTCCACGACACGGGTTCATGGAATTCGCTGTCGACCGAGGAACAGGAGCGGGCGATCGGCCGCACCAAGCTCGATGACATCGAGCTGGATGACGCGGTCAAGCCGGCCAATTCGCATGTGGCGCTCAACGTGATCGAGGACAAGGATGGCAACGAGCTGAAGATCGTGCGCGCCAACATGCCGTTCGGCGAGGTAGGCAAGGGCGAGTTCGGCACCTACTACATCGGCTACTCGCGCACACCGGCGGTGACCGAGCGCATGCTGACCAACATGTTCATCGGAGACCCGCCCGGGAATACCGATCGCATCCTGGACTTCTCGACCGCCCTGACCGGCACGATGTTCTTCACCCCCACCGCCGATTTCCTCGATGATCCTCCGCCGCTTGCGGATTCGGCGGAGCAGGAGGACTCACCGGCCGCTTCAGCCATACCCGCCACCCATCACGGATCACTCGGGATCGGCAGCCTGAAAGGAACTACTCGATGAACAACCTGTATCGCGATCTGGCCCCGATCACCGAAGTCGCCTGGGCGGAAATCGAATTGGAAGCGACGCGGACGTTCAAGCGGCACATCGCCGGACGCCGGGTGGTGGACGTCAGCGACCCCGGCGGACCGGTGACCGCGGCGATCAGCACCGGTCATCTGGTCGACGTCGGTCCGCCCGGCGACGGCGTGGTGGCCCACCTGCGGGACAGCAAGCCGCTGGTGCGGCTGCGGGTGCCGTTCACCGTGTCCCGCACGGCGATCGACGATGTCGAGCGCGGCTCACAGGACTCGGACTGGGATCCGGTCAAGGACGCCGCCAAGAAGCTGGCGTTCGTCGAGGACCGGGCGATCTTCGAGGGCTACGAGGCGGCGTCCATCGACGGCATCCGCGCCTGCAGTTCAAACCCGGCGTTGGCGCTGCCCGAGGATCCCCGCGAAATTCCCGACGTGATCGCCCAGGCGCTGTCGGAGCTGCGACTGGCCGGCGTCGACGGTCCGTACTGCGTGCTGTTGTCGGCCGACGTGTACACGAAGGTCAGCGAGACCACCGAACACGGCTATCCGATCCGCGAGCACCTCAACCGGCTGGTCGACGGCGAGATCATCTGGGCACCGGCGATCGATGGGGCGTTCGTGCTGTCGACCCGCGGCGGCGATTTCGATCTGCAGCTGGGCACCGATGTGTCGATCGGCTACCTGTCCCACGATGCTGACACGGTGCAGCTCTACCTCGATGAGACGCTGACGTTCCTGTGCTACACGGCAGAGGCGTCGGTGGCGCTGACGCCTTAACGCCTTAGGAGTGCCCTGAACAATGGGCTAGCTATCGCCCATTTGTACACGGGGGCGGGTGTCGATCTCGGCGACGGGACTAACAAGAGTCATGCCAGCGGGCCGACCGTCAAAATTACATCCAGGGCTGTGGTTTCGCCGAGTCCACAACCCTCAGTGCAATCTTGACGGAGCCAGGACCGGTCAAGCGGCCAGTACGAGATCCAACGCCGAGTAGAACAGGCCGAGCCCGTCGTCCGAGGGCCCGGTGAGGGCCTCGGTGGCGTGCTCGGGGTGCGGCATGAGCCCGACCACCCGACCGTTGGACGAGCAGATGCCGGCGATGTCGCGCAGCGAGCCGTTGGGGTTGTCGCGGTAGCGGAACACCACCCGGCCCTCGCCCTCGAGCTCGTCGAGCACCGTGTCGCTGGCAACGTAACGGCCCTCCCCCGACTTCAGCGGCACCAGCAGGTCGGCGCCGAGTTCGTAGCGTGACGTCCACGCCGTCGAGTTCGACGCCACCTCGAGCCACAGGTCACGGCAGACGAAATGCAGGCCGGCGTTGCGGGTCAACGCCCCCGGCAGCAGCGCAGCCTCGCACAGCACCTGAAAACCGTTGCAAATGCCCAACACCGGCATGCCGCGTTTAGCGGCGGCGACGACCTCGCCCATCACCGGCGCGAACTTCGCGATCGCGCCGCAGCGCAGATAGTCGCCGTACGAGAAACCCCCCGGCACGACCACGGCGTCGACTCCCTTGAGGTCGGCGTCGGCGTGCCACAGGCTGACCGCCTCGGCGCCGGCCAGCCGGACCGCCCGCGCGGCGTCGACGTCGTCGAGCGTGCCGGGGAAGGTGATCACGCCCACGCGCGCGGTCATGAGGGCTCCCTGCTCACCGACCAGTCCTCGATGACGGTGTTCGCCAAAAGCGATTCGGCGATCTCGGCGACCGTTTCGTCGTCGATGCTGTCGTCGACCTCGAGCTCAAAACGCTTGCCCTGCCGCACATCTGAGATACCGTCCAAGCCGAGACGGCCGAGGGCGCCGACGATCGCCTGACCCTGCGGGTCGAGGATCTCGGCCTTGGGCATCACATGCACAACCACCTTTGCCACGCCGATGACTCTACCGGCGACCCGCGCCGGACCGCCTCACCGGCACGATCCGAGATATGCGCTGCACAGCGGGGCCGCCATCGCCTCGAAAATCTGTCCGTCGGGCACCGCTGGCCAGTCGACCTGCGGCGGTAGCGACGACCACATCGCCAGCTCGACCACGGTGCTGCTGCCCGGATGGGCCAGCAGGTACTCGTGCATCACCTGCTCGCCGGCCACGCTGATCACCGCGGCGATCCGCTGGGGATCGCTGGTGGTGATCGACGGCGACGTCGAGGGTGCGGTCAGCTGGCAGTCCCGCAGTCGGGACCGGGCGGCGTCCAGCGCGGTCAGCGCCGTCGCACCGCCGGTGACGGTGTCGCCGCGCCAGTGCATCACCTGCACTGCCAGGTTCCACTGACCGGCGGGGTTCGGCACCACCGCCCGCGCGGCGACCGCGTACTCGCGGGCGTCGTCGGCAACGGGCGCGCTGTCGCACAGCGCCTCGAAGCCGAATCGCGGCGTCGAGGCGGTGACCGCAAGTCCGGCCAGGCCCGGCCAGTGGTAGACCGGGTACAGCGGGATAGCGGCCGGCGCAATCCACGCCGAATCGGGGATGGCGTCGCAAAACGGTGGGCAGACGCCCGGGATCGCGCGCGCCGGCCAGCCGGCACTCGGCGCGATGGCCAACCCACAGGTCGCCAGGGCTACCGCCAGCATCAATCGCACGTCCACGCACCCCCTGCGGGCCACAATATAGGCATGCAATTGACGCATTTCGGCCATTCATGCCTACTCGCGAACTTCAAGGACGATTCGGGCGGCGAGACCACCGTTTTGTTTGATCCGGGCAACTTCTCGCACGGCTTCGAGGGCATCACCGGGCTGTCGGCGATCCTGATCACCCATCAGCATCCCGACCACGCCGACACCGCCCGGCTGCCCGCTCTGGTCGAGGCCAACCCGCAGGCCGCGTTGTACGCGGACCCGCAGACCGCCGCACAACTCGGTGAGCCGTGGCGGGCTGTGCACGTCGGCGACCAGTTGACCGTCGGTCACCTCAGCGTGCGCGGCGTCGGCGGGCGACACGCGGTCATTCACCCGGAAATCCCTGTGATCGACAACATTTCGTACCTCGTCGGCGATGGCGAGCACCCGGCCCGGCTGATGCATCCCGGTGATGCGCTGTTCACGCCGGGCGAACCTGTCGACGTGCTGGCCACCCCTGCGGCCGCGCCGTGGATGAAGATCTCTGAGGCGGTGGACTATCTACGCGCGGTGGCGCCGACGCACGCGGTGCCGATCCATCAGGCGATCATCGATCCCAGCGCCCGCGGCATCTTTTACGGCCGGCTGTCCGAGATGACCGATACCGACTTCCAGGTGCTTCCGGAGGAGAACGCCATCACCTTCTAACCGCCAGAGCCAAGTTCCCCCATTTTCGGCGGGCGTATCGCGGTGCATTGCGTCTGGTCGCGCAAGTTGCCGTTGGCCGGGCGATGAGGACAGCAGGAAGGGAGGATGTCGTCGAGTGGCTTAATGGGTCGGCGTTTCACTGAGCCGCTCGACCTTCGAGTACTCTTCCGTGGGGCACGAAATACCCTCCCCGATAACGCATCCCGGAATCGTTGTTGGTGTCGATGGGTGCGCAGGACGGACGCGGTTTCCGCGCTGCTAGTTGGCGGGACGGTTGGTGTTGTCCAGCTTGGAGGCGAAAACCGCCGCCTGGGTCCGTCGCTCCATCCCGAGCTTGGCCAGTAGTCGCGATACGTAGTTCTTCACGGTTTTTTCGGCCAGGAACATCCGGGCGGCGATCTGCCTGTTGGTCAATCCTTCGCCCAGCAGCCCAAGCAGCGTCCGCTCCTGATCGGTCAACCCGGACAGTGGATCCTTGTGTTCGGCCGCGCCCCGAAGCTTGGCCATCAGCGCAGCGGCCGCTCTGTTATCCAAGAGGGATTTGCCGGCGCCGACCTCTTTTATCGCCTGCGCCAGTTCCATGCCCTTGATGTCCTTGACGACGTAGCCACTGGCACCAGCCAGGATCGCGTCGAGCATTGCTTCGTCGGAGGTGTACGACGTCAGCATCAAACAGCGAAGATCCGGTAAATCAGACAGCAGATCGCGGCACAATTCAATTCCGTTGCCATCGGGCAGCCGAACGTCGAGCACGGCGACGTCGGGTCTGACGGCGGGTATTTTCGCCATTGCCTCACCCACGGACGCGGCTTCGCCTACAACGTCTAACTCGGGGTCGGACCCAAGCAAGTCGACCAATCCGCGACGCACCACCTCATGGTCGTCAACCAGAAACACTCTAACCATCGTTGGCCTCCAAGCCGATGTGCGGTGACCAGCGCATGAATCCAGTATGCCCATCATTGCGACTTCTCACTGGTGTTGTCGTCAATCCCGACAACGAGTGCCGGCGGTGTAAACATGTCTCGCCTGGCAACATCAGGTCCTGATGGTGCGGGAGATTAGGTCGCAGCGGTCGACGCGTTCACGCTCCGATCGCGACACCAACGGGCTCTGTGGCACTCCTTCAAACTGCCTGAAAGGTGCCGTCCACCACTGCAGTTCGTGATGATAGAAGTCATCGTGGCGTCTGACCGTTGCTGTTAGTCGGGACACTTCGGCCAGCAGCGGGCGCGCGTCATCACCCAACACGTCGAGTATCGCCAACTCATCGTCGAACGTGTCTCACAACACCGATGGGCCGCGGGGCGAGGTGTCGCTGGGCCAATTACTCCATGGCGTCGGGACGCCATGAACGCAGTTGTCGCAGCAAGGCTTTCTTCTTGTAGTGATGCTCGGTCATCCGGCGCAGGATGTCGTCCAACACAACGACCGCGTCGGCGATATGCGGGCCCTTGTTGAGCATCACGCACTCCGCGCGTTCGCCCATCGCCGCGTCGCTGATCTCGGCGCGCGACGGCAGCCCGCTCTTGGCCAGTTGTTCGAGCACCTGGGTGGCCCAGATCACCGGTAGGTGTGCGGCTTCGCACAACCACAGGATCTCTTCCTGCAATTCGGCGAGCCGTTCGTAGCCGACCTCCACGGCGAGGTCGCCGCGGGCGATCATGACACCGACGCGGGGTCGGCGCATCGCGGTAAGCAGCAGTTGCGGGAGGCGCTCGAACGCTCGCCGCGTCTCGATCTTGAGCACGACACCCAAACGGTCGCCACCGTGCCGGCGGAGCTCCTTATGCAGCCGCTCGATGTCCGACGGGTCCTGCACGAACGACATCTGGACGACATCGGCGATGTCGACGACCGTGGCCAAATCGGCAACGTCTTTGTCGGTCAGCGCCGAGATTGGCAAGTGGGTGTCCGGCACATTGATGCCCTTTTCGGCCCGCAATCGCGAGCCACCGAGCGCGGCACGGTCGATCCGTACCCGCAGCACCTCGCGGTCTACGGCGACAATCTCGCCACCGATCCGGCCATCATCGAAACGGATCTTGTCGCCGACGAGCGCGTTCTCGAAAACCTCCGGCAGCGTGCAACCGATCCGCGGGTCGCCGTCGGCGTCGACTGGCGCCAGCGAGCAATCCCGGGTCAGGGTCAGCATGTCGCCCCGCCGCAGCAGCAGGCTTTGCCCTCGCTCCGGCAGCAGGCCCACCTCGGCCGGGTCGTCGGCGTTGTCGACGTGCAGGACGGTGCCGGTGGCAAGGTAGGTGGTCCGAACAGCGGTGGCGACGAGACCGGCGGCGGCCCCGGCATCGGGTCGGGTCAACACAAGATCGCGTTTCGCACCGCGGGTGTCGTGCAGCTTGACGACGTCGCCGTCCTGGCGGCGGGCCAGCCACTGCCCGGGCACCGGCAACGTCGCCATTTCGGGTTTGGGTGCCGCGGCCGGGTCTTCCGCCGCGGTCAGCCAAACGCAGGCCGGCGCGACGACGCGGCCGAGGGCATCGCGGGAGGGCCGCACCTTGATCACCCGTGGCCCGGGCTGGATCGGTCCGGTGCGGAGCTTCGGGCCCGCGAGGTCCATCGCGACAAGGCAGCCCCGGCCGGTTACTTCGCTGGCATGTCGCACATGACTGGCCATCGCACGCCAGGCGTCGGAGTCGTCGTGCGCGCAGTTGATGCGGGCGAGATTCATCCCGCGTGCAACCAGATCGCGAAACCAGGTCACCGATCAGGCCGGTTAACGAAAGTTTCCATAGTCGGCGCTGGAAGTGTCGGCACCGCGATCGCGTACGCGTGCCTGATCCGTGGCTCCGCCGGTGCGCTGGCGCTCTACGACACCAACGTCGCTAAGGTACGCGCCGAGGTGCTCGATCTAAACCACGGCAGCCAGTTCGTTCCTAACTGTACGGTTGATGGCTCCGGCGACATCGCCGTCACCGCCAACTCCACGATTGTGATCGTCACAGCCGGTGCTAAACAGCGTCCCGGCCAGAGCCGGCTTGACTTGGCGGCCACCAACGTCGCTATGGCGCAGACCTTGACGCCGCAACTCGTCGAGCAATCGCCGGAGGCGGTGATCGTGTTCGTCACCAACCCAGTCGACGTGGTGACCTGTGCCGCGGTGAACGCAGTCCAAGCGGAGCCGGGGCGGATCTTCGGATCGGGAACCGTGCTGGATTCCAGCAGGTTTCGTTACCTCATCGCGCGGCGGGCTGCTGTTGCGGTCTGCAACGTGCACGGCTTCATCGTCGGCGAACACGGCGATTCGGAAATACCGCTATGGTCAACGCTATCCATTGGTGGTGTCGGGGCCGACAGTTTCCGCTCAGGTGGCAGACTGGTTTTCGATCAGCCTACGCGCGAGGCGATTTCGGCGAGTGTGGTGAATGCCGCTGACGAAATCATCGCCGGCAAGGGCGCGACCAATCTGGCTATCGGCCTTGCGACGGCGAGAATCATCGAGGCCATCCTTGGCGACCATCACCGCGTGCTGCCGGTGTCGACGGTACAGCGGGGCGCCTACGACATCACCGGCGTCGCCCTGTCGCTACCAACGGTGGTCTCGGCCGTCGGTGCGGGACGCGTGCTGGAGGTACCGCTGTCACCGGACGAGTTGCAGGGCCTGCGCGCGTCGGCGCAGACCTTGAAAGACACTCAGCAGTCGCTGGGGATCTAGCAAACGGGGGACGATGTCGGAGTTGATTCTCGCCGCTCGCGACCTTGTCGGCCGCGTGTTGCAGGAGGATCCGGAGCGGCTGCACCACTGCGCAGGAGTCGCCGCCAGGGCCCAAGCACTCGCCGCCACGGTGCCGCCGTCGGCGGCCGATACCCTGATTGCCGCGGCCTGGTTGCACGACATCGGCTATGCGTCGCTGTTGCGTGACAGCGGCTTTCACCCGCTCGACGGGGCCCAATACCTGCGTCGGGAAGGCTGGCCCAAGCCCGTGTGCGACCTTATTGCGCATCATTCGGGTAGCCGTTTCGTGGCACGGGTTCGCGGGGTCGATGACCGACTGCGCGAGTTCGCATTCGTCGAGGACGCCGTTTCGGATGCGCTGACGGTCGCTGACAACACCGCCGGACCAGACGGGATTGTCATGAGCTTGGACGCACGGTTACGCGAGAAGCGCAGGCGGCACGGACCCAACTCACCGAACGCACGCGCCAACCCCGAGCGCGACGACTATATTCGCGCCGCAGCCCAGCGAGTGGCGGATCGCCTCGCGGCGCTCCAGCAGCGCGACCCGGGGCTTGATCGAGTCGATGAGCAGCCCGGCTAAGTGAGGCGTTCCGCACCAGCGCGGCGGTAGGGTTCACAGCCCTTGGGTGGGCCGGGCGGTGTGCGGTTCTCGATCTAAGCGTGGTTGCGTGCAGTTTCCGCGGCGTGAACGGTCGGTGTACGCACGGATAATTCGCGGACGCACCACCGGCAACACAGCCGGTGCGCGCAGGCGCGAAGCGAATGTCCAAGCGGCGCATCCAAAGAGCGGCGACCTCTTCCGGGCTGCGGGCGCAAGTGCGGGAGTGGTTGACTCGGACGAGCAGACGCCGTTCGGTAGCCCGTAGGTAAAAACTCGCGCAGGTCTGCGCGGAAGGGCGATTCCGCGGTTGGATGGGGGTGGTAATTGCCCCGATAGTTGAAGGAGCGCGTTGCGATGACCGCGGTGACGACTAGCTGGCATTCTGCTGACTTGCCTCCATTGAGCGATGACACCCTTGCGCATCTGGATGGTTGATGGCGCGCCGCGAACTACCTGTCCGTGGGCCAGATCTACCTTTTGAACAACCCGCTGTTGCGCACGCCGCTGTCGCGCGAGGACGTCAAGCCGCGACTGCTCGGCCACTGGGGAACCACGCCCGGCCTGAACTTCCTCTACGCGCATCTGAACAGGGTGATCAAGGAGCGCAGACAGTCGACCATCTACATCACCGGCCCCGGCCACGGCGGTCCGGGACTGGTCGCCAACGCCTACCTCGATGGCACTTACTCGGAGACCTACTCCGACATCAGTGGACCGGCCCGGATTACATCGACGGCAAGAAGACCACGGGATCCTGGCGCGCACACCAGGTTCCGCTCGCCAGCGCCCGCGATACCCCGGAACATCTGCAGGTGCTCGCGGATTGGCTAGCGTCCTACCGCGCGAATGAACTGTTCGACGAGGACGGCAAGCTCGATCCGAAGATCGCCGAACTGGCGCCTGCGGGCGCGCTGCGGATGAGTGACAACCCGCACGCCAACGGGGGGTTGCTGCTGAAGGATTTGCGGCTCCCTGACTTCCGGGACTACGCCGTCGACGTACCCGCCCCAGGCGCTACCGTCGCCGAAGCCACCAGGGTGCTTGGCCAATGGCTCACAGACGTGGTGCGCCTCAATCCGCACAACTTCAGGATCTTCGGCCCCGATGAGACCGCGTCCAATCGCCTGCAGGCCGTCTTCGACGTGACCGCCAAGCAGTGGAACGCCGAGGTGTTCGGCCCGGAGGTCGACGAGCACCTCGCCCGCGCGGGGCGGGTGGTCGAGATGTTGTCCGAGCACCAGTGCCAGGGTTGGCTCGAGGGATACCTGCTCACCGGGCGGCACGGCATGTTCAACTGCTACGAGGCGTTTATCCACATCGTCGACTCGATGTTCAACCAGCACGCCAAGTGGCTCAAGGTCACCAACCACATTCCGTGGCGGCGGCCGATCGCGAGCCTGAATTACCTACTGTCGAGCCATGTCTGGCGACAGGACCACAACGGCTTCAGCCACCAGGACCCCGGCTTCATCGACCATGTGGTGAACAAGCGCGCGGAGGTTGTCCGGGTCTATCTGCCACCGGACGCGAACACCCTGCTGTCCACCTACGACCATTGCCTGCGCTCGCGGCAATACGTCAACGTGGTGGTCGCAGGCAAGCAGCCGCACCCCAACTTCCTCACCATGGAGCAGGCGATCGCGCACTGCACCAGGGACTCGGGATCTGGGAGTGGGCGGGCACCGAGGAACTCGGCCAGGATCCGGATGTCGTCATCGCGACTGCCGGCGACGTCCCCACGCTGGAGGGCCTCGCGGCGGTCGACCTGCTCAGACCGCACCTACCCGACCTGAAGATACGGTTCGTCAACGTGGTGGATCTGATGCGACTACAAGACGACACCGAGCATCCGCACGGCTTGTCCAACCGCGAATTCGACATGATCTTCACCCGCGACAAGCCGGTGATCTTCGCCTATCACGGATATCCGTGGCTGATCCACCGGCTCACCTACCGTCGCGCCGGGCACAACAACATCCATGTGCGGGGCTACAAGGAAGAGGGCACCACCACCACACCGTTCGACATGGTGATGCTCAACGACCTCGATCGCTTCCACCTGGCGATCGACGTGATTGACCGCGTGCCGTTCCTACAGTCGAAATGTGCGCCCCTGCGCCAGAAGATGCTCGACAAGCGCATCGCGGCCCGCGAGTACACCCGGGAACATGGCGACGACCTGCCGGAGGTGCGCGACTGGGTATGGCCGGGCGCGCGCGGTGCCGCCGTCCAGACCAATATCGCAGCTACTGTCTTTACGGCGGGTGACAACGAATAGTCGGGCCGCGACTGCCTAGATCACTCGGATTCATCGTCCGGTTCAGGGCCAAACCGAAAGCGACGGCCGGTGACGTTGACTGGAAGGACACGCACATAGTGGGTCTTGCTTGTCGCCGTCCACGGGAGCAGCTGCGCCTCTTTCGCCTCGTCAATCTCGGCGCTATCGTGCAGCACGCGTGCCCTACCCTTGACGATCACGCTCCAGCCTTCCGCGACATCGTGATCGTCTGCTTCGAAGGCCACGCTTTTGTTGATCACAGCGCTTACCAGCTTGGTGCCCAGTGCGGTTCGAAAGAGCACGGTTCGACGCTGGACGACGAAGTTGACCGGGAAGATTTCGGGCTCGCCCTCCGCGCAGGTGACAATTCGGCCCAGCGCGATACTTCCCAACAGAGTCCAGCATTCACTTTCAGACAGGATAGTCATCGGTTCACCGGCTGCGGTCATAGTCACCACCGTAACGGTTGACGAGCCACGGCGGCTGGTTCCTACCCACTCGATCCCGAACGGCGAAGAAAGCCCGAGACTGCGTCAACCGTCGGCCGTCAATGTGCCGTTGGTTCCTCCGACACCGACAAGCCGGTCGTGTTGCACTGCGCCGGAGTTCGGCGGCCGCCGAGCTTACCGAGTCTGTCGATCGCCGTTCTACGAACGTGACCAGTCCGATGATCCAGACCACGACCAGTGCCCAGAACAACACCATGCCGATATAGCCCCACACGTCGTCCTCCACGTCTCGCATGCCTAGACCGAGCCTGGCTTCCGCGAACACGATCGGGCAGAGTCGATGGCACTTAGCCGCAGGGACTTTGGACATCTCTTGGCGCCGGCGGTCGGTCGGTATGGGCTCAGGGCTGCAGCAGCCTACCGGCCGATGTGCGGAGGTCGGCGCGTACTTGGGGCAGTACACGCAGGCCGTGGGCGCTAAGGTCAAATCGTTAGAGGCAGCTCGGCCCTAACGTGCCGGCGCAGGCGCATCTAGCGTTGACGCTGCGAGACGGGGTGGTGAAAATGACTCATGCCGTGGTGGATGCCGATGTCATCAAGCGGGCCGTGGACTTGGCCTGCCGCGCTCCATCGCTTCATAACAGCCAACCGTGGCGGTGGGTAGCCGAGGACGGCGTCCTTCACCTGTTCTCCGATCCGACACGGATCGGCCGGCACACCGACAGCACCGGTCGGGAGGTGATCGTCAGTTGCGGCGCCGTGCTCGATCACCTTCGGGCCGCGATGGCCGCCGCGGGCTGGCAGGCCAACATCGACCGGTTCCCGAATCCGAATGACCCCGACCACCTGGCGTCCATCGACTTCAGCCCGTTGGACTTCGTCACCGACGCCCACCGTGCCCGCGCGGAGGCCATTCGCCGGCGCCGGACCGACCGGCTGTCGTTCGCCCCGCCCCCAGAATGGGACTCGTTTGAACCCGTGCTGCGCGATACGGTCGACGCAGATCTCGCGGTGCTCGACGTCATACCTGACGGCTCGCGGCCCCCCTCTTGGCGGACGCGTCCCGGCTCACCGAAGAACTGCGGCGATACGACTCGTCATATCACGCCGAACTTCAATGGTGGACAGCACATTCCCTCGGCCCGATTCCGCCGAGCGCGCTTGTGTCCGAGACAGAGGCTCAGCAGCTGGACGTGAGTCGGCACTTTCCGGCAAGCGGGCGGGGCGCACGGCGGGCCGAAATCGGCCCGGATCGCTCGAAGGTTCTGGTGTTATCCACCTACGACGACAGCCGACGCTGCGCGTTGGACTCCGGCCAAGCGTTGTCCACCGTGCTGCTGGAGTGCACGATGGCCGGGTTGGCAACCTGCACGTTGACACACATGATCGAGATCCATGCGCCGCGCGAAATCGTCCGTCGGCTAACCGGAAAACACGGGTATCCCCAGGTTCTGATCCGAGTCGGCAAGGCATCGGAGAACGAGACGCCGCCGCCGAGCACATCTCGGCGTCCGCTGACCGACGTGTTGGAGATCCGCCAATAGGCGCCCAGCGCCCTCCGCTAAGTTGACGCGCAATTGGCTGGTCTTGAGGTTCCAGAGTGCGGCCACGATTTTGCAGGCTGTGGTTAATGGTGTGGCCACGGCGGCGGTATCGACGCGTCGTTGGTTCACCACATGCCGAGCAGCTTCATCCATCCGCCGCCGACGACCGTCCAGATGGCGATGATCACCACGCTCATCAGGAAGCCGACCCGGAACCATTCGCCGGTCTTGACGTATCCGGAGCCGTAGATCACGCCGCACGGTCCCGACGAGTAATGGGCCAGCCCGCCGAACAGGCTGCCGATGAACCCGAACACCAGCGCCGAGAACAACGGCGGCGCACCGGTGCCGATGGCCGCGCTGAGGAATACCGCGTACATCGCGACGATCTGGGCGGTATTGGACGCGAACAGGTAGTGGGCATAGAAGTACACCAGCGTCAGGATCGCGAATGCCGCCACCCATGGCAGCGAACCGACCGAGTCGGCCACGGTGTCGCCGATCCAGCCGATGACGCCCAACTTGTTCAACTGCGCCTGGGCACACCGCAACGCCGGCGGCCGGCAGGTTCGGTCGGTGCAGCACCACCACGCGCATATCGCGGCGGTCATGGCCGAACACGGACTGGACGGCTCCCGACAGGTGCTGGGGTTCGCGTTCGACGGGACCGGATATGGCCCGGACGGCGCGGTCTGGGGCGGCGAGGTGCTGCTCGCCGACTATAAGGGCTACCGGCGGCTGGCCCAGCTGAAGTATGTGCCGCTCGCCGGCGGCGACGTCAGTGTGTTGCGGCCGTACCGGATGGCGTTGGCGCATCTATGGGCGGCCGGCCTCGGCTGGGACGTCGACCTGCCGCCGGTGCAGGCATGCCCGGCCGACGAGCGGCGGGTGCTGAAACATCAGCTCGAGACCGGTCTGGGTTGCGCCCCAACCTCCAGCATGGGGCGCCTGTTCGACGCGGTGTCCGCGCTCGTCGGCGTGCGGCAGGTGGTCGCGTACGAGGCGCAGGCCGCGATCGAACTGGAGGGCCTCTCGCGTGGCGCGGACGGCGGCGCAACCGATTACGCGTTCGGTATCGACGATTCGGCGCTACCGGCGGTGGTCGATCCAACGCCCGTGCTCGCGGCGGTCATCGCTGATATCCGCGCCGGCGTGCGGGTAGATGAAATCGGGGCTGGCTTTCATCGCGCCGTGGCCGAACTGGTCGTCAACCTCGCCGACGCAGGTGCCGCAGGCCCGCATACCGTCGCATTGTCCGGCGGCGTATTCCAGAACGCTCTGCTGCTTCGGCTGGCCGTGAACAAGCTGCGGGACAGGGGTTTCGAGGTGCTCACCCATCGACACGTACCGCCGAACGACGGCGGTATCGCGCTCGGTCAACTGCTGGTGGGGAACTCGGGGTAGGAAGGAGGGACGTCAAATGTGTTTGGCGGTACCGGGAAAGATTCTGAGCATAGAGGACCGTGACGGCACTCAGATGTCCGTCGTGGACTTCGGCGGCATCAAGAAGGATGTCTGCCTGCAATACATACCCGACGCGCAGGTCGGCCAGTATGTCGTCGTCCATGTGGGTTTCGCGATCCAGCGGCTGGATGAGGAATCGGCGATACGGACACTGGCCGAGTTCGAGCACCTCGGGGTTCTCAAGGAGGAGTTCGCCGACGGGTTCGAGGTGGCGGCCAAGCAGGCCGGCGTGGAGAACCCGAACGCGCTGTCGCAGGCAAATGGAGATTCCGAGGTGAAGTGATGAAGTATTTGGACGAATTCAGCGATCCGGAACTGGCCGGCAAGCTCGTCGACCAGATCCGTGCGGCCATCACCCGCCCCTGGGCGATCATGGAAGTGTGTGGCGGGCAGACTCATTCGATCATCCGGCACGGGATCGATCAGCTCATTCCGGATGAGATCGAGATGATCCACGGTCCGGGTTGCCCGGTCTGTGTGACGCCGTTGGAGATGATCGACAAGGCGCTGGAGATCGCGTCGCGGCCCGACGTGATCTTCTGCTCGTTCGGCGACATGCTGCGCGTGCCGGGCAGCAAGAAGGACCTGTTCCGGGTCAAGAGCGAGGGCGGCGACGTCCGGGTGGTGTATTCACCGCTGGACGCGCTGACGATCGCGAAGAACAACCCAGATAAGCAGGTGGTGTTCTTCGGAATCGGGTTTGAGACCACCGCGCCCGCTAACGCAATGACCGTGTATCAGGCCAAACGGCTTGGTATCAAGAACTTCTCGTTGCTGGTGTCGCATGTGCTGGTGCCGCCGGCGATCGCCGCGGTCATGGAATCGCCGACATGTCGGGTGCAGGGCTTCCTGGCCGCCGGCCACGTGTGCACGGTGATGGGAACCGACGAGTATCCGCCGCTGTGCGAGAAATACCACGTGCCGATCGTGGTCACGGGGTTCGAGCCGCTGGACATCCTCGAAGGAATACGGCGCGCGGTGCTGCAGCTGGAGTCCGGGCGCCACGAGCTCGAGAACGCGTATCCCCGCGCGGTCCAGACCGAGGGCAACCCCGCTGCCAAGGCCATGCTGCTGGACGTGTTCGAGGTGACCGACCGGGCGTGGCGCGGCATCGGCATGATCCCGAGCAGCGGCTGGCGGCTTTCGTACGCCTACCGAGAATTCGACGCCGAACAGCGGTTTGCCGTCACCGATATCCACACGGAGGAGTCCGCGCTATGTCGCTCCGGTGAGGTGTTGCAGGGACTAATCAAGCCGCACGAGTGCGCGGCGTTCGGAACTCTGTGCACGCCGCGCAATCCCCTTGGCGCGACGATGGTTTCGTCGGAGGGAGCCTGCGCTGCCTACTATCTATACCGGCGGCTGGAGGTAACGAATGCCTGAGACACCGGTAGAGTCGCACGCCACCATCGACGTGGAGGCGTGGGTATGTCCGGCCCCGCTGCGGGACGTGCCGAACATCGTGATGGGCCACGGTGGCGGTGGCGCCATGTCGGCGGAACTGATCGAGCACCTGTTCCTGCCCGCGTTCGGTCAGGCCGCCGACACGAGCCTGGGTGACGCGGCGGTTGTCGAGGTTGGTGGTGCCCGGCTGGCGTTTTCCACCGACTCTTTCGTCGTCAAGCCGCTCGTCTTCCCCGGCGGCAGCATCGGAGAACTCGCCGTCAACGGAACCATCAACGACCTCGCGATGATGGGCGCACAACCGTTGGCGCTGTCGACGGCGTTCATCCTCGAGGAGGGCACCGCGCTGGACCAGCTGGCGCGCGTCGCCCACCCGGTCGGCACCGCCGCGCTGGCGGCGGGTGTGAAGCTGGTGACCGGGGATACCAAGGTCGTCGACGCGGGTCACGGCGACGGGATCTACATCAACACCGCGGGTATCGGCGTGGTCGACCAGCGCTCAGACATCCGCCCACAGCGGGCCACCCCGGGTGACGTCGTCATCGTCAGCGGCGATATCGGCATCCACGGGGTCGCGGTCATGAGCTGCCGGGAGGGCCTGGCGTTCGGCACCACCGTCGACAGCGACACCGCGCCGCTGCATGGGCTGGTCGCGGCTCTGATCGATACCGGTGCCGACGTGCACGTGCTGCGCGACCCCACGCGGGGGGCGTGGCGGCGACACTGAACGAGATCGCCAAGGCGGCGACAGTCGGTGTTGCACTCGATGAGCGGATGTTGCCGATCCCGGCCGAAGTGCGCGACGCCTGCAGCCTGCTGGGCCTCGACCCGCTCTACGTGGCGAATGAAGGCAAGCTACTCGCTTTCGTGCCACCCGACGACGCGGATCGAGTGCTGGCCGCCATGCGCGCCCATCCGCTGGGCGCCCGCGCAGCGGTGATCGGTAAGTGCGTCGCCGAGCACCCGGGTATGGTCGTCGCGAGGACCGCACTCGGCGGCACCCGAGTCGTCGACCTTCCGATCGGTGAACAACTACCACGGATTTGCTGAATGACAGCGCAACCCGAGCAGGACCCGCCGCCCGGTTGGGTTCTGTTCGCCCAGTACGCCTACCCGCCCAACGAGCTTGGATACTGCGGGCCGGCGGACGTTGGCGCTCCCGAACTCGGCGCGCACGCACGAGAATTCGACGGCGCATGGCCGTATCTGAGGGCGATCGCCGACGCCGTCGGCATTGCCGATCCGCTCGACGCGGACGTCGTGCGCAGTTACTGGGTCGGCGGGCCGCTGCTGGGCAAGATGGATTCCACCGTCCTGCTGACTCGCCTGCGCACGGCGTTCACCGGCCAGGTCACCGGCCTGCTGCGCGACCTTGAGGTGTCAGCGGATGCGTTGGCGCACCATAGCTTTCACGTTTTCGTGGTCTACCCGTGGGTGCGGTTTCTGGACCGTGACCCGACGACGCCGCTGCGCGTGCTCCAGGATTGCAGGATCCGCTGGGGGACAGTCGAATCCGTGCAGAGCGAGCATGCGGTGATCGTGTCTCGTCCACTGACGTTCGATGACGGGGTGCTCGCACTGGGCGACCCACAGACCGAGCGAGTGCGGTGGAGCAAGGACGGCGCCTCGCTGGCGCCCGCGCCGACGCCCGGTGATTCCGTCTCCGCGCACTGGGACTGGATGTGTGGGACCCTCACTGACGCCGACCGTGCCGCGCTCGCCGCTGCGACGCAGACGACGCTAGACCTGGTCAACGCGGCCCGCCGAGCGTGAAACGTCTGCGAAATTTCGCCTGATTCTTAGCAATACATTCACGCTCGGTGAACCGCATTTGTCGGACACGCGTCAGGAAAACCGAACAGAGCCTCCGGGCTTCAGCCGCTCCACGCGTCCGCGGCACTCGACCTCGATCTCCGCAACGTGCCGTGGATCAACACTGACCTCTGCACCCTTACCGCTGATCCGCAGGTGCAGGTGGTGACCACGGTAATGAATCGGGAAGGCCAGTGCGCCAAGAGATTCCGGCCACAGCGGTGACAACACGATGCGCTCGGCGCGGGTCTCCAGGCCGGTGAAGCACCGCTGCATCAGGTCGACGCTTCCCGCCATCGCGGCGAGGTGAATCCCTTCCGATGTGGTGCCGCCCTGGATGTCGGCGATGTCAGACTTCAGGACCTGCTGGAAGAACTCCATCGCCCGATCACGGTTGGCCCTGGCGAGCACCCACGTGTGCACGACACCACTGAGGGTCGACCCGTGCGACGTGCGGGCGATGTAGTAGTCGACCATATTCGGAATCTGGTCGGGGAGAAAGCGGTAGCCGAGCCGATCGAGCAACTCGCGCAATTCATCCGACGACAGCAGGTACAGCAGCATGAGCGCGTCGGCCTGTTTGGAGGCCTTGTACCGGTTGACGTCGTCGTCCTCGGCCTCCAGGATGCGGTCGAGGCGCTGAATGTTGCCGTACCGTCGGTGGTAGTCGTCCCAGTCCAGTTCGTCCAAGTCGCCGTAACCTTCGAACTGACTGATCACGCCGTCGTGGAATGGAACGAACATTCGCCGGCTCACGTGATCCCATTGCGCCAGTTCCTGATCGGTCAGTCCCAGCGTCTCGCGCAAGTCGAGCCGATTCGGCAGCGGCAGCAGCTCCAGGGCGTCGATGGCCCGCAGAATCACCCAGACCGCCATCAGGTTGGTGTAGGCGTTGTTGTCGATGCCGTCGTAGGGTGCGCGCGGGTATCCCGAGTGGAATTCGTCGGGCCCGATGACGCCGCGGATGTGGTAGCGATCCCGCTCTTCGTCGTAGGTTGCCCTGCTGACCCAGAAGCGCGCGATCTCCGCCAGCATTTCCGCGCCGTAGTCGATCAGGTATGCGAGGTCGCCGGTGACCTGGTAGTACTGCCAGACGTTGTAGGCGACGGCAATGCCGATATGGTGCGCATGCCCGCTGGCATCGGGATTCCACCGTCCGGAGCGCGGATTGAGATGCATCTTCGGACTCTCCTCGCGCCCGTCGCTGCCCGATTGCCACGGGAACATCGCGCCGGCGTGGCCGGCCAACGTTGCGGCGCGGCGCGCTTCCGGCAGGCGCCGGTAACGGTAGCGCAGCAGTGAGCGGGTAATCGCGGGAAGTCGCAGGTTCAGCACCGGGAAGATGAACAGTTCGTCCCAGAAGATGTGGCCGCGGTAGGCCTCACCGTGCAAACCGCGGGCCGGCACCCCGATATCGAGTCTCGGCGCTGTTGTATGACACGGTCTGCAACAGGTGCAGCAGATGCAGCCGGAGGATGCGCAATTCGTCGGCGTGGTCATCGAATTCGATGGAGAGCCGCTCCCACAGATGCGCCCAGGTGATCCGGTGCCGCGTCCAGCAGCTCGGCGAACCGGCCCTGGTGGTCCAGCCTGCGCTCGGCCCCGACCGCCGGCTCCGAGGTGGCGACGTCGCGCCCGGTGACGATGGTGACGACCTTCTCCACCGTCACCGACTGGCCCGCCGCGAGTTCGGCGGCGATTTCGTGGCCGATTTCACCTTCCTCGTCAACAAGCCGGTAATGCGCAGAGGCCGGCGTCTCGCCTTGCCACGCCGTGGTCCGCGCGGCCAGCGCGACGGGGATATGGGACTGCGTCGTCTGAACCGTCAGAAGCACCGAATCCTCTGAGAGCGACCGCGTTTCCAGCGACTCCGAGGTGCTCGCTGGCGAGGTCCCGATAGCGCTCAACACCGCTGTTTCGGACGTTGCCATCCAGCGTCGATCGGATCTCGATCGTCCCCGACCAATCCTCGGCGACGATGGTCGTCTCGAGCGCAGCGACGTGCGCCAGGTGCATTGCCACGAACCGGTGCTGCGTTACCGACGTGGTGCGGCCGGCCTCGTCGCGAAACCGGAACTCCCGGGTCAATACCGCGCCGCGCAGGTCGAGAGTCTGGCGGTAGGACAGCAGCGTGGCCGCGTCGATGTCGAACCAGCGGCCGCCGTCGATGCGGAACGTGAGTGGCAGCCAGTTGGGCAGGTTCACCAGGCTCTCGTTATCGATCGTGGTGCCCGCCACGTCGTCCTCGAGACGGTTGTACACACCGGCGGCATACGTGCCCGGGTAGTGCACGGCCCCGGCCTTCGATTCCGGCGCGGCGCCCCGGGTGGCGAAGTAGCCGTTTCCGACGGTGCACAACGCCTCGCGCAGCTTCTCGTTCTGCGGGTCGTAGCCCTCGAAGTGAGAAGTCCACGCCTCGTTGGAGGTCTGCTGCTCGTAGGCGAGCCAATTCCCGCCGCGCTGGAGGAACTCGCGGACCTGGTCCGGGCTCTCGAGCGTGAACTGGGCCGCGGTTGGGCGATCACCAGTCCTCGTTGTGCCGCACCACGATTCCGATGCCATCGAGATCGAACGGCATCGAACGCGTCCTCGTCGGTGAGGTCGTCGCCGATGTAGATCGGCAGCACGCGGCCCGGTTCGGCCGATGCGGTCGCGGATCCACGCCAGCGTGGTGCCCTTGTCCCAGTCGATATCGGGCCGCAGCTCCACCAACATGCGGCCGCTCGATCACCCGCAGACCGTGCTCGCTGTCCGAGCCGATGTGTTGCCGCGACGACCTCGCCGACGCGCTCCGGTGCGACGTTGCGGTAGTGCACCGCGACGGCAAAGCGCTTGTGTTCCACACGAACTCCCGGAGATGTGACCCAGCGCGTCGCGCAGTTCGGCGGCCGCGCTTTCGAGCACCGGTACGGCGGCGGCGGCCGCGTCGTTCTGGTGATGGCTGCCGTCGGCGTCCGATCAGCTCGAAGCCGTGGCTGCCCGCGTACCAGAGCCCCGGTAATGCCGACCCGGTTCTGCACGTCTGCCAGATCGCGGCCGCTCAGTATGGCCACCGGGCACAGCGCCGCCAGGTTTTCCAGCGCCTTGGCAGCGCCGTCGACGAGGGTGGCCGCGTCGGGATCGGAGACGATTTCGGACAGCGTGCCGTCGAAGTCGAGGAACACCACCGGTCGGCGGCCGGCGACCACGCCGATCAGCTGGCCATAGGAATCCAGCGCGTTCGGCAGCCGCGACATGGGTCTGTCACCGGTGCGGACCGCGACCTCGGCCAGGTCGGCGACCACGACGTCGGCGCCGCAACGCAACAGCTCGTCGGCATGGCCGGTCCGGTCGACGCCGATGACGAGTGCGAACCCGCCGTTCCGGCCGGCCTCCACCCCGGCGCTCGGCGTCCTCGACGACGACCGAGCGCTCCGGGCGTGCACCCAGTCTGCGGGTGGCTTCGAGCAGGACGGCGGGGTCGGGTTTGCCCGGCAGCCCCAGACGCGTCGGCGACGACGCCGTCGACGCGGACCGCGAACAGGTCGCCGATCCCGGCGGCGCGCAACACCTGCTCACAGTTGCGGCTCGACGAGTAGATGGCGGTTGCCACCCCGGCTTCCTGCAACTTCCGCACCAGGGCGACCGTCGAATCGAACCGCGGCACCCCGCCTGCCATCAACTCCAGGAACACTTGCTGTTTGCGGTTGCCCAGCCCGCACACCGTGGTGTCGCCGCTGTCGGATGGATTCCCGTGCGGCACAACGATGCCCCGCGAGGCCAGGAAGTCCGCCACGCCGTCGTAGCGAGGCTTGCCGTCCACGAATCGCCGGTAGTCATCGTCGGTGAACGGGGAGTGGTCCTCGCCTTCGCGGGCCGGCCGCCCCGCCAGGTAGTCGTCGAACATCGTCCTCCACGCCGCGGCATGAATGGATGCGGTGTCGGTCACTACGCCGTCCAGGTCGAAGATCACCGCGTCGTGGTATCGCGGGTCGATGGTAACCGGCAGCTTCATGCCAACGTCTCCTGCTCGAGCTGATGGATGGCGGCGGCTGGAGATCCGCGGTCTTCATCATTTCGGCGGCGTTTCGGACAGTCAACGGCCTAGGGTCGATAGGGGCCCTATGGCCGTCGGGTCGGTGACCAACGCCCCCTGAACAACGGCCACCAGCCCCCTAACGTATCGGGTGCAAGGGTGCGCTCGATCGGTTGGAGGATGGCGAAATGTCAAAGCCCGTATCGCATTCCGGAATCATTGTCGGTGTCGACGGATCACCTGCCTCGAAAGTCGCGGTCTACTGGGCTGCACGCGACGCGGCGATGCGTAACATCCCCCTCACCGTCGTGCATGTTCTCCCCTCGCCGGCGATCATGTGGGAGGGGGCGCCGATGCCGGCCGGATTCGGTGAATGGCAGCAAGAACAAGGACGTCGAATCCTCGCCGAAGCACTCAAGACCGCCGAGGAGACCACCGAGCATCCGCTACAGGTGAGCAGCGAGTTAATCGGTGCGGCGGTCATTTCCACGCTGGTCGACTTGTCCAAGGAAGCCACGATGATCGTTGTTGGCTGCCACGGGCGCGGCGCGCTGAGAAGCGGTCTGCTGGGCTCGGTCAGCTCCGCGTTGGTCCATCACGCCCATTGCCCGGTCGCGGTCATCCACGACGAGGACCCGCTGATGCCCCATCCGGCTCAGGCGCACGTGCTGGTGGGCATTGACGGTTCGCCGGCATCGGAGCTGGCGACGGCCATCGCCTTCGACGAAGCGTCCCGACGGGGCGTGCATCTGGTGGCTTTGCACGCGTGGAGTGACGCTGGAGTGTTGGAGTTTCCCTGGATGGACTTTTCGACCATCAGAACCCGCGAGGGCGAAGTCCTGGCCGAGCGTCTGGCGGGATGGCAAGAGCGCTATCCCGATGTCAGCGTGCACCGTGACGTCGTCTGTGATCGGCCGGCTCGTCAGCTCATCGAGCAGTCCGAGAATGCGCAACTCGTCGTCGTCGGCAGTCACGGCCGCGGCGGGTTTGCGGGAATGCTGCTCGGCTCGGTCAGCTTCGCTGTGGTGCAGTCGGCACGGATGCCCGTGATAGTCGCGCGGCAGCGCTAAAGAAATCAGCGACATCCCCCGCAACCGCCTGTGCCATTACCATTTGGCACCGACATGTGGCAGGCCGGGGCGGCTCTGTAGGCAGGGGTTATTCACAGTTCAGTTTTCATCCACAGATCGTTCGTTGACCGGCACTGACGCACCGCGCTTTGGCGCATGTGTTCGATAGCGTTGCGGTATGGGGCAATTCATCACCGCCGAGGCGGCGCGCGAGCGGTTTCGCGAGCTGCTGGATCAGGTTGATGCCGCCCATGACGAAATGCGCGCATTGTCCTCCGATGACGTGGGTAACGCGTTTCGGGTGGAGATGGCCGAACGGCTGGAAACCCAGGAACGCGCCAACCGCGGCCTGATGTATCGGATGTTCGGCCAGATGGCCGACCCACCCGATGAGACCGGACTGGCCCCTGGGTTGGTCGACCGGATGTGGGCGCGGCTGCGGATCCCGCGCACGGAAATCAAGCGGCGCATGAAACTGGCCGCGCGCATCCGGCCGCGCCGCCAACTGACCGGCCCGCCGCTGCCCCCGGAGCTCCCAGAGGTGGCGTCCGCCGTCGAATCGGGCCTGATCGGCGAGGATCATCTGCGCACCATCTGCCGGGCCATCGACGTGCTGCCCTCCTGCGTGTCGGAGACCGACCGCGGGGATGTGGAAACCAGCCTGGTGCGCGAGGCCGCAAGCATGACGCCGAGTTCGTCAAGGTCGTCGGCCGGCGCATCGATGAGATCTTCAACCCCGACGGCCACTTCGACGAGGCCGACCGGGCCCGCCGCCGAGGATTACAGATGGGCCAGCAAGGACCCGACGGGATGTCGCGGCTGTCGGGCTTCATCGACCCGGAGACCCGCTGCTATGTGGAGGCGGTCACCGCGGCGGTGCGACCCGGCCGGCACCTGCCCGACGGCACGCTGGAGGAGGTACGCGATGACCGAAGCCCGGCGCAGCGTTGCCATGACGGCCTCAAACTCGGGCTCAAGGCGGGCATCGCGTCCGGCGAGATGGGTCAGCATCGCGGCCATCCGGTAACGGTGATCGCCCGCACCACCCTGGCCGAGCTCAATCAGGCCGCCCACGCCGTCACCAACCCGGATATCCCGATGCCGCCGCCCGCGCGTACCGGCGGTGACACCGCGCTACCGATGCGCGATCTGATCCGCATGGCCGCCGACGCAATCCACTACCTGGCGGTGTTCGACGACCACAGCGAGCGACCGATTTACCTGGGCCGCCAAGCGCGTATCGCCACCGCCGACCAACGCATCATCTGCTACGCCCGCGACGGCGGCTGCACGCGGCCCAATTGTGTTGAGCCGGGCTATCACAGCGAGGTCCACCACAGCCCGGACTGGACGCCCGACGGCGCCACCGAAGCCGACAAGCTGTTCTTCGCCTGCGGACCCGACCACCAACTGGTCACCGACGGCCACCAACAAACCATCGTCACCGACACCGGGCGCCTGGGCTGGACCGACGGCACCAAACCACCCGAAATCAACCACGCCCACCACCCCGAAGAACTCCTACGCGGCGACACCGACCCACCCGGAGAAGGTCAAGAGTGACCATGTGGAGATATCGATCCGCTAAAGCGCTAGTCGCGGCCGCGCCTGCTTCGTCAGGCGAGGGCGAGGAACAGCTTTTCCAGCTCGGCCTCGGTCATCGGCGTGGCGCCGTCGGCCGTTTCGCCGATGACGCATTCCCGCAGACCGGTAGCGACAATCTTGAAACCGGCCCGGTCCAGCGCACGGGACACCGCCGCGAGCTGGGTCACGACATCCTTGCATTCGCGCCCCTGCTCAATCATGGAGATCACACCCGCGAGCTGACCCTGAGCGCGACGCAGCCGATTCAGCACCGCCGCGATGGCGTCTTCATCACCAACCACCGGATCCTCCTTCCCTAACACTGCCATCAGCTTACCCTCGGGGGTATCCAAGGTCAGGCCGCCGCAGCGACCCGGGACCGATCTGTGAGCCTGCGCAGCGGGCAGAAGCCGTTTCGCAGGCACGCGAAGTACATGACTCCGGCGACGGCGGTCAGCGTCGCTGCGGCAATACCCACGCTCAAATGAATCTCCTGGGCGAGGATGACCGACGACATCGCGAGCACGAACCAGCCGAAGGCCTTCCGCAGCGCGTCTGGGTTGACGATCGCCACCAGACGCGCGCCGATCAGGGCACCCACCACTGCCGCGGCGGTGACCCCAAGGGCCACTCCCCAGTCGATCTGAACACTGGACAGATACCCGCCGAGGCCCGCGAACGACTTCATGGCGATCACGATCAACGACGTGCCGACCGCGATAGGCATCGGCAATCCGCCGAGCAGGGCAAGGGCGGGCACCACGAGGAATCCGCCGCCGGCACCGACCAGGCCGGTCACCAGTCCCACCACCAGACCTTCAGCGACGATCTTGACGACCGGCATGCGATGCGTGCCGTCCGACGCGACGATGTTCTTGCGCCCGCGCAGCATGGCGACGGCTGTAGCGATCATCATCACAGCGAATCCGACAAGCAGAATCGTGCCCGGAATGAATCGGGCAAGTAAGCCGCCGGCATAGGCGCCGACCATGCCGGCGCCGCCGAATATCAGGCCGGTGCGCCATTGGACCCGGCCGGCCCGCGCGTGCGAGACGGCGCCGACCGCACTGGTGACACCGACCACGAGCAACGACGTGGCGATGGCCTGTTTGGCATCCATGCCGGCCACATAGGCCAGCAGCGGCACGGTCAGGATCGAGCCGCCACCTCCGAGCAAGCCCAGCGCAATGCCGACGAACACGGCCAGGGCGATGGTCAGGGCGATCATGTCAGTCAGCTCGCTTTCCGGTCAGCCGACGACTTGACGAGCTGGGAGACGATCGTCTGGGCATCGCACGTGGCGCCGCGGTTGTAGGGCAGCTTGGACAGCGCCATGCCCATCGCACAGGTATTGGTCAGCGACGCGAAGGTCAATCCACCGCCAATCGCGGCAGCCACCCACTTGAGTTTGGGCACGGCGATGCTGCCGAGGATGCTGGTGAGCACTATCGACCCGGCGACAAGGCGCACCTGACGTTCCAGGTCCCAGCGTTGCGCGCCCCGGTTGACGGCAAAACCCTTCGCCTCCCAGGCGGTGATCCCGCCCTCCAGGATGTGCACGTTGTCCAGACCGGCCATGCGCAGGGTCTCCTCGGCCCGGGCAGCGCGCTGACCCGAGCGACACACCAGCACGACGTCTTCGTCGAGGTGCTTGACGATCTCGTCGCGGTGCTCACGCAGCAGATCAAGCGGAACGTTGTAGGCCCCGGCGATATGGGCGGTCTCGAACTCACCCGGGGTTCGGACGTCGAGAACGCGCGGAGGCCAAGCGGAACCAAGGCGATCGCTGAGGTCGCGCGAATCGATGGTGGCGCGTGCGGTCATGGTCATCGGTCCTTCCGACTGTCGGGCGGCGCGAGCGACGGCTCGATACCACCGGGGGTATGGTGGACTCTCATACTACACATACCCCCAGGGGTAAAAGCAAGAGATTCCATTTATACCCCCCAGGGTACTTGACATACGGGTAGGGGTATATGCAGGATGGTAGTCATACCGACCTGAACAGAGAGGGAACCGATGAAGTTCATCCAGTACTACCTGGACTGCCTGTCCCACGCGTCCTACCTGATCGGTGACGAGACGACCGGACGGGCCGTCGTCGTCGATCCGCAGCGTGACGTGTCCGAGTACCTCGCCGATGCGAAGGAATTCGGCTTTACCATCGAGCTCGTCATCGAGACGCACTTCCACGCCGACTTCCTGTCCGGCCACCTCGAACTGGCCAAGGCGACCGGCGCGAGGATCGTCTACTCATCCGTGGCCGAGCCCGAGTTCGAGTTCATGGGTGCCAAGGACGGCGAGCGCTACTCGCTCGGCGACGTGACGCTCGAGTTTCGCCACACCCCGGGGCATACGCCCGAGTCGCTGAGCATCGTGGTGTACGAACACGCCGACGACGAGGTGCCCTACGGCGTGCTCACCGGTGACACCCTGTTCATCGGGGACGTGGGCCGGCCCGACCTGCTGGCCTCGATTGGCTTCAGCCGGGACGAGCTTGCCGACAAGCTCTACGACTCGCTGCACGACAAGCTGATGACGCTGCCCGACCCGACGCGGGTGTACCCCGCACACGGCGCGGGCTCGGCGTGCGGCAAGAACCTCTCGACCGACCTCTGGTCGACGATGGGCGACCAGAAGGCGACGAACTACGCGCTGCGGGCCCCGGACAAGCCGACGTTCATGAAGCTCGTCACCGAGGGACAGCCACCCGCGCCGGGCTATTTCGTGTACGACGCGATCCTCAATCGCAAGGTGCACGGGCTGCTGGACGAGACCAAGATGCCTACGCGCGATGACCTACCAGCAGGTGCTCGAGGCGATCGACGGCGGCGCCGTGCTGGTCGACGGCCGCACTCCGGAGGACTTCGCCAAGGGCCATCTGCGCCACGCCATCAACATCGGGCTCAACGGCCGCTACGCCGAGTTCGCCGGTTCGGTGCTCAGCGCTGACGCCGATGTCGTGCTGTTCACCGAGCCCGGCCAGGAGCTCGAGGGCAAGAACCGGCTCGCCCGTATCGGTTTCGACCGGGTCATCGGCTACCTCGACGATCCCTACAAGGCGATGCTCGAGCACCAGGACGACGTCCAGATCGCATCGCGGTTGACGGCCAAGGCATTCGACCAGCGAGCGTCGGAGATGACAGATCTCCAGATTGTCGACGTCCGAAACCCGGGCGAGGTTGCGGCCGGCACGATCCCGAACGCCATCAACATCCCGGTGGGTCAGCTGCCCGCCCGGCTCAATGAGCTCGACGTCAGCAAGCCGACGGTCGTGTATTGCGCCGGCGGTTACCGGTCCTCGGTCGCGGCGAGCCTGCTGCAGGCAGAACGGCTTCGCCGACGTGAGCGACATCCTGGGCGGCTACGGCGCCTGGAACGAAGCCGTCCAAAACGCCTGAGCGACAAGGAAGGAAATCATGACTACCGCAAAGCACCAAGTCCTCATCGTCGGCGGCGGCACTGCCGGCATCACCGTCGCCGCCCGGATGCTCCGCAAGGGCTACACCGACGTGGCCGTCATGGAACCGTCGAGCACCCACTATTACCAGCCCCTGTGGACGCTCGTGGGCGGTGGGCAAGCCAAGGCGTCGTCCACCGAACGCAGCGAGTCCTCCGTGATGCCGGAGAAGGCCACGTGGATCAAGAACGCCGCGTCGGCCGTCGACCCGGACAGCAACACCGTCACGTGTAGCGACGGGACGACGTACGAGTATCAGGTACTCGTGGTCTGTCCAGGTATCCAGCTCGACTGGAACCGTATCGACGGAGTCGAAGACACCCTCGGCGAGAACGGAGTGTCGTCGAACTACCGATTCGACTTAGCCCCGCGCACATGGGATTTCATCCGCAACACGCGATCGGGCACCGCGGTGTTCACGATGCCATCCGGGCCGATCAAATGTGCCGGCGCGCCGCAGAAGATCGCCTATCTGGCATGCGACCACTGGCGAAAGGCAGGGGTGTTGACCGATATCGACGTTCATCTCGTCGTACCGACACCGCGGATCTTCGCGATTCCGCAGATCGCGGACAATCTCGACAAGGTCATCGCCGACTACGGCATCCACCTGCACACCAGCTCCGAGGTGAAAGCCGTCGACGCGGCGGCGCAGAAGGTCGCGGTCGCGCGCGTCGGCGAGGGCGGGACGGACACGATGCTGCCCTACGACGTGCTTCACGTCGTACCGCACCAGTCGGCGCCGGACTGGATCAAGTCCAGCCCGCTGTCGACCGGCGACGCCAACGGGTACGTCGACATCGACAAGCACACCATGCAGCACGTGCGGTATCCAAACGTGTTCAGCCTCGGCGACGCCGGTTCGTCGCCGAACTCGAAGACCGGCGCGGCGATCCGCAAACAGGCGCCCGCCGTCGTCGCGAACATCGACTCGTTCCTGAAGGGCGAGCCGCTGCGCGCGAAGTACGACGGCTATGCGTCATGTCCGATCGTCACGTCGTCGCACGCCATGTTGATGGCAGAGTTCGACTACTCGCTGCCTGAACCCCACGGGTCAAGCGCGCTTCGCCGGCGCACGTAACCCGGTGTACCACAAAAGATTTGGAAGGAGAATCCCATGACGACCAACTTGACGTTCGCCAACTTCGAATCCACGATCGTCAACACTCCGATCGTGCGCGTCGACTTCTGGGCGTCGTGGTGCGGGCGTGCCGAGCCTTCGCGCCCGTCTTCGAGCGGTCCGCGGAAGCGCACCCGGACATCGTGCACGCGAAGGTCGATACCCAAGCCGAACCGGAGCTCGCCGCCGTCATCGGCATTCGATCGATTCCAACCATCACGGCGTTCCGCGACGGCGTACTCGTCTACAGCCAGCCCGGAGCAATGCCACCGGCCGTGCTCGAGGATCTGATCAACCAAGTCAAGGCCCTCGACATGGACAGGGTGCGCGACAAGATCGCCGCCCGCAAGGCGACTGCGACGGCATGATTGGCCGAGCAGCTACTGCCGGATCTCAAACACATCGGCCAGTGGTCGCCTCGGTGGTTTCATCAGGTGCCGCGCGCTAACGTCACGGGCTCTGCGGCCTCCTCGAAGAAGAGCTCCACATCCCGAAGGGTGCAGGGCGCCGTGCCGGGCGTCCGCAGCATGGCCGCGCCGGCTGCGATGCCCAGCCGCACCGCCTTGTCGAGCGGCCAGCCGCGGCTGAGGCCCACCGTGATCGCGGCGACCATGGCGTCGCCGGCTCCGACGCCGCTGCCGTTCGGAACCGGCACCGACGGGAAACGTTGACTGGTATCGGCTGTGGCCAGCAGAGCGCCGTCGCCGCCAAGGGAGACCACGACGATCTTGGCGCTGCCCCGGTCGATGAGTTCGTGCGCGGCGGCCAGTTGCTCTGACTCGGTGAGGAGCTCACGCCCGACGCATTCGCGGAGCTCGCGCACGCTCGGTTTGAGCAGAAAGACGCCTGACGTGAGGTGTTTCAGCCCGGCCCCTGAGGTATCAAGAACCAGTCGGACGCCCCGCGCATGGCAGATGTCGGCCACCCGCTGGTAGAAGTCGGGGTGTACGCCGGGCGGGAGGCTACCGCTGGCCACCACGAAGTCGGCCGAAGCCGCCGCGAAACGCAATTGGGACAGGCACTCCCGCTGCTCTGCGGCGCTGAGCTCGGGTCCTCGTAACACGAACCGATACTGGCGGGCGGTGCTGCGTTCGTCGACGGTGATGCTCTCTCGCGTAGAGCCCGCGATCGCGACACGACGTACCGGCACCCAGGCATCGGTGACAAGTTGGGTCACTATCTCGCCGGTCGGGCCGCCCGCCGGAAAGATCGCGGCGACCGATGCCCCGAGCACACGCGCGATGCGCGCGACATTGATCCCACCGCCACCGGGATCGTAACGGGCAGGGCCGCAACGCATCTTGTCGGTGGGAACGACCACATCAGTGTCTGCGGTGACGTCCAGCGACGGGTTCATCGTCAAAGTCACGATCGACGACCCGGCCGGCACAAGCTGAGAAGACGAACCCATCTCCATCACTCCTAACCCTTGTTGTCTTCGGCATTCGAGTTGACATCCGACCACGCCGTGGACGCTGGCGGAAGGGACCGAAGTCCCATGTCGACGGAGCAGTTCGCCAAACTAGGCGGAATTCGCGGCGTCGCGGGCGGGGCCGTGACGCAGCAGCGCCGACGCCGACTGGACGACATCGGCGCCCGCGAGCAGGTATTTGATCACCTCGGTCGGCCCCTCGACTCCGGTGCTGGCCGCCAGCGAGGTGCGCACCCGGCCCCGCAACAGCGCGATCCACGTCATCGGCAACCGCATCTCCACGGAGGTGGAAAGCGTTACGCCCGGCGCTGTTCTGAGGCTCTCGGAGTCGATGTCTGGTTGCAGAAATCGGTTGAACAGCACCAAACCGTCGCGACCCTCGACGAGGTCCGCGGGTTGCTTGCCGTGCCTGAGGATCAGGTGGCGCGGGAACGCGCGGACTATGTCGGAGCAGTGCGTGAGGCCAACAGGACGGTCGCGTTGACCGCCGAGGTGGATCGGGCTCCGAGGAAAGAGCCGAGATAGTGGAGAACCTCGTCGGCGGTGGCGAATCCGCCGAGATGGCTCTCTTCGGGACGCACGATGAGTTCGGCGTCGAACAGGTGCGCGGCCGCCGTCTGGGCAGCGGCGAGGGGCACGATCGGGTCTGCGTCGCCGTGCCACCACCGCACCGGCACTTTCACGTCAGCCAGCCGGAATCCCCAGTCGCGTCCGAACAGACGGGCATCATCGACGAAAGCCTGGAACCGGCCCTTGGCGAGAAGGGCGAGGTCCTCGAGGAACATTCCCTCCATCTCCGAGTCGGCGAAGACCTTCTGATCACCCTTCGGCGTGATGCTGGCGTACCCCCGGTAGGCGTAGCGCCCGAAGGGGATAACGGGCAGCACCAGGCCCGCCACCATCGTGGCTAACGGCCGGCGCAGACCCGACAGTAACGGGGCAAAGCGGCGAGTCATGTCGATGACACCGGTCGCAGCGGCGTCGAAACCGAACGACGGAACCACCCCGCCCAAGACCCCCACGGCCGCGACCCGACCGCTGACCGGCGGCACCGCGCCGCACGCCAGAGCGTAGGGACCGCCGCCTGAGAGGCCGACCACGCCCATTCGCTCGGCGCCGAGGGCGTCAGCCACATGAGCCATGTCGGTGGCCCAGTCGGCCACCGCTTCGTAGGCGTGCGGGTCGGACAGCCCCGTCCCTGGCCGCTCCACCAATACGAATCGCAGACCGAGCTTTTCGGCGGTGCGCCGACCGAGCAGCGGGAACTGGCGCCGGCCGCCCGGCGTGCCGTGGAACCACAGCACCACCTCGCCCGACGGGTCGCCGTATTCGGCGTAGCCCAGCCGGCGGCCGTTGGGGAGGTACAAGCGCCCTTCGGCCCGGGGCTTTTCGATGCGCGGTACGCCGATAGGGTGTCGCCACGGATTGTTGACGCGATCGGCTCGTCGATGCCAGCGCAATGTTCACTCCGACGGACATCGAATTCGCGGCCCGCAAGGGCGCACAGTCCGCGTTCGAACGCGAAATCGAGTTCCGTCGCGGCGAGCCCGCGGGCACCGAGGATTACTTGGCTGCAATCGCCGACACCCGTCCGACATTGACCGAGGCCGCGCTCGCCGAGTTCCAACAAGATATTGAGGTTCACACGCGGCTATGACCGCAGCCGAGAACGGTGGAACTAGGTCTCCTGCAAATGCAGCCTAAAGTCCTCGCAGTGAGGGTCTGCGGTCTCTGGTTTCGGCGCCATGATCGCGCGACGATAGAAACGACAAGCACTCTCGATGATGAGGCGGCGTGACGATGAATGTCCAGTTCCCGGATAACGCGACGATCCGCACGGCCCTCACTCTGGCCGCGCGAGCACCGTCGGTGCATAACTCGCAGCCGTGGCGTTGGCGCGTGGGCGAGCGCAGCTTGCACCTGTACTCTGACCCGGCTTTGCAACTGCACGCTACCGACCCCGACCGACGGGACTTGATCTTGAGCTGCGGGGCCGCGCTGCATCACGGCGTCGTCGCACTGGCCGCATTGGGCTGGCAAGCCAAGGTTGACCGATACCCCAACCCGGTGGATGCCAATCATGTTGCGGAGATTGAACTTTACCGCCATGGCTGCAGCGAACTCGACGTCGCGCTGGCCGCCGCGATACCGCGCCGGCGAACCGACCGGCGACTCTATGCTCCCTGGCCGGTTCCACGCGGCCATATAGATCTGCTCGGTGCCCGCGCGGCACAGGCCGGGGTTATCTTCCGGAAGGTTGACAAGCTCGCCAAATTGCGTGCGATTATTGCAAAGGCCGTTCGGCAGCACGCAACGGACCACGATTATCTGAGCGAGTTGACGACTTGGAGTGGGCGACACGAATCGTCGGCCGGTGTGCCAGCACGAAGTACACCGGAAGCTGACCCGACTGCGATGATACCCGGGCGGGTTTTCGCCGATCCTGCCCTGGCTCAGCCACCCGGGGCGACGGCAGCCGAAGACAACGCCACTGTGGTGGCGCTGGGAACCGCGGCTGACGATCAACTTTCCCGGCTGCGCGCCGGCGAAGCGACCAGCTTGGTGTTGCTCACCGCGACCGAGCTGGGCTTGTCGAGCTGCCCCGTCACCGAGCCGCTGGAGATCGCCGAAACGCGAGACGAAGTTCGCGCTGAGGTGTTCGGTGACACGGGGTATCCGCAAATGCTCCTCCGGGTCGGTTGGGCACCGATCAACGCCGACCCGCTACCGTCGACCCCGCGTCGCCCACTCTCAGAGATCGTGATCTGGATGGACGGTTCGCCCACCGACTAAACCGACGAATTGGACTGTGGTGCGGGTTCCTAGTCGGAAACGTGGTCCATGCAGCGGCTGTTCATGGCGGCCCTTCTTCCGTAACTTTGCGGGTCCCTTGTAATGAAATCTCCCGGGTTGGTGACATCTCGCTGAGTTCGGACGCTATTGGTGCGCCATCTCCGACGTGAGGGGCACAAGTCCCTGACTGGCTGTCATTGGTACGGGAACCGGGTGTAGTTCCGTCGACTATCTGATAAGTTCTTCAATTGATCGAGCCTATGACGTCAGAAGTCTTCAGGAGACCGTATGGAATCCGAGCCGCTGTACAAGCTGAAGGGCGAGTTCTTCAAGACACTCGGGCACCCGGCGCGCATCCGGATTTTGGAGCTACTCGCGGTGCGGGACATGTCGGTCGGTGAACTGTTGCCGGAGATCGGCATCGAGTCGTCGAACCTGTCCCAACAGTTGGGGGTGATGCGGCGGGCCGGTGTCGTCGATGCACGCAAGGACGGCAACACGGTGATCTATTCGATCGCCTCGCCGGATATCGCCGAGCTGCTCGCGGTGGCGCGCAAGGTGCTGACCAGGGTGCTCAGCGACCGGGTCGCGGTGCTGGACGACCTGCGCGCCGGCGGCCCGGCGGAGTAGCGCAATGGCCTGGGTCCGCAAGATCGTCCGGGTCGGTCGTGTCGTGGAGCGTGCCGGCCCTGCACCCGAGCCGACGGTGAAACCGCCTGCGGGAGTACGGGGTTCGCTGCAGATCCGGCACGTCGACACCGGTTCCTGCAATGGCTGCGAGGTGGAGATCTCCGGTGCGTTCGGGCCGGTCTACGACGCGGAGCAGTACGGGGCGCGGCTGGTGGCCTCACCTCGCCACGCCGACGCGCTGCTGGTGACCGGCGTAGTGACACACAACATGGCCGACCCGTTGCGCAATACCGTCGCCGCGACACCACAACCGCGGGTGGTAATCGCCTGCGGCGACTGCGCGCTGAACCGTGGGGTGTTCGCCGACGCCTACGGTGTGGTCGGTGCGGTGAGTGAGGTGGTGCCCGTCGACGTCGAGATCCCGGGCTGCCCGCCGACACCCACCGAGATCATCGCCGCCCTGCGATCGGTGACGGGAAAGTGACCGCCACTCTCCCAGCCGCAGCGGCTGCGGCACCACAAACGGTGCGCCACAACGGTTTCGGACCCGCGGCCGGCATTCTGACGGCTTGCCTTGGCGTTCTCGGCGTGTGGGCCGGCGCAGTCGGTATGTTCGGCACGGCGCGGCCGGTACACATCGGCTGGCTGCTGCCGCTGTCCGGGGTGACGCTGAATCTCGATCCGCTCGGCGGGTTCTTCATGGCGCTCACCGGGGCGGTCGCGATACCCGTCGGTGTCTACGTGATCGGCTACGCCCACCACCTGGGCCGTGTGCCGTTGGCGGTGCTGCCGCTGTTCGTGGCGGCCATGCTGGTGGTGCCGGCGGCAGGGTCGGTGACGACGTTCCTGCTCGCGTGGGAATTGATGGCGATCGCCTCGCTGGTCTTGGTGCTGGCCGAGCACAGCCGGCCCGAGGTCCGCTCGGCGGCCCTGGTCTATGCGGTGATGACCCAGCTCGGCTTCGTGGCCATCCTGATCGGCCTGATGGTGTTGTCGGCGGCGGGCGGCGCGGACCGGTTCGCCGACCTGACGCGGGTGCCCGACGGTGTTCGGACCGCGGTGTTTCTGCTGACGGTGGCCGGCTTCGGGTCGAAGGCGGGGCTGGTGCCGCTGCACGCCTGGCTGCCGCGCGCGCACCCGGAGGCGCCGAGCCCAGTGTCGGCGCTGATGAGCGCGGCGATGGTGAACCTGGGCGTCTACGGCATCGTCCGGTTCGATCTGCAGCTGCTGGGCCCGGGCCCGCGCTGGTGGGGACTCACGCTGCTCGTCGTCGGCGCCGTGTCGGCGCTGTACGGGGTGCTGCAGGCCTCGGTTGCGACGGATCTCAAACGGCTGCTTGCCTATTCGACAACCGAGAACATGGGGTTGATCACCCTCGCGCTCGGGGCCGCCACGCTGTTCGCCGATTCCGGCGCGCCGGGCCCGGCGACGATCGCGATGGCCGCGGCGATGCTGCACCTGATCGGGCACGCGGCGTTCAAGTGCCTCGGCTTCTTGGCCGCCGGATCGGTGCTGACCGCCACCGGGTTGCGTGACCTCGACCGGCTCGGCGGGCTGGCCCGCCGAATGCCCGCCACCACCGCACTGTTCGGGGTGGCCGCGCTCGGCGCATCGGGTCTGCCACTGGGCGCCGGTTTCGTCAGCGAGTGGCTGCTGGTTCAGTCGCTGATCCACGCTGCCCCCGGGCACGACACGCTGGTTGCGCTGACGGCGCCGCTGGCGGTCGGCGCGGTCGCGTTGACCACCGGCCTGGGTGTGGCGGCGATGGTCAAAGCGTTCGGCATCGGGTTTCTGGCCCGGCCCCGCAGCGAGCCCGCCGCGGGCGCACGCGAGGCGCCGGGCAGCATGCTCACCGGGATGACCATCGCGGCCGCCGCGTGCGTGCTCGTGGCGGTGGTGCCGGTGCTGGTGGCGCCCGCGTTGCGGCGGGTGCTCGACGGGTTGCCTGCCGCGCAACACGGTCGCGTTCACCGATTTCGGCGCCGTGGTGCGGCTGCCAGGGCTGTCGGGGTCGATCGCGCCGGGCCTGATCGCCGCGGCTCTTCTCGTCGCCGTCCTGGCCGCGGTCGTCCTGGCGCGCTGGCGGTCGCGCCGACGGCCCGGACGCGGCCACGTTGCCGCTATGGGCGTGCGGCGCCGAGGATCTGACCGCGCGGATGCAGTACACCGCAACATCATTCGCCGAGCCGCTGCAGCGGGTGTTCGACGACGTGCTGCGTCCCGATACCGACGTCGAGGTCACCCACCTACGCCGAGTCGCGGTACATGGCGGACAGCGTGACCTATCGGAGCCGGATCGGCGACGCCATCGAGGAGCGGCTCCATACCACCGGTATTGCGCGCAGTGGCCGTGGCGGCCGGGCTGGTGCGGCGCGCCCACACCGGCAGCGTGCACCTCTACCTCCTCTACGGCGCGCTCGGGGTGTTGATCGTTCTGGTGGTCGCCAAGTGAACGCGATGTCCTATGTCGCCGGCGCCGCGCAGATCGGCACCGTGATGGTCGGCGCACCGCTGGTGATCGGCCTGATGCGGCAGGTGCGCGCCGTATGGGAGGGCCGCGCCGGTGGCGGGGTGCTGCAACCCTGGCGCGATTTGCGAAAACAGCTTGGCAAACAACAGATCACGCCGCAGGGCACGACACTGGTGTTCGCGGCGGCACCGGCGGTGCTCGCCGGCACGACGCTGCTGATCGCCGCGATAGCACCGCTGGTGGCCACGGGATCACCGCTGGATGTCGACTGCCGACTTGTTCGCGGTCGTCGGGCTGCTGTTCCTCGGAACCGTCGCGCTCACCCTGGCCGGGATCGACACCGGCACATCGTTCGGCGGGATGGGCGCGAGCCGCGAGATCACCATCGCCGCACTCGTCGAGCCGACGATTCTGCTGGCCGTGTTCGCGTTGTCCATTCCGGCTGGATCGGCGAATCTCGGTGCACTGGTGGCGAATACGATCGATCACCCCGGGCAGGTGGCTTCGTTGGCCGGCGTGCTCGCGTTCGTCGCGCTGGTCATGGTGATCATCGCCGAAACCGGGAGGCTGCCGGTCGACAACCCGGCGACGCACCTGGAGCTGACGATGGTGCACGAGGCGATGGTGCTGGAGTATGCCGGTCCCCGCCTGGCGCTGGTCGAGTGGGCATCGGCTATGCGGCTGACGGTACTGCTCGCGCTGCTGGCGAACCTGTTCCTGCCGTGGGGGATCGCCGGCGGGCAGCCCAGCGCGCTGGACATCGTCATCGGTGTCGTCGCCGTCGTGGTCAAGGTTTCAGTGCTGGCCGTGCTGCTGGCCAGCGCCGAGGTGTTCATCGCGAAGCTGCGGCTGTTCCGGGTGCCCGAACTGCTGGCCGGATCCTTCTTACTCGCCCTACTCGCGGTCACGGCCGCCAACTTCTTCACCGTGTGAGGCGCAGCTATGACCGACGCGAACTTCGCCATCCTCATCGACTTCGCCGCAGGCGGGCTGACGCTCGCGGCGGTGCTGATCGTGTGGCGGCGCGATCTGAGCGCAATCGTGCGCCTGCTTGCTTGGCAGGGCGTTGCGCTGGCCGCGATTCCGATCGTGCGCGGCATCCATGAGAATGATGCCGAACTCGTCGCGGTCGGTGTTGCGGTGCTGGCGCTGCGCGCCGTGATCCTGCCGTGGCTGCTGGCCCGAGCGGTGGCCGCCGAGCCACAGGCGCAGCGCGAGGCCACGCCGCTGGTGAACACCGCCACCTCGCTGCTGATCACCGCCGTCCTCACCCTCGTCGCGTTCGCGATCACCCGCCCGCTGGTGGAGCTGGAACCGACCGCGGCGACCAATGCGGTGTCCGCCGCATTCGCGGTGATCCTCATCGCGCTGTTCGTGATGACGACGCGGCGTCATGCGGTGTCGCAGGCGGCGGGATTCCTGATGCTGGACAACGGGATCGCCGCGTCCGCGTTCCTGCTGACCGCCGGTGTGCCGCTGATCGTCGAGCTCGGCGCGTCGCTGGACGTGCTGTTCGCGCTGATCGTGATCGGGGTGCTCACCAGTCGGTTACGCCGCGCCTTCGGCGGCGCAGACCTGGACCGGCTGCAGGAGCTGCGCGACTGATGACCATGCTGATTCTTGCCTGCATCCTCGCGCCCATTGTCGCGTCGATCGCCAATCTCGTTGGGGGATGGCGCCGCTGGACCGCGATCCTCACCGTGGCGTCGGCGGTCACGGTGCTGGCATGCGGGGCGGCCCTCGGGGTGCGGTTCGGTGCGGCGCAGCACATCGCGCTGGGCGGACTGCTGCGAGCCGACGCGCTCTCGGTCACCATGCTCATCGTCATCGGCGTGGTGGGAACGCTGGCCACCTGGGCCAGCATCGGGTACATCGACGCGGAACTGCAGCACGGCCACACCGATACCGACGGCGCCCGCCTCTACGGTGTGCTCACCCCGGCATTCCTCGCTGCGATGGTTGTCGCGGTGTGCGCCAACAACATTGGCGTGGTCTGGGTCGCGATCGAGGCCACCACCGTCGTCACCGCGTTCCTGGTCGGGCACCGGCGCACCCGCACCGCGTTGGAGGCGACGTGGAAGTACGTGGTGATCTGCTCGGTCGGCATCGCAGTGGCGTTTCTCGGCACGGTTCTGCTGTACTTCGCCGCCCAGCACGCCGGCGCGCCCAGTGCGCAGGCGCTGAACCTCGACGTGTTGCCGCGTATGCCGCCGGCCTCGACCCCGGGGTCACGCGGCTGGCCGGTGGGCTGCTGCTCATCGGGTACGGCGCCAAGGCCGGCCTGTTCCCGTTCCATACCTGGCTGGCCGATGCGCACAGCCAGGCGCCGGCACCAGTGTCCGCCTTGATGAGTGGGGTGCTGCTGTCGGTGGCGTTCTCGGTGCTGATCCGGATCAAGCCGATCGTCGACGCCGCGACCGGCCCGACATTCCTTCGTGCCGGGCTGGTGGTGCTCGGGCTGGTCACGTTGCTGGTCGCCGCGTTGATGCTGACCGTCACCGGCGATGTCAAACGGATGCTGGCGTACTCGTCGATGGAGAACATGGGCTTGATCGCGATCGCCGCCGCGGCAGGGACCTCGCTGGCGATCGCGGCGCTGCTGCTGCATGTGCTCGCCCACGGCATCGGAAAGACCGTCCTGTTCCTCGCGGGTGGGCAGCTCCAGGCCGCGCACGGCTCGACCGCCATCGCAGAAATCACCGGCGTGCTGCGGCGTTCCCCGCTGATCGGGGCGTCGTTCGCCGTCGGGCTGATCGTGTTGCTCGGGCTTGCCCCCTTTTGCGATGTTCGCCAGTGAGCTAGGCATCGCGCGAGCGCTCGCGGACGCGCGGCTGGCCTGGGTGCTGGCCGCTGCGATGGTGCTGATCGCCGTCGCCTTCGCCGCGTTGGTGCGCAACTCGGGCCGCATGCTGCTCGGCACGTCCGGTGTGGCCGCACCCGCGATCGCCGTGCCCGCCACCGTGGCGGCCGCTCTGCTGGTCGGGGTCGCCGCTTCGATCGCGCTGGGCGTCACTGCGGGTCCGCTGACCGACCTTTTCAGCACCGCGGCAAACCAGCTCGGAGCGACGCGATGAGCCGAAATTTCCTGCTGTACAGGATTTCTCGAGATCGCCTCGCGGAAAAGGCCGAGGAACTCCTGGCAAGCGGTTTTCGGCTGGCCCTGGTGGCGGCCCACGACGACGGCGACAGGCTCCGGGTCGTTTACCTGTTCCTGGCCGGCCGGCCGGACCGCCGCATCGAGCTCGAATGCATCGTGCCCGCAAGCGATCCGGCGGTGCGATCGTTGGCGTATCTGTCGTTCCCAGCCAGCCGGTTCGAACGCGAAATGCTCGACCTGTACGGCATCCGCCCAATCGGTCACCCCCGGCCGCGGCGGCTGGTCCGGCACGCGCAGTGGCCGCAGGACTGGCATCCCATGCGGGCGGACGCCGGGCCCACACCGCAGTTCGAGCCGACCGGCCGGTTTCCGTTCGTCACCGTCGAAGGAACCGGGGTGTACGAAATCCCGGTCGGCCCCGTACACGCCGGGTTGATCGAACCCGGACACTTCCGGTTCTCCGTCGTCGGCGAGACCGTGTTGCGGTTGAAGGCGCGGCTGTGGTTCGTCCATCGCGGCCTGGAGAAGCTCTTTCACGGACGGGCCGCGGCCGGCGCGGTCGAACTGGCCGAACGGGTCAGTGGCGACACCTCCGCCGGCCACGCCCTGGCTCACAGCCTGGCGGTCGAGGACGCACTCGGGATCGAGATGCCCGACGCGGTGCATCGGCTGCGGGCGTTGGTCGTCGAGTTCGAACGGCTCTACAACCTCGCGGCCGACCTCGGCGCACTCGCTAACGACGTCGGATTCTCGCTGGCCAACGCTCACGCCCAACGGATCCGAGAACAGTTGCTGCGCATCAACGCGGACGTGTGCGGGCACCGGCTGCTGCGCGGCGTCATCGGCCCGGGCCGGGTCATGCTGCGGGATATGCCGGACCCGGCGACGCTGCGGTCCATCGCGGCCGACCTCGCCGAGGTAGCCGAGCTGACTCTGGGCAACAGCATCGTTCACGACCGGTTCGCCGGCACCGCGGTGCTGGCTCCCGACGATGCGCGCGCCATGGGCTGCCTGGGATACGTCGCCCGCGCCAGCGGCATTCGTACCGACGCCCGGCTCGACCATCCCACCACCGAACTGCCCGTCATCGAGGCCGGATCGCATGCCGGCGACGTGCTCGCCCGCTACACGGTGCGACGCGACGAGTTCGCGCATTCCGCCGAATTGGTCTGCGATCTGATTGAATCGCACACCGGCCCAATCGAATACGCCAGCGCCGCTCCAACGGTTCGCGAAGCTCGCAGCGGCGTCGGCATCGTCGAGGGATGGCGCGGCACCATCGTGCACCGCGTCGAGATCGACGGCGGGCGCATCACCCGCTCAAAGATCGTCGACCCCTCCTGGTTCAACTGGCCCGCCTTGCCCGTCGCCATGGCCGACACGATCGTCCCCGACTTCCCGCTGGCCAACAAGAGCTTCAACCTGTCCTACGCGGGCAACGATTTGTGACGGCGCGCACGTCACCATTCCCATACAGCACACCCGGTTTCGCGAGATTTGACTGGGGTTTACCGGCCATTCCGCTCGAGCCGATCTGATGGGGACTTAGGACCCGAGACCAAGGACCAAAGCCTCCTGAACGCGGGGGGGCTGCGCATTTAACGTCGGTCGTGCGGGCGTGGCTCACGACCGCGCACAACTTGAGCCTAGGGAGGGCACGATGTCAGATACCGTTACTCCGACACCCACCGAGATCCGCCCACCCGGCACGAAAGCCGGCCTGAGCCTTGCCGCACTGACGGCAATCGTCGTCGGCTCGGCCTCGGCCGCCAGAGTCTGGCGGGCAAGAACATCGCGCTCATCTTCGAGAAGACCTCCACCCGCACCCGGTGCGCGTTCGAGGTGGCGGCCTACGACGAGGGTGCCCATGTCACCTACATCGATCCCACGTCGTCGCAGATCGGGCACAAGGAGTCGATGAAGGACACCGCCCGGGTGCTGGGCCGGATGTATGACGCGATCGAGTACCGCGGCGCCGGCCAGGAGATCGTCGAGGAGCTGGCGGACTACGCCGGGGTGCCGGTGTTCAACGGACTGACCGACGAGTTCCACCCCACGCAGATGCTCGCCGATGTCCTCACCATGACCGAGCACTGCCCAAAGCCGTTGCACGACATCGCCTTCGCGTTTGTCGGAGACGGCCGCAACAACGTGGCCAACTCGCTGCTACTCACGAGCGCGAAGCTCGGCATGGACGTGCGGATCGGCGCGCCCCAACAGCTTTGGCCCAGCGAGGAACACGTCAAGATGTGCCGGGACTTCGCGACCGCATCCGGGGCGCGGATCACGATCACCGACGACCCGCGCGAGGCGGTGACCGGTGTCGACTTCATCTACACCGACGTGTGGGTGTCGATGGGCGAGCCGCTGGAGACGTGGGGCGAGCGGATCGACATGTTGCTGCCCTACCAGGTCAATTCCGAGCTGATGGCTGCCGCCGGTAATCCGCGGGTGAAGTTCATGCACTGCCTGCCGGCATTCCACAACTCCGAGACCAAGGTTGGCGCCCAGATCGCGGCGCAGTACCCGGCGCTCGCCAACGGTGTGGAGGTCACCGAGGACGTGTTCGAGAGCCCGGCGAACATCTCCTTCGAGCAGGCCGAGAACCGGAGCGCTCACCGACATCACCGACATCGTTGCCGGCACCGCGGGCACCCGCGTGAAGCCGAGCTAACTAACTGTCGAGTTGTCCCGGATCGGCCAGCACCGCGACCTCGTCCGGTCGCGGGGGCTCGTGGCGCGGTGCCACGATGAACGTGTGACTCATGCAGGCGGGCCGGACAGGGGAACAGGACCGCAACCCCTGCGGGACACATTGTCGCAACTACGGCTGCGTGAGCTGCTCGTGGAAGTCCAGGAGCGCGTCGAGCAGATCGTCGAAGGACGAGACCGGCTCGATGGCCTTGTCGAGGCGATGCTGGTCGTCACGTCGGACCTCGAACTAGACGCCACTCTGTGCACGATCGTCCACACCGCGATCGAGCTTGTGGACGCCCGGTACGGGGCGCTTGGTGTGCGCGGAGACGGGCACGAACTTGTCGAGTTCATCTGCGAAGGCATTGACGAACAGATGCGCGAGCAGATTGGTTCGTTGCCGGAGGGCCGCGCCCTGGTGTTGCCGCTTCGTGCGAGCGACACTGTCGCGGGCGTTCTGGTAGCGCTCAGACGCCCCGGGGCGCAACCCTTCAGCGGTGAGCAACTCGACATGATGGCCGGATTCGCCGACCAGGCGGCGCTGGCCTGGCAGCTTGCCAGTTCCCAGCGCCAGATGCGTGAACTCGATATCCTCACGGACCGCGACCGCATCGCACGAGACCTTCACGACCACGTCATCCAACGGCTCTTCGCGGTCGGCCTGGCCCTGCAGGGGACCATCCCGCGGGCGCGGTCACCCGAAGTGCAACAACGACTCTGTTGCGTCGATGATCTCCAACAGGTCATCCAGGAGATCCGCACGGCGATCTTCGACCTCCACGGTGGCGGTCCCGCCGGCGCGACCCGGCTGCGGCAACGCCTCGATGACGCGATTGCGTCATTCTCTGGTTCAGGCGTGAGCACTACGGTGCAATTTGCGGGCCCTCCGTCGGTCGTCGATGCTGCGCTTGCCGATCACGCCGAAGCGGTTGTGCGGGAATCGATCAGCAACGCGGTCCGGCACGCCGACGCGACCACACTCACGATCAACGTCAGGGTCGAGGACGAGCTTTCCCGTCACCGACAACGGTCGCGGGATGCCGGAGGTCATCACCGGCAGCGGCCTGGCCAATCTGCGTCGGCGCGCCGAGCAGGGTGGCGGCGCGTTCACGATCGAGAGCGCAGCCACGGGAGGCACCGTGTTGCGATGGTCGGCGCCGCTGTCCTGATTTCATGACATGACTGCTTGGAACGCCGCGACGACGTTATGCGAAGGTGGACTCCCGATCCGGCTCCGGGCCGAACCTGAAACGGCGGCCCGTGATCTCGGATGGGATCACCCGAACGTACTGAAGCTTCAGCGTCGCGGTCCACGGCAGCAGCTGGGCGCGCTCCGCTTCCTCGATCTCCGCACTTGTACGCAGTAGCCTCGCGGTGCCCCTGACGATTACGCTCCAGCCCTCGGCTACGTTGTGCTCGTCGGCCTCGAATGCCACCTGGTTGTTTATCGCGGCGCTGAGCAGCTTGGTGCCTTCCGCCGTTCTGAACAGTACGGTCCGGCGTTGCACAACGAAATTGACGGGAAAGATCTCGGGCTGGCCCGCGATGCTGGTGACCAGCCGCCCCAGTGCCTGACTGGCTAGCAGATTCCAGCTGTCGTCCTCGGAGATGACGGTGATCGGCTGACCGGCTTCAGACATCACTGTGCTCCTTTCGCGACCGCGGCAGACCCGCGACCAACGGCGTGTCCACGCCGATCCGCCCGAGTTCGGCGGCGCCGCCCGGAGAACCAAGGGGCTCGTCTCGACCCGGCAGGGCAACGCTGAAGAACGCGGCGTTGTCGGCGAGATGCTGTTGCTCGTCCTCGGGCAGATCGGTCTCGTAGTAGATCGCCTCGACCCGGCAGATCAGTTTGCAGGCACCGCAATCCACGCATTCGTCGGGATTGATGTAGAGGGACCTGGCCCCTTCGTAAAGGCAATCCACCGGACACTCCTGTACACACGACTTGTCCATGACGTCCACGCATGCTCGCCCGATCACGTAGGTCATGGTCAGCGAGGTTACCCGACGTCGGGCCGCCGAAACGTGGGCCGAAGGCCTCCATCTTGGAGGACCAACGTCCCAGCGGCGGTGATGGCACCGGGCGGCACGAAGTTCTAGCTGGCGACGTCGCGCGCGGCGGCGCGGCCGGCGGCCCGGCCGGAGAAGACGCAGCCACCAAGGAAGGTGCCCTCCAGCGAGCGGTAGCCGTGCACGCCGCCGCCTCCGAATCCGGCAGCCTCGCCGGCGGCGTACAGGCCGGGGAATGTTGTTCCGTCGGGTTTGAGCACCCGCGAATCCAGGTCGGTTTCCAAGCCGCCCAACGACTTCCGGGTCAGAATGTGCAGCTTGACGGCTATCAGCGGCCCGGCCTTCGGATCGGTGAGACGGTGCGGGGCGACGACGCGGCTGATCCGGTCGCCGAGGTAGCCGCGCGCGGCGCGGATCGACATGACCTGGGTGTCCTTGGTGAACCGGTTGACCACTTCCCGATCGCGGGCGGTGACCTCGGCCTCTACCGCCGCATATTCCAACGGCAGCACGTCGGGCACGGTGTTCATCGCGGACACCAAGTCCCGCAACGAGTTTGCGCTGACAAAGTCGACGCCTCGGTCGACGAACGCCTGCACCGGCGCCGGCGCGCCGGGCCGCACCCGGGACAGCACGTCACGGACGCTGCGGCCGGTCAGGTCGGGGTTCTGTTCCTGGCCCGACAGCGCGAATTCCTTGGCGATGATGCGGGCGTTGAGCACGAACCAGGTGTAGTCCTGTCCGGTCTGCGCAATGTATTCCAGCGTGCCGAGGGTGTCGAAGCCCGGGTACAGGGGGGAAGGCAGGCGCTTGCCGGTGGCGTCCAGCCACAGCGACGACGGCCCGGGCAGAATCCGGATGCCGTGCAGCGGCCAGATCGGGTCGTAGTTGGTGATGCCCTCGGTGTAGTGCCACATCCGGTCGGCGTTGATGACGTGCGCCCCGGCGGCCTCGGTGATGCCGATCATCCGGCCGTCCACGTGGGCGGGCACGCCACTCAGCAACTGCTCGGGCACCCGGCCCATCCGCTTCGGCCAGTTCTGCCGCACCAAGTCATGGTTACCGCCGATGCCGCCACTGGCCACAATGACTGCAGATGCGCGGAACTCGAACTCCCCCACGGTGTTTCGCGAGGACGCCACGCCTCGCGGGGCGGTCGTGGGTTCCAGCACCGCGCCACGCACCCCGACTACGGTGCCGTCTTCGACGATCAGCTCGTCGACGCGATGGCGATGGGCGAACCGCACGTTGGCCGCGTTGCGCAGCCGGCGCGCGAAGATCTCGACGATGGCCGGCCCCGTCCCCCAGGTGATGTGGAACCGCGGCACCGAGTTGCCGTGCCCGCGAGCGTCATACCCGCCGCGCTCGGCCCAGCCGACCACCGGGAAGGTCTGCAATCCGCGCTGCCGCAGCCAGCTGCGCTTCTCGCCGGCCGCGAAGTCGACGTAGGCGTGCGCCCACTGCCGCGGCCAGTGGTCCTCGGGGCGATCGAATCCCGCGGTGCCCAGCCAGTCCTGCAGCGCCAGCTCATGGCTGTCGCGAATGCCCAGCCGCCGCTGCTCGGGGCTGTCGACGAAGAACATGCCGCCGAACGACCAGAACGCCTGGCCACCGATGTTGTGGGCGTTCTCCTGGTCCACGATCAGGACGCGGCGCCCGCGTTCGGTCAGTTCGCAGGCAGCGACCAGTCCGGCCAGTCCAGCGCCCACCACGATGACATCAGCGTCCGCCATGAGACGCAAGGGTACCGACGACTCAGGCGGCGTCGGTCAGGGCGGGATGCGGGAGCCACTGATAGACCGCGGGCACGCAGTGGTGCATCAGCGCCAGGTCGACGGCGTCGAGCATGGCTTGTCGCGGACCGGATCGGCGCAGGTGGCGGGCCGCCACCGCGACCCGGACGATGCCGCCGCGACGCGCCGTGCGCTCGGCGGACAGCACCAGCGTGCGGCACCACCACGGCTCTGACAGGAAACCTTCGCCGATGCCGAGCACCCGGGCCCGCACCGTCGTCTGGCGTACCAGGTCGGTGATCCCGCTCAGGCCGACCAGCAGCCGAAACCCGTTGCGGGGCAACGCGGTTACCGTGCCCTGCGATACCGTCCAGCCGGGCGCGGCAAAGAGCCGGGTCCGCAGTCCCAAGTGCTCCATCACCCGATCGGCGGCCATCAGCCGCAGGTTCGCCTCATGCGCCGGCAGTGTCGCGAACTCGCCGCGTCGCTTCTTGGTAGCGGCCTCGTCGAAACCATGCAGCACGATGGCGTCGCCGCCTCCGCGCCGGCCGGCCAGCGACTCCACGGTCGGCGTATCACGATCGAGCCGGTAGCCGCCCTTGATCATGGGCGCGACCAGAAACGAGGCCGGCACGCCGCGCGCGTCCAGCTGCGCGCAGAACGCGTCGACGTCGGCCAGGGTGCGGTCGCTGACCCCGGATATCGAGACCATCAGTTGTCCAGCCACGCATCACATTGTCGCAATTTCAGGTGACGCAACGGTGTCCAACACGTGGGCGGCAGCTGTCTTTTCGGCTATCGGGGCAACACCGCTTCGATGGCGGCGATCACCTCGGGCGCATCCGGAACCGTCCGCGGACGGAACCGATTCGCCACCTTTCCACCCGGCGCGAGCAGGAACTTCTCGAAGTTCCATTGCACGTCGCCCGCCTCGCCGCTGGCGTCCGGAGTCTTGGCCAGCTCGGCATACAGCGGGTGGCGGTTCGGGCCGTTGACGTCGGTCTTGTCCAACAGCGGAAACGTCACGCCGTAGGTGGTCGAGCAAAACGTCTGGATCTCCTCGGCCGTGCCGGGCTCCTGCCCCATGAACTGGTTGCACGGCACGCCGATCACCGTCAGCCCGCGCTCGCCGTAGTCCTTCGCCAACTGCTCCAGCGCGCTGTATTGCGGCGTCAGGCCACATTTCGAGGCCACGTTGACCACCAGCGCGGCGCCGCCGGCTAATTCGGCCAGTGTGGTGGGTCGGCCGTCCAGCGTGGTCAGTGCGATGTCGGTCAGCGGTGTGTCGGTCATCGCCCGCACGCTACCCGAACAGCATCTGGGCGACGCGCTCGACGGTGACAACCGGGTCGGCGCCGGTGTCGATGGCCTCGTTGAGCCAGAGCATCGAAAAGCCGTGCACCAGAGACCATGCCGCCAGCGCGGCGCTTTCCGGATCGGCCTTGGCGCGTGGGTCTTCGAGTGTGCCGACGCCCTGCGCCAGTTCGGCACCGGCCGCATTCTGTGCCGCGACCAGTTCCGGATCGTCGGGGTCGACCAGCGAGCGGTCGAACATCACCGCGTAGTGGCCGGGATGGTCGAGTGCGAACCGCACGTAAGCCAGCGCCGCTTCGATGAAGTTGGGCCGGGCGCCGGTGAGAGCGGCGGCCAGCATCCGCCAGCCCTCGGCCGCCAGCGCGGTGAACAAGCCGCGGCGGTCGGTGAAGTGATGCGCCGGCGCGGCGTGCGACACCCCGGCCACCCGCGCCAGTTCGCGTAGCGAGATCCCATCCGCGCCGCGCTCGGCCACCAGGTCCGCAGCCTCGGCCAGGATGACCGCCTTCAGGTCGCCGTGGTGGTAGGTGTCCCTGCTCATCCGGCCATCATAACCGGGAATCTTGACAGTGCCTAGATTGATCTCTACGGTGATCTTGCCACTGTCTAGATTGGAGTTTCCGATGGCCGTCATTGTCACCCTCGTGCTGGGCACGCTCGGAGCGCGCCTGGTCGGCTGGCTGGGCGTCGACTACGCCGACAGCTGGCCGCAGGCGGTCGCCGTCGGCCTGGCGGCCATGTTCGTGATGACCGGGGTTGCACACTTCGTCAACCCGCTGCGGCGGGACATGATCGCGATCGTGCCGCCGCCGCTGCCCGCGCCCGGACTGCTGGTCACCGTCACCGGAGTGCTCGAGCTTCTTGGCGCGGCCGGGCTGCTGTATCCGCCGACCCGGGTGGCGGCGGCGGTGTCCCTGTTCGTGTTGATGTTGGTGATGTTCCCGGCCAACGTCTACGCCGCCCGGATGCCGAACCCGCCGAAGTCGATGATGTCGCGGCTGGAGGTGCGAGCGGCCGAACAGGTTCTCTATCTAGGCGCCGCCGTCGTCGTTGGCCTTGGCGGCATCCAGTAGCCAGGCGTACTGGAAGGCGGCTTCCTTCCACCGTTCGTAGCGTCCGCTGATGCCACCGTGGCCGGCGTTCATCTCGGTCTTGAGTAAGACCGGATGGCCGTCGGCCTTGGTGTGCCTCAGCGCCGCAACCCATTTCGCGGGCTCGACGTAATGCACCCGGGTGTCGTTCAGCGACGTCATCGCCAGGATCGGCGGGTAGTCCTTGGCCTCGACGTTTTCATACGGCGAGTAGGACTTCATGTAGTAGTAGACGTCCTTGTCCTTCAAGGGGTTTCCCCACTCGTCCCATTCGGTGACGGTCAGCGGCAGCGACGGATCCAGGATCGTGGTGAGCGGATCGACGAAGGGCACTGCGGCCAGGATGCCGGCGAATGTGCCCGGTGCCATGTTGGCGACCGCGCCCATCAGAAGCCCGCCCGCGCTGCCGCCGTACGCAACCAGATTCCCGGGTCGGGTCACGTCGGTATCGATGAGACGCCTTGCGACGGCGATGAAGTCGGTGAAGGTGTTCTTCTTCTCCAGCAGCTTGCCGTGTTCGTACCAGGGCCGGCCCAGTTCGCCGCCTCCTCGCACGTGAGCAACGGCGAAGACCATGCCGCGGTCGAGCAGCGAAAGCCGCGCGATGGAGAACCGCGGGTCCTCACACGACTCGTAGGCGCCGTAGGCGTAGAGCAGGGCCGGCGCCGGGTACTGCAGGCCGATCCGGTGGATGATCGAGATGGGCACTCGCGCGCCGTCGGGCGCGACGGCCCAGTCCCGGCGCTCCACGTAGTCCTCGGGCCGGTAGTCGCCGAGCACCGGCTGCTCGCGCAGCAGTGTGCGTTCACCGGTGGCCAGGTCGATGTCGTAGATCCGCACGGGGGTGACGAACGATGTCGCGCCGATCCGCAGCTTTGGCGAGCTCCAGCTGGGGTTGGCGCCGAGGCCCGAAGACATGAGTTCGGAGTCGAAGGTGATGTCTTCGGGGTGGCCGTAATCGCCGTCGGCTCCCATATTGACGATGGGCCACAGTTGGATCCGCGGCAAGGCCTCGCTGCGATAGCTCACGACGAGGTGCCCTTCGAACGCGTCCACGGAGTCGAGCCGCACGTCGTCGCGGTGCTCGATCAGCGTGCGAAAGGCCGTGGGATCGCTGACCGGCGCCTCGACGAGCGTGAAGTTCTCCGCACCGTCGTTGTGCAGGATGAGGAATCGGTCCTCGCCGCCGACCACGGCGTGCTCCACCGAGTACTCGACCAATTCGCGGCGCGGCCAGACGGTGGTGAACTCCGCCTCTGGATCTCCTGCGTCGGCGTAGCGCATCTCCGAGGTGACCGCGCTGCCTGCCGCGATGACGAGGTAAGCGTCGCTCCGGGTACGGCCGACGGCGAGCCAGTACTTTTCGTCGGGCTCGTGGTACACCTTCTCGGCGGGCAGCCCTGAGCCCAGCCGGTGACGCCACACGGTATCGGGCCGCCAGGCGTCGTCGACGGTGACGTAATAGACGGTGTGGTTGTCGGCGGCCCAGGTGGCGCCGGCGCCGATGCCAACGATCTCGTCGACGTACAGCTTGCCGGTGCGCAAGTCCTTGAACCGCAACGTGTATCGCTCGTCGCCCTTGACGTCCACGGAGTACGCCAGGATGTTGCCGTCGAGGCTGACCGTGGCGGCGCCGAGCGCGAAGAAGTCGTGCCCTTCCGCTTCGACGTTCTCGTCGAGCAGGACTTGCTCCCCCGGAATCTCGGTGTGCTCGTCGAACGTCGGCGGCGTCCAGTCGTCGGGATCGGTCACCGGGCAACGAGAATGGACGCTGTACTGCTTGCCCTCGAAGCTGCGGCCGTAGTACCACCAGTCGCCGCGACGGGTCGGCACCGACAGGTCGGTCTCCTTCGTGCGGGCCTTTATCTCGTCGAAGATCTTCTGCCGCAGCGGCGCCAGGTGCGACGTGGTGTGTTCGGTGTAGTCGTTCTCCGCTTTCAGGTAGGCGATCACCTCTGGGCTGGACTTGTCGCGCAGCCACTCGTAGGGGTCGATGAATACGTCGCCGTGATGCTCGCGGCGGAACTCGACACGCTTGGCCTCGGGCGCTTTCACGGTTTGATCCATGCGTCGAACTTCAGACCCGAGATGCGTTCGTAGGCTTCGATATAACGGGCGCGGGTCGCTTCGACGATATCCGGCGGAAGCGATGGTGGCGGCTTGTCGCCGTTGCGGTCCCAGCCGGAGTCGGGGCTGGTGAGCCAGTTGCGGACGAACTGCTTGTCGAAGCTCTGCTGAACGACGCCTTCCCGATAGTCGTCGGCGCGCCAGTACCGCGACGAGTCCGGCGTGAAGACCTCGTCGGCCAGGCGCAGGTTGCCGTGCTTGTCGACGCCGAACTCGAACTTGGTGTCGGCGACGATGATTCCCTTGGTCAGCGCGTGATCGGCGCCTTGGATGTAGGTCTGCAGTGTGCGTTCGCGCAGCTGGTTGGCTCTTACTGCGCCGACGAGGTCGATCACGTTGGCGAACGTGATGTTCTCATCGTGTTGTCCCAGTTCGGCTTTGGTGGCAGGGGTGAACAGTGGCTGGGCGAACTTGCTGGCCTCGGCCAGCCCGGGCGGCAACGCGACGCCGCACAGCTTGCCGGTCTTCTGGTAGTCGATGAGGCCGGAGCCGGTCAGGTAGCCACGGGCAACGCACTCCACCGGCAGCATCTCGAGTTCCTGCACTACCAGCGCGCGGCCCAGCACCTCTTGCGGGATGCGCTCGTCGTCGGGCGGGCCGGCCAGATGGTTGGGCGCCTCGACGTAATCGAAGAAGAACACGCTCATCGCGGTCAGGATGCGGCCCTTGTCGGGGATCTCGCTGTCGAGGATGTAGTCGTAGGCCGAGATGCGGTCGGTGGCGACGAACAGCAGGTGCTCGTCGTCGATGCGGTACAGCTCGCGAACCTTGCCGCTGGCCAGATGCTGGTAGTCGGACAGAGCGGGGCGCATCGGGTCAGCCTATCGGGCAGCATCATGACCATGAGATCGCGGTTTGTGCCGTATGCCACTACGCCCGCTCGCCTGCTGGCCCAGCTGATCAGCGATATCGCCGTCGCGGTGTGGACCGTTGTGTGGGTACTGGTCGGAATGGCCGTGCACACCGCTGTCTCGACCATCGCCGCGGTGGGCCGTCAGGTCGAGACCGGCGCCAACGGCGTGGCCGACAACCTGGACTCGGCAGGTAACAGCACCGACGATGTCCCGCTGGTGGGCGACGCGCTGAGCAAGCCCCTGCGCGCGGCCAGCGAAGCCGCACTGGACATCGCCGGCGCTGGGCACAGCCTCGACACCACCGCGAGCTGGCTGGCGTGGGTATTGGCGCTCGCGGTGGCCGCACCGCCGATCCTGTTCGTCGCGATGCCGTGGCTGTACCTGCGGGTGCGGTTCTTCCGGCGGAAGTGGACGGCGATCGCGTTGGCCGCCACACCGGCCGGCGAACAGCTGCTCGCACTGCGTGCGCTGGCCAATCGGCCGCTGGCCAAGCTGGCGGCGATCAGCGCCGACCCGGTGGGCTCGTGGCGAAGCGACGACGCCGTCGCGATCCGCGGCCTGGCCGCGCTGGAACTGCGCGCCGCCGGCATCCGCCGCGTCTAGCGATTTGTGGAGTTTCACCCGCGGTGAGCGCGGTTCAGACTCCTCAAATCGCGGCGAAGGGAACCATTCGAGGGTTCAAACGGTCCATTGTGAGTGCTCGACGAGTATCTACGCCGACAAGATGGCGTGCTAACTCATGCGCAGGCGCTACGCGCGGGACTAAGTCAAGACGCAATCGAGCGACGGGTGCGATCCGGGCGTTGGCGTCGGTGTGCTCGCGGCGTCTACTTCGCTGATGATCGGCCGTATACAGATGCGGCGCGGATCCGATCGGCGGTGTGGATCTACGGACACCAAGCGGCCGCAAGCGGGCTTGCCGCAGCGTGGTGGCACGGGCTCACGCGATTTGCCCCCGACATCGTTGAAGTGACTGTTCCCAGGGACGCGCGTTTGCAACGGCGAGCCGGGACGAGGTTGCGGAGGCGGGATCTGGCGCCGGCGGACATCGTCGAATGCAAGGGCCTGCGCGTGACGGCACTGCCGCTGACTGTCGTCGAAGCGGCGGTCCGGCGAGGCGGCGGCGCCAAGCTGATGGATTCGGCACTGCAGCGCCATGTCGAACTGCGCGAGCTGTGGCGAGCACATCTCCGCAACAAGGGCCGCCACGGCTCGCCGGCGGCAAGGCGGCTGCTGCGGGCGGCATCGAACGGCGCCCGCTCGGAAGCCGAACGGCTGTTAGTGAAACTCCTGCGAGAAGAGGGCATCACAGGATGGAGGACCAACTACCCCATCGGCGGATACAAGGTCGATGTGGCATTTCCCAAGCAGAAGGTGGCAATCGAGGTCGACGGTTGGGCGTTCCACAGCGAACAGGAGGACTTTCAGAACGATCGCGAGCGACAGAACACCATCGCGCTACTCGGCTGGAAGGTTCTGCGATTCACCTGGCTGGACTTGACCGAGTATCCGCGGCGGGTCATCGCGGAGATCAAGCACGCGATCGGCTGGCGGTAAGCCGCAAGAGGGCGGCGGTGGCGACGGTCACCCACAGGGTGAACGAAATCCAGAAGAACGCCAACGAGATCGTCGTGAACCGTTGCCAACCGGTTTCGACGGCCATCGCGTACGTCGCCGACGAGTACATTCCCAGCGGGAACACCGTTGCCCACGCCACGCCGGCGAACCGCAGAAACGTGAAGTAGAGCAGCGGCGGGATCCACAGCGTCGCGACCACCCACGTCACGATCGTCACCACACGGACACCGTCGGCGATAGGACCGGGTAGCAGGGCTTGGTGAAGGTGATCGCCGGCCAGCGTCGCGATGGCCGCGCCGCCCATCAGGATCCAGCTGTCGGGTTGCGCCAAATCGACATGCGACAGAATCAGGCCGGTCATCAGCAGGTAGACGAGCATTGCCAACACCCAGAACAGCATCGCCCAGAAGACGATGTCGAGATCGGCTGACACGATCGCCAATCCGGACGTCGCCACGCTCGCAAGCTCCCAGACGCCGTGAGCGCGGTCACGCAGCCCGGTCCGTCGGTCCCGCCACATCCGACGGGCCACCAGCGGCGCCAGCGCCAGCCAGCCTTGGAACGCCATGCCGGCAAGCACCCACAGGACAACCCGATGCTCGGCCAGTCGCGCCCCCAGAACCGCACACGCGGCCACGTAGGTGAACAGTCGCAACGACACATCGGGATCGCGCAAGTCGATGCTGCGCCAAGCCGTCGCCGCCATCACCATCAACACAGGCAGTGCGACGGCGGCCACGACAACCAGGATGTCGCTGATGATGCGATAGCCGTGATCCGCGGCGGCGATCGACACAATGCCGGTCGCCATGACCGCCGCGAACGCATCCGGTTTCACGGCGTGATAAGCAACTCGGCCGACATGATCACGGGCAGATTCAACGGCAACGCGGCCACGCCCTTGGGCAACAACGGCTCCGGCGGCAACTGCAGGCCGAGTTCGGCGACGCGCTCCTCGAACATCACGCCCGCAGCTCGACCACCAGATGACGGATACGGGTGTGCCGGTTGCTGCGCGTCCACTCCGCCGGCTTGACAACCTGCACCGCTCCGAAGCGGCCCAGCAATTCCTCGAACAACACCCGAAGCTCCAGACGGGCCAGATTCGCGCCCAGGCAGTAGTGAACACCTTGTCCAAAGCCCAAGTGCGGATTGGGCTTACGCGTGATGTCGAAGGTGTCGGCGTCATCGAAGACCAAAGCGTCCCGGTTGGCTGAACCCTCCCACACCAGAACCTTCTGCCCCGGCTGGATCGACTGCCCGCCCAGCTGAGCCAAGTGAGTGGCGGTGCGCCGCTTCGACGGCGACGGAGACGTCCACCGCACCATCTCCTCAATCGCCGTCGGCAACAGATCCAAATCAGAACGCAACGCAGCGAATTCGTCGGGATGGTCGGCCAGTGCCAGCAGCCCACCCGCGACCGCGTTGCGGGTGGTTTCGGCGCCCGCGCTGAACAGCAGGTTGAAGAACAGGTACACCTCGGCGTCGCTGACGTCGGCGTTGGCGACGACCGACAGCATGTCGTCGGACGGCTCGGCACGCTTGGACGCGATGAGCTCCTGGCCGTAGGTATACATCCGCGAGCCGGCCTCCTCGATGGACAGCCGGGTGATGTTTGCCTTGCAAGAGCCACCGAAATCGAAGCTCGGCTCGATGGCCTCGAACAGCCAATGCCGTTCGGACTCCTGCACTCCCAGCAGGATGCAGATCATCTGCATGGGCAGTTCAGCCGCGACGTCGACCACGAAGTCGAACGGCACGCCGGGTTCGATCGAGTCGAGGAGCCGCCGGGCACGCGCCCGCAGGTCGTCCTCCACGCGGGTGATCATCCGCGGCGTCAAACCCGAACTGACGAGCCGCCGGATCTCCGAATGCCGCGGGTCGTCCATCATGTTCAGCACCTGGCCCGCAATGGCCAGGTCCTGCAGCAAGGTGCCGCCATACGGACGGGAGCCACCGGACACCGACGAGTACGTCACCGGATCCCTCAGCACCTCAAGCGTTTCCGCGTACGTCGCGACCGACCAGAAGCCCTCCCCGTCCGGCGTGTTCTCCGTAGCCGAGTGCCAATACACGGGTGCCTCGCGGCGGTGCACATCGAACAGATCGTGCGGAAAACCGTCGGCGAAGTTGTCCAGATCGGTGAAGTCGATACCCGCGAGGGTCACAGGATCGCACCCGAGGTGTACTTGGCCGCCTCGGGGTAGCGGCTGACCAACTCGTCGACCGCGTCGACGACCCTGTCGGCCTGGTTGCCCGCCGCGCCGGTGAACGCCTGCTTATCCGCCAACGCCGCGTCCAACGCCGGCCGATCCAGGGGCAGCCGCGGGTCGGCGGCCAGTCGGTCCAGCAGGTCCGGTTCGGCGCCACGCTCCCGCATCGCCAGGGCCACCGCGACGGCATGCTCCTTGATCACCTCGTGCGCCGCTTCCCGGCCCATCCCGGCACGCACCGCCGCGATCAGAATCCGTGTGGTGGCCAGGAACGGCAGGTAGCGGTCGAGCTCACGCTGGATCACCGCAGGATAGGCGCCGACCTCGTCGAGCACGGTCAGGAACGTCTCGGTCTGCCCGTCGATGGCGAAGAACGCATCGGGCAGCGCCACCCGCCGCACCACCGAACAGAACACGTCGCCCTCGTTCCACTGCGCGCCGGCCAACTCCGCGGCCATCGACGCGTAACCGCGCAGCACCACCTGCAGTCCGTTCACGCGCTCGCACGAACGGGTGTTCATCTTGTGCGGCATCGCCGACGAGCCGACCTGCCCGGGCGCGAAGCCCTCGGTCACCAGCTCATGGCCGGCCATCAGCCGGATGGTGTGTGCCAGCGACGACGGCCCGGCGCCCACTTGCACCAGTGCGGAGACGACGTCGTGGTCCAGCGACCGGGGATAGACCTGCCCGACGCTGGTGAAAATCTCGGTGAAGCCCAGGTATTCGGCGACCCGCCGCTCGAGTTCGGCCAGCCGATCGGTGTCGCCGTCGAACAGGTCGAGCATGTCCTGCGCGGTGCCCATCGGGCCCTTGATGCCGCGCAGCGGATACCGCTCGATCAACGAACGTAGCCGCGTCAACGCGATCAACATCTCCTCGGCCGACGAAGCGAATCGCTTGCCCAAAGTCGTCGCCTGCGCCGCGACATTGTGGCTGCGCCCCGCCATCACGAGATCGCGGTAGCTGATCGCCCGCTCGGCCAGCCGTGCCACGACGGCCACACCGTGTGAGAAAACGAGTTCCAGCGACCGGCGGATCTGCAGCTGCTCAACGTTTTCGGTGAGGTCGCGGCTTGTCATGCCCTTGTGCACATGCTCGTGACCGGCGAGCGCGTTGAACTCCTCGATGCGGGCCTTGACGTCGTGGCGCAACACCCGCTCGCGGGCGGCGATCGACGACAGGTCGACGTCGTCGAGCACCCGCTCGTAGTCGGCCACCACGCCGTCGGGCACCGAGACACCCAGCTCGGCCTGCGCGCGCAGCACCGCCAGCCACAGCCGACGCTCGGCGACGACCTTGGCCTCCGGTGACCAGATCGCCACCATCTCGTCGCTGGCATATCGGCTGGCCAGCACATTGGGGATCGTCACAAACACACAGCTTACGGCGCGGGTAGGGCAGGCTGGCCGTATGTACTTCGTTGGACTCGATCTCGCGTGGGGCGAGAAAAACGACACCGGTGTCGCGGCTGTCGACTCCGACGGTCGCCTTCTACACGTCGGCGTCGCGCAGGATGACTCGAGCATCGCGCAAGCGATCGCTCCGTACATCAGGGACGAATGCCTGGTGGCCATCGATGCGCCGCTGATCGTAAGAAACGAGACCGGCGCCCGCCCATGCGAGACGGCACTCAACCGTGACTTCCAGAAGTTCGATGCACCCGCGCGTCCCGCATTTACGGACCGACCGGAGTTCAAGAATCCCCGCGGCGCCCGGTTGGCGGCCGCTCTCGATCTCGACATGGACCCTTCATCAAGCGCGAGCCGGCGAGCCATCGAGGTATACCCGCACCCGGCCACGGTTGTGTTGTTCGAGCTCGAGAAGACACTGAAGTACAAGCGGGGCGAGTTCGCGGATCGGCAGCGGGATCTTCTGCGGTTGATGTCGCACATCGAGGGACTCGACGACGCAACACCGCGGTTGCGCGTGAATCGCAACATGGCCTGGGTGGAGCTGCGGAAGCGGGTGGAGGCCGCAGCCCGGCCGGGACAGCTCGACCGCGACGAAGATCCCGTCGACGCAGTGATTTGCGCGTACGTCGCGCTCTATTGGTACCACCGGCCGGAAGATGTGACCGTGTACGGCGACTTCGCGACCGGCTACATCCTGACGCCGACACTTCCAGCCGATATGGCAGCCGCACCGCGCCGGCGTCCGCCGCAACAGCCAGACACTGGCGACGTACTTGAGCGCCTCGCGCAGGTTGCAGCGCTACTCGAGAAGGCGCAGCTCGAGCTGACCGCGATCCGTCAACAGCTGGACCCTAATCCGGAGATTCGGCCAGATGCGTCGGATCAGTGATGCCGGCGCCGCGGATGCCGAGCTGACGGTTGATCAGCATCGTGATGAAGAACAACACGATGCCGATCGCGACCAGAATCAACGCGAGCACGTACTGCTGCGCGGGCCGACCGGACAACGGCGTGACCAGATACACCGACGCGATAAAGCCGATCACCGGCAGCGCCGTTGGCGTCCTGAAGTTCCCGCCGACCGCCTGGACATCGCGCCGCAGCACCAGCACCGCGATGTTGACCACCGCAAACACCGCAAGCAGCAGCAGCGACGTTGTTCCGCCCAACACCGCGATGGCGCTGCTGTTGGCGAATGCCGTCACGTAGAAGATCAGCCCGAACGCGATCAGCGTGGTGAACACGATCGCGACCCACGGTGTGCGCCGCGTCGGATGCACCGCGCCCAGCACGGGCGGCAACACGTGCTGGCGGGCCATGCCGTAGATCAGCCGGCTCGCCATCAACATGTTGATCAGCGCGGTGTTGGACACTGCGAACATCGAAATGAACGGCAGGATGTCCTCGATCGGAAGTCCCGGCGCCCCTGCCTTGACGACCTCGACCAGTGGGGTGTCGCTGGCCTCCAGCGTGCCGACCGGCACAAGTGCAACCGCGACGATGGCCACGATGACGTACACGATGCCGGCGATCGTCAAACCCGTCAGCAACACTTTCGGGAACACCTTCACCGGATCCTTGGTCTCCTCGGCCATGTTCACCGAGTCCTCGAACCCGACCATCGCGAAGAACGCCAGCGACGTCGCGGTGGTGACGGCGAGGAAAGCGTTCTTGTCGGAGGCAGTGTCGAACGCGACCACTCGAGAGAAGTCGACATCGGCGCCGCCGGTGAACGCCCAAAAGCCGACCAGGATCACCATCAGCAGACCCGTGATCTCGATGATCGTCAGCACGACGTTCAGCTTGACGCTTTCCCCGACGCCACGCAGGTTCACCGTCGCCAGCATCGCCATGAACAGCAGTGCCACGATGACGATTCCGACCTTGCCCCAATCGAGATCGAACGCAGTGTTGAAGTTCGCGGCGAAGAACCGAGACGCGGTCGACGCCGAGGTGATGCCCGAACACATCACCACGAACGCCACCAGAAAAGTCACGAACTGCACGCCAAAAGCCTTGTGCGCGTAAAGCGCAGCGCCCGCCGCCTGCGGGTATTTGGTCACCAGCTCCAGGTAGCTGAAAGCGGTGACGGTGGCGATCAGGAACGCGACAAGAAACGGAATCCAAGCGGCCCCACCGACTTCGGCGGCCACATCACCCGTTAGCGCGTACACACCGGTACCGAGGATGTCGCCGACCACGAACAGCAACAGCAGGCCCGGGCCCATTACTCGCCGCAGCTGCGGCTGCTCCTCGACGGTGTCCGGCTTACTCATTGCCCTCCCTTGGTTACACCCGCGCGATCGGTTCGTCGATTGGGGCGAGCACGTCGATCACGTCGATCAACGTCGCTCGAGCAGTAGCACGCGGACCGTCGCCATCGCCCACGAGGGCCGCCACCACCGCACCGTCGACGGCACACACCAGCGCCGTGAGTAGCTCGGCACGCACCGATCGGCCGGACCGCTCGACGACGTCGACGACAGCGTCGGTGCGCTGCTGCAGAATCCGCCGCTGGATATCGCGCAGCCCGGGCTGACGCGCGCAGGCGATGTAGCGCTCGTAGCGGGAGATCAATTGCTCGGTAACCCGCAGTCCGGTTGCCTCACCGACCAAGAGGTCCACCAACACGTCGGCGGTCGACTCCGTGCCCCGGCGCCGCCGTGACAGCGCCGCCACCCTGGCCCGCAACTGCTCGGCCTCACGCGCGCCGGCATGCTCGACGGCCTTCTCGATCAGGTCGTCGAGCGAGGAGAAGTAGTACGTCGTCGACGCCAGCGGCAGCCCTGCGCGGCGGGCCACGGCACGGTGCCGAACGGCGTCGAACCCACCTTCGCACAGCAGATCAGCGGCCGCGCTGACCAGCGCATACCGTCGACGTTCTCCCTTGGGAGTGACTGCTGCCGTCACCATTAGCATGCTGCCAGTCACGGGGGTGCGGCATCGCGCTTTCGGCCAATCATCAGGCTTTACTCAGAGAAGTCGGGTGCGAGCCGGCCAGCGGCCGATGGCATGATGGCCCGCATGCCCGAACTGAGCCGTCGCGCAATCCTGGGTCTTGGCTTAGGCGCGGCCGGTGCCTACGCATTGGGCACCGCCGCACCGGCGGCCGCGGCCCCAACGTATGCCAACGGGATCTTCATATCGGCGGCGCGCGGTGGCGTACCGACCAACTGGGCCATCGCCCGCCCGCCCGGGCAGACCGCGCCGCTGCGTCCCATCATCGCGCTGCACGGCAAGGGTCAGAGTGCCGCAGGCGTGATGGCCGGCGGTGTCGAGCAGGGGTTGGCCCAGGCCGTCGCCGCGGGCCTGCCGCCGGTCGCGGTGGTCGCCGTCGACGGCGGCGGAAGCTACTGGCACAAGCGGGCGTCCGGCGAGGATGCCGGGGCCATGGTGCTCGACGAACTCATCCCGATGCTGGGCACGCAGGAGATCGACACGTCGCGCGTCGCATTTCTCGGCTGGTCGATGGGCGGCTACGGCGCGCTGTTGCTCGGCTCCCGACTCGGCGCGGCCCGCACCGCGGCCATCTGCGCGGTCAGCCCGGCGCTGTGGACGTCGCCCGGCGCCGCAGCGCCCTATGCCTTCGATGGCGCCGAGGATTACGAAGCCCACAGCGTGTGGGGCCGGCCCGAGCTGAATTCGATCCCGATCCGGATCGACTGCGGCGACGGCGATCCGTTCGCCGAGGCCACCAGACAATTCATCGCGCAGTTGCCCAACCCGCCGGCGGGTGGGTTCTCCCCCGGCGGCCACGATGCCGGGTACTGGAGTTCGCAGCTGCCTGCCGAGCTGGCGTGGATGGCGCCGCTGCTGACTACCTAGAGCGTGATCCTGCCTTCGGCGGCGGCCAGCCCGATGTCACTGCGAAAGTGACTGCCCGGCAAGCGAATCGACTTGATCAGCGAATAGGCGGCCTCGCGGGCGGCCGCTAGGTCTTGACCCGTTCCGACCACCGACAGCACCCGGCCACCCGACGACACGATCGCGCCGTCGTCGCGGCGCGCGGTGCCCGCGTGAAGCACCCCGTCGGCCTCGGAGCCGACGATGACGTCGCCCACCCGCGGCCGGCCCGGATAGTTCTCCGCGGCCAGCACCACCGTCACCGCGGCACCGTCGCGCCATTGCAAAGGGCCGAACCCGGCCAACTGACCGGTGGCGGCGGCACGCAGCAGTTGACCCAATGGGGTCTCGAGCAGCGCCAGCACGGCCTGGGTCTCCGGATCGCCGAAGCGGCAGTTGAATTCGACCACCGCCGGGCCTCGCGACGTGATCGCCAACCCGGCGTACAGCAGACCAGTGAAGGAGCTGCGACACCTAACCAATTCGGCGGCAACGGGTTTCACGATATCGCTGACAATTTGCGCGACCACGTCATCAGGCAGCCACGACAACGGTGCATAGGCGCCCATGCCACCGGTGTTGGGTCCGGTGTCACCATCGCCGACCCGCTTGAAGTCCTGCGCCGCCAGCAGTGGCACCACGGTTTCGCCGTCGACCACACAGAACAGCGACACCTCGGGCCCGTCGAGGAACGATTCGAGCAGCACCGGGTGGCCGGCGTCGAGCAGGCTGGCGGCATGCGCACGCGCCGCGTCACGGTCGGCCGTCACCACCACGCCCTTGCCCGCGGCCAGCCCGTCGTCCTTGACCACCCACGCGGGGTCGCCACCCGGCGGTCCGAACCGGTCGAGCGCGGCGTCGAGGTGTGCCGGGTTGTCGACGATCTCGCTGGTCGCGGTGTGTACACCCGCGGCGGCCATCACGTCCTTCGCGAACGACTTCGAGCCCTCGATCCGCGCGGCTTCCTTCGTCGGCCCGAAACACGCGATCCCCGCGTGCCGCACCGCGTCGGCCACGCCCAGCACCAGCGGCACCTCGGGGCCGATGATCACCAGGTCGGCGCCGATCCGCTGGGCCAGCTTGGCGACGGCGTCCCCGGAGGTGATGTCGACCTCGTACTGGTCGGCGATGATCGCGGTGCCGGCGTTGCCGGGTGCGACGGCTAACTCCTCGACCTCGGGGTCTTTGCGCAGCGCCAGCAGCAACGCATGTTCACGGGCTCCGGATCCGATTACCAGGACGCGCACAACTGACAACCCTAAACGGTCTGTTCCGGCCATACACTTGACACCGCAGTGAATGGTCAATGCATGACGACGCAGTCAATCTGTCCGTTCGGGGCCGGCTTCGACTTCACCAACCCCGACGTCCTGCTGCACGGCATTCCGGTGACCGAGTTCGCCGAACTGCGCAAGATCGCGCCGGTGTGGTGGAACGAGCAGAAGGAGTCGATCTTCGGCGACGGCGGCTACTGGGTGATCAGCCGCCACGAGGACATCAAGGCCATCTCGCGCGACGGCGATCTGTGGTCGACGACCCGCCGGGGCGTTGTGATGCGGCTGCCCGACGGCACCACACCCGATCAGCTGGAGCTCACCAAGGCGCTGCTGATCAACCACGACGCGCCGGAGCACACCCGGCTTCGCAAGATAGTCTCGCGGCTCTTCACACCCCGGGCGGTCGCCACACTCGAGGAGAAGCTGGCCGTCGCAGCGCGCGCACTTCTGCATCGGCGCCAATCTGGCCCGCATGGAGATCAAGCTGATCTTCAACGAGATCGCCGACCAGATTCCCAACATTTCCAAACTGGCCGAACCGCAACGGCTTCGCTCGGGGTGGATCAACGGCGTCAAGGAGCTGCAAGTCTCCTATCGAGGCTGACGTAGCATCGCCGCGTGCGTACCCACGGCTGGTCCGGATCGGCGCCCGCCACCGATGGGGAGGCCATCGCGCGGATCCTGGCCGCTGCGAACAAGGCCATCGACGAGCGCGGCGCCGACATCAGCATCGCCGACGTGGCCCGCACCCTTGGCGTCACACGTCAAACCGTCTACCGATACTTCCCCAGCACCGACGCGTTGCTGGTGGCCGCCGCCGTGCAAGCGGCGACGGGCTTCCTCGACCGGATGGCCGAGCACCTGGTCGGCATCACCGATCCTGCCGAAGCGGTCGCGGAGGGTATCGCCACGGCGCTGGAGTGGTTACCGAAGGACAAGCACATCGGCCTGCTCATCGTCCCCGGCCGCGCCACCGCCCATACCGAATCGGTCACGTCCGACGTCGCCGTGCAGTTCGCGAACTCCATGCTGCGGCGATTCGACGTCGACTGGGCCGGCCTCGGGTTCACCGACCGCGATCTCGACGAGCTGGCCGAGCACCTGTTGCGGATCATCCAGTCATTCGTGATCGACCCGGGACGTCCGCCCCGGCGCCGCGACGAATTGCGTGACTACCTGAAGCGGTGGGTCGGCTCTGCCGTCACACCACGGTGAGCGGCAGCGATTTCCTCGGCTCGAACACGAACGTCGAGCCGCCGCTGACCTTCGCGACCGACACCTCCGGGAATTCCTTTGCCGCCGTGTCGGTCTCGATCACCCGCGCGGTCCAGTCAGTCGCGGTGCCGCCGACTTCGACACCTAGGTGTGGATCGATCGCTGCGACGATCGCCTGGAGCGGGCGTGACCTCACGGGACTGACCAAGGAAATCCACGCCCCGTCTTCGTGTGCCGGTGATCTGCGCACATGAACGATGTCCGGGCCGAACTCGGCCGAAACATAGGCCGCCGGGTTGAGCAGCGGATGCAACTCCAAAACCTTGACGGCCCCTTCGATTCCGCCAGGCAAGGCGAGTGCGCGGTGGATGCGTTCGGCGGCCAGCCCGGCCACCCCGATCAGCTGCTTGGTGCAGATCGTCTTGGCCAGTTCTACGTCGGTGCCGGCACGCTTGCCCACCGCAAGCACGAACGACAGGTTCAGCAGGTGCATCTGCAGGCACACTTCGTCGGCCATGCACACCAGTCCGGAATGCGAGAAGGCGGCGAAGTCGAAATCCGTCAATAGCTCGCCGGCGTAGTCTGACTGGCCCTCATCTAAGGGGTCGATCCCATCGAGTTCGGTTCTGGCGGCGCGGGTTCGGCGCACAACGTCCAGTGCCGGATGGTCGTCAACCTCTGGATACGACTCGTCGATGATCACGGTCCACGCGCAGTGCGGATGCCGGTCGGCGGGCATGCGCGGCGGGCGGTGAATTGGGCGTATCTGCGCCCTGCGGTTCGTGGCCACCGCCGTGGCGTCGAACGTGGGGTCTTCGATGTCGTGGCACATGCCGCGGACGTAGTCCTCGCCCATCGGCTCGACGTCGAGCAGTGCGCCGCAGTGGTCGAGGTGGAACTCGCCGTGCGCGCGGTCGTGGACGGTGTAACGGAAATCCATGAACTGTGGCGGTGCGCCAATGTCCAGCTGCAGACCCTTGAAGATCGTGATGACGTCGTCGCCCTCGTAGCGCAGCGCCTTCTGCATCCGCCTGGTGTAGATCGGGCTCGCGCCCATCCACTCCTCGATCGCGATCTGAAGCATCTCCTCACGACCGAATTCCTGGATGCACCAGGCCATTCCGGAGCGGTCGATCATCTGCCCGATCAACAGCAGCTCCGGGACCAGGGTCGCGAGCTGGTCCCGCGTCAAGGTCGCGTATCGACTACTCATCGAGGGTCTTGCCCGTGTGCATGCGGACGGCGGCGTTCACGTTGTCCTTGCGGCTGCCACCGGTTCCCTTCTCCGCGGCCTTCTTCCGCTTGGCGGCGACGCGCCCGACAACCCCGTTGAGGCCCGAGCCGAGGGGGAAGCCGACATAGTGGGTGAGGAAGATCGACATCTCCTTGAGCTCGTCCTCGGTGAGCTCGTCGTTCTCTAGTGCGGCGTTGACCTGGACCTCGGTCAGGTCTTGCAGCCCGAGCGCGGTCACCACGGTCAGCGTCATGATCCGCTTGTCGCGCATCGAGAGGCCCGGCCGGGTCCATATCGAGCCGAACAGGTGATCGACCGTGAGATCGAAGTACGGATCGCCATCCATGTCCGGCATCTCCCACGCGTAGACCTCGTTCATTTTCTCGAGGCCCTTGCGGCGCAGTTCGTCCATCGGCGTCTCCTATTCGTTCGAGTGCGGCACGCCCAGACCCGCCGCGAGTCGCTGCAGCGCGACGTGCGCCAGCGGTAGCTCCACGCCGTTCGACTCGCCAAGTTCCAGCGCCAGGCTCAGATCCTTCTCGCCCAGCCCGCGGGTGTGGGTGAACGCGTCATACAACCAGTGTTCGGGCGTCAGCGGCTTCATGTCGTCGCGCACCATGATCGCGCCCGGGCCGCCGGTGAGCGCATCGGTGTGGCGCACCACCCTGCCGAGGGCCTGAAGGTCCAGACCGGATGCCTCGGCCAGCTTCATCGCCTCGCACGCCGCGGCGTAGGAGGTGAAGGTCAACATGTTGCGAGCCAGCTTCATTCGCGTGCCCGCACCGGGTTCGCCGGCGTGGATCACCAACGACGCCCATTGTTTGAACGCCGGTTTGATCCGCTCGTACACCTCGCGCTCGGCGCCGACCATCGCGGCCAGCTCGCCCTTTTCGGCCGCTCCGCCGCCACCGCTGACCGGTGCATCCACGACGTGGATGCCTTGCGGCTTGAGTTCGTTTGCCAGCTCGACGGCCGTGGTGTCGCTGATCGTGGAGTGGATCGCGATCACCGTGCCCGGCTTGGCGCTGGCGGCCAGCTCGCCGACCACGTCGCGCACCTGTTCGTCGTTCAGCACAGTGACGCTGATGATGTCGGCGGTTGCGACGTCGGCGACGCTGTCGGCCAGTGTCGCGCCGGCTTCGGCCAGCGGTGTCATCGCCTCGGCGCGCACATCGAAAACCGTTACGCCGCCGGGCCAGTCGACCAGCCGCTTGGCCATCGGCGCGCCCATGTTGCCGAGTCCGATGTAGCCGAGTTTGACCTGCCCACTCATGATCGGATGATCTGTCCGCCGTCGACGTTGAAGATCTGCCCCGTGATCCACTTCGCCTGATCCGACAGCAGGAACAGGCACATGCCGACCAGATCCTCCGGGGTACCCATGCGGGACAACGGAATTCCCTTCACGATGTCGGCGACCATCTCCTGCGGCGTGGTGGTTCGGTTGGCCTCGGTGTCGATCGGCCCCGGCGCGATGGCGTTGATGCGAATGTTCATGCCGCCCAACTCGCGGGACAGCTGCTGAGTCAGGCCGTTGACGCCGACCTTGGCCAGTCCGTAGAAGTTCGCGTACATCCACGCCGCCGTCGAGGACTGGTTGACGATCGCGCCGCCGCCGCGCTTGGCCATCTTCTTGTACACCGCACGGGTACACACCAATGCGCCGTCGAGGTTCACGCTCATGAACTTTTTGTAGTAGTCCCAGTCGACGGTCAGCAGCAGGTCGAGCTTCATCCCACCGAAGATCGCGGCATTGTTGACCAGATAGTCGATGCCACCGAACTCGGCCAGGGTCCGGTCGGCCATGGCCTTGGCCGACTCCGGGTCGGACACGTCGACCGGCACGCTGATCGCCGTTCCCCCGTCGGCGACGATCTGCTTGGCCACTCGCTCGCCACCCTCGGCGTTGATGTCGGCCACCACCACGGCGGCACCCTCACGCGCCAGCGCCTCGGCGTACGCCTGACCGATCCCGCCACCCGAGCCGGTGACGATCGCCACCTTGTCGTCGAACTGCATATTTTCCTTTCTTGCGACGAGTGTGGGGTTAAGACACGCAAACGTGCGCTGAAACCGTGCCTTAAGGCCACACTCGCCGGATTAGACCCCTGTCGCAATGGCTTTGGTTTCGAGGTATTCCTCGAAACCCGCGAGTCCCATCTCCCGGCCGATGCCGGACTGCTTGTATCCGCCGAACGGCATGTCGGCTGAATACCAAACGCCGCCGTTGACGTTGACGGTGCCGACACGCATCCGCGCGGCGATGCCGGCGGCGCGTTCGGGGTCAGCCGAGAACACCGTGCCCGACAGGCCGTACGGCGAGTCGTTGGCGATGCGCACGGCGTCGTCGTCGCCGTCGTGGGCGATCACTGTCAGCACAGGCCCGAAGATTTCCTCGCGCGCCACCTTTGCGTTGTTGTCGAGCCCGGCGATCACGGTGGGCTCGATAAAGAAGCCGGTGTCGCGATCGGCGGGACGTCCACCGCCGCAGGCGAACTTGCCGCCCTCGTCGATCGCCGAATCGAGGTAGCCCTGCACGCGGTCCCGCTGCCGGGCCGAGATCAGCGGTCCGCAGACGGTACCGGGATTCGGTGGGGTCCCCCGGTTTGATCGAACCCATGGTGGCCGCCGCGGCTTCGACGGCCTCGTTGTAACGGGCCCGTGGGACCACCAGCCGGGTGGTGATGGCACATCCCTGTCCGGCGTGCACCGCCGCTGTGAAGGCCGACATCGCGCATGCGCCTGCGAGATCCGCGTCATCGAGGACGAGGAAGGCCGACTTGCCGCCGAGTTCGAGGAACACCTTTTTGAGCGTGGCGGCGGCATCGGCCATCACGCTGCGTCCCGTCGCCGTCGAACCGGTGAACGAAACCATATCTACCCGTGGGTCTTTCGACAGCAATGCGCCGACACCGTGATCGCTCGAAGTGACGATGTTGATCACACCAGGAGGGAGATCGGTGTGCTCGGCGATGAGTTCTCCGATCGCGGCCGCACACCACGGGGTGTCCGGAGCAGGCTTGAGGACGACGGTGTTGCCCGCCGCCAGCGCCGGGCCGATCTTGGCGAGGTTGATCTGATGCGGAAAGTTCCATGGCGTAATAGCACCTACGACCCCGACTGCCTCTCGCGCGATTGTCCGGTGGGTCTTGATGCCCATCGGCGACGCGATTCCGGCATCGGTTGTCCACTGGTAAGACTCCGCCGTGTCGGCGCAGAAGCTCAGGTCGGCGATCGGGCCCTCCAGCTGCGCGGCCGCGGTCAGCATTCGCGGAGCGCCGACCTCCGCGATGGTGATGTCCCGCAGCTCTTCGAGGTTGTCGCGCAGCACCTCCTGCACCTGTCGCAGGCAACGCACGCGTAGTGCGGTGTTGGTGGACCAGTCGGTGTCGTCGAACGCGCGGCGGGCTGCCTCGATGGCCCGGCCCATGTCGTCGGCGCTCGCGTCAGCCGCGACGCCGAGCACCTCCTCGGTTGCCGGATTGACGGTCGGAAACGCGCCCGCGCTGCCGGCAACGAGCTTGCCGTCGATGAGCAATTGACTCTCGCGATTGGCCAGGATCGCCATGCCGACTCCCGATCTGCGTTTCTGGACAACTGTCTGACTATGTCAGATCGAACCATAGCCCCAGACGTCGGCGAGAAGCAAGGCCGATGGACTCGACCTGCGCACTTGCCCAGAGCCGCCTGCGTCAGATACGTTGGACATGTGTCCAGCGATGCAGTGGTCGCGATCACAGAATCGCCGCGCAACCGCAGGCAGGAAGAGACCTTCCGCAAGGTGCTCGCCGCCGGCGTGGAGATGCTGCGCGAATCCTCATATGCGGACCTGACCGTGCGCGCGGTCGCCGCCCGCGCCAAGGTCGCCCCGGCGACCGCCTACACGTACTTCTCCTCGAAAAACCACCTGATCGCCGAGGTCTATCTCGATCTGGTCCGCCAGGTGCCTTTCTTCACCGACGTCAACGACAGCAGGTCGACCCGGGTCGAAAAGGCGCTACGCGCCCTCACGCTGATGATTGCCGACGAACCCGAGGTCGCGGCCGCCTGCACGACGGCGCTGCTGAGCAACAGCGACGCGGCGGTGCGCACGGTGCGCGACCGCATCGGCGCCGAGATCCACCGCCGCATCCGCTCGGCGATCGGCCCGGACGCCGACCCGCGCACCGTGTCGGCGCTGGAGATGACCTACTTCGGGGCCCTGGTTCATGCGGGCAGCGGGGCTGTGACCTACCACCAGATCGCCGACCGTCTCAGTTATGTGGTCGGCCTCATCCTCGGGAGTTGAACCGATGACTGTGGAGACGAGTGATCTCGTTCTCGACCCGTACGACTATGACTTTCACGAAGACCCGTACCCGTACTACCGGCGGCTGCGGGAGGAGGCGCCGCTCTACCGCAACGACGAACTGAAGTTCTGGGCGCTCTCGCGGCACGGCGACGTGCTGGCGGGCTTCCGCAACAGCACCGCGTTGTCGAACAAGTACGGCGTCTCGCTCGACCCGATCTCACGTAGCTTGGACGCGCACAAGGTGATGTCCTTCCTGGCCCTCGACGACCCCGCGCACCTGCGCCTGCGCACCCTGGTGTCGAAAGGCTTCACACCGCGCCGAATTCGCGAACTCGAGCCGCGCGTCACCGAGATCGCCGTGCAGCATCTCGATACCGCGTTGCAGTCGGACAGTTTCGACTACATCGACGAGTTCGCCGGCAAGCTGCCGATGGACGTGATCTCCGAACTCATGGGGGTGCCCGAGCCGGACCGGGCCCGCATCCGTGCATTGGCCGACGGGGTGATGCACCGCGAGGATGGCCTGGCCGACGTGCCGGCTTCGGCCATGCAGGCCTCGGCGGACCTGATGGTCTACTACGCCGACATGGTCGCCCAGCGCCGCAAGAAGCCGAGCGAGGACCTGACGTCGGCGCTACTGGAGGCCGAGATCGACGGCGACCGCCTCACCGACGACGAGATCATGGCGTTCCTTTTCCTGATGGTGGTCGCCGGCAACGAGACCACCACGAAACTGCTTGCCAACGCTGCGTATTGGGGCGCGAAGTTCCCCGACCAGCTGGCGGCCGTCTACGCCGACCACTCCAAGATCCCGCTGTGGGTGGAGGAGACGCTGCGCTACGACACCTCGAGCCAGATCCTCGCCCGCACCGTCGCGCGAGGACATGACCCTCTACGGCACCACGCTGGCCGAGGGCGACGTGATGTTGCTGCTGCCCGGCTCGGCCAACCGTGACGACCGGGTGTTCCAGGACGCCGACGAGTACCGCATCGGCCGTGAAATCGGTTCGAAGCTGGTTAGTTTCGGCAGCGGCGCCCACTTCTGTCTTGGTGCGCACCTGGCCCGGATGGAGGCACGGGTGGCGCTGGGCGAATTGTTCAAGCGAATCCGCGGATACGAGGTCGACGAGGCCGGCGCCGTCCGCGTTCACTCCAGCAATGTCCGCGGATTCGCCCACCTTCCGATCACGGTGGAGGCCGCCTGATGCCCCGTTTCGAACCACTCCCCGACCGCAGGCCCGCCATCGTCGCGGGTGCGTCGTCCGGGATCGGCGCCGCGACGGCCGTCGAGCTCGCCGGCCGCGGTTTTCCGGTCGCGCTCGGTGCCCGTCGGGTGGAGAAGTGTCAGGAGCTGGTTGACCAGATCCGTTCTGCGGGTGGCGAAGCGGTCGCGCTGCCGCTCGATGTGACGGATGCCGACTCGGTCAAGGGATTCGTGCACCGGGCCACTGATGAGCTCGGGGACATCGAGCTGCTTGTCGCAGGCGCAGGCGACACATACTTCGGCCGGCTGCACGAAATCAGCACGGATGCATTCGAATCGCAGGTTCAGATCCACCTCGTCGGTGCGAATCGGTTGGCCACCGCGGTGCTGCCCGGAATGGTGCAGCGGCGACGCGGCGACCTGATCTTCGTCGGGTCCGACGTCGCGCTGCGTCAGCGTCCGCACATGGGCGCCTACGGTGCTGCCAAAGCCGCACTCGTCGCGATGGTGACCAACCTGCAGATGGAACTCGAGGGAACCGGGGTCCGCGCATCGATCGTGCATCCCGGGCCGACGAAAACCGCCATGGGCTGGAGCCTCCCGGCCGAAGCGATCGGACCGGCGTTGGAGGACTGGGCCAAGTGGGGTCAGGCCCGCCACGACTACTTCCTGCGGCCCTTCCGACCTCGCCCGGGCCATCGCGTTCGTCGCAGAGACCCCGCGCGGCGGCTTCATCGCCAACATGGAACTCCAGCCCGAGGCGCCACTGGCCAACGCGCCCAAGGAACGTCAGCAACTCAAACTCGGACCAGAGGGAATGCCGTCATGACCACCCTGACCGTGCCCCGGGTATCCGGCGGGGAGGAAGAACACGGCCACCTGGAGGAGTTCCGCACCGACCCGATCGGCGCTGATGAAACGGGTCCGCTAAGAGTGCGGCGACGTCGGCATTTTCCAGTTGGCCGGCAAGCAGGTGGTGTTCCTGTCCGGTGCGGAGGCCAACGCGTTCTTCTTCCGGTCCAGCGATGACGATCTCGATCAGGCCGCAGCGTATCCGTTCATGACGCCGATCTTCGGCGAAGGGGTGGTGTTCGACACCGATCCGGAACGGCGAAAAGAGATGCTGCACAACGCCGCGCTGCGCGGTGAGCAGATGAAGGGCCACGCCACCACGATCGAGGCCGAGGTCCGCCGGATGATCGCCGACTGGGGAGATTCCGGGGAGATCGACCTGCTGGACTTCTTCGCCGAGCTCACCATCTACACCTCCTCGGCGTGCCTGATCGGCAAGAAGTTTCGCGAGCAGCTCGACGGCCGCTTCGCCCGGCTGTACCACCAACTGGAGCAGGGCACCGATCCGCTGTGCTACGTCGACCCGTACCTGCCGATCGAGAGCTTCCGGCTGCGCGACGAAGCCCGGCTGGGCCTCGTGGAGCTCGTGCAGGAAATCATGAACGAGCGGATCGCGAACCCGCCGGCGGACAAGAGCCAGCGCGACATGCTCGACGTGCTGGTCACCATCAAGGATGAGGACGGCAACCCGCGCTTCACCGCCAACGAGATCACCGGGATGTTCATCTCGATGATGTTCGCCGGGCACCACACCAGCTCGGGCACGGCATCGTGGACCCTTATCGAGATGCTGCGCCATCCCGACGTGTACGCCGACGTGGTCGCCGAGCTGGAGGAGCTCTATGCGGACGGCCAGGAAGTCAGTTTCCATGCGCTGCGCCAGATTCCGAAACTGGAGAACGTCCTCAAGGAGACGCTGCGGCTGCACCCGCCGCTGATCATCCTGATGCGGGTGGCCAAGGGCGAGTTCGAGGTCACCGGCTACCCGATCCACGAGGGCGAGATGGTCGCGGCGTCGCCTGCGATCTCCAATCGGATCGCCGAAGACTTCCCGGACCCGGACGGGTTCGTGCCGGACCGTTATGAGAAGCCCCGCCAGGAGGATCTGATCAACCGGTGGACCTGGATTCCGTTCGGCGCCGGTCGGCACCGTTGCGTCGGGGCTGCGTTTGCGACCATGCAGATCAAGGCGATCTTCTCGGTGTTGTTGCGCGAGTACGAATTCGAGATGGCCCAGCCGTCGAAGTGCTACCAGAACGACCACTCGAAGATGGTGGTGCAGTTGGCCCAGCCCGCCAAGGTGCGCTACCGCCGCCGGGTTTGAGGAGGCCAAGGTGGGCATCAAGATCGAAGTTGACCTGGATCTGTGCCAGGGCCACGCGATGTGCGAGCTCGAGGCGCCCGACTACTTCAAGGTCCCCAAGCGCGGCCAGGTCGAGATCGTCAATGACACTGCGCCCGAGGAGGATCGGGATCAGGTCGAACAAGCCGTGTGGGCGTGTCCCACGCAAGCTCTGTCCATTCGAGAGAAGGAAGACTGATATGCCGTCACTCACCCGCGAGGCGCTGGAGGATTTCGTCGAGCGGTGGCTCGAGGCCAACCGTGAAGCCGAAAGAACCGGTGACTGGCGGATTTTGGCCGACTTCTACACCCCGGACGCGACCTACGGCTGGAACATCGGCCCGAAGGAAGACGTGATGTGCGTCGGCATCGACGAGATCCGCGACATCGCCCTGGGCCAGGAGATGGCAGGCCTGGAGGGTTGGCGCTACCCGTACCAGCGGGTGATCATCGACGACAAGCTCGGCGAGGTCGTCGGGTTCTGGAAGCAGATCGCTACAGACGCGGATGGCACCGAGCAAGAGGTGTACGGCATCGGCGGCAGCTGGTTCCGCCTGAACGCCGACGGCAAGATCGAGTGGCAGCGTGACTTCTTCGATTTCGGTCACGTCTCGGCGCTGTACATGGACCTGATCAAGGCCGGAAAGCTCTCCGAGGGCATGCAGAAGCGCATCGAACGCGGCATGTCCGGCGAGAAGGTCCCGGGCTACTACCCGCTGGGCAAGTCCCCGGCACCGATCTGGTAACCCGGCGTACCCAAGTGTGACCTAGGTAACTTACTCTGTCGCTACAGTTCTCCGACGGAAAGCAGGACGCGATGAAGACAAAAGGCGCTCTCATCTGGGAGTTCAACCAGCCGTGGTCGATCGAGGAGATCGAAATCGGCGACCCCGTCAAGGACGAGGTGAAGATCCAGATGGAGGCGGCGGGGATGTGCCACTCCGACCACCACCTGGTCACCGGCGGCATCCCGATGGGGGGCTTTCCCGTGCTCGGTGGGCATGAGGGCGCCGGCATCGTCACCGAGGTCGGGCCGGGTGTCGAGGACATCGCTCCCGGCGACCATGTGGTGCTGTCGTTCATCCCGTCCTGCGGCAGGTGTCCGTCGTGTCAGGCCGGTCTGCGCAACCTGTGCGACCTGGGCGCGGGCCTGCTGAACGGCGCCGCGGTGTCCGACGGGACCTTCCGGATTCAGGCCAAGGGCCAAAACGTCTTCCCGATGACGCTGCTTGGCACCTTCTCGCCGTACATGGTGGTGCACAAGAGTTCGGTGGTGAAGATCGACCCGTCGATCCCATTCGAGGTGGCCTGCCTGGTCGGCTGCGGCGTCACCACCGGCTACGGCTCGGCGACCCGCACCGCCGACATCCGGCCCGGCCAGGACGCTGCGATCGTGGGCATCGGCGGGGTGGGCATGGCCGCGTTGCAGGGCGCGGTAACTGCCGGCGCCCGGTACATCTTCGCCATCGACCCGGTGGAGTGGAAGCGTGACCAGGCCCTGAAGTTCGGTGCAACACATGTGTATCCGGACATCGACGCGGCACTGATGGGCATCGCCGAGGTCACCGCGGGCTTCATGGCCCACAAGGTGATCGTGACGGTCGGCGAGCTGCACGGTGCGGACATCGACAGCTACATGAACATCACCGCCAAGGGCGGCACCTGCGTGGCGACCGCAATCGGCAGCCTGCTCGACACCCAGGTCACGCTGAACCTCGCGATGCTGACCCTGATGCAGAAGAACCTGCAGGGCACCATCTTCGGCGGCGGCAACCCGCACCACGACATCCCGCAGCTGCTGTCGATGTACAAGGCAGGCAAGCTCAACCTCGACGACATGATCACCCGACAGTACGAGCTGGAGCAGATCAACGAGGGCTACCAGGACATGCTGGACGGCAAGAACATTCGCGGCGTTATTCGCTACACGGACGACGATCGGTAGGACCATATGAGCAGCCCGTTGCGTGTCTTCCAGGTGGCGTCGGGAAACGTCGGCACCGAGATGGTGAGGCGCATCCAGAAGCACCCGGATCTGGAGCTGGTCGGGCTGCACTGCTATTCGCCGGAGAAGGTTGGGCGCGATGTCGGCGAGATCGTCGGCATCGGCCCGACCGGAGTGACCGCAACCGGCACCATCGACGAGATCCTGGCCGCCGGGCCGGATTGCCTGACCTTTCACGGGGTTTGGCCCGACATCGGCCTCTACGAGAAGGTGCTGGAGGCCGGGATCAACCAACAAGGTGGGCCTCGGGGCAGTCCAGCCGGGTCCGTAAGTGCATCTCGTGCGAGAACTGCATCGACGCAATGGAACAGCGCTTCTCGGTCGACTGCGCGGTGAATCCACGGACCGGCAAGGAGCGCGAACTGGCCCCGCACCGCGCGCCGCTCGCCAAGCGGGTGGTGGTGATCGGCAGCGGCCCGGCAGGTATGGAGACGGCGCGGGTGGCCGCCGAGCGCGGCCATCACGTCACGCTGTTCGAACGCCAGCATCAAACCGGCGGCGCGCTGCTGTGGGCTTCGATCCTGCATCCGGAGAACGAGCCGTTCCTGCGGTACCTGCGCGATGAGATCGGCCGCGGCCCGGTGAAGGTCGAACTCGGACAAGAGGTTTCGGTGGACGAGGTCGTCGCACTGCAACCCGATGCGGTGGTGGTGGCCAACGGAGGCCAGGTCGTACTGCCGACGATCCCCGGCGCGGACCTGCCGCACGTGCAAACGGGACAAGCGCTGCGAGACCGGTTCGGCGGCTGGCGACAGCGACTGGTCCGCCCTAAGGCCGTTCGCCTGGCGTCGAAGGCGTGGATGCCGATGGGACACCGCGTGGTGATCGTCGGCGCCGACCTGGTGGCGCTGGAGCTAGCCGAATTCCTGGCCGCCCGTGGCCGTTTGGTGTCGGTGTTGGAAAGCGACAGGACGATCGCGCCGGAACTTGGCAACAAACGCAAGACCGAGCACATGGACCGTCTGGACCGGTTGGGCGTGGCGGTGCATGTCCGCGCCGCAGTCGACCGGATCGTGCCGGACGGCGTCGTCTTCACGCCCTTTGGCGGCACCAGCCGCCAGCTCTCCGCGGACAGCGTCGTCATCGCCGGAACCCTGAAACCGAACACCGAACTGTACGAGAAGCTCGTCGCCGCCCTACCAAACGCCCATGTGAGCGCCGCGGGCGACTGCACCGGGCTGGGGCTCATCCGCAAGGCCACCGAAGACGGCGCCCGTGCCGCCTGCGCCATCTAACCGATTGGAGCGAGAAACCATGTCACAGGAAACCGTTCAGCAGACACCGGCGCTGACCGCGTCGCAGTCCTCGTGGAGGTGCGTGCAGGCCCACGACCGCGAGGGGTGGTTGGCGCTGATGGCCGACGACGTCGTGATCGAGGACCCGATCGGCCCGTCGGTCACAAACCCGGAAGGCAACGGCGTGCGTGGCAAGGAGGCAGTCGCGGCCTTCTACGACTCCAACATCGCCGCGAACCAGTTGCGGATCACCTGCGAGGAGACGTTCCCGTCCAGCTCGCCGAACGAGATCGCCCATATCCTGGTGCTGCGCAGCCAGTTTGAGGGTGGGTTCACCAGCACAGTGCGCGGCGTGTTCACGTACCGCGTCGACGACGCCGGCCTGATCGCCAACATGCGCGGTTACTGGAACATGGACGTCATGCAGTTCGGCCAGGAGGGCAAGAGCGATTAGCGAGCCGCTGGCCGGGCGCGGCGCGGTGGTCGTCGGCGGCTCGCGCGGCATCGGGCTGGGCCTACCTCGCCGGCGATCTGTCCAAGGACGTGACGGGCCAGATCTTCATCGCCGCGGGCGGTTTCGTGGGCCGCTTCGACCGTCCGACGCCGTCGTTGCTCGGCTATCGCGACCACCACGATTCACCGCCCTGGTCGGTCGATGACATCCACGCGATGATCGGAAGCCCCTAGTCACTCGCCGAGACTGCGCACACATCGTAGAAATCGCGGAAACCGTGATCTCCCCGCAGTTTCGGCGCGATGCTGCCCCAGCGCCTACGAGCTAAAGACCCGCCGCAGCGCGACGAATCGGACCAGCGTCGCGACCAGGTTGGCCGCCACCAGCACCGACAGTTCCGCCACCTTGCCGACCGTCGGGTCGAAGCCGGTGCAGCACGAACAGTGACCCGCTGGTGATGGCCAGACCGAACGCGAACACCAACAGCCCGTGCAGCTGGTGGCGGCCCGCGCCGCTGCGTCCGCGGATGCCGAACGTGAACGCGCGGTTGGCCGCGGTGTTGCCGATCGCGGTGAGCAACAACGCGGTCAGGTTGGCGGCTTGAGCGCCCATCGTGGAATGCAGCAGTAGATACAGCAGGGCGTAGGCCACCGTGCTGGCGATGCCGACGACGCCGAACCGGACCATCTGCCCGACCATGCCGTGCGGCACCCCGGGCACCAGTGGCTCACGGCCGAGGCTGCACTGCAGCTCACGTACCGGCAACGCGCCGGTGGCCAACGCCCGGCCCACCCGCCAGCACCCCTTCAAGTCGTTGAACGCGGTCCGGACGATTTCCACCCGCGAGTCCGGGTCGTCGACCCAGTCGACGGGAACTTCGTGGATGCGCAGGCCGGCACGCTCGGCGATCACCAACAGCTCGGTGTCGAAGAACCAGCCGGTGTCGGCGACCAGCGGCAGCAGCCGACGGGCGACGTCGGCGCGCAACGCCTTGAACCCGCATTGCGCGTCCGAGAAGCGAGCGCCGAGCGCGCCACGCAGGATCAAGTTGTAACTGCGCGAGACGAATTCGCGCTTCGGGCCGCGCACCACCCGCGACGACGCCGCCAGCCGTGAACCGATCGCGATGTCGGAGTGGCCCGAGATCAACGGCGCCACAAGCGGCATCAACGCCGACAGGTCGGTGGACAGGTCGACGTCCATGTAGGCGACCACGTCGGCCTCCGAGGCCATCCACGCGGCGCACAGCGCCCCGCCGCGACCCTTGGCGTCCAGGTGAATGACGTGAACGTCCGGCAACTCATCGGCCAGCCGCTGCGCCACCGTCAGCGTGTTATCCGTACTGGCGTTGTCGGCCACCGTGATTCGTGATGGGTAGGGCACCTCCGTGGCCAGGTAGTGATGCAGGCGCCGGATGCTTGCCGACAGGTCGCGTTCCTCGTTGTACACCGGGATCACGATGTCGAGGACGCAAGTGCGAACCGCCAGGTCGGTCACGGAGCCGCCCCGGCGGCGACATTAGTCATGGTCTACACCGTCATGGAGCAAGCTGCTACCCCACTGCGGCGTGGCTGGGAGCTTGCTGGAATGCTCATCCCCCATGGCGACCGTCTTCACGAAGATCATCAACAGGGAGCTGCCGGGCCGGTTCGTCTACGAGGACGACGACATCGTCGCTTTCCTGACGATCGCGCCGATGACACAGGGCCACACGCTGGTGGTGCCGCGTGCGGAGATCGACCAGTGGCAGGACGTCGAGCCGTCGGTGTTCGCCCGGATCATGGAGGTTTCGCAGCTGATCGGCAAGGCCGTCTGCAAGGCGTTCGGCGCCGCACGTGCCGGCGTGATCATCGCTGGTTTAGAGGTGCCGCACCTGCACGTGCACGTCTTCCCGGCCTACAACCTCACCGACTTCGGGTTCGCCCACGTCGACCACAACCCGTCGCCCGAATCCCTCGACGAGGCGCAGGCCAGCATCAAAGCGGCCCTGGCCGAGCTGACCTGAGCCTTATGTCACCTGCGCAGCCACGTCGGCGATGCGCGGCAGATTGACCTTGAAGCGGCAACCCTGGCCGGGCGCGGTCGTGACGCTGACCGTGCCACCGTGCGCGTACACCAACGAGTCGACGATCGATAGGCCGAGCCCGGAGCCGCCGCTGGCCCGGGTGCGGGAGGTATCGGCGCGGTAGAACCGCTCGAAAACACGATGCGCGTCCTGGCTGCTCATGCCCGGGCCTTCGTCGCACACCTCGAGCACCGCGTTGTCGCCGTCGGTGCCGACCCGCACTGTGACGCCTGCGCGCTCAGGGGTGTGCTGCAGCGCGTTGGCCACCAGGTTGCCGAGCACCTGGCGCAGCCGAGCCTCGTCGCCGAGTACCTCGGGGGTGCCGGGCCCGTCGAACACCTCCATGGTGATCTTGCGCTGCGGCGCGATCGACTGCGCGTCGTGAACGGCGTCGCTGGCCAGGGCGAGCAAATCCACCCGGCGCCGTTCCAGCGGTCGCTGCGCGTCGAGTCGGGCCAGCAGCAGCAGATCCTCGACGAGCAGACCCATTCGGCGGGACTCGCTTTCGATGCGGCTCATCAACAGCTCGACGTCGCGGGCGGCGCCTTGGCGGTACAACTCGGCGAACCCGCGGATGGTGGTCAGCGGAGTGCGGAGTTCGTGGCTGGCGTCGGTGATGAACCGGCGCATCCTGTCTTCGGAGCTGCGGGCCTGCTCGGCAGAAAAATCCGACGACGCCACCGCCCGCTGGATCTGCGCGAGCATTCCGTTGAGCGCCAACGACAATCGGCCCACTTCGGTGCGCGGGTCACGCTCTGGAACACGGCGGTCGAGTTGCCCGGCGGCGATCGCCGCGGCGGTCTGCTCCACTTCGACCAGCGGGCGCAGACTGCGGTGCACGACGGCGAACCCGGCGACGCCGAGCACGAGCAGCACCGCGGCGCCGATGCCGACCTGTGCGTAGGTCAGCGCGCGGACCGTCGACTGCACGTCGGACAGGTCGATCGCCACGGTGGTGAGCTCGCCCCCAAGCCCGCGCACCGTCATCGCGCGCCACTCCACGCTTGAGTGGTCGATCGAGCCGACGGTGACCGGCACCGGACCCACGTCGTTGTCGGCGGGCAGCGCCGGCTCGGCGGCACGGTCGTTGACCGCCATCCAGACGCGTCCGTCGGGATCGATGCCGCGGACGTAGAAGTTGGACGGCGGTCGGGCGGGGTTCGGGCCTTCGATCGGGGGCATCGGCATTCGTCGCGGCGCCTGGGCCCAACTGCGGGAGGCGTCGAGCAGCGTCTGGTCCACCCGGTTGATCAGGGTGTGCCGCAAGATCGACGTGACCGCGATTCCGGACGCGAGCAGACCGCACGCCACCAGAACGAGGGTGGCGGCCACCAGCCCAACCCTCAGGGGTATGCCTCGTCCGAGCAGTCCGGCCACCCCTCTATTGTTCGCTAGTAATCACCGCGGTTCGCGGAGAACGTACCCGACTCCCCGCAACGTGTGCAGCAGGCGTTTCTCGCCGGTGTCGATCTTGCGGCGCAGGTACGAAACGTAGGACTCGACGACGTTCACGTCGCCCCCGAAGTCGTAACGCCACACGTGATCCAGGATCTTGGGTTTGCTCAGCACTGTGCCCGCGTTGATGATGAAGTATCGCAGCAGCGTGAACTCCGTCGGCGACAGCGACACCGGCTGGCCGGCCTTCCACACTTCGTGGGTGTCCTCGTCGAGCTCGATGTCGGCAAAGGTCAGCCGAGCATTGCGGGGCTCCTCGATGCCCCGGCCGGTCCGGCGCAGGATCACCCGTAGCCGCGCCACCACTTCTTCGAGGCTGAACGGCTTGGTGACGTAGTCGTCGCCGCCAAGGGTCAGGCCGGCGATTTTGTCCTGCAGGGAGTCGCGGGCGGTCAGGAACAGCGCGGGCGCGTCGATGCCGTCGGCGCGCAGCCGGCGCAGCAACCCGAAGCCGTCCATGCCGGGCATCATCACGTCGAGGATGACCGCGTCCGGGCGCACTTCGCGGGCCTTATCCAGCGCGGCCGGCCCGCTGGAGGCGGTATGGACCTCGAAGCCCTGGAACTTCAGGCTGACCGAGAGCAGTTCGACGATATTGGTCTCGTCGTCAACGACGAGGACCCGCGCCTCTGCAGTGTTCTCGGGTAGTGCAGCCATCGCCATCTCGCTAATGTCCACGACTTCGCTTGGAGTAATCCTGCATGAAGCCTGTGGACTTCCTGTGAGTTTGGCCTTGTGCAGTCCATAGACTGAGCCCATGAGTCTCAGCAAAACCGTGACGGACCTCGCCACCGCGCCGGTGCGGGTCGGGCTCGCCGTCGCCGACGTCGGCCTCGGTATGGCGCAGCGGGCGCTGGGCGAGGCGAATACGCGGGCGAGGTCGGGGTCGGTGGCAGGCGTGCTGGGCATCGAGGACGCAGTCGAGCGCGCGAATCGGCTGGCCAGACTGATGGACGAGGACCAGCCGCTGGGCCGGGCGCTGGCGCCGGGTGGTCCGGTCGACCGGCTTCTGCAGCCCGGTGGTGTGGTGGACCGGCTGACGGCGCCGGGCGGGGTGCTGGACCGGCTGACCCAAGAGGACAGCGGGCTGATGCGGGCGATCGAACCGGGCGGGCTGGTCGATCAGTTGCTCGACGAGGACGGCCTGGTCGAGCGGGTGCTGGCCGAGGACGGGTTGGCGGATCGGCTGCTGGCCGAAGGCGGGGTGATCGACACGTTGACCGCCCGCAATGGTCCGCTCGAGCAACTCGCGAACGTCGCGGACACACTCAACCGGCTGACGCCCGGGTTGGAGGCGCTGGAGCCGACAATCGAGGCGCTGCGCGAGGCCGTGATCACGCTCAGTCAGGTCGTCAACCCGCTGAGCAATATCGCCGACCGCATCCCGATACCGGGCCGTCGCCCGCGGAGCCGGTCGTCGACGCGGCCTGTGGCGTCTCAACGGGTCATCGACGCCGACTAGTGACCCGATAGGCTGAGTGGCCTCAGGCCTCCTTAGCTCAGTGGTAGAGCACTCGCCTTGTAAGCGAGCGGTCGTCAGTTCAATCCTGACAGGAGGCTCCAGGCTCCACAAAAGCGCAGTTCAGGCGCCATTTCGCGATCCCAACAGCGATCAAGATCGCGTTCTTCCGTCATTTGCCGTCAACTCGCTTCCTTGCCGTCACGCCGGGCGGCGGAAATCGGGACTTCGGCCCATGTGTGCACGAAAAACCGGTCCGAGAACCGCTGTCGACTCCCGGACCGGGGAGGAAGGACGAAATCGCAGGTCAGACGCCCTACTGTGCGGACTTCTTACGCCTCGTCCACGACGAGATGCTTTCGGCCGCGAGGCGGAAGCCATCGGCGACGTGGCCATCCGCAGCCATCACCTCACCCGCGCCGCCGCCGCGGCCATGCTCGACGACCTGCAGTTCGCCCCGCTGCTCGACGGATGGCGCGGCGGCGCGGTCCTCGACCGGGATGCGTTCGCGCAAATCGCCGTCACCGTGGTCGCCTATCTCGCCGAGCACCCCGAGATCGGCGACATCAAGATCAACCCGCTGCGGCTGACCCGAACTGGTCTGCGACGCAAACGTCAGCGGCCGCCGCGACAGCGCGCCAAGCCCGCGAGCCAGCCAACCCTGGCCCTCGCAGCCGCCTCGAAACCCATCGGCTGGTCGTTTACAGTTCCGAGCACGATGGCCTCGATCCCGTAGCCTCTGGCTACTCGCGATCACCGATCAGCGTCGCGACATGGTCGTCGACATAGGTCGACAGCTCACGCGGGGGCCGTTGGTAGCTGCCGCTCAGCACGGGCCGTTCGGGCAGTTCCACCGTAGGGTGCTCCACGTCGTGATAGTCGATCGTGGACAACAGGTGCGACATCATGTTCAGCCGCGCGTGCTTCTTAATATCCGACTCGACGACATACCACGGGCTGATTGGGGTGTCGGTGTGCGCCATCATCTGGTCCTTCGCCCGCGAATAGTCCTCCCACCGGTATACCGACTCGAGGTCCATCGGGCTGAGCTTCCATTGCCGGACGGGGTCGTTCAGGCGGCATTTGAACCGGCGCAGCTGCTCGTCGTCGGACACCGAGAACCAGTACTTGCGCAGCATAATCCCGTCCTCCAAAAGCATCTGCTCGAAGATCGGGGTTTGCCGCAGAAACAGCGTATGCTCTTGCGGCGTACAGAATCCCATGACCAGCTCCACACCGGCACGGTTGTACCACGACCGGTCGAACAGCACGATCTCGCCCTTGGCTGGCAGGTGCGCGATGTAGCGCTGGTAGTACCACTGTCCGCGCTCGCGATCGGTGGGCGCGGGTAAAGCGGCGATCCGGGCGACCCGTGGGCTGAGGTATTCGGTGATGCGCTTGATCGTTCCGCCCTTGCCTGCCGCGTCACGGCCTTCGAAGACGATCACAATGCGGGCGCCGGTGTGCCGCACCCACTCCTGCAGCTTGGCGAATTCCGTCTGGAGACGGAACAATTCAGCCTCGTAAAGGTCGTTGGAAATCTTGCTCTGTTTCAGCGGCTTCCCAGATTTGTTCTTGCTCACTGGCGAATCGTAAGACCGGGAGCTATTCTCACCCGCTGGCATGAGGAAACTGCTACTGAGCGGATTCCAGCAGTTCGTTCGTCGAGCGATTCGCGCAGCAGAGTAGGCAGTACGTCGACATCGGTCATCGCGTCGCGATCGGTCAACAGGACCCTCAAACGGCGGCGACCTCGGCCAGATGGGCGCGGGCCCGCTGAAGGGCGCTGTTGACCGGGGCGGGCGTGGTCTCGAGCAACTCGGCGATCTGAGCACGAGAAGCGTGCCTCCTTCAAGAGGTGCTGAACCGTCGGCAACGGCCAGCGTCGAAGGAGGCCCGCCTCCAGCGGCGGAGCCACGCGGGTGGGGAATTTCGATGAGCGTCACCGGGGAATTTCAGCGAGTCCGATCAGGTTGCTTCCGTCAACGGCCGGTCAATCCGGCCATGAAGACCCAGCAAGGACGATCGAAATGACCGAACTACACGAGGTTCCCGCCACCACTCTGGATGTGCCGAGTAGTCCCGAGTTCACGCTCGAAACCCCGTCCCGGACACACGTTGTCATCACCGAGTCAGAGGTTGCGTTCAGCACGGCCGCGGCGGTGCCGGTGCACCGCACCACGACTCGATGGTGGATCATGGCGACTCGCGTTGTCGCCGTCGCCGTGCGCCGGATGTTCCTGACGACGGCGGAGCCGCGTCGCAGGTACATGGACGACGCCGTGATGGCACGCGAGATGTACCGACTATGAACTCCTTGCATGCGGTGATAACGGTCTGCGCGTCGGTGTTGTTGGTGCTCATCGCCATCGGCATACAGAGCCTTCGCCTCGAGTACTGGGGCTACGACCCGCACTTTGACGAATAGCCGGGATGTGTTAGCGGCGATTCCCCGTTATGTGTTCGAGCACTAGCAGACGAGCCACACCGAAGGAGAAGATCTACACGCCGGAATTGGAAAGGCACCCGCCACGACGCTCGACGAGCCGGAAGAACCTGAGCCGGCCTTGACGAGGTGTCACCTGCGTCCATCCTCATTACTCAACAAGAGGTTGGCTTCACCACGGCGGCGGCTCTTCGAGAGTGCACCTGAAATTCCTTGCTGCCAACGGCTATCCGCTGGCGGCGGTCGAGGAAATCATCGTCGGCACCCGTCCGCCGGCGAGGTGTACAACGAGACGCTGGTACAGGCCGACGAATAACCCGACGCCGCCGACGCTGTCGAATCAGGCTGCGGCGGAATCGAATACGGCGGGCTCTCCAAAGACCTGCCGGACCGTAGCATCATCAACGCCCTTCCAGCAGGACCCTCGTCCCGCTATCTCAAATGTCCGGCACACCTCGTGATGATCTACTAATTTGCGGTAGCGCAGGCAAAGTGCCTCTGACGTGGGAAAATCTACCCAGTTCACACTAGCCGTTACGAGTAGCTAACGACACAGCGTGTCGGATGGCGCTCGGCGGAGGCTCTCGTTCATGATGTCCCAGACCGACTCCAGAAGAGGCCTAGCTAGATGACGCAGACATCGATGATGCCTGGTCAGGCATCCACCCGCCGGATTCGGCTGAGGCACCACGTTGTCGAGCTTGATGATGGGCACGAAGTGGGGGTTTCGGTCGGTGGTCAGGGTGTTCCGCTGGTGTTCCTGCACGGACTTGTGCTGAGCCGCCGCGCATACCTGCGGATGTTGAGCCGGGTGGCCGGGCTCGGTTTCCAGGTCGTCGCCATCGATGCCGCCGGGCACGGCGACACCCACAACCTTCCGCGTGATGCGCGCGAGTTCGACCACCGCGTCGACCTGACGCTGCGTGCGCTTGACGTGCTGGGCGTGTCGCCGGCCGTCATCGCCGGCCACTCCATGGGTGGACGGATGGCCATCCAGCTGGCGGCGCGCGCACCCCAGCGGGCGCTGGCCGTGGTGCTGCTCGACGCGGCCGCCGGGGCACGGTTCGACGAGGCGATCCCGACCGTCCTGCGTTCACCGCGGGCGGCGGCGCGGATCGTCCTCGGTGCCGCCTACGACACCCAGCAGGATCCGTTCCGGTTGGGTATCGCCGAGCGAAGCCGCTACCTGCGGATGCTGGCTTCGGTGTGGATGCGCAACGCCCGTCGCCCGTCCGGGGTCACCGCGGCGGCGCGCGCGATCGTGCAGTCCGGCGACTACTCGCCGCTGCTGCGGAGGATGCGCGACCATGCCGTCCCGACCTTCGTGCTGCACGGCGAGAAAGACCTCGTCGTGCCGTTCGACAGCGCAAGGGATATCGCCGACGACGCAAACGCCACGCTGTACTGCGTGCCCGGCGCTTATCACTCGTGGATGATCGCCAATCCACGGCAAGGGGCCGATGCGTTCCGGCAGCTTCTCCACGGCGAGCTCGGCGATGTACTGCGCGATACCGCAAATGCGTTGGGCATCATGGACTTCACGGACACCACCTGCTGGGAGGATGCGCTGATCGCTCCGGATGCCCTGGTGCGGCAACTCAACGAGGGCCCGATTGAAGAGCTGGGCGCCGAAGAGCCGGAGCCCGTTGAACTGCAACCGATTAGGCGGGCGTGGCGCCCGCGCTGGACCCAGCGGATGCGCTGGGTCGAGCGGACGTATCGACGCCGGGCCGCCCGCTCGCAGGCCGGCAGTCAACCGCCGGCCCGCGCCGTATGACATGACCGCAGGAAGGCGCGCCGGACGAAATATGGTCTCGGGCAGATCTCGTGACCGCCAGCGGGCAATTCGCATGACCGCCGGCGGGCAGTTACATGGCAGTCATTGGGCAGTATCCCGTGGCCGCCAACAACGGATTCGAACGCCCGAGCCGATCAGCAGGCAACCGGGGCTTCGCCCCGAGATGTCCGAACACTCGCGGAGATGATGCGAATGTCGTGGAAGCCACTGGACAACGAAGAACAGGCTCTGCCAGGCCGTTTGCTGCCTCTGAGTGGAGTGCCACCGGTGGTACCAACTGCAGGCGGCGGCCAGCAACAGCTACAACGATGCCTGTCTCCTGCGGATCACCGATCGACCGCGGCGGTGTTCACAAGCCGCTGGAGATCTCAGTCGGGCAGGGATAGCGAGCGGCTCGGCTTGCCGACCGTGATGCTGGGCATGGTCACGGTGACGGACGCTATCCGGATCACGCCCGGGGTCTGCAGGGGCTCGGCCTCGATCACCGGTGGGCTGCCCCCTCGGGACGGACGGACCGGTGCTAAGACGCTCCGCACGACGCCGATCGGGTTCCGCGCCGAGTTCTGGATCTGTCCAAGCGTCCGGGAGACCGTATCGAAATTATCTGATTGCTGTGTGGTGCTGACCGCCTCGACGACCGGCCGCATCGATCGGAGCAGGAAGACCACCTCCTCGAGCAGCTCCTCGGTGAGCCGAAGGATGTTGTACGTGGTCCTCGCGACTTCGATCGGCACGGTGACGGTGCAAGCGGCGACTCGAACCGGTCCCCCCGCCACCGCAACCGCCTTCTGGCAGGTGCCCTCGATCATTTTGCCGGCCGAAGCCGCTCGCCGGGGCAGGAAGCTGGAGCTGGATGTCACAATCGACCCTCTCCGGGCATCGCATCTTGGTTGACGCCGAGGGTACCTTGAATAGCCCGCTAGCGCGCCTCCACGCGATCGGGGTGGTCGTTCGGCCATCCGGTGGCTTGTGCATCCTCGACCGTCCACCCGGCCTCGATGTCCAGCGCCCGGCGGCGGGCCAGTCGAATGCCTGTGCTTATCCTTCCCCCCCAACAGCCGCACCCGGGCGAGTGGCGATTTCAATGACGTTGTGCGCTGGCCACTCTGCGCGCACGCGCGGTCACTGCGGTCTCGTCACCGGCTGCCTGCTGGCAGCTGCGGCCCGGATTAGTTAGATGCCGGCGCACACCGACGGTGCGAACGGAACGGGAATGGGCACGCAAACGCCAACCCCGAAGCCCGGCGTGAGATCACCGTTCCACGCTGGCGGCGGCGGCGGTGGTGGTGGTGGTGGCGGCGGTGGGAGCGGTGCCGCCACGCAGGTGTTGGACGGCGGATCGAACACGGTTCCCCACCCGCATTCGATCGCGCTACTCACCCCCGGCGAAACCAGTGTCACGAATGCGAGCGGCGCAAACGCGGCCGCGCCGATGATTGCCAAACGGTGAATTATGCCCGCCATCGCAGGCCTCCCTCGGAACTTCCCCGACCCAGGTCAGACCAGGATCTTACGCCCGGTCGGCCACCGGTTTCACCACAATTGACGATCAGGAAAACACCCCACAGTTACCTCTGGTCTGACGCCCCCGCAGAAGTTTCGGTGTTTACTTCGCGCGTTTTGCGGCGGGACTATGCTCGCTCTTATCGCAGGTGGCCGATGATGAAGAGCGACCCGTACCAGACGCAGCGCGACGTGGGCCCCGCCGTCGTCTCGGAGTTGAGCGCGGCCGGATTCGACGACGCCGAAGAGATCGGCAGGGGCGGTTTCGGGATCGTCTATCGCTGCACCCAGGCCGCCCTGGACCGCACGGTGGCGGCCAAGGTGCTCACCGCCGATCTCGACGAGAACCGTGACCGGTTCCTGCGGGAGCAACGGGCGATGGGCCGGCTGACCGGGCATCCCAATATCGTCGGCGTGCTCCATGTCGGCGAAACCGCGAGCGGATATCCGTACTTGGTGATGCAGTATCACCGTCGCGGTTCGCTGGAGGCGCGGATCCGCCGGGTCGGGCCGCTGCCGCTTGAGGAGGTACTGCGGCTCGGCGTAAAGATGGCCGGCGCTTTGGCGACCGCACACCGCGTCGGGATCCTGCACCGCGACATCAAGCCGGCGAACATTCTCTACACCGATTACGGCGAGCCGGCGTTGAGCGACTTCGGCATCGCCCACATCACCGGCGGATTCAAGACCGCCACCGGAACCTACACTGGCTCGCCGGCGTTCACCGCGCCCGAGATCCTCAGCGGTGATCCACCCAGTCAGGCCTCCGACGTATACGGACTGGGCTCCACGTCTGTTCTGTGCACTCACCGGCCACGCCGCATTCGAGCGACGCAGCGGTGAGCAGGTGGTGGCGCAGTTTCTGCGGATCGCCACCGAGGCGGCGCCGGATCTGCGGGAGAGCGGGATCTCCGACGACATCGCCGCCGTTGTCGCAGCGGCGATGTCCCGCGACCCGCAGGACCGCCCGTCGCCGCTTGCGCTGGGTGAAGAACTCCAGCACCTCCAATCGCGGCATGGCTTCCCCATCGACGAGATGGCGACGCGCACCGAGGCGGAGCCCGATCACCGGTGCGGCAGGCAACCGCTTCTGTCGGGGCCCGCCGAACGCTCAGCAACATCCCGCTGGAGCTGACCAGCTTTATCGGTCGCCGCGGGGAGTTGGCCGAGGTGAAGGACCCTCTTGGCGACATCTCGTCTGATGACGTTGACCGGGATCGGCGGGGTCGGCAAAACCCGACTGGCGCTGCGCGCCGCGGCCGACGTGGCCGCCGATTTCCCCGACGGTGTGCGGCTCGTCGAACTGGGTGAACTGCGCGACGCGTCCTCGCTAATGGATGTGGTCGCGGCGGGATTGGACTTGCGCGACGAGCCAACCAAACCGCTGAATGAGGTGCTCATCGACTTCCTGTGCTCACGCAAACTGCTGCTGGTGCTCGACAACTGCGAGCACGTGGTGGACGCCGCCGCGAAACAGGCCGAGACGCTGCTGCGGGCCTGCCCGGACCTGCGGATCATGGCGACGAGCCGCGAGGCCCTCGGCATCGGCGGGGAAGCGGTGCTGCGACTGTCCCCGTTGGCGTTTCCCGAAGTCGACCCCGAGCCGACGCTGGGCGGCCTCCCCGGATTCGACGCGGTGGCGTTGTTCGCCGAGCGGGCCGCCGCCGCTCTGCCGGGATTTCAACTCACCGAGGACAACAAGGCGACTGTCGCACAAATCTGCTCCCGCCTGGATGGGCTGCCGCTAGCGATTGAGCTGGCCGCCGCGCGGTTGCGGGCGATGTCGCCGGAACAGCTTTTCAAGCGGCTGGCCGACCGGTACGCGGTGCTGACCCGCGGTAGCCGGGGTGCGCCCACGCGGCAGCAGACCCTGGGCTGGAGCGTCGGCTGGAGTTATGACTTGTGCACGCCCGCCGAACAACAGCTGTGGGGCCGGCTGTCGGTGTTCGCCGGCAGCTTCGAACTCGAAGCTGCAGAGGACATTTGCGGCGGCGACCTGGGCCCGGAGGATGTGGACGATCTGCTCACCGCGCTGGTGGACAAGTCGATCCTCATCCGCGCGGAATCAACGGGCCCAGTGCGCTTCCGGCTTCTTGAGACCCTGCGCGATTACGGCCGCGAGAAGATCAAGGCAACCAGCGAGTATCCCGAACTGCGCCGCCGACACCTCGCCTGGTACCAACGACTAGCCCGTGCCGCCGCGGACGAGTGGTTCAGTGCCCGGCAGATCGAGTGGATCAAGCGCCTCGACCAGGAGATGCCAAATCTGCGCGAGGCGGTGGAGTTCAGCCTGACCAACTCCCCCGAGGCCGCGCCCCGGATGGCCGCCGAGCTGAGCCCATTTTGGATCTCGCATGGACTGGTTGGTGCGGGACGCCGCTGGCTCGACCAGGCGTTAGCCGGTACGCCACCGGAGCCGACATATGAACGGGTCGAAGCGATCTACTACGCCAGCGTGCTGGCCAGCCTCCAGGGTGATGTGCAGGAAGCGGCGGCTCGGGCGCGAGAGGCACAGGAGGTGGCCGAGCAGCTGGCCGGGCAGCTGGCCGACCCCGCGGCGCACGCGCTCGCTGAGATCGCCGACGGGTTCGCCGCAATGTTGGGCGGCGACCCCGATCGCGCATGCAGGCGCCTCGCCGCGGCCGTCGATGCATGCGGCAACCTCACCATCCGCGCGTCTGCACAGCTGTTGCTCGCACGGGCGCACGAAATACGAGGGGACGCGGCAGAGGCGCTCGCATGGAATGAGAAGGTGCACGCCCTAGCGGAATCGCACGGCGAATCGGTGTATCGCACATGGGCGTTATTGGGCATAGGCCTCGACAGCTGGCTCAAGGGTGACCGCCACCACGCCGCCAACGTATTCAAGCAGGGACTCCGGCTGGCCCAGCGCCTGGACGATAGGCGAACGGCCGCGACGTACTTAGAGGCGCTGGCCTGGATCGCTGCCGAGGATGGCACGCCGGCACGCGCCGTGGCCCTGATGGGCGCGGCCCAGACGGTGGGTCGCGCCGTTGGCAATTACGTATTCCTGTTTCCGAATTTGCCTGTCTTCCATGAGGAGTGCGACCGCCGCGCCCGTGATGCGATTGATGCGGAAGCATACGAGGCAGCTCACGAAGAGGGCCGCTCACTGCGTTTCGACGACGCGGTGGCCTACGCCCTCGCCGAGTGACCTCGGTGTTCTAAAGCTGCGATTCCACCCTGTGCCGCATGGCGGCACAACCGCTGGGCTAAGCGGTCGACGGGACGCAGAGTCAATCCATGCTGGCTGATACTGCGGCTGGCGGAGACGACCAGAGACACGCTCGCCACAGCCTATGGAGACGTGATGATCACAGCGCATCCGGCGAACTCCGGTGCCGCCGTTGATATCAACCCGGCATCGGGCTACCCACCATCCTCGATCGTTCGATGCCGGCCTCACGCTTCCTTCGCCGGTATCACCCGGAGCAGGTTCCTGCGCGCCGGCGTGCTCGTCGAGCGCCGTCTCAGCCCGTTGTCGGAGCTCTCGCGTATGCGGGCGGACGCTACCCGAGCTGGATGCCGGTCGGATCTACCCCGACATCGCCATATCCCAGAAGCCTCGCTCGTAGTGGGTCACCCAGACGAAGGCGTCCTCAGCCTCTCGCGCCTGCTCGCCGACGGAGGCCTCGAGCTGGCGATCAACGGAAGTCTGGAGGTCGCCGACGTAGGACCGGAAGCCGTCGGCGGTCCACCTCTTCACGAACTCCCGGTAGGGCTGAGCACCTGGGCGGGCGCCTTGCCAGCTCTCCAGGTACGTGCGTTCGAGCGCCCAGATCGCGGTGATCTGGGCCGGGTAGCCGGAGTAGGTCAACGCCAGCAGGAAGTCGCAGTAGGCCCGAGTCGCCGGATGCATGGGGGCGTCGAGGACCACGCCGCGCCGCGCCGCCATCTCCTCAAACCAGCCGAGCTCCCCAACGGTGGCGACCACGCCCCCCGCGAGGAGGCCGACGTCGGCGAACGGGGCCGCGGCCGCGATGCGGGACTGGGCGCGCACCAGGGCCTGCGCGTACAGGTAGTCCTGGGCCAGCCAACGGTCGAAGGAGTCCTCGGGCACCGATCCGTCCCGCACCCCCGCGAGGAACGGGTGAACAGTGGCCGCCTGCCACGCGGCCGTGTGACGGCTCACCAACGCATCCGCAGTCATGGCGCCTCCCATCGGCCGGCCGCGTCGAAGAACCGCAATTCGAGTTCCATCGCCTGGTGATACAGGACGGCCAGGCGGTCGTGATCACCGCCGTAGCGGTCGAGGAGAACCTCTAGACGTCGTGCCAGGGCCTCGAACTGCGCGCTCGAGTACGTCATCACCCACTCGCGATACGGACTCTCGGGCTTTGTCTGAGCGGCCAGCTGCTGGCCGAGGAAGGCGTAGAGCCGCATGCACGGCGTCATCGCCGCCGCGATGTGGCCAACCGGCTCGAGCGCAGCGACCGCCAACAAGAAGTTGGTATACGCCGAGGTGGCGGGGTCTGCCGGCTGGTGAAGGTCGACGTCCCAGCGGGCCGCGTAGCCCTGGTGAAGGCGGAGCTCGTCGGCGGCGGCGTCGAGTAGCTCCCTGAACGCGATCAGCCCGTCGTGGTCCGGGCTCTTCGCCACAGCCAAGGCGTAGGCGCGGCAGAACGCGTCGAGGAAGGCGGCGTCCTGTCCCACGTAGTAGGCGAACCTAGCTCGGGCCAACTCTCCCGACGCGATGCCCCGCACGAACGTATGCTCCAGCGCGGCCTCAGCCAGGACTCGGTTCCGCTGCCATAACGAGTCGGAAAGCGAGGCCACGAACCAAGCCTAAGTACAAATCCTGACAGAGGGCTCAATTGCCCCGCCCCCACCTCGCGCCCAACCATGCGCTGAACCAAATTGACGTTGGCGTTCGACGAGATCGCAAAAGAGCCTTCCCCGACCAGCGAAAAGGCACAGACTGAATGAGGTCGGGGGGAGGAACCTATGGGCGATCCAAGCGAACACTCGTCCCGCACGACACGCACTACGAGGACCTCGTTCCGGCAGCACCAGGAGTTGCGAGACCTCCGCCATCAGTCAGCGGCGAGCCGCGAGATCCTCGCGGCGCTCGGCCGCGCGGGCGCCGACCCCGAGGCAGTACTGGACACCGTCCTTGAGTACGCGGCGCGCCTGTGCGGAGCGCAAGCAGCCCAGCTGTTCCTCGTCGATGGCGATGTATTCCGCCTCTCGCGAGCCTCCGGCGAGACCTCCGAGGGGTACCGCAAACACTTGCTGGACCACCCGCTCGCCAGGAACCGTTCGTCGATCGTCGGGCGCGCCGCCGAGGACATGCGTACCCACCAGATTGCCGACGTGTTCAAGGACGCGGACTATGGACGCCCGGACCTCCAGCGTCTTGCCGGTTTCCGCACCCTGCTCTCCACGCCGATGCTCCTCCAGGACGAGGTCGTCGGCGTGCTGTCGATGTGGCGGACCGATGTCAAGCCGTTCGACGTCCGTGAACGCGAGCTCCTCGAAGAGTTCGCCGTCGAGGGCGCGATCGTGTTGCGACAGGTCAACCTGCTGCGCGCACTCGAGTCCAGGGGTTCCGAGCTGGGCAGCAAGGTTGCGCAGCTGGAGGCTCTCCGTGAGGTGGGCGAGGCCGTCGGCTCGAGCCTCGACCGCGACGAGGTCCTGGACCGGATCGTCAGCAACGCCGTGCAGCTCACCGGAGCCGACGGCGGATCGATCATGGAGTACGACGAGTCGGACGACTCGTTCCACGTCCGTGCTGCCTTCGGCAGCAGCCCTGACCTAGTGGAACAGTTGCGAGCGATCACTATCCACCGGGATTCGACGTTGGTGGGTCGGGCCGCGCTCGCCCGCCGGCCGCTCGAGGTTCCCGACCTGGCTTCCGCGGAGCTCGACCCGCATCTGGAGATCCTGTTCCGGGACGGCTGGCGCTCGGTGCTCGCGGTTCCGATGCTGCGCGGCGACAAGATGGTGGGCGTGCTGGTGATCCGGCGCCGGAGCACGGGCGCTTTCCCACCCGACGTGATCGAGCTGCTCCAGACCTTCGCCGGCCAGTCGGCGCTGGCCATCGTCAACGCACGCCTGTTCGGGGAGTTGCAGACCAAGACCAAAGAGCTGGAGATCGCCAGCCGCCACAAGTCGGAGTTCCTGGCCAGCATGTCCCACGAACTGCGGACCCCGTTGAACGCGGTGATCGGGTTCTCCGAGGTGTTGCTGGATCGCATGTTCGGCGAGATCAACGAGCGCCAGGACGAGTACCTGCGTGACATCTGGAACTCGGGCCGGCACCTCCTCGAGCTGCTCAACGAGATCCTGGACCTGTCGAAGGTCGAAGCGGGTCAGATGGTGCTCGAGCCCAGCACGTTCAGCGTCGGCAGCGCCCTGGAATACACCCTGGCAATGGTCCGCGAGCGGGCGACCCTGCACACCATCACCATCACGATGCAGGTCGCCGACGACGTCGGCACGGTCGAAGCCGACGAGCTGCGATTCAAGCAGGTGGTCCTCAACCTGCTCTCCAACGCCGTCAAGTTCACGCCCGATGGCGGCAGCGTTTCCGTCCGCGCCTACCGCGAGGGGACCGCGCTCGTGGTCACCGTGACCGACACCGGCATCGGGGTGCCGCCCGAGGACCAGGAACGGATCTTCGAGTCCTTCCAGCAGGGCCGCCGGGGAGCTCCGAAGGAGGAGGGCACCGGTCTTGGACTGACGCTGTCACGACGCATCGTCGGCCTGTTCGGAGGGCGGATGTGGCTCGAGAGCACCCCAGGTGTCGGCAGCACGTTCGGCTTCTCGATCCCGGGGCTGCTTGACCGGGGGGACGAGGTCGCCTCGCCCGGGCATGGCGAGCTTCCCGTCGTAGTCCTCGTCGACGACGACCGCGCGTCACTGGATCTCCTTTCGGCCTACCTGGACGGTTCACCTACTCGGGTGCTGCGGGCCCGGGACGGGGTCGAGGCGCTCGAGCTGGTCCGCAGGGTGCCGCCGACCGCCGTCGTGCTTGACATCAAGATGCCACGGCTTGATGGCTGGCAGGTCCTGGCCGAGCTCAAGGCGGACCCCGCCACCGCCGCTATCCCGGTGGTCATCGCCTCCGTTGTCGACGATCGGTCCCGGGGCCTAGCGCTGGGTGCGGACGAGTATCTGCTCAAGCCAATTCGTCGCGACGAGCTGGTCGATGCGCTGCGACACGTGGGTGCCCTGGGGGAGTCGACGTGACGCCGCGCAGAATCCTTGTGGTAGAGGACAATCCGTTGAACCTCAAACTGGTACGCGATGTCCTCCAGTTCGCCGGGTACGACGTCATCGCGGCCCAATCAGGGGAGGAAGGTCTACGCGTCGCCCAGGAGGATCCCCCGGATCTGGTGCTGATGGATCTCCAACTCCCCGGCATCGACGGAACCGAGACGCTGCGCAGGTTGAGGCAGGGGAGTCTCGGACGGGACGTGCCGGTCGTCGCTGTCACCGCCTTCGCGATGGCCGAAGACCGGGAGCGAGCATCCCTGGCCGGCTTCGACGGATACGTCGAGAAGCCGATCAGTGCGCGAGCACTACCCGGCCAGGTCGAGGCGTTCCTCGCCGGGCGGCGACAGTGATGGACACCCCCGTGACCGTGCTGGCTGTCGACGACCAGCCCGCCAACTTGAGGCTGCTCGACGCGGTCCTCACGCCTCGCGGACATCGGGTTCTCACTGCGTCGTCGGGGGCGGAAGCGCTCGCGTTGCTCGAGACCGAGGACGTCGACCTCGTCCTGCTCGACATCGTGATGCCACAGATGGACGGGCACGAAGTCTGTCGGAGGATCCGATCCACGCCGGCGACGGAATTCCTTCCGGTCGTGATGATCACGGCCAGCGGAAGTGAACAGCGCCTCGCCGCGCTCGAGTCGGGAGCCGACGACTTCGTCACCAAGCCCTTCGACAAGAGTGAGCTGCTGGCCCGAGTTGCGTCCTTGGCGCGGATCAAGCGATACCACGACACCATCCGACGACAGACCGACGAGCTGACCAATTGGAACACGGAGCTCGAGACTCGCGTCGCCCGGCAGGTGGCCGAATTGGAACGCACCAACCGCCTACGCCGCTTCCTGTCACCACAACTGGCCGATCTGGTCGTCAGCGACGAGAACCTCCTGGGAAGCCACCGCCGCGAGATAGTCGTGGTCTTCACCGACCTCAGGAACTTCACGCCCTTCGCAGAGACCAGTGCGCCCGAGGAGGTGATGGCAGTCCTGGCCGAGTATCACCGGGCCATCGGATCGTTGGTTCACGCGTACGAAGGCACGCTCGAGCGGTTCACCGGTGACGGGATCATGGTGTTCTTCAACGACCCGATCCAGTGCGACGACGCGGCGGAGCGCGCAGTCCGGATGGCGTTAGATATCCGGGACGCCGTGAGCAAGCTTGCCGCGCGCTGGCTACGCAACGGTCATGACCTTGCCCTGGGAATCGGTATCGCCCAAGGCTTTGCGACCCTCGGCAGGATCGGGTTCGAGGGTCGCTTCGACTACGCCGCCATCGGCAGCGTCACAAATCTCGCCGCCCGGCTGTGTTCCGACGCCGGTCCCTGGCAGGTATTGGTCACCGACCGCGTGCTCGCAGCCACCGAGCACGTGTCCGTATCGGAAATGGTCGGCGACGTGAAGCCCAAGGGATTCAGCCGCACCGTGCGGGTCCACAACATCAGCGCGCTCGACGACAAGTAGGTGAGCACATGACACAACTACAGGCCCCCGACCAACCGACCACGGGTCGACATCTATCGGACCTCGACGAAGAGGAGCGCTACCGCTCCTTCGACGATCTGCAAGTGGCAATGCCGACCGTTTGGGACTCGATGCGGCTCGGCTTCGCCGACGAATCGGTCGTCGTGGTCCCCTCGATCAGCATCGAGCGCACCACGCCAGGGAGTGGCACCATCATGCAAGCGTTGGAGGAACGCGCGCTGTTCCTGCTGCTGCTGCTCCGCCAACCGCGGCTGCGCATGATCTACGTGACCTCGCAGCCCTTGTCCGAATCGATCGTGGAGTACTACCTCGGGTTGCTCCCCGGGGTGATTCCCAGTCATGCCCGTGCCCGGCTCACCCTTCTGCCGGTCGGTGATGCGTCGACTGTCCCGCTCAGCGCGAAACTGCTTGCGCGACCACGACTTCTGCGGGAGATCCGGGCTCTGGTCCCCAACCCGGCCCGCAGTCACCTGATCCCCTACAACACCACAGCTCTCGAACGGGACGTCGCGCTGTCTCTCGGTATCCCGATGTACGGCGCGGATCCCCGGCTCGCGGACCTCGGCAGCAAGACCGGCTGCCGCAGGATGTTCGAGGAGCTCGCGGTGCCGTGTCCGGTCGGGGCGGAGGACCTCCACACGGTCGACGACATTGTGGCCGCCGTGAAGAACATGCGCGTGAGACGGCCGTCGCTGACTCAGGCGATCGTCAAGCTCAACGAGGGTGTCTCGGGGGCAGGCAACGCGTCGGTGGACCTGCACGGGCTGCCGGCCCCTGGCTCGTCAAACGAGGCGGCTGCGATCACTGACCGCGTGCTTGGCATGCAGCCAGAGGCGGAGGACCTTGCTGTCGACGTGTATCTGGCCGCCTTCGAGAAGCATGGCGGCATCGTCGAGGAACGGATCACCGGAGTGGTGCTGACCAGTCCAAGTGTCCAGATGCGGGCACTGCCAGACGGCACCGTCGAGCTGCTGTCCACCCACGACCAGGTACTCGGCGGTGCGAGCGGTCAGAAGTATCTCGGCTGCGTGTTCCCCGCGAACCCCGACTACGCCGCGGCCATCGCAGAGCCCGCGATGGTGATCGGGCGGCATCTCGCGGAACTCGGCGTACTCGGGCGGTTCGCGGTGGATTTCGTTGTCGTGCAAGACGAGAGCGGCGCGTGGACGCCCTACGCGATCGAGCTGAACCTTCGCAAGGGTGGGACCACCCATCCGTTCCTGACCCTGCAGTTCCTCACCGACGGGACCTACGACGGTAAGCGCGGCGTGTTCCTGACCCCCTCCGGCACACCCAAGTACCTGGTCGCGACCGACCACTTCGAGGACGACCGGCTCAAGGTACTTACCGTCGCGGAGCTCTTCGACGCCGTCGTAAGTCACGGTCTGCATTTCGACCAGGCCCGCCGTACCGGAGTGGTCTTCCACATGATCAGCTGCCTCACCGAGTGTGGTCGCGTTGGCCTGACCGCGGTCGGAGACAGCCCCGAGGAGGCATGGCGGATCTACCAGGAGGCGCAGTCCGTGCTCCTGCGGGAGGCAGAGGTGGCACTCGAGGAAGGATCCGTAATCGGTTGAGCCTGCGTCTGGAAACCGAGGATCTTGTCTGGTACGTCGCCTACGGATCAAACATGCATGCGGCGCGTTTCGGCTGCTACATCTCGGGTGGACGGCCGCGGGGCACCCGTCGTACCTACGTGGGATGTCGTGACCAGTCGCCACCCCGCCGAGACGTCGGGATCCACCTGACCGGTGGCCTCACCTTTGCGGGCAGGTCCAGCGTGTGGGGCGGGGGCGTCGCTTTCTACAACCCTCACACCGACGGCGAGGTGGCGGCGCGGGCATACCTGCTCACCTTCGGACAGCTCAGCGACGTGGTCGCCCAGGAAGTGCGGCGCCCGGTTGGCAGCGACATCCCGCTGGGCAGCGGAGTCGACGGACGATGGCCAGCGCCCTCCCGCGTCTACGAGACCCTCCTTCATGTGGATGACCGGGACGGGTTGCCGATGTTGACCATCACGTCCCTGCAGAACCTCGAGCCCGCGCCGCCGTCGGCTCCCTACCTTCGCTCCATGCTCGACGGACTCGGCGAGGCGTTCGGCTGGACCGCGGACGAGCGGGTGCACTACCTGTTGCGTGCGCCAGGTATCACCCCGACGTGGACCGCCAGCCGACTCGTCGAGCTGTGCGACGGACGCTGATTATCGGCCCGGCAGCGATCGCGGCAGCCCGAACGATGGGAGCACGCTCTTGTCGAAGTGGGTGATCGCGGAGATCCGGTCGCCGGTGAGGGTGAGGACGTCGAGGCCGGTCCCGTGCCGGATGCCGCCGGTGGGGGCGCGAAGGTAGAGCCCGAACGCCAGCTGACCGTTGGCCCTTGTCGGCACGAGGTCGAACCTGCGGCCCTGACGCAATCCGACGCCGGCGAAGAAGCGGGCCACAGCGTTGCGGCCTTGATACTCGAGGGGGATCGGTGGCATGGAGAGGCAGACATCGGCGGTGAGCAGGGCGACCAGCGCGTCGACGTCGCCGGAGTCATACGCCCGGACGAACTTTGCCACCAGGGCCTGTTCGGCGGTTGAGTCGGAGGCGGCAGCCGGTTCGCGCTCGCCGGTCGGCGGCAGGCGGCGCTGCAGGGTGGCGCGGGCCCGCTTGAGGACGCTGTTGACCGATTCGACCGTCGAGTCGAGCATGTCGGCCACCTCGTTGGCGCGGTATCCGAGTACCTCGCGCAAGATGAGCACGGCGCGCTGGCGAGCGGGCAGGATCTGCAGTGCCGTCACGAAGGCCAGGGAGATGGCTTCGGTCTGTTCGTATCGTGCCTCTGGGCCGAGTGGCGCGTCGATCGCACCTTCGAGGAAGGCGTCGGGATACGGCTCGAGCCAAACGACTTCGCCGAGGCGGGTCGGCTCGGGCGGTTCGACATCGGGGTTGTCCCACAGCCTCGCCGGGCGTCGGCTGGCCGAGCGAAGCATGTTGAGGCACCGGTTGGTGGCGATCCGATAGAGCCATGTACGGATCGAGGCGCGTTCCTCGAACCCTCCGAGGCCTCGCCAGGCGGCCAGCAGCGTGTCCTGCAGGGCGTCCTCGGCGTCCTGGAAGGATCCGAGCATCCGGTAGCAGTGCACCAGTAGCTCCCGACCGTGCGGCTCGGTCAGCTCTCGGAACGCATCGCCGTCTCCGGCCCGCGCCCTGGTCATCAGGTTGCTCTCCATGTCCACCCCAGTATCGACACCGGCCGAGCCGCGAAATGGGCGGAGCAGGCGCGCCCACTTTCTCGACGCGGCGGTGTCTGCATCAACATGATGCTGGAGAACAAGACCGCGACGATCTACGGCGCCGGCGGGGCGATCGGCGGCGCTGTCGCGCGTGCGTTTGCGGATGCCGGCGCCCGCGTCTACCTCGCCGGGCGGTCGAGGGCCCGGCTCGAGAAGGTAGCCAACGACATTGGCGACGCGGCCGGCGTTGCGGAGGTCGACGCGCTCGACGAGCGCGCCGTCGCAGACCACGCCGACTCCGTGGCGGCAGACGCGGGCGGAATCGACATCGCATTGAATGCCGTGTCCTTCCCGTTCGTGCATGACACGCCCTTCGCCGAGCTGGCCGTCGAGGAGGTCATGCATCCGATCGACGCCTTCCTGCGGACCAACCTGATCACGACCAAAGCGGTTGCGCGGCACATGACGGCGCGCCGCTCGGGAACGATCCTGACGCTCTCGGCGGGCGCGTCCCGGGTCGTGCCCCCCGGGAGTCTCGGCTACGGCACCACCTGCGCGGCGATCGAGACGATGACCCAGCGGCTCGCGGTCGAGCTCGGGCCAAGCGGCGTTCGCATCGTCTGCCTGCGGCCGCACCTGATCGCCGACGGACCCGCCAGCGGCTCCTACACCGGCGAGCTGTTCGAGCGGCGGGCCGCCGCGGCGGGCATCAGCGTCGAGCAGTTGCTCGTGCAGTGGCCAGAGCACGTGACGTTGCTGGGGCGGCTCCCGACGCTGGCCCAAGTCGCCGATACGGCAGTCTTCCTGGCATCGGACCGCGCCGAAGCGATCACCGGCGCGGTGGTCGACCTGACCTGCGGCAACGCAGTGCGCACCAAAGCAGGGGCACTGATTGGTGTTCTCGACTAGGGCTCCACTCATTCGCCGAAACTGCTCACAGATCGTGATATCGACTCGGATCGCGATCTCTCAGCAGTGTCGATCTATGAAAGCGTTACCGGACAACCGCTTTCGTTGCCGAGGCTGTTCTCTAGCAGAGGTTCCACCTCGGATTCTTGACTAATTCCAGAAAAGGGACAACACTTCGGGGCGTGGCCACGGTCTCGGACTTCCCCCAGATGCTGCGCGGGGCCGCGTTGCGTGTGACCCGTCCAAGGGTGGCGGTGCTGAGCGCGGTGTACGCGCATCCGCACGCCGATACCGACTCGATCATCCGTGCCGTTCGCACTGATCTCCCCGAGGTGTCCCACCAGACCGTGTACGACTCGCTGAATGCGCTGACGACCGCGGGTCTGGTGCGGCGCATCCAGCCATCCGGCTCCGTGGCTCGCTACGAGTCACGCGTCGGCGACAACCACCACCACGTCGTCTGCCGGTCCTGCGGGGTCATCTCGGACGTCGACTGTGCCGTCGGTGACGCGCCCTGCCTGACCCCGTCTGACCACAACGGCTTCGCGGTCGATGAGGCCGAGGTCATCTACTGGGGCCTGTGCCCCGACTGCTCGACATCGCAAACTTCGCGATCACACCCGTGATCACAGCCCGATTCACCCACTCCCGTAAGGAAGGATCGACGTGTCCGAAAGCGAAAACCCAGTAATCCCCTCCCCTGAGCCGAAGGTGCATCAGCCCCAGACGAACCGGGACTGGTGGCCGAATCAGGTGGACCTGTCGGTTCTCCACAAGCACGCGCCGCAGGCCAACCCGATGGGCGAGGACTTCAACTACGCAGAAGAATTCAAGACCCTCGACGTCGAAGCGCTGAAGCGCGACATCTTCGAGGTGATGACCACATCGCAGGACTGGTGGCCGGCCGACTACGGTCACTACGGGCCGCTCATGATCCGGATGAGTTGGCATGCAGCGGGCACATACCGCGTCCACGACGGCCGTGGCGGTGGTGGCGAAGGCGCTCAGCGTTTCGCTCCCCTCAACAGCTGGCCCGACAACGTGAGCCTCGACAAGGCGCGCCGGTTGCTCTGGCCGATCAAGCAGAAGTACGGCAAGAAAATCTCCTGGGCCGACCTGATCATCTTCGCCGGCAACTGTGCGTACGAATCAATGGGCCTCAAGACGTTCGGCTTCGCCTTCGGGCGACAGGACATCTGGGAGCCGGAGGAGATCTACTGGGGCCCTGAGGACACCTGGCTCGGCGACGAGCGGTACAGCGGCGACCGGGAGCTCGCCGAGCCTTTCGCCAACGTGCAGATGGGCCTGATCTACGTGAATCCGGAGGGGCCCAACAGCGAACCGGATCCACTGAAAGCCGCCAAGGACATTCGCGAGACGTTCCGCCGGATGGCGATGAACGACGTCGAGACGGCGGCGCTCATCGTCGGCGGCCATACGGTCGGCAAGACCCACGGAGCAGGCGACGCCGACCTCGTCGGTGCCGAGCCTGAGGGCTGCCCCCTCCAATTCCAGGGCCTTGGCTGGAAGAGCTCCTTCGGCACGGGCGTGGGCAAGGACGCGATCACCAGCGGCCTCGAGGTGGTATGGACGCCCACCCCGACCAAATGGGACAACAGCTTCCTCGAGACCCTGTACGGCCACGAGTGGGAGTTGACCAAGAGCCCGGCCGGTGCCTGGCAGTACACCGCGAAGGATGGCGCCGGCGCGGGCACTGTCCCTGACCCCTTCGACGGACCGGGGCGCGCACCGACAATGCTGACGACGGATCTGTCGTTGCGGGTGGATCCGGTCTACGAGAAGATCACGCGTCGCTGGCTGGACCACCCGGAGGAGATGACGGATGCGTTCGCCAAGGCGTGGTACAAGCTGTTGCACCGCGACATGGGACCCATCTCCCGCTACCTGGGTCCGTGGGTTGCCGAGGCGCAGCTGTGGCAGGACCCCGTCCCCAAGGTCGACTCACGAACTGATCTGCGGACCAGGACATCGCCGCCCTCAAGGGCAAGATCCTCGACTCCGGCCTGTCGGTCTCCCAGCTGGTCTCGACCGCATGGGCGTCGGCGGCAAGCTTCCGCGGCACCGACCTGCGTGGTGGGGCCAACGGGGCGCGGATTCGCCTTGCGCCGCAGAAGGATTGGGAAGTCAACCAGCCGGCCGAACTGGCCAAGGTGCTGCAGGCCCTGGAGAAGGTCCAGCAGGACTTCAACGGCTCGGCGTCTGGCGGGAAGAAGGTTTCGCTCGCCGACCTGATCGTCCTTGGCGGCAGTGCAGCCATCGAGAAGGCGGCCAAGGATGCGGGGCAGGACGTCACGGTCCCGTTCGCGCCCGGGCGCACCGACGCCACACAGGAGGAGACCGACGTTGAGTCGTTCGGTTACCTCGAACCAAGGGGCGACGGCTTCCGCAACTACCTGCGAGTCGGAGAGAAGGCGCCGGCGGAGCACCTGCTGGTGGACCGGGCCTACATGTTGAACCTGACCGCACCCGAGATGACGGTTCTCATCGGCGGCCTGCGCGCTCTGGGCAACAACTACGGCCAGACCAAGCACGGCGTCTTCACCGATAAGCCTGGCACGTTGACCAACGACTTCTTCGTCAACCTGCTCGACATGGGCACGGCGTGGAAGGTGTCCGAGTCGGCGGAGAACGTGTACGAGGGTCGCGATCGCGTCACGGGCGAGCCCAAGTGGACCGCCACCGCCAACGAGCTGGTCTTCGGTTCGAACTCGATCCTGCGCTCGCTCGCCGAGGTCTACGCCACGGACGACGCGAAGGCGAAGTTCGTCGAGGACTTCGTCGCGGCGTGGGTCAAGGTGATGAACAACGACCGGTTCGACCTCGCCTGATCCAGATGTCCGGGTCGGCTGGCAATCGTCAGCCGAGCCGGACGTCTGTTACCTAATTAACCGGCACATCGAGAATCGGGCGCTGCACATACGCGTCGTCGGTATCGAAGTGCCACCACTCACCCGTGTACACCGTCAATCCGCCGGCACTCATCGCCTCGCGCAGCCGTGCCCGATTCGCTTGCGCCGACGCGCTGACGTCCTCGGTCGCGAATGCCAACGCGCTCGGCGAGAAGTCGTCGAAGTCAGTGCCCATATCTGCGCCGGCGATCGTCACGTCCACCGAGCGGCCCGCCTCGTGGCTGCGCGCATACGGCCCCGGCCGGGCCACCCAATTGGGGTCGGGAACCGCCTCGAACATCTTCACCTGGACGTCGTGCGGCCGGTAGCAGTCCCAGAAGACAAGCACATCGGGTCGCAGTGCCTCAGCGGCTGTCGCGAGACTCTCGGCCATCGATTCGTCGACAAGGCAGCGGGCATCGGCGGGATAGAGCGGTACGCCGACGAAATTGTTCGGCGTCGCGTAGCGAAGGTCGATGATCGCGTCCGGCACGACGGTCCGAACGTCGACAAGCCCGGCCGCGCGAGCCTCGGCCGACACGGGCGGCACCGGGGGCGGGGGTGACGCCGAAGCCACTCCTTGTGCACCGCAGCACATAGCGACGAGACAGCCAACTAGGGCAAGTCGCATGATCACGTGCAGCAGTTCGGGTCGAGGACAACACAAATCGCGCCGAGCGCCTCTTTTCGCGCGCGGTGGAAGACGTTCATCCCGCGCCGATCCGACTCGACGAGGCCCGCTTTGCGGAGCTGCGTCACGTGGTGGCTCACGGTCGATTCACTCAAACCGAGGACTGTCGCCAGCTCTCCGCTGGTCTCTTCGCGGGCCGACGAGCTGAACAAGAACGACATGATCTTCACTCGCGCGGGATCAGCCAGCGCCTTGAGCCGTAACGCGATCTGCAGTGCATCGTCATCGCTGATCGGCCCGGCCGCCACAGGTGCGCAGCACACCGGCGCGGAGATGTCGATCGTTGGCAGGGTCTTCGGCATACAACGATCGTGCCAGATACCTTGACATATATCAAAAAGGTGCAATAGTTGGCTCTGTCAACTTAGTTCGATATATGTCTCACAGGTAGAGAGGATCACATCGTGTCCCGCGTTCAGCTCGCCCTCAACGTCGACGACCTCGACGAGGCGGTCACGTTCTACTCCAAGCTGTTCAACACCCAGCCGGCCAAGCTCAAGGACGGCTACGCCAACTTCGCCATCGCCGAACCCGCGCTCAAGCTTGTGCTGATCGAAAACCCCGGTCACGGGGGGACGCTCAACCACCTCGGCGTCGAGGTCGAGTCCAGCGAGCAGGTGCACGCCGAGATCGCCCGACTGAGCGGAGAGGGTCTGTTCACCGACGAGGAGATCGGCACCACCTGTTGCTTCGCCACCCAGGACAAAGTCTGGGTCAGCGGACCGGCCGGTGAGAAGTGGGAGGTCTACACCGTGCTGGCCGACTCGGACACGTTCGGCGAGGTGCCAGCCGGTTGCTCCTGCGGCTGACGGCGAGTTCACCAGAAGTTCGATTGTGGACTGATTCGATAGCTGTCAATATCGATGCATGTCGAAGTCCTGCGAGGTGACGCCGCTGGCCCGTGAGCCGTTGTCGATGACCGCGGCCACGGCGCTGGCGGCCAAGCTCAAGGCGCTATCCGACCCCGTACGCCTGCGCCTGCTCAGCGTGGTGGCCAGCCACACCGGCGGTGAGGCCTGCGTGTGCGACCTGTCGGCCGGGATCGATCTGACCCAGCCGACCATCTCCCACCACCTCAAGGTGCTGCGCACCGCGGGGCTGCTCGACAACGAACGCCGGGGGTCGTGGGTCTACTACCGCGTCATTCCGGAAGCGCTGCAACAGCTTTCAGAGCTGCTCGGCGCCGACACCCTGACCCGGAGCCGATAGTGGACACCGTCGGGCTGCCGCGGCGGCTGCTCGCCGAATTCGTCGGCACCGCACTGCTGGTTACCGTCGTGGTGGGCTCCGGTATCGCCGCGGCGCAGCTGTCACCCGACGACGTGGGGCTGCAACTGCTGGAGAACTCCACCGCGACGGTGTTCGGCCTCGCGGTGCTGATCCTGTTGTTCGGGCCGGTCTCCGGTGCGCACTTCAACCCGGTCGTCACCGCCGCGGACTGGCTGCTCGGCCGCCGCGCAGGGACAGGGATGATCAGCCGCGACGTCGCGGCGTACGCGGTGGTGCAGATCGCGGGCGGGATCGCCGGAGCGGTGCTGGCGAACCTGATGTTCGATCGCCGGGTGTTCGAACTCGCGACGAAGGAGCGCATCACCACCGGGCACCTCGTCGGCGAGGTCGTGGCGACGGCCGGGCTCATCGCGCTCATCTTCGCGTTGGCCCGCACCGGCCGGGCCGCCCTATCGGCCGCCGCGGTCGGCGCATACATCGGCGCGGCGTACTGGTTCACCAGTTCCACGTCGTTCGCCAACCCGGCGGTCACCATCGGGCGCATGTTCTCCGACACGTTCGCGGGCATTGCCCCGTCCTCAGCACCTGGCTTCATCGCCGCCCAAATCGTCGGCGGGCTACTGGGATTGGCGCTCGTGGTCGCGCTTTATCCCGACGCCGCGAAGAGCGCCGACCAAGCAGTCATCCCCCACCACTGGAGCACCACCGACCAACGGAGTTCGTGATGACCGAAAGCCCAGCCCAATACGCTCACCCTCAGCACCCCGATTTGTCGATCGACCAACAACTCGCCCTGCGCACCGCCGCAACCCGGCTGCAGCGCGAGTTCGACGGCACGTTCGGCGTCGAGACCATCGAGCGGTTCCTCTACTCGTCCTACGACCAATTCGCCGGCCGGGCAACGATTCCCAACTTCCTGCCGCTGCTGGCCGAACGCTTCGCCCGTCAGCGGCTGAACGCGCTGGCCCGCGTCGAGGGCAAGATCTCCGACAACAAGCCCACGGTGCTGTTCCTGTGCACCCACAACGCAGGCCGTTCCCAGATGGCGCTCGGATTCTTAACCCACCTCGCCGGCGAAGATGCCGTCGCCTGGTCGGGTGGGTCCGAGCCCGGCGTTGAGATCAACCCGGCCGCCGTGCAGGCGATGGCCGAAGTGGGCATCGACATCACCAACGAGTTTCCCAAACCCTGGACCGATGAGATCGTTCAAGCTGCCGACGTCGTCATCACCATGGGCTGCGGCGACGCCTGCCCCATCTTCCCCGGAAAACGCTACGAGGAATGGGTACTGCCCGATCCCGCCGGACAAGCCGTCGAAGCCGTCCGGCCGATCCGCGACGAAATCGAAGAACGCGTGCGGCGACTGCTCAGCGACCTCGGGGTTACCGCGATGCGTGCATAGACTTTCGACCATGCGCGACGTACTCGGTGAGCTGATGACGGTCTGGCGCGCCGGCGGCACGGCTGGCGTTGCGACCGTCGTGCGCACGATCGAGTCAGCACCGCGACCACCCGGCGCGATCATGGTCGTCGCCCCCGACGGCACCGTCGCCGGCTCGGTGTCCGGTGGCTGTGTCGAGGGGGCCGTCTACGAACTCGCCAACGAGGTCGTGCAGAACGGGCGGCCCGAGTTGCAGCGCTACGGCATCAGCACCGAGGACGCCTTTGCCGTCGGACTGACATGCGGCGGCATCATCGACATCTTCGTCGAGCCGATATCGCAGGACACCTTCCCCCAGCTACAGGCGGTCGCCGACGACATCGCCGCCCACCGGCCCACCGCCGTCGCCACCGTCATTGAGCATCCCGCCCCCGTGTGGCTGGGGCGCCGGCTCGTCATCGGGCCACACACCGTCGACGGGACGCTCGGATCGGCGCGCGCCGACGATGCCGTCGCCGACGACGCCCGAGGGCTGCTCGCCGCCGGACGCACCGCCGTCCTGTCCTATGGACCCGACGGCCAGCGGCAGGAATCGGGCATGGAGGTCTTCGTCGCGAGCCACGCGCCGCGACCCCGGATGCTGATCTTCGGTGCCATCGACTTCGCCGCGGCCCTTGCTCAGCAGGGCGCCTTCCTCGGCTACCGGGTCACCGTGTGCGATGCCCGGCCGGTTTTCGCGACCTCCGCCCGATTCCCCGGCGCCGACGACGTCGTCGCCGATTGGCCTGACCGCTACCTCGCCGCGCAGGCGGAGCAGGGCGCGATCGACTCCCGAACGGCGATCTGCGTGCTCACCCACGATCCCAAGTTCGACGTCCCCGCCCTGGAGGTGGCGCTGCGCCTTCCCCAGGTCGGCTACATCGGCGTGATGGGCTCGCGCCGCACGCACGACGACCGGATGAACCGGTTGCGGGAAGTCGGCCTGACCGACGCCGAGCTGGCTCGACTGGCCAGCCCGATCGGGCTGGACCTCGGCGCCCGCACGCCCGAGGAGACAGCGGTGTCGATCGCCGCCGAGATCATCGCGCGGCGCTGGGGCGGCGGGGGTCGGCCGTTGACCGAGAGCGATGGCCGCATCCACCACGATTGATGAGACAAATGGGGTGGTAATGTCGCTCTCGGATACGATAACGTCACTCTTCAATCATTCGATGGGAGCGACTACGTGACGGAAACCGTCGCGACCCGCTACGCGGGCACCCGGGTCCAGCGCGTCGAGGACACCCGCCTGCTCACCGGCCACGGCACGTTCGTCGACGACATCGCCCGTCCCGGCATGCTGCACGGCTGCTTCGTGCGCAGCCCGTTCGCGCGGGCCCGGATCAACGGCATCGACGCCTCCGCGGCGTTGGCACTGCCCGGCGTGCGCGCCGTCTTCACTGCCGACGACCTCAACCCGGACGTCAAGGAGGCCTGGCACGCGGTAGCAGGCAAGGACATCGCGGATACGCCGCGGCCTCCACTGGCCGAGGGCGAGGCGAAGTTCGTGGGCGACCCCGTTGCGCTCGTCATCGCTGACAGCCGGTACATCGCCGAAGACGCGATCGAGTTGGTGGACGTCGATTACGAGGCGCTGCCCGCGATCGCCGACTTCAGAAAGGCCGTGAACGCCGATGTGGTCGTCCACGAGGCTTATCCCGACAACGTCGCGGGCGGCATGGGCGGGGCCCCGCCCGACGAGGAGGCCTTCTCTGCCGCCGCGCACGTCGTTTCCGCGGACGTCTACCAACAGATCTATGCGCCGGTCCCGATCGAGACGCGCGGCATGGTCATCGAATGGGAAGCCGCCTCCGGTGAGCTGACCGTCTGGGCCTCAACACAGACGCCGCACGAGCTTCGGGCGTTCTGTGCACGCCTGCTGGGCATTCCGGCGCAGAACGTCCGGGTCATCATGCGCGACACGGGCGGCGGCTTCGGTCAGAAGGTCGTCCCGATGCGCGAAGACATGTGCATCATGCTCGCCGCGCGCAAGGTGCCGGCGGCGCTGAAGTGGATCGAGGATCGGCGCGAGAACCTTATGTCTGCCGGGCAGGCCCGGCATGTCAAGGGCACTGCCAGGATGGCGTTCGACGACGACGGCAACATCCTCGCCGTGGACATCGACTTCGCCCAGGACGTTGGGGCGTATCCGACGCCCTACCCCGTGTTGACCACCGCCGCCATCGGCATGTTCTTCCCCGGGCCGTACCGCGTTCCGAAGGCCAGCTTCAACTACAAGACGGTCTTCTCGAATACCGCCGGCCTGGCGGCCTACCGCGGACCGTGGCAGTACGAGACCCTTACGCGCGAGATCCTGCTCGACATCGCCGCGCGGAAGATGGGCATGGATCCCGTGGACGTGCGTCGCCGCAACATCCTTCGCGGCGACGAGATGCCGTACGTCAATCCCAACGGGATGCCCTACGACCACGTCGCCCCGGTCGAGACCTTCGAACAGGCGGTGAAGATCCTTGACCACGAGGGGTTCCGCAAGGAACAGCGCGACGCCCTGGCGCAGGGTCGCTATATCGGCCTGGGCTTTTCGGCGTACATCGAGCCGACCGCCGCCGCGACCGGTCACCTGGCCACCGAGGGCGCGACGATCCGCATGGAGCCGACGGGGAAAATCAACGTCTACGTGAATGGCGGCTCGACCGGCAACAGCATCGAGACCACCGTCGTCCAGCTCACCGCCGACGCACTGGGCGCCGACATCAACGACGTCGCCACCATCCAGGGCGACACCGCGGTCACGCCTTACGGGGCCGGGACCCAGGGCAGCCGCAGCGGCCCGATGACGGCCGGAGCCGTCAACGAGGCGGGAGGCATGCTGCGCACGCAGATCGTGGCGATGGCCGCCCACCGGTTGGGCGTGGACGAATCCGAGATCGAGCTGGCTAACTCGAAAGCCGTTGTACGCGAGGATCCTTCGAAGAGCGTGAGCTTCGCCGACCTCGCCTACCGCGCGCACTACGAGCCGCAACAGCTGCCGCCCGGAATGTCGGCCTCGCTGGAGGCCACTGCACGGTTCACCTCTCAGGCGCCCATCCACTGGGCCAACGCGACGCACGCGTGCACCTGCGAGGTGGATGTGCAGACCGGCCACGTCACCCTGACGCGGTACATCGTCAGCGAGGACGTCGGCGCGATGATCAACCCCAATGTGGTCGAAGGCCAGATCGCGGGCGGGACCGTCCAGGGCATCGGCGGCGCGCTTCTGGAGAATATGGCCTACGACGAGGACGGAAACCCGCTCGCCTCAACGTTTGTCGACTACCTGCTGCCGACTGCGACCGAGGTGCCGCCCATCGAGTTCGGCCACGTCGAGATCCCCGGCCCGGGGGTCGGTGGTTACAAGGGCGTCGGCGAGGGCGGGGCGATCGGCTCGACGCCGGCGGTGATCAATGCGATCAATGACGCACTGACGCCGCTCGGTGTGACGCTCACCCGCCTGCCCGCCACTCCGGCGGCCATCGTCGCCCTTATCGAGGAGTCCCAATAGTGGAGCTAGTCAACGAGTTTCGGGTACCCGTGTCGGTCGAACAGGCATGGAAGGTGCTCACCGACGTGGAGCGGATTGCGCCGTGCATTCCCGGTGCCCAGTTGCTGTCCGTCGACGGCGACGAGTTCACCGGCGCGGTCAAGGTCAAGGTCGGCCCGATCACGGTGCAGTACACGGGCAATGCGTCGTTCCAGGAGAAGGACGACACGGCCCATCGCGCGGTCATCAAGGCCAACGGCAAGGAGACCCGCGGCCAGGGCAACGCCGCCGCCGTCGTCACCGCCGAGCTCAAAGACGAGGGCGACAGCACGGCCTGTGTCCTCACCACCGACCTCACCATCTCCGGTAAGGCGGCGCAGTTCGGCCGGGGCGTGCTGGCCGACGTGGCGACCAAGCTGATCGGCCAGTTCGCCGAGCGTCTGGAGGCCGACGTGCTGGCGGGCTCCGCACCGACACGGGCGGCCGAAACGCCTGCAGCGCCGACGGTTTCGGCCCCGACCCAGCCCGACGACGCGGCATCCGTCGACCTGCTCGGGGTGCTCGCGGTACCGGTGGCCAAGCGGGTGGCGCCGGTGGCGGCCGTTCTGCTGGCGGGCCTGGCGATCGGGTGGATCCTGGGACGTCGATCAAACGGCAGGCGCGCATGAAGCCTGTACCCTTTCGAGTATCACCGACCCGACAGCATCGACGCTGCCGCGCAGATGCTTGCCGAATTCGGCGACGAGGCAAAGATTCTCGCCGGTGGGCAGAGTCTGGTGCCGATGCTGTCGCTGCGGTTGGCGTTCTTCGACCACCTGATCGACGTCTCCCGGCTGGACAAGATGAAGGGCATTGAGCGTCGCAACGGCGCTTTGTGGATCGGCGCCGGCACCACCGATGCCACCGTCGGTGCCTCTGAAGACGTCAAGGCCGCGGTGCCGCTGTTGACCCGGGTGACCCCGTATATCGGCCACTTCCAGATCCGCAGCAGGGGCACGCTGGGCGGCTCGATCGCCCACGCCGATCCCGCAGGCGAATACCCGGCCGTGGCGTTGGCGCTCGACGCCGAGATGGACGCCGCGTCTCCGACCGGACGGCGTCAGATCGCCGCCGCGGACTTCTTCGACGGCCTGTGGGAGACCGCGTTGAAGCCCGACGAAGTGCTTGTGGGCGTTCAGTTCCCGGTGTGGACGGGCCGGAGCGGCTTTGCGGTGGAGGAATTCGCCCGGCGTCATGGTGATTTCGCAATCGCGGGTGCGGTCGTGGCCGTCGAACTCGACGACGACGACCGCGTCCGCCGCTGCGCCATCGGCTTGTTGGGGTTTCCACGCCGAGGCGGGGATCTGCGGCGGAGGAGGCCGTCACCGGCCGTCCGGTCGGCGACACGACGCCCGACGAAATCGGCGACCTCGCAGTGGCCGGACTCGACGACATTCCCGCCGACCTGCAGGGGTCGGCCTCGTACCGCACCCGCGTCGGCGCCGCGTTGGTGTCACGGGCTTGGGTGTCTGCGACCACGGAGGCGATCAATGCATGAGCGACCGGTCCAGGTGTCAGTGAACGGACAGGCCACCTGGGCGACCGTCGAGCCGCGCCTGACGCTGGCGGATTACCTTCGCGAGAAGTGCGGTCTCACGGGCACACACCTCGGTTGCGAACACGGTGCGTGTGGCGCCTGCACGGTGCTTCTGGACGGCGAGGCCGTCCGGTCCTGCCTGATCTTCGCTGTGCAGGTGGACGGCATGGAGGTCACGACGGTCGAGGCCGTCGCGTCGCCCGACGGTGAATTGTCTGCGGTGCAGTCGGCGCTGCGGGAGTGTCACGGACTGCAGTGTGGTTTCTGCACACCGGGCTTCGTCATGTCGATCACCGCGCTGCTGCGCGACAATCCGAAACCCACCGACGAGGAAATCCGCGAGGGTCTGTCCGGGAATTTCTGCCGGTGCACGGGTTACCAAGGCATCGTCAACGCAGTACACCGCGCCGCCGAAATGACGTGACTCTAGGCGGCGGTGGTCGACGCCGCACAGCGACCGCGCTGGCGACGCCGGACTGGCCGCCTACGCCTAGTGCAGGGACAAGCTGCCGCAGTAGGCCGCACTCGGGCAACCCTGGACGGCTGTCGCCCGGACGATCACGGTGCGGACCTTCGCCGAACGTGCAGCCACCGCGAAGAGTCGCTAAAAGCCTTGCAGCGACACCATATTCGAGGTGAGCCGATGCGTTCACCGGCGGGCGCATACTCGAGTCATGGCCAAACACAAACTGTTCTGCGTACCGGGCACATGGGAGGTCGTGGAGGCGGCCGACAGTCGTCCAGAGATCACGCCTGCCGCCGAGGTCGGCCTGCTGACGGGCATCACCAACGTTCTCGACCGGCGCGTTTTCGACATCGTCTATGTGAACTATCCGGCCAGCTTCGGTCCCATCCCGGGCCCCGGCCAGAACGTGCTCGACGCGCTCGGGGGATCCGTCCTACATCGACTCGCGCGACATGGGCATTGCGGAAGTGAAGCGGTTGATCGGCGAACATCAGGGATCGTTCGGCCTGCTCGGCTACAGCCAGGGTGGGGCGGTGGTGTCGTTGGTGGGGCGCGAACTGGTGTCCGGATCGCTCACCTCGCGGCAAGGTGACTGCCGATGGGTACACGCCATCGCGTCCCCGCACCGCGGACGCGGGCGGACCTTCCATCTCGGCAACCAGCTGGCTTACGAGGGCATCTCGGGTGACAACATCAGGAACACGGGGACCATCGACTGGTTCGACTACTGCCTGCCAGGCGACATCTACGGCAACGCCGACATCTTCGGCACCTACCTGAAGCAGGGCTACGACCTCGTGACGCCACTGTCACTCACCGACCCGTTCACGATGATCGCCCGCATCGCGCAGAACATCGCGCACTGGTTGCAGACCGGAGAGCTGGGACCACCCAACATCTTCCGGGCGATAAAGACCGGGTTCGACCTTGGCGTTTTCCTGCGCGACTACCCGCACGACAAGTACGGAATCTGGCAGATCATCCCCGGCTGGACGGCGCTTCAACATTCGGCGAACCACCTGAACTTCTGGGGACCACGGCTGCCGACTGTTCTCGAGGTGTAGCTCGGCGGTTCAGAAGGGTGGTGGCTTGTTGCGTTCTGCGATGTGGGTGTCGTTGAGTCGGCGTTCGGCTTTGATGCGGCGCGCCTGGTTTTGGGCGCGGGTGTGGCGCCGTTTGGGCATCATCGCCCCGCGGTCACCGGTGGGGGTAGTCGCGGGCGGTTCGGGCCGCCACAGGGTGCCGGTGGGTAGGCATAGCGTGGGGAACAGCAGCGCGCTGCCCGGCCGGGTGGTGTAGGTGTGCCCGGTGGGTGAGGTCCAGATGACGGTGCCGTCGGGCAGTTGTCGGTCGCGCCAGCCGCGCACGCCGCACCAAAATGTCTTCAACAAATGGTGAAACCTGCAGAGACACTTGAGATTTGAGGCGTGGGTGGGCCCCACCGGGTAGGGCACGGTGTGGTCGAGGTCGCAGCCATCGGCGGGCTTATCACAGCCGGGCCAGCGACACGTCAGATCGCGGCACCGGACGAACTCGGACAGCTCCCGCGACGGCGCATAGCGCGGCTCGGGTGGGGCATCGCCGGGATGGCGGACCTCGCGCACGGTGGCGCGCTCCAACACCGCGGCCAACAACGGGGCGGGCATCACCCCACCACCCATCACGAAGGCCGGCGGGGCGGTGCATTTACTCGGCCGGCGGTGTCACCGGGCGGCCCCGCAGGTGCGTCGGCGGGCGTGGGGGCAGATGGGTCGGGTGTCTGCTCGCGGGCGGCGGTGACGGTCGCCTCGGTGCGCGGGTTGTTGGCGGGCGGCCCGGCCTGCGGTGCGGCGGGCGTGGGGGGCGCTGGGTCGGGTGTCTGCTCGCGGGCGGCGGTAACGGTCGCCTCGGTGGGCGGGTTGTTGGCGGGCGTGGGAGGTGCCGCGGCGGGCGTGGGGGCAGATGGGTCGGGTGTCTGCTCGCGGGCCGCCTCTACGGTGGCGGCGTCGGCGACCACATGCACGATGGCGTTCTTGGGCGCACCGGGGCGCGGCCCGGCCGGGCAGTCACCACCACCGCAGTCGCAGGCCAGCTGGTGGCCGGCGGCCAGCGCGGCCAGCGCGTCGGCGCGGCGCTCGGCCAGGGTGCGCGGATCGGCCTCACACACGCTGCGGGCGATCTCCTCGACCCGGCGTTGCAGCACGGCCGCGTCGGGGGCATACAGCCGGGCCCACAGGCTGGTGAACCCGGCCTCATCCGACGGGGAGCCGAACTCCACCCCGCGGTACTGGCTGGCGGCCCGCGATCGGCGCAGCGCGCCCGGATCGTGCTCGTCGACCAGCGCGTCGATGGCCTGTTCGGTTTTCTTCACCGACAACGGCCCCCAGCTCAGCACCTGGTCGGCCAGCGCGGCGTCCACCGCGGCCATCGCCTCGGGGTCGGTGATCAGGTGGGTGCGCCACACGATGGCGCGCACCAGCACGTCGGTGAGCAGGCCGGCCTCAAACAGCGCCGCCACCGTGGGCAGCCGGTCGCGCAGCGCCACCCCGCGATGGGTTTGGGCCAGCGCCATGCCCGGGCTGACGTTGAGCGCGGCCGCCAATTCCGCGGTGACCGCGGCGTCGGGATCCACCCACCACAGCTCGCGCTCGTCGGCGCCCAGGCCGGTGCGGCGGGCAAAGGATTCGGCCAGCGCGGCCTGCTTGCGCGCACACGCCGCGGCCTCCACCCGCGCCCAGCCACCGGCGGCCTCCACCACCGCCGCGTCCTCCAACGCGGCCAACTCGCCGATCTCCGGCAGCGAACCATCGAACATGTTTTCGACGATAATCGCGCCGCACGACACAAACGACCCGATACCACCGCCGCCCAAACCCAACCTGTGGATAAAAACGCGATTGTGGATAAACCGGCGAGCGAGTTAGCTCCGCACGACCCCGCGCAGGCCGTCCGCGCCGAAAACGGGTTCGAGCATCGCCGACATGTCGGGTCCGCGGCGCAGCCCGTGTCCGCCGTCGACATTGATCACCTGGCCGGTGATCCAGCCGGCGCAGTGCACCACGCCATGCAGTCCGCCGTTCCACGTGGTGGCGGCGTCCACCACGTGGGCAACCTCGTCCTCGTTGGTGACGTCGGCGGGTTCGTGGCGCACCGACCCGGCCCCGTCGCCGACCTGCGCCCTTATCGCCGCGGTGGCATCGGACAGCCTGTCGGCGTTGCGGCCGACGATCATCACGTTGCCGCCCGCGGCGACAACCGCCGCTGCCACGCCCTTGCCGATCCCGCTGCCACCACCAGTGACCAGGAACGTTCGATCCGCCAACGACAGCTGCACCGCGACCCCTATCGCCAAAACTGAAACAGGTTCTAGCTATGGAACCATGTCCGGCCGCACGGGCATAGTGCCTACCGCACGGACGTCAGGGCGTATCGCGACGCGACTGCTTCGGCGCGCCCAGCGTCCGCCAATCCGGGACGTCCGGGGGCAGCCCGACCGGATACCGGTTCTCGTTGTGCGCCGCCCAATGCGCGTGGCCGAGCTCGTGAATGTGAAAGCCGTGCCGCAGCGCCTCGGTGAAACCCATCGCGTCGCTGGCCGCGTTCACCGAATCCTTGATCAGCAGCGCCGCCATGGTCGGCCGTTCTGCGATGCGCCGGGCGAATTCGAGTGTCTTGTCCTCGAGTTCGGCGCGCGGGAAGATCTTAGACACCATGCCGAGCCCGTACGCCTCCTCGGCATCGATCGAATCACCGGTCAGCAGAAGCTCTTTAGCCTTTCGCGGACCGAATTCCCATGGGTGGGCGTAATACTCGACGCCCGGCATACCCATCCGCACCCCGACGACATCGCTGAACTTCGCGTCATCGGCGGCCACGATCAGGTCGCAGGCCCAGATCAGCATCAGCCCCGCCGAAATGGCGTTGCCCTGCACCTGCGCAATGGTGATCTTGCGCAGATCCCGCCAGCGGCGGGTGTTCTCGAAGAAGAAGTGCCACTCCTGCAGATAGGTTCGCTCCGCGATGGCTGGCACGGTCGCACCGTGCGAACGGAACGTCGGATGCTGCGCCGGGCCGGGTTTCCGCTCCAGTAGCGCTTCCTCCGAACCGAGATCGTGTCCCGCCGAGAAGTTCTTGCCCCGGGCCGCCAGGATCACCACCCGCACCAGGTCGTCGGCTTCTGCGCGACCGAAAGCCTCGTCCAACTGCACCAACAGCGTTCGCGACTGGGCGTTTTGCGCCTCCGGCCGGTTGAGCCAGATGCGTGCGATCCGACCTTCGTCGAGCGTCTCGTAGGTCACCTGTTGGGGCGCACCGCCTCCGATGGGTTCGGCGCTGGTCAGATCAGGGCTCGCCACGGCGGACCACCTCGTTCGCTTGCGTTGTTCGACGGATTGCACATTACGGTGCCACAGCAAGCGTCCCCGCAGCGGTGCCACAGCAATCTGACAGCAACCTCTCAGAAATGGGACGTGCGCACCATTCTCATTCTCGAACCGGGGGCGATTTCGCGGCACTCAGCGTAGTATTCGCAGTAGCAGATGGCCTCTCCTGCCACAACTTCGGGACGGACATCGGCAGGGAATTCGTAGCGCGAATGCAGATGGCGGGCAAGGTCAATACAGTTCCCGGACGAACGATCAGCAAACTACAGAAAGCGTGATGATGGCGACCTTCAAGCTCCCAGCACGACGACTGATCCTTGCCGGCGGATTTGCGGTCGCGGTTGCCGCCGCACCGGCAGTCGCCGTCTTCGCAGTACCAACGGCGGGCACATCCGCACCGTCGATCGCGGCGTGTCCCGCCGGCGAATCCGAAGACCTCTACACCTTCGTCTGCGTGCCCGATTTGGTGCCGAACTCGCCGGCATTCGGCGAAACGTCCCAAGGCGGGCTACCGGAAATCGACGGCATCCCTTGTACGGGAGGCAACTCCGGACAGTGCATAGGTCTGGCCGAGGAACAGCAGGCCGAGGGACCGCAACCGGTACCGCATTCCACGGTCAGCTCCAGCCCGTAACCAAACCGATACCTTTAGATAGCCGGGGCGCCGCGTTGGCGGCCCCGGCTTTTTCATGCCTGTCGGCCTGTAGCGCCGTAGCCGGTCACCCGTCAGACCGCAAGTTTTCGACACGCATTCCCAGCGAACTGGTGGAACGTATGCAGATTTCTCTCAGCTTCCATAGAATCCTCCCGACGACACACGGTCAATAACTACAGACAGAGAGCGTGACGATGGCGACCTTGCAGTATTCAGCACGACGACTGATCCTTGCCGGTGGATTTGCGGTCGCAGTCGCCGCAGCCCCGGCGATCGCCGTCTTCGCAGTACCGACGTCCTCCGTGCCGCTGGCCCAATGCCCGGCCGGCGAGGAGCCAGACAACTTCACCGGCGTCTGTGTCCCGCACACCGTGCCGAACGCCGGCTCACCGTTCCAAGCCATCCCTGGCAACCCCAGCATCCCCGCGGTGGGTCTGCCGGGCGGCGGCGGCGCCATCCCCTGCACCGGGCACAACTCGGGTCAGTGCATCGGCCTGGCCGAGGAGGCGCAGGCGATGGGACCGCAGGCGGTGCCGAGGTCGACCATCGGCTCAAGCCCGACTGTGCACGGCAGCATCGGCCAGGTCGGCTAGCCAACGGCGGCGACCCGGGCGACAGAGCCGTCGCCTAGAGTTGTCCTATGCCTTCGAAATCTGATCCCGCCGAACTCGGTGACGTCGAACCGCTAGCCGACCACACTGCGCGCCAGGCCAGGCGCGTCGTTGCTGCCTATGCGACCGACGCCGACGAATGCCGGATTTTCCTGTCGATGCTCGGCATTGGGCCTGCGAAACTCGAGGCGTAAGTGGCTGCGGGGGGCCGCCAGGGGGTCGGCTCCGGGGATTCCGATTTCGTCGTGGTGGCCAACCGGCTGCCGATCGACATGGAGCGGCTCCCCGACGGCAGCACGGAGTGGAAACGGAGCCCGGGCGGCCTAGTCACCGCCCTGGAGCCGTTGCTGCGTCGTCGGCGCGGCGCGTGGATCGGGTGGGCCGGCGTTCCCGACGCCGACGAGGACCCGATCGAAGACGATGACCTGCAGCTGTACCCGGTGCGGCTGTCGGCCGACGACGTCACCTCGTATTACGAGGGCTTTTCGAACGCGACGCTGTGGCCGCTATACCACGATCTCATCGTCAAGCCCATCTATCACCGCGAGTGGTGGGACAGCTACGTCGAGGTGAACCGGCGTTTCGCCGAGGCGACCTCGAAGGCTGCGGCGCAGGGTGCGACCGTGTGGGTGCAGGACTACCAGCTGCAGCTGGTTCCGAAGATGCTGCGGATGCTGCGGCCGGACCTCACCATCGGGTTCTTCCTGCACATCCCGTTCCCGCCGGTGGAGATCTTCATGCAGATGCCGTGGCGGACCGAGATCGTCGAGGGACTGCTCGGCGCCGACCTGATCGGCTTCCATCTGCCAGGTGGCGCGCAGAACTTCCTGGTCCTGGCCCGGCGCCTGGTCGGCGCGAACACCTCGCGCGCTTCTGTCGGCGTGCGGTCGCGGTTCGGTGAGGTTCAAACCGGCTTTCGCACCGTCAAAGTCGGCGCCTTCCCGATTTCCATCGACTCCACGGCCCTCGACCAGCAGGCGCGCACACGGGCCATCCGGCAGCGGGCACGCGAGATCCGCAGTGAGCTCGGCAATCCGCGCAAGATCCTGCTGGGCGTCGACCGGCTCGACTACACGAAGGGCATCGACGTTCGGCTGCGGGCGTTTTCGGAACTGCTCGCCGAGCATCGGGTCAAGCGCGACGACACCGTGCTTGTGCAACTCGCGACGCCAAGCCGCGAACGCGTCGAGAGCTACAAGGAGATGCGCGAAGCCATCGAACGGCAAGTCGGCCACATCAACGGTGAATACGGTGAAGTCGGCCATCCGATCGTGCACTACCTGCATCGGCCGGTCCCCCGCGACGAGTTGATCGCGTTCTATGTGGCGGCCGACGTCATGCTCGTCACGCCGTTGCGGGACGGCATGAACCTGGTCGCCAAGGAGTACGTGGCCTGCCGCAGCGATCTCGGTGGCGCGCTGGTGCTCAGCGAATTCACCGGCGCCGCAGCCGAACTCCGTCAGGCCTACCTCGCGAACCCGCATCACCTCGAGGGCGTCAAGGACGCGATCGAGCTGGCGCTGAATCAGACCCCGGAAGAAGGACGACGACGGATGCGCGCGTTGCGCCGACAGGTTCTCGCCCACGACGTCGACCGCTGGGCGCGGTCGTTCCTCGACGCGTTGGCCGCCACGCCGTCCGCGGAGCGGACGATCCAACCCAAGTCGGACGGCTCTATATCGGGGTGATGTACTCGATCAGCCACTTGCCGTCGATCTTCTGATAATCGACGCGCAATCGGCTGCCGTCATAGACCGGCTGCTTGGACTTATCGGTCACCGTTCGGTTCATGTACACCATGACCGATGCCGAATTCCGTTGTGCGCTCAGCACTCCCACGCCAACGACGTTGGCCTGGCTGACCAGTTGCCGTTCCCGCGCCTGCGGGATGATGTCCTTGGTCGCACGGTCCTCGAACTCCTGGCGATACGCCGGGGTGAGCAGTGGGTACACCTCGTTCAGATTGCGCTCGACGGTCTGGTAGTCGTAGCCGAACACTTGGGGGATCTGCTTGGCCGCGAGCGGAGCGACGTCGGCGCGCGTGCTCTGCTCACCGCGAAGCTCCACCCGGTTCCAGTACAGCCAGCCACCGACGCCGGCCAGCGCGACGAAACCGACCGCCAGCAGCACGCTGAGTACACCCACCAGCCTGGCGGCTGTGCTGCTTCTCGTCCTCCTTACGTCCGGGAGCGGCATCAGTTCCCACCCTCGGGGTATTTGAGGTCGTAGCCCGTCATGTGGCCGTTGTCGTCCTCATGCACGATCACCCGCAGCCGGTAGGGCTGGGACGGTTTGTTCGTGCCCTCCATGTCGGTCACCGTCACCCGCACGGACACCAGCACCTCGGCGTTCTTGGCAACCTCATCGACGCTCTCCAGCGCGGCGCCGTTGATCACCGCCTCGGAACTGGCACTGGTGTCGCGGAAGATCGACTTGAGGTTCTCCACGTTGTTGTCCTGGCTGAGCATGTCGCGCAGCGGACCACTCGTGCTGTTGACGAACCGGTTCACGCTGTCGTCGATGTTCTCCTGCGTGTAGCTGAACATGTTGACCACGAGCTGCGAGGCGGTGTCGACGAAACGCTGGTCGCGCGCCTGAAGAGCCTCGGCGTCCCGCTGGCTGTCGAATAGCACCCATACGCCTGGGCCCGTCGCGATCACGGCTGCGAGCCCGGTGAGCAGGGAGACCATCACCACCAGAGCGCGATGCGGTTGTCGCCGCGCCGGAGGTCCCGGTCGACTCAGGCGGGTCTTGACGGTCGTCGGAGCCTCGACACGCACGCCGGCCGCGGACGTCGTCGCGGCACCGTTCACCGGCCCGGCGGGTCGTTTCGCACGCCGACGTTCCCGGGGCTTCGGCGCCTCGGCCGTCGAAACCGTGTCTTCTGCCATTACGCCTGCCTCGGAGCCAACATCAGATCAACCCAATTTTCCGCAGGCGCCAGTTTGTCAGTACCGGGCGCGTACACACCAATTCCACCGGCCGGGTCGACGAACGTCCCGTTCTGGTCGTACGTGGCCATCGCCGGGCCGCTGGCGAGCGGCGGGGCCTCTGCCGGCAGCGGGGGCACGTCGGCAGGCGGCGGCGCGGGCGCCGGAGGCGGCGGCGCATCGGGCGGCGTTCTGCCGTACGGCGGCACGACCTGGTCCGGCGGCGCGAAGAACGGCCACGGCGGCGGCGGGGTTCCCGGCTCGTTCGGCGGAACCGGCAGCGGGAACGGCGCGTGTTCGGCCGGCCCCGGCCCGGGCGGGACACCCGGCGGCAGCTGCACCACCGGCGGCCCGGGGTCGGGATCCACCTGCGGCGGGATCATCGGGAACTTGTTGGGCGGCAGGATGTTTCGCCCATCCTCGATCGGGGTGCCCAGCGGCACCGGCGGGCCGCGCCATGGGTTGTTCCCGATCGGCACGTATCCGCGCGGGTCGCGGCAGAGCTGGATGGTGGGTGCCCGCTTGCCCGGGAACTCTTGGCAAGGATAGTTACGCGCGCCGCGCACCACGCTGGGATCGTTCTGCGGCGTCTTGCAATACATGTCGGTCGGCAGTTCCCTCAGCGTGGTGTCGGCCGGCGACCGGATCAACGGCGCCGGGACGAACCCCACGGAGCAGGGTGGCGGGTCTTGCAGGCTGATCTTGAAATCCAGTTTGCCGCCCTCGTCCGCCGGCACGCCGCCGCCCACGGTCAGCAGCGCGGCCATCAAGGCGGGGAAGATCACCAGCGCCTGCTCGAGCGACTTGCGATAGATCACCCCGATGCGACCGAAGTTGGCCAGGTTGGCGGCCAGCATCGGGAATGTGGGCCGGATGCCGGCGAAGGTGGTGTTCGCCTCCGCGGTTGCGCCGGGAACGTTCTGCAGCACCGACCGCAGCTGGGGATCGGCGTTGGCGACCTCTCCGGTGAAGCGGGCCAACCCCTCGGCCAGCGACTTGATGTCGTCGCCACCTTGGATCTGGGCATCCAGGAACGGGCCGGCCTGGTCGATCAACCGGGAGACCTGCCCGTAGTTGGCGTTCGCCTCGTCGATCAGGAGCCGCGACGATTGGATCAGCCGCGCCAATCCGGGTCCGGAACCGTTGAAGGCCTTGAATGTTTCCCGCAGCAGGTCCTGAATCCGGCTGTTGCCCACGCTGCTGACCAGCGCATCGGCTTCGCGCAGCAGTCCTGCGATGTCCTGGCCGATCGCGGTGTGCTGCAGATCGATATCCGATCCGTTGCGCAGCGTGGACTCAGACGGGTCATCCGGCGGCACCAGGTCGACGTACTGCTCGCCGACCGCCGAGACGCTCTTGACGGTCGCGGTGACATTCTCCGGCACCGGCGTGCCGCTGTTGAGCCTCATATGCGCGACGACGCCATCGTCGGACAGCCCGACCGACTCCACCCGCCCGACCGTCACACCCCGATACGTGACATTGGCGTTCTCGTAAAGTCCGCCGCCCGCAACGAAATTCGCTGTGACGTTGTAGGAGCCGATTCCGACCGCGGAGGGCAGGTGCAGATAGAAGATCGATATCGCGCCGACGGTGAGCACCGTGACGATCGCGAAGATCGACAGTTGCAGACGCGTGAGCCGGTCCATCATCAGGGCGCCGCCTCGTGCTGAGTGGCTGTTCCCGGCGGAATCTTGAACGGGTCCGCGGCCTGTCCGGACAGGTTCGCCATCGCGCCGGTCAGGAAGTCCGGAGGGTTGACCACCTCATCGAGGTGCTTCATGTTCGGATCCAAGCCGAGGGACGTGGTGAACACGGACTCGCCGGTGCGCCGCAGTGTCAGGTCGAAGGTCACGAACACGTTCAAGTAGTCGCCCCGCACCGCGTTCCGCAGATAGGAGTAGTGGAACGGGAACGTCGGCAAAAACTCCAGATCCTTGATGAAGTCGTCGGCGTAGTCGTTGAGCGCCTTGATCAGCGGGTACAGGTCCTTGAAGTCGGCGGCGAAATCGTCCCTGGTTTGTTGCAGGATGCGCGAGGCGATCGTGGCGAAGCTCCCCAGCGCGCCGAACGCGTCAACGATGTTGGCGCGGTTGTTGTTCAGCACCTCCAGCGCGGCCGGCAGCGAGTCCAACGTGCGGCCAAGGCTGTCCTTGCTGCGCGCCAGCATGCCGGCGAACCGGTCCAGTCCTTCGGCGGCCGCGATGATGTCGTTGGTCTGCCGGTCCAGGGAACTGGTCAGCTCGGCGAGCCGGGGCACCAGGTCGGCGAACGTGCCTGCGCGGCCTGTGACCGCGTTGAACGCCTCGTCGGTGATGTCCTGCAGCGCACCGAGATTGCCCTTGTTCACCACCACGCCAAGCGAGGACAACACTTCCTCGGTGGTCGGATAGCGGCCGGTGCGATCCATCGGGATCTCGGAGCCGTCGGCCAGCTTTCCAGAGCCGGGTTCTCCTTCGGGCGCCGCCAGCTCGAGGTGCTGCGAGCCCAGCAGCGAGGTTTGCGCCACTTTCGCGGTGGCGTTGGCCGGCAGGTTGACGTTGCGGTCCAACGACAGCTGGACCGCGGCGTAGAACGTGCCATCGGGGCGCTGCACGGCGTCGATGCCGGACACGCTGCCGACGGTGACGTCGTCGATCATCACCGGCGAGTTCTGCGGCAACGTGGACACATCGGGCAACTCAACGGTGATCGTGAACGAGCCGGGACCGTGTCCCGACGTGCCGGGCATGTCGAGCGAGTTCAGCCCGCCGAACTGGCAGCCGGCCAGCAGCATGGCGCCCAACGAGATGGCCAAGATCTTTCGCATCAGCCGCCACCTGACTCGGCGGGCAGCGGGGCAACGCGTGCCGGGCTCGCTTCGGGGCCGCCGGCGTGTGATGTTGTCGGTGCAGGAGCCGGCCGGCCGGGCGCAGCCTCAGGTGCCAGCGGAACCAGCAGCGAGCTGAGGTCCGTCTCGGCCGACAGCTGCGGCGGGGTCACGCCGGGCGCCGGTTGCCATTGCAGGTACGGCACCGGAGTCTGCGCCTTGGCCTCGGTTTCCGGGGTGTCGTACATGATCTGGCCCTTGTACGCGGTGATGCTGTTGATCGGATGGAACAACACCGGCGGGAAGTTCATGGTGATGCGCTTGAACACCGGGCCCATCCGCTGGCGGCAGATCTCGGCGCGCTTGTAGTTGTCCGCGGAGGCACCGGCATCGAACGTGCCACCGCAGATGAACTGCACGGGGTTGCCGAAGTTCGGCAGCGTCAGCAGACCGCCCACCGTGCCCTGGGCGGGGTTGTAGATGTTGTAGAAGTTGGCCAAGCCGTTGGGCGTGATGTGCAGGATCTGCTCGATGTCGTCACTGTGGTCGGTCAGGATCTTGGTGAAATCCGCCAGCTTGCCGATCTGGTCGATCAACGCCTGGTTGTTCTCGTTCAGGAAACCCTTCACGTCGCTGAGCGCCTGGTTCAGCGTGCCCAGGGTGCTGTCCAGGTCAGCGGAGCTGTCCGCCAGCACCTGCGACACCGAGGCGACATGGTTGCTGAACTGCACGATCTGTTCGTTGCTGTTGGACAACGCGTTGACGAGCACCTGCAGATTGCGGATGGTGCCGAAGAGATCGGTGCGCGAGTCGCCCAATCGCCCTGCGGTCTGCGACAACTCCCGCAGCGCCTGCCGGAACGAATCGCCATTGCCGTCGAAGGTGTCGGCGGCCTGGTTGACGAAGGCCGACAGCGGGCCCTGCATCCCGCCCTGTTGCGGCCCGAGCTGAGTGCTGAGCTGCGTCAGTTGCTCCTTGACCTCGTCCCACTCGACGGGCACCGCGGTGCGGTCCAGACCGATCTCTGCTCCATCGGCCATCACCGCGCCGCCGGTGTAGGCGGGGGTGAGCTGAACGAAGCGGGCGGACACCAGGTTCGGGGCGATGACGAGGGCCTTTGCGTCGGCCGGTATCTTCACCCCGTCCTTGACCGTCATGGTGACTTTCACGTCGGTGGCCCGCGGTTCGATCGAGTCGATCTTGCCGACCGGAACGCCGATCACCCGGACATCGTCGCCCGGGTACAGACCGACCGCCGAGGTGAAGTATCCGATCACCGTGTGGCCCATGCGGGACGGCCACACCAGATAGACACCGACGGCCAGCGTGGCCACCAGCAGGGCGGCCAACGCTATCCGCAGCCAGCGGCCGCGCGCGACGGACGGATCGGCGTATGTCATGGCGACTTCGGCCTGATGATCAGCCGCTCCGAGATGAACCCGCGCAGGTAGTCGGCCAGGCTGTCGGGCAGCTTGCCCGGCTGAAAGTAGGTGTCCAGGAGCACCTCGGCGAGGCTCGCAGGCGGCAAGCCGTACAGGTTGATCTGGAAGCCTGGACCGGATCCGACGACCTCACCCAGCGCGGTCGCATACGGCGGCAGCCGACGCAGCGCTTCGCCGATGTGCTCGCGGCGCTCGAGCAGGTTGTCCATCACGAGATTCAGCTTCTCGAGCGCGGGGCCGAACTCCCGCTTGTTGTCGGCGACGAAACCCGAGAGCTGTTGCGACACATCGTCAATGCCGGCGATGAGGTTGCTCAATGCCTGACGCCGCTCATCGAGGGCGGCGAAAAGCAGGTTGCCGTCGATGACGAGCTGGTTCACCTGGCCGGCTCGCTGCGCCAGCGTGTCGGAGACCTTCTTGGCATGCGCCAGAAGCTGTTCCAGCGCTTCGTCACGCTTGTTCAGGCTCCGCGACAGGTTGGCAACGCCGTCGAGGGCACCGCGCAGCTGCGGCGTCGCATCGCGCAGCGAGTCCGTGAGCGTCTGCAGCGCCTGCTCGAACTTCGGCTTGTCCAGCTGGCTGGCGTTCTGACCGAGATCCTGCAGTGCGGTGTTGAGGGTGTAAGGAGTTGTCGTGCGGCCCAACGGGATAACCGTCGACCCGCCCGTACCTTGCGGGGTGACCGCCAGCGACTTCTCGCCGAGCACGGTGTCGGTCTTGATCGCGACCAGTGACTGGTCACCGACCTTGATGTCGCGGTCGACGGTGAAGTTCACTCTGGCGGCGTCCCCGGCCAATTCGACCCCGGTGACCTTGCCGACCCTGATGCCCGACACGTTGACGTCATTGCCCGGCGAAATGCCACCGGCGTCGGTGAAGTACGCCTCGTACGGCTTTCCCTGCGGCCAGAACGGCAGAGTGGTATAGCCAAACGACACCAGCACCAGGCATGCCACCAACGCGATGCCGAAGATCCCGGTGCGCAAAGAGTTAGTGCCGTCCAGCCTAGCCATTCTCCGAACACCTCCCCTTAGACGGATCCGGCGGGCCGCCGAACGGAATCAGGATGTCGCTACCCGCCGGGCCGTTGATCTTCATCCGGATCGAGCAGTAGTAGATGTTGAAGAACGACCCGTACGCTCCAAGCGCATTGAGCCGCAGATAGTTCTCGGCGAGCGGCTCGATGACCTTGTTGACGTCACCCTTGCGTTCGTCGAGGCGCTGGGCCAGCGGGCGTACGTTCTCGATGACACCCTGCAGTGGCCGGCGGGACTGCGCAAGCATGTCGGTCAGGTCGTTCTCCGCCGACGCCAAGGGGCCGATAGCCCCGGCGATCGGATCGCGGCCTTCCGCCAGCCCAGTGATCAGCTTCTGCAACTGATCGACGCTGGCGTCGAACTGGGCACCCTTTTCGTCAACCGTCGCCAGCACAGTATTGAGGTTGTTGATGGCATCCCCGATGAGTTGGTCACGGGCAGCGAGGTTTTGGGTGAAGGCGCTGGTGGTGGACAGTACGTTCGACAGCGCACCACCCTGGCCCTGCAGCAGTTCGATGACGGCGTTGCTCACCTCGTTGATCTTCGCGCCGTCGAGACCCTTGAGCACCGGCCGCAAACCGCCGAGCAGCGCATCGAGATCCAGGGCCGGCTGGGTGTTCCGCTTCGGGATGGTGGCGCCTGCGGGCAGCTTGCGCAGCTCACCGGGTCCGGAGGTGATTTCGAGGTAGCGGTCGCCAACCAGGTTCTCGTAGCGGACCACTGCCCTGGTCGAGGTGTAAAGCTGATAGCGCTCGTTGACGTCGAAGGTGACGTCGACGGTGTTGTCGGGGTTCAGCTTGACGTGGTTGACGTTGCCGACCGGGACGCCGGCGATTCGCACGTCCTGCCCGGCCTTCAGCCGCGAGGCGTCGGTGAACGTGGCGTGGTAACTACTGTCCGACGTGAACCGGAACTCGCCGAAAACCACTACCAGGATGGCCGCCACCAGCAGCATCGCCACGGTGAAGATGCTGACGTTGAGAAGGGTCCGGTTGCGCCGCATCAGAAGTCGTCCCTCTCCGCGTAGGCGCCGTTGAACAGGAACTGCAGTGTCGACGGCGCGTCGAACTGCAATTCGGTGTTCGGCTGGTACGGGACGTAAGCGTTGTCGGTGACCAGGAACGGTGAGTGGTACCAGGAGCCGCCGTACTGCTTGCTCGGAACGTCAGGCAGGCCACGGCAGTTCGGTCCGCCGGAGGCGTTCACGAATGGCAGGCTCTCCGGATAGGTGTAGGCGGGTGCACCGGGCAGGAAGTTCGACGCGACGAACAGGCCGGGCCGGATACCGCCGATGATCGGGGCGAACCGATCCACGGCCTGGGCGGTGCCCCTGAGGATGCAGCCGATTTCGGGCGAGTAGTCGCCGGCCACCTTCAGCGGCGCCCGCAGCCGCTGAATGGCGGCGATGTAGTCGTTCTCGGCCGGCTCCAGCGTGGCGGTGCCGTTGTTGGCCAACCCGGTCGCGGCCAGCAGCGTCGCGTTGAGGTTGTCCTGCTCGTCGACGATGGTGTTGCTGACGGCAGGCGCGTTGTCGAAGATCCTGGCCAGATCCGGACCCGCGTCGCCGTAGATGTTGGCCACCACTGCGGTCTTCTGGAAGTCTTCCTGCAGTGTCGGCAGCTTCGGATTCAACTGCTGCAGATAGTAATTCAGGCCGGACAGCGTAGCGCCGACGTCATCGCCGTTGCCTCGCAAACCCTCCGCCAGAGCACTCAGCGTCGCGTTCAGGTTGATCGGATCGATCTTGTGCAGCACGTCGGTCAGCGTCTGGAACAGCGTGTTGACTTCCAGCTGCACCGACGACGCCTCAACCACAGCGCCCGGACGCAACGACCCCTCGGGTTTATCCGGCGGCACGAATTCGACGGACTTGGCGCCGAAAACCGTTGTGCCGGCGATACGCACGACCGCGTTGGACGGGATGTAGCGCATCTCGTTGCTGGCGATCGCCAGCGTCAGCTTCGCCTGATTTCCGGCGTACTCAATGGATTTCACCTCACCGATCTGGATTCCGCGGTACTTCACCTTGGCGTCGCGCTCCATCACCAGACCGGCGCGCGGGGAGGTCACGGTGACGGTGTCGGTTGACGTGAAGGCGGCGGTGTAGGCCAGGTAGGTAAAGACGCTGGCGGCCACCAGGATCGCAGCGAGGACGGCCGCAGCGATCCTCACGTGGCTCCGCTTGGCGTCACCGTCTGACATCGTCGGTCACCTATCCGGAGAGGTTGAAGTTACCGGACGCGCCGTAGACGGCGAGTGAAATGAACAAGGTGATGGTGACGACGACGATCAGGGAGGTGCGCACCGCCTGGCCGACCGCGATCCCGACGCCCACGGGGCCACCGGATGCGTTGTAGCCGTAGTAGGTATGCACAAGCATCACCGCGATCGACATCACGATGGCTTGCAGGAACGACCACAACAAATCGGTCGGTACCAGGAAGGTAGTGAAGTAGTGGTCGTAGAGGCCGGCGGACTGTTTGTTGATGAAGACTGTGGTGAAGCGTGCGGCGAAAAATGCAGCGAGCACCGAAAGCGAATACAGCGGGATGATCGCGATGAGGCCGGCGATCAACCGGGTCGACACCAGATAGGACACCGAGTGCACGGCCATCGATTCGACGGCGTCGATCTCCTCGGCGACCCGCATGGCGCCGAGCTGCGCGGTGGTGCCGGCGCCGATGGTGGCCGCCAGCGCGATGCCGGCGATCACCGGCGCGACGATGCGCACGTTGAGGAACGCCGACAGGAAGCCGGTCAGCGCCTCGATGCCGATGTTGCCCAGCGACGAGTACCCCTGCACGGCGATGACACCGCCGGAGGCCAACGTCAGGAACGCGGCGACGCCGACCGTGCCGCCGATCATGACCAGCGCGCCCGTGCCCATGGTCATCTCGGCGATGAGCCGGATCGTCTCCTTGCGGTAGCGAGTCAGCGCGTTGGGGATGTAGCGGATCGTCTCGCCGTAGAACAGCGCCTGCTCGCCGACGGAGTCGACGGCCTTGGGCACGCCGCGGAAGAAGCGGCGGAGGCGAAGTGTGGCGTCGTAGCTCATCTGCTCAGCGCACCAGCACTCGGACGCCGATCGCCGTCATGATGACGTTGATCACGAACAGGCAGATGAACGCGTAGACGACGGTCTCGTTCACCGCGGTCCCCACGCCCTTGGGGCCGCCCTGGACCGTCAGGCCGCGGTAGCAGCCGACCAGCCCGGCCACCACGCCGAACAGCAGGGCCTTGACCTCCGCGAGCACCAGCTCGCCGAGGCCGGTGAGCACCGTCAGCCCGTTGATGAACGCGCCGGGGTTGACGCCCTGCAGGAAGACGGAGAAGACGTAGCCGCCGGACAGCCCGATCAGGCAGACCAGACCGTTGAGCAGCAGCGCCACGAACGTCGAGGCCAACACCCGGGGAACCACCAGGCGCTGGATCGGGTCGATGCCCAGCACCCGCATCGCGTCGATTTCCTCGCGGATGGTGCGGGCGCCCAGGTCGGCGCAGATCGCGGTGGCGCCGGCGCCGGCCACGACGAGCACGGTGACGACGGGCCCGAGCTGTGTGATGGTGCCGAACGCGGTGCCGGCCCCGGACAGGTCGGCCGCGCCGATCTCGCGAAGAAGGATGTTGAGGGTGAACGCCACCAGCACGGTGAACGGGATCGCGACCAATAGGGTCGGGATCAGCGAGACCCGAGCGATCATCCAGGTCTGGTCGAGGAATTCCCTGAATTGAAAGGGTCGCCGGAAGATCTTGACGAACGTGTCCAGGGACATTTCGACGAACCCGCCCACGGCCCGAGCCGGTGCCGCAAGCTGTTCGATCAACCTCGGCTCCGTTCTCGGGGGGTGTTGAAAATTAACGCCATGGCGAAGAATTCGCGATTGCTCGCCGCGGCGGTTTTCCCACCCCTTGGTTAAGCGGTGCTCTTGGTGAGCCGGATCATACTAACTAGAACAAGTTCGCAGTGTCAAAAAACAGCAATATCGGCCGATACTGTAACGTTTGTCGAGGTCAGAGCCGATGTGAATCAGATCCATCTGTAACGTGTTCTAATCCCCACAGGAGGTTGGCAACCAACACTGTCAGTCTTGCGAACCCATCAGGCCGGTCGCCGAGAAGTTCCGCTCCGGATCACGGTCAGCAAAGTATTCGTGCAGCGTTGTACTGAGGTCTGACAGCGTCCACGCATCGGATTCCGCACTGAACCGCTTCTCGGCGGTGGGCGCCGCAACCAGGGTCACTGTAGGACCGTAAACGATGAATAGCTGTCCGTTAACCCCTTCCGACGCCGGCGACGCCAGGAAGCGCACGAGGGTGACCACGTGTTCGGGCGACAGCTCGTCGATCTGGCCCTCCGCCAGCTCGGGCGTCTCGCCGAACACGTCGGCGGTCATCGCCGTGCGAGCCCGCGGCGCGATGGCGTTGGCACGCACCCCGTAGCGCTCCAGCGCCCGCGCCGCCGACAGCGTCAGCGCGGTGATACCGGCCTTGGCCGCACCGTAATTCGCCTGGCCGACCGGGCCGGCCAGGCCGGCCTCGGAGGAGGTGTTGATGATGCGGCCGTAGACCGTGCCGCCCGCTTCCTTGGCTTTCGCGCGCCAATAGGTGGCCGCGTTGCGGGTCAGCAGGAAGTGGCCGCGCATGTGCACCGCGATGACCGTGTCCCAGTCCTCGTCGGTCATGTTGAACAACATGCGGTCGCGGGTGATCCCCGCGTTGTTGACCACGATGGCGAGCCCGCCCAGGCCGTCGGCCGTGTCGACCAGCTCGTCGGCGGTGGACCGCTGGCTGATGTCGCCGGCAACGGCGACGGCCTTGGACCCTGCGGCGGCAATCTCATCGATGACGTCGGATTTGTCCAGCGCGGCGGCGATGTCGTTGACCACGATCGTCGCGCCTGCGCGAGCGAGCCCGATGGCCTCGGCACGGCCAAGCCCCGCGGCCGCGCCCGTCACCACCGCGACCAGTCCGGATAGGTCGGTCGCGTCGGAGTTAGTTGTCAATTTATGAATACCTCTAGTCCCTGCGAAGCAGTGCCGCGCGCGGGCATTCGGCGATCGCCTGTTCGGCCAGATCTTCCTGGTCGGCCGGTATCGGGTCGGTCTTCACGACGGCATAATCGTCGTCGTCGAGATCGAAAATATCCGGCGCGAGGCCGAGGCACACGGCGTTACCTTCACATCGATCACGGTCAACTTCAACTCGCACGACACCCTCCTTGAGCCTGGGCTGCTGGCCTGCCGTCAGAATACGAGCACACTCGCTGGACCCCAAGACTAGAACGTGTTACAACCGGGTGGGAATCCGGGTCAGACGACTGGTTCCGACGGCCCGAGAAGTTAGGACGAGGCGATGCGGATCGGCTACAGCCCAGAGCAGGAGGAGTTGCGCCGCGAGCTGCGGTCCTACTTCGCCCAACTCATGACGCCCGACCGGGTGGAGGCGCTGTCCTCGACGGAAGGCGAATACGGCAAGGGAAACGCGTACCGCGACACGGTCGCCCAGATGGGCAAGGACGGCTGGCTGACGCTGAGCTGGCCAGAAGAGTTCGGCGGCCAGGCCCGCTCGACGATGGACCAGCTGATCTTCACCGACGAGGCCGCGATCGCCGGCGCCCCGGTGCCATTCCTGACCATCAACAGCGTTGCGCCGACGATCATGGCGTTCGGCACCGACGAGCAGAAGAAGTTCTACCTGCCCAAGATCGCGTCGGGCGAACTGCACTTCTCCATCGGCTACTCGGAGCCGGGTGCGGGCACCGACCTCGCCGCGCTGCGCACCACGGCCGTGCGCGACGGTGACGACTATGTCATCAACGGCCAGAAGATGTGGACCAGTCTCATCCAGTACGCCGACTACGTCTGGCTGGCGGTGCGCACCAACCCCGAGGCCAAGAAGCACCGCGGTATCTCGATGCTGATCGTGCCGACCACCGCGGACGGATTCTCCTGGACGCCGGTGCACACGATGGCGGGCGTGGACACCAGCGCCACCTACTACCAGGATGTGCGGGTCCCGGTGGCCAATCTCGTCGGCGAGGAGAACGGCGGTTGGAAGCTCGTCACCAACCAGCTCAACCACGAGCGCGTCGCGCTGGTCTCGGCGCAGCCGATCTTCGTCGCGCTCAACGGTGTTCGCGAGTGGGCGCAGAACACCAAGGACATCCACGGGAACCGGCTGATCGACTCCGAGTGGGTGCAGCTCAACCTGGCCCGGGTGCACGCCAAGGCAGAGGTGCTCAAGCTGATCAACTGGGAACTGGCCTCCGCCGAGGAGGCGGCCCCGTCACCGGCGGACGCGTCGGCGGCCAAGGTGTTCGGCACCGAACTGGCCACCGAGGCCTACCGCTTGCTGATGGAGGTGCTCGGTACCGCGGCCACCCTGCGACCCGACTCCCCCGGTGCGCTGCTGCGCGGGCGGGTCGAGCGGATGCACCGCTCGTGCCTGATCCTGACCTTCGGCGGCGGCACCAACGAGATTCAGCGCGACATCATCGGGATGGTTGCGCTCGGCCTGCCCCGAGTCAACCGGTAAGGGAAAGCGGAGATTTCGCATGGATTTTTCAATGACCGAAGCCGCCGCGGACCTTGGCGGCCTGGTGCGCACCATCACCGAGTCGGTGTGCACGCCGGAGCATCAGCGCGACCTCGACGGGCTCGATGCAGCGACTTCGACCGCGACCTGTGGAGCAAGCTGATCGAGGCCGATGTGTTGAGCGCCGCATCGCCGGAATCGCTGGGCGGCGGCGGTTTCGGCGTGCTCGAGCAGGCGGCAGTGCTGGTTGCGCTGGGCCGCCAACTGGCGGCGGTGCCGTATCTGGAGTCGGTTGTGCTCGGCGCAGGCGCGCTGGCCAAGTTCGGCTCCGACGCGCTGCGACAGGACTGGGCCGTGCCCGCGGTCAACGGCGAGAAGATCATCGCGGTGGCGCTCGACGGCGAGATGGGCCAGGGCCCGGTGCAGGCTCGCGCTCTTGCGATGAGCGGCTCCGGGTACCGGCTGACCGGCTCGCGCACGCAGATCGCCTACGGGCCGGTTGCCGACGCGTTCCTTGTTCCGGCCGAAACCGATTCGGGCGCGGGCGTTTTCCTGATCGCGGCCGCCGACGCCGGTGTCACGGTCAGCGCGCTGGACACCACGGGGCATGGCAGCGTCGGGCATCTCGAGCTGCAAGGGGCAGAGGTCGACGCCGGGCGCGTCGTCGGTGGGGATGACGTCGTCGCATGGCTGACCACGCATGGCACCCTGGGCCGCAGCGCATTTCAGCTCGGTGTGCTCGAGCGTGCCCTGGAGCTCACCGCCGAGTACGCCCGCGAGCGCGAGCAGTTCGACCGGCCGATCGGCAGCTTCCAGGCCGTCGCCCAGCGCCTGGCCGACGGGTACATCGACGTCAAGGGTCTGCGCTTGACGCTGGCCCAGGCGGCGTGGCGGTTGTCGGAGGATTTGCCTGCCGACGTCGAGGTGGGCACCGCGGCGTTCTGGGCCGCCGACGCCGGACATCGGGTGGCACACACCACCGTTCACGTGCACGGCGGCGTCGGGATCGACCTCGACCACCCGGTGCACCGGTACTTCCTGGCCGCCAAGCAGACGGAGTTCGCGGTCGGCGGCGCGACAGGGCAGCTGCTGCGCATCGGCCGCGAGCTGGCCGACACACCGGCCTGACCTGTGAGCGGTCTCCCCACCGTCACCGGCCTGCTGACACCGCTGGTCGATGTCGACGATCGGGGTGTGTACTTCGAGGACTCCTTCACCAGCTGGCGGGAGCACATCCAGCACGGCGCGGCGGTGGCGTCCGCGCTGCGGGCCCGGCTCGATCCCGACCGGCCGCCGCATGTCGGCGTGCTGCTGCAGAACACACCGTTCTTCTCGGCGGTGCTGGTCGCGGCGGGGCTGTCGGGCATCGTGCCGGTGGGGCTGAACCCGGTTCGCCGTGGCGCCGCGCTGGCCCGCGACGTCACACACGCCGATTGTCAGGTGGTACTGGCCGATTCGGCATCGGCGGAGGCGCTGGGCGATGTCGACCATATCGACGTCGATGGCCCGGAGTGGGCCGCCGAGGTGGCGGCGCATGCGGGCACGCCGGTGGTGGCCCGGGCCGCCGATCCGGGCGACCTGTTCATGCTGATCTACACGTCGGGCACCAGCGGTGAACCCAAGGCGGTGAAATGTAGCCAGGGCAAGGTCGCGATCGCCGGCGTGACGATGACGGACCGCTTCGACCTCGGCCCCACCGATGTCTGCTACGTCTCGATGCCGTTGTTCCATTCCAACGCGGTGCTCGTGGGTTGGGCGGTGGCGCTCGGGTCGCGGGGTTCACTTGTGTTGCGGCGCAAGTTCTCTGCGTCGCAGTTCCTTCCCGATGTCCGCCGCTACGGCGCGACGTACGCGAACTATGTCGGCAAGCCGCTGTCGTATGTGCTCGCCACGCCCGAGCGTCCGGACGATGCGGACAATCCGCTGCGGGCCGTGTACGGCAACGAGGGCGCGCCCGGCGACATCGAGCGGTTCGCCCGCCGGTTCGACACCGTCGTCATGGACGGATTCGGTTCGACGGAGGGCGGAGTGAACATCGCCCGCACCCCGGAGACCCCGGCCGGTTCGCTGGGGCCGCTGCCCGGCGGGAATTGACATCGTCGATCTCGACACCGGCGAGCCGTGCCCGCCGGGGGTGACCGGCGAACTGGTAAACGTCTCCGACGCAGGGCGTTTCGAGGGCTACTACAACGATCCGGAGGCGGACGCCGACCGGATGCGCGGCGGCGTGTACCACAGCGGCGACCTGGCCTATCGCGACGAGAACGGCTATGCCTACTTCGCCGGCCGGCTGGGCGACTGGATGCGCGTCGACGGCGAGAACCTCGGCACCGCGCCCATCGAGCGAATTCTGCTGCGCCATAACGATGTCGCCGAGGTCGCTGTATACGCCATCCCCGACCCGGCCGTCGGCGATCGGGTGATGGCGGCTCTGGTTCTGACGCGTGGAGCCGACTTCGATGCCGAGAAGTTCCGGGTCTTCCTGGCCGAGCAGCCCGACCTCGGCCCCAAGCAATGGCCGTCGTTCGTCCGGATCAGCGCCGTGCTGCCGCGCACCGAGACGTTCAAGGTGCTCAAACGCCAGCTGTCCGCGGAGGGCATCGAATGCGGCGACCCGGTGTGGCCGATCCGGCGATAACGCTCGGCCCCGTCTGTCACCGTGCAACGGTAGCCTGACGAACGTGGGGTACCGCGAATTCGTACCGCCCACCATGCTGCGCGACCTCGTCGAGTGCGCATGGGTGGTTGACGGACCGCCCGCGCCGGTGCGAGTGCTTCCGGACGGGTGCATGGATCTCATGCGAATGGACGGCCGCATCGTCGTCGCGGGACCGGACACCACCGCATCTGTTAGCCCGCGAGACGGAGAACCCTTCGTGGGCTTGCGATTTCGCCCCGGTACGCTCCCTCGCTTGCTAGGCGTGCCGGCATCGGAGCTGCGCAACGCCCGGGTGCCACTCAACGAGGTGCGATCGGCGTCGCACCAGCCTTACTCGTTGGTGGAGCTGGCCACCGAGCTCGCGTCGGAGCCACCGCGTGCCGAGACGGCGCCGTGGCCGCTGCCGATGTTGGCCCGTGTCACCGGCAGCCTGGCCGCCGGCGCGGCCGTCACCGACGTGGCGCAGCGGATCGGCTGGTCGAGCCGCACCCTGCAGCGTCACTGCACGGCCGTCTACGGCTACGGCCCGGCGACGCTGCGGAGGATTTTGCGCTTCCGGCGAGCGGTGGGCCTGCTGGGCGATGGACTGCCCTATGCAGAGGTGGCCGCCCGTACCGGCTACGCCGACCAGCCGCACCTACATCGCGAGGTCCGCGATCTTGCCGGTGTGTCGCTGGCGTCGCTGCGTCAGGACTCCAGCGGGGCGAAGAGGTCCACCCAATTGCCGTCCGGGTCGGCGACGGTCGCGTAGCGCTGACCCCATGGCGCGTCATAGGGCTTCAACGGTCCGGCGTGGCCGGCGGCGGTGACCTTCTCGAACAGCGCATCGACCTTCGCGGGGGATTCGACCCCGAAAGCCAGCGCCAGGCGGCTGTCCGACGATGCCGGCGGCACCCAGCCGGGATGCATGCCGGCAATGGTTTCCTCGGTATCGAATGACAGCGTGTTACCGCCGGGCAGCTCGACCGCAACGTGGGGAGGTCCCTCCGGATCGGGAACCGGGAGGCCGAGCAGCCGGTAGAAGTCGAGCGATCGGTGCAGGTCGTGGGCGAAGATCTGGAAGACCGTCGAAGTCACGCGAATATCCATGACAGCCACGCTAGGTCGATTGCGCCGGCGCTGTCGTGAACAAATCGGACAAGGCCCTCCAACGGCCGTGAGGCAAACAAATGTCGGCAATTGACGCGCACTTGCGGTTCGTTCTGCTCCGTCATTTGAGTAGATCTACTTACCCTGCATAAGTGCACTTTTGGACTACGCTTCGCTACGGCATCGACACCGTGGCGCTTTGCCATTGATGGCAAACAAGTGAACGTAAGACTGACAGGAGTTAACACATGAAACCCACGGCAATCTCCGGGGTGGCCGCGATAGCTGCGGCCCTCGCACTCGCGCTGTCCGGGTGCGGCTCTGACACCAAGACCGAGCCCAGCACCACCACCTCGGCAGCGGAGACCACCACCACGACGACGAGCGCCAAGGCCGCCCCGACAACGGCCAAAGTAGCGCCGCGCGATGAGGATGCAGCGGGACCGAATCCGACGATCGCCAGCTACATCCAGGAGAACGACATCCAGGAAACCCCGGTCAAGCGAGGCGATCCCGGCGCGCCCACCATCGATCTGCCGTTCCCGCCCGGCTGGGAAGATGCCGGTGCCGATACCCCGGAGTGGGCCTACGGCGCGATCGTCTACACCGGACCGGAGGGGGCCGAGTACACGCCGAGCATCGTCGCGCTGGTGTCGAAGCTGACCGGCAACGTCGACCCGCAGCAGATCATCGACCTGGCGCCCGGCGAGCTGCAGAACCTGCCCGGTTGGAGCGCGATGAACGAAGGCGAGGTCAGCACCCTGGGTGACTACCCGGCCTACCAGCTCGGCGGCACGTGGGAGTCGGACGGCCAGACGAAGATCGTCGCGCAGAAGACGGCCGTGATCCCGGGTGCTGACGGGCTCTACGTCCTGCAGCTCAACGCGGACGGTCTGGAGGACCAGGCCGAGATCGTGGGCGCTGCGACGAATGTGATCGACGAGCAGACCACAATCACTCCCTGACGCGCAGTCGATCATTCGCCGAAACGCACGTTTTGCAGACGCTTACTCGCACTTTGTCTGCAAAACGTGCGTTTGGCGTTTACGCCTCGCGGATTTCGTCCAGGTTGCGGGTCGCCGCCTCGAAACCCTTGACCAGCTCGGCGATGATGTCGGCGACGGGGCGGATCTCGTTCATGCGGCCGACGATCTGGCCGACGGGCATCGCCACCGCGGTCGGGTCGGTCGATTCGTTCATCCGCTGGTGCGCCTCGCTGACGAGGATGTTCTGCATCGGCATCGGCAGCGGCTCCGGGGCATCCGGGGCATCCCATGCGTCGGTCCATCGCGTCTTGAGCAGCCGCGCTGGCTTGCCGGTGTAGATACGGCGCCGGACGGTGTCGGCGGACGTCGCACCCAGCAACGCCTCCTGGATAACCGACACGCCGGACTCGCGGCGAACGCCGAGATCGTATTCCGCGGAGGTGAGGAACGCCGAACCCATCCACACACCCGACGCGCCAAGTGCAAGAGCCGCGGCAACCTGCCTGCCCGTCCCGATGCCCCCTGCCGCCAACACGGGCGCCTTACCACCAAGGGCGTCAACGATTTCCGGCCACAGCACCATCGACCCGATCTCGCCGGTATGCCCGCCCGCCTCGTGGCCCTGCGCGACGACGATGTCGACACCGTTGTCGACGTGTCGCTGCGCGTGCTTGGCGCTGCCCGCCAGCGCGGCCACCGGAACGCCGGCCTCGTGGGCCTGATCGATGACGTCCTTCGGCGGCGAACCGAGCGCGTTGGCGATCAGCTTGATCGGATGCTTGAGCGCCACCTCGACGTGCGACCGGGCCACCGAATGCAGCCAGCCGAGCACGCCCTCGGAACGCTGCTCGTCGTCCGGCAGCGGCGGAACACCAAGGTCCGCAAGGGTTTTAGCGACGAAATCGCGGTGACTTTGCGGAATCAGCTTGTTGATGTCGACGGCCGTACCCTCGGTGGGCACCTTGGCGGGCATGACGATGTCGACGCCGTAGGGCTTGCCGTCGGTGTTCTCGTCCATCCAGCACAGCACGGCTTCGAGATCGTCGGGATCGTTGAACCGCACGCAGCCCAGCACCCCCAGCCCGCCGGCCTTGCTGACCGCAGCGGCGACTTTCTCCGAGGGCGTGAAGACGAAGATCGGATAGTCGATGCCGAAACGGTCACACAGCTCGGTACGCATCAGGTTTTCGCCCCGACATGATTGGCGTGAACGTCGTCGGCGGGACGTTCTTCGGTCTGGTCCTTGGCCCAGCGGTAGTCGGGCTTGCCGGCGGGCGACCGCTTCACCTCGTCGACGAGCCAAAGGCTGCGCGGCACTTTGTATCCGGCGATCTCGCTGCGGACGAAGGCGTCGAGTTCGGCCAGCGTCGGGCGGGTGCCCTCACGTGGCTGCACGACGGCGGCGACGCGCTGGCCGAAGCGCGGGTCGGGTACGCCGACAACAAGCGCGTCGAACACGTCGGGATGTCCCTTGAGCGCAGCCTCGACTTCCTCGGGGTAGATCTTCTCGCCCCCGCTGTTGATCGACACCGAGCCGCGGCCAAGCATCGTCACCGAGCCGTCCTCTTCGACCTGCGCGTAATCGCCGGGAATCGCGTAGCGAACGCCGTTGATGGTCTTGAACGTTTCGGCGGTCTTTACGTCGTCCTTGTAGTAGCCGACCGGAATGTGGCCGCGCTTGGCGATGATGCCGCGCACCCCCGAGCCGGGCTTCACTTCGTTGCCGTCCTCGTCGAGCACGACGGTGGTCTTGTCGATGGTGACCCGCGGTCCGCCGGTGTGCGCCTCGCCCTTGACCACGATGCTGGTGCCGCCGAACCCGGTCTCCGACGAGCCGATCGAGTCGGTGATGACCCGGTTGGGCAGCAGCTCGAGCAGCTTCTCCTTGATGCTCGGCGAGAACAGCGCGGCGGTGCTGGCCAACAGGAACAGCGACGAGAGGTCGTAGTCCTCGCCCTTGTCGTGGGCAGCGGAGAGCGCGTCCAGCAGAGGGCGGGCCATCGCGTCGCCGGTGAAGAACAGCAGGTTCACCTTGTGGTCGTGAATCGTGCGCCAAACCTGGTCAGCGTCGAATTCCGGTGCGAGCACCACGGTTCCGCCCGCGAACAGGGCACCCCAGGTGGCCGACTGCGTGGCGCCGTGAATCATCGGCGGGATCGGGTAGCGGATCAACGGCGGTCCGGCAGCGGCCTGTTTGGACAGGCCGTACTCGTCCTTAATGGGTTCGCCTGTGGTGAAGTCGGTTCCGCCGAGCAGCACCCGGTAGATGTCCTCGTGATGCCACATCACGCCCTTGGGGAAGCCGGTGGTGCCGCCGGTGTAGAGCAGGTAGATGTCGTCGGCGCTGCGCTCGCCGAAGTCGCGCTCGGGCGAGCCCTGCGCGATCGCGGAGTAGAACTCGACGCCGCCGTAGCGCCGGTAATCGTCGTCGCTGCCGTCCTCGACCACCAGGACGGTCTTCACGTTGGGGGTTTCCGGCAGGACGTTGACAACGCGGTCCGCGTACCGGCGCTCGTGCACCACCGCGACCATGTCGGAGTTGTCGAACAAGTAGCGCAGTTCGCCCTCGACGTAGCGGAAGTTGACGTTCACGAGGATGGCGCCGGCCTTCACGATGCCCAGCATCGCGATAACGATCTCGATGCGGTTCCGGCAGTAGAGTCCGACCTTGTCGTCCTTCTTCACGCCCTGGTCGATCAGGTAGTGGGCGAGGCGGTTGGCCTTCTCCTCCAGTTGGGCATAGGTCAGCTGCTCGTCGTCACAGATCAGGGCGACACGGTCAGGCACAGCATCGATGGCGTGCTCGGCTAGATCGGCAATGTTCAGGGCCACAGAACCCAAATTAGAACGTGTTACATTTTCTGACAAGTCTGTGGCGACGACGTAGGAAGGCGGATCCCCGTGAGCGAGCCCGACATTAGTATTCAGGCTGGCCCCGACGCCCTCATTGAGCAGCGCGGACACACCCTGATCGTGACGCTGAACCGCCCCGAGGCGCGCAACGCGCTTTCGGCCGAGATGCTCTCGATCATGGTCGAGGCGTGGGATCGGGTCGACAACGATCCGGAGATCAGGACCTGCATCCTCACCGGCGCCGGCGGCTACTTCTGCGCGGGGATGGACCTCAAGGCGGCGACCGCCAAACCGCCGGGCGACTCGTTCAAGGACGGCAGCTACGACCCGTCGCGCATCGACGCCCTGCTGAAGGGCCGGCGGCTCACCAAGCCGTTGATCGCCGCCGTCGAGGGTCCGGCGATCGCGGGCGGCACCGAGATCCTGCAGGGCACCGACATCCGCATCGCCGGCGAGAGCGCCAAGTTCGGCATCTCCGAGGCCAAGTGGAGCCTCTATCCGATGGGCGGCTCGGCGGTGCGGCTGGTCCGCCAGATCCCCTACACGGTGGCGTGCGATCTGCTGCTGACGGGTCGGCACATCACGGCCGCGGAGGCCCTGGAAATTGGGCTGATCGGCTACGTCGTGCCGGACGGTCAGGCTTTAGCCAAGGCGCTGGAGATCGCCGAGGTGATCAACAACAACGGACCGCTGGCGGTGCAGGCGATCCTCCAGTCGATCCGCGAGACCGAGGGCATGCCGGAGAACGAGGCGTTCAAGATCGACACCCAGATCGGCATCAAGGTGTTCTTGAGCGAGGACGCCAAGGAAGGCCCGTTGGCGTTCGCCGAGAAGCGCACGCCCAACTTCCAGATGCGTTGAACCTTCGCGCCGAACGTGAAGCCACTGCGAAAAATCGGGTGAAATTTCGCAGTGAGCGCACGTTCGGCGTTAGGAACCCAGCGGCTTGGACGGGGTGAAGACCACCGGCATCTTCTCCAGGCCGCTGACGAAGTTGGCCGGCCGCAGGGGCAGTTCGGCACCGTCGGCGAGACGTAGGTCGGGTAGCCGCTGCAGCACCCGGCTCGTCATGTTCGCCAGCTCAATCCGGGCCAGCTGGTTGCCGAGGCAGAAGTGGGTGCCGAAACCGAATGCCATGTGGCTGTTCGGATCCCGTTGGATGCGGAAGTTGTCCGGGTCGCCGAACACGGCCTCGTCGAAGTTCGCCGACTCGAACAGCAGCATGATCTTCTCGCCCTGGTGCAGCGCTGTGCCATGGAATTCGGTGTCGGCGGTCAGCGTGCGGCACATGTTCTTCACCGGCGCCGTCCAGCGCAGCATCTCCTCGACGGCGCCCGGCAACAGAGCGGGATCGTTCTGCAGCAGGTCCCATTGCTCGCGGTTGCGCAGCAGCTGTGCCGTTCCGCCGGACAGCGTGTGCCGCGTGGTCTCGTCGCCGCCGATCAGGATCAGCAGGGTTTCGCCGACGATCTCGTCGTCGGACAGCCGCTGTCCCTCCACCTCGGCGTGCACCAGCACACTGGTCAGGTCTTCGGTCGGTTCGCGCCGCCGTTTCGCGATGATGTCCATGGTGAACGCCGTGTACGCCGCATAGGCGTCCAGGGCGGCCTGCCACATGTTGTCTTCCACTTTCGAACTGAGCGCGACGACGAGGTCGTCGGACCACTTGAGAAACATCTCCCGCTGATCGGGCCGCACGCCCAGCATGTCGCCGATGACAGCCATCGGCAGCGGCGCGGCCAAGTCTCGGACGAAGTCGCATTCGCCTCGTTCACACACCGCATCGATCAGCATGTCGCACAGCGCGCCGATCGACGCCTCCTGCTCCTTCACCCGCTTTCGAGTGAAGCCGGCGTTTACGAGCTTGCGCCGCAACAAGTGTCCTGGATCGTCCATGTCGATCATCTGAGGCATCGCGGGCTGGTCCGGCCGGATGCCGCCGGCGTTGGAGAACAATTCGGGTTGCCGCTCGGCGTCGATGACAGCCTGGTATGTCGAGGCAGCGGCTAGGCCGTTGCGATCCCGGAACACCGGCTGGTTGGCCCGCATCCACCGGTACGCTTCCCGCGCCCCGCCGTCGGCGTAGAAGTTGCCGTCGGCAAGATCGACGTCCGGCTTCGTGCCGGAAAGAATGCCAGTCACCTAGTGACCTTCCAGGATCGTTGCGTCGCCGAACGTCATCTCGACGTTGTCAGCAGAACTCGACATCAGCGCGCGCTTCGGGAAGCCCAGCGAGGCGAGTTCTTTGGCGTAGGGATGTTCGCCAAGCCGCACTCGTGCACCGCCGAGCCGGTAACGCACACCGGTGAGCGACATCTCCCCGGGTGTCTCGCGTGTGACACCGTCACGATGCGAGTAAGTGTTGTGCACCTGCTTGCGCGAGGTGAACGCCGGCGGCACAGGCAGACCCGGTCGGAATTCCATACCCGCCACAAGCTGGCCGTCGATGCCGACGTCGAATCCGAACTGACGGCCCTCTCGAACCGTGAAGTCGGCCATCACCTTTGGATAGCCCCAGATCGTCTGTCCCGCCTCTAAGGTGAACGCCTGATCGACCGGGAGGTGATGGATGAAGGCGCCGGCCGACTGCAAGGCGCGAAGCCCGCTCGCATTCGACCCGGGCGGGTTGACCATCACGTTGGTGCCGTATTCGTGGTATTGACCCAGGTCGCCGTCGAGGTAGCGCATGAGCATCAGGATCACGATCGCGCGGCCCGGTAGATAGCGGCAGACCTGCAGGCCGGTGTAGTCGATCATGCGCTGGGCGGCGTCGGCGTCCACCGAGAACATCGCCATGTGCTGGTTCGCCTTGCGGATCTTCACCGGCATCGTGAGCACCGTGCCGGCAATGGTGTGCTGCGAGGCAGTCATCCGGCCAATCTAGAACGCGTTCTAGTCGCGCGTCTATACCCCGTCAGACCAGCGTGGCCAACTCGCGAATCTGCTCGGCGTTGCGGCCGCTGACGACCATCGTCGTGACGCCTGCGGCCTCCCACACCTTGATCTGCTCACGCACGTGGTCCAGGTCGCCGACGATGGCCGCGTCGTCGACGAGCTCATCCGGGATGATCGTCGCCGCCTCGTCCTTGCGGTCGTTGCGGAACAGCTTGGTCACGTCGTCGACGACCTCCGCGTACCCCATCCGGCGGTACACGTCGGCGTGGAAGTTGGTGTCCTCGGCACCCATCCCGCCCATGTAGAGCGCGAGATACGGCTTCATCGCGGCGAATGCGGCGCTGCGATCGTCGGTGATGACGATGTTGGCGGTCGCACAGATCTCGAAGTCCTCGCGGCTGCGGCGAGCACCGGGCCGCGCGAACCCCTCGTTAAGCCACTCGTTGTAGGTGTCGGCCATTCGCGGGGTGTAGAAAATCGGCAGCCACCCGTCGCAGATCTCGGCGGCCAGCGCCACGTTCTTCGGGCCCTCGGCGCCCAGCATGATCGGAATGTCCGCCCGCAACGGGTGGGTGATCGGCTTGAGCGCCTTGCCCAAACCCGTGGTGCCCTCGCCCGACAGCGGCAGCGGGTAGTGCGGTCCGTCGCTGGTCACCGGCGCTTCTCGGGCCCAGACCTGCCGGATGATGTCGATGTACTCGCGGGTGCGGGCCAGCGGCTTGGGGAACTTCTGGCCGTACCAGCCCTCGACGACCTGAGGTCCTGACACCCCCAGCCCGAGGATGTGCCGCCCGCCCGAGAGGTGATCCAGTGTCAGCGCGGCCATCGCGCACGCGGTCGGCGTCCGCGCCGAGAGCTGCACCACCGACGTGCCCAGCCGCATCCGGCTGGTCGACGCCCCCCACCAGGCCAGCGGCGTATAGGCGTCCGAACCCCACGCCTCGGCCGTGAACACGGTGTCGAAGCCGGCGTCCTCGGCCGCGGCCACCAATGCCGGCGCATTCTCCGGCGGTTGCGCGCCCCAATATCCCAGCTGTAGTCCGAGCTTCATGAGATCGCCTTCCGACCCGTCCTTGAATCCATTCTTAGAACCTGTTCTACTCGGTGCTGTGACCGCCAGCCAAAGCAGCCCGGCCCTGATCGACCCGCATGAGCCGCCCCTTTCAGCGCCGCTGAAGCTGTCCTTCGACTACACCCGTTCAGTCGGACCACTCCTTAGCCAGTTCTTCACCGCCCTGCGCGAGCGACGCATCGTCGGCGTGCGCGGTTCGGACGGGCGAGTGCATGTACCACCGGCCGAATTCGACCCTGTCACCTACGAACGGTTGACCGAGATCGTACCGGTGGCCAGCGTCGGGACCGTGGTGTCGTGGACCTGGCAGCCTGCCCCGCTGGAGGGCCAGCCGCTGGACCGCCCGTTCGCGTGGGCGCTGATCAAGCTCGACGGCGCCGACACCCCGCTGCTTCATGCGGTCGATGCCGGCTTCTCCGACGCGATCAGCACCGGCGCCAGGGTGCACGCGCACTGGGCCGACGAGCCCGTCGGCGCGATCACCGACATCGCGTACTTCGCTCTCGGCGAGGACACCGAACCCGTGGCGGACGGCGCCGACGAGCGTGATCCGGTGACGATGCTGGTCTCGCCGTCCAGCATCGAGATCCAGCACACCGCGTCGCATCCCGAGAGCGCATATCTGCGGGCGCTGCAGGAAGGCAAGCTGCTCGGAGCGCGCACGGGCAGCGACGGGAAGGTGTACTTCCCTGCGCGGGAGGCCGACCCGGCCACCGGCCAACAACTCACCGAGTTCGTCGAGTTGCCGGACAAGGGCACGGTGACGACGTTCGCGGTCATCAACATCCCGTTCGCCGGCCAGCGCATCAAGCCGCCGTATGTGGCGGGCTATGTCCTGCTCGACGGCGCCGACATCCCGTTCCTGCACTTGATCCAGGAGATCGACGCCGCCGAGGTCCGGATGGGCTTGCGCGTCGAGGCGGTGTGGAAGCCCCGCGAGGAGTGGGGCCTGGGCATCGACAACATCGAATACTTCCGCCCGACCGGCGAACCGGACGCCGACTACGACACCTACAAGCACCACCTGTAAAGGGATTTCGCAATGACCGATCGCGACATCGCCGTCGTGGGCTTCGCGCACGCGCCTCACGTGCGCCGCACCGACGGCACCACCAACGGCGTCGAGATGTTGATGCCGTGCTTCTCATCTATCTACGAAGACCTCGGCATCACCAAGGCGGACATCGGCTTCTGGTGCTCGGGATCGTCGGACTACCTTGCCGGCCGGGCCTTTTCGTTCATCTCGGCGATCGACTCGATCGGCGCGGTGCCGCCGATCAACGAATCGCACGTCGAGATGGATGCGGCGTGGGCCCTCTACGAGGCCTACATCAAGCTGCTGACCGGCGAGGTCGACACCGCGCTGGTCTACGGATTCGGCAAGTCCTCGGCGGGCATCCTGCGGCGGGTGCTCGCGCTGCAGACCGACCCGTATTCCGTCGCACCGCTGTGGCCGGACTCGGTGTCGATCGCGGGGCTGCAGGCGCGGTTCGGCCTTGACGCCGGCAAGTGGACCGCCGAGGAGATGGCCCAGGTGGCGCTGGAATCGTTCGCCGCGGCCGAGCGGACCGACTCGGAGAAGCCAGCCAATAGCATCGACGAGCTGCTCGCCCGCCCGTACTTCGCCGATCCGCTGCGCCGCCACGACATCGCGCCGATCACCGACGGTGCCTCCGCCATCGTCCTCGCGACGGGCGACAAGGCTCGCGAACTCCGCGAGAACCCGGCCTGGATCACCGGTTTCGAGCACCGCATCGAAACACCGGTGCTCGGCGCGCGCGACCTGACCACCTCGCCGTCGACCGAGGCGTCGGCCAAGGCAGCGACGGGCGGTGACGTCGGCTCCATCGAGGTGGCTGAGATCTATGCGCCATTCACCCACCAACAGCTGATCCTTAAGGAAGCCATCGGGCTGAACGGGTCGACGAAGGCGAACCCGTCCGGCGGCGCGCTGGCCGCCAACCCGATGTTCTCGGCCGGACTCGAGCGCATCGGCTTCGCCGCGCAACACATCTTCAACGGCTCGGCGCAGCGGGTGCTCGCGCACGCTACGAGCGGCCCTGCGCTGCAACAGAATCTCGTCGCCGTCCTGGAAGGCCGATGAGCGCTTGCGCGAAGAACAAAGGATTGAGTTCTGATGGCTAAGAATCTCGCCGCGGTGCTGGGCACCGGGCAGACGAAGTACGTCGCCAAGCGGCAGGACGTCTCGATGAACGGACTGGTGCGCGAGGCGATCGACAAGGCGCTGGCGGACTCGGGTTGCACATTCGACGACATCGACGCCGTGGTGGTGGGCAAGGCGCCCGACTTCTTCGAGGGCGTGATGATGCCCGAGCTGTTCATGGCCGACGCCGTCGGTGCGACGGGTAAACCGCTAATCCGCGTGCACACCGCAGGGTCGGTCGGCGGCTCGACGGCTGTGGTGGCCGCCAGCCTGGTGAAGTCGGGCAAGTACCGGCGGGTGCTGGCGATGGCGTGGGAGAAGCAGTCGGAGTCGAATGCCATGTGGGCGTTGAGCATTCCGGTGCCGTTCACCAAGCCCGTCGGCGCCGGCGCGGGTGGCTACTTCGCGCCGCACGTGCGGGCCTACATCCGTCGTTCGGGCGCGCCGACGCACATCGGTGCCATGGTGGCGGTCAAGGACCGGCTCAACGGCGCCAAGAACCCGCTGGCGCATCTGCACCAACCCGACATCACGCTGGAGAAGGTGCTGTCGTCGCAGATGCTTTGGGATCCAATCCGTTTCGATGAGACGTGCCCCTCATCCGACGGCGCGTGCGCGTTGGTGATCGGTGACGAGGCGGCCGCCGATACCCGAGTGGCCGACGGCCATCCCGTCGCATGGATCCACGCGACCGCACTGCGCACGGAACCGCTGGCATACTCGGGCCGCGACCAGGTCAACCCGCACGCCGGCCGTGACGCGGCCGCGGCGCTGTGGAAAGCGGCCGGGATCAGCAGCCCGATCGACGAGATCGACGCCGCCGAGATCTACGTGCCGTTCTCCTGGTTCGAGCCGATGTGGCTGGAGAACCTCGGCTTCGCACCCGAAGGTGAGGGCTGGAAGCTGACCGAGGCCGGCGAGACCGCGATCGGCGGGCGGATTCCGGTCAACGCGTCCGGTGGTGTGCTGTCGTCCAATCCGATCGGTGCTTCGGGCATGATCCGGTTCGCCGAAGCGGCGATTCAGGTGATGGGCAAGGCCGGCGACCACCAGGTGGACGGTGCCCGTAAGGCGCTGGGCCACGCCTACGGCGGCGGCTCGCAGTACTACTCGATGTGGGTCGTCGGGGCCAGACAAGCCATGAAGTACACGTGCAGCGTCGCGATGGGTCCGATCGACGAACTGATCGAGATCGCCAAGACCGCCGAGGAAGTCGGGTTCGACTCGATAGCGCTGCCGGACTCGCTGTTCTACATGGAGAAGCAATCGGCGGATTACCCGTACACCGCCGATGGCTCGCGGATGTGGAACGCCGACACGCCATGGGTCGATCCGCTCATCGCCGCTGGAGCGATGGGCGCGGTGACGTCGACGCTGCGGTTTTACACCAACGTGATGAAGCTCGGGTCCCGCAATCCGCTGCTGCTGGCCCGGCAGGTGGGGTCGGTGGCCAACCTCACCAACAACCGCTTCGGCTTTGGCGTCGGGATCGGCTGGGCGCCCGAGGAATTCGAATGGTGCGGCGTGCCGTACAAGCGACGCGGGGCCCGTGTCGACGAGATGATCGAGGTGATCAAGCTCGTCCTCGGCGGCGGCATGGTCGAATTCCACGGCGAATTCTTCGACTTCGACAAGCTGCAGATGAGCCCCGCACCGAGCAAGCCGGTGCCGTTCTATGTCGGCGGCCACACCGAGGTTGCGCTCGAACGCGCGGCCCGGGTGGGCGACGGCTGGACCAGCGCGATGATGACCGGCTACTCAGTTGGCCGAGACCATCGGCAAGCTCAACGCGCTGCGCGCCGAGTACGGCCGGGCCGACGAGCCGTTCGAGTTCCAGGCCGTGTGCATCGACAAGTTCGGCGTCGACGGGCACCGTGAGCTTGCGGAGGCGGGCGTGACGGACAACATCGTCATCCCCTGGATGTTCGACGGCCTTGGTTTCGACGCTCCGCTGGACAAGAAGAAGGATTCCCTGAAGCGGTTCGCGGACACCTACATCCATTCGGGTTGGCAACAGTGACGATCACCGACCCCCAAGCGCCGGTTCACCTGGCGGGCAAGCGCTCCCGCGAAGCGGCGATCGCGCACGACAAGCAGGCGTGGCTGGACAACTTCGCCGACGACGCCATCGTCGAGGACCCGATCGGTCCGTCACACTTCGACCCCGAGGGCAAGGGACACCGCGGCAAGGAGGCGATCGCGGCGTTCTACGACAAGGCGATCGCGCCAAGTGAGTTGCAGTTCAACTTCCTCGCGACGTTCCAGTGCGGCAACGAGGAAGCCAACGCGGGCAACATCGTGATCAAGGCGGCCGGATACGAAATCACCGCCGAGGGTGTGTTCACCTACCGGGTAAACGACGAGGGCAAGATCGTCGCGCTGCGCGCCTTCTGGGAACTAGACCGTGCCACCGCCAGCGCACGCAAGATCTAGGGTTCAGCGCGACAGGCGATCCACGGCCCCGGTCGCCAAACCGAGAGTGAACCGCTTCGCACGCCGCGCAGTGTCGGCAAGGAGCCGCCGAGGGGCGGTGACAGGTCGGACGCCAACCTGATCCCCGATCCGCACCCTGCCGCCGCTGTCGACCCAGCAATAGACCCCGAGGCACCGCTCGGCTCGGGCGGCCACCGCCCGGGTGACCTGGCGATTGACCTCGAACCCGGGTTGAGCACGGCTGGGCACGACACAGCGAACAGTCGGCATGGCGACATCGAGAACCACGTCGCCGAGCGTGAGGTGCGCCCCAGTCCACCGCGACTCTGGAAGATCTTCGTCTGAATCGTCCAGCGCCAATAGCACATTCGGGCGGAATCGGCGCACATCCAGATCACTGCCGACCTCTGCGCCGATGGTCGCCAAGCTGGTCTGGCTCAGCACATGGACAGGAGCCAGGTCGACGAACATGCCCGGCGGAGTGGAATAACGGGCGAAATTGGCCAGATCTGAAACTCGCACCATCGAGAGATCCGGCAGTTTCTCATCGTCGGCGACGCCGAAGGCGGCACGAAGGAAAGCGGGCGACATCGTCTCGGAGCGCTCCGCGCGGTTCAGCCGGTGCAGGCTGGTGTCCTCCGCTGGCGGCAGAGCCGTCAACCGGACATCTCGGCCCGCCAGTTCGGAGAGCTTGGCGTGCACGCCGTCGTCACTGCTGGACAAGACCGTGCCGTCGGGGAAGGTGATTTCGACCTCGGGGACATTGCCCGGGCCGGCATCTGGCGGGACGGGCCCTAGATGCCGGGCCGTCGCGGTAAGCAGTACCGGCAGTTGCCGGGCCGAAGCCGTGACGTCGCGCTTGAGGTCGCGGACGGCCCACAGTCGGTCGCCCAGCACGCCGCGAGGGCCGAATTCGGCCTGATCGACCTGCTCACCGCCCAGCGACTTGACCGGATAGCGCCACAGTTGAGCAACCTGGCCGATTGTCATGTCGATACGGTACGGCGCTGCGCTGGCTGATCGGGCACAATCCAGTCGATCAGTGCGCCGCCCTCGACCTCGCAGATTGCGACTAGGGCGCGGCCGACTCGATCTGCAGCTCTCCCATCTCCAGCCACCCATCGGCATCGATCTCGGTGTGAATGATCCGCGGCGTTCTGGTCAGCGCCGGCCGCATCGCCGCCAATCCGGACCGGAAGTGCTCAGAGTTGACGTGCTCGACCCCCGGCCTCTTGATCCCGAAACGCCTCTACCAGAACGTATTCGGACGAGTTCTCCACACTTTGCGACCATTCGAACCACAGGTTTCCTGGCTCTGCGCGGGTCGCCGCGGTGAACTCTTTCGTAATGGAGAGCCAGTCCTCGCGGTAACGACGCGCCACTTCGAACTTCACGACGATGAAGATCATCAGCGGACTCTCTCAATAGATGTTCGACGGGCGGACCATGCCCTCGGCAAGGTCACCGAAGCCGGGCGCCATGATGGCTCCGGGATTGCCGACAACCTGCTCGACGATGGCGGTTTCGGTGGTGATCAACAGCGCAGCGATGGACGCTGCACTCTCCAGCGCGGCGCGGGTGACCTTGAGTGGGTCGATCACTCCCTCATCGAACATGTCGCCGTATTCACCTGTCAGCGCGTTGAATCCATGCCCAAGCGGCAGGTCTTCGACGATTTGCACGACATCGTCACCCTCGAAGCCGGCGTTGAGCGCAATCCAGCGCAGTGGCTCGGCGAGTGCGCGGCGTACCACCTGGGTACCGACGCCCTCGTCACCGGGCAGCGCGAGGTCGGCCAGCGCGCGGTGGGCCTGAGCCAGCGCGGTTCCGCCACCGGAGACGATGCCCGCCTCCAGCGCGGCCCGCGTGGCGGCCAGGGCGTCCTCGACACGCAGCATGCGCTCCTTGAGCTCCACGCTGGTGGCGCCGCCGACACGAATCACCGCCACCCGACCGGTCAGCCGTGCGATCCGCAGGTCGAGGCTGTCCCGGTCCGCGTCGATCCGAGCCCGTTCGCGCTGTGCCTCGAGCTGCGCTACGCGGGCGTCGACGAGCCGCTGCTCCCCTCGGGCCCCGACGATGGTCGTCTCGTTCTCCGTCACGGTGATTCGGTCGCAGGAGCCGAGACGGTCCAGCGTCACGTCGGATAGCTCGACGCCGGTGTCCTTGGCGATCACGTGGCCGCCCAGTGCGACGGCGAGGTCCTCCAGCTCGGCGACGCGGCGGTGCCCGAATCCGGGCGCCCGCACCACCACCGACTGCATGGTCTTGTGCATGTTGCCGCCCACCAGCAACTGAAGAGCCGGCCCGTCGACGTCCTCGGCGAGCACCACCAGCGGACGATCGGCACGCTTGGCGACCTCGATGGTCGGCATGATCTCCTGCACCGCGGTGATCTTCCTGTTGGTCAACAGGATCAGCGGGTTGTCCAGGACGGCTTCCATCCGTTCGGGATTGGTGACCATGTACGCCGAGGTGTAGCCATGGTCGAACTCGATGCCGTCGACAACGTCGACGGTCAGCCCGAACGTGTCGCTCTCTTCGGTGGTGACAACGCCAGATTCACCGACGTGCTCGACCGCGCGGACGATGACCTCGCCGATCGCTTCATCATCACTGGCGGCCAGCGTGGCGATCCGCAGCAGGTCAGCTGTGGCCGACGACCGCTACTGCGTGTTCGGTCAGCGCTTCGAGGACGACGGGCACCGTGCGTTCGATGCCGCGGCGCAGCCGCATGGGATTGGCGCCGGCGTCGACCGCGCGCAGCCCTTCACGGACCATCGCCTGCGCCAAGCACGGTGGCGGTCGTCGTGCCGTCGCCGACGACCCCGTTGGTCTTCATGGCGACTTCCTTGACCAATTGGGCGCCCATGTTGGCGAATGGGTCGGACAGCTGGATCTCACGGGCGATCGTGACACCGTCGTTGGTGATGGTCGGTGGTCCGGTCAGCTTCTCCAGAACGGCGTTGCGGCCCTTGGGTCCCAGCGTCACCTTGACCGCGTCGGCCAGGGCGTTGACGCCCTGCTCCAGGCGCATCCGTGCCTCGGTGTTGTACCGCAGCTCCTTTGCCATGGCTCTACTTCCTTTCGTGGGTGGCTCAATGAGCCGGGGACATTCAGGGGATGAGGATCGCGCGTCCGCGCACCCGGCCCGCGTCGAGATCGTCGAGGGCTTGCTGGAAGTCCTCCAGCGGGTATGTCGATGTGTGCAGCGTGACTTTGCCCTGCGCCGCCAGGGTCATCAATTCCTGGAGGTCGTTGTACGAGCCCACCAGGTTGCCGATGAAGTTGATTTCGGTGGAGATGATGTCGATGGTGGGGACGTCGATGCTCTCCCCGTATCCGACGACGAAGTAACTACCGGCGCGCCGAAGCATGGCGACACCCTCTTTGGTCGCTCCGCCCTCGCCGACGAAGTCGAGCACGGCCTCGGCACCGTGGCCACCGGTCAGATCGAGGACCTGCTCTGCGTGGCTTCCGTCGGCGACGATGCCCCGGTCGGCACCGACCTCGACGGCCAACTGGACCGCCTGCGGATTGCGGTCGACGACGACCACGGTGACACCCGAGATCGCCTTCAGCACTTGGATTCCGATGTGACCTAGACCGCCGGCACCGATCACCACGCATACATTCCCGGGCCGGGTGACACGCGCCACCTTCGCCGCCGCGTGGTACGCAGTCAGGCCCGCGTCCGCAAGCGCGGCGACATTGGCGGGTTCGAGGGTGTCGTCGATCTTCACAACGCTGCGGGCGGTGGTGCGCAGGTATTCCGCGTAGCCGCCGTTGGTGTCGATGCCCGGGAATTGGTTGTTCTCGCAGTGCACGTCGTCACCGAATCGGCATGCGCGGCAAAGCCCACACGTGATCAGCGGGTGCAGGATGACCTTGTCGCCCACGGTGACGTTGGTGACCGCGTCCCCGACCGAATGCACCCAGCCGGCGTTCTCGTGGCCGATGGTGTAGGGCAGGGCGAACTCCGCTCTTCTCCGCCCACTGCCCTTCCAGGATGTGGATGTCGGTGCGGCACACACCCGCACCGCCGATCCGCACGATCACGTCGAGCGGACCGTCGATCCTGGGTTCCGGGATGTCGGTCAGCTGCAGTTTGGTGTGGTATCCGACGACCTGTACGGCTCTCATTGCAGGCTCCTCGTTCTGGTGTTGGTGAATTGCGTTGTGGCAGTTCCGCCGTCGGCGTACCGGGTGGCCAGTAGCCCGCGGCAGAAGTGGGCGTTGCCCTCGATCGAGATGCGGACCGACCTGGCGAACCGCAGTCGGATCGGCACGGCCTCAGGCGTAAGGGGGCGACCCTCGTCGTCCACCACGACACGGCCGTTCGGGCACACGCTCAAGCCCAACGAGAACCGCCTGCGAAACAACGCCAATTTCTCCCGGCCGTCGGGCAGGTCCCGCAAGGTGAGTCGGCCGATGTCGTCGGCACGCACGCCCCCGCGATTCAGCAGCGCTGTCACGGCGCGCTCCATAGCCGCGGTGTGCGCCTTGCGCAAGAAGGTCTTGCGCAACTCGTCGAGGCTGTCTTGCGCCTCCGAGCCGAATGTGCCGCAGTAGCCGGCCTCGGCCGCCAGCCCGGCGTTGATCTTGTCGCTGTCATGATGGTCGTCGAGCAGCACGTGAACCTCACCGACACCGTCCACCGCCCGCAGCGCGTCCTGGGCATCGGAGGCCATCAGGTAGGCGAAGTTAGGCGAGCAGAAAGCGGTCGGCAGCCGCAGGTGGACTGTGACACCTTCGTCGTCGACGCTCACAGAACGCACGAAGCCCAGTTCCGTTATGGGTTGGTCCAGTTCGGGGTCGGTGACTGTGTCCAGTGCGGCGAGGATCTCGGCCTGAAGGCTCACCGCCGTGACAGTCATAGCGGCACCGCTTCCTTCGCGCCTGGCGGCACCTCGACAGTGTCCTGTCCTGGCGTTGCCAACTGCAGCTCGGCCGGCACCTTGATGTTGTAGAGCGATGCCGCATTGAGCCCCAGGATCTTTCGCTTCTGCTCGACGGTGATCGGGCCATATTCCGTCATGTCGTCGGGGATCTGGAAGTCAACGAACTTCTCCACCAACCACTTAGGCGTCCACAGGGCATAGTCACTGGCGAACAGGATCTTGTCCTCGCCGATCCAGTACAGCAGCTCGCCGATCACCTGCGCGAAGTACCGCGGACGGGTGTGTATGAACGGGATCGCCACGGCCAGACCGCCGTACACGTTGGACTCCTGGGTGGCGATCCAGCAGAAGTCCTCGAGCCGGGGCAGGCCGCAGTGCTCGACGATGAAGTTAAGTTCCAGATAATCGGTGGCGACCTTGTCGACGTCGGCGACGTCGAAGGCATCGCGGTCAAGCGGCCGGATGGTGGGGCCCTTGTGCACATGGATGTTGCGGATGCCCAGGTCAATGCACTCTTCGAGGTACCGCCGCGACCAGTGGTCGTCGAGCTTGTATCCGCGCGAGTCCCCATGCCATTCGGCGGTGTACAGCTTTACGCCCTGCAAGCGCATCCGCTCCGCATCGCGGCGCAGCTGCTCCAGACCGGCCTCCCCGTTTCGGGGGTCGTAGGCATGGTTGTAGGTCAGCTTGTCGGGATGGCGCTGGGCCAGGCCGAAAGCCTCCTCGGTCTGCCCGAAACCGTTGACATAGAAGTCGGAAAGCAGCGTGGCCTGAAATATGGCGTGGTCGACATAGCCGTCGACGAACAGGTCGCGCATCAGCCGCTCGCCGCCGTAGTACGTGTAGGTGTCGTAATCCCACACCACCTCTTCGGGTGACAAGTTGCGGTGATAGTCGTAGAAGCAGTCGATGAACTGCTTGCCGTGGATGTTCTTCAGATTCGACTCGCGACCGTCCCAGATGTGGACATGGCCGTCGACAATGAAGTAGGAGTTCCCGTCCTTGGTGTACATCGAAAGTCCTTGTGAGTCGGCTTACTTGGTGGTCAGGTCGAAGCCGATGTACTCGGCGGCGTCCTCGGGGCTGGCGAAGAGCAACGTCTTGTCGTCGAGGTGCACCATGCGCCCGTAGTGGGTGGAACTGATCTCTTCGAATATCGAGCCGTCGAATTCTTCACCGAGGGCATCGGTGAGCTCGGCGTAATCGAAGTCGAGGACTCGCTCGCCGTCGACCCGGATCATCGACGGGTACTCCGTGAGTTCTACCCCGTCCTTGGCGCCCATCACGTCGGCGACGACGCGCCCGATCGGCGTGTTCATCAGCGTCACGCCGCACTTGTTGGAGAATTCGGTGGCGGATCCGAACTGCATGGTCACTTCATCAGCTCCTCTGGGGTTTCGAGCTCGATCGACTCGAGCAGGGATGTGAACTTGTCCTCGGCCGCACCGAGGCTGGACGCAAAGGTGACGGTCTTCTCCGCCGGCTGCGACCACAGTGGCTGCAGTGCGTGAGCCGCGTCGAGGCAGCGTGGCACCCATGTCGACAACCACGCCGAGAGGAGTCCCTTGTTGGACTCGCCGAACTCCTCGTCACGGGTCAGGATCCGGAACAGATTGCGGGTGTAAGCGACATCGCGGTCGTAATCGTGCTCACCCGTCCCGACGATCGTCGGGGTGATGTAGTCACCATTACGCGCGGAGATCTGCATCACCAATTCGCTGCGGAACAACGAACCGACCAGCTGCTCGAAGACGACATTCGTGGCGAACAGCAGCTCACACCAATCCCCGACGGCGGTGAGCCGTTCGACGACCTCGCGGGTGGGTTGCCATTCGGCAGCCGACTGCCAGACCTCTTTGTGCGCGCTGCCGTCGAAGCCCTCGGCTTCTTCGGACAAGTCGAGGTTGAACAGGGCCAGATCCTGCGCGAAGCGCATCTTGTGCGCGGCGTTCACGGCGACGGCGGTATTGATCATATTCGTCGGTCCGGACCGCTGGATGGACGTGAACACGTGTAGCGCAAGGCCGTTCTCGGCGTGCATCCACGCCCCGAGGTTGCGTTCGAGGAACTTCAGCCACGAGTTGTTCCAGCCGTCGTACGCACGCGCGCGTTTGGCGTTCTGTAGGCACAGGTCGACTTGGCGCACCACCGCAGAGTTGTTGCGGTATATCGTCTGGTCCCATTCCTCGTTGGGGTCGAGGAATGCGTGCCAGTTCGACGATTTGGCGACTGTCCAGTCCTGCGGATAGCCGCCGGGGCCGTTGCCGAAGCCGTAGATCCACCCCTGGGTCAAATGGCGTTCCGGATCGGGCTGCACGTCGATGGTGACGTCCTCATACATCGTCGAGCGGAGCTTCGCCGGCTTGTAGTAGGTGAACTTGCGGCTCTTGGAACTCGGGAACTCCAGCGCGCCTGCCTCCGAGTCGGTGAACTCGATCTTGGGAAAACTGCGCTGCTTTGCTGGTGCAGACATTTCTCTCTCTTTCTGTTGGGCTGCAACGGGTTAGTCGAATATGGGGCTGGTGAACTTGTCGTAGAAGATCTGGTCCTTGGGGACGGACTGGGTTTCAAGCAGGGCCAGGGCCGCGTCGACCATCGGCGGCGGTCCGCACATGTAGACCTCGGTCTTGCGAATGTCGCCCTCGTGCCGCGCGACGACTTCGGTCACGTTGCCTTCCTCTACGGTGACCATGTCGGGTAATAGACCGTCCATCGACTCCGACAGGCACGCAACGAAAGCGAAATCCTCTAGGCCTTTTCCGATTTCGGCGATCTCGTCGAGATAGAAGAGGTCGGCCGCGGTGCGAGCACCGTAGTAGAACCGCACCGGGCGCGAGCTGGCCGTCTCGCCCAGATGCCGCAGAATCGACAGGACCGGCGCCATCCCGGCGCCACCGGCGACGCAGACCACCGGCAGCACGTGACCCTCCTTCAAGGTGGACGTGCCGTACGGCCCGGTGAGCGACAGTTCGTCGCCCACGGTGATGCCGTCGTCGAGCAGACCGGAGAACCTGCCGCCCGGATACTTCTTGATCAGGAACTCGACCTGACCCGGGGTGGACTGGGTGGTCGCCATCGAGAACGACCGGTGCTCGCCTGTGCCGGGAATGTGGATGTCGGCGTATTGGCCGGGCCTGAAATCGAAGGTGGCCGGCTCCACCGCCTCCAGGCGAAGCGACACGATGTCCTTGGTTACCGGTTCCACCGCAGTCACCCGGGTGCACACATCCTGGATCGGCACGCCGCCGAGCAGCTCGTCCTCGTCGAAATTCAGCAGCTCGATCGTGCAGTCGCTGAACGCATGTGAGCGGCACAGCAACACGTAGCCCTCTTCGACCTCCGCGTCGTTGCAGGCGAACGTCGAATAGTTGTCCATCTGAATGTCGCCGTCGAGGACGTATGACTTGCAGGCCGAGCAGCGGCCCTCGCGACAGCCGTGCATCAGGTGGATGCCTTGGCGGAAGGCGGCGTCGAGGATGTTCTCCTCCTCGCCGACCTCCATCTCGATGTCGACGGGCTCGAAGTTGATGCGGTGCGTGTCGGCCACGGAAATCTCCTCCGGCTGCGTTGGTTTACGTTGGTGTCCCGGTGGGTGGCACCGATGAGGTCACGGCGCCACCCACCGGGGTGGCGTACTAGGCGGAAACGGCGCCTGCGCGATACACCGCGACGTGGGCTTCGCGCTCCTCGTCGCTCATCTCGTTGAGCAGTACGTTCGGGCTGTTGAACGTGTTGCCGCGGACGTCGTCGAGGGTCCACATCTTCTTCGGGTCGTCGAGATCCAGATGCGGCTGCGGGATCAGCGTCTTACCGTCGTCGCGCACGTAGCCGAGATCGCTGACGATGTCGGCGAGATCCTTGCCGTGGTGCAGTGTCTCCCATTCCCGGAAACCGGTGAGCCGCCCCATGTTCGGCGTCGATCGGCCCTCGTACTCGCCGCGGAACGCGACCGCGTCGGTCCAGTGGCAGGTCTGCGAGCAATACGTGCGCCACTGGCCGTCGACCTTGTCCACGACCATGTCCTCGCGGATCAGCGCCGGGACCATGCACGTCCAGCAGCGGTGCGGGTACTCGTAGCCGACCTCCTCGAAGGCGATGGGCTTGTTGCGGCCGGGGTAGGCCAGCCGGTTGTAGTCCTCCCACCAGCGGCCGAACTTGTTGTACCAACCCGGGTACTTCCCCTCGAACCACTCGAAGTCCTTGTCGGTCATCGCGTCGATGCGCCAGTAGTTGACCGGCCAGCCCGTCGCGAAGAACCGCGCGACCTCGTGCACATAGTGCTTGTCGACGATGCGCTTCCACGCCTCCTCGACCAGGTCGTGCGGGATGGTCAGGCCGTACTTCTCGAGCGGGAGCAGGTAGCTGCGGTAGTAGTCGTCGTAGATCCAACGCCGCCACATCTCGGCGTAGCTCTCCCGGTCCTTGCGGCGGTCTTTCGTGCCGTACTCGATGAAGGTGCCGATCGCGGCGTCGACCACGCAGTGGTTGTTCCACCAGGCGTAGCGCAGGTCGCGCTCCAGCAGCGGGCGGTTGCGTTCGTCGGCCAGCGCCATCAGCAGGATCGAGTAGCCGTTGGAGATGTGCCGCGACTCGTCGGACTGCACCGAGTGGAAAACCGTCGGCAGCAGGTAGTCCCCGTTGGCGGCGGCCTCATCGGGCATGGCCACGAAAAGGGTATTGGTGAAGGCGGTTTCGGCCACCACGGTCAGGTAGATGTTGGCCGCGGTGATCGCGTCGCCGGTGATGAACCCCTCGCCGAACTGCCGTCCGATCGTCCCGGCGTAATTGTTGGCGAACGCCTTCTCGGTGATGTCGAACCCCGCGGGGTCGATGTAGTTGTTCATGTACAGCTTCTTGAGGTTCATCTGGATGGTCGAATGCCGAACCTCGTCGATCATCTGTACGGCCAGCCCGTTGTGGATCTCCGGATTGGGCACCGCATCGATGGCCATCGGCATTGCGCGGGCGGCCGAGATTTCAGGGAACGGAATGATGGACAGGAAGAGCTTCTGCCATTCCAGCCACCGCTGCTGCACCTGGCGGAACATGTTGCCGCGGATTGCGCCGTCCATGGCGCCGTAAACCCGGTTGTCCTTCTCCTCCTCCATCGGGAAGTAGGACCGCATGATCTGCTTGAGCGGGTCCTTCTTGGGGGCCTTCTCGAAGGTGTAGTCGGTGCCGAACCGAGTGGCCGGCGTCGCGAACGTGGGTTCCCAAGACAGTTCGGTGATCTTCGCGTGAGCCTTGGTCAGGCTTTGTCTACTCAAAGTGCGCCTCCTGGGTGCGGGCCGGCCCGGTGCCGACGAACGATGCACACCAGATGCAACTCTGTGATCGGGCCCACGTGCGTCTCACTCTGAGACTCACGTCACGTCCGCCGAGTCGATGCCCTGATCCATCACAGACACGCAGGGTTCCATTTCATGTCGATGCATTCGCCGGAACCCTTCTGCGCGAAGGGATTGCGGTATCAATCGGCCTTGTCGGCGATGCCGACGACAACGCGTTGGGACCGAGCCAACGATCGGATTGTTCAAAAAGCGCAGCCGTCGGATCAACAAGCCCGTTCCGCACCGACCCGTGGCGTCTCAACAATGAAGCCGGAATCAAGGCCGAAATGTTCACGAAAAGCGTTGCGCGGGTGTGCGATCGAGGTTATGTATCGGCTTTACCCTTGCGTGAGACGAGTGTGTACGCGGCCCATGCCCATGCGACGGGCAGCATGCCCATTGCGCCGTACATCGTGGCCATTGATCTCATCCCCTAAATAAGTCGGTGCTACCAATGTTGGTCAGGCAGACCCCGCTGCCCCGCCAGACTGACTCGGACCGATGCCGCATTCGACTTGCGGACGAAATCGTCGACGACATGCGCCGAGGGATAGCCTCCGGGCCGCAGACCGATCAGGATCTCGGCGGGACGGCGCCCTACTGTGGCTCTGCCTGCTCATCGTCGTCCTCCTGACTGGGCCTGGGTGCGGTGCATCCCTTGTGGTCCATGACAGAGCCGGGGAGGTACTCTGAGCGTCTCAATGTGAGATCTATGTCACATTGAGACGGTATAGCGTTGGGGCAACCCGATGGACGAGGTGACTCGCGATGAATCCCGACGCGGAACTGCCTGTGGAGTTGCTGCGCGCACGCGAGCGTTTCCTCAGCACCGGATCGCTCGACGAGGAAACCGTGCGACCCGGGGTCCTGGATTCATGGCGGCGGTCCAAGTCTTTACGCGTGCACCCCGACCGGGTCGACCTGCCGTTCGTGCGCGAACCCAATATGGAGTCGCCTTTGGTCATCGCCGCCGCGCCGGTGCTGCGCCGAATCGCCGATGACCTGGCCGCACAGTCCGTCAGCATCATCTTGACATCGGCGGACGGCGTTGTGCTGGAGCGCCTGACCTCGGACGCGACGATCGTTAAGGCGCTCGACGCGGTGAGGCTGGCGCCGGGATACAGCTATGCCGAGAAGTTCGTCGGCACAAACGGGATCGGGACCGCGTTGGAGACCGCACGGGCCACTTACATTCGCGGAGGCGAACACTACCTCGGGACCCTCGGCCGACTGGCCTGTGCCGGCTCCCCCATCCGGGATCCGGTGACGAGGCGGATGGTCGGTGTCATAGACCTCACCTGCTGGGCAGCCCAATCCAATCCGCTGCTGTACGCGCTGGCCAAAAGCGCGGGCAACCAGATTGAAGACCATATGCGGGCGTTGGCGAGCGAAAGTGAGACGGCCTTGCTGGACGCCTATCTGCAGCACTGTCGCCGGTTCCCGCTCGGCGTGTTGGCGATCGGCGGCGATGTCGTCCTGATGAACCACTACCTGCGCGAAACCCTCGATGCCATCGACCAAGCGGCATTGCTGGAGCACGCGTACGATCTGCGCGGTTCCGCGATGGTGGCCACCGCGCTGGCCACACTGCCGAGCGGCAGCACTGCACGGATCAGCGCAGCGCACCGCTCACCTGGCCGAGGCGGCGGTGGCAATTTTGTCTTCCACGTTCAGATCGCTGCCGATGTGGCCGGGCAGCGCTCGAGAGTTCGTCCTGCCGGCCCAGTGCGTATTCCGGGGCTCGCCGGTCGCAGTAGCTCATGGCGCCGCGGTATCCAGCAGGTCGAGCGCTGTTACCGCGACCGGGACTGGGTAGTGATCGAAGGCGAGAGCGGGTCCGGACGAACGAGGATGGGACAAGCGGTCGCCCAGCACGTGACTCCGGAACGGACGGTTCGGGCGCTCCGGATCGAAAACTTCGATACCACTGACGATTTCATCGCCGAGCTGGAGGCCGAAACCGACTGCGAAGACTTCGCCGTCGTGATCGCGAATGTCGACGATCTGCCCGAGGCTGCGCTGGAACCCCTCGCCGCCGTTTTGCAGACCCGCGCCGGGCGCGGCTGGATCGCCGCCACCATGGGCACCGAGACGCGCTCGCCACAGGTCGACATGCTCGTGCTGCCCTTCTTCACGCACACCGTCACCGTTCCCGCATTGCGCCACCGGATCGAAGATCTCGAAGAACTCGTACCGATGCTGTTGCGGGAGCTGACCCGCGGCGCCGACGTAAGCATGGGCCCCGATGCCATGCGCCAGCTGACGAAACTGGCGTGGCCGGGAAACGTTGCACAGTTACGCAAAGTGCTTGCCGACACCGTGGCCCTGCAGCGGTCGGGCACCATCGGCGTGGACAAACTGCCGGCCGAATGCCATTCGCTGGCGAGGCGCAAACTCACTCAGCTCGAAGCGCTGGAACGAGACGCCATCGTGCGCAGCCTTCAGGAGAATGGCGGCAGCAAGGCCGAGGCCGCCGAAGCGCTGGGCATGTCGCGGGCCACGATCTACCGCAAGATCAAGGAGTTTGGTATCGCGTGATGCCCGCGGGTCGATTGCGCGATGACGGCTCGCAAAACTCTAGTTTCAGCGCGACAGACGGTCGACGGCCGCGGTTACCAGACCGAAGGCGAACCGCTTGGTGCGCCGAGCGGCCCCGGTAACCATTTGTCGTGTCCGCGAGGCGCCAACAGGGCGGACGGCAACGTGCTCACCAACCCCGACCTCGGGCGGACGCGGCGCACGTCGACATCACGACCAAGCTCTGCACCGATGGTCGCCAAGCGCGCAAGCTCTAGGCCCCCTGCCCATTCGGCGGGATGTTGGCATTGAAACGGAAGAAGTTCGTGGGATCGTACTTGTCCTTGAGGTCAACCAGACGGTGCCACTTCTTAGCGCCGTACGCGGTTTCACGCAAGCGGTCGGGGGCGTCGTCGCTGACGTAGTTCACGTAGACGCCCCGGCTGTGGGGCTCGAGGGCGGCGAAAAAGGCGCGCGCCCAATCGATGTGGCGCTCGGGCTCGGGGTCGTCGGGCTGCCAGGCGGCGGTGATGTTGATCTCGTGAGCGGCGTCGCGGTTGGCGAACGCGGTGGCGTTCTCGTCGACTCGCGCGACGGCCCCACCCAGGGTGTAGATACCAATGGTGGTGAGGGGCGACGTGATCCTGAAGGCGTACTCCACGAGTACGTCGATGATCTCGTCGGAGAGAGGCGGGAGCCTGTGCCCCTTCCAGTAGTAGTGGAGGCCGTCGGGCACCGCCAGGTTGAACATTTTCTGGTGCGTCACGTACGGCTTTCTCATCACCGCGTCGAGCACCGGAGTGCCGAACTCACGGATGGGCTGCAAAACGCGCTCGCCCTGCTCGACCGCTCCCGCGTAGCAGACGATGAGGGACACGACCGGCTTGCCATGCAGCGCCTCAGGCCAGGTCGGCAACGGGGGCGCCAGCCGCAGGTTCGCCATGATCCCCAGTGCCTCGGGCGCCTCGGCGGCGATCTGGCGCAACAGGCGGAGCACTTCGGGGGCGTCGTCCATCGGCCACGCCACCAGGCCCGCGGTGACGATGGGCGCTAGCGGGTGGAGACGGAACTGGAACGAGGTGACAACTCCGAAGTTGCCGCCCCCGCCCCGCAGTCCCCAGAACAGGTCGGGGTTCTCCTCCTCGCTCGCGACGAGGTACTCGCCCTGGGCGGTAACGACGTCGCAGGACACGAGGTTGTCGATGGCCAGCGCGTACTTGCGCATGAGGTGGCCGATCCCCCCGCCCAGGGTCAGGCCTCCGATGCCGGTGCGGCTGTGAATACCCGCAGTGGTTGCTAGCCCGAACGCTTGGCTCTCGCGGTCGAGGTGCTCGTTTAGGCAGCCGCCCTGGACCCGGATGGCGGAGCTGAGCATGTCGACGCGTGTCCCCCGCATGGGTGAGAGGTCGATCACGAGGCCGTCGTCGCACAGGGCGTGACCGGTCACAGAGTGCCCGCCACCCCGCACCGCGGCAGGCAACTCGCGATCGCGGGCGAAGCGCACCGCCGCCATCACGTCGGCCACCCCAGTGCAACGCGCGATGAGTGCCGGACGGCGATCGACCTTTCCGTTCCAGATCCTGCGGGCCTGGTCGTAGCCGGAGTCATCCGGCGAAACCAGCTCGCCCAGGAAGTTGGCCCGCAGCCCTTCCAATGCAGTCGTGTCGATACGGGCCGACATGGGCTGCCCCCCAGTCTCGGCTCCCGCCCACCATGGTTATCCCGACGGTTGAGCCTTGAGGCGGACAGTAGTCACTGTGGTGCTCGAAGGCAGGTGTTTCGCCGTCTACATCGCCGGCTCCAGCCCCGCCAGGTAACGGCGGGCCAGGTCCTGGTACGCGCCCGGATTGGTGTTCACCCACATCTCCGCACCCGTGCCCGCGATCGGGCCCCGCACCTTGGCCGGCGCGCCGGTCACCAGCACCTCGTCGGGGATCTTCGTGCCGCCGACCACCAGCGAATGCGCGGCGATCAGGCTGCGCGCGCCGATGACCGCGCCGTCGAGCACCGTGCAGTGGTTGGCGAGCACGGCCTGGGCCCCGATATGGACGCCGTGCACCACGCAGCCGTGCGCAACGGTCGCACCCGGGCCGACATCGACGGGAATGCCCGGCGGGGCGTGCAGCACGCAGCAGTCCTGCACGTTGGCGCCCTCGCGGACGATGATGGGGGCGAAGTCGGCGCGGATGACCGCGTTGAACCACACCGACGCTCCTGCCTCGACGTGGACGTCGCCGACCAGGGTCGCGGTGGGGGCAATGAATGCGCCCGGATCGATCGTCGGTGATCGGCCCTCAAATGAGTACAACGGCATCGTCTAGATATACCGCAGGTAAAACGCGTTTAGATTGCGCAAGGGGAGGCAAAAACTGTAACGTGTTCTAGTTAGAGAGCACAGATTGGGAGGCCCGAGGTGAGCACCGAAACCGCAGGCATTCGCGAGATCGACACCGGCGCGCTGCCGGATAGGTACGCGCGTGGCTGGCACTGCCTTGGCCCGGTGAAGGACTACCTGGACGGCAAGCCGCACGGGGTCGAGATTTTCGGCACCATGTTGGTGGTCTTCGCCGACTCCCACGCCGACGTCAAAATCCTGGACGGTTACTGCCGGCACATGGGCGGCAACCTCGCTCAGGGCACTATCAAGGGCGACGAAGTCGCCTGCCCGTTCCACGACTGGCGCTGGGGCGGTGACGGCAAGTGCAAGCTGGTGCCCTACGCCAAGCGCACTCCGCGATTGGCCCGCACTCGGTCGTGGACGACCGATGTGCGCTGCGGTCTGCTGTTCGTCTGGCACGACCACGAGGGCAACCCGCCGCAGCCGGAGGTCCAGATTCCCGATATTCCGGAGTTCGCCAGCGACGACTGGACCGACTGGCGGTGGAACTCGATCCTCATCGAGGGCTCCAACTGCCGCGACATCATCGACAACGTCACCGACATGGCGCACTTCTTCTACATTCATTTCGGTCTCCCGACGTACTTCAAGAACGTGTTCGAGGGCCACATCGCCTCGCAGTACCTGCACAACGTCGGCCGGCCCGATGTGAACGATCTGGGCACCTCCTACGGTGAGGCACACCTGGATTCGGAGGCGTCGTACTTCGGCCCGTCGTTCATGATCAACTGGCTGCACAACAACTACGGCGGCTACAAGGCCGAGTCGATCCTGATCAACTGCCACTACCCGGTCACTCAGGATTCATTCATGCTGCAATGGGGCGTCATCGTCGAGAAGCCGAAGGGACTCGATGAGGCGATGACGGAAAAGCTGGCGAAGACGTTCACCGAGGGCGTCAGCAAGGGCTTCCTGCAGGACGTCGAGATCTGGAAGGGCAAGACGCGCATCGACAACCCGCTGTTGGTCGAGGAGGACGGCGCGGTCTATCAGATGCGGCGGTGGTATCAACAGTTCTACGTCGACGTCGCCGACGTCACGCCGGACATGACGGACCGCTTCGAGATCGAGGTAGACACCACGGCGGCCAACGAGAAATGGCACGTCGAGGTCGAGGAGAACCTCAAGCGGCAGGCCGAGGAGACGGAAAAGGCCGAACAGCGATGAGCGCTTGCGCGAAGAGCAGATAACTGGGCTCGTAAATGGCACCGCGTGAAGAAGCCCCAGACATCGACCAACTCGCCCGGTCGATGCTGAGGCTGTACGGCGCACACGACGATGACGACGATCACGGCCACAACGTGGGAAATGAGGAATCGTGGGCTGGGATTCGTTCCAAGGCACCGAATTTCGCGGCTGACCCGGATCGAGCGGCCGCGTTGCGGGAGGCCACGCAGCGTGATCGCGAGCGCTATCTGACATCAGGGCTTGCCACCGTGGACTGCCGGTTCTGCCATGTATCGGTACAGGTCAAGAAGCTTGGGCCCGAGCACACGTCGGTGCAGTGGAACACCGATGCGTCACAGCGCTGCGCGTACTTCAATGAGATCCGGCAGTCCGGCGGCGAGTCCGCCCGCGCTCGGTCGTGCCCGAAGCTTGCCGACAGCATCAAACACGCTGTGGCCGAAGGGTGTTTGGAAGAGGTGTCGTCCGCCCCCTCTCCCGGCGACGGCTAGCAAGGTTAGTGCAACTGGCGGGCCAGTGGTTCATGAGGACTGCCATTTCTTGGCCGTCAACAATTGATGACGACTCCAGAGAGCATGTGCTGCCCCCCGCCTTTCAGATACGCAAAGTTCGCCGATTTCTGCATGAGGGTGGCTGGCAACGCTCCTTACACTGGCGGACATGGAAAAACGGGGCTTGGCACTCCTGCTGGGTTTCGCTCTCGGAGGGTGCACGCGAGTAGTTGACACGCCACTGCCGCAGCCAGAGCCGCCCGTGGCGCCCATTTCCGCGCTACAGGTCGGCGACCTGTTGAGCCCGAGTGTGCAGGACAAGGACGGCAACCTGTTCGTCACCGTTGAACCGGCAGAATGCAGTGGTGTTGCCCGGGAGGTAGATCCGCCGTTCATCTTCGACCATGACCCGGCGGCAACCGATGGTGGGCATTGGGTAGCGAACGTCGGCCGGGACGTTTTCATCGAGGAGATGGTTGGCGTCTATCCCGCCGACTTCGACCCGAAGGAAGCGCTCGCGGAAGCAAAGCGCACCATCGAATCCTGTCGAGACATTCCGTTCACGGTTACCACCATGGAAGGCCGCGACCATGCCTTCACGCTTTTGCCGCAGGTGGGTTCCGGTTCGCCGGATATCCTGCTCTGGTCGTTCAAAGCTGCTGACTGGGCCTGTGACAGTGCGTTTGTTGCCGCACACAATGCGGCCGTCGAGATCTCGACGTGCGCACCCGTGAACGGCTACGACGTGCTGTCCCTGGCGCAGGACGCGTTGGAACGCATTGACACACTGGCCAGTACAACGGCGTGAAGCCGCCTCACAGCCCCTTGAAGCGGTCCTTGACCTGTTCGTCGGTCAGCCCGTAGTCGGCCAGCGAGTAGGTGTGCTTGGGTGCCCGCGGGCCCTGCTTGCTCTCGGCATGGCTATGCTCCATTGCCGCGCGGGACGCGTCGGTGACCTCGATGCCGAAATGGCCGTATATGCGCTCCGCCTCCGCGACCGGATCGTCGACGAACGCGAAATAGTCCATGTCGTAGAACTGGGCCGGATCATGCTTGGCCCGTTCGGCATTGAACAACTCCAGCCCGCGTGACCACGTCTCCAGGGAGTCCCGGCCGATCGTATCGCCGACAAACGTGTTGGACCAACCCTCCGTGGTGTGCTGGGCGAGCGAGCACATCGACGCCATGATCGTCTCGGCCGGCCGGTGGCACTGGATCACCAGTGCGTCGGGATATGTCGCGAACAACGCGTCGAGTGCGAACAGATGGCTGGGGTTCTTCAGCACCCAGCGCTTCTCGGCGTCGTTCAGGCCGATCAGCGCAAGGTTGCGGCGGTGCCGCTGATACGACTTGGTCCAGTCCTGCTTGGCCAGCCATCGGGCATATGTCGGAACGTGTGCGAGCGTCTCGTAGGAGACCGAGTGCAACGACTGGCGCAGCAGCTGCCAGCACTCCTCGACCTCGTCGGCGGTCATGTAGTGCAGGCCCGTGTAGTCCGGGTTCTCGTCGTGCGCCTTCTTGAACCGCGCGTCGAGCTCGGCGAAAACCGGGTTTTCAGGCCATGTTTCGCGCGGCGGGCGGGGTTGCGGGAACTCGGCCAGCCACAGCTCCAAACCCTGATGGCGCGGGTCCGAGCTGAGTAGCCGATGCAGCGCGGTCGTGCCGGTGCGGGGCAGGCCGGTGACGAAGATCGGCCGATCGATCGACACGTCGGCGTGCTGCGGGTACTGCCCGAACGCGGCCTCGGAGACCAACCGAGCCACCAGGGCATTCCTTACGAAGAACCGCTGCATCTTGCTGCCGAGTTCGGTGAGGTCGGCGTCGCGCTGGAAAGAGTCGAGCAGTACGCCGAGCGCTTCGCGGTAGTTGTCGTCGTCGCTCCCGAAATCGTCCAGCCCGCAAGCCTTGACGGCCGAGGCGTGCAGGTCGTCGACGGTGCCCACGTTGGTGCGTGCCATCAGGCTTTGTACTCTCCGCAGTTGACGTCCAGTGTCTGGCCGGTGATGCCACTGGACAGGTCGCTGGCCATGAACAGGATCGCGGACGCCACTTCCTCTTCGGTGGGCAGCCGCTTGAGGTCTGACGCCGCCGCGGTGGCCTTGTAGATCTCGTCCACCGTGGTGCCGTACTTGCCGGCCTGATGGTTGAAGTAGCTCTTCAGCGTGTCGCCCCAGATATAGCCGGGAACAACCGAATTCACCCGGATGCCCTGCTCCCCCAGCTCGGTGGCCAGCGACTGCGACATCGCCAGCAGCGCCGACTTCGCCATCTTGTAGGCGCCGTACTTGGCCTGCGAATGCCGAACCACCATCGAGTTGACGTTCACCACCGAACCCTTGGCCTCGGCCAGTGCGGGCGTGAAGCCCTGGGTGAGGCGCAGCGCGCCGAGCACTGTGAGCTCGATCGCATCGCGGATGTGCTCGAAGGTGGTGTTGGCCAACGGTTTCATCGACGGCACCCGAAACGCGTTGTTGATCAGCACGTCGACCTTGCCGTACGCGGCCAGCGAGACCTCGACGAGATTGGTCACCTGGGCGTCGTCGGTGATGTCGGTGCCGACCGCGACCGCGCGGCGGCCCATATCGGTGATCTGTTTGGCCACATCGTCGAGGCGCTCGACCGTCCGCGCGGCCAGCACCAGATCGGCGCCCGCCTCGGCACATCGGCGCGCCAGCGTGGTGCCCAGGGCCGGGCCCACACCGCTGATCACCACGACTTTGTTGTCCAGCAATCCGGTCATCTGCTAACCCACCATCCTGTCGCCAATTTGCTTCTGGCGTAATGCTATCCGCGCACGCCAGTCTTCTTCGGAGATCTTGTTGGACTCGTAGTACGGCAACGCGGCGGCGACCTTGTCGAGGTCGACGAGTTCGACGGTCGGGCCGTCGGCCTCGGTGAGCTCGCGCGACAGCCGCTGCCAGCGGAACTGCAGGTAACCTTTGCGGTGTCCGAGGGTCTCCACCCAGTTGGTCACACCCGGGTTCGCATCAGCCACCACGAACCGGATCTTGCCGTCCGGATCCGCCTGCGCCTGAGTGCCGTTCAGCGATGTCTGGTGGTTGATGTAGTCCAGCGAGATGTACCAAAGGCTGCCGAGCTGGAATCCGAGATACGGCGCGTCGGTGACCGGGAGGGTGATGATTAGAGCCTGCTCAGGCGTGAGGTCGAAATGGCCGACCGACGAGTACTGCGTGGCGAGACCGCCCGGAGTCAGGCGCGGCGCAACCATGGTGTTGACCGGCAAGTTGAGGTAGAACCACTGCGGGAACTGCAACCAGGTCTTGACGCGCTGGACAAGCTGCTTTCCCGCTATGGCGTAACGCTTTTCGATCAGCTCCCGGGTCAGCGGAGGCGGTGCGGTGCCCGCCGTGTCGGTGCGGGCGATGCTGAGGTATCCACGCTGCGCCGACCAGTCGTTGTACACCTCACGAACAAGCAGTTGGGAAGGGCTGCTCGGGGTGACCCGCCACTCGAAGGTGCCGTCGGGCGCGATGTCGAGTTCGCGGTCGTCGAACGCCGCCTGGCTGACGGGGACGTTGTCGTCGGTGTACTCACCGCCGAGCATCTGGAAGCTCAGGTCGGTGGTGGTGCCGCGCTTTCCCGTCACGACGTACTCGTGGCCGGGCTGCACGCGGGTGCCGTAGTACAGCGTGTCCGGGTTGTCCAGGCCCATCTTGGTGAACGGCCCCGTGCCGCTCTGCAGGAACGGGTGGTCGCGGTCGTAGTCGAACGCCAGGTGGGTGCAGGCCGAGATGCAGCCGGCGAGGTACTGCAGCCCCTCGAGTAGGTCGGCCTCGGTCTCGATGTGGGGCGCGGCGGCGACAAGGCTTTCCGCCTCGGCGATCGACTCGGCCAACGGCGTTGAGAACATCAGATGCTTGCCTTCCGCGGTTCAATATTGGACCGTTTTGGTAGAGATTTCGCCACTGAGACTAGAACGCGTTCTAGTTGACGTCAACGGTCGATAGCCAATCTGTTGGTCCAAATCTGTAACACATAGGTACAATTCTGCAATGCTTCCGCGCGAATCCCCCGGTCGGGCGTCACCGCCGACCAAACGCGTGGTGGCCGTTCTCGACTTCCTGGCCCGGCATCCGCATGACCGGTTCGGGTTGTCTGAGCTGTCGCGACGGCTCGATCTCAGCAAGCCGACTTGTCTGGGCATCGTGACCACGCTGACCGAGTCCGGCTACTTGGTGCGCGATTCGCAGGACAAGACCTATCGGCTGGGTCCGGCGCTCATCTCGCTCGGGCACATCGCCCAGGAATCCCTGCGGGTCAACCCCGCCGCCCGTGACGAGTTGCGCCGCCTCTCGGCCACCTCCGGCACCGCGGCTGCCCTCTCCGCTGTGATCGATGACCGCATCACCCTGCTCGAACTCGTCGGGCCACCGGGCACAGACGTCGGCGTCCGCGTCGGCCAGAGCTACCCGTTCGCCCCGCCAGTGGGCCTGATGTTCGTGCTCTGGGACGACGCGGCCCTGCACGACTGGATGGCCAAGGAGCCGACGATCCCGCTGCGCACCGACACCGAACGGCTGGAGCGCGTGATCGCCGAATGCCGCGCCTCGGGATACCTCGTCGAGCGGCTGACACCCGGAGGGCGGCGGCTCTATGCGCTGATGGCAGGCATGTCGAGCACATTGCCCGACGAACTACGCGCGCTGCTGGGTGAACTGATCTCGGATATCGGCGAACGCGTCTACCTCCGCAATGAAGCCACGGGCACCCGCCAGCGCCATGACATCAGCGTCATCTCCGCGCCGGTTTACGACCACCATCAGCGTCAGGCGATGGTGGTGTCACTGCAGATCGGACACGCTCTCACCGATGCCGAAATCACCAAGCGTGCCCGCGGACTAATGACTGCAGCGGACGTGCTCACAAAACAGCTCGGCGGAGTGAAGCCGATCAGACCTCGGCGAGCACGGTGAGGGCATCGGTGGGCGACACCTGCAGTCCGCAGCGGTCCCTGTAAGCCGCCAAAGGCGCCTGGATGGCGCGGAGCTCGTCGGCCTGCTCCGGATGGTCGTTGAAGTAGGTGTCGAACTGACCGACCGCGATGAAGGCCGGCTGCCGCGTCGCGTCGATCAGCGCCTGGTTGGCATCGGGATGGCCCGCGAAGTACTCCGACAGCGACGCCGTCACCGAACTGATGGTCGTCGCCAGCCCGGCAGCGTTGCAGTCGTCGACGGGCGCCTGCTCGGGATCGGCACTCGCCGATCCAGTCACCAGGGCGGCACCGGTCATACCCGCTGCGAGCAGTCCGAATGCGGTTCGCCGCATGATGGTCACGGCATGAGTCATAAAATTGCTCCTTTGTTTAGGCGACTGAAGATGAATTCGCGGCTACCGACCGTGGTGTTACCAAAGTGAAAGGCGAGATCGGAGTGGCGCTAGCTCACACTCGCCAAAGCGAAGGGCAATACGGCCGGCGCGCCGGCCGCGCGAACGACGCGCGCCGCCATCGTCAGCGTCCATCCGGTATTGGTCACATCGTCGACCAACAGCACCGGACCCGCGGCCGCACCGATCACGGCGGGATCCGGCGCTACCCACGAATCATGAAGCGCGGCAACACGATATGCGGAGTTAGCCGCGGTCGCCGGCCTGCGTTCGGAGGAATACCGCAGACGTCCCAGATCGGTCAACCGGCCGAGTCGGGCGAGTCGCTCGGCAAGTGAACCGATCAGCACCGGGTGGCTCGCCGAGTCCAGGGCCAGCACAGCGGTCGGCCGTGTCTCCCAATCCCAGGCCGCGAGCACTTTGACAGCGGCCTCCACGACGTCATCCGACACCTGGCCATCCGGCTCATCGAGAACGTGCCGCAGTCGGGCGCCCCAGCCCAAGTCCGTCAGGCGGCCGATGACCCGCCCCGCCGACGGGCCGTCACCGATGCGCCCGGACAGGGCGAGGCCCAGCTTGCCCAGGCCTGGGGGCCACTGCTTGCGCGGCGTGATCTCCACGCCCGGGCGCATCAACCGCTGCCGGGTGGTCTCCACCGCCGCCGCGTCGACGTCCGCGCCGTGGCGGGGGCCGGCGCAGTTGTCGCAGCGGCCGCAGCGGTCGCCGTCGCGCAGTTCGGGGTCGTCGAGTTGACTGCGCAGGAAAACCATCCGGCATCCGTCGGTGTCCAGATAGTCCAGCATGGCCTGTTGCTCGCGCTTGCGTGCCTCGTCGAGCTTGCGATAACGCTCCTCGTCGTAACTCCACGGTTCGCCGGTGCTGACCCACCCACCCTTGAGGCGGCGGACCGCACCGTCGACGTCGAGCACCTTCAGGACCATCTCCAGCCGGGTCCGACCGAGATCCACGAGTGGTTCCAGCGCGGGCGTGGATTGCGGCCGGTCGGGCTCGAGTGCACGGATGACGTTGCGGACCATCGATTCCGACGGGAACGTCACCGACGCGAAGTAGCGCCAGACGTCCGCGTCCTCGCGCCCGGGCAACAGGATCACTTCGGCGCTGGCGGTCGACCGGCCTGCACGACCCACCTGTTGGTAATAGGCGATGGGCGAGGACGGCGCCCCGAGGTGGACGACGAACCCGAGGTCGGGTTTGTCGAATCCCATGCCCAGCGCCGAGGTCGCGACGAGGGCCTTGACCCGGTTGTCGAGCAGGTCGGCCTCGAGTTGTTCGCGTTCGGCGGCTTCAGTGGAGCCCGTATAAGCGGCAACCATGTGTCCCTGCTCGCGCAGCATTGCTGCGATGTCGTGCGCTTGCGCGACGGTGAGCGTGTATACGATCCCGGAGCCGGGTAGCGAATCCAGTTGTGCGGCAATCCATGCCGCCCGCTGCGCGGGATTTCCGGCCTTTACCACCGACAGTCGCAACGACTCGCGGTCCAGCCCGCCGCGCAACACCAGGGTGTTGCGGCCTCCGACGCCCAGCTGGCTCGCGACATCGTCGACCACACGGTCGTTGGCGGTCGCCGTCGTCGCCAGAACCGGGATGTCGGATCCCAGTTCGGCGATGAGGGTGCGGATGCGCCGGTAGTCGGGGCGAAAGTCGTGCCCCCAGTCCGACACGCAGTGCGCTTCGTCGACGACGACCAGTCCGGCGTCCCCGGCCAGCGCGGGCAGCACGTTGTCGCGAAAGTCCGGGTTGTTGAGCCGTTCCGGGCTGACCAGAAGGACATCGAGTTCGCCCTTCTTGACCCGACGGTGGATCTCGTCCCAGTCTGCGACGTTGCTCGAGTTGATGGTGGCTGCGCGGACCTCGGCGCGCTCGGCGGCAGCCACCTGGTTGCGCATCAGAGCCAGCAGTGGCGAGACGATCACGGTCGGTCCGTGGCCGGCCGCTCGGAGAAGCTTGGCGGCGATGAAGTACACGGCCGACTTTCCCCAACCGGTGCGCTGCACGACGAGCGCCTGGCGGTGTTGCACCACCAGCGCCTCGATGGCGGTCCACTGGTCGTCGCGCAGCGTCGCCTGCGGGCCCGCTAGCCGTTCGAGGAGTGCCTGCGCCTGGTCGCGACTCGCCATGTGCCCATCGTGCCCGCACCGTTACCTGAAATGTGAGTGTTTGTGTGACTGGGCATTTCAGGCAGCTTCTCCTTGCGGAGCAGCGGTCCCCGCACCCGGGTCAGTGGTGTGCGGGGTTGACGCTTCATTGCCTCCTGCCGTCCCCACCGCACCCGCGGTGGTGGTGGGGCTGGTCTTCTGGATGGCTCCACGTCCATCTCCAGCCGTGACGCTGGCGGCCGGCCTACTGCCGGTACCGGTCCCCATTCCCCCACGAGTGGGGTCGCCGAGGCGGGCGAGGTTGATCGCCGCATTCAGATCCCGATCAATTGGCGGGCATCCGTTGCGGCAGTGATAGATGCGGTTGCGCAGCCGGAGTTTGGTTTTCACCCCGCAGCGCGAACACAACTGGGTCGACGGGAAGAACCTTGGCGCGGTCACCAGCGTGGCGCCGTACCAGCTGCTCTTGTAATCCAGTTGGGTGCGGATGCGACCCAGCGCGGCATCCCCCAGCGCCCGGTTGAGGCCGCGTTTTCGCCGCCCACCACGGCGGCTCAGGTTCTTGGCGGCCAACTGCTCGACCGCGACGACCTCGTGCCGCGTCGCCAGGCCAGTGGTCGCTTGGTGGATCTCGTGGGCGCGGATCGCGGCCACCTGCTCATGAATCCGCCCCACCCGGGCGGTGGCCCGCTGCCAGCGCTTCGACGGATCCCGGTGGGTCTTCGTCTCCGGGTCGTAGGGGCCGCACCGGCGCGCCGCCTGCCGTTGCGCCGCCCGCAATCGAGACTGCGCCCGGGTCAACGGTTTGGGCGCCGCGACCCGGTCGACTTCCACCCCGTCCGGGGTGGCGACCACGAGCAGATCGCGCACCCCGACGTCGACACCCACCACACGGTGTGGCGATCGGCGGGCGTGGGCGGGCCGGGTCTTGCCGGCCACGATCACCTGAAACGCGCACACCCAACGGCCACCGGTGACACTCACCGTGGCCGACAGGATCCGCGCCGTCCCATCCTCCAGTCGGCGCGCCAGGGTGCGGGTCGACTCATGGGTACGAATGGTGCCCAACCGCGGCAGCGTGACATGGTGGCGATCCGCCTCCACGCGGATCGCCCCGGTGGTGAACCGCACCGACCGGCTTGAGCGGTGCCGAGTCTTAAACCGGGGGAACCCGACTGCGGCACCTGCCCGCTCACCGCAACGGGATTTCGACCAGTTCTCCAAGGCGCGAGCCAACCCATCCAAACCCGAGTTGTAGGCCTCCTTGCTGTTGGCTTCCCACCACGGCGCCACCTCGGCCTTGCACCCATTCCAAGTCTTGCGCAGCCTGGCCAGCGACCACCCCTGCGCCGGAGTCAACTCCTCCTCGCCGATGCCGTAGGAGCGCTCCGCACAGCGTTGATCCAGATTGGCCTTCACCACACCCAGCATGTGGTTAAACGCGAACCGCGCCGCCCCGCAATGCGACTCCAGCGCGCTCACCTGCGCCGGGGTCGGATCCAGCGCGAACCGATACGCCTGCGCCACCCAGCCATCGGGAACCTCAAACCCCGCCATCACCACACCCCCACGGCCAGTGGCCAGTTCGCCGATTCGTGATGCATGACCCAACCATCCCAGACCGCACCGACAACAACCGCGCCATCAGCCACTCACCAACGCTCACCAACACACGCAATCACGCACATTTCGCCCAGCAGCTCTTAACCCTCCGCCTTAGTAGGCGTAGGTGTTCGCGGGCTTGTCGATGCGCTTCACGCTCGACACGGCCAGTGTCGGGATGTAGTTCGTCGCGGCGGCAGACGTCCCCGGGACGACGGTGCCCTCGACCTGCAGCCACGTGTCCTCCGGATAACCGGCGGTGACGGCGACGGCCGGGCCGGACAGGTGGACGCGGGCTAACTGGGCGTCGGCGGCGCAGCAGACGATGACGACGCGCCCGAGATCGGTGCTGTCGGAATACTTCAGCGTGAAGCCGGTGATGGTGATCAACCGGCCGTCGAGGCTGTTGGTGGAGTCGGTGGCCGCGCGCATGAGCACGTCGGGAAGTGACACCGTTGGGGCGCGGCCGGCAGGCAGCGGCGGGAACGGGTGACGTTGGGGTTCTGTCGTCGCGACCGCCTCAGGGGTGGCGCCGTTGGCACCCAAAGGTGGCGGCACGACGAATATGGTGAGCGCGATCGGCACCAGCAGCACCCACACCAACCAGGGGCGATGCCGGTGGCCGTCATCGTCTTCGGAGCCGTGGCGGAGATCGCGCACGATGGCGGCCACCGCGAGCGCAATCAGCACACCGGCGGTGGCGATCAGCCACGGCAACAGCGAGGGCTTCACGTAGTGCAGGTACGACCCCTTGATCACCATCACCACGGCACTCAGCCCGACGAGCAGCAGCAGGGCGTTCTGCGTACCTCGACTCATCGCGCGCCACCAAGCACGACGAGGCCGACGACCGTCGCGACCACAGTGGCGACCACAAACGTCGCGGGGCCGAAGCGGATCGCGAACGGACGGCCGAACAGCCCGGCCTGCATCGCGGAGAGTTTCACGTCGACGGCCGGGCCGACGACGAGGAACACCAACCGCGGCAGCAGCGGCAGCATCGTCAGGCTGGCGGCGACAAAGGCGTCGGCCTCGGAGCACAGCGCCAGCACGACCGCGAACAGGGCCATGGTCAGCACACCGAGGATGAGGTGGCCGGCGAGGTGCTCGAAAACCCATGGCGGGACCACGACCCGAAGCGCTGCGGCCGCCGCCGCACCGAGTACGAGGTAGGACCCGGCCTGCAGGAAGTCGTGCCGCGCCGCCTCGGTGAAGACCGTCCAGCGGGACGCCCCGGAATGATGCGGCGCGGGCAGTCGCCGAGTCACCCAATCGGCGCGGCCCCAGCGCAGCCAGAGCAGCCCCATCGTCACCGCCGTGGTCAACGACGCCACGCACCGCGCGAGCACCATCGCGGGCTCACCCGGGAAGGCCACCGCGGTGGCCACCAGCACGACGGGATTGATGGCAGGCGCGGACAGCATGAACGTCAACGCGGCCGCCCCAGATGCACCCTCGCCGAAGAGCCGACGTGCGACCGGCACCGAACCGCACTCGCAGCCCGGCAGGGCGGCACCGCCCACGCCCGCCACCGCGACGGCCATTGCTGGTCGGCGTGGCAACCAGCGAGCGAGCCTGTCGGCGGAAACAAACGCCGCGATCAGCCCACTGACCACCACGCCGAGCACCAGGAACGGCAGTGCCTGGACGAACACGCCGCAGAACACGGTCGCGGCGACGGCCAGGTCGGCGTTACCGGCCACGAACGCACTCATCGCGCCGGCCGAAAGGGCCAGCGCGATGAGCGACGCGAGCAAGACCTCCATCGAACCGATACGTCTGCGGCGTTCGGTCGGGACGGCGGTCACCGCCCCATCTTGCCGGTGTTCCTTGTTAGAGGTCTGCCAGCGCCTCAGAGATCGGCGTCGGGGTCACCTCGATGCCACATTGGCTCGCAAGGTCGACGACGGGCTGGTTGATCGTCTGCAGCTCGGCCTCGACCTGCGGGTTCTCCGCGAAGTACGCGCGGAACGCCTCGGTCGCCTGCTCCTGCGGCTGCGTAGCGATCTCCGTCAGCGCCTCATTCGCCTCCAGGTTCGACGCCAGATACGTGCTCGTGGACGCCGACACGGTGCTCGAGGTGTTGGCGATCGCGCTCACGCTGCAGGTGTTCGTGTCTGCGGTGCCGGGTTCGGCGTTGGCCACCGGCGCAATGATCGCTGCGGATCCAAACGCGAGCAGGCCGCCGGCGAACATGCCGTACAGGCCGCGTCGAACGGTCGTCGCGGACATCTTCATCGGATAACTCCTTCGGTCTGCGAAATGTGCGACGGATTCGTCACGCCCAGGGGCCTATCCGAATGCCCGAAACGCTAAACGACGTCGTGGACGGGTGGACCCGCCGATCCGGACCGTCCCGCCTGGACAGCGGCGGTTATCCCGTCGCGGAAAAAAATTCTCTGAGCGGCTACCGGGCCCGGCTTGCCTAAACTTCTGAGGGTGATGTGGCGCCTGACCACTAGTCTGATTGCCGTGGCAATAGTGCCGGGCTGCGGCTCCGATGCCGGCGACTCTGGCCCGACGTCGTCGAGTCCCCTCGCAGTCACCGCGACCATTGCGGCGCCGTCAACCAGGCCGGCCTCCGCGACCAAGACGTGGGTCGACCTGGAAGTCGGGGACTGCATCGCCGACGTTCCGCGGGTAGACCTCGGCGAGGTGACCGTGACCCTCGTCGACTGTGCGACACCGCACAAGGCGGAGGTGTACTTTCGCGCGGGCATTCCGGTCAACGCCGCGATCGCCGACGTTGCCAATCAGGAGTGCGGCGCGGAGTTTCCCAGGTACACCGGACAGTCCATGAGCGGTAGTCCCTTTGCGATGACTTATCTCATCGACTCGAACCAGGATCGGACCGTGATCGACCCGACAACGGGTCCCGCGCCCAGCAACGTCATCTGCCTGCTCGAAGACGCGACCGGACAGCCGCTGACGGGGTCAGCGCGTCGCTGACTCTTGTTCGCGTTTGATCTCCAGGGCGATGTCGATGAGCTGGTCTTCCTGGCCGCCGATCAGCTTGCGTTGGCCGGCCCGGTGCAATAGCTGGTGTGCGGGCACGCCGTAGCGTTCGGACTGGCGGATGGCGTGCTTGAGGAAGCTCGAGTACACGCCAGAGTAGCCCATGATCAGCGCGTTGCGGTCGAGCAGGCATTCGGCGGGCATGGCCGGCGCGACGACGTCTTCGGCGGCGTCGGCGATGTCGAAGAAGTCGATGCCTGTCTTGACGCCGATCTTGTCGAACACCCCGATCAGCGCCTCCACCGGTGCGTTGCCCGCGCCCGCGCCGAAGCGACGGCAGGATCCGTCGATCTGCTTGGCGCCCGCGCGGACGGCCTCGACGCTGTTGGCGACGCCGAGCCCGAGGTTCTCGTGCCCGTGGAAGCCGACCTGGGCGTCGTCGCCGAGTTCGGCGACCAGGGCCGAGACGCGGTCGGCGACGCCCTCGAGAACCAGCGCGCCGGCCGAGTCGACGACGTAGACGCATTGGCAGCCGGCGTCGGCCATGATCCGCGCCTGGGCGGCCAGCTTCTCCGGCGCAATGGTGTGGCTCATCATCAGGAACCCGACGGTCTCCAGCCCCAGCTCACGCGCCAGCCCGAAGTGCTGGATGGACACGTCGGCCTCGGTGCAGTGGGTGGCGATGCGGCAGATCGAGCCGCCGTTGTTCTGGGCCTCCTTGATGTCTTCCTTGGTGCCCACGCCCGGCAGCATCAGGAACGCGATCTTGGCTTCCTTGGCCGTCTCGGCCGCGAGCTTGATCAGCTCCTGCTCGGGGGTCTTGGAGAACCCGTAGTTGAAGCTCGACCCGCCGAGCCCGTCGCCGTGGGTGACCTCGATGACCGGCACCCCGGCGGTGTCCAGCGCGGCGACGATGGCGTGGACTTCGTCCTTGGTGAACTGGTGGCGCTTGTGGTGCGAACCGTCGCGCAGCGACGTGTCGGTGATGCGGATGTCCCAAATGGGATTGAAGAAAACGTCGGTGCTCATGCCCGGGCTCCTTCCGCCACGAGGCTTTGCTTGGCAATTTCCTCGCCGACCTTGGTGGCCGCCGCCGTCATGATGTCCAGGTTGCCCGCATACGGCGGCAGGTAGTCCCCGGCGCCCTCGACCTCGATGAAGGTCGTGACCACCGCCTGGCCGCCCGAGTTCAGCGACGGGTCGTCGAACTGCGGCTCGTTGAGCAACCGGTAGCCCGGCACATAGGTCTGCACCTCTTCGACCACGTCGTGAATGGATTTGGCGATCGCGTCGCGGTCGGCGTCCTCCGGGATCGCGCAGAAGATGGTGTCGCGCATGATCATCGGCGGATCCGCGGGGTTCAGGATGATGATGGCCTTGCCGCGCTTGGCGCCGCCGATGGTTGCCACGCCGTTGCTGGTGGTCTTGGTGAACTCGTCGATGTTGGCCCGGGTGCCCGGCCCCGCCGACACCGATGCGACCGACGCGACGATCTCGGCGTAGGGCACGTCGACGACGCGGGAGACGGCGTAGACGATCGGGATGGTGGCCTGCCCGCCGCAGGTGATCATGTTCACGTTCGGGGCATCGAGGTGCTCACGCAGGTTGGCCGGCGGAATCACGGCCGGGCCCACCGCCGCGGGGGTGAGGTCGATGGCGCGGATGCCGGCCTCGGCGTAGCGCGGTGCGGCGTCGCGGTGCACGTAGGCGCTGGTGGCTTCGAACAGCAGGTCGGGCTTCTCGTCCAGACCCAGCAGCCAGTCCACACCTTCGTGACTGGTTTCCAGGCCGAGCTTGCGCGCGCGGGCCAGACCCTCGGAGGCCGGGTCGATGCCCACCATCCAGCGCGGCTCCAACCACTCCGAGCGCAACAACTTGTACAGCAGGTCGGTGCTGATGTTGCCTGACCCGACAATGGCGACGGAGGCCTTCTGCGGCATATGTTTTCCCCTAGCTATTCGAAAGTCAGCCGTACTGAACCTAACCCGGTGAAGTCGGCGACGAAATTGCTGCCAGGCAGTGCATCTATCGCACGCGTGCAGGACCCCGGTAGCACGATGTCACCGGCCTTGAGACGCACACCAAAACCCTCCACTTTGCGGGCCAGCCACGCCACCGCGATCACCGGATTGCCGAGCACGGCGTCGCTGCGGCCCTTGGCGACCACCTCACCGTTGTTGGTCAGCACCGCGTCGATGTTGCGGATGTCGACGTCCTTGGGCGACACCCGCGCCTCGCCGAGTACCCAGCCCGCCGAGGAGGCGTTGTCGGCGATGGTGTCGCACAGCTTGATCTTCCAGTCGGTGATGCGGGTGTCGATCAGTTCGATGGCCGGGGCGAACGCGGCCGTCGCGGCCAGCACGTCGTCTTCGGTGCAGCCCGCTCCGGGCAGGTCATCGGCCAGGATGAACCCGACCTCGACCTCCACCCGGGGGTATAGGTACCGGTCGGCCTTGACCGGGCTGTTTTCAAACACCTGCATCTCGTCGAGCAGGTGCCCGTAGTCGGGTTCGTCCACGTTCATCATTTTTTGCATGGCCTCGGACGACAGGCCAACCTTGTGTCCCACCACGCGGGCACCTTCAGCAACCCGTTGGCGGATGTTGATCAACTGGATTTCGTAGGCGTCGACGACGTCGATATCGGGGTTACCGTCGGTCAACGGGGCGATGGGGACACGGCTGCGCTCGGCCTGAGCGAGGTCGGCGGCCAGCTCGTCACGCACCTGGACACTGAGCATTGATGCGAAGTCCCCTCGTTTCTTCGACCGGGGCGGTTGTCCCTTGGCCGGGCAATTCTATAACGTGTTCTACATGACTGGTCAGGAGTACGACGTCGTCGTGGTGGGAAGCGGCGCCGCCGGCATGGTCGCCGCCATCACCGCGGCCCACCAGGGACTATCCACAGTAGTCGTCGAGAAGGCCCCGCACTACGGTGGTTCCACTGCGCGGTCAGGCGGCGGCGTGTGGATCCCGAACAACGAGATCCTCAAGCGCGACGGCGTCACCGACACTGTCGAGGCCGCGCGCACCTACCTGCACGGCATCATCGGCGACGTCGTCGAGCCCGAGCGCATCGACACCTACCTCGACCGCAGCCCGGAGATGCTGTCCTTCGTGCTCAAGCACAGTCCGTTGAAGATGACGTGGGTGCCCGGGTATTCGGACTACTACCCCGAGGCTCCGGGCGGCCGGCCCGGTGGACGGTCGATCGAGCCGAAGCCGTTCAATGCCCGCAAGCTTGGCGCCGATCTGCCCGGGTTGGAGCCGCCGTATGGCAAGGTCCCGCTCAATGTCGTTGTGATGCAGCAGGACTACGTCCGGCTCAACCAGCTCAAGCGTCATCCGCGTGGTGTGCTGCGCAGCATCAAGGTCGGCGCCCGGACCATATGGGCCAAGGCCACGGGCAAAAACCTGGTCGGGATGGGGCGCGCGTTGATTGCCCCACTGCGGATCGGGCTGCAGAAGGCGGGCGTTCCCGTCCGCCTCAACACCGCGCTGACTGACCTGTATGTCGAAGACGGTGTGGTCCGCGGGATCTATGTCCGCGATATGAACGCACCGGAAACCGCTGAGCCGGAACTGATTCGGGCACGTCGCGGCGTGATCCTCGGATCCGGCGGGTTCGAACACAACGAGCAGATGCGGGTGAAGTACCAGCGCGCGCCGATCACCACCGAATGGACGGTCGGCGCCAAGGCCAACACGGGCGACGGCATCATCGCCGCCGAGAAGCTGGGCGCGGCGCTGGACATCATGGAGGACGCGTGGTGGGGGCCGACGGTGCCGCTGGTCGGCGCGCCGTGGTTCGCCCTGTCCGAGCGCAACTCGCCCGGTTCGATCATCGTGAACATGGCCGCCAAGCGATTCATGAACGAGTCCATGCCGTATGTCGAGGCGTGCCACCGCATGTACGGCGGCACCTACGGTCAGGGGCCAGGACCGGGCGAGAACGTCCCGGCCTGGCTGGTGTTCGACCAGCGTTACCGCGATCGCTACATCTTCGCGGGATTGCAACCGGGGCAACGCATTCCGAGCAAGTGGCTGGAGTCGGGTGTCATCGTCTCGGCGGACACGCTTGAGGAGCTGGCGACCAAGGCGGGTCTGCGGGTCGAGGCGCTGACCGCAACGGTCGAGCGGTTCAACGGCTTCGCCCGCTCGGGTGTCGACGAGGACTTCAAGCGCGGCGAGAGCGCGTACGACCGGTACTACGGCGACCCGACCAACAAGCCGAACCCGAACCTCGGTGAGATCAGCCATCCGCCGTACTACGCGGCCAAGATGGTGCCGGGCGACCTCGGCACCAAGGGTGGTGTCCGCACCGACGTGCATGGCCGCGCGCTGCGCGACGACGGTTCGGTGATCGACGGGTTGTACGCGGCGGGTAACGTCAGCGCGCCGGTGATGGGACACACCTACCCTGGACCCGGCGGAACGATCGGCCCGGCGATGACATTCGGATACCTCGCCGCGCTGCACATCGCGCGGAAAGAGTTAGAGAATGCCCATCAATCTCGACGAGGCGCTCGGCGCAGAGCTGGATCCCATCGAATTCTCTTGGACCAGTAGCGATATCCAGCTCTACCATCTCGGGCTGGGCGCGGGTGCGGACCCGATGGACAAGCGCGAGCTGCGCTACCTGATCGACGACACCCCGCAGGTGCTGCCGACGTTCGGCAACGTCGCGCAGAGCTTCCACATGACCGAGCCACCGACGGTGAAATTCCCAGGCATCGACATCGAGCTCAGCAAGGTGCTGCACGCCAGCGAGGCTGTCGCCGGCGCCAGAGCCGATCCCGCCGTCGGGCACCGGTCGCGCGGTCACCAAGTTCACCGACATCTGGGACAAGGGCAAGGCCGCGGTGATCTGGTCGGAGACGACGGTCACCGCGCCGGACGGCACGCTGCTGTGGACGCAGAAGCGATCGATCTTCGCCCGCGGCGAGGGCGGCTTCGGCGGCGAGCGCGGTCCATCGACGTCGTCGGAACCGCCGCAGCGCGCGCCGGACTTCGAACTGAGCATTCCGGTGTCGCCGCAGCAGGCCCTGCTGTACCGGATGTGCGGAGACCGCAATCCGCTGCACTCGGACCCGGATTTCGCTGCGGCAGCTGGGTTTCCGCGTCCGATCCTGCACGGGCTGTGCACCTACGGCATGACCTGCAAGGCGATGGTCGACACGCTGCTCGACGGCGACGCGTCGCGGGTCGGCAGATACGGCGCCCGGTTCGCCGGCGTTGTGTTCCCGGGCGAAACGCTGAAGACGCGCATCTGGAAAGACGGGGACGGCTTCCAGGCTGTCGTCATCGCGCCCGAGCGTGATGACTCGGTGGTGCTGTCCGGCGTGGAGCTGGTGCCTGCCTAGCCTTTACGCGCCGCCGGCGTCGTTGCCGACGGCGCGCCGCCCTGACATCCGTCGGCGCCAACAAGTTACAAGCCGGAGACCGCAGTTTGCCGGACGTATGAATTCCAATTGCCTTCGACCAGACCGCAAGCCATCCGGAGTCCACAGGCACGGCACATCCTGATAGCTTCGGTTTGAATTGAATGTCCCCAACGAAGGGGATGCCGCCAGTCGGACGACTCAGGAGCACACACCTTGAAGAACACGACGATCACAACCGCATTGGCCGCAGCGGCCACAGTCGCCACAGCAGGAGCCAGTCGGCATCGTCGGCGCACCAATCGCATCCGCCGAGGATGTGACCACCCAAACTGTCGGGTCCCAAGCAAAATTGGTTGACGGCAACATCATTCAGGCCTGGACTGTTAGCAATCTCAAAGCCAGCACGGACGTCATCCCCTACCAGGTAAGTGGCACGCTTTGGGAAGCCACCGCAACCGACGAAGCCATCCAAGGCGCCGCCACCCCGATCGTTTCGAATCTCAATGCCCGTGCGCAAAGCGGCGAGACGTACCGGGCCTTGTTCGGGGTCGCCACCCCCCAGGGGGTCAACCCAGCCACCCTCTCCCCGGGCCAACAGACCAGTGGGAAGGTCTACTTCGACGTCACCGGCGACGCCCCCGCGAGTGTCATCTACAACGCCGGCGGCCAAGATCTGCTCGCCTGGGTGCAAGCGCCACCCTCGTCCACACCGCTAGCCGGATCCCAGTCGACTCCTTACCAGGCGGCGAGCCCAGCCACATCCGCTCCCGCAACCACCGCACCTGCACCTGCGCCTGCGCCCGCGGCGGCCGAAGCCACGGCCGCTCCGACGACTACAGCAGTGACACCTGCCCCCGCCGATAGCCAGGGCACGCCGATGCCGGCGAGCAGCCAGGGGACGCCCCTTCCGGCTGGCAGCCAGGGAACGCCCCTTCCGGCCGGCAGCCAAGGAACACCTGTTCCAGCGGCGGTCACCGAAGGCGCTCCCCTTCCGGCAAGCACAGGCGGGGCATCCGTCCCCGAGGGCAGTCAAGGGACACCCCTCCCCGAGGGCAGCCAAGAGACGCCCGTCGCCCCAACCACCACGACGACGCCGGTACCCGCTCCCTGACGTATGTCAGGAGTGGGATGACCACCACACGTACAGCTGGTCGAATGTTGGCCCCTGCGGGCCGGATTGGACGCTGCTGACCAAGAGTTCGGCGTCATCGGTCCATGCCACGGTTGGGCGGCTGTCCTGGGTGCCGCAGAAGAGCACGCCACTGGTCTTCTGCGGGGTGGCGTTGCGGCGCCAGGGACCGGGTGACTGTATGTTCCCGGGACAGTTGACTCTGGTGGAGGTCTGAACGACGTCGTCGAACGCGGCGTCGAGCGCCGCCTTGTCGCTGACCAATGTGTAGCTCGCCGATTGGGGGCCGCCGGGGTCGGAGTTCTTCGCGCAACTAACCTGCGCCAGCGCGTCTTCCGGCGGAGCAACTGGCTTGCACGCATCCGAGGTGTAGCCCGCGGGAAGCAGGCCCAACAGCCGTGCCTCGTCCTCGGCATTCGGTGCAGGACCGACGGATGTAGAGGATGTCGTGTCGGCGCTGGGCGACTCGGGAGTGGCGGGAGATCGACGCAACAGCCAGACGGTCAGCCCGGCGACGACGACCACCACGACCAGGGCGGCCGCGCTCAGGAGAACGATCGGTTTGCGTTCACGACGGACCTGCCGCGGGCTCACCGTCAAAGGCGTGTCGAAACGACCTGCCCACACTCCCTCGGCGGGCCCGGAGTCCCGATCCGAGTCAAACGACGCCGACGGTGTCGAAACCTCCAGCGGCCCGGTGTCTTCGTCGTCGGGATCGGGTTCGTAGATCCCCTCGTAGGGTGTGGTCGACTCCGACGACCACGGGTCCGATGGCGGCGACGAACTCACGCCGGTACCTCCGTGCAGCTCACAAACACGTCACAACCCCCATGAATTCGGCCGGTCTGCGGTACCTAGGGTAGTAGGCGGACGAGGCCGCGGTGACACTCAGCCAGACATCGGTGACCGATCTCGGCGGGAAGCCGTTGTGGACGCAGAGAAGGGAGGCACGGGCTTCCAGGCGGTTGTTTGCGCGCACGAGCGCGATGACGAAATCGTGCTGTCTGGGTGAAGCTTGTTCCGGCCTAGATCCTTTGCCCCCCAACCTATCCGGCTTGCGGCCGCGCCGTGGCCACCCCGTGCAATACCGTGTCGACCCATGAGCGCGCCGACGGGCACGTCCGCAAGTGCTTGGCAATGTGGCCGTGCAGTTCGGGTGCCTCGGCAACGAACCGGATGCACCGTTCGCCGTCGTCAGAACGGACGGACGGCGTATCGGTGATCACTATCGGCACGGGAAAACTGGCTCCACAGCCAGCGGGGCATTCGATGGTGAGAATGGCTGGCGGCTTGAGCGCATTGATGGTCTCGGGCTGGACCAATGGGATGGCCGGCGCGCAGTCGTCGCTTGCGGCGTGGATGAGTGCGTCCACTTTGGCGTGGGACAACAACAGACGTGGCTTTCCGACCCACCCGCACGAGCACCTGCCCTGAGCCCGGTGGCGAGGCCGAATCGCTACGACGACCCCTGTGCCGCTCCCAGTACCGCCCATTGCAGTCGGTAGACCTAGCCACCCGACCCAGGCGTTTTGAACCGAAGCCATTCGCCGACCACCCTCCCCGGTGGAGCTAACGCGGCGTATGTGACACCGATCACGCCATCCTACAATTGCTAGACGTGCTGTGAAACAACGAGTGCGAGGTTGAGACTCGACCCCGACGACGCGGCCGACGACGGCGCGAGCTACAGGATCGCTGTCTGGATGTCTCGACCTCGACGGCAAGCCGTTATGGACCACTCGGCGATCCATCTTCGCCCGCGGGGAAGGAAGGCGGCAACCTGCTGGCGACGGTCACCGCGCCAAGCCGCGACAACGAGGTCGTGCTGTCGGATGTCGAGCTCATCCCAGCGTGACGCCGGCGTCACCCTCGCGAGGTAGGCGTCCACGCTGGCCGAGGCGAGCGCCGACACGCCGCCGACACTCGGGCCGTTCCCCTGTATGGGAGTTTCATGACATCGAGCCGCACCAACCCAGCCCGCCGAAGTCGAACCTTCATCGCATCGGGTAGCCAAGCGAAATTGGTTTGCTAATGCATATACGTGCTACGTATATCGCGACCAGAAGGAAAAAGAATGATGGGGGTACATGCTCGCTACTTTATTGATATGGCAACTATCAGACTGAAGATTTCGCAAATATTTACAAATTTGCCCCATCCGCGAGGGCCTGCAGTACCGTGTGCGCTATGTGTGGAATCGTCGGCTACGTCGGGCACCGTCCCGCTTGCGATGTGGTGCTCGATGCTTTGCGCCGAATGGAGTACCGGGGCTACGACTCAGCCGGTGTCGCTCTGGTCAACGGCCACGGCACTCTGACGGTGTGCCGCCGCGCCGGGCGGCTGGCCAACCTGGAAGCCGCGCTGGACGAAACCGACCCGGCAACGGTTAGGGGGCAGTCCGGGGTGGGCCATACCCGCTGGGCCACTCACGGCCGGCCTACGGACCGCAACGCACACCCGCATAGTGACGAGGCCGTCAAGATCGCGGTCGTGCACAACGGGATCATCGAAAACTTCGCCACGCTGCGCCGCGAGCTCGAGGCGGTCGGGGTGGACTTTGCCAGCGATACCGATACCGAGGTCGCGGTGCACCTCGTCGCCCACCAGTACCGGCACGGTGACACCGCCGGCGATTTCGTCGCCTCGGTGCTTGCCGTGCTGCGCCGGCTGGAGGGCCACTTCACGCTGGTGTTCCTTAATGCCGACGAACCCGGGACGATCGTCGCCGCCCGGCGCTCGACGCCGCTGGTGCTCGGCGTGGGCGAGGGCGAGATGTTCGTCAGCTCCGATGTGGCCGCGTTCATCGAGCACACCCGTGACGCCGTCGAATTGGGCCAGGACCAGGCGGTGGTGATCACCGCCGACGGCTATCGGATCAGCGACTTCCACGGCGATACCGACGTCGAATACCGCGAGTTTCATGTCGACTGGGACCTGTCGGCCGCCGAAAAGGGTGGCTACGAGTACTTCATGCTCAAGGAAATCGCCGAGCAGCCCGCCGCGGTGGCCAACACCCTGCTCGGCCACTTCGTCAACGGCCGGATCGTGCTCGACGAACAGCGGCTCTCCGACCAGGAACTGCGCGAGATCGACAAGGTGTTCGTGGTGGCCTGCGGCACCGCCTATCACTCCGGGCTGCTGGCCAAGTACGCCATCGAGCACTGGACCCGGCTGCCCGTCGAGGTCGAGCTGGCCAGCGAATTCCGCTACCGCGACCCGGTTTTGGACCGCAGCACGCTGGTGGTGGCGATTTCGCAATCCGGCGAGACCGCCGACACGCTGGAGGCGGTGCGCCACGCCAAACAGCAGAAGGCCAAGGTGCTGGCGATCTGCAACACCAACGGCAGCCAGATCCCCCGCGAGTGCGACGCGGTGCTCTACACCCGCGCCGGGCCGGAGATCGGGGTGGCCGCGACCAAGACGTTCCTGGCGCAGATCGCCGCCAATTATCTGGTCGGGCTGGCGCTGGCGCAGGCCCGCGGCACCAAGTATGGCGACGAGGTGGCCCGCGAGTACCGCGAGCTGGAAGTCGATGCCCGAGCTGGTGGCGCGGGTGCTGGACGATCTCGAGCCCATCGCCGAGTTGGCCCGCGGGTTTGCGCTGTCATCGACGGTGTTGTTCCTCGGCCGCCACGTCGGCTACCCGGTCGCGCTGGAGGGTGCGCTCAAGCTCAAGGAACTGGCGTACATGCACGCCGAGGGTTTCGCGGCCGGCGAGCTCAAACACGGCCCGATCGCGCTGATCGACGACGGCCTACCGGTCATCGTGGTGATGCCCTCGCCGAAGAATTCCTCGACGCTGCACGCCAAGCTGTTGTCCAACATCCGCGAGATCCAGGCCCGCGGCGCGATCACCATCGTCATCGCCGAGGAGGCCGACGAGACGGTGCGGCCCTACGCCGACCACCTGATCGAAATCCCGCGGTATCAACGCTTTTCCAGCCGCTGCTGTCCACGATCCCACTGCAGGTATTCGCGGCATCGCTCGCCCAGGCCCAAGGCTACGACATCGACAAGCCCCGCAACCTGGCCAAGTCCGTCACCGTCGAATAACGAACGTCAAGCAGTGCTGTCGGGTGTGGAGTTGAGTCCGGCTTAGCCGTACCGACTTTCATGCGTCGACCAGAGTGGGCTGCACGGATCCAAGGCTGTCGCGTAGCCAGTGGATGGTCCGCTGGATACCTTCGATGAGTTTGATCGAGGGCTTCCACCCGAGTTCCTGACCTGCTTCTGTTGGATCCAACGCGATCGCCTGCAACTCACCGGTTCGGACCGCGGAGTAGCGAGCCGGAGACGACACACCGAGGGCCTCCGCGATCATCCGGTACACCTCGCTGACCGTGGTCTGTTCGCCGGTCCCGATGTTGTAGGTTCCCATCACCGCTAGGGGAAGCTGACTGGCGCACATGAACGCGTCAACAACATCATCGATATAGACATAGTCACGGACAGCGGTGCCGTCGCCGTAGATGGTGACCGGGCGGCCGGCGATCAGGGCGCCGCCGAAAATTGCTACTACGCCGGAGTCGCCGTGCGGGTTTTGGCGCGGTCCGTACACGCTACCCAATGCAAGCGAGATCGGTGATATCCCGTACATTTCGGCGTAGGCACACAAATACAGTTCTGCGGCGAGCTTGGCGGCCGCGTTCGGCGACAATGGCTCCACCGGGGTGTCCTCGCTCGCTGGCAAAGACATCGGCGCCCCGTACCGGGACCCGCCTGACGCCGCATAAATGATCCGTTGGACTCGCGCGCGTCGGCAGGCCTCCAGCAGATTGATCGTGCCGAGAACATTAGTGCGCGCATCCCGGAGGGGATCGTTCACGGACGTACGAAGATCCACCTGCGCCGCCAGGTGGAACACCACGTCCGGGTTTGTGCCGTCGACAACACCGGCGAGCTCCGGTGCCTGGATGTCGGCACGCACGAACGTAAACCGTTTAGGATGCCGCTCGTTGCACATGCGCGCGTGCGCGAGATTCGCCGCATTACCCGTAATGAGATTGTCTACTCCAACAACCTGGTGACCCTCAGAAAGCAGTCGGTCGACGAGGGTGGAGCCAATGAACCCGGCAGCGCCGGTAACCAA
>CAWKCR010000014.1:0-42061 GCA_963848185.1 uncultured Actinomycetota bacterium
GGGCTACGGAGATCAATGTGAAGGCTGCCGTGCCGATCTCGGCGCCTATGAAGTTGCCGGCAGTCAGTGAGGTGACCTGGAGCAGACTCAGCCCACCGATGCCCAGGATTCGGAACAGCGCGTTGAGCGTCAGCAGCGGTGGCGGCCCGAACCGGGGATAAATCCAGGTCGCCACCACGATGGCCACTGCGGCCGCGAGAAACGTCGAGGTATAGGGGCCGGCCAGCCCATCGGTCGACAGCTGAATTCCCCAGCCCACATAGACGACGATCGCCAATGCGGGCCACGCCGACAGCGGCGCACAGAACGCCAGGCAGGTGCCCAGCACGTAAATGGCCAGCCCGACCACCGGTGACCACGCACCCACCCGCGTCATCTCCGCCGGCTGTTCAATGGGTGCGGTCAGAGCGAAAGCCGCCTGTGAAGCGACCAACCCCAATGCCAGTACTAAGAGTTGGTGCACGCCACCCACCAAACGGGCCGCCCCCGCCTGCAACGCCCCCCGCAATGTGTCAAAGGAGCCGACAGCCAGCAACGTTCCCGGTAGGACCATCGCCAGCAGCGGCAGCACTACCTGCGCCGGCTGGACCAGCTGGCCGTGCTCGACGAGCACCGCGGCCACAGACTCCCACCGCAAAGGCGATCACCGCGGGCATCAGTGCCTTCAGGCCACCCAGTCTCGGCATCCCGATCAAGAGCGCCGCCACGGGAATCGACAGGGCCAGTGCCGCAATGAACTCGACTACGCCTGGATTCTGCCGAAGGCACAGACCCACGGCCATGAGGCAGTAGCCGCCAAAACGCCACGGCGCCCGCACGGGTGGGGGTATCTGCACGATGCGGCGAAGCTCACGTAGTCCCGCCTCTGCCGACAGGCGGCCCGCGGCGCCGGCACGCAGCACAGCAAACAACCGCGCTGTCTGGTCGAAGCGCAGCGTTTCTCGGCTCGCCGTTACAAGACTGGAGCGGCCAGTACTGCTGTTCACGGCCAAGACACCGTTGGGCAGCACCGTGATCTCGCAATCGAGCTCGAACCGGCGCGCCAATCGCTGCATCCCAGGACCGACGGTCGACGTCGGCGCTCCGGCGTCGATTAACGCGCACCCAAGCCGGGTGATGAAATCGACCGCGGCATCAGCCGTCGCAGCGTGTCTTTCGTCGACCCCGTCACTGCCCACAGCCGATATCTAATCAAGGTGAGACTGTCCGGACAGTGAGATCAGATCCTGGCGTGAGCCCGACGCGAGCGCGAGCACGAATCCGCCGGCTATTGGGGCGGTACCCAATGCGAGATCGGCGGTCCAGCCATGCCCGTGTCTCTTCGGTCCCTCGATTCAGCACGGCAACTATCGTGCGGCGATTCTACGAGTAGCCGCCCGCGTTGGCGGTGATCGTTACGGGTCGGCGCTCGTATGTCGTCTATTACGAGACGCGGGCCGCGTACTCCGGTCCGACCGCTCTCACGGCATGGCCTCGTCCCATCGCTCTGACCCTCGAACTGACTAATGCCGCCATGGCGCGGTAGGGATCCCTGGAAGCAGGATCAACTACCGAGCGTCGCGAAGCGAGTTCGGATCCAAATGGCGAATCCGCCACGCGGCGTGAGAACCGCGGTCTATCTCCGACCGAGGCTGCGTTGGACCGGGATTTCGTCAGCCTGCTCAATGCTGATGAAACGCGCTGCCCGAAGGCCGGGACCGGAGTAGATTCGGCCGCGTCTTAGCCCGGGTGGGTCGCGTCGGCGGCCTGCTCGCGCAGCTTCGAGAAGAGGAGCAGCCATGTCGGGCGCCGCCACCAACAGCGACATCGATTCAGCGGGCGGGGTGGTGGCCCCGAAGCTTCCGGGCGGTGCGACGCTGCCGTTTCCGCCCACGCCGTCGGCGAGCATCGCCGGGCGGACGCTGCAGGAGTCGACCTACGCGCCGCGCGTCATACCGCCTCGGCTGCACGAGGATTCGCCGAATATCGTGATCGTGCTGATCGACGACGCCGGGCCGGGCCTGCCGACGACGTTCGGCGGCGAGGTGACGCACCGCGACGATGGACCGGATCTGCGCCGAGGGGGTCAGCTACAACCGGTTCCATACCACCGCGATGTGTTCGCCGACGCGGGCGTCGCTGCTGACCGGGCGCAATCATCACGAGATCGGCAACGGGCAGATCGCCGAGTTGGCCAACGACTGGGACGGCTATGCCGGGAAGATCCCGCGCAGCAGCGCGCTGGTGGCCGAGGTGCTCAAGGACTACGGGTACAGCACGGGCGCGTGGGGCAAGTGGCACAACACCCCGGCCGAGGAGACCACGGCGGCCGGCCCGTTCGAGGACTGGCCCACCGGGCTGGGGTTCGAGTATTTCTACGGGTTCCTCACCGGGGAGGCCTCCCAGTACGAGCCCCATCTGGTGCGCAACACCACCGTCGTGGCGCCGCCGAAGACCCCCGAGGAGGGCTATCACCTGTCGGAGGACCTGGCCGACGACGCGATCAACTGGCTGCGCACCCATAAGGCGCTGCAGGCCGATAGGCCGTTCTTCATGTATTGGGCCAGCGGCTGCCTGCACGGCCCGCACCACATCATGAAGGAGTGGGCCGACCGGTACGCCGGGAAGTTCGACGACGGCTGGGATGCCTACCGGCAGCGGGTGTTTGAGCGGGCCAAGGAGAAGGGCTGGATTCCGCAAGACTGTGAGCTCACCGAGCGTGACGAGCGGATGAAGGCGTGGGATGACATCCCCGAGGACGAGAGGCCGTTTCAGCGCCGGCTGATGGAGGTGGCCGCCGGGTTCGCCGAACACGTCGACGTCCAGGTCGGGCCGGATCGTCGATGAGTTGGATCGGCTCGGCTACGGGGATAACACGCTGTTTCTCTACATCTGGGGCGACAACGGATCCTCGGCCGAGGGCCAGGACGGCACCATCGCCGAACTGCTTGCGCAGAACGGCATTCCGACCACCCCGCGGATGCACATCGACGCGCTGGAGCAACTCGGCGGCCTGGATGTGCTGGGTTCGCCGTTGGTCGACAACCAGTACCACTCCGGCTGGGGCTGGGCGGGCAGCACGCCGTACAAGGGCGTCAAACTGCTGGCGTCGCATCTGGGCGGCACCCGCAACCCGCTGGCGATCCGCTGGCCGAAGAAGGTCGCGCCGGATGCGGTGCCGCGGGATCACTTCCTGCACTGCAACGACGTCGTGCCGACCATCTACGACATCGTCGGGATCGAGGCGCCGCTGATCGTCAACGGCGTGCCGCAGATTCCCGATCGCCGGGGCCAGTTTCGCGCGCACGCTCACCGACCGGTCCGCGCCGGGGGGCAAGAAGACCCAGTACTTCGAGGTGATGGGCAGCCGGGCGATCTATCACGACGGCTGGATGGCCTCGGCGTTCGGTCCGCGCGTGCCGTGGCTGCCGGGATTGCCGCCGGGAATCAAAGAATGGACACCCGACAACGACCGCTGGGAGCTGTATCACCTCGACGAGGACTGGTCGCAGGCCCGCGACCTGGCGGCCGAGATGCCCGAAAAGCTCGCGCAGATGCGCGAACTGTTCGCCATCGAAGCCGCACGCAACTCGGTGCTCCCGATCGGCGGTGGCCTGTGGGTGCCCGTCTTCCATCCCGAATTGCGCATCACACCGCCGTATCGGGAGTGGGAGTTCTCCGGCGACATCACCCGCATCCCCGAGTTCTGCGCGCCCGCGCTGGGCAACAAGAACAACACCGTCACCATCGACGCCGACCTGCCCGCCGACGCCAGCGGGGTGCTGTACGCCCTCGGCGGGGTGGCCGGCGGGGTCACCTGCTACCTCGACGAGGGGTACCTCTGCTACGAGTACAACCTGTTCATCATCTCCCGCACCAAGATCCGCTCAGCGGACAAACTGCCAGCCCGGCCCAACGACGATCGTCGTGGAGACCTCGTATGCAGAGCAGCGACCCGCGGGACCGCTCGACATCGACCATGCGAGTCGATGGGGAGGTCCTCGCGAAGGGCCAGGTACCGGTCAGCGCGCCGCTGCTGTTCACGGCAAACGACTGCCTCGACATCGGCTGCTGCCTCGGCTCACCGGTGGCGCTGGACTACTACGACAAGGCGCCCTTCCGATTCAACGGCCACATCGAGCGTGTCCGCGTCGCATACACCTGACACACCGGCCCCGACGAAGTCATGCGGAAGCCGGGTACTTCTCGCTGGCGGCGGACAGCTCGCGGGCGTGCACCGCGTGGTAGGCGTTGAGGTCGAAAGTGCGGGTCCGCTGGCGGAAGCGGAACGTGAAGCCCGGCCACATGGTGGTGATCTTGCCGAACTTGTCTCGATACCAGCTCGAGCATCCGCCGGTCTCCCACACCGAGTTTCGCAAACCCCGCTGGATATTGGCGTTGTAGGCGCGTTGCACGTCCTCGCGGACCTCGACGGTCGCGATGCCCCGGGTGGTCGTCGTGCGGATCAGATCCCGCAGATAATTCAGCTGCGACTCGATCATGAAGACGGCCGACGTGTGACCCGACCCTGTTCCGGGCCCGGTCATGACAAACAGGTTCGGGAAACCGTGCACGGTCGACCCCTTGTACGCCTGCGCGCCGGCCCGTTGCCAGGTGTCGGCGAGGCTGTGGCCGCCGCGGCCGATGATGCGCTGGTTGGTCGGTGAGTCGGTGACATGGAAGCCGGTGGCAACGACGATCGCGTCGACCTCACGAACGCTGCCATCGGCGGTGACGATGGCGTTCGGCCGCACCGCGGCGATGCGATCGGTGACGACATCGACGTGCGGTTGTGCCAGTGCCGGGTAGTAGGTGTTCGACATCAGGATGCGCTTGCAGCCGATCTGCCAGCGAGGGGTGACTTTGGCGCGCAGCCGGGGATCGCCGATCGCGCGCTCGATATGGCGCTTGGCTAGTTTCTGCACCGGCACAAGCATTTTGGGTGCATAGGTCAACGCGAAACCGACGAGCTCCTTGCTCCAGTACATCGCGCTTCGTATCAACCGCTGGTAGCCGGGAACGTGCGCGAAGGCAAGGCGTTCTGCGGTCGTGTAGTCGCGGTCGAAACGGGGAAGGACCCACGGGGCGGTGCGCTGATACACGTCCAGCTGCCGCACAGTCTTGGCCAGTTCGGGGACGATCTGGATGGCCGAGGCTCCGGTGCCGATGACGGCGACGCGTTTGCCGGTCAGGTCGAAGTCGTGGTTCCACCGGGCGGAGTGGAAGATCTCGCCCTCGAACTCGTCGAGACCATCGATGTCCGGCAATGCCGGCTCGGTGAGCGGGCCCACGGCCGAGACCACGAAATTCGCCGTGAAGTCCCCCTGAGAGGTGCTCACGTGCCACCGCGCCTCCTGCGCGTTCCATCGCACCTCGTGAACTTCGCAGTCCGAACCGGTGTCTGTCGAGCACCTTGTGCTCTCGGGCAACCCGCTGGATGTAGGCCTCGATCTCGGGCTGTTTGGAGTACGAACGGGTCCACCTGCGGTTCGGCGCGAACGAGTAGGAATACAGGTGCGAAGGCACATCGCAGGCCGCGCCCGGGTAGGTGTTCACCCGCCAGGTGCCGCCGACATTGTTTCCCCGCTCGAGCACCAGAAAGTCGGTGTACCCGTCCTTCTGAAGGGTGATCGCGGCGCCGAGCCCGGAGAATCCGGCCCCGATGATCAGCACGCCGACATGGTGGGAGGCGGTGTCGCCGGCGTGCGTTGCCGAGGCAGCGCGGCGTGCCGGTGACGGGGGTGCGATGTGAGTCATGGTGCTACTTGGCCAGGACGGCTGCGGTGCGGGCGGAAAACCAGCGCGCCACGGGCGGGGCGATGCGGGTCAGCGCGTAGGTGAGGTGGGCTTCGGGGGCGATCGGGGCGACCGCGCGGTTGCGGCCCACCGCGCGCAGGATGTTGACCGCGACTCGCTCTGGTGAGTAGCCGCGCCGCTCATGCACGCGCGCGATCCGCTCGGCCCGTTCCGCGGCGTCGGTCGCCGCGCGTGACGCTGGTGCGCAGGATCGGGGTGTTGATCAGGCCCGGGCAGATGGTGGTCACCCCGATCTTGTGGCGGCGCAGCTCCATGCGCAGCGCCTCGGAGAAGCCGAACGCCGCGAACTTGGTGACCGAGTAGGCGAACATGTACGGGAGCGCCGAGTAGCCGGCACCCGAGGCCACGTTGGCAACTTGACCGCCGGTGCCGCGTTCGATCATGCGGGGGATGAAGCGCTCGCAGCAGTGCACCAGGCCCATCACGTTGACGGCGATGATGCGGTCCCAGTCCTCGGGCGTGGTGTCGAAGAATCCGGCGCCGACGCCGATGCCGGCGTTGTTGATCAGCAGGTCCACCGTGTCGAATCGGGCGTGCACCGCGTCGGCGAAATCGTCCATCGAGTCGGTGTCGGTGACGTCGACGGTTTGGGCGAGCACCTCGGCGCCCAGCTCGCGGGCGGCTTCGGCGGTCTCCTTCAGCCCGGCTTCGTTCAGATCGCAGATGGCCAGGCGCGCACCGCGGCGCGCGCACAGCAGGGCGGTGGCCCGGCCGATGCCGCTGCCGGCGCCGGTGACGAGTACGACACGGTTGTTCAGATTCTTCATCTTCATTGCTGATTCCAATCGGTGGTGGTGACCGCGACGCCCGGCGTGACGCGGTCGACGCCAGGTGGCGGCGCAGGAAGTCGAGCTGATCGGCCAGGGCATGTTGCTGCGCGGGCCGGGTTTCGGCGTCCAAGTGGTCGATGGGGTATTCCCGCAGCTCCCCGCGGCGGGCGCCATGGCGGCCGCTTGGCGGGCGCGGGCGGGCGGGGTGATGCTGTCGGCGGTGCCGGCCTGCACCAGCAGCGGGCAGGAAACACGTGAGGCGAACTTGATCGGCCGGTTGAACGCCACTCCGAGCGCGGTGCGCGCACACAGTTCGTTGCGCCAGCTCGGGCCCGCGAGCGGGGCATAGGCTTGCTCCGCGCCGTGTTTGGCGATGATCGCGCGCGAGCCCGGTTCCCCGAGCACAGGAACAAGATGCGGCGAGCGCCCCGTGAGTCCCCGCAGCGCATCACGCAGACCATGCGTGGCCACCCGGAACAGCTGGAGTACGCCCGCGTTGCGGGCGAGCTGCGCCAGCACCGCCACACCGTCCACCGCCGGGGTCACCGACATCACTGCCGCGACGCGGCCGTCCTCGGCGGCGACGCGAACGACATGACCGCCGGAGAAGGAGATCCCCCACAGCACGATGCGCTCAGGATCGACGCCGGGCAACCGGCGGGCGGCGGCGATTGCCGCGTGATAGTCCTGGCGCTGGCGTGAGGCCGACACGAGCTGGCGTGGAGATCCACCCGAGGCGGCGAAACCGCGGTAGTCGAACAACACCGCGTCTAGTCCGGCTGCGGCGAAGCCCTCCGCGTAGGCCACCAAGCCGCCGGTGTCCCGGGTGCTCGCGAAACCCGGTGCCATCACGACACACGGCCGCCCGTTTTCGCCGGCGAATGCTTCGCCGGTAGCCGCGAAATGCCAAGCGGCGCAGCGATCGTCACCACTGTATGAAGCTGATCTCGTCCATAAGCCTCGGTCCCTAGTTCATCCGCGGTGTAACCCCTCCGGGGTGTCGGTTGACCCGAAACTACGGCGGTGATGCGGCGGACGGAATCGCCTAGTGCACACACTTGGCGGAGATGAGGTGTGCCGTGGCACACCGGACAGAGGCGGCGATGTTCTGCATGGCGACAGCAGGGAGTAGCGTGTGCCGTCGGCATACCTCGGTGCTGGCAAGTGGTGTGCCGTCGGCGATTTCCCGGCGCCCACCATCGTCATAGGTTGGTCCTCGGCGCTGGACCGTGTAGCGCCAAGCAAGCCGGTCGCGACCGTTCGTATCGCCGACGCCGACGGGTCGATAGCAAGGACACTGCGATGAAAGTTCACCACCTGAACTGCGGCACCATGAAGCCGCCCGCCACCGCCTCGGTGGTATGTCACGTGCTACTCGTCGAAACCGACAGCGGCCTGGTGCTGGTCGACACCGGCTTCGGCTCACACGACTGCGCGGACCCCGCCGGGCGGGTCGGACCGCTGCGCCACTTGCTCAGACCCATCCTCAGCCACGAGGAAACCGCCGCCCACCAAGTCGAGCAACTCGGCTTCAGGCGTGACGATGTCCGCCACATCGTCGTCACGCACCTCGACCTGGACCACATCGGCGGTCTGTCCGACTTCCCGGACGCCCAAATCCACGTCACCGCGGCCGAGGCGCTCGGCGCGATCACCTCCCCGTCGCGGTTCGAGAAGACGCGCTACCGATGCGCTCAATGGGCACACCAGCCCAAAATCGTTGAACACGACCCGCGGGGGGAGAAGTGGCGAGGCTTCGCCGCGGCCAAGGAACTTGACGAGATCTCCCCCGGGATAGTCCTGATCTCGCTGCCCGGCCACACCCGCGGCCACGCATGCGTGGCCGTCGACGCCGGCCACCGATGGGTGCTGCACGGCGGCGATTCGTTCTTCCACCACGGCACCCTCGACCGTCACTCCCACGTCCCTCGTGCCCTGGCGGCCATGGAAACTCTTATCGCATTCGATCGAAAAATGGTGCGAGACAACCACGCCCGCCTCGCAGAGCTCTACCTACGCGCAGACCCCGACTTATTCATCGTCTGCTCTCACGACCGGGCCCTCTACGAGCGAGCTCGCGCACATGCGTAGCGGTCGGCCAAGCGACGGCACGCCGATGCTCAACGGCGCTCAGGCACTGATCCGCACGCTGGTGGACGCCGGCGTGACGACGTGTTTCACCAATCCCGGCACGTCGGAGATGCACTTCGTCAGCGCGCTGGACACGGTCCCGCAGATGCGAGCCATCCTCACGTTGTTCGAAGGTGTCGCCACCGGCGCGGCCGACGGCTACGCGCGGATGGCCGACCGGCCCGCCGCGACCCTGCTGCACTTAGGTCCCGGATTGGGCAACGGGCTCGCAAACCTGCACAACGCGCGAAAAGGCAAGGTGCCCATCGTCAACATCGTCGGCGATCACGCGACCTATCACGTCGCCTATGACGCGCAGCTGCAATCGGACATCGAGACCGTGGCGCGTAACGTCTCATCCTGGGTGCGGACCGCCAAGACCACCGCGGATCTGGGCCGCGACGCAGTAGAGGCGGTCGCCGCAGCGAACGGGCCGCCGGGCCAGGTGGCGACATTGATTCTCCCAGCAGATGTTTCGTGGGAAGACGGCGCCGAGCCCGCCGCCCCGCTCGCACCATCTGTGCCTGCCACTGCGACCGCAGAGGTCGTCGAGGTCGTGGCGACGGCCTTGCGCAGCGGCGAGCCGACCGCGATCCTGCTGGGAGGCAGGGCCTTGCGCGAAGCTTCACTGCGGGCCGCGGCCCGCATCGCCGCGGCCAGCGGCGCGAAGGTATACGCCGAGGTGTTCCCCGCTCGACTGCAGCGCGGCGCGGGCCTGCCGTCGGTCGAGCGGCTCGCGTACTTCGCCGAACTGGCCACCGTTCAACTTGGCCGGATCAAACACCTGATCCTTGTCGACGCGAAAGCCCCAGCGTCGTTCTTCGCCTACCCCGGCAAGCAGAGTTACCTGGTGCCCGACGGCTGCCAAGTCCACCAACTCGTCGGTGACAGTGGCGATGTGGCCTCGAGCCTGGAAGCGCTGGTCGACAGGCTTGGCGCCGCCGGTGTGACGCCGAAGCTGCAGCCGCCCTTCCGGCCGAAGCCACCCACCGGAGAGCTCACCGCGGCGAAAGTGTGCCAGGCAATCGGGGCCGTGCTCCCCGAGGGGGCCATCATTTCCGACGAGGCCCAAACCTCCGGGCTGACGCTCGCGACCCACACCCGTGGTGCGCCGCGACATGACGTGCTCACCCTGACCGGCGGTGCGATCGGACAGGGCCTCCCGGTCGCCGTCGGCGCGGCGGTGGCCTGCCCCGACCGCCCGGTCCTTGCGCTGCAAGGAGACGGGTCCGCCATGTACACCATCCAGTCGCTGTGGACGATGGCGCGCGAGCAGCTCGACGTGACCGTCATCGTCTTCAACAACCGCTCCTATGCCATCCTCAACATCGAGCTCGAGCGCGTCGGCGCCCGCGCCGCCGGTGCCAGAGCGAAATCGCTACTGGATCTTGCCAATCCGAACCTCGACTTCGTGTCCATCGGTAACGGCATGGGCGTTCCATCCGTCCGCGTGGGCACCGGTGAGGAGTTCACTGCCGCGCTGGAGCTGGCCCTCGCCGAACCAGGGCCACACCTCATCGAGGCTGTCGTCCCCGAGCGTTCAGTCGCTGGAATAGTGCTGATGTCGAGCTGCCATGGGCAGCGTCCTAATCACGCTCGCCGTACATCCCGGGGTGCCGGGTGGATTCGCTGTCAACTGACAGCTGTCTCCGGTGTTTCCCGATTCCGGGGTTGCGGAAACACCAGCAGCCGTGGAGTTTTCGATGTAGGGCTTGAGGTGGTCGTCCAGCATGGTGCGCAACTTGGCCTGCAACACCTTTTGCAAGAGCGCGCCGGTGCCGGCGACCTTGGGCCGAAAGCGGATGGACCAGTGCAACTCGGTCTGCCCGCCGGATTGCTTCAGCGTGATCTCGCCTTGGTGACAGGTCAGCGGTGACCCTTCAATGACGCGGTAGCGCAGGCTTTGCTGCGGGCTCGTGGCAATCACTTGCTCCACGACCTGGCCGACTCCGCGCGGGCCTTGCATCAGGCGTTCGGAACCGGCGCCGTGGCGCTGTGTCCAGCCTTCCTTGCGCACCGTGACCGGGTCGAAACCGATCCACCGGGCCATGTTGTCTTGATCGGTGATTGCTTCCCACACTTTGTCGGCCGGTGCGTTGATCTTGACCCGGTGTTCGATCCGGCGCGTATCCGGATCCGGGCGCTTGTGTACGGGTCGTGGCTCGAATCCGAAGATCCGGTCGGACAGTCCGGGCTTCGTCCGCAGGATCTCGACCGAAAAGCCGTGCGGATCATTGACGTAAACCACCGAGCCGGCCCCGGGTAGGTGAACGGGTCGGCAATTGGGCTGGGCGCCAAACGCTTCGGCCCGTCGATAGACCGCGTCGAAGTCCGCCTTGCGGCGCGCGCCGAACGCGATGTTGAGGATGCCCTGGTCTGACAGGCGGTAGTCATGGGGCCGCGGCTTTCCAACGGGATCGAGGTACTGCACCACCTCGATCAGCACCTCGCCGCCGTCGAACAGCCTGCTCTCCGTGGTGGCACCCGCCAGCCCCCACAACGCCTCGTGCTCGGGTGTGTGAAGGGCCACGGTGCTGGGCCTTGAGGCCGATGCCTGTCTCGAAAAATGCTGCGGCATCCGACAACTGGGGCACCGACACCGTCACCGAGCGGATCGCCGACGGGCAATCGACGCGCCCGCGCCGGTTGAATTCCGGCAACGGGTCGTCTTCCATGATTTCGACGTAGACCCCGTCGGGGTTGCGGACGCAGGCGCGCCGCCTACCCCGCTCGCCCTGTGGCGCAGTCAGCGGCTGACTGCCAAGTCCGGCAAGCTTTTTCAGTGTGCGCGTCGAAGTCTTCGACCCAGATTCCGATGCGGGTGTAGCCGATGTCGCAGGGCCGGAAATCCGCCGGCATCAGTTTGGCCATCGGGCGATCGAACTGGAACAGTTCGAGCTGAAACCAGGAGTTTCGGCCCAGCAGCCACCAGCAGGTCGAGGCCGCGCGTGGGAGGCCCTGCACATTGGCCGCCAGCGGGCCGCGCATCAACGCGCGACTGCCGCCGGCCGGTAGCAGGCCGAAGCCTTCGCGAAACCAACGTTCGGTGAGTCGCAAATCGACCACCGAGAAAGCGATCTGATTGAGCGGCGGCGCGAAGCCGTCGGTGCTTGAGGCCATGTCGGTTTCAACCCTTTGTGATGGACGCGGACTGCGGAGCGCTCTCGAGCCCGGCGAGGAAGTCGAGCAACGCGGCATTGACTTCCTTTGGCCGCTCGAGGGGAAGCCAATGGCCGGCACCATCGAGTACGACGTTGCCTCGCAGGTTGGGTGCGTTCTGCTCAAGGTTGGCGAAGGCGTCCGCAAGAAGCACCGTCATGGGGTCCAGGCTGCCGACCATGAAGTGGGACGGCTGCATGATCTTGGTGCCCTCGAGATGACGGGTTAGCTCGATGCCGCGGTCGATGCTGCGATACCAGTTGATCGGACCGCGGAACCCGTCGCGGTAGTCCTCGAAGTACTGGTCGAGATCCTCATCGGTGAGCCAGCTCGGCAGCGGATCCGGATCAATCAGGCCGTCGAGCATCTTCGAGCCGGCCGGCTTGGGCGCAGGAACGAAAACGCCGGCGCGTCACCGGAATAGGCGTAGTAGATCATGCGAAGCGACTTGCGCACATCGGCGTCCAGTTCGGCCTCGGCGACACCGGGCTGCTGGAAGTAGACGGTGTAGACAAAGTTGTCGCCGAAATTCTCCTGGCGCGTGATGGCGCCGGCGGGCACTCCGATAGTGGGCGGCACGCTCAGCGCGAACACCGCGTTGACCCGTTGCGGATACAGCGAGGCCATGTACCAGCCGACGATCGCGCCCCAGTCGTGAGTGACCAGCGTGAACGTCTCATGTCCCAGTGCGTCGGCGATGCCGACGGCATCTGCAGACAGCGTGACCGAGTCGTACGCCTGAGGATCTGCCGGTTTGTCGCTGCCGCCATAGCCTCGTTGATCGGGAACAGCAACCTGATAGCCGGCGGCGACCAAGTCGTCGATCTGGTTGCGCCACAGGTATGCGGATTGCGGAAAGCCGTGCAGCAGAAGCACTAACGGGCCGCTGCCTTCCACGATCACCTTCAGTCTGATGCCGTTGGTTTCGATCATGCGGACATTGCGTTGTTTCATTGTGTGCCTCCTTGATGGCGTTTTGTCGGCCCTCGACATTCACTGGTGACTCCGATCCGGTGATGGGTGCGGGCTTCGCGCCGAAATGCCAAGCGGCGCAACGGTCGCGGCCACTGGTAAAGCTGATCTCGTCCATACCGGTCCTAGTCCGAAGGTGTTTTCTTCTGACGCAGAACCTACGGAGCGGACGCACCGGACGGAATCGCCCCACGCACACTTCTAACGCCAAGTAGTGTGCGGCAGCACACCAGATTCGGGGCGGAGGCGTGCCACGCTGGCCGCATGTCAATCCGCGACTACCAGATCGAGATCTACCTGCAGGTCTGGCCGGGGCGGCGCCGTTGCTACCGATGGCCCGCACCGAGTGGACGGCTATCCCAGCCTCAAGCACCTGGCACCCGACGCGGGTGTCGATAAGTAGATCGGTGAACAAATGCGACAACTGACGGCACTCGATGCGCTGTTCCTGGCCGGCGAAAACGACCGCACCCAGGGCCATGTGAGCGCATTGGGGGTATATGACCCCGTCACCGCATCGGGCCGGCCGCTCGATGCGGCGCTGGTTCGCGAGCTGGTGACCGAGCGCATGCACCTGCTGCCCCCGTTGCGGTGGCGACTGGCTGGTGTGCCGTTCGGCCTCGACCATCCGTACTGGGTTGACGAAGGCACTGTCGACGTCGACCACCACGTCCGCGACGTCGCGCTTCCCTCGCCGGGCGATCAGCGCCAGCTGGCCGAGCAGGTGGCTCATCTGATCGCCAGCCACCTGGACCGGGCGCGCCCGTTGTGGGAGATGTATGTGATCCACGGGCTGCAAGACGGCGCGGTGGCGATGTTGACGAAGATGCATCACGCTGCGGTGGACGGGGTTTCGGGCGCCGAGGTCATGCGCGTCCTGCTCGACGACGCCGCGACCGGTCGGGAGCTGGGGCCGGCACCCGCCGTCCTGACTGAGCGCTTCCCCTCCGAGGTGGAGATGCTCGGCCGCGGTGTGGTCGGTATGTTGCGCCACCCGATCCGGGCGATGCGCGCCATGCCGACCACGTTGCCTCACCTCGACGACGTACCGACGATCCGCCACCTGCCCGGGGTGAAGGTGATCGCCCGCGGCAGCCGACAGATCAAGCGACTCGTGCCCGCCGCGGATGACGGGGCCGTCGCAGCGGGCATCGACCTTGTCGCGCCGCGGACTCCATTCCAAACCGGGGTATCGGCGCATCGTCGGGTCGCGTTCGGGTCGCTGCCCCTTGACGACGTCAAGACCATCAAGAAGACATTCGGCTGCACGGTCAATGACGTTGTCCTGGCCCTGTGCGCCGCCGGGCTGCGCTCCTGGCTCGACGAGCGGGGTGAGCTACCGACCGAACCCCTGCTGGGCGTCATCCCGGTGTCGATACGGACCCGCGAGCAGATGGGGACCTTCGGCAACCAGGTCTCGGCCATGACCGTCGAGCTGCCCACCAACGTGGCCGACCCCGGGCAGCGGCTGCGCCGGGTCAGCGAGACGATGAGCGCCGCCAAGAAACGGCACCGCGCCTTGCCGGCATCGCTCATGCGGGACGTCAACGAGGTCATTCCGCCCGCCCTGTTCTCCCACGCAGCGCGAGCAATGTCCCAGGCGACCGGACTCCCGGGTATCAATCAGCCAGTCAACCTGATGATCTCCAACGTCCCCGGTCCTTCGGCGCCGGTGTACCTCGCCGGAGCACGGCAGCGGGCGCAGTTCCCGATCTCCGGGGTAAAGGACGGGATCGGCCTGAACATCACGGTGTTCAGCTACCAGGATTCCCTCGAAATCGGCATCGTCGTCGACCGCGAGCAGGTCGACGACCCGTGGCCCATCTTCAGCGCCCTGCGGGCCGGTCTGCGCGAGCTTCGTGATCTCGCCAACGTCCGCCCTTCGGTCGTCCATCTCAAACGACGAGCAGCAAGGAGTCCTCATGGCGCAGTTGGTCAGGTAATCCCGATTTCGATTTGTTCAAGCTTCCCGACGAACACGATGAACTGCGCGCCGTGTTGCGCGACCTGTGCGAGAAGGAGATCGCGCCGTACGCCGCCGAAGTCGACGAGCATTCGCGCTTTCCGGAGGAGGCGCTCAAGGCGCTTGACGCCGCGGGTTTCTCGGCGGTGCATGTGCCCGAGGAGTACGGCGGGCAGGGCGCCGACGCGGTGGCCACCTGCATCGTGATCGAAGAGGTTGCCCGAGTCGATGCCTCGGCGTCGCTTATTCCGGGAGTCAACAAGCTGGGCACAATGGGGCTGATCTTGAGTGGCTCAGAGGAGCTGAAGAAGCAGGTGCTGCCGACGCTGGCGTCGGGCGAGGCGCTGGCGTCGTATGCGCTCTCGGAGCGGGAGGCAGGCAGTGACGCGGCGGCGATGCGGACCCGGGCTCGTCAGGACGGCGACGAGTGGATCCTCAACGGCACCAAGTGCTGGATCAGCAATGGCGGCAAGTCGACGTGGTACACCGTGATGGCGGTGACCGATCCCGACAACGGCGCCAACGGAATATCGGCGTTCATGGTGCACAAGGACGACGAAGGCTTCAGCGTCGGTCCCAAAGAACGCAAGCTCGGGATCAAGGGCTCGCCGACCACCGAGTTGTACCTCGAGAACTGCGTCATCCCGGGTGACCGGATCATCGGCGAACCGGGCACCGGGTTCAAGACGGCGCTGGTGACGCTGGACCACACTCGCCCGACGATCGGGGCGCAAGCGGTCGGTATCGCCCAGGGGGCGCTCGACGCAGCGATCGCATACACCAAGGAGCGCAAGCAGTTTGGCAACCGCATCGCCGACTTTCAGGCGGTGCAATTCATGCTCGCCGACATGGCGATGAAGGTCGAGGCCGCGCGGTTGATGGTGTACACCGCCGCGGCGCGCGCCGAGCGCGGTGAGCCGAACCTGGGCTTCATGTCGGCGGCGTCGAAGTGCTTTGCCTCAGACATGGCCATGGAGGTGACCACTGATGCTGTGCAGCTGTTCGGCGGCGCTGGCTACACCCAGGATTTCCCGGTCGAGCGCATGATGCGAGACGCCAAGATCACCCAAATCTACGAGGGCACCAACCAGATTCAGCGGGTCGTGATGGCGCGCGCGTTGTTGGGTTAGGCGCAAATTGGCCGCGGCACTGGTGTGCGGTGGCACACTAAACCCATGACGGCGGTTGCGCCGACCGCGCGCACGTATGAACTGATCGCCGCTATCGCGGATCGACTCGCCCTCGAGGCGGACGAGACCATCGCGGCGATGGACGCGGCGGTGATAGAGGTTGTCCCGGAGTTCGGCGCCGACGCCGCGATCGCCGCCGAGCTGACCGCGAATAACCGCGGCAACTGGCAGCGATTCCTGGCGGTGGCGCGCCAGGCGCAGTCCCCGCTATCGGACGCGGTGCCGCCCGAGGCACTCGACGCCGCCCGTACCGTCGTGCGGCGCGGCATCGACCTGGACAGAATCTATGAGGGTTATCGGCGGGGCCATCAGGTCGGGCTTGAGCGCTGGCTGGCCTGCGCATATGGGATCGTCGAGCCAGGGCCCGAGCTGATCGGTGTCACCGAGCTGTCGCTGTCGCTTGCGTTCCGCTTTATCGACCAGACACTCGGTCGCGTGCTGGCCGAGGCCCAACGCGAACGCGAAGAGGTCATCGGCGGTGCGCTCGCCCGTCGCACGGAGACGATCCGATTGATCCTCGACGGCGCCCCGATCGACCCGACCGCCGCGAGCCGCCGCCTCGGCTACGAGCTGGACCGCCGGCATACCGCGGTCGTGGTGTGGACGGAGTCGGCCGTCGCACCCCATGGTGCACTCGAGTCGGCTGCGGTGTTGCTGGCCCAGGCCGCGGGATCCCAACGGCCGCTTACCCTTCCGGCGGGGACGACGACGCTGTGGGCGTGGATCGGCACGCCCGGCGAACCGGCCGTCGAGGACCTTCGCTCGGCGGTCGGGCAATCAGCCGACGATGCGCGCGCCGCCGTCGGCCCGACCCGCCGGGGCATCGAAGGGTTCCGCGCCAGCCACGAGGCCGCGCTGACGGTGCATCGGCTGCTGCTGGGCAACCCGGCAAGCGGCCGTTTCGGCTCCTATCGCGAACTTGAAGTCACGGCACTCGCGGCACACGATCCGCGCGCGGCGAGCGAGTTCATCGCGGCCACTCTCGGCCCGCTTGCCGCGGACGACCCGGCCGCGGCTCGGCTGCGCGAGACGCTGCGCGTATACCTCGAGGAGGCCGACAACGCACCGCGCGCCGCAGCCCGGCTGTACACCCACCGCAACACGGTCCTCAAGCGCATCGCACGCGCGACCGAGCTGCTCGGTTACGAGCCCGCGGAGCGGCGGCTCGCCGTCGAGCTGGCACTCGAACTACGGCGCCACCTCCAGCCGCCGGCTAGCTGAGCTGGCGACATGCCGTGAATCCTGCTGGCCGCCAAGGGATATCGCGACCCAACAGGTTCGCGGAGCGCAGCTGCAGCGGAAGAAAACCGCACCACTTGAGGACCGGCGTGGCAGACGTTTGCGGGCGGCTCTGGTGGTTTGTAGAGATCGGTAATTCGCAGCGTTGTCTTCGTCAAATGTGATTAGCTCGGTGCTGGTAGCCGTCCGCTTTGCGGCCCTGGCACTGGTGGAAGGAGCTAACTCATGTTGCTCTCAGGTCGTTGCGCGCGCCGTGCGCTTGTTGGATTGATCGGGAGCGGGGCGCTGGCCGGCGCAACGCTAATTGGTGCGGCCTCGTTGGCGTTTGCTCAACCCCCGCCCGCCCCGCCGACTCCAGGTTGCACGGCAGCTGATTTAGCGCAGGTGTCAGGGATTGTCGGGACGGCGATGGGGAATTATCTGTTCACCCACCCGGATGTCAACAACTTCTTCACCAGCCTTCGTGGGCTGCCAAACGAAGAGCTCCGCGGCCGCGTCCAGAGCTATATGGACGCCAACCCCCAGGTCCAATCCGAGATCACCGGGATTCGCCAACCCCTGACCGACCTGAGGAATCGCTGTGACGCCCCAGCACCGACCGCACCACCTGGGGCGCCGCTTAGCCCGCCCTGACCGTTTCCTGCCCTGCCCGGCTCAGCCGGAAACAGCGGACACAACCTCTCGCAGAAGAGGAGTTGCGCTAGCGCGCGACAGATGGTCATGCAAGCAACAATCGAGTATGGCGTTAGCTCACCAACGTAATCAGTCTGGTAATCCCCGATTTTCGCCATGCCAGCGTCATATGCTTGGACACCACGACAAGGGTGTCTTCCAACATCATGCGGGTCAGTGATCACGGGTGAGGAGAGGGCCATGATGAGTCATTGGACACGGACATGGACCGCCGCGGCGGCGACCGTCTTGGCGCTCGCAGCCGTCCCCGGGGCGATCGTCATAATTCAGACGCCCGGGGTCGCCAACGCCGACGTGTGTGTTAGCGGTGGCCGGCGCGTTTCGGTAAGTGGGTGCGCCAACATCGCCGACGCAGTCGCACCTTACGTTCCGCCGCCGGAGTACTACGCTCCAATGCCGTACGACCCACCGCCGCCGCCGAACGTCACCGGGTGTGTCGGCTACAACGGCCGCTGGGTCAACGCCAGCGGGTGCAATTGAGCCGCTTGCCGAATGCTCGCCCAAAAATGCATCGACAGACCGACGTTGCTTCACAACCAGCTCGAACACGGGCTCCCTGAGATCACCCGAGAGTTAGGAGAGTCGGCGGCTTGGTTATGCGCCCCAGTAGGAATTTCGCGTGATTTGCGCGGGCGATTTGAGTCTTGCCGTCGGCCATACCAATCCCTTTTACGGACGGCGGTGGCTAGAGCACTAGATGATCACAGCGAGGAACCTCGTGTTCGATGAGTACCTGCCATTTGATGTCGGAAGCAGGCTTCCCAAGCAAAGGCCCTGACTGCTTGCCGGACCCTGGGACGACGGTCCGAAATGGTGGGGGATGAACCTGAAACCGCACAGGGTTGAAATGCCCGGAGAACCGAACTATCCGAAGATGCCGGGCGAACCGAAACGGGTACAGCCGAGCCGGGACACGGACTTAACCAGGCGTGGCAAAGGACGGTGACTCTGCACATTGCCTGCATAGCTCTGAACTCGGTCGTCACCCGTGGCGCCGACGGCGATGTCGACGACTGGGTAGATCGCTCGGTTTGCGAAATGGACGCCGCCGGCGAGCGCGACGTACCACCAATTTGTGTGCCGGATCAGCGGTGGCGGATTTGATTTAGGCGGTCGGTAAGTTCAGATATTCGGTCCGACTATGCAACAATGTTGCAAACGTTGGACTGTTGGCGAGCGGTCCTTTGGCTGGGTGGGACATGAGATCGTGATTCCGTGGCATTTGCGTTTGGCTGCAGGTATTTGTGTGCTCGCAGCGGGCCTGCTGATCAGTGGTGCCGGGGGCGCAGTCGCCGTTGCCGATACCGATGCCAGCAATTCTGCTGCACACAGCGATGGCGGCACCAGCGCTTCAGGCCAGCAGTCTTCCACCGGCGTGAGAGGCCCGAAGAACGAGGCTGGCGGCGCGGACACCCAGCACGAGAGGAACGAGGCTGGCGGCGCGGACACCCAGGACGAGAGCAACGAGGCTGGCGGCGCGGACACCCAGGACGAGAGCAACGAGGCTGGCGGCGCGGACACCCAGGACGAGAGGAACGAGGCTGGCGGCGCGGACACCCAGGACGAGAGCAACGAGGCTGGCGGCGCGGACACCCAGGACGAGAGCAACGAGGCTGGCGGCGCGGACACCCAGGACGAGAGCAACGAGGCTGGCGGCGCGGACACCCAGGACGAGAGCAACGAGGCTGGCGGCGCGGACCCCGTCGCCGCGGTTCCCGACTCGGTGGCGCCGGTTTCTGATGTGGCGCCGGTTTCTGATGTGGCGTCGGTTTCCAATGTGACACCCGTTTCAGATATGGTCTCAGTTTCTGGTGTGACAACCAATTCTGATGTGGCTATGAATTCTGATGTGGCCTCGGTTTCTAATGTGGCAATCGTTTCCGATGTGACCTCAGATTCTGATGTTGTATCTGTTTCTGATATGAAGTCAGATGCAGACGTGGTCTCTGATCCCGATGTGGTCTCTGATCCCGATGTGGCCTCGGTTCCCGATGTGGCCTCTGATCCCGATGTGGCCTCGGTTCCCGATGTGGCCTCGGTTCCCGATGTGGCCTCGGTTCCTGGTGTGGCACCGGTTCCTGATGTGGTCGCTCCAGTTTCTGACGTCGTCGCGTGGGTTCAGAACATGCTCACCGTGGTTTTCGGTGCGGTCGTGCCGCTGACGCAACTACAGTCCGACCTTTACTCCTTCTTGTTGGGCCTCACGGGGGTGGAGCCAGTAGTGGACGGACTGGGAGGCAGCGAGGGTGCAGGGCGGTCGGCGGCCGCGGATGCGTCGGTGGCGTCGCAATTGCGGCTGGTCCTACTACTTGCCGGCGTCCCGGGTGTGCCGTTGGCCGGCAACACCGCCGGGGCTTCAACGCTCGCGGGGATTGCGGCATCCACTCTCTGCGCGATAAGCCAGGTAGATCTTGCGTCATCGCTGCTCGGGATGGCACCACTAGCGCCCAATGGCGCCATTCCGATGGAGGTCCGGTCGTTTTTGCAGCATGCCTCCTGCGACCTCCCGCTCCCGCTAGCCGTTTCACTGTGGGCGCTGGTCGCTGTAGCTCTGCCAGGCACCGGCGGGCTTCTGATCCTTACCCTGGTCGGGATGCGCCTCGGCTACCGCCAGGCCAAAGCCGGTGTCGTATTACGAACAACGGGCATCGCGCGCTTCGCCCGTCCGGAGCCGCTAGGTGTCGTCCGTCCGAGGGCATTGCACGTCGTCCGTCCGAGGGCATTGCACGTCGTCCGTCCGGAGGCGTTATGCCCTGGATATCTTCTCGGTAAAGTCGCGTAACAGCCAGCGGTGCGGCGAAGGATCGTGTTGCGGTAAAGCCCCGATAACTGGTGCACAACGCCCAGAACCGACCCGCAGAACCGCTGTTCGGCACAGTGTTAGATCGTTCCGCACCTCGAAGATGCCGGGCGAGCCAAAACGTGTACAACCCTCAAGGGATACCGACCGGAAGAAATAGACCGGGCGCAAAGAGCCGAGGAGGCAGCCATGGGCGGCTTCGGGATCGTAGGTCTTTGGGTGTTTCTGGTCGGCGCGGTGGTCGTCTCGATTCTGGTGGCGCTTGGCTGCATCTGGTTGGCGGATCACACGCTTCCTGATTCGGTCGGCAAGGAGCACAACTCAACGCTGTCACCGTTTATCACCCCTGTGTCACTCGTGTACGGGGCGCTGCTCGGCTTCACCGTCGTCGTCGCGTGGGAGCAGTTCTCCGGCGCCGAGGCCAATGTCGCCAACGAGGCCTCCACGCTGACGACGATGTACCGGCAGACCGTCTCGATGCCGGCGCCGGAGCAGATGCAGATGCGGGTGTTGCTGCGCAAGTACGCGACCGCGGTGGAAGGTCCCGAATGGGAGCGGCAAGACGATGGTGGCACAACCGACACGGCCAGATCCGCGATCACCGACATGTACCGCGTTCTCAGTGCCCAAGCGCCCGACACCGCGTCAAGCCCGATCAATGGGGAGTTTCTCAACCAGCTCACGGTCCTGGCATCACAACGGAACGCGCGGGTTCTGGACGCCGAACCGCGGATACCGTGGTTGTTGTGGACCGGCCTCATTTTCGGTGGGGTCGTACTGGTCGGGCTCATGGGATTCCTACGCCTGGAGAGCAGACGGGGTCACGCGCTGTTGTCGAGCGCGGTCGCCGTTCTGCTCGGCTTGCTGTTGTTCATCGTGTTCTGCCTCGACCATCCCTTCGGGACGCAACTGGGCGTCACATCGGAGCCGTTCAAGCAGTCCCTGCAGGTTTTCGACGCCGTCGACCAAGGGACATGATCCGGAACGACGCGGCAGGGGAGTAGATGGACGTCCGTAGGTTGACCGCAGCGTTGGCGATCTTCGCGATGGTCGCCGGCGGTATCGGCATTGCGGCCGCCATGATCTTCGCGGACCGCCCCTCTGCGCCGGCTCAACAAACCGCGGCGCCGCGCGCAACGCTTGCTCCGCGGCCGCCGTCAGTGCCCACGCCGCAAGAGTTCACTATCGCGGTCGTCGTCACCGACCAGAACTGTCCGCCGGGGGCCGGGTGCGTCTACACATACACGATCGAACCGAAATACATTGGCCTGCACCCATTGCCGGAGACAGAGTTCACCGTGGAGTACGAGGTGACCGGCGGACACCAGCGTCAGCCCGGCAAGTTCACGGTGCACGGCAACCAGGCCCAGATCATGAAGGACGTCACCGTCGAGGGCCCCGCGGGTGCCCGTCTGCAGGCGGCCGTCACGCGGGTGATCGGCTGAATATTGCGTTTCGCCGGTAAGGCGGTGCGCGCGGCGGCATTGTTAGCTGTATGACAACGGCGTCTGTTCTCCGTGCTGAAGAAGGCCTGCCGCGTGGCGTGCAGGGCGCCGCCGATCCGCATTTCGGAAACGTCGTCCGAGTGTTCGCCAACCTGTTCCCGGGCCGTCGATTCGGCGGTGGGGCGCTGTCGGTGTACATAGACGGTTACCCGGTCGTCGACGTCTGGACGGGGTGGTCCGACCGCAGCGGCGAGGAGCCGTGGACGGCCGATACGGGCGCGATGGTGTTCTCCGCGACCAAGGGAGTGGCGACGACCGTCATTCACCGGCTGGCCGACCGTGGCCTGCTGTCGTACGACGAGCCCGTCGCGACGTACTGGCGGGAGTTCGGCGCCAACGGCAAGGAGGAGATCACCGTCCGCGACGTCCTGCGGCATCGAGCAGGTCTGTCGCACCTGAAGGGCGTCACCAGGGACGAACTGTTGGACCACCGCCTGATGGAGGAGCGGCTGGGCGCCGCCTCGGCCGATCACCTGCGGGGCTGGCCGGCTTATCACGCACTGACCTACGGGTGGTTGCTATCCGGCCTGGCCCGATCGGTGACGGGCATGGACATGCGCGACTTGATCCGCGAGGAAGTGGCGCGTCCACTCAACACCGATGGCCTGCATCTGGGCCGTCCGCCCGCCGATGCGCCGACCAAGGTGGCACAGATTCTTGCGCCGCAGAGCGCGCGCGGCAACCCGGTATTCGACTTCGTCGCACCGAAGGTGGCCGGGCTGCCGCTCTCCGGGGCGTTCGGCGCGATGTTCTTCCCCGGCATCAAATCCTTTGTGCAGGGCGACATTCCGTTCCTGGACGGAGAAGTGCCCGCCGCCAACGGCGTCGTGACCGCCCGTGGTCTGGCCAAGATGTACGCGGCGATCGCCAACGGAGGCAGCATCGACGGAAAGCAGTTCCTATCGGACGAGTTGGCGCGCGGTCTGATCGGCAATCCCCGACCGTGGCCAGACCTGATCATCGGGGTGCCCATGCCTTTCCACCTCGGTTATCACGAATCGCCAATTCCAGGGCTGCTGAAGGGATTTGGCCACATCGGTTTGGGCGGAACCCTCGGGTGGGCCGATCCGGAGTCCGGCAGCGCATTCGCCTTCGTGCACAACCGACTGTTGACGCCGATGGTGCTCGACATGGCTTCGTTCGCCGGGTTGGCCCGGCCGATGCGCAATGCCATCACGGCCGCCCGTCACAGCGGCCCCAAGGTGGTGCCGCAGTACGGTGGGCGCTACCGCGCACCCGGCGAGCGTGCAGAGACCTCACGGAAGCGGGTGGCCGGGCGCCGTTAGCGGTTAGTTAGCCGTGCGGCACGACGCCGCGCGGCAGGATCAGCGGCAGGTCGTTGTAGGTCACGATGCCCGGCGGCGCGGCAACGACGTCCGGAATCGCATTGAGAGGTGGCGTCGCGGTCATGATGTGGCCGAGCACCATGAACTCTTCGAGCGTGGTGGCTTCGAAGTCCGGCGGGGGCAGGAAGCCGACCTTCATGTTCACGGTCGGCCGACCCGCGACCTCGATGACCCAGCCGTCCTGCTCGATCTTCCAGTCCGGTTCGAGCGCTTGGCCTTTGCGCCACCGCACGTTGATCTCGACGACGGTCTTGCCGCCGACGATTCCCTGCCAGCCGGCGTAGACACCGGCGACGCAGCCCGCCGGAATCGTCCACGAGCCCAGGTCGAGGTCTTCGGTGGTCTGCGCATACTCGGCGTCGCAGCGCACCTCGTCGAGTTCCACACCCAGTGCATCGCCGACCATGCGCACCGCCTCGCCGAAGACACCGGTGCCGTGCGCGGTCATGGCCTGAAGATCGGGGTGATCGATCGGCTGACCGAAGCCGACCGGCTTCTCGGTCGCCGGTGAGTCGTAGAGAGTGGTGTCGGCGGCCTCGTTGACCGTGATCTTGTCGACGCGGTCGCAGATGCCCGCCGCGACGATCGACAGCTGGTTGACGTAGCCCGGGCTGATGCCGGATCCGAACATCGTCGACCCGCCGCGCTGGCACGCGTCGGCGATCTTCTCGCGGCCCTCGCCCTGGTTGTGCCCCGTGATGAACGACGCCGTGGCGACGACATTGACACCCGCCGACAAAATGCGCACGAGTTCGTCGACGTCGATCCACATCGGGTTGTAGACGACGACGTCGGGCTTAAGCGCGAGCAGCGCGTCGACGTCATTGGTGGCTGTGATCCCCAGCGGTTCGATGCCGCAAAGTTCGCCGACGTCGCGGTCGACTTTATCCTTCGACCAGGCATAACACCCGACGAGCTCGAGGTTCGGATTCGTGGCGATCGCTGCCACCGAGCTTTTTCCGACGTTTCCGGTCGTCCACTGGACAACTCGATCAGGAGCGGTGTTTGGCACTCGCTCAGCATAGGGTGCGGGGTTGACGCGCTCGACGGCTTTGGCTCAACTCACGGACCGGGCGACAGCGTGGCCTTGCCCGTGCGCTCCTGGCCGCTGCCGTCGATCCAGGTCAGGTCCACGACATCGCCCGGGTAAAGCCGGTCCAGCACGTACGTCAGCGTGGTGGCCGACTCCAGGGCAGTGCCGTCTAGCACCGTGAGGACGTCGCCGTCCAGCAGGCCGGCCTGTTCGGCGGGACCACCACGCAACACCTCGGCGATGAGCACGCCCGCACCCTGTCGTGGCGCCGTTCTGACGCCGACGCCGAGCAGCGTGGGCGGCCCGATGTGCACCGAGTCCGACGGCACCCGCGCGCGGATCTGGCCGGCTACGCCCATCGCGTCGTTGATCGGTATCGCGAAACCCTCACCGCCCGGGCCCAATCGGAAGTTCACCGACGCGGCCGTCGTGATTCCGACGACCTGGCCGGCCCCGTTCACCACCGGGCCCCCGGAGTCGCCGGCAACCACCGGCGCCGCGAACTCGATCAAGCCGGTCAGCTCATCGGAGCTTCCAGTCAACGCGTCCTCGGCGTTCACCGTGCGGCCAAATCCGGTGACGGTACCCACCTCGCGGGTCAACGGGCTGCCGGTTCCGCGAGCGTTGCCGAGCGCGACCACCGGTTCCCCTTCCACAAGCTGCGCCGAGTCACCGATGGGCGCCGTCGGCAGCCCGCCCGCCCCGATGAGTTGAAGCACGGCGACGTCATGCCTGCGGTCGTAGCCGACCAGCTCAGCGGGGAAGGTGCGCCCGGCAACCGTGGCGTGGATCCGGTCGGCGCCCTGCACGACGTGAAAGTTGGTCAGCACCTGGCCGCCCGGATCGAGTACGAAGCCGGCGCCGACGCCGATCGCGTTCTGGTACTCGATCTCCGTGTCGATGCGCACCACGGCCGGCTCGACAGCGGCGGCGGCCGCGATCGGATCGCCGGGAGCAGCCGACGACGTTGCCGGATGCACCGGCGCGACCAGGGCCAGGACCGCGGCCAGCGCGATCACTACAAAGCGGTACGGCTGCAAGGTGCCCATGTGTTCATACTGGCGGTGAGCCGGGCCGCTGTCGACGCAGGGCGCCATCGAGAACCAGATCGACGATTCGCTCAGCCAGCGTCGCGTCGACCGGCTCGCCGGTGAGCAACAGCCTGCCGTGCAGGGGAGCGACTAGCGTCTCCAGCAGCAGTCGAGCATCGGTGTCCGGCCGCAGCTCGCCACGAGCGATTCCGCGTTCGACCACCGGGTGCAACGCGTCGAGCCGGCCCGACCAGAACGCTCGCCGGGCATCAATGTGGTCGTCGACAGTCAGCGAAATCACATGCAACACCGCGAGACCTGTCGGGGATGTCAGATAGGTGATCACCGCCCGCACGACCGCCAGCAGATCGTCGCGTACCGAACCGGTATCGGGCGTCGGTATCGCCTCGGCGCTGCGGCTCAGCATTGCCTCGACGAACAGCTTCTCCTTGGTCACCCACCGTCGGTAGATCGTCGTCTCGTGGACACCCGACCGTCGCGCGACCCCCGCGACCGTCGCGGCAGCGACACCGCTCTCGACGAGCTCGTCGAATGCCGCGTCGAGAACTGTCCGGCGGACGTGCTCGCCACGCCGATGCGAGACGGGTGCACCCATGTCTAAGAGCGTATCGCAAGTCTACTTGCATTACGCCGCCGTTAGGCGCATGATTTATTGCAAGTCAACTTGCGATAGGAGAATGCCATGTACGAGTCGGCGCTGCGCCTCGACTGCACGGGGGCCACACCGCCCGTCGGATATCACCGCTTCCATGACGATCTGAGCCTGAATTTCCAGTGCAATCGATGGGTGCAGTGGATCGGGACGTCGGCGATCCCGGAGGTCACCGAGCTCGCGGCTCGTTGCGACACCTATCCGGAATGGATCGACGGCTTCCTGGAGTTGGCCGACGGAGCCCGCAAGACGGAGCGCCCATTGGCGGCCGCGTACTACGACCGGGCGGCGGAGTTCTTCATGCGCCCCGACGATCCGCGCCGCCCCGGCACCAGGAGTCGGTTCATCCAGACGATGCGCACGCTGTACGACGTCACCCCCGACGAGGTGCCATGCGCGGGTTCGGCGTTGCCGGCCTTCGATCTGCATCCGCAAGCGGAGACCGGGAGCACCATTGTCGTCTTCGGCGGATTCGACAGTTATGTCGAGGAGTTCCTGCCAATGCTCGCCACGATGGTGGATGCGGGCCACCGGGTCGTTGCGTTCGAGGGACCGGGTCAGGGTGGTGCCCTTGAGGATCGCGGCCTGCCGATGATCCCCGAGTGGGAGCGACCGGTGACGGCCGTGCTCGATCATTACCAGTTCTCCGACGTCACAGTCGTCGGCGAATCCCTTGGCGGAGGACTGGCGATCCGGGCGGCCGCCTTTGAGCCGCGAATCAACCGCGTGGTGAGCATGGACATCCTCGACGACGAGTTCGAGGTGGTGGCCCGGCAGATCGGTCGCGGGGTAACACCCGTGCTGCGCGCCCTGCTGGCGCTGCGTGCCAAGGGGATCGTCAACGCCGTGGCGCGCCGCGCGATCGCGCGCAAACCCGTTGCGGCGTGGGGACTGCAGCAGGGCATGCACATCACAGGAACTGCGACGGCGTACGACTTCCTGCGGTCGACCACCAAGTTCAATACGCGGAGGGTCTCCCGACGGGTCACCGCCGATGTTCTATTGCTCGCCGGCGCCGACGATCATTACGTGCCGCTCACGCAGTTGCCGCGTCAGGCGGCCAACCTGGTTCGCGCCCGGTCGATCACGACGCGTACCTTCACCGCCGCCGAACAGGCCAGCAACCACTGCCAGGTCGGCAACATCGGCGCGGCCGTGCGGGTGATTCAGGGCTGGATGGAACTCTCAACCATTAGTCGCATGGCCGAAAAGGCCGACACCGGAGGAGAACTCGCGCACGCTGCCGCCAAGGGATAAGGGCCAGGGATCTTCTAGTCCTCGACGGCGACGCCGCCGCGCAAGCGCCTGCGCCGGCGCCTTGCGGGTTCGCCCTTGCCGGACGGCCGGCGATTGCGCAGCTTGCCGTTGGTTGACTCGGCGTCTGCGGGTTCGGCCTCTTCGGTGTCGGCGGGCTCTTCCTCCTGGGCCGTCGACGTCACTTCCTCGGCCGTCAACTCAGGCTCCTCGGCCTCCGCGGTGACCTCGGCCGGCTTCTCCTCGTCGGCCGCAGACTCCTGCGCCTCGGACGCGTCAGCCGCTTCGGCGTCTTCGTCGGGCACCTCAGCCTCGGCCTCGTCGTCGGCGGCAGCTTCGTCCTCGGCAGCTTCGTCCTCGGCTGCCTTGCGGCGGCCGCGGCGCTTCTCCTTGGTCTTCAGCGGTTTCGGCGGAGGCGGTGGCAACTCGGCCACAAAGGCCAGGTAGAACGCGAAAATGCCGAGCAGGGCGATCGCGGCGGCGGCGCCGTAGGTGCCGAACAGCCACTGGCCCGCGGAATCCAGGGACAGCCAAATCTCGCTGATCGCGGTGCCGACGATCAGCGCACCCGCGAGCACATGCAGCGCTATCGACGAGGTCCGCAGCGTCAGCGCCAGTTGCGGTGTGCCGAATTCCGGTCGGCGGGTGCGCAGCAGCGTGAACACCACCGGCAGCGCGGCCAGCCCGATCAGCGCGCCCGTGACGATCCGCAGCACGGTGCCCAGCGTGTGGGGGGTGTCGCCGAGCAGCTCGGGCCAGCGCGGCAACACAAAGAAGAAGTACAAGACACCGGCGGCGATAGAGAACGACGCGTGCCAAGTCACCGCGACGGTGCGGCCCATACCCCTCCTAGTGCTTAATTGGCCGGGGTGCGGCCACCCTGTCGGTCAGCTGGTCGCACCCCGGACCGAGTGCGGAGGATGCGGGATTTGAACCCGCGAGGGCTGTTAACCCAACCCGCGTTCCAGGCGAGCGCCATAGGCCACTAGGCGAATCCTCCGCGGGCCATGGTAGCCGACCAGGCTGATGCGGCCGTCGAGTTGCTCGGCCGCCAGGTATTACACTCGCCGTGGACCCCGCGCGGCGTCTATCCTGTGAACTCCCCCAGGGCCGGAAGGCAGCAAGGGTCAATGGGCTCTGGCGGGTGCGCGGGGTCCCCTCTTTTGCCCACGGCGTTGACGGTGAAAGGCGCATCGTGTCGTTTCAGTCCCTAGGCCGTGACGAACTGCAGGCGCAGCACGAGCTGCAGCAGCGCAACTACGCGGAGCTGCAGGCCAAGAAGCTGCGCCTGGACCTCACCCGGGGTAAGCCGTCGCCCGCGCAACTCGACCTATCGAATGCGCTGCTGACCCTGCCCGGCGAGGACTTCCGCGACGGCGACGGCACCGACACCCGCAACTACGGCGGCCAGCACGGGCTGCCCGAGCTGCGCGCCATCTTCGGCGAGCTGCTCGGCATCCCGGTGTCCCACCTGATCGCCGGCAACAACTCCAGCCTCGAGCTGATGCACGACGTTGTGGTGTTCTCGATGCTGCACGGCGGCGTGGATTCCCCGCGGCCGTGGAAGGACGAGCCGGCCGTCAAGTTTCTCTGCCCGTCGCCCGGCTATGACCGGCACTTCGCGATCACCGAGAGCCTCGACATCGAGATGATCACCGTGCCGATGCGGGAAGAAGGCCCCGACGTCGACCTGATCGAGGAGCTCGTCGCCGCCGATCCGGCCATCAAAGGCATGTGGTGCGTGCCGGTGTACTCGAACCCGACCGGTGTAACCTTCTCCTGGGAGACCGTGCGGCGGCTGGTCCAAATGCAAACGGCTGCAACTGATTTCCGGTTGATGTGGGACAACGCTTATCCGTTGCACACGCTGACCCACGACTTCGTCCGGCAGATCGACGTGCTCGGCCTGGCCGAAACGGCCGGGAACCCGAACCGGCCGCTGGTGTTCTCGTCCACGTCGAAGATCACCTTCGCCGGTGCCGGTGTCGGCTTCTTCGGCGGCTCGCTGGGCAACATCGCCTGGTATCTGCAGTACGCCGGGAAGAAATCCATCGGCCCCGACAAGGTGAACCAGCTGCGGCATCTGCGCTTCTTCGGCGACGCCGACGGGGTGCGCCTGCAGATGCAGCGCCACCAGCAGTTGCTGGCGCCGAAGTTCGCGCTGGTGGCCGAGATCCTCTCCGACCGGCTGGGCGCGTCCAAGATCGCGTCGTGGACCGAACCAAAGGGCGGCTACTTCATCAGCCTCGACGTGGTCCCCGGCACCGCCCGGCGGACCATTGCGCTGGCCAAGGATGCCGGCATCGCCGTGACCGAGGCGGGCGCGGCGTTCCCGTATCGAAAAGACCCGGAGGACAAGAACATCCGGATCGCACCGTCCTTCCCATCGCCGACTGAGCTGCACGAGGCGATCGACGGCCTTGCCACCTGTGTACTGCTGTCGGCGACCGAGGCGCTGCTGGGATGACCGTCGTCGGACCGTCTCGGTAGCCTGCTGAGCGTGGCGCTCTACCGCAAGTACCGACCGGCAACATTCGCCGACGTGATCGGGCAGGAGCACGTCACCGAGCCGCTGTCCACCGCGCTGACGGCCGGCCGCATCAACCACGCCTATCTGTTTTCCGGGCCGCGGGGATGCGGGAAGACGTCGTCGGCGCGCATCCTGGCCCGCTCACTGAACTGTGTGCAGGGCCCGACGGCGACGCCGTGCGGGGTGTGCGACTCCTGCGTGGCGCTGGCGCCCAACGGGCCCGGCAGCGTCGACGTCGTCGAACTCGACGCCGCCAGCCACGGCGGCGTGGACGACACCCGCGAGCTTCGCGACCGGGCGTTCTACGCGCCGGCGCAATCGCGCTACCGCGTCTTCATCATCGACGAAGCACACATGGTCACCACGGCCGGCTTCAACGCCCTGCTGAAGATCGTCGAAGAGCCGCCGGAACACCTGATCTTCGTGTTCGCGACCACCGAGCCGGAGAAGGTGCTGCCCACCATCCGCTCGCGCACCCACCACTACCCGTTCCGGCTGCTGGCGCCGCGCACCATGCGGGCGCTGCTGGAACGCATCTGCGCCCACGAGGACGTCTCGGTCGACGACGCGGTGTATCCGCTGGTCATCCGGGCAGGCGGCGGGTCGCCCCGTGACACGCTCTCCGTGCTCGACCAATTGCTCGCCGGAGCGGACGAGAACCGGGTCACCTACCCGCGGGCGCTGGCGCTGCTGGGTGCGACGGACATCGCGTTGATCGACGAGGCAGTCGACGCATTGGCTGCTGGGGACGCCGCGGCCCTGTTCGGAGCCGTCGAAGCGGTGATCGACGCCGGCCATGACCCGCGGCGGTTCGCGACCGACCTGCTCGAACGCTTCCGCGATCTGATCGTGCTGCAGTCGGTGCCCGACGCGGTCGCCCGCGGGGTGGTCGACGGGCCCGAGGACGTGCTGGAGCGGATGCGGGATCAGGCCACCCGGATCGGCACGGCGACGCTGACCCGCTACGCCGAGGTGGTGCACGCCGGGCTGGGGGAGATGCGTGGGGCCACCGCGCCGCGGCTGCTGCTCGAAGTGGTGTGCGCGCGGCTGCTGCTGCCGTCGGCCAGCGACACCGAGTCGGCGCTGCTGCAGCGCATCGAACGCATCGAGACCAGGCTCGACGTCTCGATCCCGGCGTCGGACGCGGTGCGTTCGGCTGAGCCGGCCGCGCCGCCGAAGCAGTACGCCCGCAAGACGAAGGCGGTGGAGCCGCAGAAACCCGAGCCACCCAAAGCCGAACCGGAACCCAAACCCCCGTCTGAGCCCAAACCCGTTGAGCCGCAGCCGGAGCCGCAGCCGTCGGCCGCACCCGTGTCCGGCGAGCCCAACGCGGCGGCCGTGCGCAGCATGTGGACGACGGTTCGCGAGAAGGTCCGTCAGCGCAGCCGGACGACGGAGGTGATGCTGGCCGGCGCGATCGTCCGCGCCGTCGAGGGCGACACGCTGGTGCTCAGCCACGAGTCGGCGCCGCTGGCCAAGCGGCTGGCCGAACAACGCAATGCCGACGTCATCCGCGAAGCGCTCAAGGACGCGCTGGGGGTGGACTGGAAGATCCGATGCGAGGCGGGCACCGCGGCCCCTCCGGTCGCACCAGAGCCTGCCGCCGGCGTGCCGTCGCAACCGCAGCGCGACGAGGAAGAGGAGAGCATGCTGGCCGAGGCCGGCAACGACAACTCCGAGGCGCCGCGCCGCGACCCCGAGGAAGCCGCGCTCGAACTACTGCAGAACGAGCTCGGCGCCCGTCGCATCGACGGCAGCTAGGGCTTCCACCACGGCCGCAGCGGCAGGCTGCCGTCGTAGCCATGCGAGTCGAGCTTGACCGCCAGAACCTGGTGCAGCTGAACAACATTCGTGTCGAACCCCAGTCGCGACCCGGCCATGTACAGACCCCACACCTTGGCGGTGGGTAGCCCGACCTCTTCGACCGCCTTGTCCCAGTGCTCGACGAGATTGCGGCACCAGTCGCGCAGTGTCAGCGCATAGTGGTGGCGCAGGTTCTCCTCGTGCACCACCTCCAGGCCGATGTCCTGGGCCTCGGTGATGATGCGGCCGGAACCGGTGAGCTCGCCGTCCGGGAACACGTAGCGGTCGATGAACCCGCCCGCCGACGGGCCGGTGCGGTTGTCCGGGCGGGTGATGCAGTGGTTGAGCAGCAGCGCGCCGGTGCGCATCTTGGATTTCAGGAAGCGGAAGTACGCCGGGTAGTTTTGCACGCCGATGTGTTCGGTGAGCCCGATCGAGGACACCGCGTCGAAACCCGTTTCCCGGATATCGCGGTAGTCGCCGTGGCGGACCTCTGCCAGGTCGGTCAGACCCTGCTCGGCGATCGCCGTCTGCGCCCAGACAGCTTGCTCTTTGGACAGCGTGACGCCGATCGTCTTCACGCCGTGACGGGCGGCGTAGCGGACCATGCCACCCCAGCCGCAGCCCACGTCAAGCAGCCGATCGCCCGGCTTCAGCCGCAGCTTTTCGAACACCAGCCGGTACTTGTTCTCCTGCGCTTCTTCCAGCGATGCGTCGGGGTGCGGGTAGCACGCACAGGTGTAGGTCATCGACGGACCGAGCACCCACTCATAGAACGTGTTGGATACATCATAGTGGTGGTGTATTGCCTCGGCGTCACGGGTCTTACTGTGCCGCAAGCCTTCTGCGATGCGGCGCCAGCGGGGCAACACCTCCTGCGGCGGCGGCGCGATCGGCATGAGGTGCTCGAAGCCGATGGAGCGGATGATGTTGGCCAGCACCCGTGCAGGCGGTCGCTTGAAGTCCATCTTCTCGGCGAGCGCCTTGAGCAGCTCGTAGGGGTCGCCGGGGTGCACCCCGAGCGGTTCGAGGTCGCCGGAAACGTATGCGCGGGCCAGGCCGAGATCGCCGGGAGCGGTGGCCAAATAGGTGGTGCCGCGCGGGGTCAGCAGGTCCAGGCCGAGCGTGGCCTCGTCGGGTCCGGCCGTGCTGCCGTCGTAGGCGGTGAATTTGAGGGGCAGTTGGCCGGCGGCAAAGATCTCCAGGATCTCGGCCAGTGTCAGCTTTCTAGCAGGCGCGTGGGCCGAGTTTTCGCGGTATGTCGTCATCGTCGTTGCACCGCCTTCGCATACAGGTCGAGGAGACGTGAGTCGGGGTCGTATGTCTTCTTTACTGTCTTGTAGGTTTCCCCGCCATAGAGTTCTTCGAACTCGTCGTGGGAGTAGTACGCGTCGGAGTACAGCGACTTGTGCCCGTCGAGCTCGCTCACCTTGCGTTCGATCAGCTTGTTGGTGTGGCCCGGGTCGGGTCCGACCGGCACCGAAGACCAGAACCCGACATTGACGTAGGTGTGGTGCGGGCGAATCGGGTAGAGCGGCCAATCCGCATCGTTACGCAGCCGCAGGGGGCACAACCAGATCGGCTCGACAGGGACGTTGGTCAAGAACCAGTCCAGGAACTCGGCGCAGCGTTCGATCGGCACCTCGACGTCCTGTACGACGCGCTCGCGGGGCGGGCGGCCGTTGCGTTTCTCGATGCGGTCGGCGATGTTGAACCGCTGGTCGTAGGCGATGAGCTTCCAGTAGAAGCTGCTTCGCCGGAAGCGCCGCGGCCAGAACCGGCGGATGGTCGGGTTCTGCGCCCCGAACGCCCTTGAGCACCAGAACCAGTCGGTGTCCCACCGCCACAGGTAGTCGTGAATGGTGAGCCGGTCGTGCTTCTCCCCGTCCTCGTGCTGGATGGAGCGGTAGTAGACCTGCTGGCCGGTGTAGTCGCTGACCGGTCCGGCTGTCGACGTCTGCACGCCGACGGTCAGGTAACTTTCGTCGGCGCTGAACACCACGCCGTCGAGGTAGTCGACGGGTACGCCGTCCAGGCCACCGGTCTCGATGATGCGGTCCATCGCGGCCACCAGGTCGGTCAGCGAGTGAAAACGCAGATGCTTGAGCGCCACGAACGGTTTGACGGTTTCCAGCTCTATCGTTAGGCGCACCGAATAGCCAAGGGTGCCATAGGAATTCGGGAAAGCGCGGAAGAGATCAGCGTGCTGGTCGCGCGACGCGGTGAGCACGTCGCCGGTGCCGGTCAGGATGTCCATCTCCAGCACGGACTCGTGCGGCAGTCCGTTGCGAAACGACGTCGACTCGATGCCGAGTCCCGTGACAGCCCCGCCGAGTGTGATCGTCTTCAGCTGCGGAACCACCAGCGGCGAAAGCCCGTAGGGCAGGGTGGCCGCGACGAGATCCTGGTAGGTGCACATGCCGGCGACGTCGGCCGTCCGGTTGTCGGCGTCGACGTCGATGACGCCCGTCAGCCCCGAGACGTCCAGCCCCTTGCCGGTGTTCTTGGCGCGCGCCCGAAACAGGTTCGAGGTCGGTTTGGCCAGCCTGACCGTGGCGTTCGGGGGGATGGCCCGGTAGCTGGCGAGAAGCCGCCGCACGCCCGTGGCGTGAGCAGCGCGTGCGTCGATCTCCCCTACAGACACGCATATACGCTAGTCCGCGGCCGCAGCCGATGCGACCGCACGAAGCCGGGATCACACCGTTACGACAGGAGTCTTACCTGATGGGACAGGTCAGCGCGTCCAGCACCGTATTGATTGACGCCGAGCCGGAGAAGGTGTTGTCGGCGGTCGCGGATTACCAGAGCGTGCGCCCCAAGATCCTTTCCCCGCACTACAGCGACTACGAGGTGCTCGAGGGCGGGCAAGGCGCGGGCACGGTCGCCACGTGGAAACTGCAGGCCACCAAGTCGCGGGTGCGTGACGTCAAGGCGAACATCGACCTTGCCGGGCACACGATCATCGAGAAGGACGCCAACTCGACAATGGTGACCAACTGGACCGTCGCGCCGGCCGGCCCCGGCTCATCAGTCACGGTCAAGACGTCGTGGCAGGGCGCCGGTGGCATCGGGGGCTTCTTCGAGAAGACGTTCGCACCGTTGGGGCTGCGCAAGATTCAGGCCGAGGTCTTGGCTAACCTCAAGAAAGAGGTCGAGGGCTCCTAGCTTCCCAGGAAGCCGGCGATACCGCGGACGACGGCGTCGGCGTACTTCTGCCGCCCCTCGGGCGTTTTCATCAATCCCGAATCGACGGGGTTTTTCATGTTGCCCAGTTCCACCAGGATTGACGGGAATTGAGCCAGGTTGAGGCCGGCGATGTCCGCGCGCGGATTCAGGCCACCCGAGCCGACGTAGGTGGACGGCACGAAGCCCGAGGCGGCCAGCTGGTCACGCATGATCTGGGCGAACCGCACCGACGGCCCGGCCTGCGTGTCATTGAGCGGCGGCGAGGAGTAGAGGACGTGGAAGCCGCGGCCGGTGGGCGGGCCGCCGTCGGCGTGGATGGACACGATCGCGTTGGGCCGCAGGGAGTTGGCCATGGCGGCGCGCTCGTCGACGCAGGGGCCGAGGCCGGTGTCGTCGCCGCGCGACATCGCCGTCCGCACGCCCAGCGCCGTCAGCGCTTGCCGGATGCGCAGCGTGGTGTCCCAGGTGAAGGTGTGTTCCGGATAGCCGTCGTCGGTCGAGGTCCCGCTGGCCTGGCAGTCCTTCGTGCCGCCGCGACCGGTGGGCACCTGCCGGCTGATCGACGCGTCGTTGGATCCGTTGTGGCCGGGGTCGAGGAACACGATCATGCCGGCGATGTTGGCGGGAGCGGCGGTAGCCGGGGTGACGAGGGTTGATGCGACGATGAGGACACTGGCGACCGTCAGGACGCCGACACGCAGGCTGGCTGGGACGTGCACCGCGTCAAGGTAGCCCGTGGGCGACTAGGCTGAAAGTCCAAACCGCCGCGTGCGAGCGAGAGAAACCAAGTCGAGACCAACACGCAAGGGGACTGTCATGCAACCCGGAGGCCAGCCCGACATGTCGGCACTCCTCGCGCAGGCGCAGCAGGTGCAACAGCAGTTGATGGAAGCTCAGGAGGCGCTGGCCAACTCCGAGGTGCACGGCCAGGCCGGCGGCGGGCTGGTTCAGGTCACCGTGAAGGGCAGCGGCGAAGTGGTGGCCGTGTCGATCGACCCGAAGGTCGTCGACCCCGACGACGTCGAGACGCTGCAGGATCTCATCGTCGGCGCGATCGCCGACGCCTCCAAGCAAGTCACCATCCTGGCGCACGACCGGCTCGGGCCGTTGGCCGGCGGGATGGGCGGGCTCGGTCTGCCGGGGCTCTGATTTGTTCGAGGGCCCCGTCCAGGATCTGATCGACGAGCTGGGCAAGCTGCCCGGTATCGGGCCGAAGAGTGCGCAGCGGATCGCGTTTCACTTGCTGAGCGTCGAACCGCCGGATATCGACCGGTTGACGGCCGTCTTGGGGAAGGTCCGCGACGGGGTGAAGTTCTGCGCGGTGTGCGGCAACGTGTCCGACGACGACCGCTGCCGTATCTGCAGCGATCCCCGCCGCGACGCGTCGCTGGTGTGTGTTGTCGAGGAGCCGAAGGACGTGCAGGCCGTCGAGCGCACGCGTGAATTCCGCGGCCGCTACCACGTGCTGGGTGGTGCGTTGGATCCCTTGTCGGGAGTCGGGCCGGAGCAGCTGCGAATTCGTGAGCTGCTCAACAGGATTGGCGAGCGGGTCGACGGGGTCGACATCGCCGAGGTGATCATCGCGACGGACCCGAACACCGAGGGTGAGGCGACGGCGACGTATCTGGTGCGGATGCTGCGCGACATCCCTGGGCTCACGGTGACGCGGATCGCATCGGGTCTGCCGATGGGCGGCGATCTGGAGTTCGCCGACGAGTTGACGTTGGGTAGGGCGTTGGCCGGACGCCGCCAAATGGTCTAGTTTCGTCGAAACGCACGTTTTGCAGGTCTCTTCTCGAACTTTCTCTGCAATACGTACGTTTCGACGCAATGTCGGTCCCGCCTGCCACCATTCGGCAATGGGGGAGGTCTTCATTGGAAGCGAGGCGATCGCCGCTGGGCGCCTCACCAGGCATGAGCTGCAGCGGTGGTACCGGCCCATCTATCGCGGGATCTATGTGCCCAAGCACTCAGAGCCGTCATTGCGAGACCAGGCCGTGGGTGCATGGTTGGCGTCAGATCGTCGAGGGGTAATTGCCGGCGCGGCCGCATCCGCGTTGCACGGTGCCCAATGGGTCGATGACGGCATCCCGATTGAATTGATATCAAGTCGCGCTCGACGACAACGTGGCCTGGAAGTTCGCGACGAGACCCTGGGCGACGACGAGGTGACGTGGGTGGGCAAGTTGCCCGTGACCACGCGCGTTCGCACGGCATTCGATCTGGGCCGGTATCGCGAGCGAGGTGAAGCCATAGCGCGGCTCGACGCCCTTATGCGCGCGCAGTTGTTTCGATTGAAGACGTGCTGCTGCTGGCCAAACGCGGCTCGTCACAGGGTCAATGCATGCTTTCCTACGGCGTCAACAAATGATGACGCCGCCAGGAAGGGTGTGCTCGAATCTGGAGGACGATCCCAATCCGTCCCGACCCGCGGTCACCATCCTCCTATCCGCCGGTTGCGGCTTTCAGATGGGCGGCGGAGGCAATCTTGAGATGCACGAGGTCCGACGCGACCGTCGCGACCGTGAAGCCCTCGGCCAGTCGCCGGGCAGCCGTCGCGCCGTCTGACGTGTGGATCGCCGCCGCGATCCCCTGAGCTGCGGCGGCCTCACGCGCGCGCTTGAGCGCGGCCTCGAATTCGTCGTTCACCGCCGGATCCTGGGAGCTTGTGCCGCCGATCGCCAACCGGAGATCCGACGGGCCCACGTAGATCCCGTCGAGTCCCGTTACGCCGCAGATCTCCTCGACGTTGGCCAACCCGTCCGGGGTCTCGATCATCGCGAGTACGACGGTGTCGCGGTCGGCGTCGGCGGGCAGTGGCCCGATCCGAAGCTGTGACCGCATCGGCCCGTACGACCGGATGCCGGTCGGCGGATACGTCGCGGCCGCAACGGCCTTCGTTGCTTCCGAGGCGTTGTTCACCATCGGGATGATGACACCCGCCGCGCCGGCATCCAGGGCACGCCCAATGGCGGTGGCGTCGTTGGCTTCCACGCGGACCAGGCCAACGGCCGACCCCGACGCGTCGATCGCCGTGAGACCGGCCACCATGCCCGAGTAGCCGATCAGGCCGTGCTGCAGATCGAGCGCGATGTAGTCCCATCCGACGTGGGCCAGCCATTCGGTCGACACCGGGCTGTCCAGCACGGACCAGTAGCCCAGGAGGCGTTCACGCCCGCGCAGGCGCGCGGCGAACTCATGTGCAGTCATGGTGTCCCCTAACGGTTATAGCTGGGCATCGGGCCCCGGAGGGCGGCGCCGACATCGTCGCAGGCGTCCACGACGTCCGCGTCAAGCGGTCCCTTCGTGACCGCGGCGATGTTCGACGACAGGTGTTCCACCTTGGAACCGCCGAGCAGGATCGACCCCGTGGCGGGTTTGGCGAGCAGCCAGCGTAAGGCCAGCTCGGTGAGCGGGACGCCGGCCTTGTCCGCGATCACCGAGAGCTGCTGGATGGCGTCGAAAATCGCAGTGTTCCAATATCTTTCCTTGTACATCGCCGCCAGGCGCGAGCTGCCGAACCGGCCCTCGGCGGGATCGGAATCGAACGAGTGCCGGCCCGTCAGCAGCCCGCCGCCGAGTGGGTTATAGACGACAGTGGTAAGGCCGGTGGTGGCGGCGAACTCGACGTACTCCTCTTCGATGCGTCGCGCCAACAGGTTGTAGAGCTGCTGGGCGACGACCGGCCGCGGCGCGCCGACGTCATCGGCGGTGTGGTTGATCTCGGCGATCTGCCATGCGGCGTAGTTCGATACCCCGAGTGCGCCGATCTTTCCCTCCGACACCAATTCCGCGACGGTTCCCAGTGTCTCGGCCAATGAGGCGGACCGGTCTGGTTGATGAAGGTAGAACAGGTCGACGCGGTCGGTGTCGAGCCGCAACAGGCTGCCCTCCACACTGGCCCGCAAGCCCGCCGCCGACAGCGGCGAGTGATCTCCCGCGTCGGGATGGGGCATGCCGGCCTTCGTCGCCAGCGTGACCTGGTCACGCCGGTCGCGCAGCAGACGCGCGAGCATGCGCTCGGACTCTCCGCCCGCATAGCCGTTGGCGGTGTCGATGTGGGTGATGCCCGCATCCAGTGCGGCATCCAGCATCGCTGCTGCGCCATCGACGTCGACAGTGTCGCCGAATGTCATCGTGCCGAGAACTAGCTCTGCCATTAGGCAACTCCTTTTAGTAGATGCCGCGGCTTGACGCCGACCATCGTGGTCGGGTCGAGCGCCGCGGCGCGCAGCGCCTGCGTGTAGGGCTCGGCGGGATGCGCGAGAACGTCTGCGGTGACGCCTTGTTCGACGATCTTGCCGGCCGACATCACGATGATGTTGTCGCTGATCTCCCGCACGACCCCGAGGTTGTGTGAGATGAACAGGTAGGTCAATCCGGTGTCGCACTTGATCTCGCGCAGCAGGTTGAGCACCTGCGCCTGCACCGACACGTCGAGGGCACTGGTGACCTCGTCACAGACCAACAGCTCCGGGCCGCTGGCCAGTGCCCGCGCGATCCCGATTCGCTGGCGCTGCCCCCCGGAGAACTCTGCGGGTCGACGGCGCAGCGCGGTGGACGGCAGGCCGACCCGGTCGATCAGGGCCGCGGCGCGCTTGTCGCGTTCGGCCTTGCGGATTCCCTGCAGTCGCAACGGTTCAGCAACGATGTCGACCGCGGTGAGGTGCGGGTCCAACGAGCCGTAGGGATCCTGGAACACCATCTGGATCCGGGACCGGTACGGCCGCATCGCGCGTTCCGACAACCGGGCGATGTCGACGCCGTCGACCAGGATCCGCCCGGAGGTGGGGGTGAGCAGCCGCACAATCGCCTTGGCGATGGTCGACTTGCCGCAACCGGATTCGCCCACGACCGCCAGTGTCGAGCCCTTCGCAATCGAGAAGCTGACACCGTCGACGGCCCGGAAAGCGCCTCCCGCAACGGGATATTCGACCACGAGACTCTCTACCGCAAGCAACGTCATACCGGGGCTCCCAGGGTGGTGTGCTCGGACAGCCGTGGCACGGCCTCCAGCAGCTTCTTCGTGTACCCGCTTTGCGGATTGCGCAGCAGGTCTTCGGATTGGCCGCTTTCCACGAACCGCCCGTCCTTCATCACATAAATGCGGTCCGACATCAGCCGCGCTACCCCGAGGTCATGGGTGATCAGCAGCAGCCCGATGCCGGTGCGCTCCTGCAGTTCCAACAGCAAGTCCAGGATGCTGGCCTGCACCGTAACGTCGAGCGCGCTGGTGGGTTCGTCGGCGACGATCAACTCCGGTCCGGCGGCCAGGGCCGCCGCGATCAGCACACGTTGCAACATCCCACCGGACAACTGGTGCGGGTACTTCGCAAGCTGCCTGTCCGGATTGGGAATCTTGACCTGTTCGAGAAGCCCGACCGCGCGGGCGGTTTCACGCGATTTCCCGGTGACGCCGCTGTGCCGGATTGCGTCGCGCAGTTGCGAGCCGATGGTGTGCACCGGGCTCAGCGCCGTCATCGGGTCCTGGGGGATGAGCGCGATGTGCCGGCCGCGGACCTTCTGCAGCGCCTTGGGTTTGCCGAGGATGTCGGTGTCGCCGAACCGCGCCGACCCGGACAGCACCGCCAGGTCGTCGGGCAGCAGACCGAGGATGCCCATCGCCGTCGTCGACTTGCCGGAGCCGGATTCGCCGATGATGGTCACGGTTTCGCCGGCGTCGATGCAGAACGACACCCCGTCGACCGCGCGAACCACGCCGTAAGCGGTGATCAGCTCGACCTGCAGGTCGTCGACTCGTAGCAGGTGCCCCATCTCAAGCCTCCTTTTTCGAAGCGGAAGTCGTTGCAGCAGACCGAATTTGAATCCGCCCGACGGTCGCGCAGGCCGTCGCCCAGCAGGTTCACCCCGACCACCAGCAGCGCGATCACCAGCCCGGGAAGGGTGACCAGCCACCACGACGTGGTCACGTAGTCCTGACCGTCGGAGATGATGCGGCCCCAGGTGGCGAACGGCCGCTCGGGCCCTGCCCCGAGGTAGCTCAAGGCGCTCTCCAGCAGAACGGCCTGCGCCAGGAGGAGCAGCGCGACCAACGATACGGCCTTGATGACGTTGGGCACGATGTGGCGCAGCAGGATGCCGAAGGCGCCGAGCCCGAGCACATGAGCGGCTGCCACATAGGGTTTTTCGCGCTCGACCAGACACAGCGAGCGGGTGAGACGGGCGATCTCGGGCCACTGCGCGATCGCGATGACGAACGTGATCACCGGGATCGACGGCCCGAACAGGGCGACGACCAGAAGCAGCATCATCAGCAACGGCAACGACAGCTGGGCTTCGAGCAATCGGCTGACCACGGTGTCCGCCCAGCCACCCCAATAACCGGCGACCGCCCCGAGCACCAGGCCGATGACGCCCGAAACCACCACGGCGAGAATGCCGATGGTCAGCGACACCTGTCCGCCGAAGAGCACGCGGGCCAGCAGGTCCCGGCCGAGCTGATCGGTTCCGAACAGGTGACCTTCGGTCAGTGGCGGCAGCCGCCGCTGGGCGAGATCGGTGGCGTCCGGCGACGGCAGCGGCAGCACTCGCGCGAATGCCACCGGCAGGATGACGATCAGCGCGCAGATGCTGCCCGCCCAGATCTTCACCCGGCTATCGCGGGCTCGGCGGGTGGCGCCGGCGCGGGCGAAGTCGCGCGGGGTGACCGCCGACGGGGCGGCGGCGGGCCGGGGGGATCGATGACGGTGGTCATTTGGCGGCACCTTCCCGAGCCGGACCCGTGGGTCTAGAGCGGGTAGCAGAGGTCGACGAGCAGCTGCACCAGGATCGCCAGTACCGCCGTCACCAGCACGGTGGCCTGGATGAGCGGGTAGTCCCGGGTGTCCAGGGCGCGCACGACGAGGGAGCCGACGCCGGGCCAGGCGAACACCACCTCGACGAGGACGACGCCGTTTAGCATCAACGCGAACCGGGTGCCCAGCGCGGTGAAGACCGGTATCGCGGAGTTGCGCAACGCGTATCGCCA
>CAWKCR010000015.1:0-367174 GCA_963848185.1 uncultured Actinomycetota bacterium
ACCCGTTCATCCGGGTGGAAAAGCTGACAGGCCGCGATCAATCTCACCATCCCGATCCTGTTGATCCGCGGCAAGCTCTCCGACGTGGTCAGCAACGAAGGCGTGAAGGATTTCCTCGACAAGGTGCCCAGCGCCGAGTTCGTCGAGTTGTCCAACGCCGGGCACACCGCGGCCGGCGACGACAACGACGCGTTCTCCGAAGCCGTGGTGCAGTTCGTCAGCCGGTGACCGTCAAGCGCCGCACCGTCGGTTTCAACTTCCTGGAAGAGCCGGAGCTGCCGGCGCCGCAGGTGAGCGAGGCGCAAGCCGAGGAGATCCTGGCCGAGCATTACGGTGTGCGGGCGCATGCGAGGTCGCTGGGCAGCCAGCAGGACAAGAACTTCGTGGTCACCGACGCGACGGCGACATCGTCGGGGTGCTGAAGATCGCCAATCCGGCATTCGCCGCAACCGAATTGGAAGCCCAGGACCTGGCGGCAGAACTGATCGCCGAGGCGGAGCCATTACTGCGCATCGCGGTGCCGCTGCCCAACCTCGCCGGTGAAAAGTGCACGGCGATAACGGGTCTGCTGGATCGGACGGCATACGTACGACTGCTGCGGTTCCTGCCCGGTGGCACCCTATTGGACTCGGACTGCATCTCGCCGACGGCGGTCGCCCGGCTCGGCGAGGTGGCCGCCCGGGTGAGCCGCGCACTCGCGGGTTTCGACCACGAGGGCCTGGACCGCGTCCTGCAATGGGATCTGCGGTACGGCGCGGACGTGGTGGCCCAGCTCATCTCGCATGTGGCCGACCCGGCTCACCGCGCCCGCATCGAACAGGTCACACGCGACGCGTGGTCACGCATCGAGCGGCTGGCCGGTGATCTGCCGCAACAGGCGATCCACCTCGACCTCACCGACGCTAACGTGGTGGTGTCACGGTCCGTCGACGGGTCGCCACGGCCGGACGGTGTCATCGACTTCGGTGATCTGACGACCAGCTGGGCGGTCTCCGAACTGGCCATCACGGTGTCGTCGGTGCTGGGGCATGCGGGTGCCGATCTCACCTCGGTGCTGCCGGCGGTGCGGGCGTTCCACGAGATCCGGCCGCTCAGCGCGGCGGAGGTGGACGCGCTGTGGCCGCTGCTGGTGTTGCGGACCGCGGTGCTGATCGTCAGCGGTGCGCAGCAGGCCGCCCTCGATCCGGACAACGACTACATCACCGAGCAGGCCGACGGCGAATGGCAGATGTTCGAACTGGCCACCTCGGTGCCGGTGGACGTGATGACAGAGGTGATCCGGGCGGATCTGGGGCTGGCAGCGCGGCCCGTGCCCGTGGATGTCTCGACCCCGCTGGTCAGCCTTGATCCCGCGTCGGTGGTGACGATCGACCTCTCCACCACATCAGATGTCTATGACTTCGCGTTCGAGCCCGGCGGCTGGCTGAAACTCGGCATCGAGGACGAGTTGGCCAGGGCCGCAGTGCAAAACGGCGCGAGCCTGGTCGTCACCCAATACGGGCAGCCGCGACTGAGCCGGGCCCCGAAGCTGAGCCAGCAGAGCCCGGACGTCGTGCCGACCGGTATCAGCCTGTGGGCGGCGGCGGTGGCCCGGCTCGTCGCGCCGTGGGACGGCGAGGTGGTGGACCGCGGGGAGGACCACGTCACGTTCCGTGGACCCGACTGCGAGCTGACGCTGGCGGGGGTGGGTGCGGTGGCGAAGCTCGGCGCACTTGGCGCCGGCCGGCCGCTGGCCGAGGCCTTGCCGGACCAGTGGATCGAACTCGGCGTGCGCCCCGTCGGCGCGCCCCCCGCGCCGTTGTTCACCCGGGCCGAGCTGGCCCCCGGCTGGCTGGCGCTCACCCGTGATCCGCGGCCGCCACTCGGCCTGCCCACGCTCGACGTGCATGAGACGAGTGATCTGTTGTCGCGGCGCGATGCGAGTTTTGCGCCGGTGCAGGAGCATTACTACCGCACGCCGCCGCAGATCGAACGCGGCTGGCGGCATTTTCTGATGTCCACCGCCGGTCGCTGCTATCTCGACATGGTCAACAACGTCACGGTGTTGGGTCACGTGCATCCTCGGGTCGCCGAGACCGCGGCCCGTCAGCTGCGCAAGCTCAACACGAATTCGCGGTTCAACTACGAGGCGGTGGTCGAATTCAGCGAACGGCTCGCTGCGACGCTGCCAGAGCCGTTGGACACCGTGTTCCTGGTGAACTCCGGCTCGGAGGCAAGCGATCTGGCAATCCGGCTCGCGATGGCGGCGACGGGCCGGCGCGACGTCGTCGCGGTGCGCGAGGCCTATCACGGGTGGACGTACGGCACGGACGCGGTATCGACGTCGACCGCCGATAACCCGAATGCGCTTGCCACCCGGCCGGATTGGGTGCACACGGTGGAATCGCCCAACAGCTACCGGGGAAAGTACCGCGGTGCCGAGGCTTTCCGGTATGCCGGCGACGCGGTGCAGCAGATCGAGCAGTTGGTCGCCGATGGCCGTGCGCCCGCGGCGTTCATCTGTGAAAGCGTGTACGGCAATGCCGGCGGCATGGCGCTGCCCGACGGCTATCTGCAGCAGGTGTATGCGGCGGTGCGCGCGGGCGGCGGCCTGGCGATCTCCGATGAGGTTCAGGTCGGATATGGCCGTCTCGGCGAATGGTTCTGGGGTTTTCAGCAGCAGGACGCGGTACCCGACATCGTGTCGATCGCGAAGTCGACAGGCAACGGTTATCCCCTCGGCGCCGTGATCACCAGCCGCGCGGTCGCCGACGGGTTCCGATCGCAGGGCTACTTCTTCTCGTCGACCGGTGGCAGCCCGTTGTCGTGCGCAATCGGAATCACGGTCCTCGACGTTCTCCGCGACGAAGGGCTGCAACAGAATGCGGCACGCGTCGGCGCCCACCTGAAGGCCAGGCTGCAAGCGCTGCAGGACCAGCACCCGATCATCGGAACCGTGCACGGCATCGGGCTCTACCTCGGCGTCGAAATGGTCCGCGATGCAGAGACTTTGGAGCCTGCGGCAGCGGAGACGTCGGCGATCTGCGACCGCATGCTCGAGCTCGGGGTGATCATCCAGCCGACCGGCGATCACATGAACATCCTGAAGACCAAGCCGCCGTTGTGCATCGACATCGAGTCGGCCGACTTCTACGTCGACGCGCTCGACCGCGTACTCGCCGAAGGTTTCTAGCGCGGTTCAGTCGTCGTCGTTTTCGGGCAGCAGGTATTTCTCCGGATGGTGGTAGTCGTTCACCCGGGTTTGGCCGGTGTCGAGGTGGGGCGGCGGGATCCATTCGGTGCGGCCGTCTTTGCGTTTTCGTGTTCTCCAGCCGCCGGGTTTGACCAGGCGATTGTGGGGCCCGCAGGCCAGGGTTTCGTCGGTGATGTTGGACAGTCCGCCGACGGCCCAATCCGTCTCGGCGTGATGAACCTGACAGCCGTAGCCGGGCACGGTGCAGCCCGGGAACGTACAACCACGATCGGTGGCGTGCAACACGATCCGCTGTCCGACGGAGGCCAGCCGTTTGGAGCGGCCGAGATAGAGCGGCTCTCGGGTGTGCTTGTCGTAGATCACCAGATAGTGATGCGCGTGGCTGGCGAGCCGGATCACATCGCTCATCGGCAGCAGGCTGCCGCCGGCGGTGACGGCCTGCCCGGTCCCGGACTCGAGCTCCTGCAGCGTGGTGGACACGATGAGGGTGGCCGGCAGCCCATTGTGCTGACCCAACTCGCCCGACGCCAACACGGAGCGGCCCATGGCTTTCAGGGCATCATGGTTGCGCTGCCCCTGCGACCGCATATCCGACTCAACGTGCTCGGCCGAGGGTTCTGCGTCCACGCACGGGGAGGCCGGTGCGGCCCATTTCGCCAGCACCGCATCAAAGGTGGCGCGCGCCTCCGGGTCGAGTAACCCTTTGATCGGTGTCATGCCGTCGGACTGTTGTCGGCCGATGTGCAGATAGCGCCGCCGGGCGCGGTCGGCGTCGTTGGGCAGCTCGCCGTCCTGATTGAGCAGCAGGGCCAGCCGGTCGGCGCCCTGGCGCAGCTCTTCGGGCCGGAATTCCGACGCGAGGCCGGCCAGCTGCGCCTCGGCGGCCTCGCGGGTCGCATAGTCCACGTGGTGGGGCAGCCGCTGGAAGAACCGCTCAATGATGCGCAGATGCTCGGGCCCGATCTCTCCACGCTGCTGGGCGGCGGCGACCTGGGGCAGCCGAGGCGCCAACGGCTCACCGGTGATCGCGGTGCGCGGCCCGAATAGTTCGGCGCGGCGGATGCGCCGGCGGGCTTCCTTCTTGGAGATGCGCAGCCCGGTCGCCAACACCTCGGCCAGGCTGGTGCCGCCCAACTCGGTCGGCGAGGCTTCGGCGACCAGCCGGTTGATCACCGGGTGATCCAGCGACGGCAGCCGCCGCGCCAGCACCTCACGCCGGTTCATCAACGCCAGCTGTTCGGGGTCCGTCAACGCGTCCAGCGACAGCGCAGCCACCCTCTCGAACGCCGTCTCGAGCTCGGCGTAGGCGGCCAGCACCGTCTCCCGATCCGACCCACACCCGAGTACGTCGAACACTAGTGCGAACCACCGACAAGAATCGCCACCTTCGCGCGCATCTTGACATGAGGCAATACGTGGCCCGCTCGGGACAGTTGAAACCAAAGTGACACAAGTGAATTCGATATCGGCAACGGCCAGATTCCGTCGTAAGTTGTCCTGCAGCCGCGGGCTTTCAACCTCGGCCCTCCCCTAGCTGTAGCCCGATGTCCGCCATCCTGCTCAGCGCCCACGTCGTCGTCGCGATCCTGGCCGTTGGGCCAATTGCCGTCGCGGCAAGCATGTTTCCGCGATACGCCCGCGACGAGGCGGCCCTTCCGGTGGCCAGGACGCTTTATCGGATCTGCCAGACCTACGCCGTCGTGGGCCTGGCGGTCCCGCTCCTCGGTATTGCGACGGCGGTCGCGATGGGCTCGTTGACGCAAGCGTGGGTGCTGGTGTCGATCGCGCTCACGGCCGTCGCGGCCGTCGTACTCGTTGCCCGGTGCTCGACACCATCGAGATCCGGCGGCTCGGGCATCGCGATCATGAACTCGAACCTGCCACGCCCAACTCCGAAGCGAAGTACGAACGCGCGATGTGTTTGGCCTCCTGCGACGGCACCGCGCGCACCACCTTCTGCGCGCCGAGTCCGTCGATCATGGTCAGCAGCCGCCGCGCCGCCACGTCGACGTCGGCCACCCGGAACTCACCCTCCTTGGCGCCGGCCCGCACGATGTCGCCGATGCAGGCCAACCACTCGCCCGTCAGCTCCTTCGCCTCGGCGGCGAGCGGGGCGTTGCGCCGGCCCAGGCTCCACGCCTCCAACCAGAGCGCGCTGGCGTCGTCGCTGGAGTCATCGAGCACGTAGTCCATCAGCGCATCCATCTTGGCGATGGCCGTCGGTGCGGCGTCGACCCGCGAGCGGGCTTCCTCGAGATCGGCGACGGCGGCTGTTCGGAACGCGGCGGTGATCAGCTGCTCGGCAGCCGAGAAATAGTGGCTGACCAGGCCCGGCGTGACGCCGAGGTCCGCGGCGACGCGGCGCAGGGTCACCGCTGACAAGCCCTCCGCCTTGGCGACTTCGACGGCCTTGGCCAGCAGCTCGCCATGGCGTTCGGCCGGGAGCTTCCGCTTGGCGTCACGTGCCTCGACGGTCAATTTCGGTCCTTCCTATTGACGAATGCCGATTCTTATTGAACACTACATCAACACTATTGATCCACCCATCAACAAGGACCGAATCGAGCAGCCATGACCGCGACCCTGTCTCCCCCGGACACCGCCTTCACCGACGACCGCGTCGGCGCCGTCGAAGCCGCCGGCGTCGAATACCTCCCGGAACACGCCCGCGACTCGCGACCGCGCAACCTCGGCGCGGTCTTTCTCGGCGCCAACCTCACCTGGACGAACGTCGTCTTCGGCGCGTTCGCCATCCTGTTCGGGTTGAGCTTCTGGCAGACGGTCGCCTCGATGGCCGTCGGCACCGCCGTCGGCACCCTGGCCGTCATGCCCACCGCGGTCATCGGGCCGCGCACCGGCACCAACATGACCGTCTCCAGCGGTGCGTTCTTCGGTATTCGGGGCCGGTTCATCGGATCGGGCATCGCGCTGGCCATTGCGCTCGGCTTCGCCGCGGTGACTGTGTGGACGAGCGGCGACGCGCTCGTCGCGGCCGGTCACCGGCTGCTCGGCACGCCGGAGAACGACGTCGTGCACGCGGTGGCCTACGCCGCGGTGGCGGCGCTGATGGTGACCGTGGCGCTCTACGGCCACGCCACCATCGTCGCGATGCAAAAGGTCGTCGTGCCCGTTGTCGGCGCGCTGATGGTCCTGGGCGTGTTCGCGTTCGCGGACGGATTTGCACCCGGCGCCGCCGGCGGCGAGTACGCGCTGGGCGGGTTCTGGCAGACCTGGGCGCTGTCGGCGGTGCTGTTCGCGGCCGCGCCCATCTCGTACGGGCCCACGATCGGCGACTACACCCGGCGCATCTCCGCGCGCCGGTTCAGCAACCGGCGGATCTGCGGCGCGCTGGGCGCCGGCATGTTCGTCGGCGTTATGCTGCCCAGCCTGTTCGGCGCCTTCACCGCGCTTTCGATCGCCGACCCCACCGATTCGTACCTCCACGACCTGGTGGCGGCCTCCCCCGGTTGGTACGTGCTGCCGATCGTCGTCATCTCGCTACTGGGCGGGCTGAGCCAGGGCGTGCTCTGTGTCTACGCCAGCGGCTTGGATCTGGAAGGCCTTGCGCCGCAGCTGAAGCGGACGCAGACCACGATCATCACCGCCGCCGTCGCGATCGCGCTGCTGTATCTGGGCGTGTTCGTGTTCGACGCCGTCGAGTCGGTGACGGCGATGACGGTGGCCCTGAACGCCGTCATCACGCCGTGGGTGGCGATCCTGGCCATCGGCGCGCTGCGCACGAAGACCTACGACCCGACCGACCTGCAGGCCTTCGCGCGCGGTCGGCACGGCGGCCGCTACTGGTTCACCGCCGGCTGGAATCTGCCCGCCGTCGTGGCGTGGTCGGCCGGCGCCGCGTTCGGCCTGCTGGCGGTCAACACCACGCTGTACGTCGGGCCGCTGGCCGGCATCGCCGGTGGGGTGGACCTGAGCACGATCGGATCGGCGGTGCTGGCGGGTTGTCTTTACTGCGCGAGCAGCCCCAAACGTCTCCAATTTCGCGGCGAGTCGGGGACTTTCGCGTCTGTTCGCGCAGGGAACTAGGCCAGCAATGGCAGTGACTCGTGGCGGGTGTCGGTCAGGATCTCGAACATCGCCCGCCGGGTGGCGACAAGCTCGGTGCGCTCAAAGGCCTTTCCCGCCACCTGAATTCGGCAAGTGGCAATCGCGGAGTTGTAGCAGTACTTCGACCCGCCGTCGGTGTCGGTGTAGGTCAGGCCAATGACGTCCTCCGGCTCGGCGACGATCTCGCCTTCGAACATCTGCTCGCCCACGCGCGCCCCGAACGACCACGTGAATGGCCGATAACTGCCGTGGGTCTGCAAACTGCCGATGACCGAGCGCACCGCGAACTCCCGCAGGCCGTGGCGGAAGACGAAGAGCGTGGCCGCGGGCAACCTGACGGGCCCAACCGCTGCGTGCGCTGTGACGATCTCCAGGCTTGACTCCGGAGCGTCGTCGAAGCCGCACACCTGGCCGAACGCGTAAGCCGGCGTGTGCCGGGTGCCCCAGTTGTGGTTGACGCTGCCGGTCCAGCCGTCGACCGCGATACGGACGTCGTCAAGTTCGAGTTGGCCGTCGAACTGGGCTAGTGGATGCCGGACCGTGGTCTTGGCCGTCGGGAATCGCGCCTTGTACCCGCGCTCGGTGAGGAGCTTGACCGGCTCCTCGGACCCCGGAGCGATCCGCAGATCCCAGCGCGCCGAGCGGTTGCCGCCTGTGACCACGCCCTGCGCCGACCGGTCGTCGATGGTCGCCGCGCCGATCCGCGCGGTCCAATTGTCGTAGTCGTAGACGGCCGTATCGATTGGGTACGGCTCCTTGAGTGCCCTGTTGCCCGCCCCGTCGGGATCGAACACCATGACCCACACATCGGCGACGGGATCGCCTGCGGTGGGCAGCAGCAGCGTCTCGCGCAGCCATATCGCTTGCGGCAGCTCAGGATGGTTGGCGCGGATGTAGCGACTCTCGTAATACGGGGCCTTCGCGGACATCACGGCTTCAGCATCCAATACTTGAGCGGTGATGGGAGCGCAGATCGCGGCATACGTGCTTGCGGGGATCGCCGCGGTGGAGGCGGTCGCCCTCATCGTGCTGTGGGTACTGCTCACCCGGAGTCGGCGCGAGACTGACGAACTACGCCGCCGCGTCGATACCCGAAACATGCTGCTGTCCGGTGGCCGGGAGGCGGTCAAGCAGGTCTGGCAGACCGCCAACATCCTGCGCAAAGACGGGCTGGGTGCGGCCGTTCGATCCTCGATCGAAGACCTCGCCGACTGGGCCGAGATGGAGCGGCCGGATCTGGCACGCCTCGCCTCGAGCGGCAAGGTGGCGATCCTGTTCTCCGACATCGAGGAGTCGACGGAGCTGAACGAGCGGATCGGCGATCGCGCGTGGGTCAGGCTCATCGGCAACCACGACAAGCTGATCCGCCGGCATGTCAAGAACCACTCGGGTCACGTCGTAAAGAGTCAGGGCGACGGGTTCATGGTCGCCTTCGCGCAACCCGAGCAGGCCGTGCGGTGCGGCGTCGACGTGCAGCGCTCACTTCGGAAGCGGCCCAACGGCATTCGCGTCCGTATCGGTATCCACATGGGTAAGTCGGTGCGGCGCGGCGACGACCTGTTCGGCCGCAATGTCGCGATGGCGGCGCGGGTGGCCGGGCAGGCCGACGGCGGCGAGATTCTGGTCAGCGAGGTGGTGCGCGATGCCGTCAGCGACCACGAGGACATCGCCTTCGACGACGGCCGCGACGTCGAACTCAAGGGGTTCGCCGGCTCGCATCGGCTCTACGCAGTCGCCGCTTAGTCTTCGGACTCGTTGGCCTCCGCCAGCCGTTGATGAAGCCGGGCGCGGATGTCCTCGGCGGAGTACGAATTGCGACGGCGTTGGTCGCGCGCGACCAGCGCCCCGCCCGCCACCACACCGGCAACTCCCGCCAGTCCGACCAACTTCCATATGCCGCGCATAAGACAACAGTCTGCCTAAGCTTCGGGGGTGAGCGAAAGCACGGTGTCGCTGCAGCGGGCGCTGGACGAGGCACGGACCGGGGACATCTGGCTGTTTCGGGGCAGCTCAGGGCCGGACCGGGCGATCCAGTCGATGACCAACAGCCCTGTGAACCACGTCGGGATGACCGTCGCGATCGACGACCTGCCCCCGTTGATCTGGCACGCCGAACTCGGCGACAAGCTAACCGACATGTGGACGGGAAGCAATCACCGCGGAGTGCAGCTCCACGACGCACGCCAAGCCGTCGAGCGGTGGATGTACAACTACAAGCAGCGCTGCTGGCTGCGCCAACTGACGCCGTACGCCACCCGCGAGCAGGAGGACCGGATGCTGCGGGTCATCGCGAGGATGGACGGCACACCGTTTCCCAGTACCACGCGCCTGACGGCGCGGTGGTTTCGCGGCCGCGTTCCCACTGCGGTGGACTGGACGAGGGGAATCCCGTTCGTAGACAGCAAGGTCCGCGCATCAACCCGGCGCAGAAGGGCAGAGCAGCGAAAGGTCGGCCTGGAGACGGCCTACTGTGCGGAGACCGTTGCCATCACATATGAGGAGATGGGACTCCTCGCGACGGACAAGCCGTCCAACTGGTTTGACGCGGGCTCGTTTTGGAGCGGCGATTCACTGCCATTGGCGCCCGGCTACCGTCTCGGCGCCGAAATCGAGGTCCTGCCATAAGCAGTCACTCCACGGTGATCTCGGCGAGCTCTGACCAGCCGCTGGCGTCGACCGTCTGGCTGATGACCTTCGGCGTGTGCGCCAGCGCCTGTGGGAAGTCGCGCTGTGCGGCCTTGAAGTGATCGCTGTTGACGTGTGCGGCGCCGGCGTCACCGTCGCGGAAGGCCTCGACGAGAACATACTCCGCCGGGTCATCGAGGCTGCGCGACCACTCGAACCAGAGGTTGCCTTCCTCGGCACGCGTAGCGTTGGTGAACGGAGCGACGAGCTCGGGCCAGCGTTCGGTCCACTCCGGTTTGGTCTCGAACTTGACGACGATGAAGATCATCACGGCCTCCTAAGCCACATCTTGCTAGACCTGGTCGATGCTGGACACATGAACATGGGCGAGCGGTGTCGTCACCTGCGCGATTCTGCCTCATCAGCGGGAAGCAGCGCGTTACCTGGTGGTCGTCGGAGTCGGCGGGGGCGCCAGCGACAAGCCCGCGTAGATCTCGTCGAGAACGGTGGGCAACATGGCTTGCGCCGTCGTCTTGCCCTCCGGCGATAGCGTGAGATTCGTCCAAATGACAAGTGCCACATCATTATCAGGGTCATAACCCATGAACGAGTTGAAGCCCGGCAGCTCGCCGCCGTGGTAATACATGGCGGCGTTCGGGCCGAAGCGCTGATACGAGATTCCGTACCCATACTTCTGTCCGTCGGGCGCGTCCGGGTCCTCGGCCTGCAGGCTCGTCAACCACTGTTGGTGGTAATCGGCATTGAAGACCTTGCCCGAGACGAGTGCTTTCATCCAGGTGACGAGGTCATCGGCCGTCGAGATCGCTCCCCCGGCGGCGGTGGCGTAGGAGGAGTTCTGGTTGGTGTAGTCGATCGGCTGCAATGTTCCGGCCTGTGCGGCGGCCTGCATGTCGGCGGGATACGGATCGTCGGCGAGTGCGTAGAAGCTTCCGCCGTACATGTAGCCGTGTGAATAGGGAGCCGGGATGGAGGTGTCGTCGGCGGCGGGAAGCGATGTCTGCTCGAGGCCGACCGGACCGAACAGCAGGTCCTTGAACTGCTGGGCCAACGGGCGCCCGCCGACCTTCTCGGCGACGAGACCCAGCAACGCGTAATTGGTGTTGCTGTACTCGTAGGATGCGTCAGGTGCGAACTGCGGCGGATGCCGGAACGCGATGGCCAATACCTCCTGCGGTGTCCAGGCCTTGCTCGGGTCGGCATCCATGACGGCCGCAAGTTCCGGGTCGGCCGTGTAACCGTAGAGTCCGCTACGCATCTTCAAAAGCTCTGCGACGGTGATGTTTTCGCCGTTGGGCACATCCGGTACGTAGGTAGATACCGGATCGCTGAACTTCAGCTTGCCGTCCTGGGCGAGCAGCACGATCAGCGCCGCGGTCATGGTCTTGGTGTTCGAGGCGATCCGGAAATGAGTGCCGGGTTCCGGTGGCGTCTGCGCGCCGAGTTCGGTCGTGCCGACCGCCGCGTTGAAGATTCCCTGCGGGGTGCGCAGCACCACCATCGCGCCGGGGACCATCAGTTTCTCGGCGGCGGCGTCGACGACGGCCTGAAATGCCTTGGGATCGATGGTCTTCAGCGCAGAGCCCTTCGGTGGGGTGCTGGTCGCGGTCGCTGTAGTCGACGGCGAAGAGGACGCAGTCGTCGGCTCAGTAGTGGACGAGCAGCTTGCGATCAACAGGGCGACACACGCCGTGACCCCGGCTATGCACATAGGATGCACTCTGCGGCAACCACGTCCATGGTCGCCCGTGCTTGGTACATGGTCCGCCTGGGAAAAGATCATCGTCGCCACCACCGCCTCAGTCATGGGCCTGGCGTAGCGCTGATCACGGGTCGTCGCCGGGTCGCCGCCACATCTGTAGCCGGAGCCTAGCCTCGCCCCGCCTTCAAGGTCAGCGTTTGAGTTGATTCCGGTCTAGCCGAATCTTCCTCTGACGGGAGACTGGCGGTTTCGGTCTCAGCGGCCCTACGACCGAGGAAAATCGACGACGCCCGCTGGATTGCCGCAGGAATTGGGGGCGCTGGCTCGACGGGCCAGCACCCGTGCGCATCTCCACCAGCGAGCATTGAGGCTGAATCCGTTTCCCCCGATGGCGGGCCGACCCCGCCTCGCTATCAGCGATTTCTTATTGGTGAGTTCTCAGGCGGATGACGGCCAATCCTCAGGGTCCTGCCGCACGCTAGTCATCGGAAAACCCCCTTCAAGAACACCCCCGGCTAACCCCCTCGCCGGGGGTGTTCTGCTGAAAGGGGTTTCGGCAATGAAGCGTCTCGGCCCGCCATCCCGCTCTCCTGGTGGCGGACCGATCCCGTATAGCGGGAATGGGGTGTCGGAAAGTCGAAGCGACAGCTAGCTACTCGAGCTGAAAAAGTCGGGGCGTGGCGGTCTAGCCATCACTCGTACCGCCGGGAGCGGTAGCAGGTTGGGGAACGGAGCCCGGTGTTTCCGGGCGGATAGTGATTTGCAGGCCCCGCAAGGCCGGGCGGACGGGCGCCAGGTGTTTCCGGCGGATAGTGATTCACAGGCCCGGTAAGGCCGGGCGGACGGGCGCCAGGTGTTTCCGGCGGATAGTGATTCACAGGCCCGGTAAGGCCAGGCGGACGGGCGCCAGGTGTTTCCGGCGGATAGTGATTTGCAGGCCCCGTATAACCGGGCGGATGGCACACACTCGTCGAGGAATCGACAGAGCAGGGGCGCTGGGGGTCGGTTGACGCGACCGGCGTGTACATAACCGCAACAGCCGCGACGGTTACTCCAACTCCAACGAATAATCCGAACTTCCTCATGGTTTGTCCTCCTCGTGGGGCCGCCCCGGTTGGCGTCGCCATGCGGTAAGTACAGGCCGTGGCGGTGCCTACCGATCCCAACAACTAGCGCGGACGTGCGTTTGCTCAGCGGCTATGTCCATTCCCACCCCCGCCGAGGCTGCTGATCTAATGCGCTCAGCAGATCCGCAGTTTCAAGCCTTCGTCGCACTGTGTCTCTTTGCCTGGCCTCCGTCTGGGCGGAGGGGCTGCTCTGAAAGTGTCGGATATTGACTTCCTGCGCAAGGAAATTCGGCTATTGGTGGCGCGGCGCTCGTGCAGGACTAAAGCACTCGTACCGGCTGCACGATTGCAGGCACTTTTTCGCTAGCGGATTGATAGCGGCGAACTGCGACGTGGTCACCGTGCAGCGCGCCCTCGGGCACTCCTCCCCCGGAATCACGCTCCGTACGTACGCCGATCTATGGCCGGATGCGAACGACCGCACACGGACCGCCGCCGCAGACCTAATAGAACAGTCTCTCGGTTCTGCTGCGGACGCACTGCGGACGGAGACCACATAAATCCCTGCTGAGCTGGCACTTCACACGTTGAAGCGGAACTCCACCACGTCGCCGTCGGCGGACGCAGCAAACACCGGCCGTCACGGTTGTTGGGATCGGTAGTCACCCCGACGCCTTGTACTTGTCGCAACGGCGACGCGAACAGATGCGGAGCCTCACGAAAGGAACCACCACAACATGAACACCACTTACAACCTGAAGAAGATGATCGTCGGGGCGCTACTGTCGGGCGGCGTCGCGCTGGCCGCATTGGGGCTGACCGCGGGCACCGCCAGCGCCGCCCCGGCGCCGGGCCCGGGCCCGACGATCGACCACTCGGATTGGGGCGTCCCCGTGGTCGAGTGCATCCAGTGCGGCCGAGAACTTCCCGGCGACGGTTCTGTGCGCGTCACCAACCCTGGAGCCCAGTTGGGCGGCGACGGCTCGGTAAGCGTTGCCACCCCCTCCGCCGGCCACTGAACACCACGGGAAACACAGTTCGGCCCGCCACCGGATCGCTGGTGGCGGGCCGACCTGTAGGCGCGCTACGACGCAGACATGGTCCGGATCGAAAGAGCGAAGAGCTTGGGCACATCCGCCCCCTCGCCGCCTTCGGTTAGAACCGACGCAAAGAAGACCTAGCCGCGCCTCAACGCCCGGCAGCCTTCCCGCCTAGACGTTGAAGCGGAACTCGACCACGTCGCCATCCGCCATCACGTAGTCCTTGCCCTCCATCCGCACCTTGCCCGCGGCCTTCGCGGCGGCCATCGACCCGGCCTCGACCAGGTCGTCATACGAGACGATCTCGGCCTTGATGAAGCCCTTCTCGAAGTCGGTGTGGATGACCCCGGCCGCCTTCGGCGCGGTGTCGCCCTGGTGAATCGTCCAGGCCCGCGACTCCTTCGGCCCGGCCGTTAAGAACGTCTGCAACCGCAGCGTGTGGAACCCGGCCCGGGCCAGCGCGTCCAGCCCGCGCTCGGTCTGGCCGATCGACTCCAGCAGCTCGGCCGCCGACTCGTCGTCAAGCTCCTGCAACTCCGCCTCGATCTTCGCGTCGAGAAACACCGCGTCCGCGGGTACCACCAGCTCCCGAAGCGACGCGACCCGCGCATCGTCGGTGAGCACCGCCTCGTCGGCGTTGAACACGTACAGGAACGGCTTGGTGGTCAGCAGGTTCAGCTCACGTAGCGCCGAGTCATCCACGCCGGCCGCGAACAGCGTCTTTCCGCCGTTGAGAATCTCCTGCGCCGCCACCGCGGTGTCATAAGCCGGGCGGCGGTCCTTGTGCGTGCGGGCTTCCTTCTCCAGACGCGGTATCGCACGCTCGAGCGTCTGCAGGTCGGCGAGGATCAGCTCGGTTTCGATCACCTCGATGTCGGACTTGGGGTCGATACGGCCGTCGACGTGCGCCACATCGTCATCGGTGAACACCCGCACCACCTGGCAAATCGCATCGCATTCGCGGATGTTGGCCAGGAACTTGTTGCCCAGCCCGGCGCCCTCGGAGGCGCCCTTGACCAGCCCGGCGATGTCGACGAATGTCACCGGCGCGGGCACGATCTTTTCCGAATCAAACATTTTCGCCAGCTCGGCCAACCGCGCATCGGGCAACGGCACCACACCCTCGTTCGGCTCGATCGTCGCGAACGGATAGTTGGCTGCCAGCACGTTATTGCGCGTCAGCGCGTTGAACAGCGTCGATTTACCGACGTTCGGCATTCCGACAATTCCCAGGTTCAGGCCCACAGGCACCAGAGTCTAGGAGACTGTGACGGCTCGCCACACCGCGCTGACGGCCACTTTTACTCAGAGCCGGTACGGTCGACCTGTGTCAGGACAGCGCGCAAGGTCTGCCGTCACGGCCGACCACCGCTCCGCGCATCCCAACATCCCGGGTGTTCCGTGGTGGGGTGCTGTGCTGCTGGCGGTCACGGCGACCGCCATCGGCTTTGCCTACGATGCCGGCTCCGGCGACAAAGAGCTGAGCCTGGTCTTCGCGGCGGCTTACGCGGTGGGCTGCGTCTTCGCGGTGCTCGCGGTGCGCCAGACCGGGATCTTCACCGCCGTCATTCAGCCCCCGCTCATCCTCTTCATCGCCGTGCCGACCGCGTATTTCCTGTTCCATGGCGGCCAGCTCACCGGCATCAAGGACACGCTGATCAACTTCGGCTATCCGCTGATCGAGCGGTTCCCGCTGATGTTCTTCACGTCGGCCGCCGTGCTGCTCATCGGGATGGCCCGTTGGTACCACGGCATGTCGTCGCGTCGGGCCGCGCCGCGGTCCACCGCCAAAGAGGCGACGAGCACCAGCCGGGTGTCGGCCGTCGCGTCCAAGATGTCGTCACTGCTGACCGGAGAATCCGCGGAGGGAGACGACGCCACCGAGACCCCGCGCGGCAAGCACACCATCGAGCGGCCCAGCCGGGCGGCCAAACCCGCCGCGGCTAACTCGGCCCGCCGGCCGGTCAAGCGCGCCGCGCCGTCGCGGTCGCGGCATGCCCGCCCGCCGGAGACCGAGATCATCGAACCCGTCGTCGAGCGCCCGCGTCGGCCCCGTACACCCCGGCAGACCGAGCAGCCGCCGGTGCCTCCCCCCGAACCACGTCGCCGCCGGCGGTCGTCGTCGACACCACGTAAAGCGGTCCCCCCGCCGGCCGACCGCCACGCCTCGTCCGAGCGGCCCGAGCGCCGCCGCCGCTCCGACGACTATCAGCCGCTGGAACCCCACGGCACCAACGGAAACGGCACGCATCACCCGGTGTCCCGGGTGCGGTACCGCGGCGGGGCTGACGAAAGCGAAAACCGCGCGGAATACCGGACCCGCCCGCGATCCACTCGCAACTGGGAAGCCGAAAGCTGGGAGTACGACGTTTAGTTCCTTGCGCGCGAGCTCACTTCTGTGCACGCAGGAAACGTCCGGCGGCATCCACGGCAGGCCCGGAACTGCCGGCGTCACTGACGAACACCGCGAGCGCCAGGTCACCGTCGATGCCGACGAACCAGCCGTGTGCGTGCTGGTCGTCGATGTACTCGGCGGTGCCGGTCTTGCCCAGCATCCCGGGGATGTCTTGTAGCTGACTGGCGGTGCCGTCCGTAATCGTCTCCCGCATCATCGATTTCACCTGATCGTCGACGGCCGGCGGCAGCGGATCCGGAACGCGGTCGGGCTTGCCGGGTTGGCCGGCGACGATCGTGGGCGAGGGCACCGAACCGTGCGCCAGCGCGGCGGCCACCAGTGCCATGCCGAACGGTGACGCGGTGACCTGCCCCTGCCCGATGCCCTCCTCCACGCGCAGCGCTGAGGTGTCGGCGACGGGCGCCTTGCCAGTGACGGTGGTCATGCCGGGTGCGGTGTAATCGATGCCCAGCCCGAGCTGCGCGGCCGCCTTGGTGAGGCCGTCAGGGGGCAGGTTCACCGCGAGCCGGCCCATCGTGGTGTTGCACGACCGCGCGAACGCCGTGTGCAGCGGCACCTGGCCGAGGTCGAAATTGTCGTCGTTGGGAATCTGGCGACCCTCGATGTTTTCGCTGCCCGGGCAGGCGACGACGCTGTCCGGAGTCACCTGGCCGGCCTGCAAAGCGGCCGAGACGGTCACCGTCTTGAAGGTCGAGCCCGGCGGGTAGAGGCCCGTCAGCGCGATCGGGCCCTGCGCGTCCGCGGCGGGGTTCTGGCCGACGGCCAGCACGTCGCCGGTCGAGGGCTGGATGACCACCATTGCGGCCGGCGTCGAAATCGGGGCCAAGGCGTCCTCAGCGGCGCGCGACATGCCGATGTCGAGCGTGCTGGCGATGTCGGCGACGGGTTTGGGGTCTTGCCCGCCGACTCGCTGGCTGCCGGTGGCGGTCTGGGCGCTCACCGCCCACCCGGTGGCATCGTCGGTGGCGCGCTGCCACAGGTCGGACAGCCCGGACAGGGTCGGCGACGTCAGCGCCTTGTCGGTGGTGAGCAGCCGCGTCTGCGGGGCGAGCGTCACGTTCGGCATCGCCGACAGCGCCTCCTCGATGGGCGCCAGGTCCTCCGCGCGCAGCGTGACCGCGGTGACCGGCTGGCCGTTGGCCGCGCTCAGCTGCGTCTGCAGCGACTCCGCGGTGATGCCGGTGTCGATCGGATTGAGCAGTGCTGCAACGGCATTCACATCGGCACCAGGAGACACGTTGACCAGCGTGACGACCTGCTGGGTCAGCAGCTCCGCACCCGTGCGGTCCAGCACCCCGGCGGCGGGGTCGGGGGTCAGCGTGCTGTACGACAGCGGGCCGGTGCCGAGCCCGGGCGCGACGGTCGCCGGATTCCACCGGATCTTCCACTCGTCGCCGAGCTGACTCGCGCTGCCGGTCGTGGTGTAGGTCCACTGGTTGCGGCCGTCCTTGCCGAATTTCCATGTGGCGGCGAGGCTGAACGTCGCGTCGTTGTCCTTGTGATCGACCGTGGACACCTCGAAGAGCGGGTTCTTGCCGAGGCTGTCGAATAGCTTGCCGAGCGTGTCGGACGCCTGTGCCGGATCGGTCGTGACGGCGGCGGCTGCCTGCGCGTCACCCTTGTTGAGGGCGTCGGCGAACGTGTGCACCGTGGTGTTCAACCGATCCGTCGCGTCGTCGCCGCAGCCGGCTATCGCAAGGACGATCGTGGCGAACAGCGCGAAAAGCTTCGTACGTGCGCGCAACGGCTCAGCGGCGCGCGGGGCGGATCTCGCGAGGCAGCGCGAAGACCAGCGTCTCGTTGGCCGTCGTCACCGGCTGCACCACGTCATAGCCGTATTCGGCCAGCCGCTCGAGGACACCGCGCACCAGCACCTCGGGCACCGACGCACCGGACGTGACGCCGACCGTCGTCACCCCCGAAAGCCAGGCCGGGTCGATGTCGTCGGCGTAGTCCACCAGATGGGCGGCGGCCGAGCCGGCGCCCAGCGCGACCTCGACCAGCCGCACCGAGTTCGACGAGTTGCGCGACCCGACCACGATCACCAGCTGGCATTCCGGCGCCATGGCCTTGACCGCGACCTGGCGGTTCTGGGTGGCGTAGCAGATGTCGTCGCTGGGCGGGTCCTGCAGCTTCGGGAAGCGCTCCCGCAGCCGCTGCACGGTCTCCATCGTCTCGTCGACGCTCAACGTGGTCTGCGACAGCCAGATCACCTTGTTCTCGTCGCGGACGGTGACGTCGTCCACGGCGTCGGGCCCGTCGACCAGCTGCACGTGGTCGGGCGCCTCGCCGGCGGTGCCGACGACCTCCTCGTGGCCCTCGTGGCCGATCAGCAGGATGTCGTAGTCGTCGCGGGCGAACCGCTTGGCCTCGTTGTGCACCTTGGTGACCAGCGGGCAGGTGGCATCGATCACCTGCAGCTTCCGCTCGGCGGCGCTGGTGTGCACGGTCGGCGCGACACCGTGGGCGGAGAACACCACGATCGCGCCCTCGGGCACCTCGTCGGTTTCGTCGACGAACACCGCGCCCGCCTTGGCGAGCGTGTCGACGACATGCCGGTTGTGCACGATCTCGTGGCGGACGTACACCGGGGCACCGTGCTTCTCCAGCGCGCGCTCCACGGTTTCGACGGCCCGGTCCACCCCTGCGCAGTACCCGCGCGGCTCGGCCAGCAGCACTCGCTTACCGGTGACACCGCCGGTAACCGAGCTGGACGCACCCGGAATCCCCATGTTGATAGTCGGCGGCATGGCTCCAAGGGTACTGACCCGCGACCTCGACAGGCCAGCCGTAGGCTGTGGGCCATGGCAACTGCACCGTATGGGGTCCGTCTGCTGATAGGTGCGGCGGTAACCGCCATCGAGGAAACCCGCAAGCTTCCGCAGACCATCCTCATGTATCCGATGACGATCATCAGCCAGATCGCGCACCTCGTGATGAAGATGCAGCAGGACGTGGCCGATCTGGTCATCAAGGGCGACGAGGCGCTCGAGCAGCTGTTCCCGCCCAAGGAGGAGCAACCCGAGTGGGTCACCTTCGACGAGGACCTCGACAGTGAGCTGGCCAGGGACCTGCCGCCCAGGCCGACCACCGACGGCGAACGCCGCACCGAGGGCCGCTTCGCGCTCTTCACCGGCGGTGGGCCAGACGACTCGCCCGGTCCTGCCGCCGACAGGGTGAGGCTGGCCAAGGCCGACCCGCCCGACGTCGTCGCGGACCTGGACTACGAGTCGCTCACGCTGGCCCAGTTGCGGGCCCGACTGTCGTCACTGCGGGTCGCCGACCTGGAGGCGCTGCTGGCGTTTGAGGGCGCCACCAAGGCGCGCGCACCGTTCCAGACCCTGCTGGCCAACAGGATCACCCGCGCGACCGCCAAGTGACCAGCCAGTCAAACCCCGTCGAACCTGGCCAGTCCCCGGAGAATCCGTGGCCGGTACGCGCCGTTGCCACGAGGATTGCCAAGTGGATTGACCGTCTCGGCACGGTGTGGGTCGAGGGGCAGTTGACCGAACTGAAGATCCGGCCGGACTCCAAGACCGTGTTCATGGTGCTTCGCGACCCGGCCGCCGACATGTCGCTGACCCTCACCTGCCCACGCGACCTGGTGCACAATGCGCCGGTCAAGCTGTCCGAGGGCATCCAGGTCGTGGTGTGCGGCAAGCCGACGTTCTACACCGGCCGCGGCTCGTTCTCCTTGCGGGTCAGCGAGATTCGCGCGGTAGGCATCGGCGAGCTGCTGGCCCGCATCGATCGGCTGCGCCGGCTGCTGGACGCCGAGGGACTGTTCGATCCGCGGCTGAAGCGACCGGTCCCGTTCCTCCCGGGCACCATCGGCCTGATCACCGGGCGGGCCAGCGCCGCCGAGCGTGACGTGATGACCGTCGCCGCCGGACGCTGGCCCGCCGTGCGGTTCGCGGTGCGCAACACCGTCGTGCAGGGGCCCAACGCCGTCCCGCAGATCGTCGGGGCGATCCGTGAACTGGACGGCGACGTGGGCGTCGACGTGATCGTCATCGCGCGCGGCGGCGGCAGCGTGGAGGATCTGCTGCCGTTTTCCGACGAGACGCTGTGCCGCGCGATCGCGGCTTGCACCACCCCGGTGGTCAGCGCGGTCGGCCATGAACCCGACAACCCGCTGTGCGACCTCGTCGCCGACCTGCGCGCGGCCACCCCGACCGACGCCGCCAAGCGCATCGTGCCCGACACCGCCGCCGAGCAGGCGCTGGTCTCGGATCTGCGCAGGCGCAGTGCGCGCGCGCTGCGCAACTGGGTGCACCGGGAGCAGCACACCCTGAGCCAACTGCGCAGCCGGCCGGTGCTGGCCCAGCCGCTGGCCGCGCTGACCGCGCGCTTCGACGAGATTCAGCGGGCCCGCGCGGCCGCCCGGCGCGACATCACCCGGCTGGTGGCCGCCGAATCCGACCGGATCGGCCACTTGTCGGCCCGGCTCACCACACTGGGACCAGCGGCCACCCTGGCCCGCGGCTACGCCGTTGTGCAGACGGGTTCGGGGGCGGTGTTGCGGACGACGGCCGATGCGCCGAAGGGCGTGCGGCTGCGGGTGCGGGTGTCCGACGGGGCCGTCAGGGCGGTCAGCGAGGGTCGCGAATGAAGCCTATTAGTGAGCTGGGGTACGAAGAAGCGCGCGACGAACTGATCGACGTCGTGCAACAACTCGAGCAGGGCGGGCTGGACTTGGACGCATCGCTGAAGCTCTGGGAAAGAGGCGAAGAACTGGCTAAATGCTGTGAACAGCACTTAGCTGGCGCCCGCAAACGCGTGGAGGACGCGCTGGCCTCCAAGGAGCCAGAGGAAAGTTGAGAGTTGAACGAGTTCCCGCATAGGGCCTCGAAATTGGAACACGTTTCATTTATGCTCGCCGGATGGGTGTACGGTCGCTCCTCACCGAACGTTAGCGCGCCGAAATCGCTTCAGGGCAGCGCCGGCAACGGGCAAACCTCACCCGTCGCGCTGTTGACCAGCGCCGCATGGTCGAGCCGCCCCCGCAGCGGCAGCACGTCCATCACCGCGGACACCACCACCGGCAGCTGGGCCAACGTCGCCCGCGGGGCAAGCGAACAGTGCGGCAGCCAGATTCCCGGCTGGTAGTGCTTGTGCAGTTCGGCGCCTGTGGCGGTGACGGCCTCGACCACCCGCTGCTGGCGTGCCACGAAACCGGCACTAACCCCGGCGACCAACCAGGTGCGCCCGCGCCTGAACAACCCGATGCCGTCGAAGCTGAGCACCACCGGCTCGCCGCCCTCGATATCGGTTAGCGCATCCGTGACCGCCGCCTGGTCCCAGCGACGCAGCACCGCGTAGGACACATGGGGCACGTGCCGCCCATGGGTGTGCGAGCGCAGGCTCGGCACGCCGTCCGCCTCGAGCCGGTCCCACAACGCCCGAACCGCCCGCTCCGATCGCCGGTCGAAGAGCAGGCAGACGGCCAGCGCCACGGCTCAGTGGTACAGATGGACCGGGTTGTGCGTGGTCTGCTCGATCCGCCACGATGCGCTTTGCAGCAGCTCCGTACCCAAGGCGATCAGCCCCCGCGCCGCGGCGATCTCCTCGCCGATCATCGGCTGGCTGCTGTCCTTGGGGTTGCGGTATGCGTCCCCACGGGTGGTCACGGTTTCGCCGTCGCCGCGCTGGGCGCGCACCGTCGCATGCGTGTGGGTCTCGTCCTCGTCGAACTCGATCTCGACCCGCCACTTGTTGTCCAGATCCTTGTCGTACATCGCCATCACCTTCCTCCTACCAGGGTGCGCCGCCGACGCGCCTGACACCAGGGTTCGGGCGATCAGCCGACGAGCGATAGGGCGTGGGCGCGTCGCAGCTTTCCCGACGGCGTCTTCGGGATGATGCCGGGCCCGAGCACCACCACGTTGCGCGGACGCACGTCGACCTCCGCGACCACCTCGTGGGCGACCTGGTGCTGGATCCGACGCACGTCGGCTCGATCCTCGAAGGCATTCGACTCCACGGCCACGGCGAACCCCTCCCGCCGACGTCCGGCGTTCAAGCGCACAGCGACCGCGCAGCCCGGCCGCACACCTTCGACGCGGCAGGCGGCCCGCTCGACGTCGGTCGGATAGACGTTGCGCCCCGCCACGATGATGACGTCCTTGACTCGGCCGCACACCACGATGTGTCCGTTCTCCATCAAGTAGCCCAGGTCGCCGGTGTCATACCAGCCGTGCTCGTCCTGGGCCGAAACGAATCCGGCCGTCGTCATATAGCCGGGTGTCAGCGGTTCGCCACGCACTTGAATCACCCCGACCCCGCGGGTCGGCAGAACGTTGGCATCCTCGTCGACGATGCGCGACTCCAGGCCAGGCAGCAACGGGCCCAAGGTCGCCAGTCGACGCGTATTGCCCTTGGCCGCCGGGACGGCTCGATGGAGTACCGCGAGGATGTCGGCGTCGACCTCGTCGACCACCAGGCCCGCGCCGCACTCGGAGAACGACACCGCCACGGTCGTCTCCGCCATGCCGTACGCGGGCAGGATCGCCTCCGCGCGCAAGCCGAACGGTGCACCGGCGTCGCAAAGGTCCTCGACGTCGGCGGGTTCGACCTGTTCCGCGCCCGACAACGCCCATCGCAGGGAGGACAGGTCGAACTGTCCCGGTCGGGCCTGCCTGCGCAGCCGCTTTGCGAACAGCGCGTAGGCGAAGTTCGGCGCCGCGGTCATGGTGCCCCTGTACTTGTCGATGAGCTTGGCCCACAGCAGGGTGTCCTGCAGGAAGTCCATCGGGGTGACCTTGACCAGCTCGGCACCGAAGTACATCGGCACGGTCAGAAACCCCGTCATGCCCATGTCATGGAATAACGGCAGCCAGCTGACGATGACGTCGGTGTCCAAGTCGTACTCGGCGCCGACAAACATCGCCTCGGCGTTGGAGTGGATATTGCGGTGAGTGATCTGAACCGCCTTCGGCGGCCCGGTCGAACCGGACGTCAGTTGCAAGAGCGCAAGATCGTCCTCGCTGGTGTCCACAGGGTCGATCGGGTTGCCCGTCAACAGCTGCTCGATGGTGACGACGTGCATGCCGTGGTCGGCGAGCACCGGGGCGGCGGCCATGAACGGTTCGGAAATAACGACCGCCTTCGCCCCGATCGCGTCGATGACCATGCGGGTTTCCGTTGCCCACAGCGCCAGATCCGTCCGCAGTGTCGGCTGATGCAGCATGGTCAGGCTGGCGCCGCGCATCCACACGCCCTGCGCGGTCGGCGCGATCTCCACGGGAGCGCCGGCCAGCACCGCAACCGCGTCACCGTGGCCGACGCCGGCACGACAGAGGCCACCGGCGACCCTGCGGGCACGCTGATGTACCTGGCCCCACGTATGCCGGACCGGGTTGTGCGGCTCACCGGTGACCATGCCCCTGGTGCTCGTGTGGGCGTTGTCGTACATCGTGTCGCTGAACCTGCTCACGGACCCCCCATCCCGGCGCCGTCATACTCAATATCTTCGCGTAGCGGCCCAATCTTCGCGAGATGGCCCCTTCGTCGGATGGTAAAGACAGGTCCGGTTGATCCGACGCAGAACCGCTGAGCTCTTTCCTATCGAATACGTAAATTCTTCATGCGGCCATCCGAAGCCGCTCCCGACGGGGTGCCGGCGAAATAAAGTCCAACTCGCACAGCTGATTCGAAGATCTGCTGGCGTGAGCAAAGGGGCTCTACATGCCGAGCGGCAAACCCAACATCCTCGTCATCTGGGGTGACGACATTGGGATCACCAACCTGAGTTGTTACAGCGACGGCCTGATGGGGTACCGCACGCCGAACATCGACCGTATCGCCAACGAGGGCATGCGCTTCACCGACTCCTACGGTGAGCAAAGCTGCACCGCCGGCCGCGCAGCGTTCATCAGTGGCCAAAGCGTCTACCGCACCGGAATGAGCAAGGTGGGCATCCACTGGACACCAAGCGGATGGAGACCATCGACGACGAGACCACCGGGGCCTGCATCGACTACATCAAGCGTCAGCACGAGGCGGGAACGCCGTTCTTCGTGTGGATGAACATGACGCACATGCACCTCTACACCCACACCAAGCTGGAGAGCCGCGGCCAGGCGGGGCTATGGCAGTCGGAGTACCACGACACGATGATCGACCACGACCGCAATGTAGGGCAGCTGCTCGACTGCCTGGACGAACTCGGCATCGCCGAGGACACCATCGTCGTCTACTCGACCGACAACGGACCGCATCGCAACAGCTGGCCCGACGCAGGCACGACGCCGTTCCGCAGTGAGAAGGACACCAACTGGGAGGGCGCGTTCCGTATCCCTGAGATGGTGCGCTGGCCCGGAAAGATCAAGGCGGGCACGGTGTCCAACGAGATCGTTCAGCACCACGACTGGCTACCGACGTTCCTGGCTGCCGCCGGCGAGCCCGACATCGTCGACAAACTCAAGAAGGGCCACAAGGTTGGAAACAAGGACTTCAAAGTCCATATCGACGGGTACAACCTGTTGCCTTTTCTGACCGGTGAGGTGGACACCAGTCCGCGACGGGGCTTCATCTACTTCTCCGACGACTGCGACGTGCTCGGCATCCGGTTCGAGAACTGGAAAATCGTGTTCATGGAACAGCGCTGCCAGGGCACAATGCGGATCTGGGCGGAGCCGTTTACACCGCTGCGCGTGCCGAAGTTGTTCAATCTGCGCACCGACCCGTTCGAGTACGCCGACATCACGTCGAACACGTACTACGAATGGTTCCTGCACCACGACTTCATCGTGTTCTACGGCACCGCCATATGCACCGCCTTCCTGGAAACCTTCAAGGAGTTTCCGCCCCGCCACGAGCCGGCCAGCTTTACCATCGACCACGCAGTCAAGGCACTGCAGAAATTCCTAGCGAAGGATTAAGAATGCCCGACAAAAAGCCGAACATCCTGGTGATCTGGGGCGACGACATCGGCATCTCGAATCTGAGTTGCTACGGCCGCGGCCTGATGGGTTACTTCACACCGAACATCGACCGAATCGCCGACGAGGGAATGCTTTTCACCGATTCCTACGGCGAGCAGAGCTGCACAGCCGGCCGGTCGTCGTTCATCACCGGACAGAGCGTGTACCGCACCGGTATGAGCAAGGTCGGTATGCCCGGTATGGACATCGGGTTGCAGAAGGAGGACCCGACCATCGCCGAGTTGCTCAAGCCTCTCGGGTACGCGACCGGCCAGTTCGGCAAGAACCACCTCGGCGACCTGAACAAGTTCCTGCCGACCGCGCACGGGTTCGACGAGTTCTTCGGCAACCTGTATCACCTCAACGCCGAGGAAGAGCCTGAGCACGAGGACTATCCGACCGAGCAAGAGGCGCCGCTGATGCGCAAAGCGCTACTGCCGCGTGGGGTCATCCATTCGTGGGCGACTGACAAGGACAGCGGCGAGGTCGACGACCGCTACGGACCGGTCGGCAAGCAACGCATTGAGGACACCGGACCGCTCACCAAGAAGCGGATGGAGACCATCGACGACGAGACCACCGGCGCGTGCATCGACTTCATCAAGCGTCAGCACGAGGCCGGCACCCCGTTCTTCGTCTGGATGAACATGACCCACATGCACTTCCGGACTCACACGAAGCCGGAAAGCCGGGGGCAGGCTGGCCGCTGGCAGTCGCCGTACCACGACACGATGATCGACCACGACCGCAATGTCGGACAGTTGCTCGATCTGGTTGACGAACTCGGCATCGCCGAGGACACCATCGTCATCTACAGCACCGACAATGGCCCGCACGCCAACAGTTGGCCGGACGGCGCCACCACCCCGTTTCGAAGCGAGAAGGCCACCAACTGGGAGGGCGCGTTCCGGATTCCCGAGATGATCCGCTGGCCCGGAAAGATCAAGCCGCGCAGCGTGTCCAACGAGATCGTCCAGCACCACGATTGGCTGCCGACGTTCCTGGCCGCCGCAGGCGAACCGGACATCGTCGAGAAGCTCAAGAAGGGCCACAAGGCCAGCCAGGACGCAGACGCCATGACGTACAAGGTCCACATCGACGGGTACAACCTGCTGCCCTACCTCACCGGGGAGGTCGAGAAGAGCCCTCGGCGCGGGATGATCTACTTCTCCGACGACTGCGACGTGCTGGGCATCCGGGCGGAGAATTGGAAGGTCGTTTTCATGGAGCAGCGCTGTCCCGGCACGCTGCAGGTGTGGTTCGAGCCGTTCACCGCGCTACGAGCGCCAAAGTTGTTCAACCTGCGGACCGATCCGTACGAACGTGCCGACATCACGTCGAACACCTACTGGGATTGGTTGATTGACCGCGTATACCTCATGTTCTACGGCTCGGCGATCGTGACGCAGTTCCTGGAGACATTCAAGGAGTTCCCGCCACGTCAGGAACCTGCGACGTTCACGATCAACCACGCGGTCGAAGAGCTCAACAAATTCCTCTCCTCCCGAGGCGGCTGAGCGTGGCAGAACTGCTGTCCTGGACCGATGGCCCCACGAAGTCGGCGATCGTCGACTTCGTGGGTCGCGTGACTACCCAGGGGCCGGATTTCGTTGCACCCGAAGAACGTATCGCTGTCTTCGACAACGACGGCACGCTGTGGTGCGAGAAGCCGGCCTACATCCAGCTCGACTTCATCGTGCGTCGGCTGGCTGAAAAGGCCTCCAACGATCCCTCGTTGGCGGAGCAGCAACCGTACAAGGCGGCGTTGAGTGGTGACCTGCGATGGTTCGGCGGCGCGATCACCAAGCACTACCAGGGTGATGATTCGGACCTCAAAGTGCTTGCGGGAGCCGCACTGTCGCTGCACGATTCGATGAGCGTCGAGGACCACGCCGCCAGGATCGCCGGGTTCTTTGCCGAGGCCACTCATCCAACTCTGGGGCGGCCCTACCAGGCCTGCACCTACGTGCCGATGGTGGAGTTGCTGCGTTATCTCGAGGCTCACGACTTCACCTGCTACATCGTCTCCGGCGGTGGTCGTGACTTCATGCGGCCCATCACCACGACGATCTACGGCATCCCACCCGAGCGGGTGGTGGGCAGCGCGCAGGGCCTAAAGTTCGAGGGCGGCGACGGACACGGCGACTTGTTGATCCAGCCGGCATTGGACATCTGGGACGACGGTCCGGAGAAGCCGGTGCGCATCTGGAACCGGATCGGTCGGCGGCCCATACTCTCCGCGGGCAACTCCAACGGCGACGACGAGATGCTCATCTACTCGGGACGGCCCGGCCAACCGTCGCTACGGCTTCTTGTGCTCCACGACGACGCCGACCGCGAATTCGCCTACACGGCAGGGGCGGAACGCGCGCTGGAGCATGCCGAGCAGTACGGCTGGTCCGTCGTCAGCATGAAGAACGACTGGGCCACCGTGTTCAGTGACTGAGGAGCTCGTCTGGATCCCCGGGCAGACCGCGACGCTGGGATCCGATCGGCACTACGCCGAGGAAGGGCCCGGCCCGGTCGGTCACCGTCGACGGCTTCTGGATGCAGGCCTCTCAGGTGACGAACGCCGACTTCGCCGAATTCGTCTCTGCCACAGGCTATCTCACGGTCGCCGAGCGAGCGCCGAACCCTGCGGATTACCCCGGCGCCAGCGCGGAGAACCTGCAGCCGGGGTCGATGGTGTTCACCCGCACCCGAGGCCCGGTCGACCTGCGGCACCTGAATTTGTGGTGGACGTGGACGCCTGGGGCGTCATGGCGCCATCCCGTCGGCCCGCACTCGTCGATCGACAAGCGGGTCAGACCATCCAGTGGTGCACGTCGCGTACGAAGACGCCGAGGCTTATGCGTTGTGGGCCGGACTGTCGCTGCCCACGGAGGCGGAGTGGGAGACCGCGGCCCGCGGCGGCCTCGGGCAGCACGTACACGTGGGGCGACGAGCCGGAACAGCCCGGTCAGCGGCTGGCCAACTACTGGCACGGCGACTTCCCGTGGCGCCCGGAACCGGGATATGGCCGCACCACGGCGGTCGCCAGCTTTCCGCCCAACGGGTACGGCCTGTACGACATGGCCGGCAACGTCTGGGAGTGGACCACCGACTGGTATGCAGACTCACGAGAAGGCGACCCGTGCTGCGAGGCCGGCAGCTACGACCCTCAGCAGCCGCAGTTCCGGGTGCCCCGGAAGGTCATCAAGGGCGGCTCGTTCCTCTGCGCCGACAGCTACTGCCTGCGCTACCGACCCGGCCGCCCGCAGGCCGCAGATGGTCGACACCGGGATGAGCCACATCGGCTTCCGCTGCATCAAACGATGAGTTTCCAAAACGCATCCGCCCACCACCAAGGACTTCGCGGAGATCATCTCTTGATGACGAATCTCCAGGGGACATGCCTAGTGGTCGCGTCAACATTTGATGACGTGGCTTTTCGGACGTATGCGTTGGCCTGTGAAACCAGTCGCGAGGACGCCGGATGGCTCCGAATCACCGGATGTTGCACTGACCATATGGACCCGACCACTCTTTGTGCCCGCCTCACAGCGACAACCGAGCGACAACATTGCGCCGATGGCGTGCTGGACCCGTTGTCGCTCGGTTGTCGCTGGGAGCGTTCAGGGGGCTGCGCCCCGGTGTGGGGAGATGAAAATCGCGGGCTCGTGCGGTTGGGTGGGTGGTTGCGTTCGGCGTGGCCCGGGTTGACGCTTAAGCGGTGTTTCGGCGACCCCGTCCCGCCTTGTTGCTGGTGAGCACGCCTGTAGAGCGTGGGGCTGGAGGGCATTCCCTTAGCGGTTATGCGAGGGAAGTGGATTGTTGCCTGTGAGCACGCGAGTGAGACTTCTGTTTCTTTCAGCCCTCCCCGAAACACCTTCCATAACAACATATTTGAGTGCAAAAGGGGATGAACTGTCATGGAGGTGATTCATCCGCGGTGTGCGGGCATCGACGTGTCGAAGAGGGACGCCAAGGTGTGCGTGCGAGTTCAGGGCCGCGGCCGCAAAGCCACGTCGTCGGAAGTGACCACGTGGACATCGATGGCCAGCAGCATTCTGGCGTTGCGGGAGCATCTGATCGCCGAGCGGGTGACGTGTGTGGTGATCGAGTCGACCGCGGCGTACTGGAAGCCGTTCTACTTTCTGCTCGACGACGCACTGAACGTGATGCTGGTTAACGCCCGCCACGTCCGCAACGTGCCCGGACGCAAGACCGACCTGTTGATGCGGCCTGGCTGGCTGAGCTGGGCGCCCACGGGCTGGTCCGCGCCTCGTTCGTGCCGCCCGAACCCATCCGCGTGCTACGGGATCTGACCCGGGCCCGCACCACCATCGCCCAGGCCCGTACCAAAGAGATTGGGCGGCTGGAGACGCTGCTCGAAGATGCCGGGATCAAACTGTCGTCGGTGGCCTGCGAGATCACCGGGGTTTCGGGGCGGGCGATGCTCGAAGCGCTCATCAACGGCCAACGCGACCCGGCCGTGCTGGCCGATCTGGCTAAACGGCAGCTACGCAAGAAGATCCCCGCACTGACCGCGGCGCTGCAGGGACGATTCAACGACCACCACGCGTTCATGGTGCGGCTGTATCTGGATCGGATCGACGCCCACGAGGCCGACATCGCTCGCCTGGATGCCCGCATCGAGGAAGTGATCAAACCCTTTCAACCCGCCCGTGACCTGCTCGTGAGCATCCCGGGCTGGTCACAAGTCGTCGCCGATGTGTTCATCGCCGAGACCGGCGCCGACATGAGCGTGTTCCCCACCGCCGAGCACCTGGCGTCTTGGGCAGGAGTCTCGCCCGGCAGTAACGAATCAGCCGGCCGGATCAAATCGGCAAAAACCCTGCCCGGCAACCGCCACCTCAAAGCCGCCCTCGGGGTGGCCGCCCTGTCAGCGTCGCGCAGCACCAACACCTACTTCGGCGCCCGCTTCCGACGCATCGCCGGCCGCCGACCAGCCCGACCCGGAACCAAGAAGTCGCGCCGCCAGTCCGCCGCCGGGCAGACCGCCGTCGTTGCGCTCGAACACAAGATGCTCACCTGCGCCTGGCACATGCTTGTCAACGGCGCGTTCTACCAAGACCCCGGCCCCGACTACTACACCCGACACCACCCCGCAAAAACCAAAGCCAGAGCCATCAAACAACTCCAAGCCCTCGGATACAACGTCACACTCGAACCCCGCACCGAAGCCGCCTAACACCAGTGCACACCCCACCAGCTCCTGGTCACCTTGAATTTTCGAGTGAGGTGGGTAACTGCGTAGCTGCTCTTGGCAGAGACTGCTGTGGCTGATGTGACTCGGAAGAGGTGTGCCGCGATGAGTTCGTGACCGCCCTGCAGCGGTAATCGGTCGCGGCTATTGCACTTTCGGCGCGCGAATGTGAGGTTAGAACGCGTTCTAATTGCGTCGTCGAAGGGCCATACGAGCATGGGTTTCGACGGAAAGCACGCGATCGTCACCGGGCCGGCTCGGGCATCGGCGCGGCGCTGTGCCGGGCGCCGGTGGCCGCCGGGGCGGAGGTGGTCTGCACCGACATCGACGGCGAGGCCGCCGAGCGGACGGCAGCGGCCCTCGCCGCCGGCGTGCTGGTGGTCTGCAAGTCGGCCGTCGAGACCCCGATCCCGAAAGGGCGCGGTCGGCGGATTCGTCGGCCGCGACTACTTCCTCAGGGTCAGGGCGTCAAGACCGCCTACGACCCCGACCGGCTCGCCCGCGACTCACTGCGGGCCATCGAGAAGAACAAAGCGCTGCTGGTGAAACCGCGACTCGCTCACGCCCAGTGGCTGTTCGCCCGGCTCGCGCCGGGCCTGATGCAGCGCGCGTCGATCCGATTCATCGAGCGGCAACGGGAGGTTCAGGCCGCGGCGCGATCAGCCGCTGGCTAACGTCCACACCGTGGATACCGAATTCACGCTGACTCAGAAGCGTGCGCTGGCCGTCTTCACGGTGATCGCCATCCTGTTCGGCGCCTACTTCCTACGCGGCTACTTCATCCTCATCGTGGTGGCCGCCGTGGCGGCCTACTTGTTCAGCCCGCTGTTCGACCGGCTCAACAAGCGGTTCAGCAAGGGCGCATCGGCCGCACTCACCCTGCTGACGGCGATCGGAGCGGTGGGGATTCCGGTCGGCCTGCTGGTACTCCTGGCGGTCGTCCAGATCACCAACATGGTCCAAAGCGTCGCCGACTGGGTGGAGAGGACCGACCTGTCCGCGCTCGGCGACAGGGCGTTGCGCCTCGTCAACGACCTGATTGCCCGGGTGCCGTTCCTGGACATCAAGCTGACCGCCGAGTCGGTGCGCGACGGGATGACCACCGTCGCTCAGGACGTCGGCCAATGGCTACTGGGGTTCCTGCAGGCCGCCGCGGGCAGCGTGTTCGGCGGGGTGACGGCGGCGATCCTCTTTCTCTACGTGTTCATCTCATTGCTGGTCAATAAGGACGCCGTGCAGACCCTGATTCGCCGGCTCAACCCGCTCGGCGAAGAGGTCACCGACCTGTACCTGGCCAAGATGGGCGCGATGGTGGGCGGCACCGTCAAAGGCCAGTTCATCATCGCCGTGTGCCAAGGTGTTGCCGGGGCGGCGTCCATCTACATCGCCGGCTTTCATGACGGGTTCTTCATCTTCGCAATACTTTTGAGCGCGCTCTCCGTCATTCCGCTCGGCGGCGGCATCGTGAGTATTCCGTTCGGCATCGGAATGATCCTGTTCGGCAACGTGTTTGGCGGCGTTTTCGTCATCGTCTGGCATCTGCTGGTCGTCACCAACATCGACAACTTCCTGCGGCCGATCCTGGTTCCGCAGCAGGCCCGTCTCGACTCGGCGCTCATGTTGCTTGCCGTGTTCGCCGGGATCGCCATGTTCGGCGCCTGGGGAATCGTCATCGGCCCGGTGCTGATGATCGTCATCGTCACCACCATCAGCGTCTATCTGGCGGTGTACAAGGGCGTGCCCATGGAACAGCCCGAAGACGATGACAAACAACCGAGACAGAGACGGCTGTTGGGGTGGCTCGCACGCAAGGCCAGGCGCCCGGCGCGGCCGGAACCCGCCGAGGCGGACGCTGGGCCAGCCGCACCTCCGCCTAATTCGAGCTCAGACGCTCCGTGAGGAATTCGACGACGCGCTTGCGCGCCTCGTAGGCCGGGTGCCCGTCGACCTCGCGGACCTGATCGGTCAGCACCGAGTGCGCCATCTTGGTCAGGCCGTGTTCGTTGCCCTTCTTCGAGTCGATCTCGATGACCTCGAACGCGTCGCCGAGCCGGTCCTTGAGCGTCTTGAAGCGTTCGCCCGGTGACATCGCGTCCTCGCTGAACCGCAGACCCATCGCGCAGAGCCCTTCATTGGCGGCGCGCTGTTCGATGATCTTCAGCTCGTCTTCGGAAAGACCAGGGTCGCGCCGCTGTTTCGGCGTCAGCGGCAACGGCAGCGACGGTTGGCTCAGGATCGGGGCGAGCACGCTGTCGTCGACGGCCGCCGCGAGCGCGAAGCCGCCGGTGAAGCACTGGCCGATCACGCCCACGCCCCTGCCTGGCGTCTTTTCGTTGAGGTCGCGGGCCAGCGCCCGCAGATAGTGCGCCACCGGCCGGTCCGCATTGGTCGCGAACGCCGCGAATTCCCTTGCCACACAACCCCGCAGTAGCACGGGCGCCATGCCGGGCCTGATCGCCGGCGCACCCGGCGTGCCGAACAGTGACGGGGCCGCCACGGTGAATCCGTTGTCCACCAGGTGATTACCGAGAGCCAGCACGCCTGGATGCAGGCCCGGCATCTCCGGGATCAGCACCACGCCCGGCCCCTCGCCCTTGCGGTACACGTCGTGGGTATAGCCGGCCGCGGAAAACGGTGCGGCGGTCCATCCGGTCAGGTCGGCTTCGGGCGCGGTCATGGCGTCTCCGTCCTATGTCGCGAGGGGTCGCGGTGTTCTACTTCGCGGGCAGCGGCGTCTGGGTCTGCGTCGCCGCCGCCAGCGTACGGTACTCGCCGGTACCCGCGGCGCCGGTTATCGCGAGCTGCGCCGGGCCGCCCGGCCCGTTGAGCCGGGTGGTCCACACCGGCTCCGCATCGTCGCCGCCTTCGTAGACCACCCACTTGACGCCGTGCACGTCCTGGGCGCCCGTCGGATACAGGTCGGTGTTGATCGAGGCGACCAACTTGGCCTCGTCGGCGTCGCTCTGCGTGAGACTCACGTACATCCCGGTGGGCGCCAGGTAGCCGACGGTCGAGCTGACCGCGCGGACCTGCTGACCCGACGCCGGGTCGGTGCGGCCGCCGTCGATGCCCTTGCGGCTGCCGGAATTGGACTGCCAGCCCTCGGGCAGCTGCGGCAACCGGATCGGGATCTTGAGCGCGTCGGCGTCCGCCTGCAGCGCGGCCGGGGCGTCGTAGTCGGGCGTCGGCCCCTTGCCCGGCCCGCCGGCCTGGAATGAGCACATGCCCAACACCCCGGCCAGCACGATGCAGGCCAGCACCAGCGGCGCGATCGACCAGAACATGTCCCGGCCGTCCTGAAGCAGCCGCGACTTCGCCGGCTTGGGCGCCGGAGCCGCTTGGCCGGCGACATTCGGGCTGGGCTGCGGCTGACTACTCACGATCGCCAGTATCCCAGGTCCCAAGCGCCGATCCGCTTCTGGGACAATCGGCGCATGAAGCCCTCGCGTGGTGAAGCCCCTGACCGCAACCTCGCCATGGAACTGGTGCGAGTGACCGAAGCCGGTGCGATGGCCGCAGGCCGCTGGGTAGGCCGCGGCGACAAGGAGGGCGGCGACGGCGCCGCGGTCGACGCGATGCGGGAGCTGGTCAACTCGGTGTCGATGAACGGCGTGGTGGTCATCGGCGAGGGCGAGAAGGACCACGCGCCGATGCTCTACAACGGCGAGCACGTCGGCAACGGCGACGGCCCGGATTGCGACTTCGCGGTCGACCCGATCGACGGCACCACGCTGATGGCCAAGGGCCTGGCCAACGCGATCTCGGTGCTGGCGGTGTCCGAGCGGGGCACCATGTTCGACCCGTCCGCGGTCTACTACATGGACAAAATCGCCGTCGGGCCCGAAGCTGCCGACGTCATCGACATCACCGCCCCGATCGGCGAGAACATCCGCAAGGTTGCCAAGGCCAAGAATGTGTCAGTGTCGGACTTGACGGTGTGCATCCTGGACCGGCCGCGGCACGAGAAGCTGATCGCCGACGTGCGCGCCGCCGGCGCCCGGTGCCGGCTGATCTCCGACGGCGACGTGGCCGGTGCGATCTCGGCGTGCCGGCCCAACACCAGCACCGACATGCTGGCCGGCGTCGGCGGCACCCCGGAGGGGATCATCGCCGCCGCGGCCATCCGCTGCATGGGCGGCGCGATCCAGGCCAAGCTGTGGCCGAAAGACGACGAAGAGCGCCAGAAGGCGATCGATCGGGGCCACGACCTCGATCGGGTTCTGACAACCGAAGAACTCGTGTCCGGGGACAACGTGTTCTTCTCCGCTACCGGTGTCACCGACGGCGACCTGCTCAACGGAGTGCACTACTACAGCGGCGGCTGCACCACGCAGTCGATCGTGATGCGCTCGAAGTCCGGCACCGTCCGAATGATCGAGGCGTACCACCGGCTGTCCAAGCTCAACGAGTACTCCGCAATCGATTTCACCGGCGATAGCAACGCCATCCAACCCCTGCCGTAAACCCAACCATCAGCGAGGAGCACATGAGCGCCGACAGCGTCGTCGAGACCGAGTACCGCATCGAGCACGACACCATGGGCGAAGTCCGGGTGCCGATCACGGCGCTATGGCGCGCGCAGACGCAGCGGGCTGTGGAGAACTTCCCGATCTCGGGCCGCGGGCTGGAGCGCACCCAGATCCGAGCGCTGGGCCTGCTGAAAGGCGCCTGCGCGCAGGTGAACAAGGATCTCGGCCTGCTCGCGCCGGAGAAGGCCGACGCGATCATCGCCGCGGCCGGTGAGATCGCCGACGGCCTGCACGACGACCAGTTCCCGATCGACGTGTTCCAGACCGGCTCGGGAACCAGCTCGAATATGAACACCAACGAGGTCATAGCGAGCATTGCGGCAACGGCGACCCCGCCTGTTGTTGTGCACCCCAACGACGACGTCAACATGTCGCAGTCGTCCAACGACACCTTCCCGACGGCGACCCACATCGCAGCCACCGAAGCCGCTGTGCGACACCTGATTCCGGCACTGGAGGTGCTGCACGAGTCACTGACATCAAAGGCCCGGCAGTGGCGCGCCGTGGTCAAGTCGGGTCGCACGCACCTGATGGACGCGGTCCCGGTGACGCTGGGCCAGGAGTTCAGCGGTTACGCCCGCCAGATCGAGGCCGGCATCGAACGGGTGAAGGCCACGTTGCCGCGGCTGGGTGAACTGGCCATCGGCGGCACCGCCGTCGGCACCGGGCTCAACGCGCCGGACGGCTTCGGCGAGAAGGTCGTCGAGGTGCTGGTGCAGCAGACCGGCCTGGCCGAATTGCGAACGGCCGTCAACTCTTTCGAGGCCCAGGCCGCCCGTGACGGGCTGGTCGAGGCGTCCGGTGCGCTGCGCACGATCGCGGTATCGCTGACCAAGATCGCCAACGACATTCGCTGGATGGGTTCCGGGCCGCTGACCGGTCTCGGCGAGCTGCAGCTGCCGGATTTGCAGCCGGGCAGCTCGATCATGCCGGGCAAGGTCAACCCGGTGATTCCCGAGGCCGTCACCCAGGTCGCCGCGCAGGTGGTGGGCAACGACGCCGCGATCGCGTGGGGCGGCGCCGCAGGCGCCTTCGAACTCAACGTGTACATCCCGATGATGGCGCGCAACCTGCTGGAGTCGTTCAAGATTCTGACCAACGCCTCCAAGCTATTGGCCGAGCGGTGCATCGACGGCCTGGTCGCCAATGAGGAACGCCTGCGAGAACTTGCCGAGTCGTCGCCGTCGATCGTGACCCCGCTGAACTCGGCGATCGGCTACGAGGAGGCCGCGGCGGTCGCCAAGGAGGCGCTCAAGCAGCGCAAGACCATCCGTCAGACGGTCATCGACCGCGGCCTGATCGGTGACAACCTGTCGCTGGAGGAACTGGACCGCCGACTCGACGTGCTGGCCATGGCGAAGGTGCGCGACGACCAGCGATGAGCGCTTGCGCGAAGAGCAGACCACAGCGCTGAAGCAGCGTTGCCCAAACCGCGGTAGCGACCAATCGCCCAAAACATGAAACCGGCGCGCCGTTAGCTGAGATTCTTCTGGGTATGTCGGGGGTTGGCTTGGGGGGCCGTCCGATGGGCACAAGCGCGGTCGGTGGGTTCTTGGCTTCAGCATCTGCTGAGCCATCGGCGTTGCTTATCGAGGGCGAGCCCGGCATTGGCAAGACCACGCTCTGGTTAGCTGCGCTGGAGCAGGCACGGAACCGCGGATTCCGGGTGCTGTCGGCGCGGGTCGCGGCGGCCGAGTCCGTGCTGGCGTACACGGCGCTGGCCGACTTGCTGGACGGGGTGGGCCCGTCCGCCTGGGCCGACCTGCCGGAACCCCAGCGAATCGCTGTGGACCAGGTGTTGCTGCGGGCGGAGAACGGCACCGCCACGGACCAGCGCGCGGTGGCGGCGGCCTTCCTGTCGGTCGTCGAACGGCTCACCGACGACGGGCCGGTGCTGTTGGCGGTCGACGACCTGCAGTGGATAGACCCGTCCAGCATGCACGTCGTCGCGTTCGCCGCCCGCCGGCTCTCGGGGCCGGTCGGCGTTCTGGGCAGCGTCCGCACCCAAGCCGGCGGCGGCGCCGGGGCGGCGTGGCTGCAGATGCCGCGGCCGGACGCGGTCAAGCGAACCCGATTGCACCCGTTGAACATTCATGATCTGCACGCGGCGGTATCTGCGCGCCTGCACAGACCGTTCTCACGGCCGACGATGAGACGAATACACGAAGTCTCCGGCGGAAACCCGTTCTACGCCATCGAATTGGCACGGACGATAGACGAACGAGCGCCAGGCATCGAGACGTCACTACCGAGCACGCTGACCGACGTCGTGCGGGAACGCATCGGCAGCCTCGATCCCGACGTGCACGATGCGTTGCTCGCCGCGTCATGCTTGGCGTCGCCGACGGTCGAGCTTGTCTCGAGCGCGACGATCACCGACGACGACCGGCTGGTTGGGCTGCTCGAGAACGCGGAGAGCAAGGGCATAATCGCGATCGACGGCAACCGGATCCACTTCGCACATCCCCTACTGGCCAGGGGCGTGTACGCCGAGGCCGCTCCGGGACAGCGCCGGACGATGCATCGACGCCTCGCAGACATCGTCGAGGAACCGGAGCTTCGGGCCCGGCATCTGGCATTGGCCGCGACGAGCGGGGATCACGACACGCTCCGGGCGCTCGACAGGGCGGCGGAGTCGGCGCGCATTCGCGGCGCCCCGGCGGCGGCTGCCGAGCTGATGGACCTGGCGATCGGGCTCGGCGGCGATACGGTCCAGCGTCGACTGCAGTCGGCGACGCATCATTTCGACGCCGGCGAACGGGCACGCGCGGCCGCGATGCTGGAGGACGCCATCGAGCGACTGCCACCGGGCGACCTCCGCGCCGAAGCCCTGGCCCGGTTGGCTGTCGTGCGCCTCTACGGCGACGGCTTCTTCGAGGTGGTCCGCCTTATGGAGCGCGGGTTGACCGAGGTCGAGGCCAACCTCCCGCTGCGGGTGGGCATGTTGATCATGTTGGCGTACGCGCAGATCAACGCAAACCAGCCGCAGGTCAGCGTGCAGACCGCCGAGGAGGCGGTCACCACCGCAGAGTCCCTCGGACTGCCACATCTGCTGAGCGTGGCCCTCGGGATTCGGGTCACGCTGCGCTTCCTGTGCGGGGACGGCATCGACGAGGAGAGTCTTCGACGCGCTCTCGACTTGGAGGATTCGGAGGTCGCCTTCACGCCGCTGGTTTTCCGCCCAACCGTGCAGAACGCGCTGCTGCTGGATTGGTCGGGCCAGCTCGAGCGGGCCCATGCGGAGGAGCAGCGCATTCGGCGCCGCTGTCTTGAGAACGGCGAGGAGGGCGAACACGTCTTCATCGCATTCCAGGTCGTGCTGAACGCGATCTGGCGGGGCGACTTCGTCGAAGCCAACCTCGTCGCCGAGGACGCGATGGAACGTGCGCGGCAGCTCGGCGGCGACATCGCGATGTTCGTCGCCCACACTCTGCGCGCACAACTGGCGGCGTACGCCGGCCATGAATCGGTTGCCCGGCAGGCGGTGAGTGCGGCAGTCGAAATCGGCCACCGCACGGGTTCATTTCGGCTGGCCGAGCGAGCCATAACTGCATTGGCATTCTTGGAAGTGTCGCTGGGCAATTACGAGGCCGCGCTTGCCGCGGCTGGGCCGCTGCTCTCGAAGTTCGACCCGGAATCGCGTTCGACGGAGATCGTCAACGCGGCGTTTCTGCCCGACGTCGTCGAGGCCCTCGTTCAGTTGGGCCGGCTGGCCGAGGCCGAGCCGCTAATCGACGCGCTCGAACGGAACGGCCGCAGGCTTGACCGACCCTGGATGCTGGCAGTAGGTGCCCGCGGCCGCAGCATGCTGCATGCGGCACGAGGAGACCTCGCCGCGGCGAGCCTGGCGGCGCAACGGGCGATGGTCGAACACGACAGGCTCCCAATGCCATTTGAACGCGGACGGACCCTATTGCTATTGGGCCAACTGCAGCGGCGACAACGCAGTAAAGAGGCCGCTTCCGTGAGCCTGCAGGAAGCTCTGGACATCTTCGAGTCGCTGGACACACTCCTGTGGGTCGACAGGGCGCGCACCGAGTTGGCCCGAGCGAACGTCGGCCAGCGTCAAACCGGGCAGCTCACCCCCTCGGAGCAACGGGTCGCCGAGCTTGCGGCGTCGGGCATGAAGAACCGCGACGTTGCGACTGCTCTGTTCATCAGCCCGAAGACGGTCGAGGCGAACCTTGCCCGTATCTACCGAAAGCTCGGCATCAAGTCGCGGGCCGAACTCGGCCGGCACATGGGTAGCCGTCGCCGCTAGGCGCCGTTGGTGGGACCGCCGGAGTTAGCGTCCGGAATGTCGGTGATCGGGAAGTTCGGCATCGGCTTGGGCGACGGGGTGTTCGGCAACGTCGGGATCTCGCCCGGCGGGATGTCCGTGATGTCGTTGGCCGGCGGCCCGTTCTCGCGGCTGCCGTAGCTACTGCCTGGCTCACGCGGGCCGAGCAGCTGACTGACCGTCACGAGGTGGTAGCCGTTGGCCTTGAGCACCGGGATGAACTCGTAGACCACGTCGACGGTGCTCGAGTAGGTGTCGTGGAACAGCACCACCGACCCTGGCTTGATCTGCGTCTTGAGCATGTAGGTCGTGGCCGCGGTATTGGAGTCGTTGACCCAGTCGAAAGGCACTACGTCCCAATTGATATCGGCCAGTCCCTGACGCTTGGCCTCCGCCAGCACGTCGTCGTTGATCAGGCCGCCGGCGGTGCGAAGCAGCTTGGGCCGCTGTCCCGTGGCGGCCTCGATAGCGTCGTTGGCCTTGGACAACTGGCTGGGAATGTCCTCCGGCGGAATGGTCGTCATGTTGGGGTGTTCCCAGGTGTGACTGGCCACCTCCATGCCTGCTTCGGCGATGCGCTTGGCGCCGGCAGGGTTGGCGGCGACCTTGTTGCCGATCAGGAAGAACGTCGACTTGGCATCGTTATCGGCCAGGATCTGAAGTAGCCGGTCGGTGAACGGGCTGGGCCCGTCGTCGAACGTGAGCGCCACGCATTTGACCTGTGAGCAGTCGACGTTGTCCGCGCCGGCCCGCCGCACGTGGCCGGTGAGCCCGCCGACAACCAGAACCGCAGCGGCCGCGACCACGCCCAGCACGGTCCTGGCGTACCGCCAGGCCTGGCTGTCGGGTCGCTTCGGCACCCAAGCAGCCTACCGGGGCCGGCTGGGGGACCCGTTGATCGTCGAGTGTGCGCCTATGGCTTTGACTGTGCACTCACGGCGACGGATCGCTCGAAAACCCACGCTCAGGTCACACTCGGCGCCGTAAGCGCACACTCGATGCGGCCAAACACGCTACGGCAGCGCCCCGGGGCTGATCTCCTCCAGCATTTCGGTGACCAGCGCGGCGATCGGCGAACGCTCGCTGCGCAACAGTGTGATGTGGGCGAACAGTGGGTGACCCTTCAGCTTCTCGATCACCGCGGCGACACCGTCGTGCCGGCCGACTCGCAGGTTGTCCCGCTGGGCGACGTCGTGGGTGAGCACCACCCGCGACCCGGCACCCAGCCGGGAGAGCACGGTCAGCAGCACGTTGCGTTCCAGTGACTGCGCCTCGTCGACGATGACGAACGAGTCGTGCAGCGAGCGGCCGCGGATGTGGGTCAGCGGCAGCACCTCGAGCATCCCGCGGGACAGCACCTCTTCGAGCACCGCGGGGCTGGCCAGGCCTTCGAGGGTGTCGAAGACGGCCTGCGCCCAGGGGCCCATCTTCTCGCTTTCACTGCCGGGAAGGTAGCCGAGGTCCTGGCCGCCGACGGCGTACAGCGGCCGGAACACAACGACTTTGCGATGGGTGCGACGTTCCAGCACCGCTTCCAGACCGGCGCACAGCGCGAGCGCGGACTTGCCGGTGCCCGCCTTGCCGCCCAGCGAGACGATGCCGACCGACTCGTCGAGCAGTAGGTCCAATGCCACCCGCTGTTCGGCGGAGCGGCCCCGCAACCCGAACACCTCGCGGTCGCCGCGAACGAGTTGCACCCGCTTCTCGGCGTTGACCCGGCCCAGCGCGTGCGAGCTGCCGCCGAGCAGTCGAATGCCGGTGTGGCACGGCAGATTACGGGCCGCCTCGAGGTCGATCTCGCCGTTGGCGAACAGGGCGTCGATTTCGTCGACCGAAACCTCGAGCTCGTCCATTCCCGTCCAGCCGGACGTGATGACGTCCTGCGCGTGGTACTCGTCGGCGGACAGGCCGACCGCGCCGGCCTTCACCCGCAGCGGAATGTCCTTGCTGACCAACGTGACTCGCTTGCCCTCAGCGGCGAGGTTCGCCGCGCAGGTCAGGATCCGCGAATCGTTGCTCTCGGTCCGGAAACCCGCGGGCAGCACCGACGGATCGCTGTGATTGAGCTCGACGTGCAGCGTCCCGCCTTGCGTACCAACGGGAATGGGCTGATCCAGCCGTCCGTACTCGAGCCGTAGATCGTCGAACAGCCGCAGTGCTTGCCGGGCGAACCAGCCAAGCTCGTGGTGATGCCGCTTGGCCTCCAGTTCGCTGATGACCACCAGCGGGACCACCACTTCGTGCTCAGCAAACCTTGTGCATGCCCATGGATCGGACAGCAGCACGGAGGTGTCGAGCACGTAGGTCCGGACGGGCGAATCAGTCACGTAGCGCTCCTCGAGCCCGCGCGGCCCCGCACGAACATCTCGGCGGACACTGCGGTACCAGGACCGGGGCCGGTCCTGTCGTGATCGAAACGATCGGTACCGCCCGGACAGCAGAGCATGTCGCTAGCCATCGAAAGACGACGCTACCCTCGTCGCGGCATATGCGCCGGGCAGGCGCGCCGTAGCTAACCGCCGCCTACGCTCAAGCCGTTACGAACTCGCGCAGTTGCGGCTCGTTGACCAGGCCCCACGCGGAGATCCGGTCGGCAATCACCTGGCGCAGGTGCTCGGGACCGAAAATGCCCGCGTCGGCCACGTTCGCAATCTTGTCCGCATACGCGTCGATGTCACCGCCCACGACGCCGAGCTCGGCGGCGCGGCGCGCGATCGCCTCGATCGTGTCGTCATGGGTGTACGACAGGCAGTGCGTGACGAGGTTGGCAAAGAACTCCTCGTGCCGCTCTTCGTCCTTGGCGATGCGGCCGATGAGGCCCTTGAGCACCGGCTCGGCGATCTGCGCTTCGAGGTTGCGGCAGAAGACGGCGTGCGCGCGCTCGAAGAACGCCATGAACACCAGCCGCTCGACCTGGCCATAGGTGTCGGCGCGGTAGCCCTTCATCACGTGCTCGACGCGCACGTCCTCGTTGGCGGCCGGATCGACCTCGCGGGTGACCACCAGGTAGTTGCGCAGCGCGACGGCGTGAAGGTGCTCCTCGGCGGTCCACCGGCCGATCCAGCGGCCCCACTTCTCTTCCAGGATGAAGCTGAAGACGAGCTCGCGGTGGTAGCCGGCGAGGTTGTCCTTGGTTATCAGCAGGATCTCGAGAGCGTCGGTGATGTGCTTGGGCAGGGTCACCTGCGACGGATCCCAATCCTGCCCGCCGAGGAAGGCGAAGTTCTCGCCCTGGTCGAACGGCACGTAGTCGTGCGCGTACCAGAGGTCCTCGGAGTCGACGTGGCGGCGAATTTCCTTCTCCACGACCGGCTCGAGCTCGGAGATCAGCGCATTAGGTACAGGTTTCTGTGCCATGAAAGTAACTGTAACCCGAGTTCACATGTTTCTTGAAATCGGGTGGGGTGTGACCGGAATGTCGGCCGATGCGCCCCGCCTACAGTGTCAGGCCCGGGTACAGCGGGTTGGCGGACAACAGCTCGGCGGCGGCGGCGTGCACCCGCTGGGCGGTGCCGTCGGCCAGCTTGTACTTGGCCTTAGAAGGCCCAGCCGTGCCTTCCCCTGGTTGTGTGTTGGAAAGCACATCGACGATCAGCTCGGCGACGCGGTCGAAGTCGTCGGCCTCGAATCCGCGGGTGGTGAGCGCGGGGGTGCCCAATCGGATGCCGCTGGTATACCAGGCGCCGTTGGGGTCGGCGGGAATGGAATTGCGGTTGGTCACGATGCCGGAGTCCAGCAACGCCGACTCCGCCTGTCGCCCGGTCAAACCGAACGATGTGACGTCGAGCAGCACGATGTGGTTGTCGGTGCCGCCGGTGACCAGCCCGGCGTCGCGCTTGAGGAAGCCGTCGGCCAGAGCCTGGGCGTTGTCGGCGACCCGCTGCGCGTACGCCTGGAACGACGGTTGACGCGCCTCGGCCAGCGCGACCGCCTTGGCCGCCATCACGTGCGACAGCGGCCCGCCCAGCACCATCGGGCAACCCTTGTCGACGGCGTCGGCGTACTCGGGGGTGGCCAGCACCAGGCCACCGCGGGGGCCGCGCAGCGACTTGTGGGTCGTCGTGGTGGTGACGTGCGCATGCGGGACGGGGTCCTCGTCGCCGGTGAACACCTTGCCGGCGACCAGACCGGCGAAGTGCGCCATGTCGACCATCAGGGTGGCGCCCACCTCGTCGGCGATCTCCCGCATCGTGGCGAAGTTGATCCGCCGCGGGTACGCGGAGTAGCCGGCGACGAGGATCAGCGGCTTGAACTCGCGCGCGGCGGCGGCGACGGCGCCGTAGTCGACGAAGCCGGTGTCCGGGTCGGTGCCGTAGCTGCGCTGGTGGAACATCTTGCCGGAGATGTTGGGCCGGAAGCCGTGGGTGAGGTGGCCGCCGGCGTCCAGGGACATGCCGAGCAGTCGCTGGTTGCCGAGCTTGGTGCGCAGCTGCTCCCAGTCCGCCTCGGACAGGTCGTTGACGTGCTTGGCACCGGCCTCCACCAGGCCCGGGGCCTCGACGCGAGTGGCCAGGATGGCCCAGTACGCAACGAGGTTGGCGTCAATGCCCGAGTGCGGCTGGGCGTAGGCGTACGGTGAGCCGAACAGCTCGCGGGCATGCTCGGCCGCCACGCTCTCGACAGTGTCGACGTTCTGGCAGCCGGCGTAGAACCGGTGCCCGATCGTGCCCTCGGCGTACTTGTCGGACAGCCAGCTGCCCATGGTCAGCAACACCGCCGGCGAGGCATAGTTTTCGCTGGCGATCAGCTTGAGCGAATCCCGTTGGTCGGCAAGCTCTTTGCGCGTCGCGGCGGCGATGCGGGGCTCGACGGACTCGATCACCTGCAGCGCTGCGCGATAGGCGGCGCTCGCGGTATCGGCGTATTCGGCGCCGGGGGCGGCTGACGTGGTGGCCGTGGGATCAGAAGTCATGCCCACGAGCCTAATCGGCGCGTAAAGACGACGGGATCAGCGGCTCGTCCAGCAGCCGACCGAACCGCTCGGCCACGCTGACGCCGTCGGGTCGGGCCTCCAGCCAGCCCCGCAGCAGGCGGTAGCCCTCGACGTAGGTGCTGGTGTAGGCCCGCCACAGCGGCGACGACAAGAAGCGCAGCGTCTGCCGCGCGCGCTCGTCGTTGACCAGCAGCCATCGCTTGAGGAACTCGACGACGTCGTCGACGTCCCGGTGCTCATCGTGCAGCATCAGCGCGGCGTCCTGCCGCACGTCGGCGAGCGTGGCCGCGGCCTCGGACACCGCCTCGGCGCGTTCACCGTCGAAACGAAGCCCGAGGTCGGCATAGATCTCACCGGCCCAGCCGCCCCAGCTCGGGCCGATCGCGGCGTACAGCGCGAGGTCGGCCAGGCCCTCGGCCATCAGGCATTGCGGGGTGTTGACCAGGAAGATCGTCTGCTCGTCCTGACCCTTGCCCTCGACCAGGCGGGCTTCCTTGCGGCAGTGCTCGGTGTGGTGACCGGGATAGGACTCGTGGGCCACCAGCCGGGGCAGGTTGGACATCTGTTGTTTGAGGTCGGCGTTGACTGCCACGGTCGACCGGTAATCGCCGAGGTAGTAGTTGAATCCCGACCACGGCTTGTCGGTGACGACCTCGTAGGTGATGGTCTCGGTGTCGGGCAGTGGATATTCGGCGCGTACCCGGTCGCGCAGCGCGCTGGAGAACGCGTGGATGGCTTCCTCCAGCCGTTCGGGCGGGATCTCCTCCCCCACGCGGTAGGCCTGCATCCGGTCCGCGAGGGATCCGGTGCCGCCGAGCGCCTCGTCGAGTTTCCGGTGCGCCTGCCGGTACTGCTCGGGATCCCCCTTCTCGATCTGCACGTCGAAATACGCCTCGACCTCGTCGACGAAGCCGACCGCCTCGCCGGCGAACTTCCGGCCGGCGCAGGACAGGGCGCGCAGGTGGGCGCCGATGTAGACCGCCCGCGTCTGGTCGAACCCGTCTGCGCGCGGCACCTGGGCCAACTCGTCCAGCAGGCGGTCGGCCTGGCGCGCCAGCTCGGCGGGGTCCGGCGGCGGCTCGGAGTCGACGGTCCGGCGCAGTGCGGGGTGTCCGGTGAAGGAGTCGACGTAGCCCTCCTCGACCCGGTCGAAGCGCAAACCGAGCAGCAGGTATTCGCGGATCAGGGTGCCGGGCTCCATGGCGACCACGCTAACTGCAAGACTGAGCGCATGCCGCGGCTGAGCGAGCCGAGCCCCTATGTGGAGTTCGACCGGAGTCAGTGGCGTGCCTTGCGCATGTCGACGCCGTTGAAGCTGACCGAAGATGAGCTACTCAAACTGCGTGGTCTGGGTGAGAAGCTCGATCTGCTCGAGGTCGAAGAGGTCTACCTTCCGCTGGCCCGGTTGATCCACCTGCAGGTCGCCGCCCGGCAGCGGCTGTTCGCCGCGACCTCTGAGTTCCTCGGCGAGCCCCAGCAGAATCCGGACCGGCCGGTGCCGTTCGTCATCGGTGTGGCCGGCAGCGTCGCGGTCGGCAAGTCCACCACCGCCCGTGTGCTGCAGGCACTTCTGACCCGCTGGGAACACCATCCGCGGGTCGACCTGGTCACCACCGACGGGTTCCTGTACCCCAACGCCGAGCTGGAGCGGCAAAACATGATGCACCGCAAGGGTTTTCCGGATAGCTACGATCGGCGAGCCCTTATGCGATTCGTCACGTCAGTGAAGTCCGGGGCCGACCAGGTCTGCGCACCGGTGTATTCGCATCTGCTGTACGACATCGTGCAGGGCGAGAAGCAGCTGATACGGCATCCGGACATCCTGATCCTGGAGGGGCTCAACGTGTTGCAGACAGGTCCGACGTTGATGGTGTCGGACCTGTTCGACTTCTCGGTGTACGTCGACGCCCGCATCGAAGACATCGAGCAGTGGTACATCGCACGGTTTCTCGGCCTGCGGTCTACCGCGTTCGCCGACCCCGCGTCGCACTTCCACCACTACGCCACCCTGACCGATGACCAGGCGGTCTTCGCCGCCCGCGACATCTGGCATTCGATCAACCGCCCCAACCTGATTGAGAACATCCTGCCGACCAGGCCGAGGGCCACCCTGGTGTTGCGTAAGGACGCCGACCACTCCATCAACCGGCTGCGCCTGCGCAAGCTCTAGCCCTTCCAGCGCGAGCAGACGCAAAAAGCCCCAAACACGCGGCGTGTCGGGGGCTTTCGCGTCTGCTCGCCAACTATCGAGATAGCCGGCGCACTCCCTGGTACTGCAGCTCGGCGAACACCAGTGTGTAGACGCCGCTGGCCAGCGTCAGCACCACACCGGTTGTTGTCAGCGGCCAAACGTCCGCGAGCACCACGGCCACGGCCGCAACCGTGTACAGCAGGTTGGCGATGACGACGGCGATGCCCGCCCGGCGGACCGACGGCAGCGCGGCCAGCCCGAACACGACGATGCCGTAGGCGATGAAGAACGCGCTCATCGCGTACTCGGTCGCGGTCGTCGTGCCCGACAGCTCGGCCAGCCAGCCGGCGAGCGGGATGCCGGCCACACCGGCCAGGCCGGTGAGGACGGCGTCGGCGCGCATCGCGAAGCGCAGCAGTGAGTCCGTCGATTCGGTCAGTCGGCGGGTCGTGATGGCGGTCATGCGTTTTCCTTTCTCGGTGGGTTATTTCCTGCGACCGGTGCCGGAGTCGACGCCGCAACCTCTGACGACGGCGACTCCGGACCAGCCATGAGGGAGTCACGCCAGTACGGCGCACTCCGAGGTACTGGAGGTAGGCGATGGCCAATGTGACGGCCGTGAAGGCGATCGCCATGACGACACCCAGATCCGTCAGCGGCAGCCAGCCCGCCGCCAATACGACCGCGACGACCACGGCGAAGGCGACGTTGCCGCCGACGACGGCAATGCCGACGCGCCGGACGTCGGGCACGGCGGCGAGCACATACATCAGTGCGCCGTAACCGACGAGCACCGCGCCGGCGATCCATTCCGCGGTGGGCGACAGACCGGACAGCCGCGACAGTTGGTCGGCGGCCATCGCGACGAGCAGGCCGAGTCCGGCGCACAGCGTGGCGTCGGCCCGCATGGTGAAGCGCAGTAATGAGTCAGCTTCGGAGAATTGGCGGGTGGTGAGGGCGGTCATGCCACCGATGTTTCGCAGAATCAACTGCCAGATCGACGCCAGACGCTGCCAGCTACTGCCAAGCGCAGGTCAGCGACGATGCGGGCGAGGAACGGCCCCGGTGGGGGCACCTCCCGCTTGCGGGGGAGAGCTGACCAATCAAACCTGGGTCAGGGACCCTTAATCCTGCGCGCCGACCAGATTGCCACGCAGATCGGCGGCGATCAGCCGCGCCGCCGCGTTCTGCCAGTTGTGCAGCGACCGCTGCGGCACCTCGGTGACGAACCACTGCCAGGCCTGCCGGGCGACGGGGTCGAGCCCGGCGGCGGTGGCGTTCTGCGCATATGCACGCACACCCACGACGTACGGGAAGTACAGCGAGTTGTAGTAGCGCCACTGCTCGGTGGTGCCGAACTCGCCGCCGTCGCGGGGCTTCAGGCGGGCGATGCGGTCGGCGAGCAGCGCCTTCAGTTCGTTGGCCCGCTCCAGCGGCTGGTCCGGGGCGCCGCGCGCGGCCAGCCGCTCGTCGATCATCGGCAGCGCGGTCAGCGGGCTGGCCACGAGCTTGGACAGGTCGCCGTAGTGGCCGAGCGCGCGACGGGTGAGCCGGGTGAAGGTGTCGTCGTCTACGCCGGCGAGCGGGTTGGCCGACCGCAGTGGCAGCGCCGCTTCGGTGCGCCGAAGCGTTGCCCGGTCGGCCCGCAGCGCGGGTGAGCGCGAGAATGCCAGCCGGTCAAGCAGACCGGCCAGCGGGTCGGCCAACACGTTGATCGCGATCGCGACGGCCAGGCTGGTGAACAGCAACACCGTCAACGCGGTCTGCCCACCCGCCACAGCCAGGCCGATCAACGCCTGACCGCCGAACAACAGCGCCACGACGGCCGTCGCCGCGAACGACCGCAGCATGTCGGCGCGCAACGCCTGCCCCTCGTCGAACGCATCCCACATCGCCACGGCGAGGCCGAGGACGGCGACGTCGAATCCGGTGGACGCCAACGCCAGCCAGCTGGGGACCAGACCCAGCGGGATGATCAGGATCGCGTTACCCAGCGCGAAGAACAGCGTGGCGATCACGACGAAGCCGGTCACCGGGACCGGCCGCACACCGTGCAACACCGCCCGCACCATCGCGCCCAGCGAGGACACCGAGATCGTCGCGAACATGACCCAGTGGCCGAGCCGGAGTGGGCCGTCGACGCTGCCGGCCATCACCGCGCCGGCGAATGCCATCGCGGCCACACTGGCCACGAGCACGATCTCGCCGGCGCGGCTGCGCCAGGTGTCGCACGGCCGCGACAGTTCGAGGAGCACCGCGAACCACGCGATGCCGGGCACGGCGACCAGATAGATCTCGATGCGGCTGAGCAGATCGGATCCGCTGACCACCCGCACGGCGTCCAGCGCCACCACCGACGCGAAGCTGGTCAGGCCGATCGCGGCCAGCACCAGGACGGGTTTGCGCGGGTCACGGGCCAGCAGATACAGGCCCAACCACCAGCTGAGCGTGAACACCACCGCTGACAGCGCAGCCATGACTCTAGTGTGGCATCAGATGCCGTAGCGGCGGTGCCGCGCGGTGTAGTCGCGCAACGCTCGCAGGAAGTCCACCCGCCGAAACGCCGGCCAGTACGCCTCCGTGAACCACATCTCCGAATACGCGCTCTGCCACAGCAGGAAGCCCGAGAGCCGCTGCTCACCCGAGGTGCGGATGACCAGGTCGGGGTCGGGCTGGCCGGACGTGTAGAGGTTCTCCGAGATGGCGTCGGCGGTGACGGCGTCGATCAGCTGTTCGCCGGTGGCGCCGTTGGCCAGCTCCTTGCCCAGTAGTGCGCGCACCGCGTCGACGATCTCCTGGCGGCCCCCGTAGCCGACGGCCACGTTGACGTGAAAACTGCTGCCGTTGCCGTTTGTCGACTCGACCGCGTCGCGCAGCCGCCGTGCCGGCTCCTCGCCGATTAGCTCGAGATCGCCGACCGTGCGCACGCTCCACCGGTTGGCGGGGGCGCAGATCTCCTCGACGACGTCGGTGATGATCTCGATGAGCGATGACAGTTCGCCCCGGTCACGCTGCAGGTTTTCGGTCGACAGCAGGTAGACGGTGGCCATTTCGATGCCGGCGTCCTGGCACCAGCGCAGCATCTCGGCGATCTTGCGGGCGCCCATCCGGTAGCCGTAGCTGACGTCGTCGTGACCCGCATCACGTGCCCAGCGTCGGTTACCGTCGCACAGCACCGCGATGTGGCGGGGCAGTTCGGATTTCGAGGAAGCGAGTCCCTGGCGCAGCCGCATCTCGTAGAGCCGGTACATCGGTTCCTTGAGCCGAGAAGGAATGATGTCCACAATGGTCCAGACTACTGTGACCCACGAAAACCCCCCATGCCATTAGTGGAGGTGACATGGCTCAGATCGACACCGCCGACGAGGCCCAACAGCAGCCACCGCGGGTATACGCCGAAGACTTCCCCGAAGCCGTCGCCGACGGCGTCGCCCACTTTCTCCACAAGCCGCGGGCCCGCGGCTGGATCCACGTCTACTCGGCCGTGGTGGCAGTCATCGCGGGAGCGGCGCTGGTATCGGTGTCGTGGGCGCTGGAGTCGACGCGCGCCGGCATCGCCACCCTCATCTACACGCTGACCATCGTCGCGATGTTTGCGGTGAGCGGCACCTACCACCGCGTGAACTGGAAATCGGAGACGGCACGCAAGTGGATGAAGCGCCTCGATCACTCGATGATCTTCGTCTTCATCGCCGGCAGCTATACGCCGTTCGCCCTGCTGGCGCTGCCGTCGGAGAAGGGCATGGTGCTCTTCTGGATCGTGTGGGGCGGGGCGATCGCCGGCGTGCTGCTCAAGATGTTCTGGCCGTCGGCGCCCCGCTGGGTCGGCGTGCCGCTCTATCTGCTGCTGGGTTGGGTGGCGGCGTGGTTCGTCGGACCCATCATGCATGGCGCCGGCATCGCGGCGTTGGTGCTGTTGATCGTCGGCGGCGCGCTCTACAGCATCGGCGGCGTGCTGTACGGGCTCAAGTGGCCCAACCCCTGGCCGACGACATTCGGCCACCACGAGTTCTTCCACGCCTGCACGGCGGTGGCGGCGCTCTGCCACTACATCGCGATGTGGTTCGCGGTGTTTTAGACCATTCGGAGGGCAGGAGCGAAGCGACCCGGGATTACACCTGGGTCACGTTCTCCGGACCCCAGTACGCCTTCATCGACGCGATCTTGCCTTCGTCGTCGAACGTCATGACGCTGATGATCTCGATGCGCATCCCGCCGTTGCCGAGATCGACGGTGAGCGCCCAGAAGTACGCCGCCTCGCTGCCGAGTGCACGGAGCGTCACCACTTCGGTTTCACTCTTCACGTTTTCGACGGCCGTGTAGAAGCCGCGGATCGCCTGACGACCGATATGCACCTCTCCCCCGACCGGATCTTCAACGGTGGCGTCGTCGGCGTAGAGCGCGGCAATCTCGTCGGCATTGCCCTGGGCGAGCAGCTCGAGGTAGCGGTTGACGGTCTGCGTGATCTGCTCGGCGCTCGGCATGGGCCGCACGCTACAGGGCCACACCGAGCGCGGCGGCGAGTTCCCCGGCGGTGGTGACGGGCAGGTCGCACACCCTGCCACGGCACACGTAGGCGGCGTCGTCGCCGGCGACCCGGTCGCGGTCGCGTAACAGCTCTGCGGAGTTGACCGGACCGCCCACCACCACCGCCCCGCCGGGCGCCAGCGCGCGGGCCGCAGTCAGCAGCTCCGAGCGCTCGGGATCGCAGGCCACCGCGACCTGGATGGGTCCGCGCACCGCGGCCTCGGCGACCGCCAGCCAGTGTCCACCGGACCGCGGAAGCTTCGCCAAGATCGGCGTCGCGCCGGCCAGCGTGGCGTCGACTGCGGCGCCGTAGGTGTCCGCGTCTTCGGCGGGAGCCAGGTGTGCGGCCAGCTGCAGGGCCTCGGCGATCGACGAGGCGCCCGACGGGGTGGCGCCGTCCAGCGGGTCGGCGGGCCGCACCATCAGCTGCTCGGCGTCATCGGCGCTGTCATACCAGCGGCCCTCACGCTCGGGGTCGGCGAAATGGTCGAGCGCGGTATCGGTCAATCCGGTCGCCGCCTGGCGCCAGGACGCCTCGCCGGTCAGCTGGTACAGGGTGAGCAGCCCGGTGGCCAGCGTCGCGTAGTCCTCGAGGATTGCGGCGCTATCGCCGACCCGGCCGCCGAGGCTGGCCCGCCGCAGCCGGCCGTCGACGAGATGCAGGTCGACGATCGCCCGCGCGCATTGCGTTGCGGCGTCAAGCAATTCGGGGCGATCGAGTGCGACGCTGGTCTCGGCGAGCGCCGTTATCGCCAGCCCGTTCCACGCGGTGACCACCTTGTCGTCGCGGCCGGGCTGCGGCCGGGTGAGCCGGGCCGCGAGCAGCGCGGCGCGGATCCGGTCGAAGCGTTCGGCGTCGTCGGGCTCGGCCAAGAGCTGCAACACGGAACTGCCGTGCTCAAACGTGCCGCCGTCGGTAACGTGGAAAACCTCTGCGGCCCAACGCCCGTCGGAGTCACCCAGCACCTCACGCAACTGCGCGGGCGTCCAGACGTACGTCAGGCCCTCCTTGCCGTCGGTGTCGGCGTCCAGCGAGGAGGTGAACATGCCGTCGGCGCCCAATTCGTCGATCATGAACCGCGCCGTCTCCTCGGCTACCCTGCGCGCCAACGGGTTTCGCGTGCGACGAGCCCAATGCGCATACACCCGCAGCAGAAGGGCGTTGTCGTAGAGCATCTTCTCGAAATGCGGCACCACCCACGACGCGTCGACGCTGTAGCGGGCGAACCCGCCGGCCAGCTGGTCGTAGATGCCGCCGCGGGCCATCGCCGTACAGGTCCGCTCCACCGCGTCCAAAGGCAATGCGTCGCCGGTGCGTTCGTGGCTGCGCAGCAACGCCTCCAGCAGCGCCGACGGCGGAAACTTCGGTGCACCGCCAAACCCGCCACGTTCCGCATCTTCGTCGCGCACCACCCCGGCCACTGCGTGATCGCACAGCGCTGCCTGCACCGGCGGCCCACCGCCGGGCAGGCCGGAAGCCATCGACCGCAATTCGCCGGCAATGCGATCCGAGGCCTGCTCCACCTCGTCGCGGCGCGTACTCCAAGTCTCCTCGACGGCCGCGAGCAGCTGCAGGAAGTTGGGTTTCGGGTAGTAGGTGCCGCAGAAGAACGGCCGGCCGTCCGGCGTGAGAAAGCAGGTCATCGGCCAGCCGCCCTGACCGGTCAGCGCGACGGTGGCGTTCATGTAGACGGCATCCAGGTCGGGCCGCTCCTCGCGGTCCACCTTGATGCACACGAACCCGTCGTTCATCGCCGCGGCGACCTGCTCGTCCTCGAACGACTCGTGGGCCATCACGTGGCACCAGTGGCAGGCCGCGTACCCGATCGACAGCAGGATCGGGACGTCCCGCGACGCCGCCTCGGCCAGTGCGTCGGGCGTCCACTGCTGCCAGTGCACCGGGTTGTCGGCGTGCTGGCGCAGGTACGGGCTGGTCGCCTCGGAAAGCGTGTTAGCCGCCGGACTCATTCTGCAGCCCGTTGTTGTTCGGCTCCACTGTTCCCTCGTCGGCCGCCTGGTCCGGTTCGGGGTTTTCCCTGTCGAACGACTCCGGCAGCTTGCGAAGGTGCCGGTTCATCGACCACACCAGCAGGAACGTGCCGATCACCAGCAGCACGACAATGGCGAGCCCGAACGGGCTGGCCTTGCCGAAATCGGGGCCGGTATTCCGTGGCTGCTCCTCGGCCAGCAGGCTGACAACGAGCATCAGCGTGTCGTTCACTTGCCGGTCTCGATTCCAGCGAACAGATCGGTCTCCGGCAGTGACGCCGGTATCCGCGAACGGGCCAGCTCGAATTCCTCGGTCGGCCACAGCCGTTGCTGCCATTCGATCGGCGCGTGGAAGAAATCGCCCATCGGGTCGATCTGGGTTGCGTGCGCACGCAGCGCGTCGTCGCGCTGGGCGAAGTACTTGGCGCACTCGACGCGCGTCGTCACCCGCTTGGCGAACGGGTCATGCTCGGGATCCCAGTGCTTGAGCCACTTCTCGAACGGGCCCTCCTGGCCGTGTTTGGCGAACTCCTCCTGCAGCAATTGCATGCGCTTCCGCAGAAAGCCGTGGTTGTAGTACAGCTTGAGCGCATCCCACGGTTCACCGGCGTCGGGGAAGAGCCGATAGTCGCCGGCGGCCTCGTAGGTGGCCACCGACACCTGATGGCAGCGGATGTGGTCCGGATGCGGATAGCCGCCGTTCTCGTCGTAGGTGGTCATCACGTGCGGCTTGAACTTGCGGACCACGCGCACCAGCGCCTCGGTGGGCTCCTCCAGCGGGACCACCCCCAGACAGCCGCCGGGCAGCGGTGGCGGCGGATCACCCTCGGGCAGGCCGGAGTCGACGAAGCCGAGCCAGTGGTGCTCGACACCGAGGATCTCCGCGGCTTTGGCCATCTCGTCGCGGCGGATCTCGGCCATCCGGCCGTGTACATCGGGTAGGTCCATCGCGGGGTTGAGGATGTCACCGCGCTCGCCACCGGTCAGCGTCACCACGAGCACGCGAACGCCCTCGTCGGCGTAGCGCGCCATGGTGGCGGCACCCTTGCTGGACTCGTCGTCCGGATGGGCATGCACCGCCATCAACCGCAGTTCGCTCAAGCTGTTCCCTCTTACCTGCTCATCTCGTGCCGACATTCTCGAGACGCTTCAACCGACTCGAACACTTGAAGTAGTCCCTATAGTTCCAGTTCGGTAGAACTATCCGAGCGACGGGCATGCAAAACGAGATGATCGAGCGTCCCGCCGCCCGCTATGGGCGGCAGCGGCTGTCGCATCGTCACCGCCGCTGGATCGTCATCGGTTTGACCGTGCTGGTCCTCGCGGCCGGGGTGGCGATTGCCGTGATCGCTTCGGCGCGCCTGGGCACCGGCGAGGTGAAAGGCGAACTGGGCGGCTACCGGCTGGTCGACGACGAAACCGTCGCGGTGACGATCAGCGTCACCCGCGACGACCCCTCGCGCCCGGTGGCGTGCATCGTGCGGGCCCGGTCGATCGACGGTAGCGAAACCGGCCGGCGCGAAGTGCTGGTGCCGCCGTCTACGCAGGCAACCGTGCAGGTGACCACGGTCGTAAAGACAAGCCGGCCGCCGGTCGTCGGCGACGTCTACGGCTGCGGGACCGACGTGCCGTCGTACCTGGTGGCCTCCTAGCACCACGCCGAGGCGTCGGCGCAACAAACGCCGAACTGCGAATACGTAAAAATTCGCTGTCCCCGCGGTGCTACCATGGTTCGATACACGGTTCCTGCTGGAGCCGTGTATTGCTGCTTTTGGTGCGCGGATTCCGCGCTTGCGATCGCGGCAATACACGCAACAGAGCTCCCGGCGCCGTGACACGAGACTTCTTACGCGAAAAAGCGCGAGAGCAACGACGACAGGAGCGCGAGGACATGACCGACACCCAGGTCACCTGGCTGACCCAGGAGGCATACGACCGGCTGAAGGCAGAGCTCGATCAGCTGATCGCCAATCGACCGGTCATCGCTGCCGAGATCAACGATCGCCGCGAGGAAGGCGACCTGCGCGAGAACGGCGGCTATCACGCCGCCCGTGAGGAGCAGGGCCAGCAGGAGGCACGCATCCGCCAGCTGCAGGAGCTGCTGAACAACGCCAAGGTGGGCGAGGCACCCAAGCAGTCCGGTGTGGCGCTGCCCGGTTCGGTGGTCACGGTCTATTACGGCGACGACAAGTCCGACAAGGAGACCTTCCTGATCGCCACTCGCCAGGAGGGCGTCAGCGACGGCAAACTCGAGGTGTACTCGCCGGGCTCCCCGCTCGGCGGTGCCCTGATCGATGCCAAGGTCGGCGAGTCCCGCACCTACACGGTGCCCAACGGCAACACCGTCAAGGTCACGCTGGTCAAGGCGGAGCCGTACCACTCCTGACGGGACCGGTCGGCAGCGCGCGCGGTGCGCGCAGAGCAGTCGAGGCGGTTTAGAGTCCGCTCATGGCGCAGATCGCCGAGGACCTGTTTCTGCTGCTGCTGGACAACGCGTCCGCTCAGCCCGGTCTGGATCGTCCGCGCTGCGAAAAGGTGCTGTCCGCCGCGGTGCTGCTGGATCTCGCGCACGCCTGCCGGATTCGGCCGGCGATGGCCGGTGAGCAGGTCGAACCCGGCCTGCTGGTGGCGCTATCTGTGCCCGGGCCGTTGGATCCCGTCGTAGCGCCGGCGTTCCAGCTGCTGCAGCGCCGGCCTCTGCGACCCGCAACGGCGGTGAAGAGGCTGTCCAAACACACCCAGGAGAACCTCACCCACTACCTCGAGCAGACTGGTCAGATCCGACGTATCCGGTTGCACTCCAAGCGGTTCAGCCAGCCCTACGCATGGCCCCTGACGAACCGCGACCGGGTGAGCCAGGCCCGATCGTCGCTGTTGGCAGCGCTGTTCGAACGCAGGCCGCCCACCCCGTCGACCGCGGCGATCATCTCATTACTGCATGCCGTCGACGGCCTCGGTGCGCTGCTGAGCCTCAACGATCGCGGCTGGCGCTGGGTGCACGCCCGGGCCGGCGAAATCGCCAGCGGCAGTTGGGTTGACGAGTATCCGACGGGACTGCCGGAGGTAAACCTCGCCATCACCGCCTCGGCGGTGCGACCGGCATTAACGTAGCGTTTCTTGCTCGCTAGTTGGCGAGCGCCTGCTCCAGGTCGGCAAGTAGGTCGGCCGAATCCTCGATGCCGACCGACAACCGCACCAGGTCGTCGGGAACCTCCAGTTGCGAACCCGCGGTCGACGCATGGGTCATCGCGCCCGGGTGTTCGATCAGCGATTCCACCCCGCCCAGCGACTCGGCGAGGATGAAAATCTCGGTGCGCGAGCATAATTCGTGCGCGGCTTGGCGCCCGCCACGCAGCCGGACCGAGACCATTCCGCCAAATGCGCTCATCTGCCGGGCTGCGACCTCGTGGCCGGGGTGGCCGGGCAGCCCGGGATACAGCACGGTTTCGATCGCGGGATGCCCTTCGAGGAACTCGGTGACCAGCGCGGCGTTGTCGCTGTGCCGCTGCATGCGCAGCACCAGTGTCTTGAGCCCGCGCATGGTCAGGTAAGCGTCGAACGGGCCTGGCACCGCACCGGCGCCGTTCTGCAGGAAAGCGAAGGCCACGTCGAGTTCTTCGTCGTTGGTCAGCAGCGCCCCGCCCACCACGTCGGAGTGCCCGCCGATGTACTTGGTCGTCGAGTGCAGCACGATGTCGGCACCGAACAGCAGCGGCTGCTGAAGCGCCGGCGAGGCGAACGTGTTGTCCACCAACACCTTTATGTTCGAGGTCGCCGCGAGTTGCGCGATCGCGCCGATGTCGGCGATCGACAGCAGCGGGTTGGTCGGCGTCTCCACCCAGATCAGCCTGGTCTTCGGGGTGATCGCCGCGCGCACGGCGTCGAGGTCGGACAGCGCCACCGCCGTGTAGTCGATTCCCCATTTCGTGAACACCTTGTCGATCAGACGAAAGGTGCCGCCGTAGGCGTCGTCCGGCATCACGACGTGATCGCCCGGACGCAGCAGGGCGCGCAGCGCGCAATCGGTGGCGGCCATTCCCGAGCTGAATGCGCGTCCGTACGCGGCCTCTTCGACCGCGGCCAGCGACGCCTCCAGCGCCGCGCGGGTCGGGTTGCCGGTGCGGGCGTACTCGTAGCCACCGCGCAGTCCGCCGACACCGTCCTGCGCGAACGTCGAGCTGGCGTAGATCGGGGCGTTGACGGCGCCGGTGTCCGGGTCGGGCCGGAAACCAGCGTGGATGGCCTTGGTGGCCAAGCCACGCCACCTGTGTTGTTCATTCATCAACGATCAGGGTAACGATGCGTGATCAGGCCACCGACCACGGTGTAGACATGGACCATGAGCGCTACGGCACGAATCGAAGATCTGCTTGACCTCGACTCGTCGCTCGCACCCGAGGACATCGAGCTGCGCCAGACGGTGCGCCGGTTCGGCGAGCAGCGGTTGCGGCCGCATATCGCCGACTGGTTCGAGGCCGGCGAAGTGCCCGTTCGCGAGCTGGCCGCCGACCTGGGCAAGCTCGGGCTGCTGGGCATGCACCTGAAGGGATACGGCTGCGGCGGCTCCACCGCCACCGCCTACGGGCTGGTCTGCCAGGAGCTCGAGGCCGTCGACAGCGGCCTGCGCAGCCTGGTGTCGGTGCAGGGTTCGCTGGCGATGTTCGCCATCTACTGCTGGGGCAGCGAGGAGCAGCGCAAGCAGTGGCTGCCGGCGATGGCCACCGGCGACGTGATCGGCTGTTTCGGGTTGACCGAGCCCGACTTCGGGTCCAACCCCGCGGGCATGCGCACCACCGCCCGGCGCGACGGGTCGGACTGGATCCTCAACGGCTCGAAGATGTGGATCACCAACGGGTCGGTCGCCGACATTGCGATCGTGTGGGCGCGCTCCAAGGAGGGCATCATCGGGTTCGTCGTGCCGGCAGGCACTCCCGGCTTCACGGCCAGGGACATGACGCACAAGCTGTCGCTGCGCGCGTCGGTCACCTCCGAGCTGCATCTCGACGATGTCAGGCTGCCCGCCGACGCCCAACTGCCCGAGGCCAACGGACTGTCCGGCCCGCTCGCCTGCCTGTCGGAGGCGCGGTTCGGCATCGTGTTCGGCAGCGTCGGTGCCGCGCGGGACTGCCTGCAGAGCACGCTGGAGTACGTCGGCACCCGTGAGGTTTTCGACAAGCCGCTGGCGGGATTCCAACTGACGCAAGCGAAACTCGCCGACATGGCCGTCGAACTCGGCAAGGCCCAGCTGCTGGCGTTGCACCTGGGCCGCCTCAAGGACGACGGCCGTATCCGCCCGGAACAGATCAGCGTCGGCAAGCTGAACAACGTGCGCGAGGCGATCAAGATCGCCCGGCAATGCCGAACCCTCTTGGGCGCCAACGGAATCACGCTGGAGTACCCGGTGATCCGGCACGCCAACAACCTCGAGTCGGTGCTGACTTACGAGGGCACGTCGGAGGTGCACCAGATGGTCATCGGTGAGGCGCTGACCGGAATCAGCGCCTTCCGATAGACCTGGACTACGGGGTGGCGGGGGCGACCTGCCCGCCGCTGAGAATCCGGTACGTGTACACCAGGATGAGAGTCGCGACCGGAGCGGCAACGAGAAGTCCGACACCGCACAGCAGAGCGCCGACGAGGAACGTCACGATCAGGACGAGCCACGTGAGAATGACGTTGCCGAAGTTGGCCTTGCTGAGATCGAAGCTCGCCTTGACCGCGTCGACCGGCGACAGGTTGCGGTCCAGCACTGCAACCACGGTGAACATCAACATGATGCTTGCGATGAGGCCCGGGATGATGCACAGGAAGATCCCGATCGTGGTCACGATGCCGACGATCAGACCCGCGATGACGACATTGCCGATGTTCCGGGGCCTGAAGAACGAGCCGATCGAAACTTCTTGCCCGTTGGCGATGTCCAGCATTCCGCCGATGTACGCGGACTGAAGCGCGGCGCCGACGATGAGCGATACGAACCATCCGATGATCGAAACGATGATGCTGCCGGCGCCGTACGTGCCGTACGAGAAAGAGAAGCTGGTCGCGTCCGAACTGTAACTGCTGTAGTCGGTCGGCGACACCGCGGCCGACACGAAATTGACGATCGACTGAAGCACTACTAAGACGAGGCCATACACCAAGGTGGCCACGATGGGCGGGACGGGGTTCTTGCTGAACTTGTTCCACGCCCACGAAAAGGCGTCGCCGACGCTGTACGGCTTCCCACCCCCGAAGCCGCCCAAGCCCGGGCCGGTGGCGGGCGGGAAGCCTGGTCCTGTAGGCGGAGGGTAACCACCGGGAGGCGGTGGCGGAGGGTAACCACCCTGCGGCGGTGGCGGAGGGTAACCACCCTGCGGCGGAGGCGGAGGGTAACCACCGGGAGGCGGAGGCGGAGGGTAACCACCCTGCGGCCGAGGCGGGTAACCGCCCTGCGGCGGAGGCGGAGGGTAACCACCCTGCGGCGGAGGCGGGTAATTGCCGGGTGGAGGCGGTGGCGGTTGATCGGTCATGGATGCCTTCCAGTGTTGAATTAGGTGCATCTCAGCGCTGGTAACCCTAGCCGAGTGCGGCTCCACAACACGGCCATTCAGTCTGCCCTTCCCGATGATTCCTCTTACTGCTGCGGTGGTGGCTGAGGCGGCAGCAGCTGCGGGTTCAGCCCATGCCTTTCCAACGGCACACACACCGTCGACATGATCTTGTCGGCCAATGTCTGCCGCTTCGCATCCCACAGCGGGAACAGCCATCCGATGTAGCAGACAAGCGAGTCCACGACGTGGGCGATCTGACGCACGATGGACATGCCGAAACCGATTGGCTGCCAGGTCTTTTCGCTGACCACCTTGAACTTCATCACCGACTTGCCGATGCTTGAGCCAGTCGTACCCTGCCGGTAGCCCCAGTTCCAGATCGCGTAGGCGAGCACGAGGGCATACGCCAGGATGTAGACGATCATTCCGAAGGCGGTCATGTTCGACGTGCAGTACACGCCGTAGTCGTACTCCCCGCCGTCGCTGACGCACTGGGTATCGGCGGTGCCGAAGGCGATGCCGGCCCCGATACCAATGACCACCGCCGCGGGCAGGATGTCGATGATGTAGCCGAGGACACGCGTAATCCACGGCGTGTAGGCCTCTTTCGGCAACGCAGGCCCCGGAGGCGGCGGCGGTGGATACCCGGGCGCGCCCGTCTGCGGAGGTGGTGGATAGCCGCCCTGCTGCGGTGGCGGCGGGTAACCGCTTGGCGGCGGGGGTGGGTAACCGCTTGGCGGCGGGGGTGGGTAACCGCTCGGCGGCGGCGGTGGTGGTTCGCTCATGGCCCCTCCCAATCGGTGTTGAGAACGATCCACTACAGAGGCAGGCAGATCGTTGTCATGATCTTGTCGGCGATCGTCTGCCGCTTGGGGTCCCACAGCGGGAACAGATAGCCGATGTAGCAGATGGCAGCGTCGATGATGTGGGCCAGCTGGCGCACGATGGACATCCCGAAACCGATTGGCTGTCCCGTCTTTTCGCTCACGACCTTGAACTTCATGATCGACTTGCCGATGCTCGAACCGGTGGTGCCCTGACGGTAGCCGTAGTTCCACACCAGGTAGGCCAGCCCGACTATGACGGCAAGGCCGATGGACAACTGACCGATCGTGGACGCGCCGGTTGCGCAGAACTCACCGAGGTCGAATTCCGATGTGTCAGTAATGCAGACGGTCTCTCGGGTGCCCAGCAGCAGCCCCCAGCCGATGCCCACGATGATGAAGTAGGGGATGTAATCGATGATCCATGCCAACACACGCGTGAGCCACGGCGTGTAGGCCTCTTTCGGCAGCGCTGCGCCCGGGGCACCCGGCGGCGGGTAGCCCGTCGCGGCCTGCGGCGCCTGGTAGCCACCACCCGGCGGAGGCGGCAGCGGCTGGTAGCCACCACCCGGCGGAGGCGGCGGCGGCTGGTAGCCACCACCCGGCGGCGGCGGCGGCGGCTGGTAGCCACCACCCGGCGGCGGCGGCGGAGGCGGATAACCTCCACCCGGCGGGCGCGGCGGAGGTGGGTAGTTACCAGGCGGCGGTGGCGGTTGATCGGTCATGGACGCCTTCCAGGATTAAATTAGCTGGCAACAAGCGGTGCTTACCCTACCTGAGAAGTCCCTCGCAGCAGGGCATCTAGCGGGAAGTTCATCACGAGCGCAGACGGCCTCGCGGCCAGGAAACCCTAACCGTAGGAAGTCGCTTCGCGCTTATTTGCCAGCCTCGGTAAGCAGGCTCACGGGGCGGCCTTGCGGCGAGTGTTGCCCTCGGACAGGAAGCCGAGTAGATCGTGGCGGGTCAGCACACCGACCGGCTTACCCTCCTCGACCACCATGACCGCGTCGCACTCGCGCAGCGTCTTGGCGGCGGTGCTGACGAGTTCGCCGGCCCCGATCAGCGGCAGCGGCGGGCTCATGTGCTGGGCGACGGCGTCGGCGAGCTTCGCGCGGCCCTCGAACACCGCCGAGAGCAGCTCGCGCTCCGACACGCTGCCGGCGACTTCGCCCGCCATGACGGGCGGTTCGGCGCCGACCACGGGCATCTGCGACACGCCGTACTCCCGCAGGATGGTGATCGCGTCGCGCACGGTTTCCGACGGATGCGTGTGTACCAGGTCGGGCAGCGCGCCGGACTTGCCCCGCAGCACGTCGCCGACGGTCGATTCCTCCACCGATCCGTCCAGCCTGCTGCGCAGGAACCCGTAGGACGACATCCACGCGTCGCTGAAAACCTTTGAGAGATAACCACGTCCGCCGTCGGGCAGCAGTACGACGACGAGCGCGTCGGGCCCGGCCTGCTGTGCCACTTTGATCGCGGCCACCGCGGCCATGCCGCACGAACCGCCGACCAACAGCGCCTCCTCACGCGCGAGTCGCCGCGTCATCTCGAACGAGTCGGCGTCGGACACCGCGATGATCTCGTCCGGCACGGTCGGGTCATAGGCCGACGGCCAGAAATCCTCGCCGACACCCTCGACGAGGTACGGACGGCCGGTGCCGCCGGAGTAGACCGATCCCTCGGGGTCGACGCCGACGATGCGCACCTTTCCGCCGGAGATCTCCTTGAGGTAGCGGCCCGTGCCGGTGATCGTCCCGCCGGTGCCGACGCCGGCGACGAAATGGGTGACCTTGCCGTCGGTGTCGGCCCAGATCTCGGGGCCGGTGGTCTCGTAGTGGCTTTCCGGGTTCATCGAGTTCGAGTACTGGTCGGGCTTCCATGCGCCGTCGATCTCTTCAACCAGCCGGTTGGAGACGCTGTAGTAGCTGTCGGGATGGTCGGGCGGTACGGCCGTCGGGCACACCACGACGTCGGCGCCGTAGGCGCGCAACACATTTTGCTTGTCCTCGCTGACCTTGTCGGGGCACACGAAGATGCACTTGTAGCCGCGCTGCTGGGCCACCAGCGCCAGTCCGACGCCGGTGTTGCCGGAGGTGGGTTCGACAATGGTGCCGCCCGGCCGCAGTTCGCCGCTCGCCTCCGCGGCGTCGATCATCTTGACCGCGATGCGGTCCTTGGCGCTGCCGCCGGGGTTGAGGTACTCGATCTTGGCCGCAACCGTGCCGGCGCCGTCGGGGACAACGGAGTTCAGCTGCACCAGAGGGGTATTGCCGATGAGCTCACTGACGTGCCGGGCGATCCGCATACGTCCATCGTGTCAGGCGAGCGGATCGGCTACCAGGTGGCCTCTCGGATATAGTCCCCGATCTGACGCAACGACCGGGTTGCCTCAGGCACCGCGGGAGCCGCCACCTGGAACACGTGCATCTGGCCGGGCCACACCCGCACCTCGACGGGCACACCGGCGGCAGCCAGCCGCCGGGCCGCCTTGCGGGCGTCGCTGACCAGGACTTCGGACCCCGACACGTGGATCAGGGTGCGCGGCAAGCCGGGCTCGATGTGGTCGATGGGCTCGAAGATCTCCTCGGGCTTCCCGTCCATAAGGTGGCGGCCCGCTGCTTCATGGATCAAGTCGACCAGCGCGGTGAACGCCCGCGGCGGGAACATCGCGTCGGTGCGGATGTTCGGGTGGTTGGCCCGGGTTTCGTTGTCGATCTCGAACAGCGGCGATAGCGTGACCATGGCCGCAGGGTGCTCGCCCTCGAGCTGCAGCCGCTCGGCCAGGGCCAACGCCAGGTACCCGCCTGCGGAGTCGCCCGCCAGCACGATCTGGTCGGGCTCGTAGCCCCTGAGACGCAGCCACTTGTAGGCGTCGTAGCAGTCGTCGAGCGCCATGCCCACGGAGTGCTTCGGGATCATCCGGTAGTTCACGACCAGCACGGGGCTGTCGGCGTAACGCGACAGCATGGTCACCAGCCGGCCATGCGAGTGCGCGCCGCACGTCAGGAACGCCCCACCGTGCATGTAGACGATGACGCCGCGCTTGCCGTCGGCGGGCAACACCCCGCCGGCACGGACGAGCTGCGCAGTGCAGTTCGTCAACGAGATGGTGGTTCGCACGGTGCCCGGAGCGGGCCGCACGATACGAGCGACGAAGTCGACCAATCCCCACGGCCACGGCAGGCGCGGAGCGTGGCTACCGATAGCTAGAGTCGGCCGAATTGTTAGCAGAGCGGCCAGCGCGATGAGCCGTCCCGCGATGCTCGGACCGTCCTCGATGAGCTCGACCGGTGCCCCGTCGCTGACCGGAAACTTGCGCGGTTTATGCGACCTAACTGGGCCGATGTCAGCCCGAGGCGCCCTGGCTACCTTACTCGGTGCGGTCATCGCCACCACTCCTACGCCGTCGTAGTGCCCGGGTGGCGCCTCGTTAACTCGTCCAGCCGGGTAACTTAGCTTGACACCCTACAACCAGTTCAACAATCAACGAGTCAGAATCGTTACCGGACTTGATACCGCACCGTGATCCCTGATCGGGTCTGCCACGCGGGCAAGCCCCGAATTGGCACATAAACTGATGCCCGTGGGCATACGTGCACCGCGTCGGTCGACGACCGTCGCTTTGGCGGCTGCGGCCGCGCTCGCGTCGACCGGCTCCGCATATGTCGGAGCCCGCAACCTGCTAAGCGGGCAGGCCGACAAGGCGCGCCGGGTCATCCCGAAGTCATGGGACATCCCGCCGCGCGCCGACGGTGTGTACACCCCCGGCGGCGGTCCCGTCGAGCGGTGGTACCGGGGGTTGCCGTTCGACCTGCATCTGATGGTCTTCGGCGATTCGACCGCCACCGGATACGGCTGCCACAGCGCCGACGAGGTGCCAGGTGTGCTGATCGCGCGGGGGCTGGCCGAGGAATCGGGCAAGCGCATCCGGTTGAGCACCAAGGCGATCGTCGGGGCGACGTCGAAGGGATTGTCGGGCCAGATCGACGCCATGTTCGTAGCCGGCCCGCCACCGGACGCGGCGGTGATCATGATCGGCGCCAACGACATCACCAAACCCAACGGCATCGGCCCGTCCGCACGCCGGCTCGGCCGGGCGGTCCGGCGATTGCGAGCCAGTGGCGCCGTCGTCGTCGTGGGCACCTGCCCGGATTTCGGGGTGATCAGGGCGATCCCGCAGCCGCTGCGCTGGGTGGCGCGCAGCCGCGGGCTGCGGCTGGCCCGCTCACAAGCGTCCGCGGTGCGGTCCGCTGGCGGTGTTCCGGTTCCGCTGGCCGACCTGCTCTCACCGGAGTTTCTCAAGGCGCCGGACGAACTGTTCTCACACGACATGTTCCACCCGTCGGCAGCCGGATATGCGCTTGCGGCCAGGCAGCTGTTGCCGGCGCTGTGTAATGCGTTGGGCGAGTGGCTCGGTGGCGCGGTGCCGGAGCCGCCGTTGCATTCGCGGGCGGGCGACGCCAGACCGCTGCTCGCCCGGGTGGGCGGGCTGAGCCGCCTCTGGCGTCGCTCGACAGGGGTGCCCGCGCCCATCGTGGTGCCCGCGAGCTAGGTTCACTTTAGTTTTCCTGAAATCAAGCCGATTGTGGAGCCGTCATGCCTGAAGTCGTCATTGTTTCGACCGCGCGTTCGCCGATCGGCCGCGCCGCCAAGGGTTCGCTGGTCGATATGCGGCCCGACGATCTTGCCGCCCAAATGGTGCGCGCGGCGCTGGACAAGGTGCCCGCGCTGGACCCCCGCGACCTCGACGACCTGATGATGGGCTGCGGGCAGCCCGCCGGCGAGGCCGGATTCAACATCGGCCGCGCGGTGGCCGTCGAGCTGGGTTACGACTTCCTGCCCGGAACCACGGTGAACCGGTACTGCTCGTCGTCGCTGCAGACCACGCGGATGGCGTTCCACGCGATCAAGGCCGGCGAGGGCAGCGCCTTCGTGTCCGCCGGGGTGGAGACGGTGTCGCGCTTCCCCAAGGGCAGTTCGGACGGCTGGCCGGACTCCCACAATCCGCTGTTCGGCGACGCGGAACAGCGGACGGCGCAGGCTGCCGCGGGGGCCGACGAATGGCACGACCCGCGGCAGGACGGCGTGGTGCCCGACGTCTACATCGCGATGGGCCAGACCGCCGAGAATGTCGCGCTGCTGACCGGCATCAGCCGCGAGGACCAGGACCACTGGGGCGTGCGCAGCCAGAACCGGGCCGAGGAAGCCATCAACGCCGGCTTCTTCGAGCGCGAGATCGTGCCGGTGAAGCTGCCCGACGGCTCGACGGTGAGCAAGGACGACGGCCCGCGTGCCGGCACTACCTACGAGAAGATCAGCCAGCTCAAGCCGGTGTTCCGGCCGAACGGCACCATCACGGCCGGCAACGCGTGCCCGCTGAATGATGGGGCCGCCGCGGTGGTCGTCGTGTCCGATGCCAAGGCCAAGGAGCTGGGCCTGAAGCCGTTGGCCCGCATCGTGGCGACGGGTGTGTCCGGGCTGTCACCGGAGATCATGGGGCTGGGTCCAATCGACGCGACGCGCAAGGCGCTGGCCAATGCCGGCATGTCGATCAACGACATCGACCTGTTCGAGATCAACGAGGCGTTCGCGGTCCAGGTGCTGGGCTCGGCGCGCGAGCTGGGCATCGACGAGGACAAGCTCAACGTGTCCGGCGGCGCGATCGCTCTGGGTCACCCGTTCGGTATGACGGGCGCCCGCATCACCGCCACGCTGCTGAACAACCTGACGACCCACGACAAGACGTTCGGCCTGGAGACGATGTGCGTCGGTGGCGGCCAGGGCATGGCGATGATCATCGAGCGGCTCGCCTAGCGAGCCTTTCCATTGCGTCGAGTGTGCGGTGAGATCGCAAATCCGGCCTCTGGATAAAGCGCACGGAAACGTGTGCGCAGCTGGTGTTTGTTGGCAACGATGCCGTCGCGCAGGGCCTCGCTTCCAATGAATGGCACATCCATTCCGGCACTGTCGCCCGACGCGCTGACGGCGACGCGCCGACGGCATCGTCACGACCGCGATCTGTGGATAGATCGCGATCTGTGAGCAGTCTCGGCGCAAACGAAAAAGGGCGCCCACATTCGTGGACGCCCCTTCTCTCGTAAGGCTGCTATTCGCTGTTGAAGTAACTGAGCAGCCGCAGGATCTCGAGGTAGAGCCAGACCAGCGTGACGGTCAGGCCGAGGGCGATGCCCCAGGCAGCCTTCTCCGGCGCGCCGGCGCGGATCGCCTGGTCGGCCTGATCGAAGTCGAGCAGGAACGAGAACGCCGCGATCCCGATCATGACGAGCGAGAAGACGATCGCCAGCGGGCCACCGTCGCGCAGCGGACCGGCCCCGTCCATAAACAGGCCCACGACCAGATTGCCGAGCATGAGCACGACCGCGCCGATCAAGGCGGCGAACATGAAACGGGTGAACTTCGGGGTGACCCGGATGGCGCCGGTCTTGTAGACCACGAGCATGCCGAAGAACACACCGAACGTGCCGAGGATCGCCTGGCTGATGAGCGCACCGGCGCTGATGCCGGACACCTGGAAGTTCGCCACGACGAACGAGAACGCGCCGAGCATCAGCCCCTCGAACGCGGCGTAGGCCAGCACGATCGCCGGGTTGTCCTGCTTGCGGCCGAAGATCGCGACGAGCACCAGCGCCAGCCCGCCGAGCGCACCGACCAGAAGGAACGGCATGGCCAGCGCCAGGTTCTGCGCGACCATGAAGTAGGACGCGGCCGCAACAGCAGCCAGCACGGCCAGCGTGATGCCGGTCTTGGTGACGACGTCGTCGATGGTCAGCGGCCGGGCGACCCCGGTCTGCCGCTGGTCGGGGTACTGGGTCACATAGGGCTGGGCATCTACTGCCTGCGCACCGTAGCCGGCGGCTCCGGTGCCAAATTGCGCATATCCGCCCTGCCCCTTGGGCAGGGAACGAAATACCGGGTTGCTGCTCTCCCGCACCGTCGGTTCCTCTCCTAGTGCTGTGGTTCGCCAAGGCGGCGAATATAGACTCAACGTTTGACGACCCGCAGGCGGTTCCCGTCTTACAGGGTCATTCACAGAAAACCTTACCCGGGAGGCGGCCACCCCCGGCGACGATCTAGATTGCATATCCGTGGGCGAAAACGAGGATGTCCTAGTAACCGTCGACCGTGGCTTCGGCCTGATCACCCTCAACCGGCCCAAGGCCATCAATTCGCTGACCCATCCGATGGTCAACGAGATGTCGAGGGTGCTGGCCGAGTGGGAACGCGACGACGCCATCCGTGCCGTTGTGCTCTCCGGTGCCGGCGAACGCGGGCTGTGCGCCGGCGGTGACATCGTGGCGATCTATCACAGCGCCCGCGCAGACGGGTCCGAGGCTCGCCAATTCTGGTACGACGAGTACCTGCTCAACGGACACATCGGCCGTTACACCAAGCCGTACATCGCGCTGATGGACGGCATCGTCATGGGCGGCGGTGTCGGCGTCGGCGCGCACGCGATTGTCCGGGTCGTCACCGAAACCACGAAAATGGCCATGCCCGAAGTGGGTATCGGCTTCATCCCCGACGTCGGCGGAACCCTCATCCTGTCGCGCGCACCCGGGCTGCTGGGCCTGCACGCCGCGCTGACGGGCGCCCCGTTCAACGGCGCCGACGCCATCGCCATGGGGTTCGCCGACCGCTTCGTGCCCCACGACGACCTCGGCGACTTCACCGACGCAATACTCGCCGACGGCATCGACGCGGCCCTGGCCGCGTATGCGAAGGAACCCCCACCGAGTCCGCTATTGGCCCAGCGGGATTGGATCGACCGCTGCTATGCCGGCGAGACGGCAGAGGACATCGTCGCCGCGCTGCGGGGGCACGACGCCGGTCCCGCCAACGACGCAGCCAACCTGATCGCGACCCGCTCCCCCATCTCGGTGTCCGTTGCGCTCGAAGCGGTGCGCCGGGCCGCCAAGCTCGACACACTGGAAGACGTGCTGCGCCAGGAGTATCGGACGTCGTGCGGGTCGCTGCGGTCGGCCGATCTGGTGGAGGGTATCCGCGCTCAAGTCATCGACAAGGATCGCAACCCGAAGTGGTCGCCAGCATCCCTGGCGGCTGTCACCGCAGACGACATCGAGGCGTACTTCGCGCCGGCCGATCGTGAATTGACCTTCGACGAATAGGAGCAGCCATGAGCTACGAGACCATTCTCGTCACCCGCGACGGGCGCGTTGGCACCATCACGCTGAACCGACCGAAGGCGCTCAACGCGCTCAACAGCCAGGTGATGAACGAAGTCACCACGGCGGCAGCCGAACTCGATAGCGACCCGGGCATCGGCGCGATCATCATCACCGGCAACGAGAAGGCATTCGCGGCCGGCGCGGACATCAAGGAGATGGCCGCCCTGTCATTCGCCGACGTGTTCGCCGCCGACTTCTTCGCGCAATGGGCCGAATTCGCCGCGACGCGCACGCCCACCATCGCCGCGGTCGCCGGCTACGCGCTCGGCGGCGGCTGTGAGCTGGCGATGATGTGCGATCTGCTCATCGCCGCCGACACCGCGAAATTCGGCCAGCCCGAGATCAAACTCGGCGTGCTGCCCGGCATGGGCGGGTCGCAGCGGCTCACCCGCGCGATCGGCAAGGCCAAGGCGATGGATCTGATCCTGACCGGACGCAACATGGATGCCGAGGAGGCCGAACGCGCCGGGCTGGTATCCCGCGTCGTGCCGGCCGACACGCTGCTCGACGAGGCGAAGGCCGTCGCCGCCACCATCGCCGGGATGTCGCTGTCGGCGTCGCGGATGGCCAAGGAGGCCGTCAACCGCGCCTTCGAGACCACCCTGGCCGAGGGATTGCTCTACGAGCGCAGGCTCTTCCACTCCGCGTTCGCCACCGACGACCAGACCGAAGGCATGAACGCCTTCACCGAGAAACGCTCCCCGAACTTCACCCACCGCTAATCTGCGGTGGTGACCGACGCCCGCGAAGACGCTGCGGAAACCGAGGAAGCACTTCCGCGGGAACCACCCGCCAAGCGAGCGTGGTGGCTTCGCCATTACACGTTCACCGGAACCGCTGTCGGCCTGGTGTTCCTGTGGTTCTCCTTGACACCGTCGTTGTTGCCGCGCGGGCCATTGTTCCAGGGCCTGGTGAGCGGGGCGGCCGGCGCGATCGGATACGGCCTCGGCGTGTTCGCGGTGTGGTTGGTGGGTTACCTGCGGTCGAAGGACACCAGCCCGCCCGCGCCGCGGTGGGCGTGGATCACCCTGGTGGTCGTCGGCATCATCGGCCAGATCCTGATGATCATCTGGTTTCACGTCTGGCAGGACGACGTCCGCGACCTGATGGGCGTGCCGCGGCTCGGGTTCTGGGATCACCCGCTGGCCGCCGTCCTGTCGGTCATCGTGTTGTTGGTATTCGTCGAAATCGGCCAGCTGCTGGGCAAACTGGTGCGCTTCTTGGTGCGTCAACTCAATCGCGTTGCCCCGCCCCGCGTTTCGTGGGTGGTGGTGGTCGGGCTGCTGCTCGTGCTGACCGTCGCGCTGCTGAACGGCATCGTGGTCCGGTTCGCGATGAGCGCCCTCAACAACACATTCGAGGCGGTCAACGACGAGACCGACCCGGACTTCCCGGCACCGATGTCCCCGCTGCGGTCGGGCGGCCCGCAGTCGCTGGTCAGCTGGGAGTCGCTGGGCCATCAGGGCCGGGTGTTCATGTCGGCCGGGCCGACGGTCCAGGAACTCTCGGCGTTCAACGGCCGGCCCGCCACCGAACCGATTCGCACCTACGCCGGGCTGAATTCCGCCGACGGCATCAAGGCGACCGCCGCGCTCGCCGCGCAGGAGCTGCGGCGCACCGGCGGCCTGAACCGCGACGTGGTGGCCGTCGCCACCACGACCGGCACCGGCTGGATCAACGAGGCGGAGGCCGCGGCGCTGGAGTACATGTACAACGGCAACACCGCGATCGTGAGCATGCAGTACTCGTTCCTGCCCAGCTGGCTGTCGTTCCTGGTGGACAAGGAGAACGCGCGCCAGGCCGGGCAGGCGCTGTTCGAGGCCGTCGACGCGATGGTGCGCGAGATGCCGGAAGCGCAGCGACCGAAACTGGTGGTGTTCGGCGAGAGCCTGGGCTCGTTCGGCGGTGAGGCGCCGTTCCTGGCCCTCAACAACCTCGTCGCCCGCACCGACGGCGCGCTGTTCTCCGGGCCGACGTTCAACAACACGATCTGGACCCAACTCACCCGCGACCGTGATCGCGGCTCGCCGATGTGGCTGCCGATCTTCGACACGGGCGAGAACGTCCGCTTCTCCGCGCAGGCGGACAATTTGGCCAGACCCGCCGATCCGTGGGGCACGCCGCGGGCGGTGTACCTGCAGCACGCGTCCGACCCGATCGCGTGGTGGAACCCCGACCTGCTCTTCGCCAGACCGGATTGGTTGCACGAGCCCCGCGGCTATGACGTGTCGCCGCGGATGGAATGGATTCCGGTGGTGACCTTCCTGCAGGTGTCCGCGGACATGGCGGTGGCCGTTGACGTGCCCGACGGCCACGGCCACGTCTACGTCAGGGACGTCGCCAACGCATGGGCGGCCGTGCTGCAGCCGCCGGGGTGGACGCCGGAGAAGACCGAGAAACTGCGGCCGCTGCTGCGCAACGACGAAAACGCCTAGACCAGCACTCCTGCGGCCTTCAAGGCGTGATATCCCCCGACGACGTCGGTAGCGCGATGCAGCCCGAGGTCGAGCAGCGACGCGGCGGCCAGGCTGGAGGTGTAGCCCTCCGAGCACAGGACCACCCACTGGACGTCGTCGTCGGCGGCCTGTGGCAGTCGGGCGTCGCTGGTCGGATCGCAGCGCCACTCCAGCACATTTCGTTCGATCACCAGCGCGGCAGGGACGCCGCCCTCGCGGTCACGCTGGGCGTGCGGGCGGATATCGACAAGCACGGCGCCACGCGCCAGTGCGACGGGCACTTCGTGAGCCCGCAACCGGCGCAGCCGGGCGCGGGCCTCGTCGAGCACACGGTCGATGCGGCTGGTCATTTCACTGCCCTTCTGGCTTATCAGTAAGCTCGGTGCGCTTGCGGCGCAGCGTCTTTCGCTCCGTCACCTCGTAGTACGACATCGCGGTCAACGGCGGCGAATAGGCGTGCACACTCAGCGTCGGCGCGATCGGGGCCGACGAATCCCGGTCGGGCGCCCACACCACGTCGTGCACCCAGCCCAGCGGGAAGCCGGCCTGATCGCCGGCCCGCAGCCGTCGCCGCCGCAAGGCCTCCCCGTCCCAACGCGTTTCGCGCAGCGTGCCGGACACCACGGTCAACGCGCCCAGCGAGCCGCCGTGGTCGTGCATTTCGGTCGAGCGATCCGGCACCCAGCTGATCAGCCAGATGTCGAGTTCCTCGTCGCCGTACAGGCGCGTGAACCAGCGGTCGTTGACGGGCGGACCGCCGACCGGCAGCAGGTGGTCGTAGCGGCCGGACATCACGTCGTCGGCGCTGCGGTCGGTGGCGTGCAGCAGGTCGGGTACGCGCAGACGGGTGGGCGCGGAGACGGCGGAAACCATGCAAGCTCCAGAGAATGACGGACGGATCAGGGGGTCGGCGGTTAGGCCTGACAACACTCCAGAAATCCGGTCGTCTTCGTCACGGCCGCCAGTGTTGCATAGATTGGCGACATGCGTAGGTACCCCCTTCGCGCCGCGGCAACGGCGGCGGTCTTCGCGACGTCAGGCCTCGCGGTCCTCGTCGGGTGCTCGTCGGACACCGAGGGCGGGCCCACATCGTCGGCGGCACCGGCCCCGACCACAGCCACCAGCTCGGAGACCCACACGGCCGCGCCGGGTGCCGTCGAGGTGTCCCCGGACGGTGTCACCACCGCCGTTGGCGCTCTCGCCGATTCCACCGAGGAGGAGTACTCCAAGGCCTGCACTGCGGCGAAGACGTGGATGGACCAGCAGGGCGGCGACCCGAAAGCGCAGATCGAGCCTTATTTGAAGACGCTGCAGTCCTCCGACGCGCCGGGACCCGGCACTTTCGATACGCCGTGGTCGCAGCTGGCCCCCGGGCGACAGGCCGCGGTGATCGTCGCGGTCCAGGCGGCCGCCGACGCGCTCTGCGGCTAGGGCCGCCCTTTTAATCACGTCGAGTAGAAGGGCCATCCTGACCGTTGTCCGGCTGCGCGGCGATCCAGGCCTTGGCGCGCGCGACAGCGGTCTCCAGCGGGCCGAAGAGCTTGTCGCCGGCCGGCACGATGCCGTCCTCGCCGAGGATCTCGTCCAGCCCACCGCGGTGCAGGATGCGCGCCGCGGCCGGGGTGACACCGGAGATGATGAGCCGGCCGTTGTGGGCCTCCAGCTGGCCGGCCCAGCGCCGCAGCGCCTTGATCGCCACCGACGACGGCACGTCGGGGAGGGCACGAATACTGAGCACGACGACGGCGTTGCGGCTGCCCTCTGCCCGCGGCCACTCCTCGTCGATGCGCGCAACTTCGGCGAAAAGACCCACGCCCGCGTAATGCAGGACAGTCACGTCGTTACTCGAGCAGCGGTCGGGTACCGGAACGATCCGCCAACCGCCGTCGTCGGCCTGCACCACAGCTACGAGTTGGGCGGACTGCGAAGCCTTGGCGCAGTAGAGCACCAGGGAGGTGATGACGCCGATCAGGATCGCGGTATGCAGGGGCAACTGCGTGGTGGCCGCGAAGGTGATCACCATGGCCAGCGCGGACAAGGGCGCGACACCCAGCACAAGGCGGATGTCGGGCCACCGGCCGATGACCAGTTCGATGCCGATGACGAGGATCAGCCCGCCGATCACGGGCATCGGAATGATCTCGGCGGCCGAACCCGCCACCACGACCAAACCGGCCAGCCACATTGCGGCGAAGATTCCCGCCCAGCGCGTCTGTGCCCCGGCCGACGTCGAAACTCCGGTGCGCGACAGCGAGCCGCCGACCGGCAGGGCGCCAAAGAAGCTGCCCGCAAAGTTGCCGGCGCCCTGCGCAATGAAGTCTCCGGACATGTTCGGGCGGCTACCGTCCGGATTGGGCACGGCCGCAGAGATCCCCGCCGCCTGAGCCAGCGCGACGAGCGCAACCGCGACCCCGCCGAGCATCAGCTCGGGCACAGCGGCGAAGTTCGGGATAGTCAACGGCGGAAATGAACTGGATATGGATGCGATATCCCCGACGGTCTCCACGTCGATACGGGCGATGGCGACCACCGCGGTGACCACCACGAGGGCGAGAAGTATGGCGAACGATTCCAGCGGTTTGATGACGTGGAACACCGCCCACACCGCGACCGTGCCCAACGCGACCGCCACCGTAGTGGGCTGCCACAACCCGATGTGCGCAAACGCATCGACGAATTTCCCGATGGTGTTGCCGCTCAATGGTTTATAGCCCGTCGCGTCGTGAATGACCCCGGCGATGATCTGCACCGCGATACCGGTGGAAAATCCGGTCATCACGGCATTGGAGACGAAGTTCATGATCGACCCGAATCGCAACAGTCCGAAGATCAGCATCACCGCGCCCACGACGAGGGCCAGCGCCGCGATGTTCGCCGGGTCAGTCGGGTCGACGCCGGCATCGGCCAGCACACTTCGGGAGGTCAACGCGATCGCACTCGTTAGCGTCGTCACCATCAGCACCGTGCGGGCGAACACCGAGCCGACGATGGCCGACACCATCCCGGAGTACAGGCCGGCCGCCGGGTTGAAGCCGCCGATGCTGGCGTACGCCATGCCTTCGGGAATCGAGAACAGGCCAGTCACCAGCCCTGCCAGCACGTCGCGCGGCTTCGGCCTGCCGAGACCGCCGAACTCCTTGCGCATCCGCAAATTGTCGCGTGGGTCCACGAGCCATCGCGCCAGAATGGTGGCATGGCTGGCAAGCGTGTGGCGCTGGCCCTCGGTAGCGGGGGCGCCCGGGGATACGCCCACATCGGGGTGATCGACGAACCGCAGCCTGGAGTTCCACCGCGCCGCTGAGCTCGTCGACGTCGGCCACGAGCTGGCCGCCCACGTGCTCGACGCCGTGGCCAAGCCCGAAACACCCGCCCTGGAAAGCTGATTCAGCCGCCGAGGAAATCGGCGACCTCGGCGGCGACGCGCCTGCCCTGCGCGCGACCGGCCAGCGCGGACGGTATCCGGCATGCCGGGTCGAGCGGGTTGGCGCCGAACGCCGCGAGCGACTCGTCGTCGGCGAACACCCCGAACGCGGATCGGAACGCCGCGACCTCCTCGGCCGCGCCGCCGCCGAACGGTGACGGCGCCGATCGACCCGACGGCACCAGCACCACCGCGACATCGCAGTCGCCGGCCAGCGCGAGGTTGACGCTGCTGCCCACGCCGCCGTCCATGTAGCGGCGGCCACCGATCGTCACCGGCGGCCAGACACCCGGCACGGCGCAGCTGGCGGCGACCGCGTCGATGAGGCCGACGCCCGATGTCCGATCGAACGCGACCAACTCGCCGGTGGCGGTGTCGATCGCGCTGATCCGCAGCACCCGTGCGGGCCAGTCGTGCGACGGCAGTCGGTGCGCGATCACGTCGCGCCGCACCGGTTCGGCAACGGTCGCGGTCGACAGCGCGACCGCGCCGACCTTCTGCAGCTTTTCGGCGGTCGTGGCGTTGGGTTGCATCATCGCGGTGACGAACAGCTCGGTGATCTCGTCGACGCCGACGCCCGGGTTCAGCTCAGCCGACGACGGCGCGGTCTGCGCGTCGAACAACGCGTCGAGTCCGTGCCCGCTGCCGAGCTGAGCGGCGACCGTCGACCCCGCCGAGGTGCCGACCAGCACGTCGGATTCCAGCAGGGCTCGCGCCGTGGCGGGTGATTCGTCGGCGATGCCGCGCAGAATGCCGGTCTCCCACGCGATTCCCGCCAGCCCGCCGCCGGCGAGGACCAGCGCTCGTTTCGTCGTCACGGCAGCGAGTGTGCCAGGCACGCCGACAGGCGTTCGCATTGCGCCTGGTGAAATTGTCTTTCGTTCCGTCCCTGAGAGGACGATGATGGCCATTGAGCCAAAGGAGCTTCCATGACCGCGGTCATCGACATTCGCGATCTGCACAAGCATTTCGGTCGTGTTCGCGCACTCGACGGTTTTGATCTCGCCGTCGAGGACGGTGAGATCCATGGTTTCCTCGGCCCCAATGGCGCGGGGAAGACAACCACGATCCGGGTTCTGCTGGGCACATTGCGCGCCACTTCGGGCCACGTCTCGCTGCTTAGCCGTGATCCGTGGACCGACGCCGTCGACCTGCACCGCGAGATCGCCTATGTCCCGGGCGATGTCACGTTGTGGCCGTCGCTGACCGGCGGCGAGATCATCGACCTGCTGGCGCGTATGCGCGGCGGGATCGACGAGCCGCGGCGCGCCGAGCTGATCGAGCGATTTGACTTCGACCCGACGAAGAAGGCCCGCACATATTCGAAGGGCAACCGGCAGAAGGTATCTCTGATCTCCGCGTTGTCATCGCGCGCACGCCTGCTGCTGCTCGACGAACCAAGCAGCGGGCTGGATCCGTTGATGGAGAATGTCTTCCGGGAATGCGTCACCGAAGCGCGCGACCGCGGTGCGACGGTGCTGCTGTCCAGCCACATCTTGGCCGAGACGGAAGCCCTGTGCGAAAAGGTCACGATCATCCGCGCCGGTAAGACGGTTGAGAGCGGATCTCTGGAATCGATGCGGCACCTCAGCCGAACCTCGATAAAGGCCGAGATGCTCGGGGATCCAGGCGATCTCAGCAGAATCAAGGGTGTCGAGGACATCAGCTTCGACGGCCACACCCTGCACGCTCAGGTCGACAGTGAAAGCCTCGGCGAACTGATCCGGGTACTCGGCGACACCGGGGTGCGCAGCCTGGTCAGCCAGCCGCCCACCCTTGAGGAGTTGTTCCTGCGGCACTACAAGGTGGATACACCGGGCCGGCGCGACGCCGAGGTGTCGGCATGACCACGACCGTTGCCCCACCACGTCATCGCCGGCCTGAACCGGTGCGCCCGGCCTCCAGCCTCACGGGCACGCTGGGCCTGCTGCGGCTGTACCTGCGACGCGACCGCGTCGTTCTTCCGTTGTGGGTGTTGCTGCTGTCCGTCCCGCTCGCGAGCGTGTACATCGGCAGCGTCGAGACCGTGTTTCCGACCGCTGCACAACGCGCGGCGTTCGCAGCATCGATCATGGCGAGCCCCGCGCAGCGCGCGTTGTACGGCAATGTCTACAACGACAGTGTCGGCGCGGTGGGGATCTGGAAGGCCGGGGTGTTCCATGCGCTGATCGCCGTCGCCGTCATCCTGACCGTCATCCGCCACACCCGCGCAGAAGAGGAATCCGGCCGCACCGAACTGCTGGACTCGACCGCCGTCGGCCGCTATGCCAGCCTGACCGCCGCGCTGATCCTCACCTTCGGCGCCTCCATCGCCACCGGCTTGATCGGCACGGCCGGCCTGCTCACCACCGACGTGCCGGCCTCGGGTTCGCTGGCGTTCGGCCTGGCGCTCGCCGGCTCTGGCCTCGTCTTCTCCGCCGTCGCCGCGGTGGCGGCGCAGCTGAGCACCGGCGCCCGCACCGCGCGCGGAATCGCATTCGGCGTGCTCGGGTCCGCGTTCGCGCTGCGGGCGGTGGGCGACGCAAGCACGGGCACCCTGTCGTGGTTGTCGCCGCTGGGCTGGTCACTGCAAGTGCGTCCGTACGCGGGTGAGCGGTGGTGGGTGCTGCTGCTCCACTTGGTGACGACGGTCGTGATGACGGTCGCCGCATACATGCTGTTGCGCCGCCGCGACGTCGGCGGCGGGCTGATCGCCGACCGCCCCGGCGCGCCGGCCGCGTCCGCCACGCTGAGCGGGCCCTTCGGGCTGGCGTGGCGGCTGCAGCGCGCGACGCTGCTGGCGTGGACGATCGGGCTGTGCCTCTACGGCGTGCTCCTCGGCAGCGTGGTGGACACCATCGGCGACACCGTTGCCGGCAGCAGCATGATCAGCGACATTGTCAGCAAGTTGGGCGGATCGCAGGTCTTGGAAGATGCGTTCATCACCATCTCGTTCAGCCTCCTGGCCGTCGCGGCTGCCGCCATGGCGATCTCGTCGACGCTGCGGCTGCACCAGGAGGAAGCCGGGCTGCGCGGTGAGACCGTTCTGGCCGGTGCGGTCGGCCGGATCCGTTGGGCCGCAAGCCATATCCTCGTTGCCATCGCTGGGGCTGCGGTGGCGATACTCGCCGCGGGCCTGGTCGCCGGACTCACCTACGGCATCGCCAGCGGCGACGTCGGCGGGAGATTGCCGGCCGTGTTGACCGTCGCAGCGCTGCAGCTGCCCGCCATCTGGATGCTCGCGGCGATCACCGTCGCGCTGTTCGGGCTGGTCCCGCGATTCACCCCCGTCGCATGGGGCGTGCTCGTCGCCTTCATCGCGCTATATCTGCTCGGGTCGCTCGCGGGGCTGCCGCACTGGCTGATCAACCTCCAGCCGTTCACCCACGCGCAGCGCACGCCCGGCCAACCCTTCGACGCGACACCGGTGATCTGGCTGCTGTTGATCGACGCGGTGCTACTCGCCATCGGTTTGCTCGCCTTCCGGCGCCGCGACCTGCGCTAACGGACGAGTCGGTCGAATGGCTACCGCGGGTGAAGTGCATCTGCACGCAGACCGGTACGGGATGCTGCTCACGCATGGCACTTTCTACACCACCGGCCTGCAGCTCTCCAGTGCCTCGATGGTGTTGCCGTTCATTTGCTCACAGCAAGGAATCCTCTGGGCCGCGGCGTTCTTCAGTCTCCACGCGGCACAAGTGCATGGAAGTGAACCCGGGAGCCTGCACATCCTGGTCATCTGCATGAGCGTGGGCCTGATCGCCGGCTCCTTCCTGTGGCGGATCGTCTACCGCAGCAGGTTCGGCGTGCGCGGCATGCTACTTCTCAGCGCACTGATCGGCTGCGCTGCCGCCGAGATCTGCATTCTGGCCGAGGTGTTCGACGACTGGTCACATGTGTGGGTACACGGGCTCGTGATCTTGTTGGCGACCGTGGCGAACCAGGCCATACTCGCCGCGTCGATATCGTGGATCAACGTCTACGCCGCCGATCACCACCGCGCGACCCTGATCGGGTTCGTAGCGGTGCTGGTCGCTGTCGAAACGGCGCTGCTCGGCGCGATCCTCGGCGGAATCGCCCAGAAGGCGTCGGCCATCTGGCCGGTCGCGATCGTTCTGCTATTGAATCTGGCCGCCGCGGTCGCGGCCCTGCGCGCGCCAACCCGCGCCTGAGACGTCACGCCACCGAGGCGTGCTGCGAGGCCGCGGCCGTCGACGTCAGGTCTTCGTGGCGCAGCTGCTGCTTCGGCGGCTCGGGGAACGCGATTTGTCCAGTGACCGCCAGATCCGCGCCGACGTGCACCAGCTCGCCCACTTCGAGAAGCCGCCAGCGGGGGTCGTCGTCCATCGGCTCGCTGGCGAAGATGACCGACGGATGATCGGTGAGGTGCTCGGAATGCGCGGTGATTCGGTGGCTCACCATCCGCAGCCGCCTGATCGGCGGCGTCGTAGCGATCGAGGATGTACAGCTCGTTCGGCTCGGGAAAGCGCAGCGCCCACATGTCCGTCGCCGTGCTCAGCAGCAGGTTCACGGCGTAGATCGGAACGGTCGCGGCCAGCCAGCCGACCGCGTCGACGATGCCGGCGCCGATGTCGCCGTCGTGGGATCGGATGCACGCAGTGATCAAGGCGAAGATCCGTTCGGAGTCGGTCTCGCCGAGCACCAGGTCGGCGACGCCGAGCTCACGGAGCCGGGCATCGAGCACGTCGAGGCCCTCGACAACGCCGTTGTGCGCGAAGATCCGCCCGTCCTGCAGGAACGGATGAGTGTTGCGGACCTCGAGTGAGCCGGTCGAGGCGTAGCGCACGTGGGCGACGAACGTCGTGCCGGTCATGTCGTGGGCTTCGGTGGCAAAGTCGGTGTCCTGCCATGCGGCGATCGGCTCCTTGTGCAGCACCGGGGTGCCGTCGGCCTCGAAAACACCGAGTCCGGTGCCGTCCGGGTTTCTGTGGCTCTGTTGGGACAAGCTGTCCGGTGCGCCCAGGAGCCAGAACGTCGCCGTCGCGACGTGGGTATCCGCGTGCAGACCGAACAGCCGGCACATGGTCGTCAGCGCACCAGCTGGTTCGACAGCTCTTCCAGCGTCACGCGGGCGTAACCACGCCACAGCCGGCCGAACACGGGCAGCGCCGGCACCGCGAGCGCCGACCGCGGGTGCAGGGTCCAGCGCCAGGTCACCTTGGTGCCGGTCCCGGCAGGAGTGAAGGACCATTCACCGTCAACACGGCCGACGAGGGCCGACATCGGGCCTTTGATGTTCGTGAGCTGGTATCCGAACGAGTCCGGCGTATCGACCCGGAGCAGTTCCTCGCGCACGCTGCCCCCGCCCTTCAGCTTCACTGTCCGGGTCTCACCGGCAGTGACCCAGTCGCCGGTTTGGTCCCGCACGGCCTTGACCGGCGGAATGGGTCCGTACCAGCGCCGACACAGCGTCGGCAACGACATCGCCAGGGTGCCGTGAAACGCGTCGTCCCGGCCCACCGGTATCGCGCGTGATTGCTCCACCATCAGCGGCTGCGCCATGATCCGATGGTATGCGACCCGTCGAAGGGAGCGAAATGGCTGGGACGATGCGGGCCGAGCGTTTCTACGCTGACACCAAAACCATTGCGGTGGAAGATGTTCCGACACCCGAACCGAGCCAGGGCGAGGTGCTCGTCAAGGTCGCGTTCTGCGGCATCTGCGCGGCTGGTCGGCGCCGTCCCGGTCATCGCGGTCGACATCAAGCCGGCCGTGCTCGACCGCGCCCTCGAACTCGGTGCCGACCACGCGTTCGACGCCCGCGACGACCAGCTGCAGGACAAGATCGCCAACCTCACATGCGGACGCAAACTCGACGTCGCCTTCGATGCGGTCGGCCTGAAGTCGACGTTCGAGCAGGCGCTCGACAGCGTGCGGGTCGGCGGCCGGCTAGTCGCGGTGGGAATGAGCGACCAGTCGCCGACGGTTGGTCCGACCGCAATGTTCGGATTGACGCAGAAGCACGTGCTTGGCCATTTGGGATACCAGAACGTCGACATCGAGACCTTGGCCACGTTGGTGTCGCGGGGGCGGCTGGATATTTCGCGCTCCATCAGCGACGTCGTTTCGCTGGAGGACGTCAGGGTGGGCATCGAGAAGCTGGAAAGCCAGCAGGACAATCCGATCCGAATCCTGGTCATGCCGTGACCGCACCTCGGCGACCACCACTATGCGGATTGCCCACCTCTGGGCGACAGTGTCGCTAACGGCGACTTTGTCGCCGCTAGGCGGGCACCCGTGAGTGATCAGTCCCGGAGCCCCGGTGCGGCCTTGCCGCTGATCAACGGGAGGTCGAGGTACGTCGCGATACCCGGCTCGGCCGCGCACACCGCCGGCACGGAATTCACGCAGTGCGCGGCGGGCGCGACGATGCCGGGGTTGCATTTGAGGCCTTCCTCGACACTGTCGGGTTGGAAACCCTTGATCGTCACGGAGAAGTCCGGATTGCCTCGGACCTCCATCTCGTAGCGTTCCCCGGCGGGGCCGAATGTCCATGCGGGATCGAGGTTTTCCTGACCCATCAGCCAGTTCACGCTGACCCGAACGACGGGCTCGCCGTCCACGAGCGCTTCCCAATGAAACTTTCGGCCCGCCACCTGACCGGGCTGGATGGCGCCGATCGGCGAGTCGATGGGCGCGGTGGCCACCGCGATCTCCTGCGACGAGCGCACTGTCGGATCGGCCCGGAACCCGATCTTGTCGACGCACATCCGCACCGCCTGGATGAAACCGCCGTCGAGCAGCTTCTGCATCGGCCCACTCAGCGCCTTATCGGGTGTGTCGCCGAAACCCATCACGTGGCGAATCACATCGGGGGCGGCGTACGTACGCAGGTCCGAGAACTCCTCGGCGCGAACGAATGTCACACCGGTCGCCATCGCCGAAAAAAGCACCGGAAACTTCTCGCTGATGCCACCCGGCGCGATGCCGGTGCCGTGCAGCGTCGCGTTGCCCTCCAACGCGGCCACCCGAAGCGGGGCTGCCTCTTGCTCCCCGGGATAGAACCAGCCGACCGGCGTGACCACATTCTTGCCGGACCGCAGCAACGCTGCGACCTCGTCCGGATTGGGCAGCAGGGGCGTGTAGATCACCGCATCGGCGTCCAGCGCCAGGACCTCGTCGACGCTGTTGGTCGCGGTGACGCCCAGCGGTTCGGTGCCGACGATCTCGCCGACGTCCCGGCCGGCCTTGTCCGCAGAGTGCACCCAGCAGCCTATGAGCTCGAGTTCAGGGTGTTCCAGAACCCCTTTGATCGCGGCGACGCCGACCCCTCCCGTCGCCCACGACGACCCGCAGACCCACGTCGTCTCCTCCACTTCCGCCGGCGAGCAGACACAGAATCGCATGAATTTCGCCCGATCGATGCGACTCTGCGACTGCTCGCGGTAGAACGTGCGTGATGAGTCAGATCGGGTTCGGCGTGCTGGGGCCGTTGGAGATGACGGTCGACGGCGCACCGGCGTCGCTGGGCACGCCGAAGCAGCGGGCCGTGCTGGCCGTGCTCGTGATGAACCGCAATCGGCCGGTCGGCATCGACTCGCTGATCACAGCGGCTTGGGAGCAGTGGCCGCCGCCGGAAGCGCGGGCCAGCCTGCACTCCTACATCTCGAATCTGCGCAAACTGCTGGGCGGCGCCGGTGTCGATCCCCGGTCGGTGTTGGTCAACGCGCCACCGGGATATCGGCTCGCCGTCGCCGACACCGCCTGTGACATCGGCCGATTCGTCATCGCAAAGAATGCGGGCGTGCAGGCCGCCGCGGCGGGCCGATTCGAGGAAGCCGGCCGCCGCCTGACGGCCGCGCTGGGGGAATGGCGCGGAGCCGTGCTCGAAGATCTACGCGACTTTCAGTTCGTCGACGCGTTCGCCACCGCGCTCACCGAGGACAAAGTGGTGGCGCACACCGCCCGCGCGGAGGCCGAAATCGCCTGCGGGCGCGGCTACGCCGTCATCGGCGAGCTCGAATCGTTGACCGTCGAACATCCCTACCGCGAGCCGCTGTGGGCGCAGCTGATCACCGCCTACTACATTGCCGAACGTCAGTCGGATGCGCTCGACGCCTATCAGCGGCTGAAGGCCACGCTCGCACACGATCTCGGCATCGATCCGGGGCCGACCGTGCGCGCGCTGCACGAGCGGATCCTGCGCCAAGCGCCTCTGGACGTCAAACAGGCCGCGAGAACCACAGCGGTGCACACCGTCCACAACATCGACCTACGAACCTCGGTCAACGCGTCGGCCGCCCTCGCCAGTTTGCGCTCGCCGTCCGGACGGGTTTATCCACTGTCGGCGGCCGCCACCCGGATCGGGCGGCTCTCCGACAACGACATCGTGCTCGACGACGCCGCCGTCAGCCGCCACCATGCCGTCATCATCGACACCGGCACCAGCTTCGTGATCACCGATTTGCGATCGGCCAACGGAGTTGACGTGCAGAACGAACGAATTCGTGGCACCGCCACGCTGCGCGACGGTGACCGGATCCGCATCTGCGACCACGAGTTCACGTTCGAGATCGCGCCGCGCGAGGCGTAACACGGCATAGGGTGTGTTCGCTGGCAAAGGCACACCGAGGAGCAGCGATGAGCGACACCGGGCGGGACTCTCGCGCGGGTACCGACTTCGGCCGCTACCGGTTGCGGCGGCTGATCGGCAAGGGCGGCATGGGCGAGGTATACGAGGCCGAGGACACCGTCAAAGATCGCATCGTCGCCCTGAAGCTGTTGCCGGAGGCGGTGTCCCACGATCCCGTGTTCCGCAAGCGGCTGCAGCGCGAGGCGCATTCGGCCGGCCGACTGCAGGAACCGCACGTGGTGCCGATCCACGACTACGGCGAGATCGGCGGCGTGATGTTCGTCGACATGCGCATGATCGACGGCACCGATCTCCGCAAGATGCTGAAACGGTACGGACCGATGACGCCCGCTCGTGCGGTGGCCATCGTGCGGCAGGTCGCCTCGGCCCTCGACGCTGCCCATGAAAGCGGTGTCATGCACCGCGACGTCAAACCCGAGAACATCCTGATCACCCGCGACGACTTCGCATATCTGGTCGACTTCGGCATCGCCAATGCGGCCACCGACGAGAAACTCACCGAACTGGGTACCGCGGTGGGGACCTACGCCTACATGGCACCGGAACGGTTCACCAACGACGAGGTGACCTACCGCGCCGACATCTACGCGCTGACCTGCGTCCTGCACGAATGCCTCACCGGATCCCAGCCGTATCCCGGCGACAGCGTCAGCGTCGTGATCACCGCGCACCTGATGCAGCCCATTCCGCGGCCGAGCCAGGACCGACCGGGAATTCCCGGTGCCTTCGATGAGGTGATCGCCCGCGGCATGGCCAAGAAGCCGGAGGAGCGCTATGCGAGCGCCGGCGACCTGGCGATGGCCGCGAACGGCGCCCTGACCGATCGGGACCAGGATCAGGCCGCGACCATCCTGCAGCGCAGCCAGGCCGCCACGATGCCGGGCACGTCGACACCGGTCGAACCGCCGCCCGGTCGGCCCATCCATCGGACACCACCGCCGACGCCGCCACCCACGCCTCCGCCGATTCATCGGTCGACGCCCACTCCGACGCCGACCCCGCCTCCGCAGCCCGTCGCCTTCCACACCCCATACCCACCGATGAGTGGCCCCCAGCCAAGCGGACCGACCTGGACCCCACCACCGGCACCACCGCGACCACCCGGGCCGCAGCCCCCACGCACCGGCCCGAGTATCCCGTGGGTTCCGATCGTCGCCGCCGCTGCAGTCTTTCTCCTCGTCCTGGGCGCGTTCGGGATCTGGTGGCTTGTCAAACCCGACGACTCGTCGCCGTCGGGCATGTCGACAACCTCGACCACGGAGACGACCGAGCCAACGGAGACCACCAGGAGAACTCCGAGGACCACCACGCCGACGGAAAGCCCGCAGTCGTTCGATTCGCGGCTGATGGCCCTGCTGCCGGCCGGTTACGACATCGACGTGTGCCAGCCGGTCCATCCGCCCGCCACGGGAGCGTTGGCCACGGCGGATTGCGGCGCGACGTCCACGTCGAGTGGCCCGACGAACGCGCGATATTCACTGTTCGCCGATCAACAAACGCTGGACGCCGGTTTCGACCAGTCGGTCGGGGAGAACTCGGAGTTGGTGCAATGCCCGGGCAGCGGCGTCGATTCGCCGACCACCTGGCACTACACCGACACGCCGGACATGGTGGAAGGCCGCATCGCCTGCGGCACCTACAACAACAATCCCGACGTGACGTGGACCAAGAACGCCGACCTGCTGCTCGCCGATGCGCAGGGCGCAAACCTCGAGGACCTGCACAATTGGTGGCTGAAATTCGGCTGATCCATAGCCGCTGAGCAGGCACTTTCGGTCGCCAAGAATCCTTCAAGAATCCGCCAAGGGCATGAGCGGACTCTGATGTCAGCCCGGAAAACCAACCGGAACGAAACCGACATCACAAGGAGTCCAATGTTCTCTCGGCACCGCTTCACCGAGTTCGCCGGCACCGCGCTCGTCGCGGGCGCCCTCGGGCTTGCCGCCGTTGCGACCGCCGGCACCGCCGGCGCCGTCAGCTCGACGGACGACGCGTTCCTGACCGAGATCAGCAATGAAGGCATCTCATACGACACCGAGCGGGCCGCCATCTCGAACGCGCATTACGTGTGCGACTCCCTCGACGAGGGCGCCGATCCAGTGGACCTCGGCGAGGAAATCCTGAACAACACCGACCTGACCACGCACCAGGCGGCCGTCTTCGTGGTCGCCTCGGTGGGCAACTACTGCCCCGAGTACGGCGTGCTCTTCGAATAAGCCCTCCCCCCGCGGGGGCCCCGCTGCGGCGGCGGGGCCCCCGCACCACCAACAGAGAAACACCGACCATGAACACTTCGCAGAACGACCCCACGGCCCCCATGCCGGTGCCGCAGCCCATCTCGGCGGCGACCGCTCACCGTCGCCACGGGGCCGGCGCGCTGCTTGTCGACATCCGCCCCCAGATCGCTCGCCATCAGGGCAGCATCACGGGGGCGTTGCTGATCGACCCTGGCGTAATCGCGGAGCGGTTGGGCACTTCCGGCGTCGACCGCCACCGCGAGATCGTCGTGTGCAGCGTCTCCGCCCGGCGTGCCATCCCCGCCGCCGAGCAGCTCAGCAGGGTCGGCTACGACCGCGTTCACTACCTCGCCGGCGGGTATTCCGCCTGGCACGACCGCGCCACCCGCTGACAGGCACCTAGACACTTCGCGCGCCATATGTTTCTGTCGATCGCAGGGCAGCGAAGGGACAGAAGATGCCGAACAAGGTTTTTGTCGTCGGGGTCGGGATGACGAAATTCGAGAAGCCTGGCCGCCGCGAGGGCTGGGACTACCCACAGATGGCGCGCGAATCCGGCACCAACGCGCTGGCCGACGCGGGCATTGAGTTCTCCGAGGTGCAGCAGGGCTTCGTCGGCTACGTCGCCGGTGACTCGACGTCCGGGCAGCGCGCGCTCTACGAGCTCGGCATGACGGGCATACCGATCGTCAACGTCAACAACAACTGTTCGACCGGTTCGACGGCGTTGTACCTGGCGGCGCAATCCATTCGCGGCGGGCTGGCCGACTGCGCGATTGCGCTGGGCTTCGAGAAGATGCAGCCCGGCTCGCTGGGCAGAGGCGCCGAGGATCGCGAGTCGCCGATGGCCAAGCACGTCAAGGCGATGGCCGAGATCGACGAGTTCGCGCTCCCGGTCGCGCCGTGGATGTTCGGCGCCGCCGGACGCGAGCACATGCGCCAATTCGGCACCACCGCAGAGCATTTCGCGAAGATCGGCTACAAGAACCACAAGCATTCGGTCAATAACCCGTACGCGCAGTTCCAGGAGGAGTACACGCTCGACGACATCCTTGCCGCGCGGATGATTTCCGATCCGCTGACCAAGCTGCAATGCTCCCCCACCTCCGACGGGTCCGGCGCGGCAATCCTGGCCAGCGAGGCGTTCGTCGACAAGCACGGTCTGGTCGGGCAGGCGGTGGAGATCGTCGGGCAGGCGATGACCACCGACTTCGGCAGCACGTTCGACGGCAGCGCCAAGAACCTCATCGGCTACGACATGAATGTTCAAGCCGCACAACAGGTCTACGAGCAGTCCGGCCTCGGACCCGCCGACTTCCAGGTGATCGAGCTGCACGACTGCTTCTCCGCCAACGAGCTGCTGCTCTACGAAGCCCTTGGGCTGTGCGGTGAGGGCGAGGCCCCGAAGCTGATCGACAACAACGACACCACCTACGGCGGGCGATGGGTGGTCAACCCGTCCGGCGGGCTGATCTCGAAGGGCCATCCGCTTGGTGCGACGGGTCTGGCGCAGTGCGCCGAGCTCACCTGGCAGCTGCGGGGCACCGCCGACAAGCGGCAGGTCGACAACGTCAACGCGGCACTGCAGCACAACATCGGGCTGGGCGGCGCGGCGGTCGTCACGGCTTACCAACGCGCCGAGCGCTAAGCGCTTCGTGCGCGAGAAGACGCGAAAGTCCCCAAAGCTTCGGCGTGTCGGGGCCTTTCGCGACTGCTCGCGCGGCGCCGCGCGGCGTCGCGCCCGACGACCTGGAACCCCATTGCCGCCAGCCGGACGCGGGTAGCCGGGCCTTGGCCGGCCACCGCTGTCTGACTCACATGAACATGCTTAACCAAGGGATGAGTGGACGCCATTTTGCTGGCTGTGGGGTTGGTTACGGCCAGCGCCGGGTGTGATCCGCAACGTTTCTGACCCGTGCAGCGATGTAGGTGATGGGACCACAGGGGTCCGAACAACAGATAGGGGGCGCGGAAATGCGTCCAACAGTCATGCTCGCCGCAGTTGCTGCAGCGGCGTGCGCAGCGGTCATCGGACCGACGGCAACCGCCGCGGCCGACGAGTCGGTGTACACGACAATCGGGAACCTCGAGGCCGCGGGCTACACGGTCAACATCGACCGGGTCGGCAGTGCGCCTCTCCAAGACTGCATCGTGACCAGCGTCCGCAACCCGCAGACCGTCACCAAGCTCATCCGCGTATTCGACGGTAAGGACAAGAACGGCAATAGCGATTGGGACTTTGTAGAGGTCATCGTCAGCCGCTCGATTTCGGTGTCGCTCGACTGCACCCGCTGATTCGGCATTGAAGCCACAGAGAACCCTTAGGAACCGCCGGGACGAATATGACTTTGCCTGGCGATGTATGGGGAGGATCATTGATTACAACTGAAGACGGGAGGTGCGGTCATGCGGACAAACTGGATGCTTGCCGCTGTGGCTGCAGGTGTGTGCGGGGCGATCGCCGCGCCGGCAGGCCTCGCGTCGGCCGAGGAATCACCGCTGGAACTCATCAACCGGTTGCAAGGGCAGGGCTACACGGTGAACATCGACCGCGTCGGCTCAGGACCGCTGTCGGAGTGCGTGGTGACCAACGTCCGGAATCCGCAGCAGGTCACCCAGTGGGTTCCCTACGTTGGCCCGGGCGACCGTAATGGGGACGCCTTGGTACTCGCGGTCATCTCCCAATCGATTTCGGTGACGCTGGACTGCTCACGCTGAGCGGGCTCGTCAGATCACGCCGCCATTGGCGACATGAACAACCTGTTTGGTGGGATCACGCCATAGCGAAAGGCCCGGCCAGATTTCTCCGGCCGGGCCATATGGTGTCAGCGCGAGCAGTCCGCCGTAACCGCGATGGTCCGCCGGTCGACCACCTCGATCAAGTCGTCACCGCGTCGAACCAATTTGGTCTGCTCCCGGGCATTCCGGACGTCGGTGATCACGCATTCGTCGAGCGGTGCGCTCCCGATTCGGCTGACCTTCACGTCGAATCCTTGAGCCTCGAGCGTCGCGATCGTCAACTCAGCCGACTCCTGCGCCGAAGCAATAGCTGCCGGCGCGGCGATGGCTCCGCATGCCGCCGCGGCAATTCCGGCCAGGATCAATAGCGTTGCGCGCATGGCCGCGCCTCTCTTCCCTATCGTGTAGACCCCGTTGGTCTTCAGCCGGTTCAACGGGCCAACCCGGAAGGGGGTTCAAGGGAATCTGAACGACTTTTCGAAGACAGAGAAAGGCCCGGCCCCGAGGAGGGGTACCGGGCCGGGCCTTTCCGTCGCGCGCCCTATGCCGACACAGGGACCTTTTCCTGCGCCGGTTCTTCGGCGCGCGGGGCGTGACCGTCGTCGTCGACCATGGTCAGCTCGTCGAACGGATCGTCGCCACGCAGGACGGCGTTCACCTTGTCGCGATTGATGGTCTTGGTCCACGTCCCGACCAGCACCGTCGCGACCGCGTTGCCGGAGAAGTTGGTCACCGCGCGGGCTTCGGACATGAACCGGTCGATCCCGACGATCAGGCCGACGCCGTCCAGCAGATCCGGGCGATGGCTCTGCAGACCACCGGCCAGCGTGGCCAGCCCGGCGCCCGTCACACCGGCCGCACCCTTGGACGCGACGATCATGAACACCAGCAGGCCGATCTGCTCACCGATCGACAGCGGGTCGCCCATCGCGTCGGCGATGAACAGCGACGCCATGGTCAGGTAGATCGCGGTGCCGTCCAGGTTGAACGAGTAGCCGGTCGGCACGACGACACCGACGGTGCTGCGGTCGACGCCCAGGTGCTCCATCTTGGCGATCAGCCGGGGCAGCGCCGACTCCGACGAGGAGGTCGAGAAGATCAGCAGGTACTCGCGGGCCAGGTAGCGCACCAGCCGGAAGATGGAGATCCCCGACACCGTGCGCAGCAGCGCTCCCAGCACGCCGAACACAAAGATCACGCAGGTGAGGTAGAAGCCCAGCATCAGCGTCAGCAGCTGGGTCACCGCGGACCAACCGGTCTGGCCGACGACGTTGGCGATCGCGCCGAACGCGCCGATCGGGGCCAGCCACAGGATCATGACGAGCACCTTGAACACCAGCTTCTGCACGTGCTCGATGCCGCGCAGGATCGGTTCACCCGCGGTGCCCATCGCCTGCAGGGCGAAGCCAACCAGCAGCGCGACGAACAGCGCCTGCAGCACGCTGCCTTCGGTCAGCGACGAGAGCAGCGAGGTGGGAATGATGTTGGTGATGAAGTCCATCAGTCCGCCGGACTCGTGGGCCTTCTCGGCCAGTTCGGCGCCCTTACCGGCCGCACTCTCGGACAGCTGCAGGCCGCTTCCGGGGTGGAGCAGATTGCCCACGACCAGGCCGATCGCCAGCGCGAAGGTGGACATCAAGAGGAAGTAGACGAACGCCAGGCCACCGACTTTGCCGACGGTGGCGGCTTTGCGCACCGACCCGATGCCCAGCACGATCGTGCAGAAGATGATCGGCGCGATCATCATCTTGATCAGGCTGACGAACATCGTGCCGAGCACCCCGACGCTCTTGCCGACCTCGGGAGCGAGGAGGCCGACGGCCACGCCGGCCACCACCGCCACGACGACGGCGATGTAGAGCCAGTGGGTGCGGTCGCGGCGGCGCGGCGGCGCCGGTGGCTCGGGTACCGGCGAGCGGTCCGTAGTGGTGGTCATTGCTGTGTTCCTCCAGGGTCGAGATCCAATGTGGTCTGCAAGGATGTTCGGCTAGGACGTGAGCCAGGTCACGTTTTAGTTCATTACGTTCAGGAGGGGTGCTCTTGAGCAAGTGGTGGCCCCGGTCGCTTGCCGGCCAGGCGATCGCCCTGCAGATCCTGGTGATCGCGGTCGTCGTGCTGGCCGGCAGTGGGCTGGCATTGCTCGACGCCCGCGGCGACGGCGACGCGGCCGCCCGTCAGCAGGTCATCGGCATCGCCACCGCGCTGGCCGATTCACCGTCGACGGCTGCCGCGATCGAATCGGGAAGGGCCACAGAGATTTTGCAGCCTGTCACCGAGGCCATCCGGACGAACACCGACATCGCCTTCATCACAATCATGGCCCCCGACCGCACTCGGTTCACCCACACCGACCCGAAACAGATCGGCGGCCCCTACATCGGCACGATCGAGCCGGCGTTGCGGGGCGAAACGTTCAGCGAGGTCTACACCGGCACGCTGGGGCCGTCGATCCGCGCGGTGGCGCCCGTTCGCGACGAGTCCGGCAGGATCGTCGGCCTGGTGTCTGCCGGCATTCTGCAGCAGAGCCTGGCGGATCGCTGGCGCTCGCAGGTTCCGACAATCGCCGCGGTCAGCCTGGCGGCGCTGGCCGTCGCGCTTGCGGGAGTGTCGTTGATCCGGCGGCGGCTGTTGCGCCAGACCCACGGGCTGCGCCCCGACGAGCTGCGGGTCATGTACGAGCACCACGACGCGATCCTGCATTCGGTGTCCGAGGGGCTGATCGTGCTGGACCGCAACGGCGTGGCAGTGGTCAACGACGAGGCTCGCCGGCTGCTGGCCCTGCCACCGGGCCCGGTCGAGCGGTCCGATCTGCCCGAGTTCCTGCGCACCTACAACCCGGGCGCGCGCGATGAGGTGCACGTCACCGAAGACCGGGTGCTGGTGGTCAACCGTTCGCCCGTCGACAATCGCTCGCCCGACTCGGAGGTCGTCACGATCCGCGATCGCACCGAATTGCAGGGCGCGCTGGGCGAACTCAGCTCGCTCAAGGTGCTGACCGACACACTGCGCTCGCAGGCGCACGAGGCGGCCAACAAGCTGCACACCATCGTCACGATGGTCGAAATGGGCCGGGCCGACGACGCAGTTCAGTTCGCCACCAACGAACTCGCACTGTCCCAGCAACTGGTCGACCGGCTGTCCAGCGCCGTCGGCGAGCCCGCTCTGGTCGCGTTGTTGCTGGGCAAGACGGCCCAGGCCGACGAACGCGGCATCGAGTTGACCGTCACCGAGGACACCCATCTGCCGTCCAACGCCGACGACGTGCCGCTGTCGGGATCGGAGATGGTCACCGTGCTGGGCAACCTGATCGACAACGCGATGGACGCCTGCGATCGCGAAGATCCGTGGGTGGAGGTGACGGTGAGCCAGGACGACGGCAGTCTGCTGATCCGGGTCGCCGACAGCGGATCGGGCATGGACGCCGGCACGTTCGAAAAGGCGATGCAGCGTGGCTACTCGACGAAGGGCGACAGCGGTCACGGCCTGGGCTTGGCGCTGGTCGCGCAGGTGGTCAAACGGCACAACGGCACATTGACCGCCGACTTGACCTACGGCTCGGTGGTGACGGTGAGGGTGAACGGATCATGATCAGCGTGCTGATCGTCGAGGACGAGCCGTTGATCGCCGAAGCGCATCGGGCGTATCTCGGTCGGCTGCAGGGTTTCTCGGTGGCAGCCGTCGTGCATACCGCCCGTGATGCGATGCGCGCGGCATCAGAGGCCGCGGCTGGTGAAGCGCCGATCGACTTGGTGCTGTTGGATATTGGGCTTCCCGACGCCAACGGGATCGTACTGGCGTCGGGTCTGTCCGGCCTGCGCCCGACGCCGGACATCATCGCGATCACCTCCGAGCGCGACCTGGAGATGGTGCGCGCGGCGGTCGGTCACGGGGCGCTGGCCTATCTGCTCAAGCCGTTCACGTTCGCCGCGTTCCGCGACCGGCTGGAGCGCTACCGCCGCTACCGCGAAGCGCTGCCGGCCGGCACCGACGCGGCCAGCCAGGCGGAGGTCGACCGCGCGCTGGCCGAACTGCGGGTCAGCGGGGATAGGTCGGTGACGCCGAAGGGCGCGGCACCGGGCACCAACGACGAGATCGCCCGCGCGGTACGGGATTCCGCCGACGGTATCACCGCCGACGAGGTCGCCAAGCAGGTCGGCGTGTCGCGGGTGACCGCGTGGCGCTACCTGGAGCGGCTCGCCGACGAGGGCACCGTCACGCGTCACACGGACTACGGTAAGGCCGGCCGCCCGAAGACCCGTTACCAGTGGCGCTGACGCTCAGCCCTCCGCGAGCGTGCGTGTTTGTGCGCCGACACGCCGCAATCCCCGTGCATTTTGCGCACGCTCGTGGCGGTGTGAGCGCGCAATGACAACCCCGGCAGCGAGGATCGCCAGTCCGCCGAGCGCCTGGATTAGCGTGATGCCCTCCCCCAGCACGATTGCCGCAAGCGGCACCGTCGACGCTGCCTCGAGTGTCATCACGACGGCGGTGTGGCTGGCGCCGATCCGCGCCAGCGCGGCGAACGTGAGACCGAATGCGGCCGCGGTCATCACGCCGTATGCGGCGATCTGCAGCAGATGCCCGTTCGGGAATGCGAGCGTGCCGCCGACCAGGCCGCGCAATGCCGATGAGCCCGCCGCTCCGGCCGCCACCCAGCAAGCGGTGGTCATCGCGTCGGTGCGCCGGCCCACTTCGCGACCGACCACGAGATACAGCGCGTAGGCAGCCGCGGCCGCCAACGCAAGCACGGCGCCCGCCGAGGAGATTGACAGGTCGCGACCGATCACCACCACGACCGCTGTGCCGGCGACCGACAATGGCAGCGCGACGGTAATTGCCGTGGTCATCGCTTGTCTGCGACGCACGAATTCGATTGCCGTGACGATCGCCGGATACGCGTAGAACAGCAGGATGCACGTGGCCGCGGTGCCGTGCCCAAGCGACAGGTAGAACAACGTCGACTCCAGGGTGTAGCCGACCGCGCCGAGCAACACGATGGGCAACCAGTCCTCTGGTTGCGGATGCATCGGGGCGCCGCGTACGCGCAGCAGCGCCGCGAGCAAGATCGCCGCGACCGCGAAGCGCAGCCCCAGGGCGGTGGCGGAATCAACGCCGGAGCCGGCCAGTGCGCGACCGATGACCGTGGCGATGCCGTAGGCGATCGCGCCGACCGCGGCCAGGGCGACGCCCACGACACCGGAGCTCAAGGCGCGGTCAGGCCGCGACGCGTTCATCGACCGCATCGGCGAGCGCCGTGGCGAACCGCTCCCGCTCGTCATGACGCGGTGCCACGACCCGCAGCGCATCGGGCCGCACGCCGTGTGCCGCCCCGAGCACGCGAACCCCGACGCCGTGCCGCAGAAAGACCTCGGCGACATCGTACGCGCGTTCGCAGAACGCGTACTGAAAGTGCACGTTCTGGTTGGCGTGCAAGTCGAGACCCGGTACGTCCGAAAGGATTTCGACAAGCCAAGCGCTATCAGCATGCATCTGCGCGCGGGTCTTGTCCGACCAGTCGAAACTGCGCACCGCAGCGCACGCAACACGCACGTCCACCCCGGACAGTCCCCAGTTCTCCTGTTGACCGAAAAGGCATGCCAGTGGCTCGGATTCGGCGCACCACGCGATGCCGGTGCGCGTTGCGGCGATGCCGTAGAACTTCGTGGTAGAGCGCAGGACAACGATGTTGGGGACCTCACAGCCGATGACCGACCAACCATCGGGTCGAGCGTGAAGTCGATGTAGGACTCGTCGACGACGAGCGTCGCGGCGGGATGCGCGGCGGCGACCGCCATGAGCTCTTGTGGATCGAGGTGGGCGCCGGTCGGGTTGTGCGGGTTGGAGATGATCACCACGCCAGCTGCATTCATCGCGGCGTCGAGCTGCTCGAGTGACGGGATCTGCTCGCCGGCAGGACTGAATCCACGGCCGGGGAAAGCTTTCAGGTAGTCGGTATAAGCGGGCATCGGCACCTGCACCGAGGCGTGGTCGAGCTCGCGGCACATCGCCCAGATGAACTCGCTGGCACCGCGGCCCGCGATCATCGCGCCGTCGAGCACGCCGGTGGCACCACGGTAGAGCTCTATGAGCTGAGGCGCAGCCTCGTACGGATGAAGCAGAATGTCGGCGGGCTCGATCGCGTGCAGTGCGGCGATCGCGGCAGGCGCCGGCCCGTAGCGGTTGACGCACGTGCTGAGGTCCATGTCGACCCCGCGGCTGGGATCACCTCCCTGCGCACCGAAATCGAGCATGGTCGTCTCCCTGGTCTGCGCATACTTGACTTGCGCTTGAGACCATAGGAAGAACCGTCATGCCAACACACGCGTAGTTCACTACGTGTTTGTCGACGCGTAACCCGCAGGTGCTAGGCGGGTGCCGGCTCCAGCTCGCGAATCTCGGGGATGGCGATGGGATCCGTGGCCACGAACTGGGAGTACAGCAGCGGCATGGCCGAGGCCGCGGAGAACACCGTGACCCCGCCGGCGTAATCGGCGATATGCAGGCGACCACCATCGGAGTCCACGGCCACACAGGAGGGCCGCGCATCAACGGTGATGGTGTTGACGACCTCGAGTGTGAGCGTGCACAACACCGCGACTCGGTCGTAGTCGACGATGTATGCGCGCGTCTTGTCGGGGCTCATCGTCATCTGGGTTGGAGCGCCGCCGAGGTCAACGGTGTCGGTGATCTGGCCGGTTGACAGGTCGATCACGTTGACGACGCCACCGCGGGCCCGGTCCGAGGTGAGCACGTAGCCGGTGCCGTCGGCGAAGGCGATGTCGCGGATGGGCGAGCCGATCCGCACCGTGCGCTCGACACGCGCGGTCTCGGCGTCGACGACGAAGAGCGAGCTGCCGCAGGCGTCGGTGGTCGCGACGTACAGACGCTTGCCGGTGGGGTCGACCTCAACGGCGTCCACGCCGATACCCGCGCCGGTCGCGATGTCGATCGTGCCCACCCGCTCGGCCGTGGTGTCGATGACTGCGACGTCGACGTAGTCATGTCCGGTCCGGCCGGCGTAGACCCGCTTGCCGTCCGGGCTGACGGCGAGGGCTGTGACACTGAAAGCCAACGAGTACGTGGTGATGACGGTCTTGGTGTTGGTGTCGATCACCGACACCGCGTCATAGCTTGACGACGAGGTGCTGACGTAAGCGCGATCGTCGGAAACCGCGACCGCGAAGGGTTCGCCCGGAACCGCGATGGTGCCATCCACCGCAAGGGTGCCCGGGTGGATCAGCGAGACACTGTCGTCGCCGTAGTTCGTCACCACGGTCGAGGCATCCGCGCCGACGGCGATGCCGCCGATCGGGCCGCGCTGAACCGCGACGGCGCCCACTAGGGTGACGTCGGGATCCACATTCGCCTCTTCATTCACTTCCGAAGCAGAAGCGATCTTAGGCATCAAAAAGTTTGCCATCTTCATCGGTACCTCCGCCGGTATGGCGTGCACCGGCTCTAGACTCCATGTCTGTCGGCGCCTGTGCGGCGCGATCCCAGTCGAGTGTAGCGACGAAAATTCGTGCTGCGCGGCGGCGCAACTGTGGATCGACAGTGAATCGCGGAAACCTCTCAGACACCGCTTAGAAAACTTTTCGTTATGCAGTTGTTATCCAAATACAGCAATGCTATGAGTGCCGTCTGAGCTTAATTGATGTCCTGCCGGCAACCATTTTGGGAGCATTTGATCCGCGTGCCCCGATAACGGATTCTTAGCTTTCGGATCGAAAATGAGCGGTAAATCACATGCTGACACGCCAGCAAACTCGTTCGGCACCGTCACGATCGCCACACACCTTCGGGACGGACCCCAGGTGGCCCCGGCCGGGGCTCCGCCGTCGCGCACTCGGTATTCGCTGAAGAACCGGTGTTCAGGGAGTGATGGTGGTCTGCTCGTTGATGATGCGCATCGTGTCCCTCAGCAATCCCAACTGGTCCGCAACACCGTCTGCGTTGCTGCTGCATGACGAACACACCGTCCGGGGCCGGAATTTCGACCGTCGTCTGCACGATCGCGCGCTTGACGCCGTCTTTCCTTGTGAACGTGCCGCCGAGCTGCCATGCGTCGAAGCCGCTGACCTTCATCGCGGTTCCCTGATCACCCTCGAAATCAGCCATGTTCCTCAGCTCGCCGGGCGCGTACGCGAGAACTCGGGCGGCGCCATCGCCGGTGAGCTTCGACACCAGGGTGATGATGTTGGGCGGATCCGCCGACATCGCTGGATCGGTGAAGTAGATCGCACTCCAGGCCCACGTCGGAGTCGTACCGCCGGCGTCGGCCCAACCGGGCGGAGTAGGCACGTTGACGATCGGAGCACCCGGATCGCCCGGATGGAGCTGGGTTTCCACTAGGTCGTTGTCACGGATGAAATCCACAATCGTGTAATGGTGGGGCGAACAGGCGCACGCAGGCGGTGCGGCGGGCGGAGACGCCGGCGGAGCACCTGACGGCGGCGCGGTCGGGCCTGCGGCCGGATTCGGATTCGTCACCTGCACGCTGGTCTCTTGCGGGTTGGTCACCTCGGTCGCGGTGTCCGATCCGCAGCCTGCAAGACCGAGTCCGATCACGACCGCGCCGATCGCGACGCCTTTCGTCCGGCTCGCCCTTCTCATCTAACCTCCCCAGATTGGCATTTCCCGCCCGAGCTTACGATCGGCGAGGCGTCTGTACGGCTGAATCGGCTCGGACGAGTTGAGAGCGGTCAGGCCTTCCTGGGCGGATTTAAGAACGGCAGTGTTGATTTCTGTGACCAGCGGAAACAGGTAGCTGAGGAACCCCCATATCGCCTGCAAGACAGCCTTTCTGACCGTTGCCAGTACGGTCGCGGTACGGCTCCGGTACGGCTTGAAATCGCCCCCCGTCCGGGGCATTCGGTGTGCGGAGTCGGCTGCTCGCTGGGGGCTGCTTCAGGCCGCGGAGGATGGTTGGCTCGGCACTACATTGAGCCTTAACTCGGCAGCGGTCGCCGGACCAACGATGCCGTCGACCTTGAGGCCACGGGTTCGGCGTTGAAACGCCTTGACGGCGGCTTCGGTCTTCGGGCCGAAGATGCCGTCGACCGCCAGGTCTTGGGCGTACTCCTCGGCGGTGAGCCGACGCTGGAGTGCGGCGACCTGGGGCCCTTCAGACCCGCGGAACAACAGAACGTCGGCATACTCCCCGACGGGGACGGGCGGCCGCGGGGTCGGGGCCGGTTTGGGGACACGGCCGATCACGTCCTGGATGTCACGACGCAAGATGTCCATGTCGATGGCGCCCGGATCCCACTTGCCCTGGGCGCGGCCCGCGTACTCCTTGTGCCCGATGGTGCGGCTCGAGGTCTGGGCCAGCCGACGATTGATGGCCGCGCAACACCGAACCATCGCGAAATACTGTGCGTCGGGCCAGTTCTCGCGGTGCGGCGCAGTAGGACTGGTTCCGCTGTTGGCGCATTCGATACCGATCAGGTGCCAATTGCCCATGTTCGTCGGCACCCACGGATACATGCCAACGCCTGCGTGCCACGCGACGCCGACCGCCACAACGGTCACCGTGCCGTCGCGCGCGATGTGAAGCTGTGACAGCGGCCCAGGAAGATCAGGCCGGCCGCCGGCGATCGACGCGGCGCTCGCGTTGTCCGATCCGGTGTGGTGCACCATCACGCCGCGGATGTCCTTGAAGTCTCCATGACCGCGGTTGCGCCAACCCGGATACTCGACGGGGTCGACGCCCTCGGCCCGAAGGACGTCGGCAAGCCAGACCGGATCACCGGTCCACGGTCCTGACTGCGGCATTGAGTAGGTCCTTTCTTGTCGCAGCAAACGGTCGAGTTGCGGACGGCATGGCGACGGACGGACGGCTCCCAAGTCGAACGCCACTCCGCACCGGATCCTACGTCGGTGCACAGACGAGCAGTTCAGACACGATGCCGAGATTGAGATCGGCAATTCGACAAGCGTTCTCACAGGTGTCAATCCGTTACACGCCGACAGTTCTCCAGCTGCCCACGATCTGCGGCGGCTACCTCGCGGCTTGGTTCTGGGAACTGTCGGCCCGTTAGCCCCAGTCGTCGCGGCAAACAGCATGTTCTAAGCGGGCGTTCAGCTTCGCCTCAGCTTTGGCCGATATCGTCGAGGCACGAGTAACCGCACTACCGATACCCCCAAGCTCGGCCCGCCATCTAGTCCCCCAACGTGGCGGGCCGAGGCTCGTAATGGGCGGCTTCGTACACCTACGTGAACAGTGCGGAGGATGAAATTGAGCTGCGTGCCAATATGGTTCGGGCCATCTAAGGAATTCACCATCATCCGCTGACGTGTGACCCGGCATCGCGAGGCAGGCGCAGCGTTTCGATGAGCGTGAGGGCAAGCAACGCACCGAGCACCAGGTACGCGTACGGATACGACGAGAGCAGGCTGAGTAGCAGTGCCGCGACGGCGATTCCAAGCCCGGCGCCGAGTTCCTGAACCGATGCGTTGAGGGTGTTGCCGTGGGTGAGGTCGTCACCGTCGACGTCAGAGAACGCCAGGCTGTTGTAGGCGGTGAATCCGATGGAGCGCAACGCGCCGCTGACATAGAGAATGACCGCCATCACGACAACTGGCAGTCCCGGCCGCAGCAGCGCCAGTAGCCCGAAGCACCCGACCGAGGCGATGCCGTTGACCAGCAACACGCGGCGAATGCCGAATCTGCGCATCAATGGGGTGGTCACCGGCTTGATCGTGAGGTTGCCCACGAACAGTACGGCGACGATGAGGCCCGACACGAATGGTGTCCAGCCGAATTCGAGCTGAAACTGCAGCGGGAGCAGGAACGGGATCGCGGTGATCACCATGCGGTAGAGGGCTCCGGCCGTCACGGTGATCCGCAGCGTTTGCACGCGCAGAACCTTTAGTTGTACGAGCGGCGCGTCCGAGCGCAACAGATGCCGGATCGCCCAGCCCAGCAGCACCGCCGCGACCGCGCCGCCGATCCCGACAAACAGCCAATCGGTCCCGCTGACGCGGATGTGCTCGAGCGCGATGAGGGCCACCGAGATTCCAAGCCCGATCAGCAGCATGCCTCGCCAGTCCAGGGAGCGCACCGACGGCGTCGGCTCGCCGTGCACTAGTTTGAGCGCCAACAAGAATCCGACAATGCCGATCGGAATGTTGATCAGGAAGATCCACCGCCACGTTGCGAATGTCGCGATCGCCCCGCCCAATGCCGGAGCAATGACGGGTGCTGCCAGCGCCGGCCAGGTGAGCAGGGCGATGGCGCGGACGAGATCGGACTTGTCGGAGTACCGCAACACCGCCAGCCGCCCGACCGGCACCATCATTGCGCCGCCGATGCCCTGCAGCACACGCATGCCGACCAGCATCGGCAGCGACACGCTGGCCGCACACCCGATCGAGGCGATCGTGAAGACCGCGATCGCTGTGATGAACACCCGGCGGACGCCGAACCGGTCGGCCATCCACCCGGTGGCGGGGATCAGCACCGCGACGGTGACCATGTAGGCGGAGATCGCCACGTTTACGTCGACCGCCGCGACGCCGAATGACCCGGCGATGCGCGGGATGGCGGGAGCGATGATCGTGGCGTCGAGGATCTCCATGAAGAACGCGGCCGCCACCAGTAACGCCATCCCGCGCGGAAACGACGACCGTGACGGCTGGGCGGGCGGCGGTTGAGACATCGCCGCCAACCTAGTAGGTCCGCCGCCCGGGCCTGCGAAAGCCTCGCGTAACGACACTCAACCATTCGACGAAAGAGTATTTGCTTTCCCTGTCAACGACTTCCGGTATGTTGCTCGTGACGCCAGCGGTGCGCCGGGGGTCCTTCGGGATAGGCACCGCCACGTTCTGTCTGACTGAATTTTCACCTGGGGGTAGTAACCATGCCGGCTGGCACCATGCCGTCGTATTGCCGCGAACAACAACCGGAACGATCACATGTCCGTCACAAGCGACCCGAGCGCGCTCGTGACTACGCGCTGATCGCGGTCACTGGTGTCGTGTGGTGTTGAAATCCGTGTGGTCCAGACGGTTCGCCGCGGCGGCGTTGGGCGTTCTGGCTAGCATCGCAATGGTGGACGCGCCGGCCATGCGGTCACGAAATGGCACCCGCAGAGTCCGCCCTTGTCGACACCGTGGACTCATCTAGTGGGACCGAACAATGCGCTGCCCGAGTACCCGCGCCCGCAGATGACGCGGACGCGTTGGATGAACCTCAACGGCGTATGGGATTACACAGGCCGGTCTGAACGGGACGCATTGGCGGCACCTCCCTCGGCGAACGAGTACCGCGAGCGGATCTTGGTCCCGTACCCCACGGAGTCGGCGCTGTCCGGTATCCAACGCCACGACGACCAAATGTGGTATCGCAAGGTCTTCAAGGTGCCGAGTGCCTGGGGTGGGCGGCGTGTGCTGCTGCACTTCGGCGCGGTCGACCAAGTCGCGACCGTCTGGGTGAACAACCAGCAGGTGGCTTACCACGAAGGCGGCTATACGGCGTTCAGCGCGGACATCACGCATGCGCTGCGGCCGGGAATGCAGCAGTTGACCGTGCGTGTGGAGGACCGCAACGAGACCAACCCGTTCCCGGTCGGCAAGCAACGCAACAGGCCGGAAGGGCTCTTCTATACCGGATCGTCGGGCATCTGGCAGACGGTGTGGCTGGAACCGGTGCGCGCCGCGCACATCGACAAGCTCGACATCGCCTCGGACCTGACCGGTTTCACTATCACGCCAAGGGTTTCCGGGGTGAGTAACGGGCGCGCCCAGGTGATCGTCTCCAAGCCAGGCGGCGCGGAATCGGCGGTGCGCTCAGCCCCAGCGGGTGCGACGCTACGTGTCCCGGTGCTGAACCCGCGCCTGTGGACTCCCGATGACCCGTTTCTCTACGACATCAAGGTCCGGCTCGTCGGCGCATCCGGGAAGGTGGTCGACGAGGTTTCCAGCTATGCCGGGATGCGCACGATCGGGACTGTCAACGATCCGAAAGGCAGGCCGCGGATCGCGTTGAACGGCAAGATCACCTTCCTTCACGGCCCGCTGGACCAGGGCTTCTGGCCGGACGGCATCTACACTGCGCCCACCGACGAGGCGCTGAGGTTCGACCTAGAGCAGATCAAGGCGCTGGGGATGAACTTCGTCCGCAAGCACGCCAAGGTGGAACCGGCGCGGTGGTACCACTGGGCAGACAAGCTCGGGCTGATGGTGTGGCAGGACATGCCGTCGCTGGACGTGTCGCTCGAAACTCCGACCGGCCCCGCCCCGGATCCGGTTCCCGCGGCGAAGGCAAACTTCGAGAAAGCGCTGTCGGAGATGGTCGATCAACTGCGCAGCGTTACCTCGATCATCGGCTGGGTGCCGTTCAACGAGGGCTGGGGCGAGTACGACACCGCCAGGATCGCGAACGCCGTAAAAGCCCAAGACCCGACGCGGTTGGTGAATGCGAACAGTGGGGTGAACTGCTGCAAATCGCGCGGTGACACCAAAGCCGGGGACATTTACGACGACCACACCTATGTCGGCCCCGGCCGCCCAGTGGTGCACGACGAGCGGGCGAAGGTGCCCGACAAGCATCCGGTGGTGGTCGACCGTCGGGTGGTGGTGGCCGGTGAGTACGGCGGCCTCGGGCTGGTGCTCAACAGAAACCGGTGGCCGGGACGCCCGCACGCCTACGAGTTGACCGACAGCCAGGCGCGGCTGACCGAGCGGTACGTCGAGGTGAGCCGGAATCTGGAAAAGGCAGTGCATGAAGGCGGTTTGTCGGGCGCGATCTACACCCAGACGACCGACGTCGAAAACGAGGTCAACGGGTACCTGAGCTATGACCGGTGGGTGGTGAAGATGGAGCTCAGGACAGTCGCGGAACGGAATCGCGCGGTGATCGCCGCCGGGTCTCAACTACAACCAACGGACTAGTAAGGGTCCCGCGCGGTCCACCGGCTAGTCGGCCGTCCGACGAGCGCCGGCCCGGCCGCATACCCGATGTGACGAGCCCTTATCCCGTGCCCCCAGTCGGACTCGAACCGACACTGGACGGATTTTAAGTCCGCTGCCTCTGCCAATTGGGCTATAGGGGCCACGCCTGATGGTAGAGACAGCCCGACCACGCAGGGACCGACGGCTAGGGCGTCGGAAGAAGCGCTGAGCGACGCGGTGCCAGCGTCAGCGCCGGCCGCGGATAGCGGTGCCGCGCACAAGCGTCACCAATCACTTCGCCGATCGCCTCGGCGACGCGGCGAAGGATCCTCGGCTCGAGGCAATGTTCGCCGACGTCCAAGCCGGCGAGGCTGATGCGAGTGAGGAGGATGGCATGCTCGCGCCGGATCCACGACATCTCCGCGATCAGCCGCCGTAGTTTGATCGCGCCGATCGGGTCGTCGGGGTCGTCCAGTCTGCAGTGCAGCCCGATGAGATCGAGTCCCCGGTGAGCCAGGGCTCCCGACGCCAGCGTGCCGGCAGCGTCGTCAGTCGCATCGATGACGACCCGCTGGATCCGGTTGGCACTGTCGGCGAGGATCGCGATCTGCTGGCTCGAGCTGACGACGAACCTTGCCGCCTCGGCTTTGACAGCGTGGCGGATCGGCGCAGCCCCGCTCCCCGGGTGCATGACGATGCGCATCGGCGCAATGCCCGACGCCAAGGCGCGGTCGAGCTCGCCGGCTGTCGTGACATCTACGGTTACTCGATGGCGCCGAATCCACGCCGTCAGCGCGTCGAATTCAAGCAGCGCGGCCGGGAAGCTGACAGCGATGCCCTTGAATGCGTTGCGGTACAGCGCACAGCGGCGTAGAGCAACCGTTTCATCAACCAGCGCGAGCGATTTCGCATCAGGCCGCAGTCCCCGTTCAAACCGCGCAGCGATATCGGCGGGAAGCGACCAAATATGGTCGAGCGAGTATGCGGTCATGCTGCGCGCCGTCCAATGATCCCAAGCCCGGTCGAAAGGACGACCAAAGGCCGCGGGAACCGCAGGGTGCCGCAGGCGTCGTCGAGCGATTCATCGATTTGCGTAGCAAGCTGGGGCAGTTCGACCGCCCAGTCACCGGACGGCACAGCACGACCACCGCCCAACCCAAGCCGGGTGAGCACCTCGTCGTGATTCCTGCGGACCTGCGCCATCTCGGCGATCATGTGACCGATCGCGGCTGGATAGCTGACAAAATCGTGATCTTGCGAGCCGACTTCGCAATGCAGCCCCACCAGATGGAGCCACTCGTGGTCGAGAACAGCTGTTATCGCGGTGTCCGCTTCATTGCTGTCGAACCGGAATCCACACGGGACCTTATCGCTGCCACCGGCTATGGCCAAGACTGGCGTATTGGCGTCCTTCATGCGGATGACGACGTCCTGCGCCCGTTGTGCCACAACGGATCTGAGCACCTCGATCTGCTCGACCGAACCGGCGATGACCCGGCCAACTCCCAGGTTGACCGCGGCGCGTAGCTCAGATAGGGCCAGCTCGTCCGCGAAGAGCGTCACCCGGGCAAGATGAACACCCGCCGCGATCGCCGCAGCGAGCTCCTCGCCAGTGTGCACATCAACCGCCACGCGGTGATCCCTCGCCCACTTCGCGATCGCATGAGTCCTAAGAGCCGTTGCGGGTATCGCGATCTCGGTCATCGGGAAGAACTTGCGGTAGGTCACGCACCGCCGCAGATCCTCTTGCTCAGGGGAAAGCGACCGACTTCGGTGATCGTGCATGTCGTCGGACCCGCGAACGGCCGCCTGGCCGTTCGGTGTGTTTCCGGATAGCACTGATAAAAGGAAAGCCGAAAGAGTCACCGAGACCTTTTTCTTCATTGAGGCCCTGGCCTGCTGCCAGTGGCAACCATTCGACGATGGCGCAACTGTCGAGCCGCCCGCCACACCCTTAGCGATCTCTTGACGCACCCACGTCAAACCTTGATGCCGCGTTGACAGCGGCAACCCCGGGGATGCTTACCGTCGGCCCTCGCTCACCGATATCGACAGCAGTCGAATCAGCGGGCAGATCACCATCAGGTGGATGAGCAGCACGTACGCCATCGTCACGCTTGATAACACCTCGTCCGGTTAGTTGTTCTGGAAATCTCGTCGATGTCGCCTGGAACGCGAAAGGGATCTCAACTCCATGGTGATCCCGCCGTCGCCGTACGACGACTGCCCTAGCGCTCCCTTTACGGCCAGGCGCGCAACCTTTACGTCGCCCTTACGTCACCGCAGCGCGTCGGCCACTGGGCCGAGCGCCAGCGCAGGGAGATACTCCAGCCCGACGATGAGCAGCGTGGCGGCCACGATCAGCACGATGAACGTCGGTGAATGGGTACGGAGCGTGCCGGCGGTGATGACCCCGGGCCGCTGGGCAGCGAAGGTGCCCGCAATCGCCAGCACAGCGATAATCGGCAGAAAGCGACCGACCACCATCGCGAGCGCTAGCGCGGTGTTGTACCAGATCGTGTTGCCGCTGAATCCCGCGAACGCGCTGCCGTTGTTGGCCGCCGAACTGGTGAATGCGTAAAGCACTTCCGACAACCCGTGCGGCCCGGCGTTGAGCATCGACGCCCTCTCACCCGGCCGCGCCATTGCCAGCGCCGTCCCGATCAAGACCGCCGCTGGGAGAGCCAATATGTACAGGCTGACCAGCTTCATGTGGCGCGCGCTCAACCGTTGTTTGAGGTACTCGGGCGTCCTCCCAATCATCAATCCACCGAGGAACACCGCCAGCAGAACCATCGTCACCAAGCCGTAGAGGCCGCTGCCGGCACCGCCGGGAGCCACCTCACCCAGCATCATGTTGAGCATCAGCACCGCACCGCCGGCACTGGCGAAACTGTCATACGACGAGTTCGCCGCGCCGTCGGCACTTGCGGTCGCAACCTGACCGAACAGGGCGCTGCCGGGCACGCCGAACCTGGTCTCGGTTCCCTCGAACGGTCCACCGACGGCGTGCACGACCGTGCCGTGGGGAATCGATGTCACCGCGGCGATCGCCACCATCCCAAGCACGAATAGCGTTGCGGCCGCGGCGAATAGTGTCCAGCCCTGCTTCTTGTCACCGACCATCACACCGAACATTCGCAGAAATGCCACCGGAATCAGCAGCATCGCAACGATTTCCACGACGTTGGTCAGCGGCGTCGGATTCTCGAACGGATGCGCGCTGTTGACGTTGAAGGCGCCACCGCCATCGCCCGACATCAGCTTGATCGATTCCCACGTAGCCACCGGACCACCGAGAATCGTCTGCTGGCCGCCGGCCAGCGTCGAAATCTCCTGCGCGCCATGGAAGTTATTGACCACTCCAAGGATCAGCAACACCAGCGTGACGATGACCGACAGCGGAAGCAGGATACGCACCAACGAGCGCACCAGGTCGACCCAGAAGTTGCCGATCTGCTCGTTCTGGTACTGCGCAAGCCCCCGAACCAGTGCAACCGCCACACACATACCGACCGCGCAGCTCGTGAATGCCTGCACACCGAGGCCGGCCACCAATCCGAAGTGCCCGAGCGTGGCTTCGCCCGGGTAGTTCTGCCAACTCGTGTTGGTGACAAACGAAATCGCGGTGTTGAAGGCCAGCGCCGGGGTCATCCCCTTGTGGCCCCATGGTTCCGGTAGACGCGTCTGCACCAACAACAGCCCGTAGAGAAACAGCACACTAACCGCGGAGAAGGCCAGCAGTGAGTACCCGTACCTCGTCGACCGCTGCTGGTCGTCGGGTTGCGCGCCGATCAGCCGGTATATCGCCTGCTCCACACGCCAGTGCGCGGTGTCGGAATACACCCGCGCCATGTAGTTGCCGAGGGGAACGTGAAGGATGACGACAAGTAGGACGACCGCAATGACCTGCAGCCAAGCCGCCGCCGCCCAGTGTTGTGGATCGTTGATGGAAGACTCCTTCGTCAGTCGGCCCGTGGAGTCCCGAAACTAGGCGGATCTCGACGCCGTTCAACGGCCGGTTACGCAATCACTACGGCGAACCCCTGCATGTTGACGCGACGTTTACCCGCGACGGCGTAAATGGATGTTTGGGAGCCGGCTGATCGGGCAGTCAGGGGTCGAACGACCCTACGGCGGGCAGCCGGGCCGCCGTGCGTTTCGCCTGGTGAGACCACGTTTTTGCTCTCCTGTTCCCCGTCCCGGGCAAGGGCGACGTGACCACTATTCGCCCGCGGCAATGTGGGCGGAACGACAAAGGCCGTAAAGGTGCACACGAAGGGCGTTAAGAAAGCGTCAACGACGGGTCCGGTGCCCGGGCCCGGGTCTAGCTTCATTGTGGTCCTCGTGAGGGCCCGGCGGAGGCTGCCTCGAGTGAGGTCGGATAGCGACCGCGAATTCCTGTGAATGGAGACGAGATGGGTGTCTTGGTGTACATCGTGCTGACGGTGGCGATCTTCGGCCTGCTCGGCCTGGTGCAGAAGTTGGTCGAAGGACTGTGAGCTACGACAACATCGTCGGCCTGGTGCTGGCAGTCCTTCTCGCCCTCTTTATGTTCGCCGCTCTGCTCTTTCCCGAGAGGTTCTAGTGAGTACGACAACGGCGGGGATCCTGTTCCTCGCGCTCCTTATCCTTGCGCTGGTCGCCGTGCACGTGCCGTTCGGCGACTACATGTATCGGGTTTACAGCTCCGATAAGCACTCGCGCGCCGAACGGGTCATCTATCGATTGATCGGCGCGGACCCGAAGTCCGAGCAGACGTGGGGCGCCTATGCCCGCAGCGTGCTGGCCTTCTCGGCGATCAGCATTCTGTTCCTGTTCATCTTCCAGTTGATCCAGGGCAAGCTGCCGCTGCACCTAAACGACCCGGCGACGCCGATGACCCCGGCGCTGGCGTGGAACACCGCGGTCAGCTTCGTGACCAACACGAACTGGCAGGCGTACTCGGGTGAGTCGACGATGGGTCATTTGGTCCAGATGGCCGGCCTGGGGGTGCAGAACTTCGTGTCCGCCGCGGTCGGCATGGCGGTCGCAATCGCCGTGGTGCGCGGGTTCGCCCGTAAGCGCACGGCCGAGCTGGGCAATTTCTGGGTCGACCTCGTCCGCGGCACGATTCGCATCCTGCTTCCGGTGTGCGTTGTCGCCGCGATCATCTTGATCGCCGGCGGCGCGATCCAGAACTTCCACCTGCACGACCAGGTCGTCAACACCCTGGCGGGGGCGCAACAGACGATTCCCGGCGGGCCGGTCGCCAGCCAGGAGGCCATCAAGGACCTCGGCACCAACGGCGGCGGCTTCTTCAACGTCAACTCGGCGCACCCTTTCGAGAACCCGACGGCGTGGACGAACTGGTTCGAGATCTTCCTGCTGCTGGTTATCAGCTTCTCGTTGCCCCGCACGTTCGGCCGCATGGTCGGCAGCACGAAGCAGGGCTTTGCGATCGCCGCGGTCATGGCGACGCTGGCCCTGATCAGCTGGAGCATGACGATGTGGATGCAGCTGCAGGCCCACGGCACGGTTCCGACCGCGGTCGCGGCGGCGATGGAGGGTGTCGAGCAGCGGTTCGGGGTGGCCAACTCGGCGGTGTTCGCCGCGTCGACCACGCTGACCTCCACCGGATCGGTCGACTCGTTCCACGACTCGTACACCAGCCTCGGCGGCATGGTCTTGTTGTTCAACATGCAGCTCGGCGAGGTCGCGCCCGGTGGTGTGGGCTCTGGGTTGTACGGCATGCTCGTGCTCGCGGTTATCACGGTCTTCGTCGCCGGCCTGATGGTCGGTCGCACACCCGAGTACCTCGGTAAGAAGATCACGCCACGCGAAATCAAGCTGGCGGCAAGCTATTTCCTGGTCACACCGCTGATCGTGCTGACCGGCACGGCCATCGCGATGGCGATGCCCGGCCAACGAGCCGGGATGCTGAACACCGGTCCGCACGGACTGTCGGAAGTGCTGTATGCGTTCACTTCTGCGGGCAACAACAACGGCTCGGCGTTCGCCGGGATCACCGTCAATACCGAGTGGTACAACACCGCCCTCGGGTTGGCGATGGTGTTCGGCCGGTTCCTGCCGATCGTGCTGGTGCTCGCGCTGGCCGGCTCGCTTGCCAAGCAGGGCAGCACGCCGGCGTCGATCGGCACGCTGCCCACCCATCGACCGCAGTTCGTCGGGATGGTCGCCGGCGTCACCCTGATCCTGGTGGCCCTGACCTTCCTGCCGGTGCTCGCGCTCGGCCCCCTCGCTGAAGGAATCCACTAAATGTCAACACCCACAATTGATTCCGCTGCAAGTCCGCAGCAGAAGACAAGCGCGCCCAAGAGCCGCGTGCAGGGTGGCCTGCTCGACCCGAAGATGCTGTGGAAGTCGACGCCGGCCGCGTTGCGCAAGCTCGACCCACGCACGCTGTGGCGCAACCCCGTCATGTTCATCGTGGAGATCGGCGCGGTCTGGAGCACCATCCTCGCGATCGTCGACCCGTCCTGGTTCGCGTGGCTGATCGTGGTCTGGCTGTGGCTGACGGTGATCTTCGCCAACCTGGCCGAAGCGGTCGCCGAGGGTCGCGGTAAGGCGCAGGCCGAATCACTGCGGAAGGCGAAGACCTCGACCATGGCCCGCCGTCTGACCGGCTGGCAGCCCGGCGTTCCCGGGCGCGAAGAGGAGGTCGCGGCGCCGCTGCTTCAGCAGGGCGACATCGTGGTCGTCGAAGCGGGACAGGCCATCCCAGGCGACGGCGACGTCGTGGAAGGCATTGCGTCGGTGGACGAATCGGCGATCACCGGCGAGTCCGCCCCGGTCATCCGCGAGTCGGGTGGCGACCGGTCCGCGGTCACCGGGGGAACGACCGTGTTGTCGGACCGCATCGTCATCAAGATCACGCAGAAACCCGGCGAGAGCTTCATCGACCGGATGATCGCGCTCGTCGAGGGCGCGAACCGGCAGAAGACGCCAAACGAGATCGCGCTGAACATCCTGCTGGCAGCGTTGACGATCATCTTCGTGTTCGCGGTCGCAACACTGCAGCCGCTGGCGATCTACTCGAAGATGAACAACCCCGGCGTCCCGGACAGCCTGGCACTCACCGGCAATGGCGTTACCGGCATCGTGATGGTCTCGCTGTTGGTCTGCTTGATCCCGACCACGATCGGGGCGCTGCTGTCCGCCATCGGCATTGCCGGCATGGACCGCCTGGTGCAGCGCAATGTGCTGGCCATGTCGGGGCGCGCCGTGGAGGCCGCCGGCGACGTCAACACGCTGTTGCTCGACAAGACCGGCACTATCACGCTGGGCAACCGGCAGGCCGCCGACTTCGTCCCGTTGTCCGGCGTCTCCGCCGAGGCACTTGCCGATGCCGCGCAACTGTCCAGCCTTGCCGACGAAACGCCCGAAGGTCGTTCGGTGGTGGTTTTCGCCAAGCAGCAATACGGGCTGCGGGCGCGCACACCCGGTGAGCTCGCGCATGCACAGTGGGTCGAATTCACCGCCACGACAAGGATGTCGGGGGTAAACCTCGACGGACATCTGCTCCGCAAGGGTGCGGCCAACTCCGTCGCCGAATGGGTGCGGAACGAGGGCGGCGACGTCCCGATGGAACTCGGTGGGATCGTCGACGGCATCTCCGCCGCGGGCGGCACCCCGCTGGTAGTGGGAGAGGTCAAGGACGGTAAGGCCTCCGTTTTGGGCGTCATTCAGCTGAAGGACGTCGTGAAGCACGGCATGCGCGAGCGGTTCGACGAGATGCGCCGCATGGGCATCCGGACGGTGATGATCACCGGCGACAATCCGATGACCGCCAAGGCCATTGCCGACGAGGCCGGCGTGGACGACTTCCTCGCCGAGGCCACACCGGAAGACAAAATGGCGCTGATCAAGCGCGAGCAGGAGGGCGGCAAGCTCGTCGCCATGACCGGTGACGGCACCAACGACGCGCCCGCGCTCGCGCAGGCCGACGTCGGCGTCGCGATGAACACCGGCACGTCGGCGGCAAAAGAGGCCGGCAACATGGTCGATCTCGACTCGGACCCGACGAAGCTCATCGAGATCGTCGAGATCGGCAAACAGCTGCTCATCACCCGCGGGGCGCTGACCACGTTCTCGATCGCCAACGACATCGCGAAGTATTTCGCGATCATCCCGGCGATGTTCGTGGCGCTGTTCCCCGGCCTGGATCTGCTGAACATCATGCGGCTGCACAGCCCGCAGTCGGCGATCCTGTCCGCGGTGATCTTCAACGCGATCGTCATCGTCGCGCTGATCCCGTTGGCGCTGCGCGGTGTTCGGTACACACCGAGCAGCGCGTCGAAACTGCTGAGCCGCAACCTCTACGTCTACGGGCTCGGCGGCATCATCGCCCCCTTCATCGGGATCAAGCTCATCGACCTAGTAATCCAATTCTTCCCGGGAATGTGACGTGAAACTCTCAAACTTCGTTCGTCAGCACCTGGCCGCGTTCCGCGCGCTGCTCGTGCTCACCGTGATCACCGGTATCGCCTACCCGCTCTTCATCTGGCTGGTGGCGCAAGTACCCGGTCTAAGCGACAACGCCAACGGGTCGATCATCGAGGTCGACGGAAAGCCGGTGGGCAGCAGGCTGATCGGTCAGCTGTTCACCGACGCCGACGGCAACCCGTTGCCGCAGTACTTCCAGGGCCGGCCGTCGGCGGCCGGTGACGGCTACGATCCGCTCGCCACCAGCGCGAGCAACCTTGGCCCCGAGAGCATCGTCGACACGCCGGGCGATCCGTCCCTGCCCGAGGACGACAACGGGTCCAAGACCAGCCTGCTCACCCTCGTCTGCTCGCGCAGCGCCGCCGTCGGCGAGCTGGAAGGCGTGGACGGCTCGCGGCCGTTCTGCACCGGTGACGGCGTGGGTGCCGTGCTGTCGGTGATCGGTCCGCGCGACTCGCTCGGCAACGTCGTCAACCCGACGAGGGTGGTCAGCGTCAACGAGCCCTGCGACACCACGCCAAGGCCGTTCCTGGATACCTATGAGGGTGTACGGGTCGAATGCGCCAAGTTCGGCGAGGACTACTCGATAGGCCAGATCGTACCCATTCGCGGCGCGGCTCCGGCCGACCCCGCGGTGCCGGCCGATGCCGTCACCGCCAGCGCTAGCGGGCTGGATCCGCAGATCTCCCCCGCGTACGCCGATCTGCAGGTGAACCGCGTCGCCAAGGCCCGCGGCATCACCCCAGATCAGGTTCGTGAGCTGGTCCTGACCAACCAGGATGGCCGAGTGTTCGGCTTCTTCGGAGAGGCCCGGGTCAACGTGTTGGCACTCAACATCGCTCTCGACGAGAAGTACCCGGTGAGGAGCTGATTCATTCGGTGGATGATGAGCACGTGACCACCAGCGATAAGCCGCCTGCGACCAGGTCATCCGACACCGATGACCCGGTCGCGGTGTTGGCGCCGAGCACCGATCCACCGCCTCCGGTGAGAGCGTCAAGCGACGTCGAGCCGGTTGCGCACCGACCGGAGTACAAGAAGAAGCGCGGGGAGCTCCGCATTTATCTCGGCGCGGCTCCTGGCGTCGGCAAGACGTACGGGATGCTCGGCGAGGCTCACCGCCGGCTGGAGCGGGGCACCGACGTCGTGGCCGCTGTGGTGGAGACGCACGGCCGCAAGAAGACCGCGGACCTGCTCGAGGGCATCGAGATCGTCCCGCCGAAGTACATCGAATACCGCGGAAGCAAATTCCCCGAACTCGATGTGGAAGCGGTGCTCCGGCGGCAACCCCAGGTGGTGCTGGTCGACGAGCTCGCCCACACCAACACCCCGGGCAGCAAGAACCCCAAACGCTGGCAGGACGTCGAGGAGCTTCTCCACGCCGGCATCACCGTCATCTCGACGGTCAACGTCCAGCATCTGGAGAGCCTCAACGACGTCGTCGCCCAGATCACCGGGATCGAGCAGCAAGAGAAGGTTCCCGACGAGATCGTTCGGGCGGCCGACCAGGTTGAGCTCGTCGACATCACGCCGGAAGCGTTGCGGCGCAGGCTTGCCCACGGCAACGTCTACACCGCGGAGCGGGTGGATGCGGCGCTGTCCAACTATTTCCGCCAGGGCAATCTGACCGCACTACGCGAGCTCGCGCTGCTCTGGCTGGCCGACCAGGTCGATGCGGCCCTGGAGAAATACCGCGCCGACAAGAAGATCACCGCCACCTGGGAGGCGCGCGAGCGCGTTGTGGTGTCGGTGACAGGTGGCCCGGAGTCCGAGACGCTGGTTCGGCGGGCATCCCGGATCGCATCCAAGTCGAGTGCCGAGCTCATGGTGGTGCACGTCGTCCGCGGCGACGGCCTGTCCGGTGTGTCGGCACCGCAGATGGGTAAGGTCCGCGAGCTCGCGATGAGCCTCGGAGCGACGGTCCACACAGTGGTCGGCGACGACGTGCCCACCGCGCTGCTGGACTTCGCGCGGGAGATGAACGCGACCCAGCTGGTGATTGGCACGTCGCGCCGATCGCGGTGGGCCCGGATCTTCGATGAAGGCATCGGCGCGAGCGTGGTCCAGCAGTCGGGACCGATCGACGTGCACATGGTGACCCACCAGGAGGCCAGCCGAGGCTTCCGGTGGACGCGGTTCTCGCCGCGCCAGCAACACCTTATGTCTTGGCTCGCCGCCGTTGTGGTTCCATCCGCGATCTGTGCGCTCATCGTTGGCGTGCTCGACCGATACCTTGGCATCGGCGGTGAGAGCGCGCTGTTTTTCGTCGGCGTACTCGTGGTGGCGCTGCTGGGCGGCATCGCACCGGCAATTCTGTCGGCCTTGTTGTCCGGATTGTTGTTGAACTACTTCCTCACCGAACCGCGCCGCACGTTCATAATCTCCGAACCCGACGCCGCCACCACCATCCTGGTGCTGCTCCTGGTAGCCGTCGCGGTGGCCGCACTTGTGGACAGCGCCGCGAAGCGCACCCGCGAGGCGAGGCGGGCATCGCAGGAGGCCGAGCTGCTTGCGCTGTTTGCCGGTTCGGTGTTGCGGGGTGCCGATCTGGACACACTGCTCGAACGGGTCCGTGAGACGTATTCCCAACGGGCCGTGAGCATGTTGCGGGTACGGGAGGGCGACTCCGACGGCGAAGTCGTGGCGTGCGTCGGCCAGGAACCCTGCATTGACGTCGATTCCGCCGACACCGCGATCGAGGTCGGGGATGACGAATTCTGGATGCTGATGGCGGGGCGGAAGCTGCCCGCCCGGGACCGCCGGGTGCTCACCGCCGTTGCGAAGCAGGCGGCGGGCCTGGTGAAGCAGCGCGAGCTCGCCGAGGAGGCCGGCAAGGCCGAGGCCATCGAACAGGCCGACCAGCTCCGCCGATCGCTGCTGTCCGCGGTCAGCCACGACCTGCGCACGCCACTGGCGGCAGCCAAGGCCGCGGTCTCCAGCCTGCGCAGCGACGACGTCGACTTCTCCGCCGAAGACACGGCCGAACTGCTGGCCACCATCGAGGAGTCGATCGACCAGCTCACCGGACTGGTCGGCAACCTGCTCGACTCGTCGCGGCTGGCCGCGGGAGTTGTGCGGCCCGAATTGCGACGGGTGTACTTGGAGGAAACGGTGCAGCGCGCCCTGCTCGGAATCAGCAAGGGAGTCACCGGTTTTCGCCGGCAGGGCCTCGACCGGGTGAAGGTCGATGTGGACGACGCGGTGGTGATGGCCGACAGCGGGCTGCTCGAGCGGGTGCTGGCCAACCTCATTGACAACGCCCTGCGCTACGCCCCGGACAGTCCGGTGCGGGTCACCGCGGGCCGGGTCGGCGAGAGGGTGTTGATCGCGGTCGTCGACGAGGGACCGGGCATACCGCGCGGCACCGAGGAGCAGCTATTCGCACCTTTCCAGCGGCTCGGCGACCACGACACCAGCATCGGAGTCGGCCTGGGCCTGTCGGTCGCACGCGGGTTCGTCGAGGCGATGAGCGGCACCATCTCTGCCACCGACACCCCCGGCGGCGGGCTCACCGTCGAGATCGACCTGGCCGCACCACCGAAGGACGGCTCGGCATGACATCGTCGAAAATCAGGGTGCTGGTCATCGACGACGAACCACAGATCCTGCGCGCGCTGCGGATCAACCTGTCGGTGCGCGGCTACGACGTCACCACCGCGGCCACCGGGGCCGAAGCGCTGCGCTCGGCCGCCGACCACCGCCCCGACGTCATCGTGTTGGACCTGGGCCTGCCCGACATGTCCGGGATCGAGGTGCTTGGCGGGCTCCGCGGGTGGCTGACGGCGCCGGTGATCGTGCTGTCCGCCCGCACCGACGCGTCGGACAAGGTCGAAGCGCTGGACGCGGGCGCGGACGACTACGTCACCAAACCCTTTGGCATGGACGAATTCCTGGCCCGGCTGCGGGCAGCGGTACGCCGTGGGGCCGCGGCATCCGACACCGACGAGCCCGTCATCGAAACGTCGTCGTTCACGGTCGATCTGGCCGCCAAGAAGGTGACCAAGAACGGCTCCGAGGTCCATCTGACGCCGACCGAATGGGGCATGCTCGAGATGATGGTCCGCAACCGCGGGAAACTCGTCGGCCGCGAGGAGTTGCTCAGGGAAGTGTGGGGCCCGGCCTACGCCAAGGAGACCCACTATCTGCGGGTGTACCTTGCGCAGTTGCGGCGCAAGCTGGAAGACGACCCGTCGCGCCCGGTTCACCTGCTCACCGAAGCGGGAATGGGCTACCGCTTTCAGGAGTGACTGCGGGCTCTGCCGTCGAAAATGAAAATTGAGCCGAGTGTGCGGTTTCGTACGCGACCCGCTTGTGCGTACGAAATCGCACATTCGCGATTGCCCCTGGTCGGCGGGACCGCCGACCAAGGCATTTGGCCAATTTTCGAATGAGACGCACAGTCGCACGATTTGATCGCGATTCATGCGAATCTGCGTCTGCTCGCGCAGTTACGTTGCGGTTTCCTCGGCCAGCGCAATGAGCTTGGCCCGCACCAGGTCCGGCCGCTCGTCGACGATGAAGTGAGACGCGTCAACCGTTTCCAGCGTGTAGTCGTCGGCGTTCGCGGTTTCGGGCGCGACGAACGACCGATGAACCGCGGCGTCGCCGGTTCCGAACAGCGCACGAATCGGTACCGTTGCTCGTCGCGTCTCGGGATTCCGCGCGCCCTCGGGTATTTCGCGTAACAAGAACGTGCGGTAGGTGTCCCGACCTGCACGCGCACACACTGGGTCCCGGAACCGGTCGGCATATACGCGGGCTGTCTCGGGATCTATCGCGGACCCGATCTTGAAGGCCCGCTCGACGAAACTCGTGTGCCGCTGCAGCGGCGCCCCGAACGCGGCGAGCGGCACCTGATACCAGATGCGCCACAGGTGCGGCGCCAAGGTACGCGGTGACACCCATGGGTGGACCATGTTCAATGCGAGATAACCATCGAACCGCTCCGGAGCCCCCAAGACCATCAGGTAACCGACGAAGCCGCCCCAGTCGTGACCCACGAGCAGCACACGGTCCAGCCCGAGCGCGTCGAACAGGGCCAGGACGTCATCGGCGACGTCCTGCTTCGCCCACTTGTGAGGAGCCGGCCCGGACCAGCCGTAGCCGGGCAGGTCGGGCGCGATGATGCGTAGCCCGGCCGGCGGATCGGCCAGCAGATCCCGATACTCCCAGTGATGCTGCGGCCATCCATGCAACGCGACGACGGGGCGCCCATCCTCGGGCCGGACTCGGTCACATGGAAACGCACACCGCGGGCTTCGACGAACATCGGCGCGCTCCTGGGATCGGAGGCGGATCGGCAGTCATGAATCGGACTATAGAGAACGGCTCTCGCGCTACCGTGCCGGTATGGGCGGATACCGAGAACTGTTCGACGCCAGCATCGAGAACCCCACGGCCTTCTGGGCCGACGCCGCGCGGGCGGTGACCTGGACCCGAGAGCCGCAGCACATCCTCGACGACTCCAATCCCCCGTTCTACCGCTGGTTTCCCGACGGCGAGCTGAACACCTGCGCCAACGCCCTGGACCGCCACGTCGACGGTGGACGCGCCGAGCAGCCCGCGCTGATCTACGACTCCCCGGTAACCGGGTCGCAGCGCACCTACACCTACCGCGAACTTCTCGACGAGACCGCGCGCTTCGCCGGCGTGCTCCGCGCGCTGGGCGTCGCCAAGGGCGATCGGGTCGTCATCTACATGCCGATGATCCCCGAGGCCGTCATCGCGATGCTGGCATGCGCGCGGCTGGGCGCGGTGCACTCGGTGGTGTTCGGCGGCTTCGCCCCGCACGAACTCGCCACCCGCATCGACGACGCCCGCCCGACGGTCGTCGTCTCGGCCTCGTGCGGCATCGAGCCGTCCCGGACGGTGGAGTACAAGCCGATGCTCGACGCCGCGCTCGAGGCCACGGCTCACCCGCCGCGCAACTGCGTCATCGTGCAGCGCGACCACCACCGCTGCGATCTGACACCTGACCGGGACCTGGACTGGCACGAGCTGATGGCCTACGCATCACCGATCGATCCGGTACCCCTAGCGGCCACCGACCCGCTGTACATCCTCTACACGTCGGGCACGACGGGAAAACCCAAGGGCATCGTCCGCGACAACGGCGGGCACGCCGTCGCGCTGCTGTGGAGCATGGGCCACATCTATGACACCCAGCCCGGCGACGTGTATTGGGCCGCCTCCGACGTCGGTTGGGTGGTCGGCCATTCCTACATCGTCTACGGGCCGCTGCTGCACGGCGCGACGACGGTGCTCTACGAGGGCAAGCCGATCGGCACGCCAGATCCCGGCGCGTTCTGGCGTGTCGCGTCTGAACATGGTGTGAAGGCGCTGTTTTCGGCGCCGACGGCGCTGCGGGCGATTCGTAAGGAGGACCCCGACGGCGCACACATCGGCAAGTACGACCTGTCCGCGCTGCGCTACCTCTTCCAGGCCGGGGAACGTCTCGACCCCGACACGTATGCCTGGGCGTCGGAGAAGCTGGGTATCCCGGTCGTCGACCACTGGTGGCAGACCGAGACCGGCTGGGCGATCGCGGCCAACCCCATGGGCGTGGAGGCGATGCCGATCAAGCCAGGGTCGGCGACCGTGCCGATGCCGGGCTTTGACGTGCAGATCCTCCACATCGACGGCTCCGGCTGTGAACCCGGCGAAGAGGGCGCGATCTGCATCCGGTTGCCGTTGCCGCCAGGCACATTGCCGACGCTGTGGGGTGACGACGACCGCTATGAGGCGTCGTATCTGTGCGAGCACCCCGGCTACTACCTCACCGGCGACGGCGGCTACCTGGACGAGGACGGCTACCTATTCGTGATGGGGCGCATCGACGACGTGATCAACGTTGCGGGCCACCGGCTTTCGACCGGCGCCATCGAAGCGGTGCTGGCCGCGCACCCCGCGGTGGCTGAGTGCGCGGTGATCGGTGTCGCCGACGAGATCAAGGGCCAGGTGCCGCGCGGGTTCGTCGTCCTCAAGGCAGGCGCCTCCGCCGAGGGCTTGGCCGAGGAGCTCGTTACGTCGGTGCGCGACCAGATCGGCGCGGTAGCCAGTTTCAAGCTTGTCGACGTCGTGCCGGCGCTGCCGAAGACCCGCTCAGGCAAGATCCTGCGAAAGACGATGCGCGGCATCGCACATGGCAAGGACGAACCGATGCCGTCAACCATCGAGGATCCCGCAGTGCTCGATGCGCTGAAACCCATTCTGCGCGCGTAAATCAGCGAAAGGCATTGTTCAGTCGTTGCTTGAACACTTCGTCGAAGCGACGGTAGGTGCTGCGCAGATCGTGGCCCGGCCATTCCGGTGTGATGAGTTCGGCGGGTAAGAGTGGGTCGAGTTGAAGATGTCGGACCACGGTGACGGACAGCGCGAACTGATAGGTGAAGTCATCGGCCCCGACCGCTTCGATGTCGAGCTCGTCGCGCATGGCGAGGGTGAGCCTCCGCGCATCAGCTCCCCAATCATCAAGGTTGAACAGGGATCTCACGGTCTCGGCAGGAATGTCGGTCGCGGCGCCGTGGAAGTGAACACATTGCCGGTCCAGCACGGCGCGCAGCGTCGGCAGGCGGTCCCGGTCGAGGTTGTCAGGCCGGAACCAGATGCCTTCTCGTAGTTCGGCGAGATGCAGCGCCGTCGCGGCTTTGCGCAGCGCGAGCCGATCGGCTGCCGATCGGCGTTCCAGCGAGACGACCGCCAACTCCCAGGTTCCATCCCACCGCGCGGCAGCAGCGTCGTCGATCCGGGATGCCTCGTCGACGCGTTCGCGGCGTTCGAGCAAGCCCCCCGCGAGCGCGTAGGTGCCATCGTCGCTGGTGAGTTCACTGTTCGAGACCATGCGCCATAGGCATGTGCGAGCCGCGCCGTCGCTGATGCCAAACAGTGAGGCCACCGCGACGAGTTCCCCGACCGCTAGGTGAGGTTGGTCGGCGCCCAGCAACGCCGTCGCCAGGACGGATCGCGCGCTCAGTGGACGGTCGCCGATCAAATCGGCCACGCGGGCACGGCGCTCATCGACTGCGGGCACACACCTATCTTCACCCATCTCACAAACTTGTTGACGTGTGACGCCCATAGTGTGATACTCGCACAGTATGAGCACTCCGACAAGGGCGTCGGTCGCCGAGGATGTGGAGATCGTTCGCCGCGTCCTCGCGCACATCGACGCGGGCACGACCGATGAAGGTGACGTTTGGCGGGAACCGGTCCAGAACTACCTGGACCCAGTCCGATTCACCAGTGAGCTGGATACGCTGCGCTCGTTTCCGAGCGTGTACCTTCCGTCGACGGCGATCCCCAATGCGGGCGACCATGCCGAGCGTGTCAGCTTCGGCGTGCCGCTGTTCGCGGTGCGCGACCGCGACGGTCGGGCGCGGGTGTTCCGCAACTCGTGCAGGCACCGCGGGATGGCCCTCGTCGAAGGGCCAGGCTGTTCGCACGCGTTGGTGTGTCGCTACCACGGCTGGACCTACCGCCTCGACGGCTCGCTCTCACACGTCCCCCACGCCGAGGCATTTCCCGACCTTGACATGCCCACCCGCGGGCTGGTTGAGGTCGACAGTCGTGAGGTGGACGGGCTGATCGTCATCGGCCCGTTGCAGTCGCCCACGACGGATTCGGGCCGGCAGCACGCCGATGCCGCGATGGCGGCGCTGGCCGACGGCAGCCCATGGCGCGACAAGCTGATGCCGGCCAACCGGCTTGTGGCTGTGAAACCCACTCCTCGGCCGATGAACTGGAAGGTTCTCGTCGAGCAGTTCCTGGAGGGCTACCACATCCGCTCGACTCACAAAGACACGTTCTATCCGATTCAATACGACGATCTGAACGTCGTCGAAAGGTTCGGCCCGAACACTCGAATTACGTTCCCGTTCCAGAACATTGAGCGACTACGCGACCGCCCCGAATCGACGTGGACCGTCGACAGGCGCGTGACGTACGTGTATCACTTGTTCCCGAACGTCATGTTCGCGACCTTCCCCGATCAGATGCTGCTGATAACGATCGACCCGGTCGACGTCGATCACTCCACCGTCACGATCTACGCCATGGTTACCCCCGATGTGGCCGAAAAGCTGTCGGCCAACGCCGGCCGTGCCGCAGGGGCGCGCAGCCTGCTAGACGCCGGCGGGGTGGAGGACAACGAGATGTCGGAAGGAGTGCAGCGCGGCCTGCACGCCGGCGCGAACACCTTCGTGGAGTTCGGCAGGCACGAAAGCGCGATCGGGCGCTTCCACGCCACCCTCGACGAGCGGCTGGCGTGGTCCCGGTGAACTACGAGCATCTCATCTACGAGCAGCGCGGCCCCGTCGCGATCATCACGATCAACCGCCCCGAGCGCGTTCGTTGAACCGGCGCAGGACCATCCCGACCTCGCCCGCTCGGTCTGAGGCTCGGCGTCACACGATCGACGCACAGCGTTCGCGTGCCGACCTGTCGATGCGCCGACCATCAATGCGCACCGCCCGCTGCCCGCCGAACCGCTGGAGCCCGCGGCGGCACAAGCGTAGGGGTCTTTCGTCTCCTGTCGACTGGCCCGTCTCCGGCAGGTCGGCTACGGTTCTCCGCGATGGCAACTCCCAGCGTGCAGTCCGGCACGGTCTCGGTGCTCGCGGCGGAACTGTCGCAGGCGGCTTACTTCCGCGGCGTGCTTGCCGATCGACGCGCGGTCCTTGGCGCCGAGATCGCGAAGCGGACTCGCGGATTAAGTGCCCTGTCGAGCAGGTCGGACGCGCTTGCGATCAACCGGTTGCGCCGCGAGATCAGGGTCAATGAGGCCGAATACCGGGACCTTGACCGCATGATCGAGGCGCTGGATCGCCGATTCGGCCTGTAATGGGCTGACTCGCGGTATCGCCATTCGCTCAAGCTCGGTCTTCGCGTTCCGCTCGACGAACAACGGAACGTAGTCGCGCAGCGGCCTGCCGTCGTATCGGGAGTGGATGTCGTGGACCACCTCCGACACCGTTGCAGCCGAAATTGTGGGGTAGCGACCCGTGAGACGCTCGATGAGCTTGTCGATGACCGTCTGTTCGCTCGACTCGATCACCCCCGAAGTTTGCTTCGAGTTCACCTCGCCGTCAACTTATGCAGCCGGTGACAACTGGCAGATGCTGACATCGACGTCAGCCGCCCGGCGGGGTGAACTGGCTCAGCGTCAGCTCGGCTGCCTGCGGGTCGCGGATCAGCGCGGTCCTCGTCCACTCGGTGTCCTCGGACGAAATCACTGTTGCGCCAAGCCCGCGGGCGGCATCGACGTCGGGCTGATCGGTGTCGATCCAGCACGGCACCCCGGCTGGGTAGCTGCGTTCATCGGTCATTGGCGTCGACTTTCCTTTATTTCCAAAGTGATGCGAATTATTCTGATGTCGTCATATGTTGATATGCGTTCGTGCTAACGGACTCTGCTCCCACCTTTCCAGGCGGTCAGACCGACAGAGGAGTTGATCTGCGATGCGAGTGTCAGAAGCCAAGGCAGGATCGGGCTGTACCTGTCATTGCAATGCATGCGACAGCGGCCATCATTGCGGCAACCCCCCCAACTGCAACATACGAAGGTAACCCCGGCGGCGGTTAGGCCGCCGTCCACGACGAAGTAGCGGGCACGGCCCCGCTAATGCCCGTGCGCACTTGGCGCGGGCATTTCGTCGATTTTCTAGTTTGCCCCGACCCCATTTCTGGGTACTCCTTATGCGGGTCGCTCGGCCCATTCGGTGCTGGACGCCCTGTTGAAGGAAGGGCAGAAGATGACTACCAGTGACCAGGGAAAAATGGCTGGATGGGCCGCTAAGTACGCGCCCGTTCAGGACGTAGCGTTCGCCGTCGGCGCGGTATTTTTGCTGGTCGGAATCCTGGGGTTCATCCCGGGTATCACCACCAACTACGACGCCCTCCAGTGGGCCGGCCACGAGTCCGGCGCCATGCTCTTCGGCGTCTTCGCGGTGTCCGGACTGCACAACATCGTGCACATGGCATTCGGTGTGGCCGGTCTGATGCTGGCCCGCACCTTCACCGGAGCGCGCGGGTTCCTGATCGGCGCCGGCGTGATCTATCTCGTCCTGTGGCTCTACGGCGTGGCGATCGATCACGGCAGCGCCGCCAACTTCGTACCGGTGAATGCCGCGGATAGCTGGCTGCATCTCGGCCTGGCCGTCGGCATGATCGCGTGCGGAGTGGCCCTCGGCGGGATGCAATTCGTAAGCCGGGCCCGGCACGGGACGCACACACCTCCAGCCGCCACCAGGTAGAGGGTGTGCCGGTTGAACATGACGCCGGTGTCGGGCTCCCACGAAAGCTGGACACCGGCGGCGCGATCACGCGTGACTAAGGACGCGCGACAAAATAATCTAGGTTTTCGCTGCCGCGCCCGCTACGGTTGTGATAATGACCGGCATGGCGGGTGTCGCGGACTCGGCGGCGTCGAGGTACACGGCGCTGCGCCCACACCTGGATGAGCGACAGCGGCGTCTGCTGTTGGGGGTGGAGGCCCAAAGGCTCGGGCGGGGTGGAATCAAGGCGATCGCCGAGGCGACCGGCGTTCATCCCGACACCGTCGCGCGGGGGGTGCGGGAGCTCGACGGGTTGCCGGAGCCGGCGGCGCGGGTGCGCGCACCCGGCGGTGGCCGCAAGAAGCTGACTGAGTCCGATCCGGAGCTGATGTCCGAGCTGAAAGCGTTGGTGGATCCGGAGACTCGTGGTGATCCGATGTCGCCGTTGGTGTGGACCACGAAGTCGACGCGGAACCTGGCCGGCGCGCTGACCGCGGCGGGGCATCGGGTCTCCGACCGGACAGTGGCGCGGATGCTGCGGGCGATGGGATTCAGCCTGCAAGCCAACGCCAAGGTCATCGAGGGCCGCCAGCACGAGGACCGTGATGCCCAGTTCGACTACCTCAACAGGTGCGTCGGCGAGCACATCGCCGCCGGTCAGCCGGTGATCTCGGTCGACACGAAGAAGAAGGAACTGGTCGGCGAGTTCAAGAACGGGGGGCGTGAGTACCAGCCCAAGGGCTCACCGGTGCCGACGAACGTCCACGACTTCATGGACAAAGAACTCGGCAAAGCGATCCCCTACGGCGTCTACGACGTCTCCACCAACACCGGCTGGGTGTCGGTGGGCACCGACCACGACACCTCCGCGTTCGCCGTGGCGACTCTGCGCCGCTGGTGGGACACCATTGGGCGGCGCCGCTACCCGCATGCCGATCGGTTGCTGATCTGCGCCGACGGCGGCGGCTCCAACGGCTACCGGGTCCGCGCCTGGAAGGTCGAGCTGGCCGCGCTCGCCGCCGAGACCGGGTTGGCCATCACCGTCTGCCACCTGCCCCCGGGCACCAGCAAATGGAACAAAATCGAACACCGGCTGTTCTCCCAGATCACCATGAACTGGCGCGGACGACCACTGAAGAGCCACCGGATGATCGTCGACCTGATCGGCAACACCACAACGACGACCGGGCTCACCGTTCATTGTGTCCTCGACACCGATCAGTACCCCACCGGCATCACATACACGGCCAAAGACGTTGACACCCTGCCGATCACACGCCACGAGTTCCACGGCGAGTGGAACTACACCGTCGAGCCGACACGCCCGAAGACTACCTAGATTATTTTGTCGCGCGTCCTAAGCTCCCTTTGTGCGCACCGCCCTGTCCTGGGGACTGGTCGCCGCATCCTCATTGGTCCTCGGCGCCGTAGCCGGTGTCGCCAGGGACTGGAACCGGCGTCTGGTCGGCTTGGTCCTCGGCGCTGCTGGTCATGCTGGTCGGATCGATGGTGCCCGACGCGAGCGAAAAAGCAAAGGACCAACACGTTGCCCTGGGGTGTACACGCCCCGGCCGCCACGCCGGAATGCCCAGGATGCCTTGCCGGACAAGCGATGCACCCGTCGTTCATCTACGAAATCACCTTTCAGCTCACGGCCTTTGCCGTCTTGCTGTGGTTGCGGTCCAGGATCGACCGGCCGGGCGAGTTGTTCGTCATCTACGTCGCGGGTTACGCAGTGTTCCGGTTCTTCGTGGAGTTCGTCCGGGAGAACGAGACGGTGTGGCTGGATTTGACTCGGCCGCAATGGTTTCTGCTGCCGTCGCTGATAATCCTGGGCATTCGGCTGTGGTACGGCTACCGGCACGGCTACTATCGCCACCCAGTTCGCGAGCAGAAAGTGCGCGTATGACAACGCCACCACCAGGCCAGACCCCAGACGACAATCCGCCCCCAGACGGCCATTGGCCCCCGGGTGGCATCCCGCCGGGTTATCCACCGCCGCCGGGCTATCCACCGACGCCATCCGGCCCTTATGGATACCCCTACAGCAGGCCGCCACAACGGCCCCGCTCCCGAATCGCCGGCGGCATGGTGTTCGCCGGAGTGCCGCTGTACTCCACACTCAATGTCGTTCTCGGATTCGTCATGCCCCCGAGCGACCACTGGTCGACGTGGCGCGGCTGAGCGGCCGGCTGGCGGAGCGCGACGGCCGCGTCTGGCTGGAACGAGGCTGCCCGACGCACGGGCTGGTACGCACACTCTACGACGAAGACCCCGAAATCCTGTCCTACCTTGAGGAATGGACGGCACCGACCAAGGCGCACACCCCCGACGTAGCGGGAAATTACGACCCGATCCCGTCGGCCTACCTGCGCGGGCTGCCGGAGATGCAGACCCAACACACCTGCATCCTGCTCGAAGACATCGCCGAAACTTGTAATCTGCGCTGCCCCACCTGCTTCACCGACTCCTCACCCGATCTGCGCAACGTGGCGCCGGTCGCCGATGTCCTGGCCAACGTGGACCAGCGGCTGGCCCGCGAGAACGGCCGCCTCGACGTGCTGATGCTCAGCGGCGGCGAACCGACGCTGCACCCTGCGCTTCCCGAGCTGCTCGCCGAACTGACGGCGCGGCCGATAACCCGGATCCTGGTCAACAGCAACGGTGTACGGATCGCCGCCGACGACGGGCTGCTCGACCTGCTCACCGAACACCGGGAGCGCGTCGAGGTGTATCTGCAGTACGACGGCCTATCGGCGGCGGCGCACCGTCACCACCGAGGCGGCGACCTGAGTCGAATGAAAACGCGAGCGCTGCAACGCCTATCGGAGCGAGAGGTTTTCACGACGCTGGTCATGACCGTCGCGCTGGGTGTCAACGACACCGAGATCGGGCAGATGGTTCGGCTGGCACTGGACACCCCGTACGTCGGCGGGATCACCGTCCAGCCGCAGTTCGGGTCTGGCCGGTCGGGACACATCGATCCCCTTGACCGGCTCACCCACACTGGCGTACTCACGCGACTCGGGCCGCAGACCGGCGGCGCGGTGACGTGGCGCGACCTCACTGCCCTGCCGTGCTCACACCCGCACTGCTGTTCGGTCGGATACCTGATCCGCGACGACAGCCACCAGTGGCGCTCGCTCGTCTCGCTGATCGGAACCGACAGCCTCAAGGAGAAGCTCGGCCTGGTGGCCAATCGCATCGTCGATTCCGACATACCTCGAGAGTTGCGGGTGGCTGTACAGGAATCGCTGCTCGGGCTGCTGTCGGAGCAGTCGTCGCTGTCGCACCCGCAAATCGGCGAAATCTGGCGAGACATCTGCGAGAGCTGCGATCTCGGCATGTCAACGTTGCTGACGCTGGCGTCGTCGGCGCTATCTGGACGCCGACGGAAGATCCGCCGGCTGCTCGGCGAGCGCGTGGTCCGGCTCACCGTCAAACCGTTCATGGACATGTCGACGATGATCGAAGAACGCCTGGTGCAGTGCTGCGTGCACGTCGGAACCAAGTCCAGCCAGAACCAATGCGCGCCGTTCTGCGCGGTGCAGGCCTGGCCGGCACTGGGCAGACAGCGACTGTCGATCGCGGCGGGCCAGGCCCTGCCCCTGGTTGAGATCTCACCAAGAGCGTGAGCAGACGCAAAAGACCCCCGACACAACGGTTTTCGGTGACGTTTCCATCTGCTCGCGCAAGAAACTACGCGATAGACAGCGCGATGCCGTCGAGGATGTCGTGCTCGCTGACCACGAGCTCGTCGATCCCTGCCCGGTTGCCGAGCGCGTCCGCCAGCTCCTCGACGATGATGGCGCCGCCTCCGATGACGTCGACGCGGCCCTCGTGCATCGGCCCCAGCGCGGCGCGCTGCGCCCGTGTCATCGCGATCAGCTCGTCGCACACTTCCAGCAGGTCGCCGAAACCCACCCGCGACAAATGGATTGCCTCCGAGTCGTACGTCGTCATTCTCTGCGCCAGCGCCGACAGCGTAGTCATCGTGCCGGCCACGCCCACCCAGGTGCGCGCCTTCTCGACGGGCACCGCCCGCAGCGCCTCGCCCAGCCCTTCGCGGACCACTTCGCGCGCCGCGGCGACCTCGACAGCGGTCGGCGGGTCGGAGTGCAAGCACCGTTCGGTCAGCCGCACACAGCCGATGTCGGCCGAGAAGCTGGCCTGCACATCGCGTTCCCCCAAGACCACTTCGGTCGATCCGCCGCCGAGGTCGACGACCACGAAAGGCGCTGAGCCGGGATCTAATTCGTCGACCGCGCCGTGGAATGACAGTGCGGCCTCCTCGGTGCCGGTGATCACCTCGGCGACGGCGCCCGGCACGACCTGCCCGAGAACGTCGGCGGTCATCGCGAAGAACACGTCGCGGTTAGCCGCGTCCCGGGCTGCCGACGTCGCCACCATCCGCACCTTGGGCACGTCGTGAATCCGCATCAGTTCGGCGTAGTCGGTGAGCGCAGCCTTGGTTCGCGCCAGCGCATCGGGTGCGAATTGCCCTGTGGCGTCGACACCTTGGCCGAGCCGGACGATCCGCATCTCGCGGTGGATGTCGCGCAGCCGGCCGTCGACCATGTCGGCGATCAGCAGCCGGATCGAGTTGGTTCCGCAGTCCACTGCCGCGACCCTGCTCACGCCCACCTCCCGCGCTCGAGGAGGCCCGCCATCGCCGGTTCGGAGGCCAACAAGGACACCGCCTCGTCGCCGAGCGGATTCATCCCGGGGCCCTTGGCCAGCGAGTGCGCGATCAACACATGCAGGCACTTGACCCGGTCGGGCATGCCGCCGCCGGAAAACGTTGTACCCAAAGGCTCGATCGCGTCGCGCTCGGCCAGATAGGACTCGTGCGCCCGCCGGTATGCGGCGGCCAGCTGCGGGTCGTGTTGCAGCCGCTCGGTCATCTCCCGCATCAGGCCCGAGGACTCCAGCCGGCTGGCCGCCGCGGTCAGCGCCGGATGCGTCAAGTAGTACAGCGTCGGAAACGGCGTACCGTCGGGCAGCCTCGGCGCCGTCTTGACGACGCCGGGCTCGCCGTTCGGGCACCGGTACGCGATCTCGAGGACGCCGCGGGGCTCGCGGCCCAGCTGCCGCGCAACCGCCTCGAGATCCGCCCGCTCAACCACCGGGAGGCGAAGCACCGGGCGGAGCGGTGGTTGTCGGAACGGCGGGCGGAGCGGGCGGTGAGCCCGGCGGCGCGCCAGGCGCAATCGCCGGCGAAACACCATGTGGCTCATCGGCGATCGTGTGCCACAGCGACGTGTACCACGGCTGGTCGGGATTCGACGCCGCGACTTCGCTGCCGGGCGTGCCCGGCACCCCACTGTTCGCCGGCAGCTGCACCTGATACGGAGTCTCCCCGGGCATCACGAATCCGAGTCGCTCGCGCGCCTGCGCCGCGACGAACACCGGGTCGGCGAGTTTGACCTTCTGTTGTTCGAGTTCGGCGATCTGCGCGCGCAGTTGCTCCTCGGTGGCCTTCAACTGCTTCATCTCGGTGCGCTGCCCGAAATACGTGCGCACCGGCCCCGCGATGGTCAGGGTGAGCGCACACACCACGGCCGCGAGGATCGCGGCCCGCCGCGCCGCCGACCCGAATCGCTGTTCGGATTGCTGTTCGGCCGACACCGCAATGGATTTCCTGATCGAATCGCCGCTGTCCTTCGGTTCGGGTTCCGGCGCGGGCCGCGATTCGACGGCGCGCGGCTCGCGGCGCGCCGGGGACGCTCCCCGCGGACGGCCGCGGCCCGAGTCGCCGGCCATACCCGGCCGGGACGCCGGGGGCCGTCGCTTCGGATCGGGCCGTTTCGCCTCGGGCACGGCTTATTTGGCCTCCACCGAGAAGCGCGGGAAGGCCAGGTCTCCGGCGTAGCGGGCGGCGTCGCCGAGCGTTTCCTCGATGCGCAGCAGCTGGTTGTACTTTGCGACGCGCTCGCTGCGGGCCGGCGCACCGGTCTTGATCTGGCCGCTGCCCACCGCGACCGCGAGGTCGGCGATGGTGGTGTCCTCGGTCTCGCCGCTGCGGTGGCTCATCATCGTGCGGTATCCGCTGTTGTGCGCGAGCGCCACCGCGTCCAGCGTCTCGGTGAGCGTGCCAATCTGGTTGACCTTCACCAGAAGTGCGTTGGCCGCGCCCTTGTCGATGCCCTCCTCGAGACGCTCGGGGTTGGTGACGAACAGGTCGTCGCCGACCAACTGGACGCGGTCGCCGATCGCCGCCGTCAGCGCCACCCAACCGTCCCAGTCGTCCTCCGAGAGCGGGTCCTCGATCGACACCAACGGGTAGGAATCGATCAGGCCGGCGTAGAACTCGATCATCTGCATGTCGGTGCGGGTCTCCTTCTCGAAGCTGTAACCCGTTCCCTCGGTGAAGAATTCGGTGGCGGCGACGTCGAGCGCCAACGCGACGTCGGAACCCGGCTTGAAACCGGTCGCCTCGATGGCGCTCAAGATCAGATCGAGCGCGGCCTTGGTGCCGGCCACGTCGGGCGCGAAGCCGCCCTCGTCACCGAGACCGGTCGACAAGCCCTGCTTCTTGAGCACCGACTTCAGCGAGTGGTAGACCTCGGCGCCCCACCGCAGGGATTCCTTGAAGCTGGGCGCACCGATCGGCGCGACCATGAACTCCTGAACGTCGACGCCGGTGTCGGCGTGCGCGCCACCGTTGAGGATGTTCAACATCGGCACCGGCAGGATGTGGGCGTTGGGCCCGCCGATGTAACGGAACAGCGGCAGCGCCGCCGACTCGGCCGCGGCCTTCGACACCGCCAGCGACACACCGAGGATGGCGTTGGCGCCCAGCCGCGACTTGTCCGGGGTTCCGTCGAGGTCCAGCAGGGCCTGGTCGACCAGCCGCTGGTCGTCGGCACTCAACCCGATGACCGCGGGAGCGATCTCGTCGAGCACGGCCTGCACGGCCTTCTCGACGCCCTTGCCGCCGTAGCGGGCGCCACCGTCGCGCAGCTCCACCGCCTCGTGTTCACCGGTGGACGCACCCGACGGCACCGCGGCCCGCGCGAACGTACCGTCCAGCAGGGCCACCTCGACCTCGACCGTCGGGTTACCACGGGAGTCGAGGATCTCGCGGGCTCCGACCTGCTCGATGATGGGCACTGGCTTCTCCTTGGTCGTGGGCTGAAAGGCTCGAGCATGAGCCTAGAGCGTCGACCGGAGGCGGGCGTGCTTAGAGGGGGTGTCCGTCGGCGTATGCCGTCGCCCAGTCCCGCACGGTGCGGGCGTACTGGTCGGAATGGTTGTAGGCGCGCAGCGCGTTCATCCAGCCGCGCGGTGTGGCCAGGTCCTTGCCGCGCCAGCACAGATAACCTGCCGCCGACAGCGCGGCATCGTCGAAATTGTCCGCGCTGACGATGCCGTCGTTGTTCGCGTCGACGCCGTACAGCCGCCAGGTCTCGGGGATGAACTGCATCGGCCCCATAGCCCGGGCATATTGCGGGTCGCCGTCGAGGTCACCGCCGTCGTTGTCGATGATCTCCAGGTTGCCGTTGGTGCCGTCCAGCCGGACGCCCCGAATGGGCGGCGTGATGTCGCCGTTGGGGGCGATTTTGGCGCCGCGGTAGGTGCCGTGGTGGCTTTCCACCTGACCGATGCCGGCCAGCGTCGTCCATTCCAGATGGCAGTCGGGGTTCTCCACCTCGGCGACGCGCGCCGCATACGCGTAGGCCTCCAGCGCGGCGACCGGCATGCCCAAGGCGGGGGCGCGTTCGGCTGCCCATCCGTGCAACTGGTCGGCCGGCCGGCCCTTGGCATGGGTGTCGATTTTCGGCACCGGGTCGCCCGCCGGCGGCGGCACACCTTCGGGAATCGGGGTGCCCAGCTGCCATGAACAGCTCGAAGCCATCAGCAGCGCTGTCGCGCCGATCACAGCGACAGCCCGCAGCCAACGCACTGGCGACACCGGACTCCCTCAACCCGCTTCGGTCGTTGCCCATCGTCGCATGGGCTCATACCAACTCTGCCCTTCTTCGACCCGTGGGTGAGGTCGCGCCGGGCGCTCCAATCGCGCCGCAGGTACGGCGAACTGATTAAAAGCCAGATTAGCGGTGTGTACGTGGGAGGCCGCGAAACAGTCGAGGCTAACCTCCATTAGGTGTGCCTACCCTAGCCAAGAACCATGTAGTGTTCACGCGTCGACACAAGGAGGTTCGATGGGACGGCATCTCGCCTGGCAGGTACCGGTCGTGCTGGCGCTGGTTCTGGCCGGCTGTTCGAGCAACGAAGCCGACAGCGCCACGGACGCCACGCCGACCACGGCGACGACCGCGGCCGCGGCCGCGGCTGCGAACCCGCTCGCCGACAAGGCGGCGACCGAGTACCAGGCGTACGCGGTCGAGCAGACCAAGCAACTCGCGGGCGTCGTCAAGACGTTCACCGACGCCGTGCGCGCCGGCAACCTGCAAGCCGCCCAGGAGGCGTACGCGCCGTCGCGCGTGCCGTGGGAGCGCATCGAGCCGCTGGCGGGTCTGGTGGAGGAGATCGACGGCAAGGTCGACGCGCGTGTCGACGATTTCGCCGGCGTCGACGATGCCGCGTTCACCGGCTGGCACCGGCTCGAATACCTGCTGTTCGAGAAGAACACCACCGACGGTGGCGCGCCGTTCGCAGATCAACTCGACAAGGACATCGCCACGCTGAATCAGCAGATGCCGTCAGTGGAGGTCAAGCCGGTCGACGTGGCGGTCGGCGCCGCCGAGCTGATCGAAGAGGTGTCCGAGGGCAAGATCACCGGTGAAGAGGACCGCTACTCCAAGACGGACCTGTGGGACTTCGACGCCAACCTGCAAGGCTCGCAGGTCGCGATCGAGAAGCTCACACCGGCGCTGCAGGAGGCCAACCCCGAGTTGCTCGGCAAGATCAACACCGGTTTCACCGACCTCAACGCCACGCTGCAGCCGCTGCGTCGGGGCGACGGCTGGGTGCTGTTCTGCACGGAGAAGGACCCGTACCCGTCATCTCGGTGCACCGGAGTGACCGTGGATCCGGCCACCATCGACGGGCTCAAGGCGCAGCTTGCCGGCCTGTCCGAGAACGTTTCCCAGGTCGCGGGAGTGCTGAAGCTGACGTGACGCGGCGGTCACGGCGCACGGGGATCTCCCGTCGATCGTTCGTCACGGGGGCACTGGGTACCGGTGCGGCCGTCGGCGTCGGTGCGTCGTTGTCGGGCTGCTCCTCACCGCAGCCCGCCCAGGCCGCCGCCGCTCGGTTCGTCCCGTTCGAGGGTCCGCACCAGACCGGACTCACCGCGTTGCCGATCCCCGAGCGGGGACTGCTGGCGTCGTTCACCGTGCAGTCAAAGGACCGGGCCGGCCTGTCCGCGACGCTGGCCGCACTGACCGACGAGATCCGCGGCCTGATGGCAGGCAAGCCGCCCCAGGTGCGCGACCCCGCCTACCCACCCGTCGACTCGGGGATCTTGGGCGAAAAGCCGCCACCGGACAACCTTTCGGTGGTCGTCGGTGTCGGCGCTTCGCTGTTCGACAAACGGTTCGGCTTGGCCGATCGCAAACCGAAGGAACTGGTCACCATGCCGTTCCTGGCCAACGACCGACTGGACCCGAAGCTGTCGCACGGTGACCTGTCGATCATCCTGGAGGCCGATCACACCGACGCCGTGCAGTTCGCGTTGCGGCAGTTGATGCGCCGCACCCGAAGCGATCTGGTGTTGCGTTGGATGGTCGACGGCTACTCCCGCGGGATCGGAGCGGGCCCGGCGTCGGACGCCGCGACGCCACGAAACCTGTTGGGGTTCAAGGACGGGACGGCCAACCTCGACGTGGACGACAGCACCGTGATGGATCGCCATATCTGGGTGGGTCCCGACGACGGCGAGCCCGAATGGGCGGTCGGCGGCTCGTATCAGGCGGTTCGCATCATCCGGATGTTCGTCGAGTTCTGGGACCGGACCCAACTCGCCGAGCAGGAGACGATCATCGGTCGGCGCAAGGTCAGCGGCGCGCCGCTGGGCATGACCGGCGAATTCGACGATCCCGACTACCCGGAGGATCCCGACGGCAAGCGAATCAAGCTCGACGCCCACATCCGGCTGGCCAACCCCCGCACGCCCGCGACCGAGAAGAACCTGATCCTGCGCCGGGGATTCTCCTACTCGCGCGGCTTCGACGGCGCCGGTCGCCTGGACCAGGGACTGGCCTTCATCGCCTACCAGCGCAGCCTGCAGCGAGGATTCCTCAGTGTGCAGAGTCGGCTCACGGGTGAACCCCTCGAGGAGTACATCCTCCCTGTCGGCGGAGGTTTCTTCTTCGCCCTGCCCGGGGTTACCGGTCACGACCGGTTTCTCGGAGATCAACTGCTCGACTGATCGCCTGAGTCGCCGAACGTGCGCGTACTGCGAGATTTTGCGCGATTTTTCGCAGTGAGCGCACGTTGGCGGAACAGAACTATCGCCGCACATGTTGCTCACCGACATGAAGATCGGCGTGGTGCTGCCCCAAACCGAGATCGGCTCCGATGCGGGCGCTATTCGCGCCTACGGCCAGCGTGTGGAGGAACTCGGGTTCCGCCACCTGTTGGCCTACGACCACGTCGTTGGCGCCGACCCCGAAGTGCACACCGACTGGAACGGGCCGTATGACGTGGACACCACGTTTCATGAGCCGCTGGTGACGTTCGGCTACCTGGCCGCGGTGACCACCTCACTGGAGCTCGTGACGGGCGTGATCATCCTGCCGCAGCGCCAAGCGGTGCTGGTCGCAAAGCAGGCCGCCGAGGTCGACCTGCTCAGCGGCGGGCGGCTTCGACTCGGCGTCGGCATCGGCTGGAACGCCGTGGAATACGAAGCGCTCGCCGAGGACTTCACCACCCGCGCCAAGAGGTTGGAGGAGCAGATCGAGCTGCTGCGGCAACTGTGGACCCAGCGGAGCGTCACCTACGACGGCAAATTCCACCATGTCACCGGTGCCGGCCTGGCGCCCTTACCGGTGCAGAGACCGATCCCGGTGTGGATCGGCGCAGCGTCACCGCCGGCCTATCGGCGCGCGGGCCGGCTCGCCGACGGCTGGTTCCCGATGATGCAGCCGGGCCCGCAGCTTGAGGAGGCCCGCGAGCTGGTCCGGCACGGGGCCGTACAGGCGGGGCGCGATCCGGACCGCATCGCCATGGAAGGCCGCGTCTCCTGGGCTGGTAACCCGGACGACGTGGCCGACGCCCTGCGCGGTTGGTCGGACGCGGGTGCCACCCACGTGTCAATCAACACCATGGGCGCCGGTCTGCGGACCGTCGACGACCACCTGGCGGCCCTGGCAGCCGCTGCCGAGGCCGCCGAGGGCATCGCCGCCTGAACGTCGGCGCGGCGGCAGACATGTCCCGACGCCCATCAACAAAAATGACGCTCCCACGAGATATGTCCCCTGGCAAGCCGTCAACAAATGATGACGCGCGCAGAAGGGGTGGTGCTCTGGTGGAGCACGATCGTTAGCCCTGGGGCTCGACGCTTTTCGGCTGTTCCTCCGGCTGATCTTCCGGCTGAGAACCGTTCTCGGTCAGCGCTTCCTCGGTCGAAACGTCTTCGGGCGACGGTTCGGGAACCTCGACGGGCCCGGGTTCAGGAATCTCAACCGGGCCGTGCTCTGGAACATCTTCGGCCTGAGCTTCGTCGGCCACAGCTTCGGGCTCTTCGGGCTCGACCTCCGCTCCAGGTGCCCAGTACGCCCGCCACTCCTCCTCGGCGATCTCGCCGAGCGTCGCCACGTCGAGTTCCTCCGGAACATCCTCGCCACGGCGCCCCGCCGCGATCGCATGCTCTACCCGCCGTACGGTGTCCATGAACTCCAGAACCGCTGACCGTAAGGCGTTTTCGGCATCGACGTCCGCCGACACGGTGACCGAAGTGATCGTCGCCGGGAGCAGATCGGCCGGAAGCCCCGCCTGGGTGACCCGGTCAATCACCTTCTGCGCCAACGCCAATGCGGGTTGCGCGGTGGGCACGTCGTCCATGCTTGAAAGGTGAGACTTTGCCCGTTTTTCCAAAGCTTTGCGCTCTTCCCACTGGGCGAGCTGCTCGTCGAGCGAGATCGCCTCCCCGGCCAGCACGGCCGGCACCCTGTTGCCGAGCTTGCGCACCAACGAATCGGCGACATCGTCGATGGTGAACGGGTGCATAGGGGCATCCTCGGCGATGCGGGCGTGGAACAGCACCTGGAGCAACACGTCGCCGAGTTCCTCGCGCAACTCATCGGCGTTGCCGCTGCGCACCGCGTCGAACACCTCGTAGGTTTCCTCCAGCAGGTAGCGGCGCAGCGAGTCGTGCGTCTGCTCGCTCTCCCACGGCCCGGAAGTGCGCAGCTTGTCCATCATCGCCACCGCGTCGACCAGCCGCTCGCCCGGCTGATGGTCGGGCGCCGAGATCAATCGGTCGCCCGCTGTCAGCCGTGCCTTGACGGCCGGATGGTCGGCGTCGGATGACAGCAGAACCGGTGCGTCCTCCCCGTCATAGGCAGGCCTGGCCGCGGGCAGTGACCACGGCACCTTGACCGGCATCTCTTCGGTGTACTGGACATCACCGGTCAGCAGTTCGATCGCCTCGACGGGAACCAGGGAAGGGCGGCGTGGGTCGACCAAGACGACTGTCATCGCGTCTGTCGCTTGTCGTTCATGGCCGAGCCACCTCCGACGTTGGTTATATCAACATCTGCCTGGGGTTTTCCATCAAGGGCCAACACCAGCCCGGCCACCATCTCGACAAGTTCAAGATCACGAATCCGCGGCGCACCAACGCCGTCGCCTGCTCGGGGAATCGGCACTTGCACAGTCGACGTCGTCGCGCGGTAGTGCGCGCCCGGATACATCCGCTTGAGCCGCAGTTGCTGAGAGTCCAACAACTGCAACGGCGACAGACGCAGGGTCGCTTCCGACACCGCGCTGATCTCGGTGATCCCGTAGTGGCGGAGCAGCAACCGAAGCCGCGCCACCGCGACCAGCCGCTGTGCGGGCTCTGGCAGCGGCCCGTATCGGTCGACGAGCTCTTCAACAACCGAGTCGACGGCACCATCGTCGTCCGCGGCCGCCAGCCTGCGGTAGCCCTCCAGCCGCAACCGGTCGCTGGGGATATAGTCCGGCGGCAGGTGGGCGTCGACGGGCAGGTCGATCCGCACGTCCTTCGGTTCCTCAACGGCGGCAATGGTTTTCCCGTCGGCTGCCGCGCGGTAGGCCTCGACCGCCTCGCCCACTAGACGCACATACAGGTCGAAGCCCACCCCTGCGACATGTCCGGATTGCTCGACGCCCAGTACGTTGCCGGCACCGCGGATTTCCAGATCCTTCATCGCGACCGCCATGCCCGCGCCCAGCTCGTTGTTCTGAGCGATCGTGGCCAGCCGGTCGTACGCGGTCTCGGTGAGCGGTACCTCGGGCGGATACAGGAAATAGGAGTAGCCACGCTCGCGGCTGCGACCCACCCGGCCGCGCAGCTGATGTAGCTGCGACAGCCCGAACGTGTCGGCGCGCTCGACGATCAGCGTGTTGGCATTGGAGATATCAAGACCGGTCTCGACGATCGTCGTGCACACCAGGATGTCGTACTCGCGGTTCCAGAACCCCTCGACGGTGCGCTCCAGAATGTCCTCAGGCATCTGCCCGTGCGCGACGGCGACGCGAGCCTCCGGCACCAGCGACCGCACGCGCGCGGCGGCCTGATCGATCGATCGGACCCGGTTGTGGATGTAGAAGGCCTGCCCGTCGCGCAGCATCTCGCGGCGCAGTGCGGCCGCGACCTGCTTGTCATCGTGCGGCCCGACGTAGGTCAGCACCGGGTAGCGCTCCTCGGGCGGGGTCAGGATCGTCGACATCTCCCGGATCCCGGCCAGGCTCATCTCCAGCGTCCGGGGAATCGGGGTGGCGCTCATGGTCAGCACGTCGACGTGGGTGCGCATCGACTTGATGTGCTCCTTGTGCTCGACGCCGAACCGCTGCTCCTCGTCGACCACGACCAGGCCGAGGTCCTTCCAGGTGACGGCGGTCTGCAGCAGCCGGTGGGTGCCGATCACGATGTCGACCGAGCCGTCCTTCATGCCCTCCAGCACCGCGCGCGACTCGGCGGGGTCGGTGAACCGGGACAATCCCTTGACGATGACCGGGAAGCCGGCCATCCGTTCGGTGAACGTCTGCAGGTGCTGATCGGCCAGCAGCGTCGTCGGCACCAGTACCGCGACCTGCTTGCCGTCCTGCACCGCCTTGAACGCCGCCCGGACCGCGATCTCGGTCTTGCCGTAGCCGACGTCGCCACAGACCACCCGGTCCATCGGGACCGGCTTCTGCATGTCGCCCTTGACCTCGGTGATGGCGGTCAGTTGGTCGACGGTCTCGGTGAACCCGAACGCGTCCTCCATCTCGGCCTGCCACGGCGTGTCGGGGCTGAACGCGTAGCCCGCAGACGCCTGCCGCTTGGCGTACAGCGACACCAGCTCGGCAGCGATCTCGCGAACGGCACGGCGGGCCTTGGTCTTGGTGTTGGCCCAGTCGCTGCCGCCGAGGCGGCTCAGCGTCGGCGACTCGCCGCCGACATATCGCGACAGCTGGTCCAGCGAGTCCATCGGCACGTAGAGCTTGTCGGAACCGCCGCCGCGCTTGCTCGACCCGTACTCCAGCACCAGGTATTCGCGGCGCGCCCCGCCGACAGTGCGCTCGACCATCTCGACGAAGCGGCCGATGCCGTGCTGGTCGTGCACCACCAGGTCGCCGGCCGTCAGCGCCAGCGGGTCGACCACGTTGCGGCGCTTGGCGGCCAGCCGCTTGCCCTCGGTCGCGGCCGCCCGGTTACCGGTCAGGTCCGTCTCGGTGATCACCACGAGCTTGGCCCCGGGCACCACCACACCGTCGTGCAGCGGACCCTTGAGCACCCCGACGACACCTTCCTTCGGCGCCGAGCCGGGCTCCAACATCGTTGCAGGCGTGTCGGATTCGGCCAGCTGCTCGACGACGCGGTGCGCGGTGCCGGTACCGGGGGTGACGACGGCCGCGTACCCGCCGGTCGCGACGTGGGCGCGCAGCATCGCGAAGATCTCGCTGATTCCCGACTGCTGCCCCCGCGCCGAGGGTGCCGGCCGAATATCCAGCTCCATCGCCGACTCGTCGCTGAGCTGGCTGAGCGTCCACCACGGATGCCCGCCCTCGCGTGCGACGGACCGGGCATCGTCCAGCTCGACGAATCCCGACGCACCGAGCGCCTCGATATCGATCGGCACATCGCCGCCCACCGCCGCCGTCGACCACGAGGCCTCCAGGAATTCCCGGCCCGTCTTGATCAGGTCGGCCGCGCGGGTGCGGACCTTCTCCGGGTCGCAGATCAACAGCGGGGTGCCCGCGGGAAGGTGCTCGGACAGCGTCGACAAGTCGGTGGGGCGAAGCAGCGGGAGCAGCGCCTCCATGCCGTCGACGGGTATGCCCTCGGCCAGCTTGGCCAGCATGTCGGGCACGCTGCCGGGCACGCTGTTCTCCTGCACCGGGTGTTGCGTGGCGAGCTTGGCCGCCCGATCGCGGACGTCGTCGGAGAGCAGCAGTTCGCGACAGGGCACCGCGACCAGCGTGTCGATGCTGATCTCCGCGATGGACCGCTGGTCGGCGACGGAGAACATCCGCATTTCGGAGACCTCGTCGCCCCAGAATTCGACGCGCACGGGGTGCTCGGCGGTCGGCGGGAAGATGTCCAGGATGCCGCCGCGCACCGCGAACTCGCCGCGCCGGCCGACCATGTCCACCCGGGTGTAGGCCAGATCGACGAGCCGGGCGATCACGGCGTCGAACTCGGCCTCGGTGCCGACGGTCAGCGTCACGGGTTCGATGTCGGCCAGCTCGGGCGCCATCGGCTGCAAGAGGGACCTTGTCGTGGTGACCACCACGCGCAGCGGCGGGCCGAGGCGATCGTCGTCGGGATGGGCGAGCCGGCGCAGCAGCATCATTCGTGCGCCGACGGTGTCGACGCCCGGGGAGAGCCGCTCATGCGGCAGCGTCTCCCAGGACGGGAACATCGCGACGGCCTCGCCCAGCACACCGCGCAGTTCAGCGGTCAGATCGTCGGCTTCCCGCCCGGTGGCGGTGACCACCAGCAACGGACCCGCCTGCGCCAGCGCGATCGCCGCGTACAGCCGGGCGCTGGCCGGGCCGACGAGGGCCAGATCGGCGGGTCTGTCGGCGGCACGGCGGGTGGCCTCTTCTAATGAGGGATCCCGCAGCGCCAGCTCAACGAGCCCCGCGATCGGGGTTTGGACATGGGTGATCCCCGATGCGGTCATGATCTATCCATCGTAGGCAAGCGCCGAAATGCTTGCGGGAGCGGTCAAACTCATGCGGGCGCCGCCGGAGCCCGGTGGACAATCGGCTACTCGTCGTGTAGCTGCGGGTCGTCCTCGAGGTGCATCAGCCCGTTCCAGCACAGGTTGACCAGATGCGCGGCCACCACTTCCTTCTTGGGCTCTCGCACGTCGAGCCACCACTGCGCCGTCATCGATACCGACCCGACCAGCGCCTGGGCGTACAGCGGTGCCATGTCGGGGTCGAGGCCGCGGCGGGAGAAGTCGCCGGCCAGGATCGACGACACCTGGTTGACGGCCTCATTGAGCAGCGTGGAGTAGGTGCCGCCCGACGTGATGGCCGCCGGCGAGTCGCGGATCAAGATGCGGAATCCGTCGGTGCGTTCATCGACATAGGTCAGCAGCGCCAGTGCCACCCGCTCGATGCGCAGCCGGGACCGGTTGTTGGTCATCCTGGTCAGCGACGTCGTGAGGCCGTCCAGCAGCGCCGACATCTCACGGTCGACCACCACCGCGTACAGGCCTTCCTTGCCACCGAAATGCTCGTAGACAACGGGCTTGGAGACATTGGCGCGCTGCGCGATCTCCTCGATCGACGTCCCCTCGTACCCGCGCTCGGCGAACAACGATCTTGCGATGTCGATGAGCTGGTGGCGCCGCTCGGCGCCGGTCATCCGGGCGCGGGGCGTACGCACTTCCTTGTCGGGCGCTGCCACGTCTTTCAGGGTAGTTCCTTCGACTAGAGTCACGAGTTGATCAATCCGTCGTGGTGTAATCGGCAGCACCTCTGATTTTGGTTCAGATAGTTCAGGTTCGAGTCCTGGCGACGGAGCAGCGATACACGCTCGCCGGGAAATTTGAAGGGCAGGCTCATGACGGTGCGTGGCGAGGCCGCGGTCCTGGTCTTGGCCGCCGGGGCGGGCACCCGGATGCGATCGGACACCCCGAAAGTGCTGCACACGCTCGCGGGCCGCAGCATGCTGGCGCATGTCCTACACGCCGTGGCCAAGGTGGCGCCGCAGCATCTCGTCGTCGTGGTCGGCCAGGATCGCGACCGGGTAGCGCCCGCGGTCGAACGGCTGGCCGGCGACCTCGGCCGGACCATCGACATCGCGGTCCAGGAGCAGCAGCTCGGCACCGGCCACGCGGTGGGTTGCGGCCTGTCGGCGCTGCCGGACGACTTCGCCGGCATCGTGGTGGTGACCTCGGGTGACGTCCCGCTGCTGGACGTCGACACGCTGGCCGACCTGATCGCAGCGCACAGCGCCGAGCACGCCGTGGCGACCGTGCTCACCACGACGCTGCCCGATCCGACCGGCTACGGCCGCATCCTCCGCACCCAGGACCGCGAGGTCATCGGCATCGTCGAGCAGACCGACGCCAGCCCGTCGCAGCAGGCCATCACCGAGGTCAACGCCGGCGTCTACGCCTTCGACATCGGCGCGCTGCGCTCGGCGCTGAGCCGGCTGCGGTCGGACAACGCCCAGCATGAGCAATACCTCACCGACGTCATCTCGATCGTGCGCCAGGACGGCGGAGTCGTGCGGGCCAAGTACGTCGACGACTCCTCGTTGGTCACCGGGGTCAACGACCGGGTGCAGCTGGCCGAGCTGGGCGCCGAGCTGAACCGGCGCATCGTGGCCGCGCATCAACGCGCCGGCGTGACGATCGTCGACCCCGCCACCACCTGGATCGACGTCGACGTGACCGTCGGCCGCGACACCGTCATCCAGCCCGGCGCGCAGCTTCTGGGCGCGACCCGAATCGGCGGACGCTGCCAGATCGGCCCGGACACGACGCTGACCGACGTCACGGTCGGCGACGAGGCCGCGGTGGTCCGCACCCACGGCAGCTCATCGGTGGTCGGCGACGGCGCGGTCGTCGGGCCGTTCACCTACCTGCGGCCCGGCACCGTGCTCGGCGCCGACGGCAAGCTCGGCGCTTTCGTCGAAACCAAGAACTCGACGCTGGGAACCGGCACGAAGGTGCCACATTTGACCTACGTCGGCGACGCCGACATCGGCGAGCACAGCAACATCGGCGCCTCGAGCGTGTTCGTCAACTACGACGGAGAAACCAAGCAGCGCACCACCATCGGCTCGCATGTGCGGACCGGATCCGACACCATGTTCGTCGCGCCGGTCACGGTTGGCGACGGCGCGTACACCGGCGCGGGCACCGTGGTGCGCGAGGACGTGCCGCCCGGCGCGCTGGCCGTGTCGGCGGGTCCGCAGCGCAACATCGAGGGCTGGGTGTCACGCAAGCGGCCTGGATCCGAGGCCGATAAAGCCGCCCGCCGAGCCGCCGGCGCAGAAGCTGACGCTGACGCTGAAGAAGCGAACTCGGACAACGACGAAACGCCGTGAGCCGGCCCCCAGTTGTTAGTGAATTGGCAACCCCGGCGCCAGTAGCGCGATTCGCTACGTACCATTAAGCCGATATCGATCCCCGACCGGCGAGGGCGCACAGTGGGCACCGAGTGGACCGACAACCGCAAAAATCTGATGCTCTTCTCGGGTCGCGCGCACCCCGAACTTGCAGACCAGGTGGCCAAGGAGCTCGACGTCCCGGTCACCGCGCAGACCGCCAGGGACTTCGCCAACGGTGAGATCTTCGTCCGCTTCGACGAATCGGTCCGCGGCTGCGACGCGTTCGTCCTGCAGTCGCATCCGGATCCGCTGAACAAGTGGCTGATGGAACAGCTGCTCATGATCGACGCGCTCAAGCGCGGCAGCGCCAAGCGGATCACCGCGATCCTGCCGTTCTATCCGTACGCCCGGCAGGACAAGAAGCACCGTGGCCGCGAGCCCATCTCGGCGCGGCTGGTCGCCGATCTGCTCAAGACCGCAGGCGCCGACCGGATCGTCACCGTCGACCTGCACACCGACCAGATCCAGGGTTTCTTCGACGGCCCGGTTGACCACATGCGCGCCCAGAATCTGCTGACCGGCTACATCGCCGAGCGCTACCCCACCGAGAACATGGTCGTGGTGTCCCCCGACTCGGGTCGCGTCCGCGTCGCCGAGAAATGGGCCGACGCCCTGGGCGGGACGCCTCTGGCGTTCATCCACAAGACCCGCGACCCGCGCGTGCCCAACCAGGTGGTGTCCAACCGGGTCGTCGGCGACGTCGCCGGGAAGACCTGCGTCCTGATCGACGACATGATCGACACCGGTGGCACCATCGCCGGCGCGGTGAATCTGCTGCACAAGGACGGTGCCGGCGATGTCGTCATCGCCGCCACCCACGGCGTGCTGTCGCCGCCGGCGGCGGAACGCCTCGCCGAAAGCGGCGCGTGCGAGGTGATCGTCACCAACACGCTGCCGATCGGCGAAGACAAGCAGTTCCCGCAGCTGACCGTGCTGTCCATCGCGCCCCTGCTGGCCAGTACGATTCGTGCGGTATTCGAAAACGGCTCGGTGACAGGACTTTTCGACGGAGACGCCTGAGTGTCAGACGCCACCATTTACCACAATCCGCGCTGCTCGACCTCACGTAAGACGCTGGAGCTGTTGCGGGACAACGGCATCGAGCCGACCGTGATCCAGTATCTGAAGACGCCGCCGTCGCGGGCGCAGCTCGTCAAGATGATCAAGGACGCCGGCATCGACGTGCGCGCGGCGGTGCGCAAACGGGAATCGCTCTACGACGAGCTGAACCTCGCCGAAGCAGGAGATGACGAACTGCTCGACGCGATGGCCGAGAACCCCATCCTCATCGAGCGGCCGTTCGTCGTCACCCGTAAAGGCACCCGGCTGGCCCGGCCGATCGACGCGGTTCGCGAGATTCTGTGAGGGTGCGCCGCGCCGCGGCGATCGTCGCGCTGGTGATCCTCGCTGCAACGGGCTGCGGCGCGGAAACGCCTGACTACCAGTCGATCTGGTCGACGTCTGCCACCACGACCACGCCGACCATCACCGAGCAGCCCGTGCCGATCGCCGCGTATCTGGAAGGGCTGGGCGTCACGGGCGAGCCCGTCGCACCCGACAAGCTCACCGACCTGACGGTCACCGTACCGACACCGCCGGGCTGGAAGCCGTACACCAACACGAATTTCGCGCCGGGGACCCGGGTGATCGCCAAGGGCGACACGTATCCGATCGCAATGTTGCTGGTGTTCAAGCTCAGCGGCGACTTCGACGTCAACGAGGCGATCAAGCACGGCTACGCCGACGCCGAACTGTCAGAGAACTTCCGGCGGCTCAACGCGTCAACCGACAACTTCCGCGGGTTCCCGTCGTCGATGATCGAGGGCAGCTACGACCTCAACGGGCGCCGCATGCACAGCTACAACCGCATCGTCATCGCCACCGGTTCGCCGCCGGCCAACCAGCGCTACCTCGCTCAGTTGACGGTGACCGGCTACGCCGAGAAGGCCGCCGAGGAGGCGCCGGACATCGAGTCGATCATCGCCGGCTTCAACGTCGCGGTGCCGAACGCGCCCAAGAAGTAACCGGGTCTAGCCGCCGAAACGGTATTCCAGCAGAGAAAGTGCGAGTAAGGGCCTGCTGGAATACAGTTTCGGCGCAGATAGGCTCTTGCCATGACTGAGTGGACCGCAGCCGATCTTCCTTCCTTCGCCGGACGCAGTGTGATCGTCACCGGCGCCAACAGCGGTTTGGGATTGGTGACCGCGCGTGAACTCGCCCGCGTCGGCGCCAAGGTCATCCTCGCCGTCCGCAACACCGACAAGGGCGATGCCGCCGCAGCGGGCATGACCGGCGACGTCGAGGTCCGGAAGCTCGACCTGCAGGATCTGGCGTCCGTACGCGCGTTCGCCGACGGGGTCGATGGCGTCGACGTGCTGGTCAACAACGCCGGCATCATGGCCGTGCCGTACGCGCAGACCGTCGACGGGTTCGAGAGCCAGATCGGCACCAACCACCTCGGCCATTTCGCGCTGACCAACCTGCTACTGCCCAAGGTCACCGACCGGGTGGTCACGGTGTCGTCGATGATGCACTTGATGGGTTACATCAGCCTCAAGGACCTGAACTGGAAGTCACGGCCGTACTTCGCCTGGCCGGCGTACGGGCAGTCGAAGCTAGCCAACCTGCTGTTCACCAGCGAGTTGCAGCGCCGCCTCGACGCCGCGGGCTGGCGGCTGAAGGCGCTGGCCGCGCATCCGGGTTACTCCGCGACCAACCTGCAGGGCCACACCGGCAACCGGATGGGCACCCGGGTGTGGGACGCCGGCAACCGGTTCTTCGCCACCACAGCCGACTTCGGCGCCCGCCAGACCCTGTACGCCGTGTCTCAGGACGTTCCGGGCGACAGCTTCATCGGGCCTCGGTTCGCGATGCGCGGCCCCACCGGCCGCTCCGCCCGCAGCCCGCTGGCCCGCGACGCGAAGAAGGCTACAGCCCTGTGGGATCTATCCGAGCAGCTCACGGACACCAAATTCGCCCTCTGATTTCGCTGCAGCCGCTGATTGCGGTAGCCTCGACGCGCGTCACGGCGAGGGTGGCTCGACCACCGTTATCGACGGGAACACGCTTCTACTAGTTGCGACCCTGGCCGTGCCCGAGAAAACGAACGGCAAACAGGAGCAACCCCCATGGCTAAGACTGCAGCCCGCAGCGCGAACAATCTGACCGCTTCGGTACGCACCGAGACGGGTAAGGGCGCGTCGCGTCGCGCCCGGCGCAACGGAAAGGTCCCCGCGGTCCTTTACGGTCACGGCACCGACCCGCAACACCTGGAACTCGACGCCCACGACTTCTCGGCCGTGCTCCGTCACTCCGGCACCAACGCGGTGCTCACGCTCGACATCGCCGGCAAGGAGCAGCTCGCGCTGACCAAGGCGCTCGACATTCACCCCATCCGCCGCAACATCCAGCATGCCGACCTGCTCGTCGTGCGGCGCGGCGAGAAGGTGACCGTCGAGGTCAACGTCGTCGTCGAGGGCGAAGCCGTCACGGGCACGCTGGTCACCCAGGACACCAACACCGTCGAGATCGAGGCGGACGTGCAGTCGATTCCCGACCACCTCACTATCTCCGTCGAGGGCGCCGAGATCGGCACGCAGTTCGCCGCCGGCTCGATCACGCTGCCGGCCGGTGTCTCGCTGGTGTCGGATCCCGAAATGCTGGTTGTCAACGTCGTCTCCGCGCCGACCGCCGAGGAGATGGAGGGCGAGGCTGGCGAAGAGGCCGCAGGGGCCGAGGCCGGCGAGGAGGCCGAGGAGGCCCGCGAGGCTGCCGAAGAGGCACCCGCCGCGGAATCCGAGTAGGCGGCTCTTCCACTCGACATGGCCGAGCCCCTGCTGGTGGTGGGCCTGGGCAATCCCGGGCCCAACTACGCCAAGACCCGGCACAACCTCGGCTTCGTTGTCGCCGACCTGCTGGCCGGGCGTATCGGGTCAAAGTTCAAGGTGCACAAGAAATCCGGCGCCGAGGTTCTGACCGGGCGCCTTGGCGGACGGTCGGTGGTGCTGGCAAAACCGCGGTGCTACATGAACGAGTCGGGGCGGCAAGTAGGGCCGCTGGCGAAGTTCTACTCCGTGCCGCCGGCCGACATCGTGGTGATCCACGACGAACTCGATATCGAGTTCGGCCGCATCCGGCTCAAGTTCGGCGGCGGCGTGGCCGGCCACAACGGGCTGCGCTCGGTGGCGGCGGCGTTGGGTACCAAGGACTTTCAGCGGGTACGGATCGGCATCGGCCGCCCGCCCGGGCGCACGGAGGGCGCGGCGTTCGTGCTGGGCAACTTCACCGCTGCCGAACGGGCCGAGGTTCCCACGATCTGTGAGCAGGCCGCCGACGCGACCGAGCTGCTGGTCGCGCAGGGCCTGGAGCCGGCGCAGAACACCGTGCACGCCTGGTAGCTACTCCGCGCAAGCAGCCGCAAAGGATCCCATTTTCGCGACGTCGTCGGCGCCCGTGTCCAGGCACACCTGTCGCAACCAATCAGTGTCGATGACGCCGGGCTTCTCCGACTTCCGGGACAGCACCTTGCGCACCGTGAGGTGATCGGCGAGCGGCGGGGGAATCTTCTCCGACATGCTGAGTATAGTACACAATACTCAGCATGTCGGCGCTGACGGTACGGTCGTAAAGAAGCCTCCATCCCACGTAAAGAAAATGTTCGGACCGTGCACCTTGCGCGTCAAAGGGGGTACACCCGAGGTATGGACGACATGCGAACGGGCCACGGTCTCCTGCGCCGGGGCTGGTTGCGGCTGCTCGACGGGGACCGTCCGTGGGGGTCGATCGATATCCGGCCAGACCGCTTCGGGGTGACGCGGTACCGGTTGGTCGTGTACCCGCCAGGCATCAGCGAGTCGGAGCGGCGCTGGGTCCGCCTCGCGCGGGGCTGGCCGCCGTGGGGCGCGCTGGTGTGGGTTGTCTGCGAGATATGGCTCAGTCATCTGACCGGACCGTGGACGGCGCTGGCGATTTCGACGGCGATCTACGTTGGTTTGGGCCTGGTCGCCATGGTGATGGCCGGCACTCCGCGCACCCGGGTCCGCGTCATCGCGGCGATGGTGATGGCCGGCCACCACGATCCGTGGTCGGCGGCCACGCGCGACAAGCTGGAGACGCTCGCGGCGGTGCTGATCGATGCCGACGAACGCTTGGCGCACGGGGAGATGTCGCCGGCCGCCCACGAGATGGTGTGGTGGCGCGTCTACCAGCAGATGGCTTCCGGCCGCACCGCCACACCTGGCATCCATTGGTCGGGGCGAGGCGCGTAATGGCCGAACTCCTTCAGGTGCTGACGCTGATCGCGGCGCCTGCCACGATCCTGCTCACGGTCCGGTACCTGATCGTCCGGCAAAACCGGATGGCCGCGCGCGAACCCGTCGGCAGTCAGCCCCCGGTTCGACGGGCGTAGATCACAAGAAGGAATTCCAGCGGTCAGGCCACGCTCAGGAAACGAACCGAGCGTCGGAACGCCTCGAGCTGGCTGTTCGGACCTAGCCTCCGGTGCGACGGGCGTAGGCGCGCAACGCAAACGGCGCGAAGATCGCAGTCAGCACCAGTGACCACAGAATCGTCGCGATCACCGGATGGTGCAGCGGCAGTTGGGCGCTCGCCGGCGCGGGACCGCCATTGCCCCACAATTCGCGCATCGCCTGAGCTAACGACGACACCGGATTCCATTCCGCGATCACCCGCAGCCAGTGCTGCATCGGCTCGGTGGGGGCGAACGTGTTGGCCAGGAACGTGATCGGGAACAGCACCGTGAACATCACGCCGTTGACCGCCTCGACGGACCGCATCACCGAGCCGATGAGTATGCCGAACCAAATCATGCTGAAGCCGAACACCAAGATCAGGGCGAACGCCAGCGCCGCCTCGGCGATCCCGCCGCGGATCCGCCAGCCGATCGCCAGCCCGGTCACTGCCATCACGACCACCCCGAGCGACGAGTGCAGGAGGCTGGCCACGCTGCGCCCGATCAGCACCGACGAGCGCGAGATCGGCAGCGAGCGGAACCGGTCGATGATGCCCTTCTCCACGTCGGCGGTGATGCCCGAAGCCACCACGAAGGCGGTGAAGACGATGGTTTGCGCCTGGATGCCCGGCAGGAGGAACTCCCGGTAGGAGGCGCCGCCGCCGGTCGCGATCGAGGCGCCGAAGACGAACGCAAACAGCAGCACGAACATGATCGGCTGGACAGTCACGTCGCTCAGCATCTCGGGCATCCGCTTGGTATGAATCATGTTGCGTTTCACCATGATCCACGACTGGTGGGCGAGGTTGGTGCGCCTGGTGCGCACCGGCTGCAGCCGGATCTGCACCGGCGCCGCGGTCGCCGTCATGCCTCTACCTCCTCTTCGGTGCGGTGGCCGGTCAGCGACAGGAACACGTCGTCGAGGCTGGGCCGGGACAACCCGATGTCGTCGACGTCGATGTCGCTATCACGCAGCCAGCCCGCGATGCGGACCATGTCGGCCAGGCCGTCGGCGGCCGCGGTGAGCTGGCGGGCGCCGGCGTCGACGAACACCTCGGCGCCGGTCTTGGCCAGCAGCGCCTGCGCGGCCGGAAGGTCCTCGGCGTTGGTGACGGTGACGATCAGGCTGGCGTTGCCCGCCTGCTGCTTGAGCTGCAGCGGCGAACCCTCGGCGATGATGCGGCCCCTGTCCATCACCACGATGTTGTCGGCGAGTTGGTCGGCTTCCTCTAGATACTGAGTGGTCAGCAGCAGCGTGGTGCCCTGTTCGACCAGGCTGCGCAGCACATCCCACAGGTCGCTGCGGCTGCGGGGGTCCAGGCCGGTGGTCGGCTCGTCGAGGAACAACACGGGCGGCGACGCGAGCAGGCTCACCGCGAGATCGAGTCGCCGGCGCATGCCGCCCGAATACGACTTCACCACCCGGTCGGCGGCGTCGGCGATCGAAAACTGTTCCAGCAGTTGGTCTCCCAGCCGCGCCAGCTCCTTGCGCCGGATGCCGTAGAGGCTGCCGATCATCCGGATGTTCTCGCGGCCGGTGAGCAGTTCGTCGACGGTCGCGACCTGACCGGTGAGGCCCATGTTGCGCCGCACCTTGTCGGGCTCGCGACGAACGTCGAATCCGGCCACCCGCGCGGTGCCGCTGGTGGGCTCGGTCAGCGTCGTCATCATCCGCACCGTGGTCGTCTTGCCGGCGCCGTTGGGGCCCAGCATGCCGAGCACGGTGCCGGGTGAAACGGCGAAGCTAACGCCGTCGACGGCTGGTTCCTCGAAGGCGGTGTCGCCGAACCTCTTCACCAGGTCGATCGCTTCGATGGCTGGCGTGGATGGCATGTCACTGACCGTATCGGCGCTCACCGACACCGCGTTACTTCGCGAGCGTGCGCAAAATGAGGCCCTTCAGCGGCGTGTCGCACAACAGACACGCACGCTCGCGGAAGTGGGGGCTAGGTGACCAGCGAGACCGAGGTGGACCGGCGCAGCTTGCCCGACGGCGTCTTCGGGATGGTGCCGGGCCCAAGGACCACGACGTTGCGCGGACGCACGTCGACCTCCCCCACGACTTCGTGGGCGACCTGGTGCTCGATGCGTCGCACCTCGGCGGGGTCCTGCCAGGCGTTGGACTCCACCGCGACGGCGAACGTCTCTCGGGAGTGTCCGGCGTCCAGCCGCACCGCGACGGCGCAGCCCGGTCGCACACCCTCGACGCGGCCGGCGGCCCGCTCGATATCGGTCGGGTAGATGTTGCGGCCGGCCATGATGATGACGTCCTTGACGCGGCCGCACACCACGATGTGGCCGTTCTCCAGCTGGTAGCCCAGATCGCCGGTGTCATACCAGCCGTGCTCGTCCTGGGCCGGGATGAAGCCGCCCATGGTGAGGTAGCCGGGAGTCAGGGACTCGCCGCGCAGTTCGATCACCCCGACGCCGCGCGGCGGCATGACGTTGCCGTGCTCGTCGATGATGCGCGCCTCGAGGTCCTCGAGCAGCGGTCCGAGCGAGGCCAGGCGGCGGGTGTTGCCCTTGGTGGCGGGCACGGCCCGGCGCAGCGCGGCCAGCAGGTCGGCGTCGACCTCGTCGACCACCAGACCCGCGCCGCACTCCGAGAACGACACCGCCAGCGTCGTCTCGGCCATTCCGTAGGCCGGCAGGATCGCCTCGGGCTTCAGCCCGAACGGCTTGCCGGCGTCCAGCAGGTCCTCCACGTCGGCAGGCTCGACGGGCTCGGCGCCGGACAGCGCGAACCGCAGCGTCGACAGGTCGAACTGACCGGGCTCGGCCTGCTTGCGCAGCCGTTTGGCGAACAGCGCGTAGGCGAAGTTCGGCGCCGCGGTCATGGTGCCCTTGTACTTGTCGATCAACTTGGCCCACAGCAGCGTGTCGCGCAGGAAGTCCATCGGGGTGACCTTGACCAACTCCGCGCCGAAGTACATCGGGATGGTGAGGAAGCCGACCATGCCCATGTCGTGGAAGCAGGGCAGCCAGCTGACCATGACGTCCTTGTCGACGTCGTACTCGGCACCGATGAACATCGCCTCGGCGTTGGAGTAGATGTTGCGGTGGGTGATCTGGACCGCCTTTGGTGATCCAGTAGATCCGGACGTCAATTGCATCAGCGCCAGGTCGTCCTCGCCGACCTCGATCGGGTCGATCGGCTCCGACGCGAGCAGGTCCGTGACGGTGAGGACGTTGATGCCCTTCTCCTCGAGAACCGGAATCGCCGCGATGAACGGCTCGGACACGATGACGGCCTTGGCCTCGATCATGCCGATGACCGTCATGGTGTCCTCGGCCCACAGCACCAGGTCGGTGCGCGGTGTGGGCTGGTGCAGCATGGTCAGGCTGGCGCCGCGCATCCACAGGCCCTGCGCGGTCGGGGCGATCTCCACCGGGAAGCCGGCCAGCACGCCGACGGCGTCACCGTGGCCGACACCGGCCGCGGCCAGGCCGCCGGCCACCCGACGGGCCCGCTCGTGGACCTCGCCCCAGGTGTGCCGAACGGGCTCGTACGGTTCACCGGTGACCATGCCCGTCGTGACGGCGCGGGCGTTGCGGTACATCTTCTCGGTGAATCTGCTCACGACAACCTCCTCGGTTCCGGCGCAAATGCCCGGCTGTAATGCTCTCGCTGATAGGGGGCGCTTTCGCGTAGGCGCGCACACAATTGGGGAGCGGTTATGTCTCGAATCGGTGATGCCCCGGAAAGCTTGCGGAGGGTTGCGGGAGCGGTTTCATCGGACCGTCGGGTACGTTTGGCCGCCCCCCACCGAGGTATCCGGCGGGAGAAGTCGTCGCGTCCAATCGTCTGACCGCTAACTTTCACCGCCGATCATCTTAAGCAACTCTTAAGTAGCTGCCAAACTCTCGCGAGAATTGAGGCCTGGGTCACACCGGGTCGAGATCAAACCGACGTCGACGGCGCCGGCACGACGCGGGCACCGTGCACCGGCCCGCTGGCGACCCGGACCGTTCGGCACACCCCTGCGCCGGCCAGCTGCGCGCCGATGTCGATGGCGGACACGGCCGAGGCGCACAGGAACGCGCACGTCGGCCCCGACCCCGACACGATCCCGGCAAGCGCACCGGCCTCCGCGCCCGCGCGAAGCGTGCGGCGCAGCCCGGGGTCGAGACTCAGGGCAGCGGGCTGCAGGTCGTTACCGAGCAGCGGCGCCAGCCGGGTCGGGTCGCCCGACGCCAGCGCGGCCAGGACCGGCTCGGGATCGTCGAGTTGCGGCGGCTGGTCCCGGCCCGAGCCCGCCGTTTCCCGGAGTCGGTCGATCTCGGTGAACACCGCCGGCGTGGACAACCCGCCGTCGGCGAAGGCGAGCACCCAGTGAAACGTGTTGCGGGCGAGCACCGTGGCCAGCTCCTCGCCGCGGCCGGTGCCCAGCGCGGTGCCGCCGTGCAGGGCGAACGGGACGTCGCTGCCGAGTCTGGGCGGCGAGGACGTGCAAGTCGCGCCGCGGCACGCCGAGCTCCCACAGCGTGTTCATGGCGACCAGCACGGCCGCCGCGTCGGCACTGCCGCCCGCCATTCCGCCGGCCACCGGGATCGCCTTCTCGATGAAGATCGCGACGTCCGGAGCGCGCCCGACATGCTCGGCCATCAACTCGGCCGCCTGCCAGGCCAGGTTGGTCTCGTCGGTCGGCAGCGACTCGACACCCTCCCCCGACATCTCCAGCGACAACACGTCAGCGTTGCGGACGGTGATTTCGTCCAGCAACGACACCGCGTGGAAGACGGTCGTCAGCTCGTGATAGCCGTCGTCGCGGCGGTCGCCGACCGCCAAGTAGAGGTTGACCTTGCCCGGCACTCGCACAGTGACCGACCCGGTGGGGACCCACTCGGATGCGGTGCTTCCGTCGGAGGCGGACACGGCACGACACTATCGCCGGTACGACGAAGACAGGTACTGAAGTGCCCAGATGGTCGGCCGCGCGGCGAGATCTTGGCCGGTGACTGCCGTGGGGGAACCCTACTCTGTGAGCATGCTGTCGCCCGGCGACCGGTTTGAGGGTTACATTGTCGAGGCCGCCCTCGGGCACGGTGGGTACGCGACGGTCTATCGAGCCCACCACGCCGCAGGCTCAGACCGCGCGCTTGCCCTGAAAGTGCTCGACGAGCAGCACCGCCACCTGGCTCAACTTGCCCGCCTGCGCCGAGAATTCGAGCATGCAGATCAGCTGGACCATCCGCACATCGTCACCGTGTACGAACGCGGGCCGGGTTGGCTCTCCATGGAGCTGGTCTCCGGCGGCACCGCCGCCACCCTATCGGCGATGCCAGATCGACTTGCCGCGCTAACACAGATCGCCGATGCCCTGGACTACATTCACAATAGGGAAATTGTGCACTGCGACGTCAAGCCGTCCAATATTCTTATACACCAAGATTTTTCACGAGACGGCGCAGTACTCATCGATTTCGGTGTCGCTCGTTCGATCACCGACGACATCGGCTATCGCGCTACCAACGTCGAAGCGTCCCTACCGTATTCGGCACCGGAGCTGCTCACAGGGCATGCGCCCGCCGAGGCCACAGACGAGTACGCATTAGCTTGCACCGCGGTCGAACTGATCACCGGTTCACCACCATTCACAGCGAGTACACCGATTGGCTTGATCGACGCTCACTTGCACAAGCCTCCGCCACGCCGATCACGTGAGATTGATTGGCTTCCACGTGTTTTCGATTCGATACTCGCGAAGGCCATGGCGAAGAGCCCAGAGAATCGCTACCAATCCTGCCGTGAGTTTGCTTCGTTGATCACTCGCGCGATGCGGTAACGCGCACCGTTCACCCAATTGACTCTGCGTACAGGGCGCAATAGTGCGACGGACCCACGCCCTCGGCGCATAGTCAACGACGATCTGGCCTCTAGCGGGCCTACATCGCGCGAGCGCGACTGCCTTGCTGCTGGCCTCGCGGTTGCTCCTGCTCCTGTTTGGGCTTCGGCTCCCATTCCTCCGAGCGCTCGAGCAGCCGGACGAAGTCCGCGACGCTCAGGGTCTCGCCGCGACGCGACGGGTCGATGCTGGCGGCCAGCAGCCGACGGGCCGACTCGTTGCCCGAACCCGCCCATTCGGCGAAGGCGTTGCGTGACGTCTTGCGGCGCTGCGCGAATGCCACGTCGATCAGTTCGAACACCTGCCGACGGAAATCGGCATCGGTGGGCCACTGCGGCGAGTCGTGACGGTCGATGCGCACTAGTCCCGAATACACCCGCGGGATCGGCCAGAATACCGTCGGCGACACCATCCCGTAGCGGCGGACGTTCCCGAAGAACCGGACCTTGACGCTGGGTACGCCGTAGTCCTTGCCGCCCGGTTCGGCCGCAAGTCGCTCGGCGACCTCGGCCTGCACCATCACCATCACCGTCCGGATGGAGGGGAACTCGGCCAGCAGGTGCAGCAGCGCCGGCACGGCCACGTTGTAGGGGAGGTTGGCGACGAGCGCGGTCGGCTCCTCGGCCAGGTCGGGCGGGTTCAGCGTCAAGATGTCGCGATTGAGCACGGTCAGCCGGTTGATCTCGCTGTGGGAATGCTCGCCGATGGTCGTCGGCAGCTGCCGGGCCAGCACCGGATCGATCTCCACGGCGGTCACCCTGGCGCCCCGGTCGAGCAGGGCCAACGTCAGGGAACCTAAGCCGGGACCGACCTCGAGGACGTGGTCATGACGATTGACCCCGGAGGCGGACACGATACGGCGAACAGTGTTGGCATCGTGCACGAAGTTCTGGCCGAACGATTTGCGCGGCCGAAAGTCAATCTCTTTCGCCAGATGCCGTATCTCGGTCCGCCCGAGTAGCCGAATGGTCAGGACGCCCCCAATCTCGCACTACACGTCGGCCACGCACCCCAACCTTGACGCGCCCGAGTGACCTCAGCAATCGCGATCTGTTCTTCTCTTGTCGCCAGATCCGCCCTCGGAGCATACCTCAACCCGCCGTTCCGCTCCCAGGTGTTTTGATCAAACTGGACGCCGCCGAAAAATCCGTTGCCGGTGTTGATGGCCCAATTACCTCCGGCTTCGCACTTTGACAGGGCGTCCCAGGTGCCTCCGTTTGTGATCGGCGGCACTTCGGTTCCGGGCTTCGCGCCGACCCTTAGCACACCGTCGCGGGCCGGCGCAACCACGACATTGGCTACTGGCAACCTACCGGTCTCGACTCCGTTCACCTTCGCGATGGCGAACGTGACGTCCTGCGTTCCCGGCGCGCCGGGGTCGTCGACGACCTGACGGCTCATGTTGAGGGTGAGGTCATCGATGCGTTTGTTGTTGGGCGGCAGTGGGACCCGCTCGGTCAGCTTTTCGATCCGGACGCGGGTCACCTGGATCTGCATCCCATCGACGACGGGTGAGGACGGGGCGGGCACGACGGTGTCGCTCTGCTGCAGCGGCACACCCGCGGCCTCCAGCAGACCGGCGACGTTCGGCGCCGCCAGATGAACAGTGCGCACGGTGCCACCATCGTCGAGCTGCACGGTCTTGGGGCTGACGACCGGCAACGACATACCTGCCAGCGGGACACGGCTGCCGCGCGACGCCGCTGCAGGGGCCTTGTCGGTCATCTCGAGCTGGGCGAGCGCGTCGGCGACCGTCGACGCCGTCGTCCAGACCTGGCGGCTGTCCTGGCCGTCGAGCGAGATCTGCAGCGGTCGGCTTCGGCGCAGCAGGATGGCCTCGGACTGATGCACCGGCTGGTCGGCGGCGGGGTAAAGGTCGTCGCGTTCGCCGACGTCGAATCCGTTCTCTTTGACGACGTCGATCACTCGCGACTTCATCGTCGCCACCGTCATCGGCGCGCCGTCAACGGTCAGCGTCACGGTCTTGTGTGCGGCAACGGCGTATCCGCCGGCATAGGTGAGCACGAGCAACGTCGCAGCGACCAGAAGTCGCAGCATGGGCGAGCGCGCTTCATGGAGCTTATTCAGAGCATTCAAAATCTGGTCTATCCCGACTATCGGACTGAGCGGCTTGCCCGCGGTCGATCACAGCACGGTAACGAAAAGGTCTAGGTCCGGCAACTTGGCAGCCCATAGGCGCGTACGGCGGCCGTAGTACTTTCCCGCGCAATATCTTCTGCGGGCCGTTCGACGACGTCGGCCAGCGCCCGCACAGTGTAGGGCAGGCAATACGGTTCGTTGGGGGCGCCGCGGTACGGATGCGGGGTAAGGAACGGCGCATCGGTCTCGACGAGCAGTTGCTCGGGCGGGATCAGCGACGCGGCCTCCCGCAGCTCCTTGGCGTTTTTGAAGCTGACGGTGCCGGACAGGCTGAGCAGCCAGCCGGCGTCGACGCAGGTGCGCGCCATCGCCGCGGCCGAGGAGAAGCAGTGAAAGATCACCGTGTCGGGAGCTCCCTCGGCGCGCAGCACGTCAAGCACCTCGGCGTCGGCGTCGCGGTTGTGGATCATCAGCGGCTTGCCCGTCCGCTTCGCGAGGTCGATGTGCCAGGCGAAGGCCTCCCGCTGCTCCGCCGGCTCGGCGCAGCCGTCGAGCTTTCCCGGCCAGTACATGTCCAGGCCGGTCTCGCCGACCGCCACCACGCGCGGGTGCTCGACCAGCCGCTCGATGACGGCTTTGGCTTCGTCGGTGAGCGCGTTGGCGCGCGTCGGGTGCAGCGCCACGGCGGCATAGACCCGCGGGTCCCATTCGGCGGCCTCGGTGACCCAGCGCGCGGACTCGAGGTCGTCGGCGATGGTGACGAGGGCCTGCACGCCGACCGCCGCGGCCCGGTCCACGATCGCCTTCACGCTCTCGGCGTCGGTGGCGCCGCAGGCATCCAGATGTGTGTGCGCGTCGACCAATGGGGTCAGCGGCTCCGGGGCGGGCGGCGGCGGACGCTTCGAACTCACGGCCACACAATAAGGTGAAGATCAAATGAGCGAGCCTTACTACATAACGACAGCCATCGCGTACCCGAATGCCGCGCCGCACATCGGGCATGCCTACGAGTACATCGCCACCGACGCGATCGCTCGGTTCAAGCGGCTGGACGGCTTCGACGTGCGCTACCTCACCGGCACCGACGTGCACGGCCAGAAGATGGCCGAGACCGCCGCCAGGGAGGGCGTGCCGACTTCGCAGTTGGCGCGGCGCAATTCGGACGTTTTCCAGCGGCTGCAGGAACGGCTGAACATCTCGTTCGACCGCTTCATCCGCACCAGCGACCCCGACCACTACGAGGCGTCGAAGGCGATTTGGCGGCGCATGGCCGACGCCGGCGACATCTACCTCGACACCTACCGGGGCTGGTATTCGGTGCGCGACGAGAGCTACCTCACCGAGGACGAGACGAGGCTGGAACCCGACGGCACCCGAGTGGCCGTCCAGAGCGGCGCTCCGGTCACATGGACCGAGGAGGAGACGTACTTCTTCCGGCTGTCGGCCTACACCGACAAGCTGCTGGCGCACTACGAGGCGCACCCGGAGTTCATCGAGCCCGCCGTGCGGCGCAACGAGGTGGTCAGCTTCGTCTCGGGCGGGCTTCGCGACTTCTCGATATCCCGGACAACCTTCGACTGGGGTGTGCCGGTGCCCGACCATCCCGACCACGTCATGTACGTCTGGGTCGACGCCCTGACCAACTACCTCACCGGCGTCGGATACCCCGACACTGACTCGGAGATGTTCCGCCGCTACTGGCCCGCCGATTTGCACATGATCGGCAAGGACATCATCCGGTTCCATACCGTGTACTGGCCCGCGTTTCTGATGTCGGCCGGAATCGAGTTGCCCAAACGGGTTTTTGTGCACGGATTCATCAACGTCAAGGGCGAGAAGATGAGCAAGTCGGTGGGCAACGTGGTCGACCCGGTCGCGCTCATCGACACCTTCGGTGTGGACCAGGTGCGGTATTTCCTGCTGCGCGAGATCCCGTTCGGCCAGGACGGCAACTACAGCGATGACGGCGTCATCATGAGGATCAACACCGACCTGGCCAACGAATTGGGCAATTTGGCCCAGCGTTCGTTGTCGATGGTGGCCAAGAACCTCGACGGAGTCGTCCCGGCCCCGGCCGAATTGACCGACGACGACAAGGAGTTACTGGCCGCCGCTGACGGCCTGCTGGAGCGAGTTCGCGCCGACTTCGACGCGCAGGCAATGCATCTGAGCCTGCAGAAGATCTGGTCGGTGCTCGGCGCTGCCAACAAGTACTTCTCCGCGCAGGAGCCGTGGAATTTGCGGAAAGCCGATACTCCAGAATCCCGGCTGCGGTTCCACACCGTGCTCTACACGACGCTGGAGGTGGTGCGAATCACGGCGCTCCTCGCCCAGCCGGTGATGCCCGAATCGACGGGCAAGCTACTCGACCTGCTCGGCCAGGCCGAAGACCAGCGGACGTTCGCGGCCGTCGGCACCCGGCTGAAGCCCGGCACGCCTCTGCCCGCCCCGGTCGGCGTGTTCCCGCGCTATGTCGCCCCGACGGGCATCCCCTCAGCCGAGGCGTTCGGCACACGGACGATCACCCGCGATCAGCCGCCGGAGTGAATTGGGTCACAGCTCCGGCGGTATCTGTCACGTCTCGGCGAGCGGCGGTGTCTTGAGGGCATGACTGATCACAACACCACCACCAAGGTCGTCGTCATCGGCGGCGGATACTCCGGAACACTCGCGGCCAACCATCTGCGGCTGCGCGCCGACGTCGACATCGCCGTGGTCAACCCTCGGCCGAAATTCGTCGAGCGGATTCGGCTGCACCAGTTCGTGGCAGGCAACTACGACGCGACGGTCGACTACGGCACGCTGCTCGGCGAGGGCGTCCAACTAATCGTCGACAATGCCGCCCGCATCGATACCGCCTCACGCACTGTGCAGCTGGCGTCGGGCCGCGCACTCGACTACGACTACGTCATCTACGCGGTCGGCAGCACTGGCGCTGTGCCTGCATCGGTTCCAGGGGCAGCCGAATTCGCTTATCCCATAGCTGAGTTCGAGCTGGCGGAGCGGCTACGCGATGCCCTCGACGAACTGCATCCGGACGCCCCGATCACCGTCGTGGGCGCCGGGTTGACCGGCACCGAGACGGCCGCCGAATTGGCCGAGCAGGGCCATGCCGTCACCCTGGTCTGCGGTGGGACACTCGTTCCGACGCTGTCCGAGCCAGGCCGGCGGTCGGTGACCAAATGGCTGCGCAAACTAGGCGTCACGGTGCTCGAGGCCGACATCGTGACGGAGGTCCGCCCGGACGCGGTGGTCTTCGCCGACGGCGCGGTGCGTCCGAGCGCGGTCACCATCTGGACAGCAGGCTTCGGCGTGCCGGAACTGGCCGCAGCCAGTGGGCTGCATACCGATGCGCTGGGGCGGCTGCTCACCGACGAGACGCTGACCAGCGTCGACGATCCCCGCATCATCGCGGCCGGTGACGCGGCCGCACCGTCGGGCCAGCCGCTGCGGATGAGTTGCCAGTCCGCGTCGCAGCTCGGCCCGCAGGCCGCCAACACCGTGCTGAGCCGGATCGCAGGCACCCAGCCGGCGGTGATCGACTACGCCTTCGTGGGATCGTGCATCAGCCTGGGTCGGCGCGCCGCGACGATCCAGTTCGCGCGCAAGGACGACAGCGCGGTGAACCGCTACATCGGCGGACGTCTGGGCGCATCGCTCAAGGAGGCAATCTGCAAGGGCACGGTGTGGGGCATCCGTCGTGAAGCGCGCAAGCCAGGCTCGGCGTTCTACTTCAAGGGCGGCCCGCGTCCCTCGCAGCCGGTGTTCGTCCCGGAGGTGGTCACGGAATCGTGACCGCCTCCGAGGAGCACGCCGAGCGGTTCACCCATCTGCGGCCGCTGCTGTTCACGATCGTGTACGAAATCCTCGGTTCGGCAACAGAATCCGACGACGTGCTGCAGGACAGCTATCTGCGGTGGGCCGAAGTGGACCTCGCGACGGTGCGCGACACCAAGTCGTATCTGGCGCAACTGGTGACGCGTCAGGCACTCAATGCGCTGCGGGCCAGCATCCGCCGTCGCGAGGACTACATCGGCCCGTGGCTGCCCGAGCCGTTGCTGCTCGACGACCGTGACGCGTCTGCCGATGTGGTGTTGGCGGAGTCGGTGTCGATGGCCATGCTCGTTGTGCTCGAGACCCTCACCCCGGACGAGCGTGCAGTGTTCGTCCTGCGCGAGGTGTTCGGCTTCGACTACGACGAAATCGCCGGAGCAGTAGGCAAATCCGTGGGGACGGTGCGCCAGGTGGCGCACCGCGCCCGCGAGCACGTGCAGGCCCGCCGCAAACGATTCGAGCCCGTCGACACCGCCAAGACCGCGGAAATCACCGACCAGTTCATGACGGCGGCCGCCACCGGTGATGTGGAGGGGCTGCTCTCGCTGCTGGCCCCGGACGCCACCTGGACCGCCGACAGCGGCGGCAAGGCCACGGCGGCTCGCCGGCCGGTGGTGGGCGCGAAGAAGGTGGCCAACGTCCTCATGGGCATGTTCCGTTTTGGACAACGGATGCCGGACGTGCGGTTCGAGATGGTGAACTGCAACAACGCCCCCGCGATGGTGGTCTACAGCGGCGACCACCTGGAGGGTGTGTTCCTCATCGAGATCATCGACGGCAAGATCACCAACTTCTACGCCATGCGTAACCCCGAGAAGCTGGCCGCGATCGCGGCCCCGCGTCAGATCAGTCGGTAGTGAGGTGAGTCACAATCGCCGACGTCCTGTCACAAGCGGGTCGGCGCCGGGATCTCAAGGGCATGACTGATCACAACGAAACCCACAAGGTCGTCGTCATTGGTGGTGGCTACGCCGGCACCCTGGCGGCCAACCGTCTGCAGCAGAACACCGGCATCGACATCACCCTCGTCAACCCACGCCCGAAGTTCGTTCAGCGCCTTCGCCTGCACCAGTTCGTGGCGGGGACCGGCGACGCCACCGCCGACTACGGCACGCTGATCGGTGACGGCGTGCAGCTGGTCGTCGACAGCGCCACGCGCATCGACGCCACCGATCGCAAGGTGTGGTTGGCCTCCGGCCGCGCGCTGGATTACGACTACGTCATCTACACCGTCGGCAGTACCGGAGCAGTTCCGGCGTCGGTTCCTGGCGCGGCCGAATTCGCTTATCCCATGGCGGAACTGGAGCTGGCACAGCGGTTGCGCGCCAGGCTGGACGAGTTGGACCCCGATGCCCCGATCACCGTCGTCGGCGCAGGGCTCACCGGCATCGAGACTGCCGCGGAGCTGACCGAACAGGGCCACGTCGTCACACTGGTCTGCGGCGGCCGACTGGCTCCTTCGTTTTCAGAACCCGGCCGGCGGTCGGTGGCCAACTGGCTCGCCAGAAATGGGGTCGACGTGCTGGAGGCAGCGGTGGTCGCCGAGGTGCGGCCCGACGCGGTGGTGCTGGCCGACGGCGCGGTGCGTCCCAGCGCGGTCACCATCTGGACGGGCGGGTTCGGTGTGCCCGAGCTGGCTCGCGACAGCGGGTTGCACACCGACGCGCTGGGCCGGCTGCTCACCGACGAGACGCTGACCAGCGTCGACGACGGCCGCATCGTCGCCGCCGGGGACGCCGTCGCGCCGTCGGGAAAGCCGCTGCGGATGTGCTGCGCTGCTGCCGGACCCACCGCCGCCACGGCCGCCGACACCGTGCTGAGCCGCATCGCCGGCGGCCGGCCTGCCCTGTTCGGCATGGCGTTCGTGGCGTCCAACGTCGGCCTGGGCCGGCGGGCCGCTGTAGGACAATTCACCCGCAAGGACGACACGCCCGTGGACTTCCACATCCGCGGCCGCATCCCCGCGTTGATCAAGGAGGCGGTCACCAAGGGCTCGCTGTGGGGCCTCCGCCGCGAGGCCCGCAAGCCCGGTTCGACCGTCTGGTACAAGGGCGGCACGCGACCCGAGCAGCCGGTGCTCGAACCCGAGGTGGTCACGAAGCCGTGACCACCACCTCCGACGAGCATGCCCAGCGGTTCACCCTTCTGCGGCCGCTGCTGTTCACGATCGTCTACGAAATCCTCGGTTCGGCAACCGAATCCGACGACGTGCTGCAGGACGGCTATCTGCGGTGGGCGCAAGTGGACCTCGCGACGGTGCGCGACACCAAGGCATACCTGGCGCAACTGGTGACGCGTCAGGCGCTCAAGGCGCTGCGGACCAGCGCCCGCCGTCGCGAGGACTACATCGGTCCGTGGTTGCCGGAACCGCTGCTGCTCGACGACCGCGACGCCTCGGCCGATGTCGTGCTGGCCGAGTCGGTGTCGATGGCCATGCTCGTGCTGCTCGAGACGCTCACGCCCGACGAACGTGCGGTATTCGTGCTGCGGGAAGTGTTCGGCTTCGACTACGACGAAATCGCCGGAGCGGTAGGCAAATCCGCGGCGGCGGTGCGCCAGGTGGCGCACCGCGCCCGGGAGCATGTGCAGGCGCGACGCAAGCGATTCGAGCCCGTCGACTCCGCACAGACCGCGCAGATCACCGAGCAGTTCATGACCGCGGCGGCCACCGGTGACATGGAAAGGCTGCTGTCGATGCTCGCACCGGATGCCACCTGGACCACCGACAGCGGCGGTCAGGTCAAGGCGATTCGAAGGCCGGTGGTAGGCGCGAGGAAGGTGGCGGCCCTCCTCGTCAGCTTCTTCCGGGTGGCGCCGCAGCACGTGCCCGACATTCGGTTCGAGACGGCGAACTACAACAACGCCCCGGCGGTCATCGTCTACAGCGGCGACCACGTGGAAGGCGTGTTCCTGGTCGAGGTCATGGACGGCAAGATCACCAACTTCTACGCGATGGCCAACCCGGACAAGCTGGCCAGGATCATGGTCCCGCGCACCATCAGCCGCTAATGATGCGCAAACGCACGGCTGCGATCGGCACCGCGGTGATGTTTATCGTTGGCCCTGGATTGGTGATCGGTGTGGTCCCGTGGTTGTTGACCCGGTGGCAGTTTCGCGAGCCCACGCCGTACTGGGCGATCTTTCGCGTGCTCGGGGTGTTGTTGATTCTGGCCGGGCTTCTCGTGCTGATCCAAGCGTTCGCGCGGTTTGTCACCGAGGGCGCCGGCACGCCGCTTCCGGCTGCCGCTCCAAAGCATCTGGTCGTCGGCGGGATCTACCGATGGGTACGCAATCCCATGTATGTCGCGGCGCTCGCGGTGATTCTCGGCCAGGCCCTCTTGTTCGGCCAGCTCGGACCGTTGGTGTACGCGGCGATCCTGTGGGCGGGCATGGCCAGCGTCGTGCGCTGGCGGGAAGAACCCGTCCTCGCCCGCCGCTTCGGCGCCGACTACGACGTCTACCGGCGCGCCGTCCCCGCCTGGTGGCCCCGCCTGCGCCCGTGGACCCCGCCCGCAACACCCCCCGGTAAGGCTCTGTGCGATATTCGGTCCCGCGCACGATCAGCCTTTAGCTTTCTGTCACGCTTGGTCGGTGCGAATCGAGCGGCTCGGCGACCTGGGCAGCGCCCCCGCGGTGCTGCGCGCCGTCGCCGACGCCGCCGCCCGCTGCGGGTTGCCTGCCCCGGCGGCGCTGATCGGCGAGTGGTTCGACTCGGGTGCCGTCATCGCCCCATCGGTGGCCGCGTCGCCGGTCGGTATATCCGAGGTGTTCGATGTGTCGTCGGGTTGCTCTGACGGCCCGGTCGGCGGCGGGTGGTTCGGCTATCTGTCGTATCCGGACGCCGGCGCCGACGGGCTTGGCCCGCGGGTTCCGGAGGCCGCCGGCGGCTGGTCCGACTGTGTGCTGCGCCAGGACCACGACGGGCAGTGGTGGTACGAAAGCCTTTCCGGTGCACCGCTTTCGGCGTGGGTAGCCGACGCGTTGCGCGTTCCAGTCACGCCGCGGCGCTTTGATGTCGTGTGGGGTGACGCCGACCGTTCCGCGCACCGCAGAGGCGTGTTGGAGTGTCTGGAAGCCATCGCGGCGGGCGAGGTTTATCAGGCATGCGTGTGCACTCAGTACAAGGGCCGCCTCGACGGCGCGGCCATCGACTTCTTCGTTGACGCGGTGGCGCGCACATCCCCGGCCCGCGCGGCGTATCTGGCCGGCGACTGGGGTGCGGTGGCGTCGCTGTCGCCCGAGCTGTTCCTGCGGCGGTGTGGCGAATCGGTGACGTCGAGCCCGATCAAGGGCACGCTGCCGCTGCATGCGGATCCGGCGGCGCTGCGGGCGTCTGTCAAGGACGTCGCGGAGAACATCATGATCGTCGACCTAGTCCGCAACGATCTGGGCCGCGTGGCGATCACCGGGACGGTGACGGTGCCCGAGCTGCTGGCGGTGCGACCGGCGCCCGGGGTGTGGCATCTGGTGTCGACGGTGTCGGCGCGGGTCGGCGTCGACGTGCCGATGGCGGCCGTGCTCGACGCGACCTTCCCACCCGCGTCGGTGACCGGCACGCCGAAGACGAGGGCGCGTCAGCTGCTGACTGGGTGGGAGCCCCATCGTCGGGGAGTGTATTGCGGCACAGTCGGTTTGGCGTCTCCCGTGGCGGGCTGCGAGCTCAACGTGGCGATCAGGACCGTGGAGTTCGGCGCCTCCGGCAACGCGGTTCTGGGCGTCGGCGGCGGCATCACTGCCGACTCCGATCCCGACCGCGAGTGGGACGAGTGCCTGCACAAGGCCGCGCCCTTCGTAAGCTCACTCGCGCGATCGCAGCACGGCGTCGTACAGCTCGCGCCGTGACGGCGCGCCCGGATGGGCGGCGACAACCTGTGCACACGCGTCCTTGACCCGTGCGCCATCGTCGACGAGCGCGTTCACCTCGGCGACCAGCGTCTCCAGGTCGGCCCGCGGCGTCGCCCCGGCCAACACGACGGTGATCTCGCCCAGCACGCCGTCGCTGGCCCATTCGGCAAGCTCCGCCAGGGTGCCGCGCACGATCTCCTCGTGCGTCTTGGTCAGTTCTCGGCACACCACCGCTCGCCGTTCCGGCCCGAGTTGTTCGACCGCGTCGCGCAGACAGTCCGCCAGCCGTCGCGGTGATTCGAAGAACACACAGGTGCGCGGTTCGGCGGCCAGGGTCGCGAGCCAGGACACCCGGGCCGAGTGCTTGCGCGGCGCGAAGCCCTCGAAGCAGAACTTCTCGGACGGCAGCCCGGACACCGCCAGCGCCGTCGTCACCGCGGACGGCCCTGGCAGGCAGGAGACCGGCAGGCCGGCGTCGACAGACGCGGCCACTAACCGATAGCCGGGATCGCTGATCAGGGGCATGCCGGCGTCGCTGACGAGCAGCACCGTCGCACCGCCCTCGATCTCGCCGACCAGCGCCGGAACCCGCGAAGCCTCGTTCTGGTCGAACAGGCTGACCACCTTGCCCACGAGCTTGACGTCGAGCGCCTGAGCCAGCGTCCGGACCCGCCGGGTGTCCTCGGCGGCGATGACATCGGCGCTGCCCAGGGCACTCACCAGTCGTGCGGAGGCGTCGGACGGCTGACCCAACGGCGTCGCGGCGATCAGCAGGCGGCCGGAACTCATTCCGCACAGCCTACGATCTAGAGGCGTGACCGCCCCCAGCCCAACGAGCACAGAAGTCGTTGCCGAGGGGCGCGCGGTCCCCGTCATCAGCCCCGCGCCCCAGGTGCCCGTCGCCGACTTCGGGCCGGTCGATCGGTTGCAGGGCTGGGCGATGACCGCCGTCATCACGGCGCTGGCCGCGGTGACGCGTTTCCTGAACCTGGGCTCCCCTACCGATGCCGGCACGCCGATCTTCGACGAAAAGCACTACGCACCGCAGGCCTGGCAGCTGCTGCACAACCACGGTGTGGAGGACAACCCCGGCTACGGGCTGATCGTGCACCCGCCCGTCGGCAAGCAGCTGATCGCGATGGGCGAGGCCCTGTTCGGCTACAACGGGCTGGGCTGGCGGTTTACCGGGGCGGTCTGCGGCGTCATCCTGGCCGCGCTGATGGTGCGGATCGGGCGGCGGATCAGCCGGTCGACGTTGGTCGGCGGGATCGCCGGGCTGCTGCTGATCGCCGACGGGGTCAGCTTCGTCGCGGCGCGCACGGCGCTGCTCGACGGTTTTCTGACGCTGTTCGTGGTGGCGGCGTTCGGTGCGTTGATGGTGGACCGCGACCAGGTTCGGGAGCGGATGCACATCGCGCTGCTGGAGGGCCGCATCAGCGAGACGCCGTGGGGGCCGCGGCTGGGCGTGCGGTGGTGGCGGTTCGGCGCCGGTGTGCTGCTCGGATTGGCTTGTGCGACAAAGTGGTCCGGCCTGTACTTCGTGGCGTTCTTCGGCTTGATGACGCTGGCGTTCGACATCGCGGCCCGCCGGCAATATCGGGTGCCGCGGCCGTGGCTCGGGGCCGTCCGGCGGGATCTGGGGCCGTCGCTCTATGCCCTGTTGCTGATCCCGTTCGGCGTCTACCTGGCGTCGTATGCGCCGTGGTTCGCGTCCGAGACCGGAGTGAACCGGCACGAGGTCGGCCAGTCGATCGGCGAGAACAGCATCGTGCCGCTGCCGGACGCCGTGCGTTCGTTGTGGCACTACACGTATGCGGCGTACAGGTTTCACGCCGGCCTGACGAACGCCGACGGCAATCACCACCCGTGGGAATCCAAACCGTGGACGTGGCCGATGTCCCTGCGGCCGGTGTTGTATGCGATCGACAACCAAAACGTGCCGGGTTGCGGTGCGCAGTCGTGCGTCAAGGCCGTGATGATCGTTGGCACGCCGGCAATGTGGTTCGTCGCGGTGCCGATACTCGGCTGGGCGGTGTGGCGGGCGTTCGTCAAGCGGGACTGGCGCTACGCCGCCATCCTGGTCGGCTATGGCGCAGGCTTCCTGCCGTGGTTCGCCGACATCGACCGGCAGATGTACTTCTTCTATGCGGCGACGATGGCGCCGTTCTTGGTGCTGGCCATCGCGATGATCCTCGGCGACATCCTGTACAAACCCAACCAGAACTCCGAGCGACGAACGCTGGGGCTGATCGTGGTTTGTTGCTATGTCGCCCTTGTCATTACGAACTTCGCGTGGATGTATCCGATCCTCACGGGCTTACCGATGTCGCAGGCCACGTGGAACATCCAGATCTGGCTGCCGAGCTGGCGGTAGCTTTCGCGACGTTGCGCCGAAATGGAATTCCGGGTCGTTAACGGAGCCTGTTAACAACCCACGCTTCTGTCTCGCCGATTGTCGGTGGGCGCGAGCACCATCCGGCCATGAGAACTATCTTCTTGACGATGACCTCGTCGCATGTGAAGCGCTCGTTTCGAGCAATGATGCCCGGCGGTCGCCCGCGGCTGATCTCGCCGCGAGCCAGTGCTTCACTGCCCATTTAGCGACCGGGAATCCATTTCGGCGCTAAAGCGGGTCGCGGGCGGCGGGGCAGGACATGCAGCGCGGGCCGCCGCGGCCGGTGCCCAGCTCCGACGCCGAGATCGCCAGCACTTCGATGCCCGAATCGGCCAGCCGCGCATTCGTTTCGGCGTTGCGCTCATAAGCTGCGACCACTCCCGGCGCCAGCGCCAGCGTGTTGTTGCCGTCGTCCCACTGCTCACGCTCGGCGGTCACCGGATCCAGCCCCGTCGCGATGACCCGCAGCTTCTCGATCTGCATCGCCTCAGCCGCGGCCTGCAGGAACGGCGCGGCATCGTCGATGCGAACCCCGCCGTCCCCATTGCGGTGAATCGTGAACGCCGACAACGAGTCGACGATGTTCGGGTACATCACGACGGCGTCCGCGTCGACCATCGTGCACACCGTGTCGAGATGCATCTGCGCGCGTTCCTGGGCAATCGGCACCGCCAGCACCGTGTGCGCCAGGTCGTCGTCGAACAGGCTGCGCGCCAACGCCTCCGCCCCGGCCGGTGTGGTGCGCTCCCCCACCCCGACCGCGACGACGCCCGGCGCCAACAGCAGCACGTCACCGCCCTCGACGGGCGCCGACCGCGACTCGTAGGCCCGTCGCACGCCCAGGAAACGCGGGTGATGGGCATAGATCAGGTCGGTCAACGACGTCTCGCGCACCCGCGCGGGCAGCGCCAGCGACGTGATCGCGACCCGCGGGCCGATCCAGAACGACGAATCGCGGGTGAACAACAGATTCGGTAGCGGCTCGATGACGAAGTCCCCGCCGTGGTGCATCCGCCGCACCAGCGAAAGCTCACCACCGGTGAACGGCAACTCGTTGAACGTCATGCCTGCCATCAGCACCCGTGCCAGCGGCGCGGGCTCCACCGTGCGAAGGTAGGTCGAAAGCTCTTGCGCCAGCGGCAGTCCCAGCCGCCGCGGGTCGACCGCCGCGGCGATACCGTGCATGCGCGCCGCCCCGCTCTTGGACAGCGCCTCGGTCAGCAGATCCGCCAGCAGCAGCACCTCCACGCCGCGAGACCGCAACAGTGAGGCGAACGCATCGTGCTCCTGCTGCGCCTTGGCCACCCACGGCAGCCCGTCGAACAACAGCGCGTCGTTGTTCCGGGGAGTCAGGCGCTGCAGTTCGGCACCCGGACGGTGCAGAATGACGACCCGCAGCCTGCCGACCTCGGAGTCGCAACCGAGCGCAACGTCTGTCACATCTAGCACCGTAGCGTCAACCCTCACCTCAACTATGGTTTAGGTCATGGAGATGATCCACGAGCTGACGCCTGGCGAGATGTCCTTTCGCAGCGGCGTGGCGGTGTCGGCGTTGCACTTCTACGAGCGCGAAGGCCTCATCAACAGCCGGCGCACCGGCGGCAATCAACGCCGCTACGCCCGCGAGACGCTGCGGCGCGTCGCGTTCATCCGGATGTCTCAGCGGCTCGGCATCCCGTTGGCCCGCATCCGCGAGGCGTTGGCCACCCTACCCACCGACCGTGTTCCGTCCAGCAAGGACTGGGCGCGGCTGTCCGCAGGCTGGCGACAGGATCTCGACGACCGGATCCTGCACTTGGAGCGGCTGCGCGACAACCTGGCCGGTTGCATTGGCTGCGGCTGCCTGAGCCTGAAGACCTGCGCACTGTCCAACCCCGGCGACGTACTCGCCGAGCAGGGTCCCGGCGCCGTCCGACTCTAAGCCTTCGAACGCCTGTGCGATAGACTTGCGGTCATGGAGCTGGCTCTACAGAGCTCACTGTTCGAGCACGCCGAGCGTCGCGAGCTCGGCAGCGGCGCCTGGGTCGAGGTGCGCTCCGGCTGGTTGACGGGCGCGGACGCGCTGTTCGACGAGCTCATGGACGTCATTCCGTGGCGCGCGGAGCGCAGGCAGATGTATGACCGCGTGCTCGACGTGCCGCGGCTGGTCAGCTTCCACGATCTCGTCGACGAACCGGCTCCGCATCCGCAGTTGAAGCAGATGCGCCGGCGGCTCAACGACACCTACGCCGGCGAACTCGGCGAACCATTCACCACTGCCGGCGTATGCCTGTACCGCGACGGCAACGACAGCGTCGCCTGGCACGGCGACACCATCGGCCGCAGCAGCACAGAGGACACCATGGTGGCGATCGTCAGCCTCGGCGCGACAAGGGTTTTCGCGCTGCGTCCGCGCGGGGGCGGCAAATCGCTTCGACTACAGCACCGCCACGGCGATCTATTGGTGATGGGCGGGTCGTGCCAGCGCACCTGGGAGCACTCGATACCGAAGACGTCGCGGCCGACCGGTCCGCGAATCAGCATTCAGTACCGCCCGCACAACGTCCGTTGAGGTTCAGCCCTTGACCGCGCCCACGGCGGCGGTGAGCAGGTCGCGGGCGCGCTGCGTGTTGACAGGCGCGACGGGCTTGTCGGGCAGCACCAACGGGTTCGCGGTGACTATCACCAGGAGGGTGCCAAAGCTCGCGACGTAGTTGTATAGCTCTCCGGTGCGTGGCTTGCCGTCAACCGTCGTCTGCAGCACCCGATGGGTGCCGAGGGTGCGGACACCGCCGATCTGCGGCGCCTCCACCACCTCGACCAGGCCGCGCACCGCAGGTCCGGCGAACGCGACCTTCTGACAGTCCTGCGCCGGCTCATTGACCGGCATCGCCTCGGAAGTTTCGACGGCGATCGCGATGAACCGGTTGCCTTCGCCCTCGGCCGTGGTCGCGGCCATATTGCCCTTCGCTCCGGCCGGCACCGCCTGAGCGGTAGCGAACTTGGCACAGTCCGCGGGGTCGAACTTCATTCCGGGCGGCAGCGTCTGCGGCCCGAGCAGGCGCGGATCGATGCCCGTGGGACCGACGCTGGTCACCTGGAACTGCGGCCCGAAGCCGGACTTGACGTCCGCGACGTTGGCGATGTCGGCGCGCGACAGGTCGGTTTCGGCCGACTGACCGGTCGCACACGCGGCCAGTACGCCGGCACTTGCGACAACGAGCATCGCCCTCGGGTTGAGCATCGCCGTCAATGTACCCGCCGGCCCGGGCTCAGTCGCGTAACGCGGACACCGTTTTCACCAGCAATGCCGCGGCGAAATCCTGTCCGAGTGGAGGATTCGGCGATCCGGGGTCGGTGACCACGGCGACGAACGTGACGTAGTCGCCGAGGTAGGCGGTGAAGGTGTCCGCGTGCGAATGGGTTTCGGTGCCACCTTCGACGACGGTCGTGGTCGCGGTGGCTATCCCCACCGTCGCGACACCCTCGATGGCGGGGGCGGCGACGAAGGTGACGGTGCCGCTCGTGTGCCCGGCCGACAGCGTCCAATGCCCGCATTCGGCGATGAGCGCTGGATCGAACTCCACCGGATCCGGCGGCGCCCCGGTGACGACGGCGTACACGATCCCGCCGGCGCCCGAACCCGACCAACCCCTCGTCGTCACCGGCGCGACGACGGGATGCGCCAGCACGCCGCATTGCGGTGGATCGGCCGTCCAATCGGGGCCGAAGCCCCACAACGCGACGGGCGCGGCCCGGTCGGAGACATCGGCCACCTCGTAACCGTCGGGCACTTCCCCGCGCACCCGCTCGATGTTGGCCGGATTCACCTGGATCGACGGTGCCGACGGAACAGGAGTAATCGATGACGACGGTCCGGAAGGCTGGCCGCACGCCGCCACGCAGAGCGCTACCGCGGCGAATGACGCGAACAGGCGCACGCCGTGTTGATACCACAGAGAACGCTTAGAAAATCCCGGGAAGAACTTGTGTCCGTCCGGCGATCAAGTAAGTAGCAGGCCGATCGTCGGCCGACGTCGGGGCCCGTCGTTTGCTGCCGGGCTCTGGTAGGTGGCTGCACCCCACCACACATTCTTTGAACTGAGTGGGAATCAAATTGCGCTACTGCGGGTTTCATTATTGGGGCCGTCGGTGACGGGAGGGGAGCTGTCGGTCGGTCAACGTAGCTTAGGCGGTTGACAAGAGGAACGACCTGGAAGGCACCACAAATGAATAAGTTGACATTCGCCACGATCGCGGGGGGAGCATTCATTGCCCTAGCCGTGAGCATCCCTGCCGACGCGCACGCCGCCCCGTCCGGCATCGGATCGGCGCAGGACACCGTCGACGAGTTGGAGAACAGCGGCTACAAGGTCGTCCTGAAGAAACTCGGAGCCGGCCCGCTAGACCACTGCACGGTGGATTCGGTACGTCCCGGCGAGACGGTCACGCGTCCGGTTCACGCCGGCGACCTGGTGAACCAAGTGGTGTACCAAACCGTGTATCTGACTGCGAAATGCTGACGGTCCCACAGACATTCGGAAGGCATGACGTGGCCTGCTCTGCCTAGGCGGCGTCCTGCTTCTGGTCGCCTGACGCGCCCTGTCCACCGTCACCGGACTCGTCGGCTTCGGCGGCCGGCTCTGGCCGCTGCCCTGTCAAGGATTTCAATACCCGCGACAACGGCCGATCGCCGGCGTGGCGGGTCGACGGCTGCTTCGGCCGGTCCTGCACAGTCGCCGCCGGAGTCGATGCATCGCCGGTATCGACAGGCTTGGCATCCGGCTCCGGGTCCTCCTCCGCGACGACGGTTTCGTCCAGCGGCTCGGGTGCCGGAGCGGGGTCGGGCTCGGGCACCGACGCGAGCGTCGTGGTCTCGTCCTCCAGCGTGCCCGGTGGGTCGGGTGCCGGAGCCGGGTCGGACTCGGGCACCGACGCGAGCGTCGTGGTCTCGTCCTCCAGCGTGCCCGGCGGCTCCGGCAGGTCCGGACCGCCCACTCCGAAGGGGCTGGTCGCCGCGGTGGTTCCGAGCGGCCGGAACGTCGGGTCACCCGCGGCCTCGGCGAGGCCGTCATCGATCCCGGTCGGAATCGCCGCAACCAGGTTGAGGGCGGTTTGGATCGGATTCCTGAACGGAAGCAGACCAATTCCTGTGGCGATGCCCGGGTTAACGTCTCGTGCGTAGGCCCCCTCAATGAGGACGCGCAGCGGTGCGTCAAGCGCGGTGAGGATCGGCGATGGAACGAGCGGCCCGAATGGCAAGAGGATCGGCAGACGCCTCGCAGGAACGAGGTAGTAGTCGGTGTCGCCGTAGGAACCCTGGTACAGGGCGTTGTCGAAACTTCCGTTTTGGAGGTCACCGTGCAGGTAGTAAAAGCCGGCAGCAGCGTTCAGGACGGCGAGAAGATTCGTGGGGTTGACCGGCGCGTCGCCACCGATGGCGTCGTACTGCGCCGCGACGTCGGTGGTTGGGTAGCACGTGCCCATCTCACAGCTGTTCGTCGCAGTGGCGCCGTAAAAGGTCACACCCGGTATCGGGATGGTCGGACCCTGGGCCCCCAGCGCCAAGATGCCACCGTTGGGACGCATCGGGTTCGCGAGTAGGAAGAACGAGGCGATGGTCGTCTCCTCCGGGGGGTTGTCGATCAAGTCCTGCTTGACGAGCGAAGCGATCACCGCACTCTGCGAATAGCCGAAGATGACGAACGAACCACCCGGAGCCGGCGCAACGAGTGGCGGGTCCGGGTCGAGGCCCGTATTGGTGTTGTACTGGCATCCGGTTCCGCGAACGCAACCGTTCAGATTCGCAAAACCCTCTGCAACCGACTGGTCGACGGTCATCGAGCCGAATACCGGGAAGAACTGCTCGGGGGTGATTACGGCGTACCGGTCATCGTCGTCGCCTACCCCCTCAGTACCCGTACCCGTGGTACCCGTAGGCGCGTCCGCCGCCGGGTTGATGTATCCATCGACCGCGTTGCTCATGTACGGGTTGATGTACAGCACGGGATCATCCGGCGGCGTGGACAGCGGATGAAGCGTCCCGCCCATGATCAGCGCGGTCGCCAGTAGCTGAACGGCGGTCGTCATGGTCCACGACACCGCCAGCACAATGGCGCCGAACAGCGCGAGACAAACCGCCGGTAGCGAACGCGCGATCATGCGCATGATCAAGCCCCTCCACTACGCAACCCAGATAGAAATCGGTGCTTCGCGGTCCCCGCGGACGGCTGCTAGTTACGCTGCGCCCACGCTGAATCAGCAGCACAGCTGGATTTTGCACCCGATAGGGCGAATCAATGGCGAATTCCGCGTAGCGGTTGAGCACGATATTTCCGACGTCAAATAGATTTCCTTGCGTAATCAAATACATTGCGTCAAGACTCCGCAGCAAATGCCTCGAAGGCCGAGGCATAGTAGTTGCGAACTCAACGAAATCGGTTGCGAAGCCAACAAGGATGCGTGCGCGCTGGCCACCTGGTGTGCCGGCGGCTCCCTTTCCGATCGCGAACCGCTACCCTGCGTGGCGATTTGGCCTGCGTCGGCTGTTTGCCGACCGTAGGCTACGGCGCAGATTCCAATCGACGGGAGACCGAATGAGAACGTCAATGACGGCCGGCGTGATCACCATCGCGGCCGTTGCACTCGGCCTCGGCTTGGTCGGCTGCGGATCGGACACCAAGGCCGAGCCGACCACCTCGAAGGAGACGACGAGCGAGGCGACGACCACAACCAGCGAAGCCGCCCCGACGACGTCACCACAGGCCGCGGGCCCGAACTACACGATCGTCGACTACATCCGCGACAACGGCATCGTCGAATCCCCGGTGCACCGCGGTGATCCCGGCACGCCCACCATCGACATGCCGTTCCCGCCGGGTTGGGAAGATGCCGGCGCCCGCAAGCCGGAATGGGCTTACGGCGCAATCTTTTTCAGCGATCCGGCCATGGCCAGCGATCCTCCTACGATCATTGCGATTGTCTCCAAGCTGACAGGCAACGTCGAACCGGCGAAGGTCCTGGAGTTCGCACCGGGTGAGATCAAGAACCTGCCCGGATACGAGGGCGCCGAGGCGGGTAGCCCAAGCACGCTCGGCGGGTTCGATGCGACCCAGATCGGCGGCACCTACACCAAGGACGGCGTCAAGCGCGCCATCGCTCAGAAGACCGTGGTGATCCCGGGGCAGGACGGGCTGTATGTGCTGCAGCTCAACGCAGATGGCACCGAGGATCAGTTCGGTCCGCTGATGGATGCGACGGCCGTCATCGACGAGCGGACCACGATCACGCCATGACTAATGAACGCTAGCGTGCGCCGACGCATCGTCGTAGTCAACGCGCCGTAAGCATCACGCTCGGGACACTGCGGAGGCCGCCGCCACCTGTTCGGCCGTCGGGCGCACGCCGGTGTAGCGCTCGAACTGTTCGGCGGCCTGCAGCGCGATCACCTCGGCGCCGGTGATGACTTTGACGCCCGCGGCCCGTGCAGCCTTGATCAGCGGGGTTTCCGACGGCAGGGCCACAACGTCGAAAACGGTGTACGCCTTGGCGATTGTCGCGTCGTCGAACGCCGCCACGCTCTCCTCGGGGCCGCCGGCCATCCCGATTGGCGTGACGTTGACGATCACCGGCGCGGTGCGAGAACCGACGTCGGCTGTGTAGTCGTAGCCCAGCCGGTCGGCCAGCGCACGCCCCGTCTCACCGTTGCGCGCGACAATGATGCCGGAGTGAAACCCGTTGTCCCGGAACGCGGCACCGACCGCGTTGGCCATACCACCGCTGCCGCGAATGAGCACGGCGTCATCCGGGTCCAGGCCGTGCTCGTCGATGAGCCTCTGGACCGCGATGTAGTCGGTGTTGGACGCGGTCAGGTGCCCGTCGTCGTTGACGATCGTGTTGACGGAGTGGATGGACCGCGCGGACGACTCCACTTCGTCGACAAGCGGAATCACGTCTTCCTTGAAAGGCATTGACACCGAACAGCCGCGGATGCCTAGTGCGCGCACACCGCCGATCGCGGCGGCGATGTCCGTGGTCGTGAACGCCTTGTAGATGAAGTCCAGGCCGAGCACGTCGTACAGGTAGTTGTGGAACCGGGTGCCGATATTGCTGGGGCGGCCCGCCAGCGAGATGCACAGCCGGGTGTCCTTCGAAAGCGGCGCCCGCATCAGCCGACGGCCCGAATGACCTGGCGGGTCGCATCGCGGATCTGCCCGGACAGCTCCTGCGACATCGACAGGTCCTGCGGCTGGGGAATATCAATCACGGTTGTGACCACGCCCAGGTCGTCGCGCTGCCATTGAGCGCCGAACCGGTCCAGGATTGTGCGCATGGGGTAATTCTCCGACAGCACTCGCGCAGAGAAGAATCGGATGCCGTCGTACCAGGCGGTTACCGCGACCGCGTCCATCAGGAGCGAGCCAATCCCACGGCCCTGGTAGGCATCGGCGACGAGGAACGCCACCTCGGCAAGCGACGGGTTGTGTTCGTCACGCACGAACCGCGCGTCGGCCACCACCGGGCCGTCGGCTCCGTCGGTCATCACCCAGACGAAGTGGTCGACGTAGTCCACCTCGAACAGGTACGCCATCAGCTTCCTGCTGGGAGTCCGCGACGACTGGAAGCGCCGATACAGTGTCTCGCTGGAGAATTCGACGGGGCCGTGCGTGGTGCGCTCGTTGTCGCCGGGCAGCACCGGCCGCAAGTACAGCTCGGTGCCGTCGCGCAGCCGGACCGGAATCGGGGTGATGAACGCGGCGAGACGCTGACGCGCCGTTCGCACCAATTTGTCCACCATGCCCGGCACTTCGAGCATGGTGGAGAACGCCTCTTGGCCACCCACCCAGCCGGTCAGCCGCTCGGTCGCGACGACCGTCGCCGTCCTGGGCGCGTCGCGGAGCAAGGCGATCTCGCCGACGATCAGGCCCGGCGTCAGCTCGACCACGGTGGCTTCCCCATCGGCTCCGGTGTGGGTGACCTCTGCCCGCCCGGATCCGATGAGCAAGAACGAGACCGCACGTTCGCCCTGGCGCATGAGCACCTGCCCGGCCGCCGCGGTCAGCGGCCGCAACTGCGCCGCCAGCGGCACCAAAGCCTCAGCGGAGCAGCCGGCGAAGAATTCCAATCCCGCGAGTTCGTCGGCACGGACAGTAGTCGGGCCGGCCACGACCCGAGGCTACGGTGTCTTCGTCGTAGCGAGCAAGGAAGTGACGAGCAATGAACGAGGCCGGACAGTGGATTCAGCTATGCCCGACATCGGTGTCCGTAGAAGGCCGGCAAGGAAGATTTCGGGTGGGAACACCCCCCGCGGCGCATTCGCCCGTCCATCGCATCGCAGCGGATGGAAGTCGTTCCCGTTGACAATCCCGGCCCGGATCACGGCGACAAGTTGCGGGCTACAAATTGGGAATTGACGCGTGTGGCAAATAATGGCGACGAAGCTGGCGACGACCTGGCCGGCATGGCGTCCGCGCTGCGCGAGGCGTGCGCGGACTACGGCGCCACCCTGACCGGCTTTCGCCGGGACGGCCACGCCCTGCAGTTGTTGTTCGACTGCACGCCCGCGGTGCCGCTGACCAAGACGGTCCGCAGACTGCGCCATATCGCCAACCGCGAACTGCGCCGGGCACGGGAAAATCGCGTCTGCGCTGGGATTGACTGCACCACTACGCGCGTCGGGCGTGTCTAGCTAGCCCAAATCAATTTGCTGTTGCACACCGTTGCTCAACTATTCGTGCTGACCGGAGGTTCAGCAAATCACCCGGTATGGAATCCATTCCGCGTTCCCGTCCATGGGACGCACTGTGGCACGCTCCGCTGTCGCTTACACTCTCGGCGTAAGCGCGTAGAGTGGCCCGCTGTTGCCTAAGCTCGGAGCAATTGTCCGCAGGGTAAATTAGCAAACGCGCTGATCGAGGCGGGGGGCCGAGCCGAACAGGAAGGTCGACGTACGCCGATGATGGGGTCCTCCATTCCCGCTGTGCTGCGCGAGCGCGCCAGTCTGCAGCCCAATGACCCAGCATTCACCTTCATTGACTACGAGCAGGACGGAACTGAAGTTTCCGAAACCCTGACGTGGTCGCAGCTGTATCGGCGTTCGGCAAACATTGCAGCCGAACTCAGCGTTTGCGGATCGCCTGGTGACCGGGCGGTCATATTGGCTCCGCAGGGGCTGGACTACATCGCGGCATTTGTCGGGTCATTGCAGGCAGGTCTCATCGCGGTTCCACTTTCGGTCCCGCAGGCCGGCGCCCACGACGAGCGGGTCAATTCGGTACTGCGCGACACCTCCCCCTCGGTCATCCTCACCACGTCCTCCGTCGTCGGCAACGTCACCGAGTACGCACAGTCGACCGACTCCGACCCAACAGTCGTCGTGGTCGATTCGGTCGATCAGGGCTCCCGGAAGCGACCCCGCGCCCGAGCCGGTTCCGGCCAGGAGATCGCTTACCTGCAGTACACCTCGGGATCGACGCGGGAGCCGGCCGGGGTCGTGGTCACGAACCGGAACCTGTCGGCCAACTTCGAACAGATGTATGCCGACTACTTCGTGGACTACGGAAAGGTTGCCCCGCCGGACACCACTGTGGTGTCCTGGCTGCCCTTCTATCACGACATGGGTCTGCTCCTGGGAATCTGCGTCCCGATTCTGGGCGGACTTCACAGCGTGGTCATGAGCCCGCTGTCGTTCCTGGAGCGACCGGCCCGCTGGATCCAATTGCTGGCGAACCATTCCCGCACGATGACCGCGGCGCCGAACTTCGCCTTCGAATTGGCGGTACGCCGAACAACAGACGATGACATGGCCGGCCTTGATCTTGGGAACGTGCTCGGCCTGCTGAGCGGGAGCGAGCGAGTACACGCCGCGACGCTGCGGCGCTTCACCGACCGGTTCGCCCGCTACGGGTTCCGCGACACCGCGATACGGCCGTCCTATGGACTCGCAGAAGCAACGGTGTACGTCGCCACTCGCCGACCCGGTGATCCGCCGGAAGTCGTGCACTTCGAATCCGAGAAGCTGTCCGCGGGACACGCGAAGCGATGCACCAACGGTTCGGGCACGCCGCTGGTCAGCTACGGCACACCGGAGTCGACCACCGTGCGGATCGTCGATCCCGAGACCAACACCGAGTGCCCGGCGGGACAGACCGGCGAGATCTGGGTGCACGGCGACAACGTCGCCGCGGGCTATTGGCACAAACCCGAGGAGACCGAGCGCACGTTTGGTGGCCGGATCGTCGCTACGTCGGCCGGCACACCGGAAGAGCCATGGCTGAGGACCGGAGATCTGGGCGTCATCTCCGACGGCGAGCTGTTCATCATGGGCCGCATCAAGGATGTCTTGATCGTGTATGGCCGCAACCACTATCCCGAGGACATCGAGGCGACGATCCAGGAGATAGCCGGAGGCCGGTGCGCGGCGATCGCGGTCTCCGACGCTCGCACCGAAAAGCTGGTGGCCATCGTCGAACTCAAGAAAAAGGGCGATTCCGAAGAAGAAGCCAGGGCGAGGCTCGACGCCATCAAAGGTGACGTCACATCGGCGATTTCACGGTCACACGGGCTCGCCGTTGCGGATCTCGTTCTGGTTGCGCCCGGCTCGATTCCGATCACCACGAGCGGCAAGGTCCGGCGATCGACCTGTGTCGAGCAGTACCGACACGATCAGTTCACCCGCTTAGACGTTTAGGCATCGCATCAGGCACTAAATTGAGCAAAACCAATCCTCCCGGAAAGTTAACTCAGACCAATTTGCTAGAGAGGTATGTTTCATGCACTTGTATGTGTTGGTGTCGTCCCAGTAGTGATCGATTTTCATTGCCTCGCTGGCAGGGGTTACTCGGATTTCCAGCGACCCGGCCGCGGAATTCGCCGGCTCCTCATAGCGAACGAGATACCCCGGCGGCGGAACATATGATCAACGCGTCTACGTCAGGAGTGAATCAGTGAGTCTCAAGCACACGGCCGCCCACGCGGCGTTTATTACCGCGGTGAGCCTCGCGGCCCTCCTTTTCAGCGATGCGGTGGCGGTCGCCGATCCAACCACGCCGGTACCGGCGCCGCCGGAACCAGGCGTCGTGGATAACGCTGCTGCGGACGACAGACCACCCGAGGAGCAACCGGCCGAGAACACGGACTGCCCGTGGTGTGAACTCGTCCAGGCCGCGCAGCAGCTACCCCCACCAGACTTCTCAGGCGTCGGCGTACCTCCGCTCGCGGACGTGTCCGTGCCGGTGTCCCTCGGCATCGGCCTTCCCGACCTCGTTCCTGACATCGGCATTCCGATCACGCTGCCACCACCGCAGCTGCCACCGCCGCCACAGCTCCCCGAATTCCAGGCGCCTCCACTCCCCCAGTTCCAGCCGCCGCCGCCACCTCAGCTGCCGCCGCCGCCCAACTTCGGGCCGCCCCAATGGCCGTTCTGACTAACGAATTTCCTTCCACTCTTTACTTGCCGACCTCTTCAACAGAAAAACGGAGGCCGAATTGGCAAACCATTCCCAGGCCAGTCTCGGCCAACCGACCGCATGCGCCCGCCTGCCCGTGTGATAGACAGTGAGGCTGTTTTCGAAACGCGTTCTGCCTATCTTTGAGAGCCTTCGAAAAAGATCCATATCCTCGGCGGCGGCAAGTCTCTCGTTGAATCCGCCGACTCTTCTGAACGCATCGGCGCATATCATCTGAAACTCGCCCCCGGCCCCGCCGATGCGAAAAATGTTATTTTGCACAAAGAACTGGAGACCCAGCATGTTGAAGAAGTAGCCGTCGGCCAAAGTCTTCATTTCAGGAAGAACCTTGTAATAGACGGTCAGGGCGACCAAATCTTTCCTTTGAGCGAAACGCTCTTTCCGCTGTGTTGAAGAATTCGTTGATATCGGGAATGACGACGTCGGCATCGAGAAAGACCAGGTAGTCTCCCCTTGCCTGCACCGCTCCCATATTTCTCGCCATGGCTATCGTCTGCCTCTCCGGCTTGTCATATACGATGACATGGTCGGTATATTTTCGGCAGATCTCGACGGTGCCGTCTGTGCTCTTACCGTCTGAGATGATGATTTCGTGTTTGCCGGAAAAAGCCGTCAAGCATTGCAGGGTTTTCTCAATGGTCTTTTGCTCGTTCAGCGTCGGTATGACGAATGAAATCATGACTTATGGCTATCCCACGTCTCTAAATCATGTTCATACAGACAATCGTCCATACGATACTTGGAATCGCTGCAATAACCGGTAACTGTCTAAGCAACGTACTCACTGACTCCATGGTGTCGACGACAGACTGTGCTTGAAAATATATGCCCAAAGCGACGTGCGAGCAAAACACAGGTGCCAGCGCGCCGACGCGTCGCCGACGGGGATCGTCGTCGGGTCGCTTACGTCGGACGGCGGCCAGGTGATCTCCTGAATGACCGAAATGCACTGGGCCGAAGGCGTTCCCCGATCCGCTCCCGCGTGCTAGCCACGGCAATGGCAGCGACGATGCCACGAACTCCGTCATGGGGAGTTACGGGAAGAAACGAGGATATATGCGTTGCTAGCAAATTGGGGACAACTTGCTCGAGTTTCGGTGAATTGCGCTTCCCAGTTGGGCGTCACCGCGGATTCGGCGGACTGCCTAGGCGAAGTCCACCAGCAGGTGCTCCGGACGGTATCGTCTCAGTTCGTGATCGAGCTGATTGGCGTCACCAAGACGTTCGGCGGGGCAGTCCCCGCAGTCCGGGACGTGAGCTTTTCAGTTCCCGCGGGGACGGTCTGCGCCCTGCTCGGCCACAACGGTGCCGGTAAGACGACCGTGGTCAAAATGCTGTCCACGTTGCTGCGGCCCACCTCCGGCCGCGCGATGGTGGCCGGATGCGACGTCGTCCAACAGCCCGCGCAGGTACGCGCGAGCATCGGGGTCACCGGACAAGACGCCGCGGTCGATCCGCTGCTCACCGGCCGGGAGAACCTGGTGCTGTTCGGCCGGCTGCGGGGTCTGCGCCGCGCCCACGCGCGGCTGCGGGCCGACGATCTGATCGATCAGTTCGACATGGCGCATGCCGCAGACCGGCAGGTTCACACCTACTCGGGAGGCATGCGGCGCCGCATCGACATCGCCGCAGCGTTGGTGATTTCGCCGAAAGTGCTGTTCCTCGATGAGCCGACAACCGGGCTGGACCCGCGCAGCCGCCGCGACGTGTGGGCCCTTGTGTCATCGTTGGCCGCCCAGAACGTCACAGTCCTCCTCACGACGCAGTATCTCGAAGAGGCCGACATCCTCAGTGATTCGATTGTCATCCTCAACTCGGGTCAGGTGATCGCCAGCGGGACGGCCGAGCACTTGAAACGCCGCGTGGGGTTCACCGTGTGCGAGGTGACGCCCGTCAATGCGGCCGACCTGTCCCGGGTCGGCGCTGTTCTTGCCGATTTCGACGAGCTGGAGATCGATCGCGACGTGAACACCGTGTCGGTGCCAGCTCCCGATGGGGTCGGGACGCTCGGTGAGGTCTTTCGCCGACTCGATCAGCTCGGCGTCGAGCTGCTCGACATCTCGCTGCGCAAGCCGTCGCTGGACGAGGTATTTCTCCACCTCACCCCGCGGGCCGTCACCGCATGACGGCGCTGACCGCCCTGACCGAGCGCGTTCTGCGCAGCACGCTGCGCGACCTCGATCTGCCGTTCGCGGCGATCGCCCCGGTTGCCGCCTTCATCGGCTTCACCTTCGCGTTGCAGAACGTGATCGACACCGGCGGCATGAGCTACCCCCAGTACGTCCTGCCGGCGATAATCGTTCAGGCCATGCTCTTCGGCGCACTGACCACCGCGGACCGGGCTGCCCACGACCAGTCGTCGGGCTTCGGTGTTCAGCTCCGCACACTTCCGATCTCCGTGCTGACGCCGCTGATGGCTCGCATGCTGTATTGCCTCATCCGTGGCGCCATCGCGCTGGTTGCCGCGATCGCCGTCGCTTACGCTTTCGGCTTCCGCATGACCGGCGGCATCGGTTATTCGGCGGCTTTCATCGTCGTGCCCCTTCTGTTGACGCTGGCGCTGTCGCTCGGTGCCGACGCCACAGGGACCCGAGCCAGAAGACCGGCCGTGGCCAGTCAACTGCTCATGATTCCCCAGCTGCTGCTGGTGCTGTTGTCCACCGGGATGGCGCCTGCCGAGGCGTTCCCCGGCTGGGTACAGCCGTTCGTTCGCTACCAGCCTGTGTCACAGGTGACCGAGACCCTGCGTGGTTTTGCCGACGGCCACGTCGAGGCCGGCAATCTGGCGGCCAGCTTCGCGTGGATTCTCGGGCTGCTCGCCGTGTTCGGTGCAATCGCACTGCGGTTGCAGAGGCGGACGCAATGACCGCCGGCACACCGCCGCGGACCTCACTTGCCGTCGAAAGTCTCGTCTTCGCCAGTCGGCTGTTGACCCGTTGGCGGCGCATGCCGGTCGTGCCGGTCCAGTCGCTGCTGTTGCCAACCCTGCTACTGATCACCTACAGCCTGCTGGTCAGCAAGTCGATGGTGAAGATAACCGGCGAGAACGGCCTCTACGGCTTGGTGCCGATGTGCGCCGTGGGTGGTGCGATGCTGGGGGCGCTCGGCGCCGGCCTCGACATTCCCACCGAACGCGACAACGGTCTGCTCAGCCGCTTCTGGACGTTGCCCGTGCACCGGGCGAGCGCCCTGGCCGGCACGTTGATCGCCGAGGCCGCCCGCACGTTGGGTGGTACCGCACTGATCACGGTAGTCGGCGTTGCGCTCGGATTTCGATTCGAAGGCAACTGGCTCGCGGTCATCCCGTTCATGCTGATGCCGGTGCTGGTGGTGGTGGTCTTCGCGACGGTGGTGATTGCGGTTGCGGTGCGGTCTCAGAGCCCTACCTTGCTGACCTGGTTGGCGACGGCGTCCATCGGCTTGGTGTTCTGCAGCGCTGGCCTCGCACCCTTGGAGATGTTTCCGTCGTGGGTGCGGCCGGTGATCCAACTTCAGCCGATGTCGCCGATCATCGAGTCCATGCGGGCACTCGCCCAAGGGGATCCCGCGCTGTGGCCGCTACTGCTGACCTTCGCGTGGGTTCTCGGTTTGGCCGCGGTGTCCGTGCCACTGGCAGTTCGCGGATACCGCGTGGCAGCGGAAACCGGCTAGCCGACGTCACTCCGGCGGCACGGCCGAGACCGTGACGAGTTCCCCGGCTGTAGCGCCATCAGGGGCAGTAGCGTCGTCGGCGGCTGCAGCGTCATCAGCGGCTGCAGCGTCATCAGCAGTCCGAGCACGCTGATCGGCGGGCTCCTTCGGTGGGAACGACAGTTTCGCCGGCCACCAATTTGCGTTTCCGAGCAGCACGGCAATCGCCGGCACGGTGATGGTGCGCACCAGGAAGGTGTCGAGCAGCAGACCCACGCCGATGACGAAGCCGATCTGCACGGCGCCGACGATGCTGCTGAAAGTCAGGCCGAACATCGACGCAGCGAAGATGAGACCGGCCGATGTGATGACACCGCCTGTGGCGCCGATGGTGCGGATGACCCCGGTTCGTACTCCGTGACGTGCCTCATCGCGGATCCGGGAAATGAGCAACAAGTTGTAGTCAGCGCCGACAGCGACCAGCACTAGGAACGTCATACCGGGGACGCTCCAGGCGATCTCCTGTCCCAGGATGAACTGGAAGAAGACCACCCCGATTCCCAGGGCCGACAGATAGGAGAGGATCACCGATCCCACCAAGTAGATCGGCGCGACGAGGGAGCGCAGCAGCAGGACGAGAATCAGGAACACGACAATCAGCGTGACGATGATGATGAATTGGATGTCGCCGTCGTAATAGTTGCGGATGTCGTTCTGCACCGACGAGAACCCCACCATCGAAATCTTTGCGTCGGCCAATGTCGTGTTGGGCCGCGCGCCTTCGGCGGTGTTGATGATCTCCTTCACCTGGTCCATCGATTCGGTGCCGAACGGGTTGAGGGCGGTCTGCACCAGATACCGCGCCGTGTGACCATCCGGGGAGACGAAAAGCGTTGCCGCCTTCTTGAACTCGTCCTGGGTGAGGATCTGTGGCGGGACATAGAACCCGGACATCGGTGGATCGGCCGCATCCCGCTTCATCGCCATCAGGAACGCCGATGCCTGATCCAATCCGCCACCCATCGTCTTGGTCTGGTCGACCAGCAGCTGAACACCCTCGGCGAGTTGCCGGCTCGAATCGGCGAGCAGGTTCGCGCCTTCCTGCGCACTGGCCAGCTCCTGTTGGATGCTGTTCGGATCGTCTAAGCCCAGCTGGCGTGCCGCATCAATCGCCCTCTCCATACTCTGGCCGAGTCCCCGTACGGCTTCGTCGAGCGTCTCGGTTCCGTGCGTGGCCTGCAGCTGGCGACCGACTTCGGCGATCTTCTCCAGAGTGCCGTCGTTCTGGGCGCTGACGACGCGCTGCAGATCGGCGCGAGACGACACGCACGCCGGATCGAGGTTGCACACCGGACTGACGTTGAGCGCGTTGACCATCGGAGTCGCCCAGACGTACACGTCGGTGATCCGGGCCAGGTTGACGCCCATCGCGTCCCCGAGCGAGCGCATGTTGGCGACCAGCGAAGCGGTCTTGTCGATCTCATCCAGCGTCGTGGATCCGCCAAACTTCTGTTGCATGTCGGCGAGCGCGCTCGCGAGTGGGCGAACGGTGACGATCGCATCAACAACGCCGGTACGGAGTTGGTCCAGGGTGTCGGCGAGCTTGTGAGCTCCGCCGGAGAGCGTGTTGAGGTTCCCGTCGTTGTCGGCGATGAGTTTGGACGCGTCGCCCAGCTTCGTCCCCACTTCGCCGGCCTGGAAGGTGGCTTTCGCCTGCTCGAGCACTTCACCGGTGGGGCGGGTAATGCCGCGCACCATCGCGATGTCCGGCAACTGGCTCACCCGCTGGGCCATCTGCTCCATATCGGCGAGCGCCTTGGGGGTGCGCAGATCCTGTGGCGACTGGATGAGGATGAACTGCTGGACCGTGCTGCTGACCGGGAAGTGCTTGTCCAGCGCCGTGTACCCCATATTGCTCTCGGCGTCGGCCGGCAGATTCTTGCGGTCGTCGTAGTTGAACTTGATCAATGCGGTACAGCCGGCCAGAGCGAGCAGGATCACGAGGCTGGTGGCCAGGTGCACGATGGGTCGGCGGACGATATGCACCCCGGAACGCCGCCACCAGCGGCCGGTCAGGTCCTTGCGGGGCTTCACCCAGCCACGCCGTCCGGCGAGCACGATCAGTGCGGGCAGCAACGTGACCGAGGCGACGAAGCCGACACCGACGGTGACCGATAGGGCCGGGCCGACCGTCGAGAAGACGCCCAGTTTGGTGAAGGCCAAACCGTAGAACGTGATCGCAACCGTTCCCGCCGATCCTGCGATCACCTTGCCGATCGATCCCAGGGCAGCGACCAAGGCGTCGTCGGAGCTCAGGCCGCCGCGAACGCATTCGTGGTAGCGGCTGAACAGGAAGATGGCGTAGTCGGTCCCTGCGCCCATCATCATGGCGGTGATCAACATGAAGGTCTGCGGCCCAAGACCGAGCAGTCCGTGGTCACCGAGGCCGGCCACCACCTGTTGCGCCACCACCAGCGCGACCCCGATCATCAGCATCGGCAGGATCATCGCGACCAGGTTTCGATACACCATGATCAGAATGGCGAGCACGATTGCAACGGTGGCGATCTCGATGACGTGCTGGTCGCGCACGCCGATCTTGTTGAGGTCGTCGAACGTTGCTGCCGGGCCGATCACATTCGCCGTCAGTGATGCGTTCGCCGTCGCGTCCTTGACGACCTCGACAAAGTTTCGGTAGGCCTCCTGGCCATCCCCGGTACCCATCGTCCCCTGCAGGCTGACCGGCAGTTGCCAGGCCTTCTTGTCCTCACTGGTCATTACCTGCCGCAGCTCGGGGATGGCGACGAAGTCCTGCGTCGACAGCACATTCGCGGTGTCGGCTTTGAGCCGATCCACCAGCGTCCGATAGGTGTCCTCGTCCTGCGGGGTCAGCCCGTTTTCGTTGGTCAAGATCACGACGGCGGCGTTTCCCGCGCCAGCCTCGTCGAACGCGTCCTGCATGTCCTCGGCTGCGGTCAGCACCGAGGAGTCGGCCGGCAGCAATCCAGGAGGATTCTTCTGGGCGACCTCCATCAACGGAGGGATTGTCAGGAACAGAGTGGCGGCGAGAGCCAACCACGCGGTAATCACCAACAGAGGGTGACGAACGATGAACCGGCCCAGAGCCGGAAATCCCGCCTCCTCGAACGCACCGGTGGATATGGCGCGCCTCAACATCTCGATCAGGCTACACGGGTGCGGCGGCTTGCGAGACCCTGCGGAGTTTGCTCGACACCGTCCACAGGAATGACTTAATCACTTGCCAGTGTTCTGTGGTTGCTGGGCTGACCGGGTGTGACACATGAGGCTTTTGTCCGGCCCGCATCGGTACTAACTGTGCTCTAATCGGGGCGTGCTCGGGATGACGGTGGAGAAAAGTCTCCGCAGTAGGCAGTATTTGTCGAATCGGCCCGCGACGTTTGCTGTGTATCGCCGTCAGGGCATTCACGCTCCTACGGCCCAGCGGGGCGGCGAATGAAATTTGCTGTGGCAGTCCACGGAACCCGTGGCGATATCGAACCTTGCGCCGCCGTCGGTCTGGAGCTTCTGGGTCGGGGCCACGATGTGAGTCTGGCCGTTCCGCCCAATCTTGTTCGCTTTGTCGAGACGGCCGGCTTTTCGCCTGCGGTTCCCTACGGGGTTGATTCGCAGAAGCAGCTGGACGCGGACATTTTCCGCAAGGCCTGGACGATCCAGAATCCCATTACCGCCCTGCGCGAACTCAGGGAGTACATCACCCAGGGCTGGGCGGAGATGAACACGACGTTGACGTCGATGGCCGACGATGCGGACCTGATCCTGACCGGCACGACCTACCAGGAGGTCGCCGCCAACGTTGCTGAGTACTACGGCATTCCGCTGGCCGCATTGCATTACTTCCCGGCGCGCGCCAACAGTCAGGTCCTTCCGTTCCGCCTGCCGTCCGGGTTGGTCCGATCGGCGTGGACGGTGGCCGAGTGGGTGCACTGGCGCGCATTGAAGGACGCCGAGGACGCTCAACGACGTGAGCTCGGCTTGCCGAAGAGCAACCGTCCGCTGCGGTGCGACGCATCGTGGAGGGCGGAGCGCTTGAGATACAGGCCTACGATGAGCTGTTCTTTCCGGGCCTCGCCGCGGAATGGGGTGGTAGTCGCCCCTTGGTCGGCGCGATGACGCTGGAGCTGGGGACCGATACCGACGACGGGGTGGCGACATGGATTGCCGCTGGTAAGCCACCGATCTATTTCGGCTTTGGCAGCATGCCGGTCCAGTCTCCCGCCGACGCCGTCGCAATGATCACGGAAGTCTGCGCGGAATTGGGCGAGCGAGCGCTGATCTGCTCAGGGGTCTGGGATCTCGACGACACACCCGCATGCCGATCACGTAAAGCTCGTGGCGACGGTGAATCATGCCGCTGTGTTCCCCGTTTGCCGCGCGGTTGTCCACCACGGAGGCGCAGGAACCACGGCCGCTGGCGTTCGAGCAGGAGTCCCGACATTGATCTTGTGGGTCGGGGCCGACCAGCCGATATGGGCGGCTCAGATCAACGTCTGAAAGTCGGTACGTCTCAGCGCTTTTCGCGCACGACCCGAGATTCACTGCTCGTCGCGATCTCCGGTCCGTCCTCGCACCGCAGTACGTCACCCGCGCCCGTGAGATCGCCACTCAGATGACCAAACCCGCCATCAGCGTCTCGACCGCCGCCGATCTCCTCGAAGATGCCGTCCGCAAAGGCCGCGCACGTTGATCGGCTCGTTCGCCTGTGGTGTAGCGCCCTGCTCTTGAATTAGCCAATACGCCCGAATGAGGGCCTGCCCGATATCCTCACGGATTTTCCTTAGGTCCACCGCGCACGCACCGGGTCCGCCGCGAAATCGACGCACTTGCGCGCGTTGGCAGCAAATGATTCGCGGTGCGCTCGTCGGCGGGTTATGTCAGGGCGGGCATATCGTTGCCACACGGCAACAGCGGATTATCTCTGCACACTTTCGCGGCGCGCCCAGCAAACACTGTGAAATTTTCCCGCACTCACACGATCTCGCCGGTGAGGTCGAAGTCGGCCAGGGTCTGCGCCGCCAGCTCACGCAAACGGGGTTTCGAGTTCTCTCCGCCAGGCTGGTAGGCAACGATTCCGATGGAAACCTTGCCGCCGATGCGTCCAGCCACCACGACAAGTTGGCCACCTGCTCGCTCGATGTCGGCTCGCCGTACGTTTTGGTCGACTCCTCGCAGCATGACGTACTCGGCGTCGGTGCCATCAGCACGGGCCACCGCCGGATCGATATCTCCGAGGTTGGAACAAGACACGGGAAGATCGTCGCCGGATCCAAAGAACATGTCGGCCACTCGCTTCAGCGCCCGCTTGGGCACCAACGGAGCCAGCGGAAGGAGTTGCAACGTCTCATCGGGGACCTCCCGCGCCGTCTTGAGTGCCTGCCGGATGGTGGTGCGGGCGTCGGTCAGGTCGGTTGTCACCGGCGTTGGGTCGAGACTGACCTGAGCAAACAGCATCGCCTGCGCACGCGTATCGTCGAGGCTGGTGCGGTCGTTGAGTGCAATGTGCAGCGTCACGACGCCGTCGGCACGCCGGCGCCCCATGCGTTCGGCGAGTTTCGCGCCGAACCCGGCGAGCAGCGAATAACTGGTTCCGTTAAGGGAATTCGCCCGAGCATCCCAGTCCTGTAGATCTACGAAGACCGAGATAGCAGGCAGGACAACAGGCGACTCACCGTCGGCCGAACTGATGGCGGGTGGTTTCGATGCGCTCGATTCGGCCATCTCATGGCGGTGTCGAAGGCCGAGCTTCCCGGCCGCCACCACCGTCCGGGCGACCTCGGGCGTACCCCTCGCGGTTTCGCGAAGGTCGGACAACACGCCGCGAAAACGCGTGCGGGACCTTGGCGGTGGGTAGCCGAGATCGCGCCTGCTTCCAATGACCGCCTCGACGACCGAGAGCAGGGCCGCGACACCGTCGCCCAGACAGTGCGAACCCACCAAGGTGATCGCAGTCGAACCGTCGGTCACCGGCAGGACGCCGAGATGCCAACCAGGCCCGCACTCCGGATCGACAGGCAGTTGCGCTCGTTCATCGAGCCAGTCGCTGACCTCCGCCCGTGGACGCGCGGCCTCGGCGAAGTCGATATCGGTTGTTGGCCCCAACGATGCGACCCAGCGATGCCGGCCGAACGGCAGCGGCGACCGCTCGATCAGCCGCCCCGACAGACCGTAACCGAAATCCCTGTGAAACCGCCTCAGTTCATCGAAGTCGACGGGATGCTCATAGATCCACACCAGTTGCATGAGCTGCCCGCGCCCCGTCGCGCGCAGCAATTGAATACCGGCCTGATCCATGAACGAGAGCCGATTGACCGGCCCTGCTTCACCTTTGGTCGCACCGCGCCTCAACGTTTGGCGGCTAGGACGAATCTGGATGGCCACTTTTCGCTCTTACTCGATCACGCCGGTGAGGCCGAACTCGGCCAGCGTGTTCGCCGCAAGCTCACGCAAATGGGGCTTCGAGTTCTCGCCGCCGGGCTGGTAGGCAACGACGGTGATGGAAATCTTGCCAACGATGCGTCCAGCCAGCACGGTCAGCAGTCCGCCTCTTCGCTCGAGGAACTGACGCGTTACGTGTCGGTCCACCCCTCGTAGCATGACGTACTCGGCGTCGGTGCCATCGGCACGGGCGACCACGGGGTCGACATCGCCGAGATTGGAACAGGACACGGGGAGATCGGCGAAGCCGAACACCACATCGGACCCTCGTTTCACCGCCCGCTTCGGTACAAACGGGGTCAGCGGGAGAAGCTGCAACGTCTCGTCTGGCACCTCCCGGAGCTTCTTCAGCGCCTGCTTGATCACGGCGCGAGCGCCGGACAAGTCTGCCGTTATCTGCGTTGGATCGACGCTGGCGGTGGCAAGCGACACCGCGTTTGCACTCGTATCGTCCGGGGTGCGGTCGCTGATGGGGATGTGCAGGGTGACGGCGCCGTCGTCGGCGCGGCGGCGCCCCATGCGTTCGCCGAGTTTCGCGGCAAACCCGGCAATCAACGAGTAGCTCGTTCCGCCAAGGGAATTGGCGCGAGCATCCCAATCGTCAAGGTCGACGTAGATGGTGATCGCCGGCACGACAACATTGCGATCACCGCCTTCTCCAAGGATCGGGGTGGGTCGCGATGCTCCAGATCGGGCAATTTCATGCCGGCGACGAAATGCCAGCTTGGCCGCCGCGACAAGCGTCCGGGCAACCTCAGGCGCACCTCTTGCGGTTTCGCGGAGGTCGGACAGCGCGCCGCGAAAACGCTTGCGGGACCGTGGCGGTGGGTAGCCAAGATCGCGCCTATTGCCTTTGACCGCATCGACTATCGTCAGCAGGCCCCCGAGGCCGTCGGACAGACAGTGCGACAGCACCAGGCTGACCGCGGTCGAACCATCGGTCATCGGCTGGACTCCGAGGTGCCAACCGGGCCCCCATTCCGGATCGACAGGCAATTGCGCGCGTTCATCAACCCAGTCGCTGAGCTCAGCGCGTGGACGGGCGCACGCAGCGATATCGATGCCCGACGGCGGCCCCAACGATGAGACCCACCGATGCCGGCCGAACGGCAGCGGCGACCGCTCGATCAGCCGTCCGAACAACCCGTAACCGAAATTCTGGTGAAAACGCCGCAGCCCGTCGAAGTCGACAGCGTGCTCATAAACCCACACGGCCTGCATGACTAATTCTTGGCCGGTGGCGCGCTGCCCGAGAAACAAGAGTTGATCGGTGAACGAGAGCCGGTTGTCCGGCCGTGCTGCTGCTGGGGTTTCAGTCATCGACGCGATCAGGCCGGCTTCAGGTCGAGGTCAGCGAGGTTGGCAACGGGTGCCATTTCCCCGCGGCCCTCGGCGACGCGGACATAGACGGCCTTCATCGCTTCGATATACCGGGTGACTGACTCGAGGGCGACCGGGTTGTTCGGGAATGCGACCGTCACCGAGGTGCCGTTGCCAAACCGGTTGATCCACATGCCAACCTGATGCGCCGCTCCGAGTTCGCTATAGATCTTGCCGTTCATCCCGTTCCATTCGGCGACGATGGCCGGAGAGAGCGGAGCAAGCGTCGCATCGAGGTAGGAGATCATCGGAACACCCGGCTCGGGTTCTCTGACTCCCCGCTCGGCGGCCGCCAATTCCAGCACGCGATCAAACGGCACGTGCGCCAGGTCGATACCCGAATCGAAGGAAGACTGCGCAGCGCGCGCCATATTGGCGAAAGATGTTGCGGTGACAGGGACGGTGATCGGAACCGTGCCGGTGAACCAACCCGTTGTCATCATTTCCGCGTGTGTGCTGCGGGTACTCGTCGGGGTGATCACGTAATAGGTTTCAGAGCCGGTCAGCTGATGCTCGGCGAGGGCGGCTGCGGCGAACACGCCACCGATGAAACGAGCGCCGGCGTCGGTGCATGCCGATTCGAATCGGTTCGACTGCTTTTCGTCCATCAGCTGGATTGTGAGGAGATCGCCTTCACAGGGCACCGAAGGATCACCCAGCGGCAATGGGAACTGTGGAAGGGTTCCGTTATTGCCTTGGGTGAAGTGGATCCATTTGCGGACCTGCGGAGAATCCAACGTCAGCGTGGAGGTGAACTGGCGCTGCCGGACACAGTAATCGTCATAGCTGCCGGCCTCCGGCAACGGGATGGGCGCTCCGCCTCCCACCAGCGCGGCGTACATCATGTGGATCTCGACGAACGCCAAACCCATGAACATCGCGTCGACGTGCAGATGATCGACGCTCATGTAGAACGTGAAGTGGTCGGCGCGCTGAATGAGCCCGAATCGGAAGCAATCCCATTGCAGCGGACTGGGTGTGGCCAGAATGTGCTCTCGCCACTGCGCCGACGTCTTCTCACCGTACTCGGTCGCGACGAACTTGATGTCCTTGGGGTTGCGGATAGTCCGCCGAACGACGCGGTCGTTATCGTCGAACTCGAACCAGCTGCGGTACGTGTCATGCCGACGCAGGTAGGCGTTGATCACATGCGTCATCGCACGAATATCGCAGCGCCCGGCGATGTTCCAGGCGGGAATCGTCAGCCGTGCCATCTCCGTGCCGCGGGCTGCATGCTCGCGATAGCTCCGAAGATGCTGGGCCTGCTGATAGCTGGCCGGAACATCGGCTACCGGTGCTTCCTTGGCCTTCGCCAGCGTGGCGGGTGACGGGCTTCCACGAGACGAGTTCACCTGGGGCATCCACCCATTCATGGATCGCTTCTAGTGCGAACACTTTTCTCCTCTAGTCGGGACCCGTCGTCACGATGACGCCGCGACGGCTTCGTCAGCGGCGAGCGTGTCGCACAGGCTCTCGGCCAGCGCCCGAACGGTGCTGACGCCCATCGAACTGATGCGGATCCCCGTTTCGGCCTCTATGCGGGTGCGCAGCTCGAGGTTGCCCAGCGAGTCGAGCCCGTACTCAGACAGCGGGCGGTCCGGATCGATCGCGCGACGCAGGAGCAGGCCGACCTGCTCCGAGATCAGCCGGCGCAGGTGCGTCGGCCATTCCTCCCGCGGCAGCGCGGCCAACTCGGCACGCAATCTCCTTGTCTCCGTTGAGCCTTGACCCGCGGATTTGAACATCTCGGCGAACGGGCTGCGTTGTGCGAACGCCGTCAACCACGGCGTTCCCAGGATCGGCGCGTAGCCGGTGTAGACCCGGTCGTAACGCAGCATTGCCTCGAACGCGTACGCGCCCTCATCGGGAAGGATCGCGGCGTCGCCTTCGGCGAGCGCCGTGCCCAGACCGATCTCGGCCCACGCTCCCCATGCGATGGCGCTGGCCGGAAGGCCTTGCGCCCGCCGCCAGTTCATGAACGCATCCAGCCAGCTGTTGGCCGCAGCGTAGGCACCCTGGCCCGGCGAACCCACCAGCGCCGCTGCCGACGAGAAGGAGCAGAACCAGTCCAGCGGCTCAGATGCCGTCGCCTGGTGCAGGTTCCACGCCCCGTACACCTTCGGCGCCCAGTCCCGTTCGACGAGCTCATCGGTGATGTTGGTCAGCGTGGCGTCCTCGACGACCGCCGCAGCATGCAGCACCCCGCGAAGCGGTAGCCCGGTGGCCGTCGCCGCCACCACCAGCCGCTCGGCCGTGCCCGCCGCGGTGATATCGCCGCACTCGACGACGATGTCGGCCCCGGTGGAGCAGATTAGCTCAATGATCTCCTGCGCCTTGGTATTCGGTTGGCTGCGCGACGTGAGCACGATTCGCGCGCAGCCCGCCTCGGCCATCTTCTCGGCGAGGAACAGCCCCAGACCACCCAGACCACCGGTGACGATGTAGGCACCGTCGCTGCGGAAGACCGGAACCTGCTCCGGCGGCACCACCACGCCGCTGTGTCCGGTGTGCGTCACGTCGAGCACCAGCTTGCCGGTGTGCTGGGCCCCGCCGATCCGCCGGATCGCGGTCGCCGCCTCGGCGAGCGGGTAATGCGTGATCTCCGGCAAGGGCAGCGAGCCGTCCGCGGTCAGCTGGTACACCGTCTCCAGCAGTCCACGAAGCTTGTCCGGATGTGTGACGGTCATCAGCGCAAGGTCGACGGCGTAGAACGACAGGTTGCGGCGGAACGGGAACAGACCCAGCCGGGTGTCGCCGTAGATGTCGCGCTTGCCGATCTCGACGAACCGCCCACCGAACGCGAGCAGCTCCAGCCCCGCACGCTGCGCCGCGCCGGTGACGGAGTTGAGCACGATGTCGACCCCGTAGCCGTCGGTGTCCCGGCGGATCTGGTCGGCGAACTCGGTGCTGCGGGAGTCGTAGACGTGCTCGATCCCCCAGTTGCGCAACAATTTTCGCCGCCCTTCACTGCCGGCGGTGGCAAAGATCTCCGCACCCGCCGCCCGGGCGACCGCAATCGCCGCCTGTCCCACCCCGCCGGTCGCGGAGTGGATCAACACCTTGTCACCTGCGGAGATACGGGCCAGCTCTTGGAGGCCGAGCCACACCGTGGCGTACGCAAGCCCCACCGCGGCCGCCTCGTGCTCGGCGAGCCCGGCCGGCAATGTCGTCGCGAGGCTGGCTTCACACGTGACGAACGTGCCCCAGCAGCCGTTGGCCGACACACCGCCGACACGGTCACCGACCCGGTGAGTCGTCACACCCGGCCCGACCGCGGTGACCACGCCGGCGAACTCAGAGCCGAGCTCGGGAAGCCGCCCGTCGTAGCTCGGGCACCGTCCGAACGCGACAAGAACGTCAGCGAAGTTGATGCTGGACGCGCTCACTGCGACCTCGATCTGACCCGGTCCCGGCGGGACCCGGTCGAACGCCACCAGTTCCAGCGATTCCAGGTCACCGGGCGTTCGAACCTGCATGCGCATACCGTCGCGTTCGTTCTCAACGGTTGCGGTGTGCCGCTCTTCGGCGCGCAGCGGAGCCGGGCACAACCGCGCGGTGTACCACTCGCCGTTGCGCCAGGCGGTCTCGTCCTCGTCCGACCCCGTCAGCAACTGGCGAGCCAACTGATCGCCATCCGTTTCCTCGTCGACGTCGATCTGGGTGGCGCGCAGCCGCGGATGCTCCATACCGATCACTCGCACCAAGCCCCGCAGCCCCGCCTGCTCCAGGTTGGGCACGTCGTCAGCCACAACTCCTTGAGCGTTGCTGGGCCACCACATAGAGGCGCGGCGGCTCCCCCGGCGCTTCCGGCAGCTCGCGAGTAATCCGCACCAAGTGACGCACACAGTCGCCGCCGCGGAGCCCAGCCTCGCCGGCCGAGCCGCCGGTGGGCGGCCCCGTCAGGACGACCACGCCGGTCAACCGTTGCTCAGCCAGATAGGAGGCCAGCAGCTCGGCATTGGCCTCATGGTCACAGCGCTGTGGCCACGCCATGGTCGTGCACTCGGCACCGGCCGACTTCAGGGCATCGCCGAGGCCTGCGACCAGCACGTTGCCGTTGTTGCTGGCATTGATCAGCAGCCAGGATCCGGCGTCGACGTGGTCCACGTCAGGCAGCTCACGCTGCTGCCATTCGATGGTCAGCAGCCGCTCGCTCAGCAGACGATCCGCCTGCGCCTTCTCCGAGGCGCCGGTACCGAGCTGTAATCCCATGACGCTCATCAGGACCGTGCCGTGCTCATCGAGCACCTCGAGGTCCGCCTCGACCCCGTCGGCATCGGCTTTGGTGATTCGGCTGTAGCAGTAGTGGGCGTTTCGGGCAGAACCGTAAGCCCGCAGCCGGCGCACGCCCAACGGCAACAACATGCCGCCGACGGCCGCACTCTGAACGTCGGGATGGGCCACCACCGACTGGAAGCAGGCATCCAGCAGCGCCGGGTGCACGCCGTAGCCACCTTGTTGTGACCGCAGCGGACCAGGCAGTGCAACGGCGGCCAGCACCGTGCTCGCCGGCCCATCGCCGGTGTAGGCCGCCGTCAGGCCTGCGAAGGCGGCTCCGTGGTGGATGCCCACCGTGTCGAACCCCGCCCGCAAGTCGGCCCCGTCGACGCCGTGAGTATGAGCCGCGAGTAGCACGGCGATGTCGTGGGTTCTCGACTCGTCAGCAGCCATGTCGGCGTGCAGGACCGCGTTGGCCCGCCTCGTGCGTTCGCCCGCCTGATACGTCTCGACCGCGAATTCGACGACATCCGGGGACGCCACCGATGCCGAGGCGGAAAGCGGGGTCGTCTCATCGAGTAGAAGCATCTGCTCGAAGGACACGTCGCGGACCTCACTGGCGTCACCAAGGACCGCCCGTGCCGCCGCCAACGCCATCTCGCAGTAGGCCGCACCCGGCAGCACCGCGACCTCATGCACCTGGTGGTCACCCAGCCAGGGTTGGGCGTCAGTGCCGACCTCGCCCTGCCACAAGTGGCGCTCCGGCTCCTCCGGCAGCACGACGTGCGAACCCAACAGCGGATGCACCGAAACCGTGCAGGCGCCACGCGCTGTTGAGGCGTCGCCGTCGCGGTCCAACAGGAGCGTCGTGTGGGTCCAGGTGGGCAGCGGGGCGTCCACCAGCCGCCCGGCCGGATAGAGCACCGAGAAATCCACCGCAGTTCCCACACTGTGCAGATCGGCCACGAAACCGCGCAACCCGTGGGGCAACTCTTGCTGGCGGCGCATCCCGGCCAACACCGCCGAGGGCACATCCAAACTCCGCGCCGTCTGCTCCACAGCGTGGGTCAGCAGCGGATGCGGCGACAGTTCTGCGAACACCCGATGCCCGTCCTCCAGGGCGGCCTGCACCGCGGCCGCGAATCGCACCGCGTGGCGCAGGTTGTCCACCCAGTAGTACGCGTCGCACTCCGCCACATCGCGCGGGTCGTACAGTGTCGCCGAGTAGTACGGGACTTCCGGCTCCATCGGGCTGAGGTCGGCCAGCACCTCGGCGAGTTCGTCGAGGATCGGATCGACTTGCGGTGAGTGCGAAGCGACGTCCACGGCAACCTCGCGCGCCATCACGTCACGCTGCTCCCACGCCAGCCACCAGATCGCGAACCGACTGCGTGGCGCCGCCGATCACAGTCGACTGCGGCGAGGCGACCACAGCCAAGCGACACGTCGGTGACGCCACGAGCCGCCAGTTCCGAAAGCACTTGAGAAGCAGGAAGTTCGACCGACGCCATGGCTCCGGAGCCGGCGATGCGCGACATCAGCGCCGAGCGCCTGCAGATGACCTTCACCCCGTCCTCGAGCGTCAGTGCGCCCGCGACGACGGCGGCGGCCACTTCTCCCATGGAGTGCCCGATGACCGCGCCGGGGGTCACCCCGTACGACTTCATCGTCGCGGCCAGGGCCACCTGGACGGCGAATACGGTGGGCTGAACCCGGTCGATTCCGGTGACCGTCTCCGGCGCCGACATCGCTTGTGTGACAGAGAAGTTGGACTCCCGCGCGATCAACGGCTCGAGCTCGGCGACCGTCGCGGCGAACACCGGCTCTCCTGCCAGCAGCTCCGCACCCATCCCGGCCCACTGTGAGCCCTGCCCGGAGAACACCCACACAGGCCCGCGGTCGTCTTGGGCGACGGCAGCCTGGTACGGGGCGTCGCCGTCAGCGACCTCCCGAAACGCCTTGATCAATTCGTCACGGCTGCTGGCGATCACCGAGGTCCGCACGGATCGGTTTCCACGCCGACGCGTCAGGGTGTAGGCCAGGTCGGACAACTCAATTGCGGGTCCACGGCCATTTCCGTCTCCACCTTGCGCCAACCAGTCAGCCAGCCGGCCCGCCGTCCGGCGCAGTCCGTCTGCAGAGGTGGACGACAAAGGGAACAGCAACGGGCCTGCAACGTTGGGACGCGTCGGCGCTTTCTGCGGTGTCAGCGGCTCAGGGGCCTGCTCAACGATCGCGTGCACATTCGTGCCCGACAAACCGTACGCCGAGACCGTCGCCCGCCGCGGATGCTCGCCGTTGGTCGGCCACGCCGTAGTCGCCTGGGGCACAAACAGTTCCGTTTCGATCTTGGCGAGATCATCAGGCAGACGGGTGAAGTGCAGATTCTGTGGGACGACACCGTGCTGCAGCGCGAGAACCACCTTCATCAGCCCCAGAGCTCCCGCGGCCGACTGAGTATGTCCGAAATTGGTCTTGACCGATCCCAGCGCGCAGGGGCCATCGGTGCCGTACACCTTGGCCAGGCTCGCGTACTCGAGGGGGTCCCCGACGGGGGTACCGGTGCCGTGGGCCTCGACTAGTCCGACGCTGCTGGCGTCCACGCCGGCCTCCGCTAATGCGGCTTGGTACACCGCGGACTGTGCGTTGGCCGACGGAGTCGCGATATTGACCGTGCGCCCATCCTGGTTTGAAGCGGTGCCGCGGATCACGGCCAGGATCCGGTCACCGTCGGCTACCGCATCGTCGAGCCGTTTGAGCATTACCACCGCGCAGCCCTCGGCGGAGACGAACCCGTCCGCGGCGACGTCGAATGCATGGCAGCGGCCGGTCGGCGAGAGCATGCCCGCCGCCGAGCCTCCAGCCGCCTTGCGCGGTTCGAGCAGCACCGAAACCCCGCCGGCCAGGGCGAGATCGCTCTCGCCGTCGTGCAGACTGCGGCAGGCCATGTGAATGGCGCTCAGGCCAGAAGAACATGCCGTATCCACTGTGACGGCGGGACCGTGGACGCCCAGCGCGTAGGCGATACGCCCGGACGCGAGGCTGAAACTCGTTCCGGTGAACCCGTAGGGACCCTCCAACGTGCGGGTGTCTGCGGCCAGATACGCGTAGTCGTTATGCGTCAATCCCATGAACACGCCCGTCTGCGAGCCAGCCACGGTCGCCGGGTTGAGACCGGCATGCTCAACCGCCTCCCACGAGGTCTCCAGAAGCAACCGATGCTGCGGATCGATCGCGGTCGCCTCGCGCTCGGTGATCCCGAAGAAGGCGGAATCGAAGGCGGCAGCGTCGTCGAGGAAGCCGCCCCACTTCGACACCGACCGGCCCGGCACTCCGGGCTCAGGGTCGTAGTACTCGTCTGCATCCCAACGGTCGCGGGGAATCTCGATGACGAAGTCGTCGCCCTTCAGCAACGCTTCCCATAGATGTTCAGGCGAGTCAATTCCTCCTGGAAGCCTGCATGACATTCCAATAACAGCAACGGGAATTGCCCGCGTTTCACCCACGTCTGTATACCCTCTTCTCAGCGTGCGATCAGGAAGTGCGTTCGAATGAGGATAGAGGGAAAGTCGTCCCCCGTCGCAACTCCTGTGCACCAATGGGACAGCGGGCAGGCACCGATTCCGGGGCCGCATGCAGATGAGCGTCATGAATCGCAAAAGCCGACAACAAATGTCGTCGGCCCATCCAGCCGCAGCTGCACAGTCCGCGGGAACGGACGCGGCCTATGTCGACCGCAACAATCCCGCTGTTTGCCCAGCCCCGCGATGCGGACCCCATCGGCTCCGTAGACTCCCGAACGGGATCACTTCCGCGGAGATGCGGGCCCCAATCAGGGGCCTCACCCGTTTGCCACGGATCGGTGAGAACCGTTATGCGAGCCAATCTAGCAGGCTGTTCTCAATCTTGGGACATTGTTCCCAGATTCGCCCAAGCCCGACGCATACCGCGCCGATGTGACCAATTTGGCAAATACATCTTGCATCTGGCGATGCCAATATAGCTGTGTTACGTGACGTACCGGCGACCAGGGCAAACATCGTAGAACACCCGACTGCCTGGTCAACCACGCGCTGGCGGTACCGGCGACCAACTAGGCGCCTCGCGTCACGAGAGATCCCTACTGTCGCGATGGCCGGCGTGCAGAATCGAAATAGTTGTGGTAGTGGCCGAAAGATCCGGTATGAGCTATGCGGGCCTTCAGGTTCGGATTTGTCCTATGAGCCTTCAAGACGTGGCGATTCGCATCGAATTCACTCGGCGCGCTGCAGGAATGGGCAAATGGTACGGCGATATACCAGCGCCAAGAAGATGCGGACTGCATTGCGGCGACCTGAAGGCGCGTCGTCTCCATATGCTCCAAAATCGGCTAACTTGCTCGTGTCGTGAGGTTTCTCGGCGCGGCTCTAGCAACACTCATCGCGATCACCCTCGCCTGTGTCGCCGCGGACTCCACCAGAGCACCCACCGTTCCGCGGCGTCATCATTTGTTGACGGGACAAAAGCCCTGGCCGACGACCGGGGCGATCCGTAGCCCCGTCGCGACCCATCACAGTTGTGGAGCTAAGGGGATTCGAACCCCTGACCTACTCGATGCGAACGAGTCGCGCTACCAACTGCGCCATAGCCCCTGGTACCGGTAGCACGCTACCAGCCGCGGCAGTACCGCCGAAATCGACGGCGGGCCGCTGATTTACTGGCCGGCGGCGCGTGGCAGGTCGTAGTCGCGCGCGAACGCGGCGTAGTCGAGTTGTTCGAAGATCGGGTCCTCGTCGTCGATCTCCAGGACGACAGAGCCGGGCCGTCGCAGCCGTGACGGGACCAGGTCGAACTCCCGGTCGTCGGTGTTCTCCACGCCCAACCTCGACCGGGCGATCCGCTGCGCGCGGCGGCGCCGCAGCCGCTCCTCGATGCGGGTTTGACGCCGCAGGTACACCAGGTAGAGCACGGTCACCGCGCCAACCGAGCCGCACACCCACCACGCCACCAGCGCCGCCGGCGCCACCGTGAACGCCGCCGCAGCCGAGGCCACCAGCACCATCGCCAGCAAGGTCAGCATCCGCTTGCGGAAGTTGTACTTACGGGCACTGACCGCCGCAGCGGTCTTGGACTCGTTCCGGCGCCTGCGCGCGGCACTCAATGACTCGACCAGCTGCAGGTCGGTATCCGACGGCGCCTCCAGGCCCGACGAATCGGCGACGTACTCGTACTCGTCGTCGATGCCGTCGATGCCGTCGGGTTCGGGCTGGTACTCGGCATCCGGCTCGTCGGCGTCGGCGGCCTCGTCGAAATCCAATGGCAGCTCGTCGGTTTGGTCCTCCGATTCCACGGGTTCCGGATCGGCGACCTCGTCGGCCTCTTCTTCGACGGCTTCGCTGGCCGAAGCGCCGACAGGCAGGGCTCCGGAGTCCTCGTCAACGACGTCCACATCGAGATAGTCCGATTCGGCGTCGATCTCGGTTTCGACGGCGGCGGCCCTCACCACTGATCGCTCCGCCGGTTCGCCGTCGATCTCCTCGCCCAGCCCGTCTTCGAGACTTTCGTCGGATGGTCGCCAGTCCGGATCGCTGCGGTGGCCGGTCGCCGGGCGCCCGCGACGCAACAGCCGAGCGCTGCGGCCCCTGTTGAGAACCCGTGTCGCCAGGGCCACATCGCTCGTGCGGCGGACGGCGTCACGCTTGCTGATCAACATCGGAACCAGCACGAAGAGCCAGAGCACGACGAGGGAGATCCACAGGAGGGATTGGGGGATGCTTGGCATGTCGCCTGCTCCTTTCCCCTTCAGGCTAGGTCCGTGACCAGCGCATCCGTTGGCGGCGCGCCGATGTCAATTACACACCTGTAATTCACGCCTGACAAGCACCATTAGTCACAAGTGTCACACCCGTAACACTCCGTCTTTCGCGCGAACAGTCGCAATGGCCCCACGACACGCCGAGAATTGGGCACTTTGCGACTGACCGGAAATTGGCCGAATACCCTGGTCGCGGGCCGTGCCGAATCAGCGCACCCGCGAGTGTGCGGCTTCGTACGCCCCGCCCGCTTGGATTCAAGCGGTGGCTGCAACGAATGTGGACGGGTCTGAGAGTAGTCGGTCGAGTTCTTCGGCGGGGGTGCGCCAGCCGAGTCGTTTTCTGGGTCGGGCGTTGAGTTCGGCGGCGACCTGGTCGAGCCAGCCGGGGCCGTAGAACGACAGGTCGGTGCCTTTGGGGAAGTACTGGCGCAGCAGTCCGTTGGTGTTCTCGTTGGTGCCGCGCTGCCAGGGGCTGTGCGGGTCGCAGAAGTAGATCGGCAGGCCGGTGGCCTCGGTGATCTTGGTGTGTAGTGCCATCTCGCTGCCTTGGTCCCAGGTCAGCGAGCGGCGCAGGATCTCGGGGATCTCGGGGACCTTGGCCGACATGGCGTCGGCCAGCGTGGGCGCGGTGCGGTCGCCGGGCAGGTGCAGCAGCACCACGAATCCCGTGGTGCGCTCCACCAGGGTGCCGATCGCTGAGCCCGAGGCGGTACTGCCGATGATCAGATCTCCTTCCCAATGACCGGGGACCGCGCGGTCATCGGCCTCGGCGGGACGTTCGCTGATGTTGATCATCCCCTTGAGCTTACCTCGGCCAGTTTCCTTGCGGCCCTGCGGTTTTCGCTGAGCACGGCCGGTACGCAGCGCGGTCTTGACCAGCTGGGCCAACTCCCCGCGCGGCTGGACGTAGAGGGCCTGATAGATCGTCTCGTGTGACACCCACATCTCCGGATCGTCGGGAAAATCCTCCCGCAGCCGGCCCGCGATCTGCTCGGGACTATGCCGCTGCTTCAAGCGTGCCACCACCTCGGCCAACAGCGCAGGCCTGTCCTCGAGGTGGCGCGGTTTGGGGCGCTGGAGGTTGGCCTCGGCGCAGTCCTGACCCACCCGTGCCCGGTATCCCGAAACGGTCTCTCCACGGTCCCTCTCGCGGCGAATCGTGTCCCGATGGCGCCCCAACAGGCCCGCGGCCCGCGCCGGCGTGCACTCGCTTTCGAGCAGCTCCTCCAACCGGCAGCGCTCGATGAACGACATCGGTCCCTTCGGCGGTGACGGATCGGGCTCGGTATCGGCAAGCGGCGCAGGGGTTCTCGGCACATAACCAGCCTGGTCTACCCAGCGCCGGCCGGTGTGCTCCGACACGCCCGTGGCCACCGCGGCCTCGGTCACCGTGGCCCCCGAGTGCATCGCCTCCCAAAACCTATCCCGAGCGGCCTGCGAATACCGGATGCCGTAGTGCTTGGGATTGGTTTGATAACCCGCCGCCTTGGCCCAGGCCCGGCCCGTAGCGCCGTGCACCCCGGCCACCGTCGCCGCCGCTGTCGGCGACAGCCCCGAATTCACCGCCTCCAAGAACCGCTCCCGCACCGACCCCGGCAACCTGCCACCCGGCGGCAGACCCCGCCGACGAAACCCGGTCTCGTAACCCATGAAGCAACACCTTTCGAATCAGGTGTTGCAGCGACCACTTGAGTCTGAGCCGCGTGTCGCGTACGAGACCGCACACTCGGCACAAATTTCATCCCCCACGGCGGAGCTCCCCTGACAGCTGCTCGCGCAGGTCTGGCTAAGCCCAGCTCGCGAATCCCTCGTGCACCAGCGCGGACGCCGCCGAGCCGTGGAGCTCTTCGATGGTGATGGCCACCAGCAGGTGATCGCGCCAGCCGCCGTCCACCTCGAGATAGCGGCGCAGCAGTCCTTCTTCGCGAAAGCCGACCTTTGCCAGCACCGCCCGGCTTGCGGCGTTCTCGGGACGCACCGTCGCCTCGACGCGGTGCAGCATGACCGGGCCGAAGCAATGGTCCAGGCCAAGGGCCAGCGCGGCGGTCGCCACGCCGCCACCGGTGGCCGCGCTGGCCACCCAGTACCCGATCCACGCCGACCGCAGCGCTCCGTGCGTGACGTTGCCGATCGTCAGCTGACCGGCGAACTGCCCGTCGAGTTCGATGACATACGGCAGCATCCGGCCTTTGCGCGCCTCCGCCCGAAGTCCAGAGCACACCGACGGCCACGACGAAATCGCATGGCGTGTTTCCCAATCCACGTCAGTAGCCGGCTCCCACGGCTCCAGGTGGGCACGATCGGCGATCCGGATCCGGCTCCACTGAGCGGCGTCCCGCAGCCGCGCGGGCCGCAGCCGCACCACGCCGGCGGGCACCCGCAACGGACCGACGGGCAACGGCCAGCCGGGATGCAGGGAACTCGACCGCCACAGGTTCACGTCAGCCCGCCGGTTTCGGTGATCAGCCGCGCTGGGCGAGGAACGCGACGTCGACGATCTCGCCGGTGCGGATCTGTTCGGCCTCGCTCGGAACAACTACAAGACAGTTTGCCTCGGCGAGGGTGGCAAGCAGATGCGACGCACCCGGCTCACCGCCGAGGGCTTGCACCAGGTACTCACCGGTGTCCTGGTCGCGCATCAGCTGGCCGCGCAAGTAGCCCTTGCGACCCGCCACCGAGGTGATCGGGGACAGCGTGCGAGCCTGCACGATCCGCCGCATCGGCTGGCGTTTGCCCAGTGACAACCGGATCAGCGGCCGCACCATCACCTCGAAAACCACCAGCGCGCTGACCGGGTTGGCAGGCAGCAGGAACACCGGCACGCCCTCGGGACCGAGCTGGCCGAAGCCCTGCACGGAGCCGGGGTGCATCGCGATGCGGGTGACCTCCATCTCTCCGATCTCCGCGAGCACCGACCGGACACTTTCGGCCGCCGCCCCGCCGACGGCGCCGGCGATAACCACCACCTCGGCGCGGCTGAGTTGGCCCTCGACGATCTCGCGCAGCTCCGTGGGCTCGGTATCGACGATGCCGACGCGATTCACCTCGGCGCCGGCGTCACGGCCCGCCGCGGCCAGCGCGTAGGAATTGACGTCATAGACCTGCCCGTTGCCGGGCGTTCGGGAAATGTCCACGAGCTCACCGCCGACACACATCACCGACAGCCGCGGCCGCGGGTGCACCAGCACGCGCTCACGGCCGACCGCGGCCAGCAAGCCCACCTGCGCCGGGCCGATGATCGTGCCCGCCCGCACCGCCACGTCGCCCGGCTGAACGTCATCGCCCGTGCGGCGGACATAGGCACCCGACCGAACACCGCGCAGCACCGTAACTCGCGCCTCGCCGCCGTCGGTCCAGCGCAGCGGCAGCACAGCGTCGGCCAGGGTGGGCATCGGCGCACCCGTCTGCACACGCGCAGCCTGCCGCGGCTGCAGCCGGCTCGGTGTGCGCGTGCCCGCCTCGATCGACGCCATCACCGGGAGGCTGACCTCGCGGTCCGCTTCGTCGTCGCCGTCGTCGTCGGAGTCACCGACCCCGAGCACGTCGACGCTGCGGACGGCGTAACCGTCAATGGCGGCCTGATCGAAACCCGGCAATGGGCGCTCGGTGACGACTTCCTCGGCGCACATCAGGCCTTGCGCTTCGGCGATGGCTACTCGGACCGGTCTCGGCGCCACCGCGGCGGCCGCTACCCGAGCCTGCTGCTCCTCCACCGAACGCACAACACGCCTTTCTCCCGGTTGCGGGCCCGTCGCGAAGTTCTAGTGTTCGGTCAGGCCCAGTCGCTCTACCAACCACCGCCGCAGCTCGGGTCCGTAGTCGTCGCGCTCCAACGCAAAGTCAACCGCAGCCTTGAGGTAGCCGCCGGGATTTCCGAGGTCGTGTCGGGAGCCGCGGTGCACCACCACATGCACCGGATGACCTTCGTCGATCAGCAGCGCGATCGCATCGGTCAACTGGATCTCGCCGCCCGCGCCCGGAACGCGGCGCAGCGCGCCGAAGATGGCCCGATCGAGTACATAGCGCCCAGCGGCGGCATACGGCGACGGCGCGTCGGACGCCTTGGGCTTCTCCACCATGCCCTTGACGCGCAGCACGTTGGGATTGCCGGCGTCGGGAACGGCTTCGACGTCGAAAACGCCGTAGGCGCTGATGTCTTCGGGTGCGACCTCGATCGCGCAGAGCACCGAGCCGCCACGCGTGGCCCGAACCTTCGACATCGTCTCCAGCACACCGGTCGGCAGCACCAGGTCGTCGGGCAGCAGCACCGAGACCGCGTCCTCGTCGTCCGCCAGCACGCGCTCAACGCAACCGACAGCGTGACCCAGTCCCAGCGGCACGGCCTGCACCACCGACTCGACCTTGATCAGGGCGGGTGCGCGGCGCACCTTCTCCAGCATCAAGTGCTTGCCCCGCGCCTGCAGCGTGCCCTCGAGAACCAGGTCCTCGACAAAGTGCGCCACGACGCTGTCCTTGCCTGAGGACGTGACGATGATCAGGCGCTCGGCGCCGGCCTCGGCCGCCTCGGCGGCCACCAGCTCGATGCCCGGTGTGTCCACGACGGGCAGCAACTCTTTCGGCACCGTTTTGGTAGCGGGCAGGAATCGTGTCCCCAAGCCCGCGGCCGGGACGATCGCCGTGCGCGGAATCGGTACCTCAGGCCGTGTCATCGTTCACACATTAATCTCCCTACGTCGGATAAACCTCCTGAGGGCGGGGGTTTAGAGAGGGTTTCTGGTGCGCGCGACGAAGTCCGAGCTGCGAGCCGAGATGCTGCTGGCGCGTCGCACGTTGGCGCCTCAAGTGCGCTACGCCGAGGCCCACTCCCTGTGCGCGCATCTGCGTGGACTCGTGGCAGGCGGCCAGACGGTTTGCGCCTATGTTCCCGTCGGCTCGGAGCCCGGCTCGATCGAGCTGATCGATTCTCTGCTTGGTCTGGGCGTGCGGGTGCTGCTGCCCGTCGCCCGGCACGACACCGCGGGCATCCCGGTGCCGCTGCAATGGGGGGAGTATCGCGCCGGCGGCCTCGTCGAGGCGCGGTTCGGGTTACGCGAGCCTCAAGAGCCCTGGCTGCCTGCCGACGCGGTGGCGGCCGCGGCGGTGGTGTTGGTCCCCGCCCTTGCGGTTGACCGCACCGGGGTCCGGTTGGGGCGCGGCGCGGGTTTCTACGATCGGTCGCTGCCGCTGGCCGATCCCGCGGCTCGGCTGGTCGCAGTCGTCCGCGACGAGGAGGTCGTCGACCGGCTGCCTGCCGAACCGCATGACGTGCGGATGACGCATGCGCTGACACCGAAGCACGGTTTGGTCGCGCTGGGTTAGCAGTTGTCCAACACCGCCGCCATTGCCCGCTTCTCGTTGGCCGACACCCACAGCTGGTAGACGGTCTTCACCGCGACCTGGCGGGCGACGAATTCGCAGCGGAACGCCGGGGCCGGTGGCAGCCAGGCGGCGGCGTCGCGAAATGCCTTGTCGAAGTTGGCTTTACCGCCGACGGCCAGCAGGTTGCGCGGATCGTTGGCGAAGTCGCGGCGGCGCGGCTCGTCCCAGTCGCGCGCCCCCTTGTACCAGGCGTCCGACAGCGAGACCAGATGATCGATCTGGACCGCGACGGAGGTGTATGGGCCGCGGACGAAGGCAATCGACTCGCCGGTGTAGGGGTCGTGCAGAACGCCGCTCTGCGCGAAGCAGGTGCCCGGCCGCACCACCAGTTCGGTGAGGTCTCGACGCAGGATGTCGTCTCGGGTATTGCAGCCGTTGTGGCCGAACTCCACGTTGACATCGTCGCTCCAGGATTCTCCGAACCGGTAGCGCGCGAAGTCGGTCTGGCGATCCCAGCCCTTGACGGGCAGATGCTGCAGCAGCGCCCGGGCCTCGTCGTAGCCGACGGTTTGGGTGGCATCCAGTGCCGGCGTGTCGTGCGGGCTGCGCCAGTGCAGCCATACGGCCACGGCGACACCCAGGGCCAACAGACCCACCAATGCGGGAATGACGCGGCCCACATAGCGGTTCTAGCACTTGAGCCGGTAGAGTGCTAAGTAGTTTGACCATCTCGGAGGTTTTCGTGCCTACCTATTCCTATGCATGCACCGAATGCGGCAATCGGTTCGACGCGGTGCAGGCGTTCAGCGACCATGCGCTGACCACCTGCCCCAAGTGCTCCGGCCGACTGCGCAAGCTCTTCGGTTCGGTGGGAGTGGTGTTCAAGGGCAGCGGCTTCTACCGCACCGACAGCCGCGAGTCGGCCAAGAGCTCGACCAACGGGTCGGCCAGCAGCTCTGAGGCTGCGACTTCATCGAGCTCGAGCACAGCGGACAAGTCCAGTTCCACCTCGTCCAACGGTTCGAGCTCGACCAGCTCGGCACCCGCCGCCGCAGCCTCGAGCTGACCGTCGCGCAGTTATCCACAGGCGCCCGATAAGGGCGCACCATCACGACCGCATGCTGCCTAGCGTGGCGGCATGGGGGACTCGCTCAATCCGTCGGCGATGAGCCGGCTCTCCGGTGCGCTGCGGCCGGACTGGTCGCGCACCATAGTGGCGCGCCGTGTCGCCGCAGGCGCGCTGGTCATCCTGGCCGCCGTCGCGGCGCTGCGCTCCGACCCGCAGGGTGATCGCACCGAAATCGTCGTCGCCGCGCGCGACCTGGCGCCGGGCGTCGAACTGAGCGCCGCGGACTTGAGGCTCGAAAACCGCTCGGCGGCAACGGTTCCCGACGGGTCGCAGTCGGATCTCGCCGCGGTGATGGGAGCGACGTTGGCCGGCCCCGCCCGCCGTGGCGAGGTGATCACCGACGTGCGACTGCTAGGCCCGAGACTGGCCGAATCGACGGCCGGGCCCGATGCGCGCATCGTGCCACTGCACCTCGCCGATACGGCACTGCTCGACCTTATCCGCTCCGGTGACGTAGTCGACGTGCTGGCCGCCACCACATCCGACACCGGCGCCGACGCCAGACCCCAGGTGGTTGCCACCGACGCCGTCGTGGTTCTGGTGTCGGAGAAGCAGAAGGGGGCGGGCAACGGCGGCGACCGCGTGGTGCTGGTGGCGGTTGACGCGCACGCCGCCAACGACGTCGCGGCGGCGGCGCTGGTGCAGACCGTCACGCTCACCTTCCGCTGACACGGTCAGGATGACGGTGCGGGCACCGGCGTGGTCGTCGGAGCGGCCGGTCCACCGTGCTCGATGACGTCCATGACCATATCGGCCAACTCGTCGGACGTGGACGTCGTGGGGCCGGGCGGGGCGGGGCCGGGTTGGGACGGTTGCGCGCTGGCCGTTCCGACTGCGAACGCCGAAACGCCGATCAGCACACCCGCCACCGCCGACAACAGCGACCGCATCGCCACTCCGTTCATTTCGCCTGGTGCACAGCTGAATTGGATTCCCCTGCGAAGCTAACACCGGACTGCGACCGCCGCATGGTCAATCGGACTAACGTTGCGTTTCTGTCAGGTAGCACATCATCACTGCAGGAAAGGCTCCCCGCATGTTGAAGGGCTTCAAGGAATTTCTCTCTCGCGGCAATATCGTTGACCTAGCTGTCGCCGTCGTCATCGGCACCGCGTTCACCGGTCTGGTCACCAAGTTCACCGACAGCATCATCCAACCGCTGATCAACCGCATCGGTGCCGGCGCCGAATCGGACTACGGGGTATTGCGGATCAACATCGGTGGTGGCCAAACCATCGACCTCAACGTCCTGTTGTCGGCGACCATCAACTTCATCCTGGTCGCGGCGGTGGTCTACTTCCTTGTGGTGCTGCCCTACAACAAGCTGGCCAGGCGCGGCGAAGAGGCCGCCGACACCGAAGTCAGCCTGCTGAAGGAGATCCGCGACCTGATGTCCGAAGACGGCAGTTCCAGCGGCGGGCAGGTCACCCGCCCGAGCCCCGACACCGCCGAGACGACGAGCGCAGACAAGTCCTGATCCGCAGACACGAAACAGCCCCCGGCCGGAAGCCGGGGGCTGTCTCGTTAAGCCCTGAGCAGGGAGTTAGTTCATGTTCCAGGGCTCGCCGTAGGTGGTCACGCTGTCGCCCGACGAGGAGATCAAGCGGGCGAACGGACGCAGCAGCACACCGCCGGCAGCACCGGTCACGGTGCCGTGCGCGTTGGAGACCGCCACACCACCATCAGGTCCCGCGACGTCGACCGAGAAGGTCGCGACTTCCTGGATGCCGGGGCCGTTACCCAGGTCGGCGCTGATCGACACACCCGGGAACAGGTTCGGGGTGATGACCGAGTTGAACGGATCAAGACCGGACAGGTTGCCGTCGTCGATCAGGATGTTCGGCGTGGTGTAGCTGAAGTTGATGCCGACACCCAGCGACCACGGGAAGCCGATCTGGTAGCCCAGCTCGAGGGTGCCCTCGAACTCATCGGCGCCCGCGCCGGCCACGATGTACTTCGCGCGACCCGAATGGAACCACTCACGGGTCAGCCGGTTGCGGTCAAGGGGGAACACACCGTTGAGGAAGGTGTCCCACTGCTGGATGGTCAGGGTCCGGTCTTGGCCGTCAACCAGACTCAGTTCGTTGTCCAGACCTGCGTGAGAGGTGCCAGTGCTCACGAACAGTGCCGCGATGGCCGCGACCATCGCGATCAGCACCCGACTGATTGCCTTCATCTTCTCCCTAGCTATTTCGACGGTGACCCGGGCGGTTCACCGTGTGTTGTTCGTGCCTGGCCTACAGCTACACCACACACGACGCAGGAGCCCCATGTGACGCAAATGAGAAACCTCACATACTGCTCTTACGTTTCGCTCATCGTTGACACGAGGAACATAACGGGGAGGCATCGGAGCGGCAACGCGGGGGCATCGTGATCACTAGTTGGGTCGACGAATACCTGGAGTTTGCTGGCGTCGTGCCGGGGCGGTGGGATGACGGTCGAGGCCCGGGTCCGAGCGAAACAATGGGGTCGTCGCCTCGCACACCAGTGGCAGATTCTGACGCCTAGCTGCGACGTTCGCGTATTCCGCGCTTAACGTGAAATCACAGGTCAATCGTGGTGAGGAGGAACGTTGTCCCGCAACCACCTATCGTGATCAGCCTCATCGTCAGGCGAAGAGGTGTCGCGCTCGTCATTCGATATCGGCGGCACCGGCTCCCCGAAAATCTTGTTAACTGCATCGCGAGAGCGCTTGGAGCGATCCGTCACAGTTGACATCCTGTGTGACGAAGATCACATTCTGGATAAGATTGCCGTTCACTTTCGCGTAACGCACAGACAACGGCGCAATTTGCGCTATTGCGCGCCGCCCGCACCGCGACGCCAACTCTGCGTCGTGGTGGTGTAAGGCCAGCAAGCCCAATCGGTTAGATCTCCAAGCTGGATAGCTGACCGATGATCTGGACCGCCAGTGGGCTCAGCGTCGCCATGCCGTCACGTACCGCAGCACGGGAGCCGGCGAGGTTAACTACGAGGGTGCTGCCGGATATTCCGGCCAGCCCTCGGGACACCCCAGCGTCGACGATGCCGGCCGACAATCCGGAGGCGCGCAGCGCCTCGGAGATCCCGAGCAGTTCACGATCGAGGAGGTCGAGCGTCGCCTCGGGCGTGACGTCGCGCGGAGTGACTCCCGTCCCGCCCACCGACACAACCAGGTCGACTCCGCCGATCACCGCGGTGTTCAGCGCGTTGCGGATCTCCACCTCGTCGGCGGACACAACGACCACACCGTCGACGACGAACCTCGCCTCACCGAGCAGCTCGGTGACCAATGGACCGCTGTGGTCCTCCTCGCCATGAGCTGTGCGGTCATCGACAACGACGACCAATGCCCGGCCCACCAACTCCCCTGGCTGTTCCATGAGTGCAACCGTATATCTGGGGACGGACTGCGGCGCGGCCACTCTCAGCGTGGCCGGACCCGGGGCGGGGCTCACTGCGCAGCCTTGCCGAGGGTGACCTGCACGGTCTGCGGTTTGCCAGACGCGTCCAGATAAGTCAGCGTGACCTTCTCGCCCGGTGCCTTGGACCGGACCGCGGCCACCAGCGCGTCGGCGCTGTTGATCGCCCGGTCGTCGACCTTGGTCACCACGACGCCGGTGGGCAAACCGGCCGCGGCGGCCGCGCCGCCGCTGGTGACCTCGACGATCTTCGCGCCGTCGACGGCAGCGTCGTTGCCGACCTGCACACCGAGTGAAGCGTGCGACGCGGTACCGCTCTGGACGAGCTCGTCGGCGATCCGCTTGGCCTGGTCGACGGGGATGGCGAAGCCCAGTCCGATCGAACCGCTCTGCGGTCCGCCTGAGTCGGCGCCCAGCGTTGCGATCGCGGAGTTGACGCCGACCAGCTCGCCGTTCATGTTGACCAGCGCGCCGCCGGAGTTACCCGGATTGATTGCGGCGTCGGTCTGGATGGCGTCGAGCACGGTGTTCTGGTTCTGCGCGTCGCCGCCCGCGGCCACCGGCCGGTTCAGCGCGCTGATGATGCCCGTCGTCACCGTGCCCTCCAGCCCGAGCGGTGAGCCGATCGCCACCACGTCCTGGCCCACCCGCAGATTGGCCGAGGAACCGACGGTGATTGGTGTCAGCCCGGACACGCCTTGGGCCCGGACCACCGCGATGTCACTGCTGGGATCGGTGCCGACGACGGTGAACGCCGCGGTGCGGCCGTCGGCGAAGGTCACCTTGGTCTGGCCGGCGGGGCCGCCTGACTCTTCTTTGGCTGCCGACACCACATGGTTGTTCGTCATGATCAGGCCATCGGAGGACAGGATGACGCCGGAGCCCTCCTCGGACTGCCGGCCCAGGTCGACCTCCAGCTTGACCACGCTGGGCACCACCTTGGCCGCGACCTGCTCGACCGAGCCGGCGGGAAGGCTGGCGGCGGGCACGCTCGGCGCGACACCGGAAGCCGTCGAGCTGCTCGCGGGGCGGTCCGGCTGCACGAGCAGCGCGACACCTCCGCCGATGCCGGCCGAGACGATAGCGACGGCGACGGCGCCTGCCGTCAAAGCCCCTGCACGGGAACGCTTTTCGGGAGGCCGCTGCGGCCCTGGGGGCAGCTGGGGAGCGCCGCGGTACGGGTCATAGGGCGCGCGGAACTGCTGCTGGGTCGCGTAGCGCCAGTCGTACGGCTGCTGCTGGTATGGGTCGGGCCGATTCGGACCGGGGTACCCGGGCACCGCATGCTGATGGGAACCGGGCCGACCGCCCGGCTGCGGTGGCGGTGGCGGCGAGTACCTCGGGTGGTTCGTCATGTCGCTTGGGTGCTCTTCCTGGAGTAGGTTCCGACAACCGGAACAACGAAGGATGCATCCCCACAGTGCCCATGTGGGCTGAGAATCCACTTAGAGAACATTTGGGACATCCCCAGACTTCCTCCCCTTATGAGCAGCCTTGTGGCCGGTTCCCCCGATCAACCATTGTCGGCGCCGACCACGGATTCGTCCATGTCAGCGCTCGGCCGTGTCGGCATCGGTCGACCGGGCAGCACGACGTGAATCGATGTTCCCGGCGGTTGTCCACCCGGGACGGTGTCCTCGACCCTCAGCGTGCCGCCGTGTTTGAGGACGACCTGTTTGACGATGGCCAGGCCCAGTCCCGAGCCCGGCATCGCGCGCGCAGACGTCGAACGGAAGAACCGCTCGAACACCAGCCACCGTTCCTGTGGTGGAATGCCGGGACCGTGGTCGGACACCACCAGCTCGGCGTGTGACGGGTCGATCTGCGTCAACCGAACACCAACCCGTCCGGCGGGCGGGCTCCATTTCGCGGCGTTGTCCAGCAAGTTGAGCACCGCCCGCGCCAATCCCCCACCGTCGCCGTACACCTGCCATCCGGTGACCGAAACGTCAAACTCAATGTCGCTGCGGCGCCGGCGAACTCGCTCAAGAGACCGGTCCACGACCTCGGACATGTCGACCGGTTCGTGGATGACGCCGCCGGCCTCGTCGCGGGACAAATCCACCAGATCGCCCACCAGCGTGGACAATTCCTCGATCTGGGCGATCACGTCGGCGCGCAGTCCTGCCATCTCGCCGTCCGGCAACCGGGGCGCACCGGGCGCCATCGACGCCATCAGCAGTTCCACGTTGGTGCGCAACGACGTCAACGGGGTGCGCAGCTCGTGGCCGGCATCGGTGACCAGCCGTGCCTGGCGTTCGCGCGACTCGGCCAGCGCGCGCAGCATCATGTTGAAAGCCTCTGTGAGACGGGCGAGTTCGTCGCTGCCCAACACCGGAATGGGGCGCAGGTCGTCGGTGCGGGCGACCCGTTCGGCCGCTTCGGTGAGCCTGGCCACCGGCCGCAGGCCCGCGCGGGCGACCATGCCGCCCGCGATCGCGGCTACCGCCACGCCGAGCCCACCGACGATCAGCAGCACGGTGCCCAGCCGTTTGAGCACCTCACCGGTCGGCGCCAGGCTCTTGGAAATCAGGAGTGAGCTGCCATTGGTGAGGTGCACGGCCAGCACTCGCTGATGGTTGGCGGTGCGCAGTGACATCAGCACTTCCCCCTGCACCACATCTTTTTCCGGCTCGCCGAGCGGCAGCGACTGTCCCTGCTGGTTCGCGGTGTAAATCGACCGGCCGGGATTCACCAGCATCGCGTTGACGTCGGAGTAGGCGGTGCCCTCGATGGCCTTGCCGGGGTCGGCGGCCAGCGACCCGCTCTCGATGAGCAGTCGGGCGCGGAGGTGTAACTGGCTGTCGATGTCGTCGTAGAGCACCCGGGAGACCACCGCGTAGACGGCGACGGCCATCAGCACCACGACCATCGCCACCATCGACATGGCGAGCAGCATCACGCGCCACCGCAGCGACACTGAACTGGTGGCTGACAGCGCTGCGTGCCGGTGTGACTGTGGCCGGAATAGCGACATCAGGGCGGTGTCTCGCGCAGCACGTAACCCACCCCGCGCACGGTGTGGATCAGTCGCGGCTCTCCTTCTGCTTCGGTCTTGCGCCGCAGATACCCGACGTACACCTCCAGCGCGTTACCGGACGTCGGGAAGTCGAATCCCCACACTTCGTCCAGGATGCGGCTGCGGGTGAGCACCCGCCGCGGGTTGGCGATGAGGATTTCCAGCAGCGCGAACTCGGTGCGTGTCAGGCTGATCTGCCGATGGCCGCGGGTGACCTCGCGGGTGACCGGGTCCAGGCTCAAGTCGGAGAACGTCATCGCCGGCGATTCGGTCGCGTCGTCGGGGGTGGTGCGGCGCAGCAGGGCGCGCATCCGCGCCAGCAACTCCTCCAACGCGAACGGCTTCGGCAGATAGTCGTCGGCGCCGGCATCCAAACCCGCGACCCGCTCCGAGACCGAATCGCGCGCGGTCAGCACGAGGATCGGCAGGTCGTCTCCGGTGCTGCGCAGCTGACGGCACACCTCCAGGCCGTCCAGACGGGGCATCATCACGTCGAGCACCACGGCGTCGGGCCGATCGCTGGCGATCAGGTCGAGGGCTTCGACGCCGTCCTGGGCCAGTTCGACCGAGTAACCATTGAAGGAAAGCGATCGGCGCAGGGACTCGCGCACCGCGCGATCGTCGTCAACGACAAGAATGCGCACAGCCACAGTGTCATTCAATCACCTGAGACTGGCCTGAGAGGCTCGCCGTGGTTACGGCTTTGCGGGTTAGCGGCGGTCCAGGTCGATCAGGCCAAGGCGGGCGGCCTTGAGCAGGCGACGCGGCACCTTGTGCTGCCGACCGGCGACGGTCACGCCGACGAGTTCGGGACGCTTGGCCTTCCACTGCGCGCGCCGGCTACGGGTGTTCGCGCGCGACATCCTGCGTTTGGGCACAGCCATGATCGAGCTCTCCTCTATACGGGTAATGAAGTGCACGCCGCGCGACGATCCGGCGTCGGCAATTGTCCTTCAGGATAGCCGGTGACCTGGATAGCCTCAAAACAGCGATTTCGGCGTGATGAGGTGCGCTCTCAGCGCCACCCATCACGCCGAAAACGCACAGGGAGCCGGTTGACGCGATACCGACGGTAACCAGTAACCTACCGGTTGGTTGACGGCCGCGACTCGTGATAGGAGGCCTGCGTGACTGCTTCTTCTGGTCCGGTCCGCATCGGCAACTGCTCGGGCTTCTACGGCGACCGGCTGGCGGCGATGCGGGAGATGCTCACCGGCGGCGACCTGGACTACCTGACCGGCGACTATCTCGCCGAGCTGACGATGCTGATCCTGGCCCGCGACCGCGCGAAGTCACCCGACCGCGGCTACGCCAAGACGTTTCTGCGCCAACTCGAGGACTGCCTGGGCCTGGCGCTGGACCGCGGGGTCCGAATCGTCGCCAACGCCGGCGGCGTGAATCCGGCGGGCCTGGCCGCGGCGGTGCGCGAGCTGGCCGAGCGGCTCGGGCTGTCGGTGAACGTCGCCCATGTCGAGGGCGACGACCTGTTGTCGCGCGCCGACGAGTTCGGATTCGACCGCCCTCTGGCGGCCAACGCCTATCTCGGCGCCTGGGGCATCGTCGACTGCCTCAACAGCGGCGCCGACGTCATCGTCACCGGCCGGGTCACCGACGCGTCGGTGATCGTCGGGCCCGCCGCCGCGCACTTCGGCTGGGGCCGCACTGACTACGACGCGCTGGCCGGTGCCGTCGCTGCAGGCCACGTCATCGAATGCGGGATCCAGGCCACCGGCGGAAACTACTCCTTCTTCACCGAGGTACCCGACCTCACCTACGCCGGCTTCCCGCTCGCCGAGGTGCATGCCGACGGATCCTCGGTGATCACCAAACACGCGGGCACGGGCGGCCTGGTCAGCGTCGACACGGTCACCGCGCAGCTGCTCTACGAGATCGGTGGCGCCCGCTACGCGAATCCCGATGTGACGCTGCGGGTCGACAGCATCGAGTTGTCCGACTCCGGACCCGACCGGGTGCGAATAAGAAACGTCAAGGGCGAGCCGCCGCCGCCCACGCTCAAGGTGTCGTTGAACAGCATCGGCGGATTCCGCAACGCCATGACGTTCGTGCTCACCGGGCTGGACATCGACGCCAAGGCCGAACTCGTTCAGCGGCAGCTGGAGGCCAGCCTGACGGTCAAGCCCGCCGAACTCGAATGGACGCTGGCGCGCACCGACCACCCCGACGCGGACACCGAGGAGACCGCCAGCGCGCTGCTGCGCTGCGTGGTGCGCGATCCGGACCCCGCGAACGTCGGGCGCCAATTCTCGTCGGCCGCAGTCGAACTCGCGCTGGCCAGTTATCCCGGCTTCACCAGCACCGCGCCGCCCGGCGAGGGCCAGGTCTACGGCGTGTTCACCGCGGCTTACGCCCCGGCGGCCGAGGTGCCACACATCGCGGTGCACGCCGATGGCAGCCGCAGCGACATCGCGCCGGCCACCGACACTCTCGAGCTCACGCCCGCCGAGCCTCCGCCGCTGCCGGCGCCGCTGCCGGCGGGGCCGACCCGGCGCACGCCGCTTGGCCTGATCGCAGGTGCGCGCAGCGGCGACAAGGGTGGCAGCGCCAACGTCGGGGTGTGGGTCCGCACCGACGAGCAGTGGCGCTGGCTGGCGCACACGCTGACGGTGGACAGGCTGCGCGAATTGCTCCCGGAGACAGCCGATTTACCGGTCACTCGCCACATGCTGCCGAATCTGCGCGCAATGAACTTCGTCATCGACGGCATCCTCGGTCAGGGCGTGGCATATCAGGCCCGGTTCGACCCGCAGGCCAAGGGGCTGGGCGAGTGGCTGCGCAGCCGGCATGTCGACATCCCCGAAAGTCTTCTATGAGCATCTGGCATACCCCGGAACGCGAACAGCTCCGAAAAACGGTGCGCGCGTTCGCCGAACGTGAGGTCCTACCCCACGTCGACGAGTGGGAGAACAGCGGTGAGCTGCCCCGCGACCTTCATCGCAAGGCCGGCGAGGCCGGTCTGCTCGGCGCGGGCCTACCCGAGGCGGTCGGCGGTGGTGGCGGCGACGGCGCGGATTCGGTGATCATCTGCGAGGAGATGCATTACGCAGGCTCGCCCGGCGGCGTGTTCGCGTCGCTGTTCACCTGCGGCATCGCCGTCCCGCACATGATCGCCTCCGGCGACCGGCGATTGATCGACACGTACGTGCGGCCCACCCTGCAAGGCGACAAGATAGGCGCCCTGGCCATCACGGAACCCGGCGGCGGCTCCGACGTCGGTCACCTGACCACGCGCGCGGTCCGCGATGGCGACGACTACATCATCAACGGCGCCAAGACGTACATCACCTCCGGCGTGCGGGCCGACTACGTCGTGACCGCGGCGCGCACCGGCGGACGAGGTGCGGCCGGGGTTTCGCTGATCGTCGTCGACAAGGGCACACCGGGATTCGTGGTCACCCGCAAGCTGGACAAGATGGGCTGGCGCTCGTCGGACACCGCCGAGCTGTCCTACACCGACGTCCGGGTTCCGGCGGCCAATCTGATCGGCGACGAGAACACCGGTTTCGCGCAGATCGCGGCGGCGTTCGTCTCCGAACGCGTCGGCCTGGCCGCGCAAGCCTACGCCGGCGCGCAGCGCTGCCTCGACCTCACGGTGGAGTGGTGTCGCAACCGCGAGACCTTTGGCAAGCCGCTGATCTCCCGCCAGCAAGTGCAGAACACACTCGCCGAGATGGCCCGGCGCATCGACGTGGCCCGGGTCTACACCCATAACCTCGTCGAGCGTCAGTTGAGCGGCGACGACGCCAACCTGATCACCCAAGTCTGCTTCGCGAAGAACACAGCCGTCGAGGCAGGCGAATGGGTCGCGCACCAGGCGGTGCAGCTGTTCGGCGGCATGGGGTACATGACCGAGTCCGAGGTCGAACGTCAGTACCGCGACATGCGAATCCTCGGAATCGGCGGCGGAACAACCGAAATCCTCACCGCGCTTGCGGCCAAGACACTTGGATTCCAGTCATGACGGCACTGCGATCCACGCTCGATGCCCGCTCCCCGGCCTACACCGAGGCCGCGTCGGCGATGACGACCAAGCTCACGGAGCTCGAGGCCGAGCACGCCAAGGCGCTGGCCGGCGGCGGCCCCAAATACGTTGAACGACATCACGCACGCGGGAAGCTCACCCCACGGGAGCGCATCGAGCTGCTGGTCGACCCGGATTCACCGTTCCTCGAGCTCAGCCCGCTTGCGGCGTGGGGCAGCGAGTTTGCGGTCGGCGCCAGCCTGGTCGTGGGCATCGGCGCGGTCAGCGGCGTCGAATGCATGCTGGTGGCCAACGACCCGACCGTCAAGGGCGGCACGAGCAACCCGTGGACGCTGCGAAAGATCCTGCGGGCCAACCAGATCGCCCTGCAGAACCGATTGCCCGTGATCTCGCTGGTGGAGTCCGGCGGCGCCGACCTGCCCACGCAGAAGGAGATCTTCATCCCCGGCGGCCAGATGTTCCGGGATCTGACCCGGCTCTCGGCCGCCGGAATCCCGACCATCGCGCTGGTGTTCGGAAACTCCACCGCGGGTGGCGCCTACATTCCCGGCATGTCCGACCACGTGGTGATGATCAAGGAACGCTCCAAGGTGTTCTTGGCCGGACCGCCGCTGGTGAAGATGGCCACCGGCGAGGAGTCCGACGACGAATCACTTGGCGGCGCCGAAATGCACGCCCGGGTCTCCGGTTTGGCGGACTACTTCGCGGTCGACGAGCTCGACGCCATCCGCATCGGCCGTCGCATCGTGGCCCGGCTGAACTGGCGCAAGCTCGGCCCGACGCCGGCCCCGGTCACCGAGCCGCTGTTCGACGCCGAGGAACTGATCGGCATCGTGCCGTCCGACCTGCGTGTCCCGTTCGATCCCCGCGAAGTGATCGCCCGGTTCGTCGACGGATCGGAGTTCGACGAGTTCAAGGCGCTCTACGGCTCGTCGCTGGTGACGGGCTGGGCGACGCTGTACGGCTATCAGATCGGCATCCTGGCCAACCACCGCGGCGTGCTGTTCAGTGAGGAGTCGCAGAAGGCCACCCAGTTCATCCAGCTGGCCAACCGCGCCGACACGCCACTGTTGTTCCTGCACAACACGACCGGCTACATGGTCGGGAAGCAATACGAGGAAGGCGGGATGATCAAGCACGGCTCGATGATGATCAACGCCGTCTCCAATTCCACGGTGCCGCACATCTCGCTGCTGATCGGCGCCTCCTACGGCGCCGGCCACTACGGAATGTGCGGCCGGGCGTACGACCCACGCTTCCTGTTCGCCTGGCCCAGCGCGAAATCCGCGGTGATGGGCGGCACCCAGTTGGCGGGCGTGCTGTCCATCGTCAGCCGGGCAGCCGCGCAGGCACGCGGTCAGCACGTCGACGAAGATGCCGATTCCGCGCTGAGGGCGGCGGTCGAGGCGCAGATCGAGGCCGAGTCACTGCCGATGTTCTTGTCCGGCCGGCTCTACGACGACGGCGTGATCGACCCGCGCGACACCCGCACCGTGTTGGGAATGTGCTTGTCCGCCATCGCCAATGGCCCGATCGAGGGGACGTCGAACTTCGGCGTCTTCAGGATGTGAGCGCCATGGGTTTCGTTGTCGAAACTGAGCTTGCGCGCGAGATTTTGGTGATTCCTCGATCACGAGCTCAGTTTCGGCGCCACCGGAGGCCCGAGTGATCACGAGAGTCCTGGTGGCCAACCGCGGTGAGATCGCCCGGCGGGTGTTCGCCACCTGCCGCCGGCTCGGCGTCGGCACCGTCGCCGTCTACACCGATCCCGACGCGGCATCCCCGCATGTCGCGGAGGCCGACGCCCGGGTGCGCCTGGAGCGCACCACCGGATACCTGGACGCCGGGCAACTGATCGCGGCCGCCCGCGCCGCGCACGCCGACGCGATCCATCCGGGCTACGGATTCCTTTCGGAGAACGCAGACTTCGCCGCCGCCGTGGCCGACGCGGGCCTGACGTGGATCGGCCCGCCGGTGGCCGCCGTGGCCGCGATGGGTTCCAAGATCGAGGCCAAGAAGATGATGGCGGCCGCGGGTGTGCCCGTGCTCGACGAGCTCGACCCCGACACGGTGACGGCCGATCAGCTGCCGGTGCTGATCAAGGCGTCGGCCGGCGGCGGCGGCCGTGGCATGCGGGTGGTGCGCGAGCTGTCCGATCTGCCCGCGCAGGTGGCCGCGGCCCGCCGTGAGGCGCAGTCGGCGTTCGGCGATCCGACGGTGTTCTGCGAGCGCTACCTCGCCACCGGCCATCACGTCGAAGTCCAGGTGCTTGCCGACGAGCACGGCACCGTATGGGCGGTCGGGGAACGCGAATGCTCCATCCAGCGGCGCCACCAGAAGATCATCGAAGAGGCGCCCTCGCCACTCGTCGAACGCACCCCGGGCATGCGCGCCAAGCTGTTCGACGCGGCAAGGCTTGCCGCGACCGCGATTGGCTACACCGGCGCGGGCACGGTGGAATTCATGGCCGACCATCGCGGCGACTTCTTCTTCCTCGAGATGAACACCCGGCTGCAGGTCGAGCACCCGGTCACCGAGGCCACCACCGGCCTGGATCTGGTCGAGCAGCAGCTGCATGTCGCCGACGGCGGCCGGCTCGACGCCGACCCGCCGCCGTCGCGCGGGTACGCCATCGAAGCCAGGCTGTACGCCGAGGACCCGGCCAAGGGCTGGCAGCCGCAGGCGGGGACGGTGCATCGCTTCGAAGTGCCCCGCAATGCTCAATTCGCTCCTCACGTGCGCGGTGTCCGGGTCGACACCGGCATCATCAACGGGTCGACGGTGTCGATCTTCTACGACCCCATGCTGGCCAAGGTCATCTCCTACGCGCCGGCGCGTAGACAGGCCGCAGGCGTCCTCGCCGATGCGCTGGCCCGCACCCGCATCCACGGCGTACGCACCAACCGCGACCTGCTGGTCAACGTGCTGCGACACCCGGCCTTCCTCGACGGCGCCACCGATACCGCGTTCTTCGACACGCACGGCCTGGCCGAACTGGCGGCGCCGCTGAGCGATAAGCGCACCGTCGTGGTGTCGGCGCTGGCCGCAGCGCTCGCCGACGCCGCGCAGAACCGCCAAGCCGCAACGGTATTCGCGGCGGCGCCCAGCGGCTGGCGCAATCTGGCTTCGGGTTTCCAGTCCAAGCAGTACAGCGACACCGCGGGTGAGACCCATGAGGTCTCCTACCGGTTCATCCGCACCGGTGTCGAGCTGCCGGGCCACGACCGCGTGGCGCTCGTATCGGCCGCACCCGACCGGGTCGTGTTGGCCGTCGACGGCGTGGACCGTCCCTTCGATGTGGCCCGATACGGAGACGACGTGTTCGTCGACTCGCCGCTGGGCCCGGTGCAACTCGTTGCGCTGCCACGCTTCCCCGACCCCGACGATGCGGTCGCGCAGGGTTCGCTGCTGGCGCCCATGCCGGGTTCGGTGTTGCGCATCGGTGCGGCCGTTGGCGACACCGTCGCGGCCGGGCAGCCGTTGGTCTGGCTGGAGGCGATGAAGATGGAGCACACGGTGACCGCGCCCAGCGACGGCGTGCTCGTCGAGCTCAACGTCGAACCCGGCCAACAGGTCGAGGTCGGCGCCGTACTTGCCCGAGTGGATCACGAAGGAGGAGCCCGCCAATGACACCGTCCGTGATCGGCTTCGTCGAAACCGACGAACAGCAGGCCCTGCGCAAGGCCGTCGCCGCCATGGCCGCCAACTATGGCCAGGACTACTACCTGGAGAAGGCCCGCGCCGGCCAGCACACCGACGAATTGTGGCGACACGCCGGGCTTTACCTGGACGCCCATCGAGATGGAGCTGGTCAGCCCGGAAAGCCAGTTCCAGGTGTTCATTGACGACGTGCGGCTGCCGTCCGACGCGCTGGTGGGTTCGGAGGATGCCGCGATCGCCCAGCTGTTCGCGGGGCTGAACCCGGAGCTGATCATGGGCGCGGCCAGCGCGGTCGGCATGGGCCGGTTCGCGATCAACAAGGCCGTCGACTACGTCAAGACCCGTCAGGTGTGGAAGACACCGATCGGCGCGCACCAGGGACTGTCGCATCCGTTGGCTCAGAACCACATCGAGATCGAGCTGGCCAAGCTGATGATGCAGAAGGCGGCGACGCTCTACGACAGCGGCGACGACGCGGGCGCGGCCGAAGCGGCGAACATGGCCAAATACGCGGCGGGTGAGGCGTCGGTCCGCGCGGTTGACCAGGCGGTCCAGTCGATGGGCGGCAACGGTCTGACCAAGGAATACGGCATCGCTGCGGCGGTGACCGCGTCGAAGCTGGCCCGCATCGCTCCCGTCAGCAGGGAGATGATTCTCAACTTCGTGGCACAAACCTCACTGGGTCTGCCACGCTCGTATTGATGCGCACACTCGTCCACTACACCGTCGAAGGCAGCGTCGCCCGGCTGACACTGGATTCGCCGGACAACCGCAACGCGCTGTCCACCGCTCTGGTCGACCAGTTGCACCAGGGCCTCACCGATGCCACCGAGGAGTCCGGGGTGCGCGCCGTCGTGCTCGGCCACACCGGCGGGACCTTCTGCGCGGGAGCGGATCTGGCTCAGGCCGCTGGGCGCGATCCCGGCGATGTGGCTGTTGATAGCGCCCGCGAGTTGACCCACTTGCTGCGCCGGATCCTCGAGCTGCCGATGCCCGTCATCGCCGCCGTCGACGGCCACGTCCGCGCCGGCGGACTGGGTCTGGTGGGCGCATGCGACATCGCGGTCGCCGGGCAGGCGAGCACGTTCGCGTTGACCGAAGCGCGCATCGGCGTTGCTCCGTCGATCATTTCGCTGACCCTGCTGCCGAAAATGACCGCCCGCGCCGCCAGCCGCTACTTCCTCACCGGCGAAGAGTTCGGCGCACTCGAGGCGGCGGACGTCGGGCTGATCACCCTCGCCGCGGACGACGTCGAGGCCACCGTGGCCACACTCACGGCAGCGATCGGAAAGGCGTCGCCGCAGGGCCTGGCGGCCTCCAAAGCATTGACGACCGCGCCGATCCTGGCGGCCTTCGACCGGGACGCCGAAGAGCTGACCGAGCAGTCCGCCCGGCTGTTCGTCTCCGAGGAGGCCCGCGAAGGCATGCTGGCCTTCCTGCACAAACGACTGCCGCGCTGGAGCGGCTGATGGCGCGCGACGTTCTGGTCACCGGCGCGACCGGCACCCTCGGGCGAAAGGTGGTCGGTGAATCCACGGCCGACGGCCACCGGGTGCGCGCATTGAGCCGGCGGGACCACGTCGGCTACACGGGCGTGCATTGGTGCCAGGGCGACCTACTGGCCGGCACGGGTATCGACGCCGCGGTCGACGGGGTGGACGTCGTCGTGCACTGCGCCACCCAAGCCACGGGCGGCAAGGACGTCGCGTCGATCGAAAACCTCATCGCCGCGGCGCGCCGGGCCGGCGTCGGGCACATCATCTACGTGTCGATCGTGGGCATCGACCGCATCCCGCTGCCGTACTACAAGACCAAGCTGCGCGCCGAGCGCGCCCTGGAAGCCTCCGGCGTCGGCCACACGGTGCTGCGCGCGACCCAGTTCCACGACCTGATCCAGGTGATCTTCTCGATCCAGCGATTCTCACCGGTGCTGTGGGCACTGCGCGGTGTGCGGTTCCAGCCGATCGACACCCACGACGTCAGCACCCGACTCGTCGAGTTGATCGACGCGCAACCGGCCGGGCGGGTCGCCGATATCGGTGGGCCCGCCGTCCACAGCCACGCCGATCTGGGACACATGTACCTGGCGGCGCGTGACAGCCGTCGACGAGTGGTCGAGGCGCCGGCCCCGGGACGCATCGTCGCCGGTTTCCGGTCGGGCGCAAACCTGGCGCCGGACAACCCGATCGGCACGATCGGCTTCGAGGAATACCTCGCGCAGAACAAATAACGTTTGCTCAGTGCGCCGCCGCCGAGGCGTCGGTGCGCACGCTCGAACGCCGACGATTGCGCCACCGGGTCTTCAGCTTGCCCGGCATAGACTGCACCGCGTCGGCTGGGACGAACGCGAGGTACAGCACGAACATCGCGAGGCTGAAGAAGCCGACATTCATGCTGACCATCATCGTCACGTGCATCACCACGCCGGCGGCCAGTACCCAGAACCGCCACCGTCGATTCCAGACGAGAACGGCGATGGCCAACTCGATCACCAGGGTGCCCCATGTCACCGCGTTGACCAGAATGGCGTTGGCGGACAGCCACTCTGGCGGGGGCAGTAACGCCCATCTGCCGTCGGTGCGCCAGGCGTATGAGGTCGCAGAACCGTCCGCCCAAGATTTGCCGCCGCTCAGCTTCGCCTGAACGGACACCAGGTAGATCAGGGTCAATTGGACCTGCAGGAGCCGGATAGGCCACGGCGCCAACGTTTGTGCCGACCAGAATGATCCGGTACGCCGTCGCTGATCGAGTGACAGGGCCGCACCACAACAGGAGAGTGCCAGCACCAGGGCGACGATGGCGATGATCGCGTCCCCGGCATTGAAGATGTAGGCGGCGCGTCGATGGAACGAGTGGATCAGCACGAACACAAGGATCGCCGCGAACCGACTGTGCCAGCCCACAGTCAGCGCAAGGGCCGACAACAGCAGCAGCACCCACCCGATCAGCAGGGCCCTGTCGCCGGACCAGACTTCGAAGACACTCCACTGGTAGTCGAGCCGGGTGTATCCGGGCGCCGCTCCTTGCTCGCCGAATACCCGGTACAAGTCGGGCAACAGTGCGAGGGTCCATGCGAGCGCGACGGCGCCGAACCCTATTCGGACGAGCCCGAGCGGGTAGGCGGGCTGAGGTGCGAACCAAAAGGCACACCATGCGTCCACGATCGCGCCGCCGCGCGATCGCTGGGGGCGGTCCGACTCCGTCATTGCGGGCCCGCCAGCGCCTCTTGGTACAAGACCTTCATCGCGGATTTGCCACTGCCCGCAGCCTCGCCCGGTTGCGACAGGTTCTCGGTGCGAAGTACGACTGCAACGGCGACGGCACGCTCGTTCGGCGCTGTGATCTCGCGGGCGACCCAGCGGGCAACCTGCGGTCGTACGCTCGCATCGACCATCACCGCACGCCGCAGCATTATCCAGCGATCCCACCAGCCGACCCCACGCTCACCAGGCTGCATGGTCCACACCCGGGTCTCCCCGTTGGCCATCCTGACGTGGACCTCGACCGCCTCGACCCTCTTGCTCGGCGTCCCGTACATCCCCCAGTACTGGTCCAGACCCGCAGGCGCCGCGACCGGTTCTACCAGCGGCACCAGACTGCGCTTGATCGGCGAATCAGGGATATTCCACACGACGCCGACAACCACGATCACCGCGACGAGGCCGCTGATCACGACCTTGCCGACACGAGACTCCTCGAATCGCTGCTGAAGTGTCGAGAGCTTTCCCACGCTCGAGCGCAGACTCCGCTCCTCTTTGTCTTCATCGCGAACAGCCACTGCCAAACCCTGGGGCCACTTTCTGTCGGTTGCCGCTGCCTGTCGCAGACACCCTAGTTCACCGTCCAGGGTGTGTGCATGGCGCCGCCGGCGAGCACCACCGGCTTTGCCGAATACTTTGCGCAACCGAATAAAGTTTGCCTATCTATCTGCTTCGCCGAGGCTGGTGAGGGCGCAGTTTAGCCATCGCGCTTGCATGTGCCACCGTTCGTCGTAGGCTCGACGTCGATGAGCACTCCAGCGTCGCGGAACAATTCGATGCGTGCTGCTGACACCGATCGCATTCAGGTGGCGCAGTTGCTCACGGACGCGGCCGCCCAGGGTCAGCTGCAGATGAGCGAGTACGAGGACCGTCTGACCAGGGCGTATGCCGCGCAGACTTACGACGAACTCGACCGGCTGTCCGCCGACCTGCCCGGCGCCGTCACGCGGGCACGCAGCGGTGGCCCGTGTCGGCCAGCGCCATCGACGCTGCTGCTGGCGATCATGAGTGGCTTCGAACGGCGCGGCCGGTGGAACGTGCCGAAGCGGTTGACGACGTTCGCCCTGTTCGGCGGCGGCGTGGTGGATTTGCGCTACGCCGACTTCACCTCGCCCGAGGTGGAGATTCACTCATACTCGATCTTCGGCGGCCAGACGATCCTCGTGCCGCCCGAGGTGAACGTCGACCTGCGCGGCGTCGGGGTGATGGGCAACTTCGACCACAGCGTGAGCGGCGAGGGCTCGCCGGGTGCGCCGTGCGTACGGATCCGCGGCTTCTCGCTGTGGGGCAGCGTCGGCGTCAAGCGCAAGAAGCGCAAGGCCCCTTAGCGCCGCCTCGACCGCAGATAGTCACCGACCACCGCGGCACCCAGCCCGTCCAAGTCGGGCACCACGACTCTGCCTTCCACCCGCCGGGCGACCTGGTCGATGAACCGCGCCAGGCCGGGGTCACTGCCGAGCCGGAAGATCGTGACCTGCGCGCCCAGCCGGGCCATGTCGTCGAAACCCTTCACCGTGTGCGCGATCGTCCGCGGATGCGGCGGGTAGTCAAAGAACACCGCCGTCCCCTCCCCGTCGACGTCTTCCAGGTGCGCGGTCGGCTCACCGTCGGTGACGACGAGCACCACCGGCTGGGCATTGGGGTGACGACGCAGATGCCGGCCGGCGAGGGCGAGCGCGTGATGCAGGTTGGTGCCCTGCTCGTAGACACCCTCCAACCCGGTCAGCTCGGCCGCCGTCACCGTCCGCGCGTAGCGGCCAAAGGCGATGATCTGCAACGCATCCGAGCGAAACCGCGTGCTGACGAGATGGTTGAGGGCCAACGCCGTTCGCTTCATCGGCAGCCACCGGTTCTCCATCACCATCGAAAACGAGGTGTCCACCAGAAGCGCCACCGCGGCCTGCGACCGGGTCTCGGTCTCGGAGATCTCGACGTCGTCGACGGTGATATGGATAGGCGCGCGCGGGCCGTCCACAACGTTGCCCGCCTGCCGCAGCACGGCGTTCGTCAGTGTCCGGGTGACGTTCCACGGCTCGGTGTCGCCGAACTGCCACGGCCGCGTCGCGCCGGTCAGTTCGCCTGCCGCGCCGGCGCGGCGGGTGTCGCGTTCACCGTGCCGACTCGAAAGCTGTTGCGCCACATCGCGCAGCGCCGTCTGGCCCAGCTGGCGCATGGCCTTCGGGGACAGCCGCCATTGCCCGTCGGAACCGCGGTCCAGGAAACCTTGACTGACCAGCGCCCGCTCGAGTTCGGCCAGGGTTTGCGCGTCGACCGCCGCGTCCTCGCCCAGTTGGCGGGCCAGCATGTCGAGGTCGACGTCATCCATCGTCGCGCCGGCATAGCTCTGCGACAGCGCCTCGGCCAGCTGCTCGAGTTCGGCGATGTCGGAGAGCGCCTGGGTGCCCTCACCCATGCCCATCGGATTGTCGCCGGAGAACCGGGACGAGCCGGTCCAGTCCTCCCCCGGCCGGGCCGCCTGCAGGTGCGCGTCCAGCCGGTTCAGCGCATTCATCAGCGAGGGTGAGCCGAATGCCTGCTGCGCCAGCGCATCCAGCTCGGCGCGCTGGTCGGCCGACAGGCTGTTGCGGAACCGCTGCGCTGCGGCGGCCCGCTGCGCCAGGGAGTCCAGCAGCTCCTCCACGTTGCGCGGGTTCTCCGGAAAGAACTCGCCGTGCTTGGCCATGAAGTTGTCGAAGTCTTGCTGCGAGTCCTGTCCTCTAGCGTGCTTGTCCAGCAGGTCATTCAGGTCGTCGAGCATCTCGTTGACGCGCTGGCGGTCCTCGTCGGTGGCACCTTCAAGGGCCTGTTTCATGCCGGCGAAACGCTGGTCCAGCATCTCGCGGCCGAGCAGATCCTTGATCTGCTCGTACTTTTCGCGCGCCTCGGCGCTGCGCCAGTCGTAATCGGACAGTTCCTGCACGGCCTTGGCCGGCGACGGGGACAGCGCGTCGAGCTGGAGTTCACCGAACCGGGCGTCGTCATCCAGCGCGCGCGCCAGTTCCTTGCGTTCCGCCAGTACCGCCTCGTCGAGCAGCTTCTTGATCTGCTGCAACGTGCCGTCAAGATTGTTGCGCTGCAACAGTTCCCGACGCCGCCGGTTCGCCTCGGCGGCCAGCTTGTCGGCGCCGGCCATGCTCTTGGTGCCGCGCCTCAGCAGCTCGGAGAGCGCCCGCCGCGGCGATGTGCCCTCCATGACGTCCTGACCGATCTGCTCCAGCGCCTCGCGCAGGTCGACCGGCGGCGCCAGCGGGTCGGGTCCGCCGGTGTATGCCGAGTAGCGCGACGATCGCCCGTGGCGATGCTTAGCCATAGACGGTTTCGCCTTCTGAAGACACCTTGTCGATCCGCTTGGCCAGATACAGTGCCTCGAGCGCCAATTCGACGGCGGCCGCGCGTTGGCCGTCGGACTGCGCGCCGAGTCGCTGCTGAACCTGGGCGATCGCGGGCACTTCGGGCACCGCCGCCAGCACGTCCCGCGCCGACACCCGTTCACCGGTGGTGACCGCCGAACCGTTCTCGATCGCGATGACCAGCGGTCCCACGTCGATGCCGCCGAGCAGCCGCTGCGCGGTGTCCGCGGTGGCCCGTCGCAGCAGGTGTTCGAGCACCGCCTGCTCGCGGCCCTCTTCACCGGACTCGAATTCCAGCTTGCCGCGCAGCACGTCGATCACCGTGCCGAGGTCGCACACCCGCGCCACCGGATCCTGCTCGCCGAGCACTGCGGAGCGATGGGTTGCGGCCGCGGCGACCGTCTCGGCGGCCGCGATCGCGAACCGAGCCGACACACCCGACCGTTGGTCGATCGACCGCGACTCGCGCAGGTAGCGGGCGAACCGGGCCAGCACATGCAGCAGATACTCGGGCACCTCGGCGGCCAGGTGGGCCTCCTGGTCGATCACGCCCACCTCGGCCTCGAGTTCCAGCGGGTAGTGGGTGCGGATCTCGGCGCCGAACCGGTCCTTCAGCGGGGTGATGATGCGGCCGCGGTTGGTGTAGTCCTCGGGGTTGGCGCTGGCGACGACGAGCACGTCCAGTGGCAGCCGCAGTGTGTAGCCGCGCACCTGGATGTCGCGCTCCTCCATCACGTTCAGCATCGACACCTGGATGCGCTCGGCGAGGTCGGGCAGCTCGTTGACGGCCACGATCCCGCGGTGTGCCCGCGGGATGAGGCCGTAGGCGATGGTCTCGGGGTCGCCAAGGCTGCGGCCCTCGGCGACCTTGATCGGATCGATGTCGCCGACCAGGTCGGCCACGCTGGTGTCCGGAGTGGCCAGCTTCTCGGTGTATCGCTCGCTGCGGTGACGCCACACCACGGGCAGGTCGTCACCCAGCTCGGCCGCCCGCCGGATCGACCCCGGCGTGATCGGCGTGTAGGGATGCTCGCCCAGTTCCGCGCCGGCGATGACCGGTGTCCAGTCGTCGAGCAGGCCGGTCAGCGCCCGCAACAGCCGCGTCTTGCCCTGTCCGCGTTCACCGAGCAGGACGACGTCGTGTCCGGCGATCAGGGCGCGCTCCAGCTGCGGGATCACGGTGTCCTCGAAGCCCAGGATGCCCGGCCACGCGTCACGACCCTCGGCCAGCGCGGCCAGCAAGTTCTCCCGGATTTCCTGTTTGACGCCCCGCTCGCGATGACCGGAGGCTTTCAGCTCGCCGACGGTCCGGGGCAGATCATGGGGTTGGGTCACCACTCCACGCTACGACTGCTGTCGAGGAGCGGCAGTGCTTCCCCTCCTCACAGTGCACTGACCGGCGGTCACGTCTGCGACGGAGGCAGCAATTGGAAGCCCGTCAGGATCATGTCGGCGTCGCGCTGATACGTCGGGTTATCGGGGTCGGTGCTCTGCACAGTCAGGGACGCCGCATACGTCATGTCGTCGGTGTGGAGAACCGCGAAAACCGCGATTGCCGGGTGCGGAGCGACGTTTCCAATCGCCGCCATCTGAAAGTGCACGGTCTCGGCGGGCAGACCGCACAGCGTGTGCTCGGTGACACGCAGATCGCTCGCGCCGGCTATCGACTCCAGCGACTCGCGCTCGCTCTCGAACACCACGCTCGGATCTTCGATGCCCCGCGCACTTTCAAACGTCACCACCACGTTTGGTGCGAAGCCATCTTTGACGAGGCTTTGATTGCCCATCGCAAAGCGGATCAGCTCCGAATCCGCGATCGTCGAACGCACCCAACCCTGCGGTTGCGGAATCTTCATCACCGGCTCGTCGTCATTCGTGGCCGGGATCGTCGTCAAGGGAGCAGCGACTGCCTCGCACTGTGAAGCCTCGGATGCGGCCACGGTTGACAGATCGGAACCGGCGACCGCCCGGGCATCGTCGATGTATCGCGTGCACGAGGCCATCAGGACTGTCGTCATTGCCAGGAGGACCGTGGCAGTCCTCGGCGTAATCACCATAGTGTGCAACATAACGGCCCGCTCGCCGCTTGGGTGCGGTCAGCGGATTTCAATCGACACCGTCGTCTGCCGAGTTTGCGCCGGCAGCTTGGTGGTGTCGACGACGAGGAACTCGCCAGTGTCCGGTGTGCCATTGGCCAGCGTCTTCGGCTTCAACGTCAGCGGCGGTGTCTCCGAATCGATACCGGCCAGTCCGAAGTCGCTGTCGTTGGCGATGATGAGCGTCTTGCCGCCGTCCGGGGTGGCCAGGCCTTCGATCTTGTCGTGTCCGAAGAACTCGCCCTTGTCGTTGAGCCGGATCAGCAGGGCGCCCAGATCGAGCTTCAGTGACTTGGACGCGACGGTGATGCCCAGGGACTTGAGCTTTTCGATCGCCGCGGCATCCGTGGTCACCCCGACCGCCGTCTCGATGGGTTTACCGTCCACCTGTAGTCCCCCCGCGTCCGCGCGGTACGTGCTGTTGGGCACGGTGGCTGCGGGGCCGACGTCCGTCGCAGCGGAGATGTCGGCGATGTAGACCTTCTTGTCCCCGCCAGGTTGCATTTCGCCGTCGCGTTCGTCGATGAGGAATTCGGTACTGCTGAGCGCGGTGATTTCGGACACCGCGACCTTGGTCTCTTGCGGGTTGGCGAGCGGGTAGAGGTATTCCTTGACGGCCTTGGTGGCCAGGTTCACGGTGACGATGCGCGCCAGGGGGACCGATTTCGCGGAGCCCTCGAGGCCGGGCGTCTTCAACGCCGACTGCATGATGCCGACGAGCGTGGAGCCGTCCGGGGTGATCGTTAGGCCCTCCATCCCCTGATTTGCGCTGCGCAGCGACAATTCGCGCGGCAGCGAACCGTTGAACGGCGAGAGTCGTTCCAGCTCTTTGCCATTGGCGTCGAAGTGGACGATGAATGGGCCGTACTCGTCGGAGACCCAGAAGGTGCCGTCGGGCAGCGCGACCAGACCCTCGGTGTCGAGGCCGTGATCGGAGGTGGGCAGCGGTTTCCCGTCGATCGTGACCAGGGATTCGCCGGTGCTGGCCTCAGCATTGACGAGGCCGTCCAGCGGCTTGCCGTCGGGGCCCGCCAGTGTGATGGTCTTGCCGGGCGTGGCGGTGCCGTTGCTCAGCGTGAACACACCGATCTGCGGATGAAAGTCCAGTACCGGCAACACTTTTTCGTCGTCGGTGCGGCCGTCGACGTTGGGGCCGCGGTCGGTGAGGCCGTACACCTCGTCGGCGTTGCCGGGTCCCGCCGCGATGGCCGAGCCATTGGCGCTGCTCTGGATCTCGACACCGCCGACGGTGGCGATCGGCGGGGTGTCGACGGCATAGAGCTTGACCGCGTCTGTGGTGGTCACCTGGAGTTGGTCGGTGCCGGAGAATCCCTTGTTGGGGGTGTAGACGATGCTTCCGCCCGGGCCGTAGGTGAGCTTTCCGTTCGCCGGCTCGCCGAATGCGACGGGGGTAGCGCCACCGGTTGACGCCAGCAGATCACCCGGCTTGATGGTCAGCGGCTTGTCGACCACGGTGGTCAACTGTTTCGCCGCTGTCGACGACGCGCTCGAGCCCGTCGAACACGACGCGCTGGCCGCCACGATCACGACGATCCCCATGGTTACCAACGCCTTCCGGCCAATGATCATGAGGCACAGACATATCAGCAGTGGGCGACCGCCGGGTGTCGCAGAGGTGAACGGCCCTTGCGCGAGCAGTCGCAGACTCGCGCTCCGCCCCACGGAATCATGCGATTTTGTGTCTGCTCGCGTAGAGAACTCAGTGGGCGAAGTGGCGCGCGCCGGTGAGGTACAGCGTGATTCCGGCCTTTGCCGCGGCCTCGGTCACGACGTCGTCGCGCATGGACCCGCCGGGATGCACGATCGCCTTCACCCCTGCCTCGGTCAGCGTCTCGAGCCCGTCGGGGAACGGGAAGAACGCGTCGGAAGCTGCGACCGCGCCGCGCACCCGGTCGCCGCCCCGCTCCACCGCGAGCCGCGCGGCGTCGACACGGTTGACCTGACCCATGCCGACCCCGACGGTGGCGCCGTCGGCGGCGATGACGATCGCGTTGGACTTCACCGCGCGGCAAGTCCGCCAGGCGAACTTGAGGTCGGCCAGGGTCGCCGGGTCGGCGGGTGAGCCGGTGGCCAGCGTCCAGTTCACCGGATCGTCGCCGGGCGCGTCGATCGCGTCGCGCTGCTGCAGCAACAGGCCGCCGCTGATCTGGCGGAATTCGGTGCCGGCTTGCTGGGGCTCGGAGGCGACCAATACGCGGATATTCTTTTTGCGCGCAAGCACTTCCACCGCGCCGGGTTCGTAGGCGGGCGCGATGATCACTTCGGTGAAGATGTCGGCGACGGTCTCTGCCATCTCGACGCTGACCTCGGTGTTGGCGGCGATCACACCGCCGTAGGCGGACAGCGGATCGCATTCGTGGGCCTTGCGATGGGCGTCGGCGACAGAGACCGGTGAGACCGCGATGCCGCATGGGTTGGCGTGCTTGATGATCGCCACGCAGATCTCTTCGTGGTCGAACGCTGCGCGCCAGGCGGCGTCGGCATCGGTGTAGTTGTTGTAGGACATCTCTTTTCCGTGCAGCTGCTCGGCTTGCGCCAGGCCTGGCCACGCGGCGTCGTTGCGATACAGCGCGGCCTGCTGGTGCGGGTTCTCCCCGTACCGCAGCACGGCGGCGCGCCGCCACGTCGCGGCCACCCATGGCGGTAACGGCTGCGCCGGGTCTTCGGGCGCGAGCACCGAACCCATCCAGGAGGCCACCGCGACGTCGTACTCCGCGCTGTGCCGAAACGCCAACGACGCCAACTTCTTCCGCTCGTCGAGTGTGAAGCCGCCGGCCCTGACCGCGGCCAACACGCCGTCGTAGCCCAGCGGCTCGACGACCACCGCGACACTGGGATGGTTCTTCGCGGCGGCCCGCACCATCGACGGGCCGCCGATGTCGATCTGCTCGACGCATTCGTCGATGCTGGCGCCGGAATCCACCGTCTCGGTGAACGGATACAGGTTCACCACCACCAGTTCGAACGGCGCGATGCCGAGTTCCTCCAGCGCGGCGACGTGCTCCATCTTTCGCTGATCGGCCAGCAGGCCGGCATGCACGTGTGGGTGCAGCGTCTTGACCCGCCCGTTGAGCACCTCGGGGAAGCCGGTGACCTCTTCCACCGGGATGACGGGAATACCCTTGCCGGCAATGGTTTTCGCGGTCGATCCGGTCGAGATGATATCGACCCCGGCGTCGTGCAGCCCGCGGGCCAGCTCGGCGAGACCCGTCTTGTCGTAGACGCTGATCAATGCGCGGCGAATCGGCCTGCGCCCGGCTTGCGCAAGACTGTCATGCTCCTCACGTCCGCCCCGAGTCATCCCATGGTCGCCTTTCGTCCGGTCCAGGTCACGCCGCGGGTCGCCAGCGTTTCCAGGACGTCCACCAGCAGCCGTCGTTCGACGACCTTGATCCGCTCGTGAAGGGTGGCTTCGTCGTCGTCGTCGAGGACGGGCACGGGCTGCTGCGCCAGCACCGGCCCGGTATCGGTTCCAGCGTCGACGAGGTGCACGGTGCAGCCGGTCACCTTCACGCCGTAGGCCAGCGCCGCCGGTACCGCGTTCTCGCCGGGGAACGCCGGTAGTAGCGCCGGGTGGGTGTTGATCACGCGGCCGGGGAACCGGGAAAGAAATTGCGGACCAAGGATTTTCATGAATCCGGCCGACACCACCAGGTCGGGTTCGTACGCGGCGGTCGCTTCGGTGATGGCGGCGTCCCAGGCGTCGCGGTCGGGATGGTCGCCGACCCGCACGGTATACGTCGGCACCGAGGCCGCCGCGGCGATCTCGAGTGCTGCGCAGTCTCGGTCGGAGCCGACCGCCACGACTCGGGCCGGGTAGTCACCGACGGCGGCGTCGAGCAGGGAGGCGAGCAGCGAGCCGGTGCCCGACGCCAACACCACGAGCCGCGCCGGTGCGCTCGGGGGCACACGGAGCGGTTGCTGCACGCCTGCGAGCCTAATGGGTGCCTAATCGGCGGTGCCGCGCGTCTCGTCCCGGGTCGCACCCGGCGTGGCGTCGTCGTCAGCAACGAAATGGTCCTCGGGGTCGTCCTCGCCGAGGTGCGCTCCCTCTTTGACCGGCGCAGCCTGCTCGACCGGCGCTTCCTCGTCGACGTCTGGCTCGGGCTCCGGCTCGAGCTCGGGCTCGGGTTCCGGCTCGGGCGTCGGCTTGGGCCGCTTGGGGCGCCGGGCAAGGCCGCCCGACATCGCCACGGTCAGCGCACCGATGCCGACGAACCACAGGAAGACCGCCGGACCGAACGTGGCCTGGTCGACGCCGACGTCGCCGAAGTTACCGAGCCTGCCCCCACCCGCGTAGCCGAGCAACGCCATCGTCGCGGCCGCGGTGGCCGCCGCGACAGCCAGTTTGCCCAGCGCGGGCAGCAGCGGGAGCGGGTGTCGGGCGCATTGCTGCCCGACCGCGACACCCGACGCCGCCGCCACGATCAGCAGCGCCACCCACACCGGTCCGAGCGGCGGCGACGGCACCGCCGCCAGCACCGGCAGCGCCGGGATGTCGCCGCCGAACACGGTGAACGAACTGAACGTGGCCAGTCCCACGTGGGCGCTGGACCCGACGGCGACCGCGGCCGTGCCGACGATTACGTTCGGGGCGTAGAGCACCGACAGCACCGTCAGGCTGAACTGCCCGAACACCGAGTCGGTGATCGCGAACAACTCGTGCATGGTCGACCAATGCACCAGAAGCGATCCGACCATGACGACGCCGGAGAGCCCGACCAGGGCCAGCACTCCGGCGGTGGCGGCCCGAAACGCGTCGGGCAGCCAGCCCGGCAGCCGGGACGCGGTCACCACGCGGCGGCCGACCCGCGACGCGACGCCGAGCGCCGCGCCGATGGCGTGCACCGCCAGCACACCGCTGAACGCACGCAGCGCGTTCGGCGTCTGCAGCTCGGTCAGCACCGACGCAGCGTCGTGGATGATGGCCAGCGAGATGGCGGCGATCAGCAGCGGTCCGCCCAGCGCCGACGCGACGATCCAGCGGGTGACAAACCAGGAGGCCTGGGGCGACGTCGCCGCCGCCGTCGTGCGCGCGGTGCCCCACACCATCGCCAACACCGGCAGCAGCGGCATCACCAGCTCGCGCCCGCCGATCGACACCGGCACCTGGTGTACGCCCAGCCACATGCTGGCGATCGCGCCAAGCGCGCCGGTCATGTCGCTGTTGGCGATGAGCAGCTGCAGCAGCGTCACCGCCGCGATGATGACCAGCGCCACAACGGACGGCCCGAACGCGACCCGAAGCAGCTCACGCGCCTGGCGTGTGCCGACTGGCCGGTTCTCCACTGGTTGGGCTGCTCCTCGCGCAAGCTCACGCGCGCGAAGTTGACGCACGCGCGGCTCAGACTACGACGGCGCCTGGCCGGACTGCGGGGATGACGACGATTGCGGCTGCGCCGGGACCTGTGTCGTCGGAGCCGAGCTCGACGGCGGCTGGCCGTACGTCGGGAAGCCGGTGGGCGGCGTCGGGGGCCCGCCCTGCGCGCCGGCCGCTGATCCGCCGGTCGACGGGCCACCCGGATAGCCACCGCCGTACTGCGACGGGTATCCCGGACGCTGCTGGTGCTGCGGACCCTGCTGGTGCTGCGGACCCTGCTGGTGCTGCGGACCCTGCTGGTGCTGCGGGCCGCCGGGGTGTGGCTGTCCGTAGTAGGGTCCGGGGCCCCCGTACTGGCCGTATTGCTGCTGCTCGTACTTGGGCTGCGGCACTGGCGGCGTGATGATGCCCGCGTCGAACAACAGCACCGTGACGGCGACGATCGCCTGCACCACGCTGAACCCGATGACGAGGTACAGCCCCCAGCCGATCGACACGCCGTCGGGCGCCGTGAGCACGATCGCGATTACCAGCAGGAAGCCCAGCACCGACAGCACCGCCACCACGGCGTTGGCGGCCTTCTGCTTGGGCAGAAGGCTGACGCCGGCGATCAACGCGGCGAGGACCGATACGACGACCCCGAGATCGAGCGCGGTGGGCGTGAAGAAGTCGGCACCCCCGCTGAATAGCGGGCCGAAGCTCGACAAGTACACCGCCAGGCCGAGCACCGCCACCGCGGCGGTCAGATACACGGGCAGCTTGCTGGGCCCTTCAGCGGCGGCAGGAGCGGCCTCGGGAACCTTGCCGAACTGCTGCGTGGGTGCGGCGAACTGAGTTGTCGGCTGCTGGGCGGGCGGGTATCCGGGGCTACCGGGCGGGTAGGTCATGACCTCTCCTGTGCTGGACGGGCTTCGGACCCACGCTAGCGCACCCTCGGGTGAGGGCGGCGGTCATCTGCGCGTCACGCCGAGGCGAGCGCGGGTGCGTCGACCGAATCCTTTTCGGAATCCTCGATTTCACGCACCAACGGCAGTACCGTTACTGTTGGAGTTGGCCGTTGTTGGCCCCGTTGTTCTCCGCGGTCTGCGCGAGCTTGGCGTTGTACTCGTAGTTCCAGTCGGTGCGCTGCTCGATGTCGCTGGTAACCAGGCCGCCGCTGACATTGGGCACCCAGTAGGCGAATTTGACGTGGTCTGCGATGCGTTCGGTCGTCATGGTGTGCCATCCCACCAGCGGCGATCGCGACCGTCGTGGGTAACGCTCTCGCTGAACTCTTCTGCGGCGCCACCCCCGGCCTTGCCCGCCAGACTGCAACACGTTCTAATTCTGGGCATGGACTACGGGCTCGTACTCTTCACCAGCGACCGCGGCATCACGCCGGCGGCCGCTGCCAAGCTCGCCGACGAGCACGGTTTTCACACCTTCTACGTGCCCGAGCACACCCACATCCCGGTCAAGCGGCAGGCCGCGCATCCGACCACCGGCGACGAGTCGCTGCCCGACGACCGCTACATGCGCACGCTCGATCCGTGGGTCAGCCTGGGCACCGCTTGCGCGGTGACGTCGAGGGTGCGGTTGTCGACGGCGGTGGCGCTGCCCGTCGAACACGACCCGATCACGTTGGCGAAATCCATCGCCACGCTCGATCACTTGTCGGGTGGACGCGTCAGCCTGGGCGTCGGATTTGGTTGGAACACAGACGAACTCGCCGACCACAACGTACCTCCGGGTCGGCGGCGCACCATGCTGCGCGAGTACCTGGAGGCCATGCGGGCACTGTGGACGGCCGAAGAGGCGTCGTACGAGGGCGAATTCGTCAACTTCGGCCCGAGCTGGGCGTGGCCGAAGCCCGTGCAGTCACACATCCCGGTGCTGGTGGGCGCGGCGGGCACCGAGAAGAACTTCAAGTGGATCGCGCGCAGCGCCGACGGCTGGATCACGACGCCCCGCGACTTCGACATCGACGAGCCGGTCAAGCTGCTGCAGGACACCTGGGCGGCCGCCGGCCGCGACGGGAAGCCGCAGATCGTCGCGCTGGACTTCAAGCCGGATCCCGACAAGCTGGCCCGCTGGGCCGAGCTCGGCGTGACGGAGGTCTTGTTCGGCCTGCCCGACCGTTCCCCGGACGACATCGCCGGCTACGTCGAGCGGCTCGCAGGCAAGCTCGCCGCCGTGGTCTAGGCCAACGTGGCGCGCTTGCCGACGCCGTCGAGATTGCACTCAGGGTTGTTGGCGGAGCTGGATCACAGCCCTGCACGCAATTTCGCGCGGCGACCAGATCCTCGTCCTCGGAGGTCGCAAGGAACCGGCTGTTATCGCCGAGCCGGCCCATGATGATGCCGGTCCGGGTCGGCCAGTCGTAGCGCACCGAATACGTCTCGAGGGTGGCGGAACCGGCGGCGGCCCGCGTGACGGGCACCTCCGGAAACCGCCTCACCTCGTCGCACAGCGCGGCGCTGTTGTCGGGCGTCCAGTTGGCCGGTTCAGTCGAATACACGCCGACCGAGTACTTGCTCATGATGCCGCCGTTGGCTCCGATGAAGCCGAATTGCCCTGGGCGATCGCGCATTTCGTCAACGGTCTCGGCGATGCCGTGCATCGAGTAGTTGTTTCCGGGCCCGCCGAAGAACGGCAGCCCGCCGGTCAGCGTGAGCCCGCGGGGGTCGTCGGTGGCCAGACCCAGACCGTCGCAGATGTTGAACACCGGGATCGGGAAGCAGCTGTACAGGTCGAACGTCGCCACGTCGTCAACGCCGATGCCGGCAACCGAAAGCGCTTCGCGCACAGCCATCACCGACGCGGGGCTGGTGCCCACTTCGACGCGGTCGAGCAGCTTCTGCTCCACCAAATCGGCGTGACCGCGCAGATACACCCACTTCTCCTCCGGCACGCCGAGGCGGCGCGCCGCCGCCACCGACATCAGCAGCGTGGCGGCGCCCTGGTTGACCTGATCCCTCGCCAGCAGGAGCCGCGGGTAGGGATCGCAGATCATCCGGTTGCTCTCGGTGACCGTCGTGAGCTCCTCGACCGAGCGCTCGACCGGCGACGACGAGAACGGGTTCTTGGCGGCCACCTTCGTGAACGGCGCGAACAGCTCGCCCATCCGTTGCCGATAGTCTGCGACGCTCAGGCCGAGCCGGGCCCGTCGCGCGTTCTCGAGCAGCCCGTATTGCACTGGGGCGCCGAGCAATCCGTGCGCGATCGTGTACTCGTCGAAGATGCCGTCGTACCCGAACCCGCGGTCTTCCAGCTGACCGTCAACGGTCTCGGAGTGGTCCGGCTTGTCCTCGCGATCGGCGAAGTAACGCAGGCTGGAGGTGTTCTCGGAACCAAACAGCATCACCACGTCGGCCTCGCCCGCGGCGATCACGCCGGCGAACTCGGTGACCAGGTGGTGCGGTCCTTGCCCACCGACCGGCTCCAGGATGGCCCGCGCCGGATCGGCGCCGATGCGACGAGCGACCGACCGCGGGTAGTTGTTCGACTTGCCCAGCGGTGCCGCTGTCCGCCCGGAGATCTCGAACTGGCGCACGCCTGCGACGGTGTCGATCGCCCGCGCGACAGCGGTGACGTCAGCGCCGGTGTCCTGCAGCGCGGCCGCCGCGGCGGCGGTCGCGAGCTCCACCGAAGACATCCAGCGATAACTGGAGTCGTCGATGTTCTCGGCCGCCTGCCCCACGCCGACGATCACCGGGGTGCGCGGATCGACCGCCATTACAAACCTCCTGACGCGTGTTAATTCGTCAGGCTAATCGGTAACCGTCGGCGCCACTGTATCGGGGTCGGTAATGGCCGTCGTTGCGCCATAGGGTGCCCTCACCGGCGCGCGAGCGTGCGCAAAATGCTGCTAGTTCGCGGCGTGTCGCGCAGCAGACACCTCCGTAAGTGGTTTTTGTCAAGGGGTTGGGGGGACCTGCCCGGTCCTCGTCTCTACGTAGTTCGTCAAACGGGTTTGGTTCCCGACTGCGTGCAACCGAGTTTGTGAGGAACGGGCGGGGCCTGCTCATGGTGTCTGGCGAGGTCACCTGTTGGTGCCTCAGGCACGCGTGGAGCTTGGCCCCAACCGTGGGTTATTCAGATGGATCGTTAAGCCGCTGCGGGCATTTCGCTGGCGCCGGCGATGGCAGGATCCCAATGCACGCCCTGGGTGACCACGACATGGATCCAGCGCAGCAGCGCTGCGGCCAGCGCGGCTCGGGCCTGCCCATCGGTGAGCTTGTTGCGCTCGCGGGTGGTCAGATACCGGTAGCGGGCGGCCATCACCGGGTTGTGCGGGAGCGCCCCCCACACCGCGCGCCAGGCGGCCAGCCGCAGCCGGGGCCGGCCGCGCCGGGAGATCCGCGATCGGCCCTGAAAGGTGCCGCTGGCATTCTCGCGTGGGCACAGCCCGGCATGTTTGACCAGCGCGCGGGGACTGTCGAAGCGGGTCGGGTCGCCGGTTTCGGCCAACATGGCGGCCGCGCCGACCGCGCTGATGCCGGGGATGCTGCTGACGTAGCCGGTCAGGCCCAGTTCATCGAGCACCTCGACCATGCGGGTTTCCACCTCGGCCAGCCGCGTGGTGGCCGAGCGCCAATCCGAAAGCACATCGCGGGCGCGTTCCAGCGCACCTGGGCGCTGCGCCATCACCCCAGTCGGGTCCACCAGGGCGGTGAACACCGCGGAGATGATCGCTCGCCGCCGCCGCTGCCCACCCCAGCGCGGCAGCTCGCGGACCACCGCGGCCTCAAACCGCGCCAAACCCAGCCGGGCCAACCGCTCCGGATGGCCGTTGCAGCGCTCCAGCACCACCGCCAGGGCGGCACACCAGTTGGTGGACTCGAACGGTTTGGCCGCGGCCTCCAGCACGCCGGGCCAGGCGCACTCGAGCAGATCACGCAGCTGCTGCACGCACGCGGTGGCCTCGGTGACCAGCCGCTCGCGGCGGGCCCCCAACTGGCGCAGCCGAGCCCAGGTCTCATCGGCACGCTCGGGGGCATAGCAGTGCAGCTGGGCCACCAGCCGCGCGATCAACATCGCGTCCTTGTCATCGCTTTTATCCCGGGTGTAATCCTCGGCCTCCCGGGCCCGGCCCACCAGCATCGGGTTCACACACACCAACGTCATATCCCGTTGGGTGGCAAGCTGATTGAGCACCATCCAGCGATGCCCGGTCGGCTCACACCCCACCGTCACACCGGCGAATCCGCGCTTGAGCGCGACACGGCGCGCCCACTCCAGCACCGGGCCCAACTCCCACGCCTTGGCCTTCACCGTCTGGCGGGCCAGCACCTGCGAATCATGATCACAGACCACCACCGCCTGCTTCTTATCCGCCAGATCAATGCCCACGATCGCGTGATCGACCGGAACCAGCCTGCGCAACTCGGCCAGCTTGGCGTTCCGGCGCTTGTCACCACGCGACAACCCACTACCCTTGGTCACAACGTCCTCCTGGATGTCTTGGGACTTCGAACCCGTCAACGACACCAGGAGGGCGCCCTCACTATCTTCACTTTCTTCAACAAGACGCGACATAGCTCTCTTACTACGCACGCTCGCGGGAATGTGTTAGAGGCTCTGGAGGATCTCCCTGGCCAGCCCGGCGGTCTCCGACGGCGTCTTGCCCACCTTCACCCCGGCGGCCTCCAGGGCCTCCTTCTTGGCGGCCGCGGTACCCGACGAGCCGGACACGATCGCGCCGGCGTGGCCCATCGTCTTGCCCTCGGGCGCAGTGAATCCCGCGACGTAGCCGACGACCGGCTTGGACACGTTCGCCTTGATGTAGTCGGCGGCGCGTTCCTCGGCGTCGCCGCCGATCTCGCCGATCATCACGATGACCTTGGTGTCGGGATCCTTCTCGAACGCCTCGATGGCGTCGATGTGGGTGGTGCCGATCACGGGATCGCCGCCAATGCCGATCGACGTCGAGAAGCCGAAATCGCGAAGCTCGAACATCATCTGGTAGGTCAGCGTGCCGGACTTGGAGACCAGCCCGATCGGTCCGGGACCGCTGATGTTGGCCGGGGTGATGCCAACCAGCGACTGCCCGGGTGTGATGATGCCCGGACAGTTCGGGCCGATGATGCGGCGTCTTGTTGCCCTTCTCGACGTTGTAGGCCCACGCATATGCGCTGTCCTGCACCGGAATTCCCTCGGTGATCACAACCAGCAGCGGGATCTCCGCGTCGATGGCCTCGATGATCGCGTCCTTGGCGAACTTCGGCGGCACGAAGATGATCGACACGTCGGCGCCGGTCTTCTCGATGGCCTCGACGACGGTGCCGAACACCGGCAGCTCGACGTCTTTGTCGTCTTTATCCTTGTGCGCCACCGTCGTTCCGGCCTTGCGGGCGTTGACACCGCCGACGATCTGGGTGCCCGCCTTGAGCATCCGCGCGGTGTGCGTGGTGGCCTCACCGCCGGTGATGCCCTGGACGATGACCTTGTTGTCCTTGGTCAGAAAGATTGCCATGTCTGTTGGTCCTTTCAGGCGCTCGCCAGCTCGGCGGCCTTGTCGGCAGCCTCGTCCATCGTGGGCACCAGCGTCACGAGCGGGTGGTTGGCTTCGGCGAGGATGCGACGGCCCTCGTCGACGTTGTTGCCGTCGAGCCGGACCACCAGCGGCTTGTTGGCCTCGTCACCGAGGATCTGCAACGCTTTGACGATGCCGTTCGCGACGGCGTCGCACGCGGTGATTCCGCCGAACACGTTGACGAACACGCTCTTGACCTGTTCGTCGTGCAGGATGACGTCGAGGCCGGCGGCCATCACCTCGGCCGAGGCGCCGCCGCCGATGTCGAGGAAGTTGGCCGGCTTGACCCCGCCGTGTTTCTCGCCGGCATAGGCGACCACGTCCAGCGTGGACATCACCAGACCCGCGCCGTTGCCGATGATCCCGACCGACCCGTCGAGCTTGACGTAGTTGAGGTCGTGCTCCTTGGCCTTGAGCTCCAGGGGGTCGGTGGCATCGCGGTCCTCGAACTCAGCATGTCCGGGCTGGCGGAAATCGGCGTTGGCGTCCAGCGTGACCTTGCCATCCAGTGCCAGGATCTGGTCGTCGGGCGTGCGCACCAACGGGTTCACCTCGACCAGGGTGGCGTCCTCCTTGACGAAGACCTCCCACAAGGTGGCGATGGTGACCGCCGCGGCGTCGAGCACCTCGGCCGGCAGATGCCCCTGCTCGGCGATGGACCGGGCGAACTCAAGGTCCACACCCTTGACGGCGTCGACGGGCACCTTGGCCAGCCGCTCCGGCTTGGTCGCCGCGACCTCTTCGATCTCCATGCCGCCCTCGACCGAGCACATCGCCAGGTAGGTGCGGTTGGCCCGGTCCAGCAGGAAGGAGATGTAGTACTCCTCGGCGATGTCGCTGGCCTCGGAGACGAGCAGCTTCTTGACGACGTGACCCTTGATGTCGAGGCCGAGGATGTTCTGTGCGTGGGTGAAGGCGTCGTCGGCGGTGGCCGCGTACTTGACGCCACCGGCCTTGCCACGGCCGCCGGTCTTGACCTGTGCCTTGACCATGACCGGCTTGCCGATTTCCTCGGCGATCGCCTTGGCGTCCTCGGCGGTGACGGTTACCCGACCGGGTGTGGTGGGCACGTTGTGCTTGGCGAACAGCTCTTTCGCTTGATATTCGAAGAGATCCATTGACTCACTGTCTGTCTGCGTTGATTCCCGGGTGCTGGCTCTCCCCCGCAAGCGGGAGGTACCCCCAGCCCGCCGGACGTTGACTTCGAAGGTTTGCGCCTGACGGGCTCGGGGGAACTTTATCCACACGAGTGGAAGCCGTCGGCACCGCCTACCACTCATGGTCGATCTCACCGCCGGGTGAGCGTGATAAGAGTCACAATCCCCGGTGGAATAGTTGCTCAGGTTGCCACCAACATTGGAGTTTGGTTAACGTCCTCTGGTCTAGATAACGTTCTGGTCACGACGCGAAGGACATTTCCAGGTTGGCACAGCACCGTTCGCCCCGCTCTCCCGACGGAGTCTCGACGAACGCTCGACCCGCCCGAACGATCTACGGGGCCGTCGAAGAAGCCACCGAAATCACCGACATTATCCCGTTCAATGAGTTCGGCAACCTCGCTGAGCTGGAGTTTTGCGAGAACAGCGCGTTCGACCGCGAGTCGCAGGTCATCCACGCGCCCGAGCTCGACGACCTGCATGACACCGACGATCTGATCCCGGTGCGGTTGGCGGTGCCGTCGGAGTTCCGGCCCGATGCGCGCGATGAGCGCCACGCATCGCACGCCTACCGCGACAGCAACACCGACGTCAGCGATGGAGTGGCCGCCACCGACATCATCGACATCGGTGGCCGTCGAGGCCTGCACCGCAAGAACGAGGTGCCGGTGAAGGGCCGGTTGATGGTCGCCGCGATGGCCGTCGGTGCGACCGCGGCCGGCGCGTATTCGATGGCCAACGCCTCCGACAAGCCTGCGGAAACCGTGCTCGCCGCCGACCAGTCCGCGACGGGCACCGGCGTCATCACCGGTTCGGTCGACGGCATGCAGGTCGTGGCCGTCACACCCGCGGTCAATTCGGCCGTGCACGCCGAGGAGATCACCAAGGCCGCCGCGTTCGCGCAGGAGCGCGCTGAGCGCGAGGCGCGGCTACAGCGGCCGCTGTTCGTGATGCCGACCAAGGGCATCTTCACCTCAGGCTTCGGATACCGGTGGGGCGTGCTGCACGGCGGTATCGACATCGCCAACTCGATCGGCACGCCGATCCTGGCCGCCGCCGACGGCGTGGTCATCGACGCCGGGCCCACCGCGGGCTACGGCGCGTGGGTCAAACTGCGGCATGCCGACGGCACGGTCACGCTGTACGGACACGTCAACACGTGGCTGGTCAATATCGGCGAACGGGTGTACGCCGGCGATCAGATCGCCACGATAGGCAACCGCGGCAACTCCACGGGCCCGCACCTGCACTTCGAGGTTCTGCTGAACGGCACCGATCGTGTCGACCCGGTCGGGTGGCTGGCCAAACGCGGGCTGGGTCCGGGCAATTACTCTGGCTGAGTGGCCAGCGACGACACTCCAAGCTCTCCGCGGATAATCCGCCGTCATCCGACCGGCGAGATCCCTGTCGTCAGCCAGGAGTCGCAGACCAGCATCATCCGCCGTCACCCGACGGGTGAAATCCCCGCGCTAGCCGAAGAGCCTCAGACCAGCTACATACCGCGGGCAAGGCCCGTCGCGGTCGGGCCATCCAGGTCGGCCCCGCCCAACCCCAAGACGGCGATCGCGACGGCGGTCGTGAGCATCCTCAGCGGCTGGGCAACCGCGGTCATCGCCACCGACCTGATCACCGGCTGGTGGCGGTCCGACCGCCTGTTCTGCGTGGCTGTCGGCTTTCTGACCGCGGTCTCCGCGGCGGCCACCATCGGCGGGGTGATCGCGCTGCTGCTGCGTCGGCGGATGGGCCGACTCCTGATCGTGGTGGGCGCGATTGTCGCGCTGCTGATCTTCGCCAGCCTGTTCGTCGCGGGCGCGAAGCTGCCGCCGGCGGTGTACGCCATCCCGGTGCTGCCGCTGGCCAGCATCCTGCTCGCGCTGTTGCCCGGCACGCGGCGATGGGCCAGGCCCTAGCCCTCCCCGCGAAACTGCAGTTATTGCGAGAAAGTGCTGAGTGAGCCCCGCGATAAGTGCAATCTCGCGGAATCGACGGCGCCTCAGAGCTTGTGGACCGGGGCGTGGTTGTGCATCAGCTTGACCCGCCCGGAGCTGCCGAAGTCGATCAGCGACATCGCCGATTCGCCGACGCCGGAGACTTCCTCGACGCGGCCCAGCCCGTACTTGTCGTGGCTGACCCGGTCGCCCGGCTCGAGGACCAGCACGGGTCGCTTTCCTGCGGCCGATCGCGCCGGCGAGGGCCGCGGCGTGCCGAACCGGCCGGCCCCGCTGACCGGCGCCGAGAACGACGGCGTGGGGTCGATGCGTCGCCAGTCGATGAGATGCTGCGGGATTTCCTTCAGAAACCGCGACTCGGGGTTGAGCATCGGCTGGCCCCACGACGAGCGGACCTTGGCCCGGCTGACGTAGAGCCGCTGCCGGGCCCGGGTGATGCCGACGTAGGCCAGCCGCCGCTCCTCGGACAGCTCGGTCGGATCGCCCAGCGCCCGCATGTGCGGGAACATCCCGTCCTCCCAGCCGGTCACGAACACCACCGGGAACTCCAGGCCCTTGGCGGTGTGCAGCGTCATCATCGTCACCACACCGGCGCCATGCTCGGGCAGCTCGTCGGCGTCGGCGACCAGCGACACCCGTTCCAGGAACGCCGCCAGCACGCCGGTGTCGGGTATGTCCTCGTCCTCGGGGTTGATCTCACCCAATGCCTCGGCGTTGGCCAGGTCGGTGCTGAATTCGTGTGCGACGCTGACCAATTCGTTGAGGTTGTCCAGCCGCGCTAGATCCTGCGGGTCGCTGGAGGATTCCAGCTCGGTCCGGTAGCCGGTACGGTCGAGAACGGCGTCGACCAGATCGCCGAGTTCACCGTCGAGGCGTCCACGAAGCTCGTCGAGCATCTCGACGAAACCCGCGATGGCCTTCTCCGAGCGGGTGTTCAACATCGGCACCTTGCCCTCGGCGGCCGCCTGCAGCGCGTCGTTGAAACTGGCGCCGGTGTTTTCGGCGTACACCGCCACGCAGGCCTCGGCGCGATCACCGATACCGCGCCGCGGGGTGTTCATGATGCGCCGCATGCTCACCGAGTCGCCGGGATTGTCCAGCACCCGCAGATACGCGACGATGTCGCGGATCTCTCTGCGCTCGTAAAAGCGCACGCCGCCAACGACTTTGTACGGGATGCCAGCCCGGATGAAGACTTCCTCCAGGGCGCGCGACGAGTTGTTCGTACGGTAGAACACGGCGACGTCGTTGTAGGTGATCTCACCGCTGTCAGCCAGAGCGTCGATCTCCTCGGCGACGAAGCGGGCCTCATCGTGTTCATTGTCGGCGACGTACCCAACGATGAGCTCGCCCTCGCCGGCGTCGGTCCACAGCCGCTTCTCGCGACGCCCGGCATTACGGGCGATGACGGAGTTGGCCGCGTTCAGGATGTTCTGCGTAGAGCGGTAATTCTGTTCCAGCAGAATCGTTGTGGCGTTGGGGAAATCGCGTTCGAAGTCCTCGATGTTGCGGATGGTGGCACCGCGGAATGCGTAGATGGACTGGTCGGCGTCGCCAACCACACACAGTTCAGCCGGCGCCACGCCGGCTTCCTCGTCTTCTAAGGCCGCCCTTCCGACCAGTTCGCGCACCAACACATACTGGGCGTGGTTGGTGTCCTGGTACTCGTCGACGAGGATGTGCCGGAACCGCCGCCGGTAGTACTGCGCGATCTGCGGAAAGGCTTGCAGCACAGCGACTGTCTCGCCGATCAGGTCGTCGAAGTCCAGCGCGTTGGCTGCCCGCAGTCGGCGCTGGTACTCGGCGTAGACCTCGGCGATGATGCGGGGCAGCTCCTCGCCCGCTTCCGAGGCCTCCGCCGCTGCCTGCTCCGGGCCGATCAGCTCGTTCTTGAGGTTGGAGATTCCGTTGGCCAGCAACCGCGGCGAGTACCGCTTGGTGTCGAGCCCCATGTCCTTGCCGATCATCAGCAGCAGCCGCCGAGAGTCGTCGGCGTCGTAGATGGAGAAGTTGGAGTTCAGCCCGGGCAGCAGCGAGGCCTGGTTGCGCAGGATCCGCACGCAGGTGGAGTGGAACGTCGACACCCACATCGCGCGAGCCCGCGGGCCGACCAGTGCGACGACCCGCTCGCGCATCTCGGCGGCGGCCTTGTTGGTGAAGGTGATGGCCAGCACCTGCCCGACGCCGACGTCGCGGGCGGCCAGCAAGTAGGCGACCCGCCGGGTCAGCACCGCCGTCTTCCCCGACCCGGCGCCCGCGACGATCAGCAGCGGCGAGCCGGTATGCAGCACCGCCTGGCGTTGCGGGGGGTTGAGGCCCTCCAGTAGTTCGTCGCCGGTCACAGGGTCCAAACCGGTCACGTGCACACTCATGTCGCAACCAAACTTACCGCTGGGAAGCGACACTTTTTGCGCAGGCACGGCTCTTGGTGGCACACTAATCCCGTGCTCATTAAGCAGCGGCGATTTTTCTACGGGTACCGGCCAGCGGTGCCCGTGGTCTAGCTGCTTCCCAGAGCCCCGCGGTCCGCTTCCGGATCCGGGGCTCGTCTCTTGTGTGAGGCCGGAGAAGGAATGATCCGCGATCCCGAAAACCCCCACACAGAGAATGCGGAGTCACCAATGTCTATCGAAACCGAACACATGCCGGAAATCGACGACCTGCGCCTGGAGATCGACCAGCTGGATGCCGAGATCCTCGCCGCGGTCAAGCGCCGCACCGAGGTATCGCAGCTCATCGGCAAGGCCCGGATGGCCAACGGCGGCACCCGGTTGGTGCACAGCCGCGAAATGAAGGTCATCGAGCGCTACAGCGAACTGGGTCCCGAGGGCAAGGACCTGGCAATGCTGCTGCTGCGCCTGGGCCGCGGCCGCCTCGGCCACTGACCCGGCGCAGAGCTATTTCGTCAGCGCGATGTACTTGGTGTCGAGGTATTCCTCGATGCCTTCGGTGCCGCCCTCGCGGCCGAAGCCGGACTGCTTGACGCCACCGAACGGCGCGGCGGGGTCCGAGATCACCCCGCGATTGACGCCGACCATGCCGGACTCCAGACCCTCGGCCACCCGCAGCGCGCGGTCCAGCGACTTGGTGTAGATGTAGGCCGCCAGCCCGTATTCGGTGTCGTTGGCCGCCGCCAGACCCTCCTCCTCGGTGTCGAAGCCGGCGATCGGCGCGACGGGGCCGAACACCTCCTCCTTGAGGATGCGGGCGTCGCCAGGCACGTCGGCCAGCACGGTTGCCGGGTAGAAATTGCCGGGCCCACCCGGGGCGACTCCGCCGACCGCGACGGTCGCGCCGCGTGACACCGCATCGGACACCAGATCCTTGACGGTGGCGACCTGCTTGGAATTGATCAGCGGGCCCAGCGTCGCCGACGAGTCCAAACCCTTACCGAGTGTGAACTCGCTCATTCGCTTCACCATCTTCTCGGTGAACTCCTCGCGCACGGCGTTGGCGACGTGGAAGCGGTTGGCGGCGGTGCAGGCCTCGCCGCCGTTGCGCATCTTGGCCAGGATCGCGCCGTCGACGGCGGCGTCCACGTCGGCGTCGTCGAACACGACGAACGGCGCGTTTCCGCCCAACTCCATCGACAGCCGCAGCAGCTTGTCGGAGCCCTGCTTGGCCAGCGCCTTACCCACGCCGGTGGACCCGGTGAACGTCAGCTTGCGCAGCCGCCCGTCGTCGATCAACGCGGTTGTCACGTCGCCGGGACTGGTGGTCGGCAGCACCGACAGCACACCCTTCGGCAGGCCCGCCTCGTCCATCAGCTTGGCCAGCAGCAGCATGGTCAACGGGGTCTCCTGAGCCGGCTTGACGATCATCGTGCAGCCCGCCGCCAGCGCCGGCCCGATCTTGCGGGTGCCCATGGCCAGCGGGAAGTTCCACGGCGTGATCGCATAGCACGGACCGACCGGCGCCTTCGTCACGATGATGCGCCCGTCGCCCGCCGGCTTCGGGGTGTACCGGCCGCCGATGCGCACCGCCTCCTCGGCGAACCAGCGGAAAAACTCGCCGCCGTACTTGACCTCGCCCATGCTCTCCGGCAGCACTTTGCCCATCTCGAGTGTCATCAGGGTGGCGATGTCCTCGGCGCGCTCGGTGATCTTCTCGAAGACCGACCGCAGGATCTCGCCGCGTTCCCGCGGCGCGGTGGCGGCCCACTCCGCCTGCACGGCGCAGGCGGCGTCCAGAGCGGCGATCGCGTCGTCCGCGGTGGCCGCGGCGACGGCGGCCAGAACCTGGTCGTCGGACGGATCGAGCACGTTGAAAGTTGACGAGCCGGCGCGTTCCTCGCCGCCGATCCAGAGTCCGGTGGGTACTGACGACAGCAGTGCGGTGGTGTCCATACATCCATCATTTACACCCTTGGAAACCTTGCCGCACTAGGGTCGAAAACATGACCGCCGATACGCAGCAGATTGCCGATATTGCCGCTACTCCCGCATGGAACGCCCTGGCCCGGCATCACGACGAAATCGGTGAAAAACACCTCCGCGAACTCTTCGCCGACGACCCCGGCCGCGGCACCGAGCTGGCGCTGACCGTCGGCGACCTCTACATCGACTACAGCAAGCACCGGGTCACGCGCGAGACGTTGAAGCTGCTGGTCGACCTCGCCCGCACCGCCCGGCTGGAGCAGCACCGGGACGCGATGTTCTCCGGGGTGCACATCAACACATCGGAGAACCGCGCCGTGCTGCACACCGCGCTTCGGCTGCCGCGCGGCGGCGAGCTGACCGTCGACGGCCAGAACGTCGTCGAGGACGTGCACGCGGTGCTGGACCGGATGGGCGACTTCACCGACCGGCTGCGCAGCGGCGAGTGGACCGGCGCGACCGGTCAGCGCATCACCACCGTCGTCAACATCGGCATCGGTGGCTCGGATCTGGGCCCGGTGATGGTGTACGACGCGCTGCGCCACTACGCCGACGCCGGGATCTCGGCCCGCTTCGTGTCGAATGTCGACCCAGCCGACTTGGTGGCGACGTTGGACGGACTCGACCCTGCCACAACGCTTTTCATCGTCGCATCCAAGACGTTCTCCACACTGGAGACGCTGACGAACGCGACCGCCGCGCGGCGCTGGCTCACCGATACGCTCGGCGACGCCGCGGTGTCCCACCACTTCGTCGCGGTGTCGACGAACAGGAAATTGGTCGACGACTTCGGCATCAACACCGACAACATGTTCGGCTTCTGGGATTGGGTGGGCGGCCGCTACTCGGTGGACTCGGCGATCGGGCTGTCGGTGATGGCCGCCATCGGCCGTGAGCGGTTCGCCGAGTTCCTGGCCGGGTTCCACATCGTCGACGAGCACTTCCGCACCGCCCCGCTGGAGGCCAATGCGCCGGCTCTGCTCGGCCTGATCGGGCTCTGGTACTCGGATTTCTTTGGCGCGCAATCGCGTGCGGTGCTGCCCTACGCCAACGACCTGTCCCGCTTCGCCGCCTACCTACAGCAGCTGACGATGGAGTCCAACGGCAAGTCGGTGCGCGCCGACGGCACACCGGTAACCACCGACACCGGCGAAATCTTTTGGGGCGAACCGGGAACCAACGGTCAGCACGCGTTCTACCAACTGCTGCACCAGGGCACGCGACTGGTGCCGTCCGATTTCATCGGGTTCTCCCAGCCCACCGACGATCTGGCGACTGCCGACGGCACCGGCAGCATGCACGACCTGTTGATGAGCAACTTCTTCGCCCAGACGCAGGTGCTGGCGTTCGGCAAGACCGCCGAGGAGATCGCCGCCGAGGGCACGCCGCCGGAGGTGGTGCCGCACAAGGTGATGCCGGGCAACCGGCCGACGACGTCGATCCTGGCCACCAAGCTGACGCCGTCGGTGGTGGGCCAGTTGATCGCCCTCTACGAGCATCAGGTGTTCACCGAGGGCGTCATCTGGGGCATCGACTCGTTCGACCAGTGGGGTGTCGAACTGGGCAAGACACAGGCCAAGGCGCTGTTGCCGGTGATCACCGGCGACCGCTCGCCCGCCCAGCAGTCTGACTCCTCGACCGACGCACTGGTGCGCCGCTACCGCACCGAGCGAGGTCGCTCTGCGTAACCGCGAGCCAGCTGTCAGGGAGCTGCGCTCCGCCGTGTTGATGAAAACCGCGTCGAGTGTGCGGTTTCGTACGCGACGCGCCCCTCAGACTCAAGTGGTCGCTGCAACACCTGATTCGAAAGGTGTTGCTTCATGGGTTACGAGACCGGGTTTCGTCGGCGGGGTCTGCCGCCGGGTGGCAGGTTGCCGGGGTCGGTGCGGGAGCGGTTCTTGGAGGCGGTGAATTCGGGGCTGTCGCCGACAGCGGCGGCGACGGTGGCCGGGGTGCACGGCGCTACGGGCCGGGCCTGGGCCAAGGCGGCGGGTTATCACACCAATCCCAAGCACTACGGCATCCGGTATTCGCAGGCCACCCAGGATGTGTTTTGGGAGGCGATGCACTCGGGGGCCACGGTGACCGAGGCCGCGGTGGCCGCGGGCGTGTCGGAGCACACCGGCCGGCGCTGGGTAGACCAGGCTGGTTATGTGCCGAGAACCCCTGCGCCGCTTGCCGATACCGAGCCCGATCCGTCGCCGCCGAAGGGGCCGATGTCGTTCATCGAGCGCTGCCGGTTGGAGGACCTGCTCGAAAGCAAGTGCACGCCGGCGCGGGCCGCGGTCGTGTTGGGGCGGCATCGGGACACGATTCGCCGCGAGAGGGACCGTGGAGAGACCGTTTCGGGATACCGGGCACGGGTGGGTCAGGACTGCGCCGAGGCCAACCTCAAGCGCCCCAAACCGCGCCACCTCGAGGACAGGCCTGCGCTGTTGGCCGAGGTGGTGGCACGCTTGAAGCAGCGGCATAGTCCCGAGCAGATCGCGGGCCGGCTGCGGGAGGATTTTCCCGACGATCCGGAGATGTGGGTGTCACACGAGACGATCTATCAGGCCCTCTACGTCCAGCCGCGCGGGGAGTTGGCCCAGCTGGTCAAGACCGCGCTGCGTACCGGCCGTGCTCAGCGAAAACCGCAGGGCCGCAAGGAAACTGGCCGAGGTAAGCTCAAGGGGATGATCAACATCAGCGAACGTCCCGCCGAGGCCGATGACCGCGCGGTCCCCGGTCATTGGGAAGGAGATCTGATCATCGGCAGTACCGCCTCGGGCTCAGCGATCGGCACCCTGGTGGAGCGCACCACCGGATTCGTGGTGCTGCTGCACCTGCCCGGCGACCGCACCGCGCCCACGCTGGCCGACGCAATGTCGGCCAAGGTCCCCGAGATCCCCGAGATCCTGCGCCGCTCGCTGACCTGGGACCAAGGCAGCGAGATGGCACTACACACCAAGATCACCGAGGCCACCGGCCTGCCGATCTACTTCTGCGACCCGCACAGCCCCTGGCAGCGCGGCACCAACGAGAACACGAACGGACTGCTGCGCCAGTACTTCCCGAAAGGCACCGACCTGTCGTTCTACGGCCCCGGCTGGCTCGACCAGGTCGCCACCGAACTCAACGCCCGACCCAGAAAACGACTCGGCTGGCGCACCCCCGCCGAAGAACTCGACCGACTACTCTCAGACCCGTCCACATTCGTTGCAGCGACCGCTTGAATCCAAGCCCCTCGGGGCGTACGAAACCGCACACTCGCGGGCACGCGAGGTCGACCGCATGCCCTAACTGATTCGGATTTCGGAGCCGATGATCGTTAGTCCGCGGCGGACGAGCGGTTTCTGAGCAGGACCTCGTTGGGCGGAGCCGTCGGTCATGTCGAATCGGCTGCCGTGGCAGGGGCAGCGGATCAGGCCGTTGCGGATCTCGTTCAGGGTGCAGCCCTGGTGCGTACAGATCATCGAGAAGGCATGGAATTCACCAGGATTCGGCTGTGTGATCACCGTCGCCTGGTCGGGGAAGAACTTTGCGCCGCCTACCGGTATCGCGGTCGTCGACACCGTGAGCGGTACGGCCTCGGCGGCCCGGCCGGTGCTGCAACCAGCCGCCGCTGCGGCGGTCGCGACCGCGGCACAGCCGAGAAGCGTCCGGCGCGGCAGAGTCCAGGATGTCGGTTCGGGCATTGTCAACGGTGTCCTCTTCAGGTAACAACAAGCAGGCTGGTCAGATACATCAGCAGAATTCCGGCGATTACACCGGCGACGGCGGTCGCATCGGCTCGGTCGTGGTCTTCGGGGCGCAACGCCGGCACGATCTGCACAATGACTTGCGCGATGGCGCCGACGCCGATTCCGAGCAGCACTGCGGAGAGTTCCGCGTTGTTGACACTCGCCCCGACGACCGCTCCCAGGATCGCCGGGGCTCCGGCGAGCAGACCGAGGGCCAACAGTGTCGGCAGCCGGGTCCTCTGCCGCACCAGGGGTGCGACGATCGCGACACCCTCGGTGGTGTTATGGAGTGCAAAACCAATCACGAGGAAGGCACCGAGCGCCAATTCGCCTACGGCGTAAGCAGATCCGATAGCAAGGCCTTCGCCCAGGTTGTGCAGGCCGATCCCGCCGGCGATCATGAATGCCAGCCGTACGGCGGCGCTCTCACCGGATGTCTCGGTGCGGCGTGTCCGCAGGTATCGGTCGATGGCAGTGAGCGCGAGAAAGGCGGCCAAACCCCCGAGCACGACGAGCGTCGCCCCGCCGAAGGCGCCGCCGGTCCCCTGGGCGAGCTCAAGGCCTTCGGACGCGCCGTCCACGGCCAGGAACGCCAGCAGACCAACGGTGACGGCCAGCAGCAGGCGCACTGCGCCGGGCCGCGACCGGCGCACCACCGGCAGCACAAACATCCCCAGCAGCACCGGGATGATTCCGACGTAAGTGCCGAGCAGCGCCATCACCCCGTAGAACTTCAGGCCGGGTTGGGGTGTTTCTACGGCAGCCGGGATCTCGTGTTCGATGACGACGCCAGATGAGGTCAGCATCGACACCAGATACGGTTGCCCGTCCTGCCATGGATAGTTCAGTTCCAGTGTGGCGGTGCGCATCCGGTCGATGGGTTCGGTGCCGCCGCGGACGTCTACATAGGCGTCGTTGACGAACACCTGCGCGATGGTGACCGGGTCGGGGCCGGTATTACGGACGCTCAGCTCGATCCAGCCCGGCCTCAGGACGGTGTGCTCAACCGCGACCTGCTCTACCGGCGGGCCAGTACGGTCGGGCAACGCGCGGCCGCCGAGGAGTCCCAGTACCGCGAGCATGGCAGCTACCAGCAGCGCAACGCCCACCCAGGAGGCCCAGGCGGGGATGCGGGAATTCCGCTGGATGCCAGCGGGTTCGGTCGTCACTCGGTGACCTCGAAGAAGCCCATCCACCCGAGTTCGGCGAACTCAGTCTTGTGGGCGTGGAACATGAATTGACCGGGATATGGGAAGCGCAGTTCACAGATGCCGCGCTGGCCTTGGCCCTGGACAATCGTGTCGGTGTACTCGGCAGGCTCGAGCCGGGTGCCGGTCGGGTAGTAGTCGAAGAAGTTAGCGTGGATGTGAAAGCTGTTGATCGGGTCGTACTCGAGCACATTCACCAAGTAGATCCGCACAAGTTCGCTCCGTTTCACCTGCACCGGTTCGTGCATGTAGTGGAACGGAATACCGTTCACGGCGTACAACTGGTTGCCCTCGCCGTCGAAGGTGGTGTTGTAACCGTGCATCACCATCACCATCTCGTCGGCGGCTGGGCGCGGAGTCGGCGGGTCGACGATGAACGTGCCGTACATCCCGCGAGCAATGTGCTCGGCCAGCGGGCTGACATGGCAGTGGTAGAGGTGCAATCCAAAGGGTCGGGCGTCGAACTGGTAGGTGAACGACTGCCCGGGTTGAATCACGCCTGGACCGACTCCGGGCACACCGTCCATCTCGGCCGGGTGGATGCCATGGAAGTGCATGGTGTGCGGATGCTTCGAGCCGTTGGTGTACTGGATCTGCAACATGTCGCCCTCGGTGCAGCGCAGTGTCGGGCCCGGGATGCGGGAGTTGAATGTCCACGCGGGGAACCGCACACCGGGAGCCACCTCCAGCTCCTCGTCACTGCTGGCGATCTCCCACCGGCGCAAAGTCCGACCGTCGGGCAGTCGCGAAACCTCGCCGTAGTCGAAATCGCGCAGTATCCGGGTCGGGTTGAACCCGTTCGCGTCATGATCAACAGTCGCACCGAGCCGGAACGTCGGCCCCTCAATTCCGCCGCCGTGCGCCGCGTGACCATTGCCGCCCTCCCCGGCCCGCGCAGGTAAGTGGCTCCCGGCGACCGTGGCCAGCGCCGCCGAGCCGGCCACCGCCCCGCCGACCAGGAAGCGGCGCCGAGATGCACTCGTCGTCATCCTCAAATTTTGGCATACCGAAAATAAACATTCCAGCTGCCGAACTAGATCAGACGGTCAGCCAAAGCTGGCGGCGGACCGACGGGCTGGTGCGCCGCTACCGGACCGAGAGGGGCCACCCCGATCGGGAGGTCCTTAAACACGGAGATCGTCTAACTAACCGAAGCGTTTCGCCAGCCCCGGCGGCAGCACCTTGAGCAGCTGCACGAGAGGCGCCCACGGCCACCACGGCACCGCGGCGCGGCCCGGCTCGCGCTCCATCGCGTCGACCATCGCCTCGGTGCCGGTCAGGTTGTCCACCATCAACATCGTGGACGCCGACTTCGCCGTCATCTCCGACTCGATGTAACCCGGCTCGAGCACCGTTACCTTGATCGGTCCCTTGGCGTACTCGGCGCGTAGCGATTCGCCCAGCGATGACACCCCGGCCTTGCTGGCGGCATACGCGGCCTTGATCCCGGGCACGCCCTTGTTGCCCAGCACCGAGGAGATCAGCACCAGATGACCGCCGCCGGTGTTCTTGAACATCTCGATCGCCGTCTCGATCTGAACCAGCGCCGCAACGAGGTTGGTCTCGATGGTGGCCTTGTTGGCCCACAGCTTGCCCGAGCCCAGCGGCGCGCCCTTGCCGATGCCGGCGTTGACGATGATGCGGTCGATGCCGCCGAGCTGATCCTCCAGTTCGGCGAACACCTTCGGCACTTGTTCGTGGTCGTTGACGTCGAGCGCCGCGACCGAAACTTTGATGCCGGGATGGCGCTCGACCAGCTCGGCCTTGAGTTCGTCGAGCCGGTCGGTGCGGCGGGCGCACAAGGCCAGGTCGCGCCCCTTCGCGGCGAACGCGCGGGCCATGCCCGCGCCCAGGCCGGAGCTGGCACCCGTGATGAGGATCTTCTGCCGAGTCACCCCGACAGACTATTTGAGCAGCCGGGACAGCCGCCGGTCGGCCAGCACCTTGCCGCCGGTCTGACAGGTCGGGCAGTACTGGAACGACTTGTCGGCGAACGAAACCTCGCGCACGGTGTCGCCACACACCGGGCAAGGCAGACCGGTGCGGGCGTGCACCTGTAGGCCGGAACGCTTCTCACCTTTCAGAGTCGCGGCCTGCTGGCCGACGGATCGCGACACCGCGTCGGTGAGCACCGAGATCATCGCGTCGTGCAGCGCCGCCAACTGCGCATCGGTCAGCTTGCCCGCGGTGGCGAACGGCGAGATCTTCGCGACGTGCAGTATCTCGTCGCTGTAGGCGTTACCGATCCCCGCAAGCACCTTCTGGTCGGTGATGACGGTCTTGATCCGCCCGCTATTGCCCGCCAGCACGCCGGCCAGGTCTTCGGCGGATAACTCGAGCGCGTCCGGGCCGAGCGCGGCGATGCCCGGCACCTTGGCCGGATCGTCGACCAGCCACACCGCCAGCCGTTTCTGGGTGCCGGCCTCCGTGAGGTCGAATCCGACACTTTGGTCGGGCGTGCTCGGGTTTTTCAAGTGGACCCGCAGCGCGATCGGTCCCTTACCGGGTTTCAGCGGCGCCGCGGCGAGCTTGTCCGACCAGCGCAGCCAGCCGGCCCGCGACAGGTGGGTGATCAGGTGCAGATCGCCGGACTGCACGCCGAGGTACTTGCCCCACCGGTTGGCGGCGGTGACGGTCTGGCCGTGTAGCACCGAGATCGGCGGGTCGAACGTCTTCAGCACAGAGAACGCGGACACGTCGATGCGGCCGATGGTGAGGCCGACGGCGTGACGACGCAGGTGGTCGGCGAGCGCTTCGATCTCGGGCAGTTCGGGCATGGCTCCAGTGTGCCGGTCAGGTGCGGACGCGGCGTCCGGCGTCGCGGGTGATTAGTGACAGCAACCAACTCACAATCGACAGGACGATCGCGGCCCAGATCGCGGTCCACCAGAAGTCGTCGATGAACAACCCCCAATGGGTGGTGTGCTCGGTGATCCACGAGGTGATCCACAACATCAACGCATTGATGACGATGTGGATCAGGCCAAGCGTGAGGATGTACAGCGGGATCGACACGATCTGCACGATCGGCTTGATGATCGCGTTGACCAGACCGAAGATCACCGCGACGACGAAGATGATCCCGATTTCCTGAAGTGTCGTGTCCCCGCCCACGAAGCTGATGCCAGGAACGATGAGGGTGACGACCCAAAGTGCCAACCCGGTCAACGCGGCGCGCAGGAGGAAGGACCCCATGCGGGCTAGTCTGCAGGGCGCAGCAGGTACGTGTCCATGATCCAGCCGTGCCGGGCCCTGGCCTCGCCCCGCAGTTCGGCGATCTTGTCGCCGACCTCAGCGACGGTGCCGGACACCAGCAGCTCGTCCGGCGTGCCCAGATAGGCGCCCCACCAGATGCGGGTGTCGGGCGGGCAACCGAGGAACGAGCAGTCGGCGTCGAGCATCACCACGGCGCTGCCCGTCAAGCTGTGGTAACGCAATTGCCTGCCGGTGGTGATCAGCACCGGCTCGCCGACATCGTTGAGCGGGATGCGATGTCGCGCGGTGAGCGCCTGGATCGCGGTGATTCCCGGAATCACGTCGTAGTCGATGTCGACGTGTGCGGCGACGCGATCGAGGATCCGCAGCGTGCTGTCGTACAGCGACGGGTCGCCCCACGCCAGGAACGCGCCGACTCCGTCGGGTGCGAGTTCGTTCTCGATGGCGTCGGCCCAGACGCGGGCACGCGCCCCGTGCCAGTCGGCGACGGCCTGCCGGTAGTCGCCGTCCGTGGCGCGCGGCGGGTCGGGCAGCGCGACGAACCGGTACGCGGGCTCGCGGATGAACCGCTCGCAGATCTGTCGACGCAGCGCCACCAGGTCGTCCTTCTGTGCACCCTTATCCATCGCGAAGAACACCTGGGTGTCGTTGAGCGCCCCGACGGCCTGCGCCGTCAGATACTCCGGATCGCCGGCGCCGATGCCGATGACATGGATTCGTCGGGTCACGCACGCGAGTATGCGGCATCGGCAAATGCGGTGGAGAACAGCTCGGTGACCTGCGGTTACCCAAGGTATGCGGTACCCGGGGTATTGACATCTCGCCGTCAGCGAACTTAACGTTTTCAGCCAGAACGTCAACGAAGGGACGTCAACGATGACTGCACCCGCTCGTGATGAATTCGCGGAGCGCCTGCTGAAGGGCTCGGTCAAGAAGTCGTACGCCCCGATCGTCGATATCGACTGGGATGCGCCTCTAGATCCGGACAAGTTCTTCCTGCCGCCGAAGACGGTCTCGCTGTACGGCACCCCGCTGTGGGAAAAGATGACCCGCGCGCAGCGGATCGAGCTGTCCCGACAGGAGTTCGTCAACACGTTGTCGGCGGGCATCTGGTTCGAGAACATCCTCAACCAGGCGCTACTGCGCAAGATTATGCACCAGGATCCCACCGCGCGCGCCACGCACTACGAGCTGACCGAACTCGGCGAAGAAACCCGCCACATGGTGATGTTCGGCAAAGCCATCGAGCGGGTCGGCGCCAAAGCGGTGCGGCCCAGGCTCTATCAGCGGATCATCATCAACGCGCTGCCGCTGACCTTCCAGGGATCGCTGCTATGGGTCGCCGCGCTGATCGGCGAGGAGATATTCGATTCGTTGCAGCGCCAGATGATGGATGATGACGAACTGCAGCCAATGGTGCAGCGGCTCATGCGCATTCACGTCACCGAGGAAGCCCGGCACATCCAGTTCGCCCGCGACGGGCTACGCAAGCGTGCCCCGAACATGCGGCGGATCAACAGGCTGTGGGTGGCCAATCTCAACGGGGTTGGCGGCTTGTTCTTCCGCTATCTGTTCACCAATCCCGTCCCGTATCGCCGCGCCGGACTCGACGCCCGGGAGGCGCGCCGCGTCGCCCGGGACAGCGCGCACCGCCGCGAAGTCCAGGTGATGGGCTTCGCGCCGCTGGCCGCGTTCCTCCAAGAGGTCGGCCTGATGGGTCCGATTGCCCGCCGCATGTGGGGACGCAGCGGGTTCCTGCCGCGATGAGCCACACCTACGACGTCGTCATTGTCGATGGCCGACCCGTCGGCCTGCAGCTGAGCGATGTCTTGCTTCTGCGTTCCGTAGAGATCGTCGATTCGGTGTTCGACGAGGCGCGCCACACCTGGATGCTTCAGACACGTGGGGGCGACCGTTACGACACCAGCATCGAGATCGCGTACGGAGAAGCGCCAGTGGCAGAAGGCATGCTGCCTTACCTCGGGGTCGCCGTGCACGGGCTGCCGAACCAATTCTTCGTCACCGGACCAGACGTCCGCGGCCAACAGCAGTACATCGCGGCGTGCCTGAATGCCATGGCCCGCACCGGCAGTTCGCGAATCGAGGTGCGCCGCAGCACGCAACGCACCTACACCGACCGATACAAGCCCGGCGCCCCGATCAACTGGCGACGCATGCGCCAGAAGATCCGGTCGGCGTTCGACCTGAGCTCGCACACCGGCGTTGAGGACGAGGTATACGACGGTCCCGCGACCGTGCGCATCGGCGACGGCGAGCATGGCGTCCGGGTCCGGTTGACAGGACACCTGGAGCCGATCGACGGCCGGTATCACTGGCAGGGAACGGTTTTCGATGCTCCGCCCGACACGAAGCTGCCGCAGCCGGTGACCCTGACGGTCGGCGGGCGCACCGCAGAGGCACGCATCATCGAACGCACGCCGTGGGGCAGCTACTCGGTTGTCGGTGTCGGCGCGCCGCCGTTCGCCCTCGACGATGTCGAGCTCGCCGTCACGGTTCTGTAATACCTGACTAGTAACGCCCGGCACGTCGGGTGCCACCAACCTCCGAACCCAAGAGGTCGCCGCCGTGGCGACCGGTTCTCAAGGAGGCAGGACAACCATGAAGAACTACACACGCGCGCTGATGGTGGGCGCCGGCGCGGTCATCGCGTTCGGCATGCTCACCGCTTGTTCGAGCGGCACCACAGAGCAAGCGAGCACCACCGGCGAGACCACCACGAGCGTCGATCCGAGTCCCACCGCCGCGGCGATGCCACAGTCGGCAGACTTCATCGCCGACGTGAAGGAGCCCGACGGCTCGACCATCACGATGGCCATCACGGTCGAGGGCGACAAGGTCGTCGCGTACGCGACCAATGGCACCAACGACGAGGCCTACCTTTTCGGAACCCAGAAGGACGGCCAGATGGACCTCATGTCGATGTACGGCGACGAGGTGACGGCGTCGTTCGACGGATCCAACATCAACGGTGAGATGAGCATGAACGAGGAAGGTGCCACCCTCCAGAAGTTCTCCGCGACACGGGTGCAAGCTCCGGCCGGTATGTACACCGCCACGCACGGCACGTCCCGGGCAACGTGGGTGGTCCGTCCCGACAACACCATGGTCGGGGTGATGGACAACAGCGCCCCCGGTGACCACAAGGTGACCGATGCGATCATGGCCAAGGAACAGCAGTTCAAGGACAGCGTGCGGCAGATGCGGCTGAACCGGCAGCTGCAGCAGGCCCCACAGATGTCGGCCGGCACCTGGTCGATGAACATGGGCGGTACGACGGTGACGGCGACCCGGGTCACCGGCGACATGTCATTCTGATCCGAGCCGCCGGCGGAGTGTGAACGCAAGGAGCCCAACCGCGAACACTCCGCCGGCGACCCCGGAGATCAGCAGCGGCAGCCGCCCGTCCGCTCCCCACAGGAAGCCCGCCCACAGCCCCGCCGCGAGCACCGCGAAACCGCCGGCGCCCTGAAAAACGCCCTGGGCGCTCGCTTGCAGATCCGAGCCGACCAGCGACGAGATCCACGCCTTGCCAACACCATCCGTGCATCCGGTGAACAATCCGTATGCACCGATCAACAGCCAGGCCGTCACCGCGTCAGTGGTCAGCCCCAGGCCGGTGTAGCCGATCGCGAAGAACACCATGCCGATGCCGAACACCGCCGGGCGAGGGATGCGGTCGGCCAGGAGCCCGGCGGGATAGCTCGACACCGCGTACACCGCGTTGTATGTGACGTACGCCAGGATCACCTCGACGACCGAGAAGCCGATCTCGTTGAGCCGCAACAAGAGCAGAGCGTCGGGGAAGTTCACTACCCCGAATGCGACGAGCACCGCCGTGACCCGCCAGTACCGACGCGGTAACTCCCCTACCCGGGCGAACACCGCTTTCCGGTCGACGCGCGGCACCACCCGGCGCTCACGAACCAGGAAGACCAGCGCGACGGAGAGGATTGCCGGCACGACGGCCACCCAGAGCAGCGGCGCGATCTGGTGGTCGAGCAGCTCGTAGCCGACCAGGCCGAGCAGCGGACCGACCACGGCACCGAAGGTGTCCATCGCCCGGTGGAAGCCGAACACCCGTCCCCTGGCCGCCTCATCGATATCCGCGACCAGAAGCGCGTCCCGCGGCGCACCGCGAATTCCCTTGCCGAGCCGATCGACGACCCGGCCCGCCAGCACACCGGGCCAGGCCGTGGCCGCCGCCACCATCACCTTGCCCAGCGCCGCCATGCCGTAGCCGGTCGCGATCAGCGGGCGCCGCGCGAACCTGTCGCCGAGCGGTCCCGCCGCCAGCTTGGTCAGCGAGGCGGCGCCCTCGGCCGCGCCCTCCACGGCGCCGACCACCGCCGCCGGCGCACCGAGCACCGACGTCAAGTAGATCGGCAGCAGCGGATAGAGCAGCTCGCTGGCGCAGTCCTGCAGGAACGAAACGGCGGACAAGACCCGCACATTGCGGGTGAGCCAGCTTCGCGTGGCAGGCGGCGAAGTGCGCACCTAGGCCATGATGCCCGGCGAGCTCTAAACGTCGTACTAGAACACGTTCTAGTATGGCGTAATGCGGTTCACGTACGCGGAGGCGATGACGGATCCGACGTTCTATATCCCGCTCGCCAGGGCGGCCGAGGCCGCCGGCTACCACGCCATGACGATTCCGGACAGCATCGCCTACCCGTTCGAATCGGACTCGACGTACCCCTACACCCCTGACGGCAGCCGCGAATTCCTGGACGGGAAGGCCTTCATCGAGGCGTTCGTTCTCGCTGGCGCGCTGTGCGCGGTCACCACGACGCTGAAGTTCAACTTCTTCGTACTCAAGCTGCCGATCCGGCCGCCGGCGCTGGTGGCCAAACAGGCCGGATCGCTGGCCGCGCTGTTCGACAACCGGCTTGGGCTGGGCGTCGGCACCAGTCCGTGGTCGGAGGACTACGAGTTGCTGGGCGTACCGTTCGCCAAGCGCGGCAAGCGGATGGACGAGTGCATCGAGATCATCAAGGGCCTTACGACGGGCGAGTACTTCGAATTCCACGGCGAGTTCTACGACATCCCCAAGACCAAGATGACGCCGGCGCCGACCAAACCGATCCCGATTCTCATCGGCGGCCATGCCGAAGCCGCCCTGCGGCGCGCGGCCCGCTGCGACGGGTGGATGCACGGCGGCGGCGATCCGGTGGAACTCGACCGACTCATCAAGCAGCTCAACCAGATTCGCAACGATGAGGGCCGGACGGGTCCGTTCGAGATCCACGTCATCTCGGCCGACGCCTTCACCGTGGACGGTATAAATCGCCTCGAGGACAAGGGCGTCACCGACGTGATCGTCGGATTCCGGATTCCTTACATCACGGGACAGGACACCGAGCCACTGGACGCCAAGATCCGCAACCTCGAGTGGTTCGCGGAAAACGTGATCGCCAAGGTGTGACCGCAGGCGTCATCGGCCCAAAAAGGCGTAGCTTCAATCGCAGGAAGGGGTTACCCGCCACTGGTTCGGGTAACCAGTGCACCACACGTCGTCTCGTGCGAGGCCCACCCCACTCACCAACGCTCACAAACAAACGCGATCACACACATTTCGCCCAGCAGCTCATAACCCCACACGTCTTGCCTATCAACCAACGATACGTCGCGGAGGTCCCGATGGCCGACGATGCGACTACCGGCGCATAGTGGTGTGCGGGCTCTGCCCATAGGTCTGTCGATACAGCACCGCGAACCGGCCGGTGTGCGCGAAGCCCCAGCGTGAGGCCACATCGGTGACCGTGGTGTGCATGCGGTCAGCGACCAGCAGCTCCTGGTGGGCGTAGTGAAGCCGCAGTCGGCGAAGGTACTGCAGCGGCGTGGTCTCCATGTGCCGCCGGAACATGTACTGGACCGCGCGCGGTGTGACATGCACGGCTTCCGCGATATCGGCCAGCGCTATGTCGTTGATGGCGTTGGCGTCCATGAACTCCATGGCGCGACGCAGCAACACCGGCTTGTGGTCGGTGCGGTCATGGTAGGTCGGGCCGGTCGTCGACGTGTTGGGGAAGGTCGACAGAGTGGCCGCTGCCAGCAGCCGGCTGGCGTGACCGAGTACGAGCGGCGTGGCAATCGAGTCGTCGGCCAGCACACAGTGTTTCACGTAGCTGACGGTGTCCTTCCACAAGCGGTTGGCCGCCGCGTCGACGGGGGCGAGACTCGAAAACCGAATAGGGAGGGGCGCCTGGCTACTCGGTAGGCCGGTGGCGACGCCCGCAACCACCGATGGGTCCAGCAAAACCGACGTGACGCGCAGATCCTCCGATCGCGCATGAAACGGTAGGTGCGGCTGCGACAACAGCGCCACGTCACCGGCTTGGGCTTCGCTTCCCATCCCGTCGCACTCGCCGCTCACCCGGCCGCCGGTTGCCCACATCCCGACCACCTTGTTCAAGGGGTCGGGCGATGCCTCCACGTAACCGGCCACATAGACCTCGTCGATCGCGAATGGTCCGACTGCGGTGCGCGAATGGGTCAGCAGCGCGCCCTCACGCTGCGCGGTTTGCTGACGCGATAACCGCAAGCTCACTCCATACGCGTCCTCGAGGAACTCGTCCGCGTCGGCGGGATCGGTGATCTCGACCTGCGAGCGTTCAGGCCGATGAATATGTGTCCCGGTATTCGCTATGGGAATCACCTCTTCAAGGTGAGGCAATCACCGGGCTCGTTGCTCACCCCCGGATGCCAAATAGCCTACGCCGTGACTGTGCCGCCAGGTCCAGGTCGAGGTTTCGAGTTGACCGATGCGTCGATCGCGCTCGGGCTCAGCACATGGTTGAGCACCATGGTGGCGCTGCCGATGATGCTGGAGCGATCCCCATAGATGGACGGCACGACCTGCAACACCCGGGTGGCTAACGCGGTCGCGTTGCCGTACAACGTTTCTCGCAGACCCGCAACGAAGATGTCGTAGGCCCCCGCCATGTCGCCGGCGACCACCAGAACGCCGGGATTGAGCAGATTGACTGCGGCGGCAAGGACTTCGCCGACGTGGCGGCCGCTCTCGCGAATCATGCGGCGTGCCTCGGCATCGCCGCTATGGGCCAGCTCAACGACGTCGCGAAGGTGACCGACGGCACGGCCGTCCTGCTGCAGCGCCCGGACCAGGGCCCAGCCGCCGGCGATCGCTTCCAGGCAGCCGGTGTCACCGCAGCGACACGGTACTCCTGCGGCCGCGGGTGTCTTACTGTGCCCGAACTCTCCGGCCGCTTGCACCGCTCCGCGCTGCAGCGACCCTCCGGCGATGATGCCTGCACCCAGTCCGGTCGATGCCTTGAGCACCAACAGGTCGTCGAAGGCCCGCCGGTCGCCGCGTCGTTCGGCGAGCGCGATGACGTTGGCGTCGTTGTCGAGAATCACTGGCGCATCGGTCAGTTCGGCGAAGTAGGGCGGCAGCGGCACACCGTCCCAGCCCCTCATGACCGGCGAATCCAGGCTGCCGCCGCGCTGTTGGTCGACGGTGCCGGGCAGGCTCACCCCGACGCCGTAGATGCGGTCGCCGCGGTGCCCGCCGTCCTCGAGGATTGCGTCGAGCCGCTTGACGACGTCGGGCATCAGGTCGTCGGGACCGAGGCCGGGCTCCTGATCGATATCGGTGGCCGCCAGTATTTCGCCGGCCAGGTTGCACACTGCGAGCCGGGTGCGGCTGCGGCCGATGGCCGCCGACAGGACGATGCCGGCGTCGGCGTTGAAGCTCAGGAATGCCGCCGGGCGTCCCCCGGTTGACGGGGCCTGTTCGCGCTCGATGACCAATCCCCGTGCGGCGAGCGCCCCCACCCGCGCGGACACGGCGGTGCGGGACAGCCCGGTGAGCTGGCCGATCTCGGTGCGGGTGATGTCGCGCCGCTCCCTGATCAGGGCATAGATATCGCCGGCGGACGTCGTCGTTGAAGTCCTGGTTAACGCCATTCAGACAGCGTAACTCCGATCGCTTTTGTATTTCAAGTACCGAAGTCGGTTTGCAAAGCATCCGAAGTCCCTCTACGGTAGGCCCGGTGAGTAACCCCTGCGACTTCGTGATCTTCGGCGGCACCGGCGACCTCGCCGTTCGCAAGCTGCTGCCGGCGCTGTACCTGCGCGACCGGGACGGCCATTTGACCGCGCCGAAAACACCGACAGCTCGACGGAAACGTTCGTCGCGGTCAAGGCCGAGATCAACAACTGGCGCTGGGCCGGCGTTCCGTTCTATCTGCGCACCGGGAAGCGGATGTCGCGGCGGTACTCCGAGATCGTCGTCCAATTCAAACCCGTTCCGTTGCCGATGTTTCCCGGCAGCGACGGCGACTCCGAGCCGAACCGTCTGGTCATCTCGCTGCAACCGGACGAGGAGATGCGCCTGGAGCTGACCGCGAAAGAGCCCGGACCCGGCGGTATCCGGCTGCGGCCGGTGTCGTTGGCACTCAACTACACCGAAGCCTTCCAGCGCCGTTCTCCCGACGCGTACGAGCGGCTGCTGATGGACGTGGTGCGCGGCGACCCGACACTGTTCATGCGCCGCGACGAGGTGGAAGCCGCATGGGCGTGGGCCGAACCGATTCTGCGCCAATGGCAGAACTCTTCTCGAGTGCCGAGGCTGTACCCGGCCGGCACGGATGGACCCGTTGATGCCGCCACCCTGCTCGAGCGGGATGGCCGGCGCTGGCACGAAGGAGCCGCATGACACACCCAGTGATGGCCGACGTTACGGCCAGGATCGCCGCCCGCAGCGCCGAGCAGCGCGACGCGTATCTGCGCCGGCTGGCCGTCGCGGCCGAAACCGGCCCTGCCCGTGGCAGGCTCGCCTGCGCCAACCTCGCGCACGGCTTCGCCGCGTCCGGCACGAGGGACAAAGATGCACTGCGCCACATGGTCAAACCCAACATCGCGATCGTGTCGTCGTACAACGACATGCTTTCGGCGCACAAGCCGTTCGAGAGCTATCCCGCGCGGCTCAAGCAGGCCGTGCTGGAGGCCGGCGGCATCGCCCAGTTCGCGGGCGGTGTGCCCGCGATGTGTGACGGCATAACCCAGGGCCGCGCCGGTATGCAGCTGTCGCTGTTCTCCCGCGACGTGATCGCGGACGACCCGTTCGCACCCGACGGCGGGCTGAAGACCCTGTCCGGCAATCTCGGCGCCAGCGTGATCAAGACGTCCGCTGTCGATCCGCACCACCGGACCGTCACGGCGCCGGCGGCCGTCTTCGACAGTCAGGAACGGTTTCTCGATGCGTTCCAATCCGGCTCATTGGAGCGCGATTTCGTCGCGGTGCTGCGCTACCAGGGACCGCAGGGCCTCGGCATGCCCGAACTGCATAAGCTCACCCCCGCCCTGGGCGTGCTGCAGGACCGTGGCCACCGGGTGGCGCTGGTCACCGACGGCCGCATGTCCGGCGCGTCTGGAAAGGTCCCTGCCGCAATCCATCTCACCCCGGAGGCGGCGGCGGACGGACCGCTGTCCCGCGTGACCGACGGCGACGTCATCACCCTCGACGCCGACGCCGGCGCCCTGACCATCCACGTGCCGCACGACGAATTCGCGGCCCGCACCCCGACGGGCCGAGCACCGTCGGCCGACGAGTGGGTTGGCACCGGCCGCGAACTGTTCGCCAGCATGCGCGCGGCCGTCGGCCCCGCCGACGAGGGTGCCACTGTCTTTAGGAGCGCGTCATGAACTCATTGCTGGACATCGTCCCTGTCATCCCCGTGGTGATCGTGCACGACGCGGCCGACGCGGTGCCGATCGCAGGGGCGCTCGTTGCCGGCGGACTGCCGATCATCGAGTTGACACTGCGCACGCCGGCGGCGCTGGATGCCATCGAGCGCATCGCCGCCGAGGTGCCCGAGATCATCGTCGGTGCCGGCACCATCGTTGACACCAGCCAGTCCAAGCTTGCCGCGGCCGCGGGCGCACAGTTCCTGGTGTCACCGGGCAGCACCCCCGATCTGCGAGCGTCGATGCGCGACACCGGATTGCCGCATCTGCCCGGCGTGGCCACCGTCTCCGAGGTCCTGACGCTACTGGAGGACGGCTACACCGACATGAAGTTCTTTCCCGCCGAGGTCGCCGGCGGTGCGCCGTACCTGCGAGCCATCCACTCCCCCGTCTCCGCCGCGCGGTTCTGCCCGACCGGCGGGATCACCCCGACGAACCTGGCGTCGTATCTGGCACTTCCCAACGTCTGCTGCGTAGGTGGCAGCTGGCTCACCCCGTCCGATGCCGTCGAAGGACAGGACTGGGCGACGATCTCCGACCTGGCCGCCGTCGCACGCGAACTTGCCGACCCATCGCCGGAGCTGCTCGGCGGCGACACCCAATAGAGCGGAAGTTCCTTCTTGATGACCACTTCACTTGACCGGCCGTCCGGACCTGTCTCCGTCGTCGCGCCCGACCCGGCCGTGCGCTGGCTGGCAGTGCTCGCGCTCGCCCTTGGCGGATTCGGGATCGGCACCACCGAATTCGTCGCGATGGGCCTGCTGCCCGACATCGCGACCGGCCTGGGTATCACCGAACCAACTGCGGGACATGTCATTTCGGCGTATGCCCTCGGTGTCGTCGTCGGCGCGCCACTGATCGCCGCACTCACCGCCCGCATGCCGCGCAAGACGCTGCTACTCGCCCTGATGGCGGTGTTCACGCTCGGCAATCTGGCCAGTGTGGTGGCGCCGTCGTATGAAACCCTCATGGTCGCGCGGTTCGTCGCCGGCCTGCCGCACGGCGCGTACTTCGGTGTGGCCGCGTTGGTCGCCGCGCACCTGATGGGGCCGCAGAATCGGGCCAAGGCCATCGCGCATGTCATGTGCGGGTTGACGGTGGCCACCGTCCTCGGGGTGCCGATGGCGTCCTGGCTGGGCCAGGCGCTGGGCTGGCGAAGCGCCTTCGGACTGGTGGTCGCCGTCGGCATCGGCACCTTAGCCGCCCTGTCGTACTGGCTGCCCCAACGATTGCGATCGATGCACTCCACCAGCCCGCTGACCGAGCTCGGCGCGCTGCGGCGCGTGCAGGTGTGGCTGGCCCTGCTCGTCGGCATGATCGGCTTCGGCGGCATGTTCGCCGTCTACACCTACATCAGTACCACCATGACCGACGTCGCCGGCCTGCCACGCGCGCTGGTTCCGGTGGCACTCATGGTCTTTGGTTTCGGCATGGTGGTCGGGAACCTGGTCGGCGGCCGCCTGGCGGACCAGTCCGTGATCCGCGCGCTGTACTTGTCGATGGGTGCACTTGGCACCGTGCTGGCGGTGTTCGTGCTCGCCTCGCACAACCCGTTCACGGCGTTGGTGGTGCTGTTCGGCATCGGCGCGGCAGGCTCAGCAGTCGCCCCTGCGCTGCAGACCCGGCTGATGGACGTCGCTCACGACGCCCAGACGTTGGCCGCGGCGCTGAACCACTCGGCGCTCAACATCGGCAACGCGACCGGCGCCTGGGTCGGCGGCCTGGTGATCGCCGCCGGATACGGCTACACCGCACCGGCAGCGGCGGGAGCACTCCTGGCGGCGGCGGGCATCGTTGTTCTCACGATTTCGATACTCCTGCAACGCGGAGCGCGACGAGTGTCGGCTTAAGACACGCTGTCGACGCCGAGGCGTGACACAACCCAACGCTCGCCGCTAGTCGGTCATGGATTTGACCGAGCGCCCGGGTGCGTCGGTTCTGGTGTTGGGCGGCGCGGGGCAGAGCATCGGCCTCTATGCCGCGGGACTCGCGGTTGCTCACGGCGCTAACGTCGTCGACTATGTCGATGACCGGATTCAACGGCTGGACATCGCCGAACGCCTTGGGGCCCGGACACATCGACCGCATATCTCGAGCACACCACCAAACTGGTGCTGTGTCGAGATCCTGTGGCGCTCTGAGGAATTGCAAGATTCTCATAGCAATTTCAAATGTTTGCGTTCAATATGAGCATCTGGCGACGGTGGAATTCGACCCTACATTGGAATGGGTAAGCAGACCAATGTTATGGAGGTCGGGAAAATGAAAAACTATGTTGCCATTGGCTTTACCGCAAGTGCCCTGGCGTCGGCCACCGTCGCACTCGCCGGCGTCGCCGCCGCAGCGCCGACCGGACCGTCAGAGGTCGATCAAACGGTCCGAACGCTCGAGGCAAGCGGATACAACGTCGTCATCAATCGGACAGGCGCTGCGCCGCTGTCGGAGTGCACGGTAAGCGCCGTGCGCCCAGGGCAGACTCATTCGACCTCGGATTCCCGCGGCGGGAGCTCAATCAACACCACGATCACCTCCCAAACGGTTTACGTCGACGTGGCGTGCTGAGCATCCATTTGAACGGTCGGCAGCCGGACCGTGAAAGTCGTTCTGCCTTTCCCGGATTCGGCGCCGATCGTCCCGTTGTGCGCCTCGACTATCGAGGCGGCGATCGACAACCCCAGTCCGAAACTGCCGGCGTCGCGTGACCGCGACTTGTCGGCGCGGAAGAACCGCTCGAACAGGTGTGGCAGTAGTTCGGCCGGTATCCCGGGACCGTCGTCGGTGACCGTCAATTCCACATACGCCGTCCCGTCGTCGGCTCTGCCGGTGGCGATTCCCGCCGTCACCGAGGTGCCCGCAGGAGTGTGCACCCGCGCGTTGGATAGCAAGTTGGCAAGCGTCTGATGAAGCCGGGCCCGGTCACCGCGAACCCATACCGCACTGTCGGGCACCTTGGTCAGCCAGCGGTGTGTCGGCGCGGACACCGCGGCATCGTTGACGGCATCCATGACGACGTCGGTCAGGTCGACTTCAGCGGCGTCGAGGTCCTGACCCTCGTCGAGCCGCGCGAGCAGAAGTAGGTCGGAGACCAACGAATTCATCCGGCGCGCTTCGGCTTCGATGCGGGCGAGCGAATACTCGGTGGTGTCCGGAAGCACCGAGCTGTCCTGCCGGGTCAGCTCGGCATATCCGTGAATCGCCGCCAACGGGGTGCGCAGCTCGTGACTGGCGTCGGTAATGAACTGACGCATCCTCCGGTCCGATGCCGCGACGTCGGCCAGCGCGCGTTCCACATGCGCCAGCAGCCGGTTCAGTGTGTCGCCGACGAGCCCGACCTCGGTCCGTGGATCGGTGTCGCCGTCCGGCACCCGTGGCGTGATCGCGTGGTGGTCGCGGTCCAGCGGCAGCGTCGCCACTTCGGCCGCGGTGGCGGCGACCCGGCCCAGCGGGCGCAGCGCGAACCGGACGATGGCGATCGTGCACAGGGCGGTGAGCAGCAGCGCAAGCGCGGTCGTGCCTGCGACGATCGCGGTCTCACGCGTCATCACGTCCCAAGCGGGCTTCCGGGAAGCGCCCGTCACCAGGAGCTCGTTGCCGTCACCGGGCCGGCCAACCATGCGGTAGTAACCCAGTTCGGGCAGCGCAACGGTGCGTGGTTCGCTGCCGGCCCAGGAGAGTTCGGCGATCTTCGCGACCGCATCGTGCGGGGCGGGCCTCGCTTCCCCGTCGACGAAGTAAGCGGAATCCACCACCTTGCCTTCCTGGATCAACGCAATGACGTTTCCCGGCGCCTGCCCGATGAGCTGAGTCAGCGGTTTCATTCCGCCGGGTGGTGGCAGATCGCCCGACGCGTTCGGGGTGATGCGGTATTTGGTGACCGCGTGGCTGAAACCGTCGGCGGACCCGGCGAGCTGCGCGTCGATGATGCCCAGAACCGACGCCCGCAACGTAAGCACCGACATCGTCCCGACGGTCACCAGGACGACCATCACCACCGCAGAGACGCCAACCACCAACTGCCGCAACAATGTCCAGCTGCGCCAGACTCCAACCAAGCGGGTCATTCGGCCGGCCGCAGCATGTAGCCGACGCCGCGAACAGTGTGGATCATCGGTTCCCGTCCGGCGTCGATCTTCTTGCGCAAGTAAGAGACATACAGGTCGACGATGCTCGAACGTCCGCCGAACTCGTAATTCCACACCCGGCGCAGCACCTCCTTGCGGCCCAGCGCGCGCCGCGGATTGCGCATCAGGAATCGCAGAAGTTCGAACTCGGTCGACGTCAGCGAGATGGGATCGCCGCCGCGGGTGACCTCACGACTGGCGCAGTCGAGTTCGAGGTCACCAACGGTCAACGTCTCGTCGTCGGCTGGGGTCAGGTACGCCGACCGACGCAGCAGCCCGCGCAGCCTGGCCACCAACTCCTCGAGGGAAAACGGCTTGGTCATGTAGTCGTCGCCGCCGGCGGTCAGTCCGGTGACCCGGTCGATCACCGAGTCGCGCGCGGTCAGGAACAGCGTGGGCGTATAGGTGTCGGACTCGCGGATTTGCTGCAGCACGCCGAGCCCATCCATGTCGGGGAGCATGATGTCGAGGACCAGGATGTCCGGGGTGTTCGCGCGGTACTTGTCGACGGCCTCGCGGGCGTCGTGGGCGACGTCGATTTCCCAGCCCTCGTACTGCAACGCCATCCTGACCAGGTTCGTCAGCGCGCGTTCGTCGTCGACCAGCAGCACGCGGATCGGGGACCCGTCCGCGCGGTACATGCGGGGCAGCTGGCCCAGGATGGCGCGACGGGGTCCCGCCGCGCCCTGATCGCTGACGGGCAACGAGGTCATTTGACCATTGTCGCGATCCCAGAGCGGGTCGTCACGGTCCTCATAGATATTTCATATGTGAGCCATGACCTCGTACTGCGACCGATCGGGTGGGTCGAGTCGCCGCTGACCGATCTGACCGCCGCGCCGTGCCAGGGGGACGAAGGTGCCCCGGACTGCTGGCTGGTGTTCGATCCCGATGTCCGGCCGGCGCTCGACGGCCTGGAACCCGGCGCCGACATCGTCGTGATCACGTGGCTGCACCTCGCCGACCGAGACGTCCGGCAGGTGCACCCTCGCAGTGATCCGTCCAGGCCCGTTCAGGGCGTGTTCGCGACCCGCTCACCGGATCGGCCGAACCCGCTCGGCCTCCACGTGGTCACGGTTCTGGAAGTCGACGACCTCCGCGTCCGCGTGCGAGACCTCGAGGCGATCGACCAGACGCCGATCGTGGACATCAAACCGGTGCTCGAGCCGCGCGGGAAACGATAGAAGTTCCCTCCCTGTATCTCGTTGAGACTCTTGGGATTAGCAAAACAGCGTCTATGAGGCCATCGCGTCGAACAGTCTTGCGATCTGCGCAGGTGCCACATCCACGTTGCACGCCTTGCGCAGGGAGCGCAGCGGCTGCGCAATGGCTTGCAGGTCGGCCCACTCCTGCGGATGGGAAGCGAAGTACACCCGAATCGAGTTCTCACCGTCTCCCGGCGGCAACGCACCGGCGTTGGTCACGACGTCATTTGCGCCGGGATGACCGGCTAGGTATCCGCCCGTCGCGCTGGCCACCGAACCAAGAGCGTTGCTCAGCCCGGATGCCGTGCACTGGGGCTGAGCGGAAGCCGTCGGAAGCGCAATCGTGGCGGCGGCCAATCCCCCAACCGCGCCGGCAGCAAGTACACCGAGAGCTCCGCGTCGCATACTGCTGGTAGATGTCTGCATTTCGCACCCCTTTGAGTTGCGGCACTTTTTGTTGCGCCGACGCTAGGGGCTACCCGGCAGATAGCGCCGTGAAACCGCAACGAATTCCAGCAAGTTCTGAGCGTCTACTGCGGACCTTCCCGTCTGTCTGGCGGATGAGCAATATTCGCGCTGTGCAGTATTCGTTCTTGCTATTCAGGCACTTGGAACCTTCATGACGTCCGCCGACCGATCGGCACGCATCATGTGAGCGTCGATCACGCCAGGGCGCGAGCTTCCGTTCGACCACCTTGAGCAGCCCCATCATCACAACCGATACCGCGACCATGACCATCACTGCCGCAAGGTATCGGGAGGTGTTGAATACCTCCGCGTCCTGATACCCCGCATCCTTCGGGCCATCCGCGCAGAGATTCCCGACATCCGAATCTCCTTGCATCCGGCTAACACTCATGCGCGAGTGCGCACAGGCAAATTCGGCTGCGACCGCGTCAGCTGAAGCGGCCAGTGATCGAGTGGGACGATTTCAACCCATAAGTACTGTGTGGGCCTAACGCCCGCCGCCAGGTCTCGTTGGCTTCGGATGTGCAGTGGGCATAGCCGGTTTGGCATCGACGGCGTGCACGATCTCGACTGTCCCGGGTTTGGCAAACGTTGGCGTTCATAGGTGTTGGCAGCACGAGCCGAGGGCGTCGCGCGGGTATTTCGACCGAGCAAACAGGCCGTCGGCAGACTGCTGAAGTTGCCGCAAAGCATCCTGCACGTCGACCCCGATGAGCTGTCCCCCGCGCTTGACCATCCTGCCGGCCACAAGCACCGAGTCAACGTTGCTCGTGTCCATCAGCGTGACTATCGCGCCGGCGGCGCTACTCAATGGCGCGGCGTTGAGCGTCTTGGCGTCCAGCAGAACGACGTCTGCTTGCTTGCCCGGGGTGAGGGAACCGACCGTGTCTCCCAGGTGCGCGGCGTGGGCGCCACCCATCGTGGCCATCTCGAGTATTTCTCGACACGATACGACGCGTGCCAAGTCGGTTCGCCCTGACGCCCTGTGTTCCAGGATGCGGCTGCGTTGTAACGCATAGGCAGATCGCATCTGGGAGAAGAAGTCGGCTGGCCCAAGAGTGACGGCGTCGGTGCTCAGTCCGGGGAGCATGCCGTGGTCCAACGCGGTCCGGATACCGGGCAACCCCGAGCCGAGGGTCTGTTCGACAAGGGTCGACAAGGACACCCGTCCACCCGTCGCCGCGATCGTCGTCCAGGTGCTGGGATCTAGCGTGTTGCAGTGGATGTAAGTGTTGTCGGTTCCCATGAGGCCGCCCTTTCCCAGCGCCTCGAGGTCGTGTCCCGCGGCGGCATTGTTGACATGGGTGAATATCGGCACTCCGTGCGAGCGGGCCAGCGACCAGTTGTCGGCGTTGAGCGGCCCTCCCAATGCGAGGGTTACCAGGTCCCCGCCTCCAGTCGACATTTCTTGTTGGATCCGGGTGAGGTCTTGGGGATAGGCGTACTGCGGGTCGGCGACATTTCCTCCCGATGTCGGCGAGTATGCATAGACCGCGCGCATTCCCGAATCGGCCAGCCCGCGAATGGCGGCGTCGCTGTGAGCGGGAGTGTACGAGCATTGCGAGGTGTCAACGGCGGTTGTCACGCCAGCGTTCAGACATTCCAGCGCACCCACGTATTCGCCGTGATAGACGTCGTCCGGCTGGTACTTGTGGAAGATCGCGTTGACGTCCTCGCGGGATTGGGAGAAGTAGTCCGCAGCCAGCGCGTCAGCCCAGTAGGCGCGTAAGGCCGTCTGGAACATGTGGACATGCGAGTTGACGAAACCGGGGATGACGAGCATGCCGGCGCAGTCAACCTGGGGCGCGTCGACCCGCAGGCGCGGGCCGACCTCGGCAATGGTGGTCCCCTCGATCAGGACATCCGCCTCTTCGAAATCTCCGACCGCGGCATCCATGGAAAGAACCAGTCCGCCTTGGAGCAACAGTCGGTCACGGGATCCGGGAGCGGGCGAGCCCGCATTCAACGGCGCCCGCGCCATCCGCCGATTGACGAAAGCTGTTGCCCCGGCCCAGACAATGGATGAAGCCACTGCCCCGCCGGCGACTCCGGCGAGCAGCGCACGCCGGGACAGTGCGCCGCGTTCCCCAGATGTGTCGCTGCGGTACTGGCTCGCGCCGTGATCATCGGCGTGGCCCACCGGCATGTCGTTCTGGCCTTCGGTGTCGTTCATCGTCGTCGACTCCACCCATCTGCTGAGCCGTGTAATCGATTACAAAGTAGAGCCGACGGCCTACCCCGTCAAGGGGTTGGCCCACCGCGGAGGTATCGCCTGAGCCGTTTGACGACCGAGATGTAATCGATTACAGTCCTGTTCCATTGAGTTGTTGTCCTTCACTACCGCCCGAGAAGGGGACCGCACGATGGCAAAGCTTGGTTGGCTCGGCACCGGCCGGATGGGCTCCGCAATGGCGATGCGACTCATCGAGGCCGGACACGATCTGGTCGTGTGGAATCGCACCCACCTGAAGACGGCGGCGCTCACCGCCAAGGGCGCAGAAGCGGTCAACGAGATCGTCGATCTTGGCGCTGCCGACGTGGTGTTCGTGATGGTGTCGGCGCCAAAGGATCTCGAAGAGGTCGTCTGCGGCCCGAAGGGGCTGCTCAGCGCGGACCGCACGCCGTCGGTGATCGTCGACTGCTCGACGGTGTCGGCCGAGACCTCCGCACGCGTCCGCTGCGCGGTGGTCGACGCCGGTGTGGAATTCCTTGCGGCGCCGATCAGCGGCAACCCGCACGTCGTCGCCGAGGGCGGCGCCTGCATCGTGGCGTCCGGTCCGGAGGCCACGTTCGTCGCGACGGAGCCCTACCTGCGCCAGATTGCCAAGGTTGCGGTGTATGCGGGCGCCGACGAGCAAAGCCGGCTGGTCAAGCTGTGCCACAACCTCTACCTCGGAATGCTTGTCCAGATCCTCGTCGAGGTCACCACCCTCGCCGAGAAGGGGGGCACAGATCGGCGAGCGTTTCTCGAGTTCCTCAATGGAACGGTTCTCGGGTCCGACTGGGTGCGTAAGCGCGCCGACGATCTGGTGAATCTCGATTGGACTCCGACCTTCACGACGGAGTTGCTTCGCAAGGACTTTGACCTGGGGCTGGGAGCTGCGCGGGCCCTTGAGGTCCCGATGCCGATTGGGGCGTCTGTGTACCAGCTGATCCAGTCGGCGATCGGTACCGGCCTGCGGGACAAGGACTTTCTGTCGCTGTATGTCCAGCAGGCCCGCTCCGCAGATATCGCCGCGATACCCGGTTAACTTGCGGCCCGAGCGTCGGGCGCTACTTGCGGGCGGCGACCGGGGCGGTCGACCCGCGCCGGATCCACTCTGTCGGTAGGTGGACGCTCTTGACCTTGTCCTGGCCGTTGACCAGCTCGAGGACTAGACGGGCTGCTTCGGTCCCCATCGTGTAGTGGTCGAATCCGATAGTGCTGAGCGGCGGATTCATCCGGTCGCTGAAGGGCATGTCGTTGAACCCCACCACCGAAACGTCTTGGGGGCAGCGCAATCCGTGATCCTGCAGCGCCCGGATGGCTCCCAGCGCCAACAGGTCGTTCGCCGCGATGATCGCCGTCGGTGGTGTCTTCTGGGACTGCAGCGCCGCCGCGGTGGCCCGGTATCCCGCCTCTTCGGACACCGCCTCGGCTGTCACCGCCGGTAGCCTTCGGCCCAGTTTCTTTTTGGCCGCCTGTTCGACCTCCTTGAGCCGTTCGCGACCCGTACTGGTGTGCTGGGGCGCGGCCAGAACGGTGATGTCGCGATGCCCTTGGTCCAACAGCCAGGACAGCGCGTCCGTCGTGCCCCGCAGCCCGGCCGCTGTGACGCTGGGCAGGCGGGCATCTTTGGTACGCCGGTTGAGCAGCACCAGGGGGATGTCATCGCGTTCCAGGAGTGTGGGGCCGCGGTCTTCCAGCGAGGCGGTCGCGATGATCAGTCCGTCGACTCCCCGCTGCAGCAAACGTCGTGTCGCGTCTTCGGCGCGCACCGGGTCGCTATCGGAATTCGCCAACAGCGAGTAGTAGTTGCTTGATCGAAGTTTGTCGTCGATGCCGCGCACGACGCGCGGGAACAGCGGGTTGGTGATATCGGGAATCACTACGCCGATGATCATCGACCGGCTTGTCCGCAACGACCGCGCCGCGTCGTTGGGCTGATAGCCCAATGCGGCCGCCGTTGCCTCGATCACTTCGCGAGTCTTGACGCTGACCACCGAAGCGGTGGCGGGATTGAGGGCGCGGGACGCCGTCGCTACGGAGAATCCCGACGCGCGCGCGACATCTCTGATTCTCGGCACCTCGCGCGTCCTGCCCATAAGCAATCACTCTAGCTGAGGCCGGGCCGCCGTGTGCCCGTTGGACATTGGGGATCGCACGTCGCTCTCGAGGTCCGTAACCGCCGCTCGTGCACCCGATCACGCCGCCGGATGAAAACGATTGCAGTGTCAAGTCGGCAGCAAACTCCCTAGCCATCGAATCGGGCGCCGCCGCCGCGCCACCGAGCAGCACCACCAAGAGGCCCGCGTCCGCGGCGCCGCGTAGTCAGGCCGAATGGCGCGGCGTTGCCTGAGCGTTGATGTTGGGGCGGTTGACATCGGGGCTACTTAGCGCCGACAATGGAGAATGTAATCGATTACGGTAATCGATTACAGAGCAGGTGCACTTGCAGCTGCCGACTGCCAGGACAGGGGAATGTCACTTGCGTGATGCTGACGCGACAGCGGAGCTGCGGCGCAGACAGGCGGCCGCGGCACTCTCGGCAGTCCCCGTCGCGCTGCGGAGCGTCCCGACGGTGATCTCCGCGCCCCCGCCCGCGGCCCGGCGACGACACGCAAAGGACAGCACATGAACCACGACACGGCATCTCAGGACATCCGGGATTTCGCCGACCGCATCCGGTTGCGTGCGGTGCAGATGGTCGCCCCCCAGGGTTTCGGGTACCTCGGCCAAGCTCTTTCGTCGGCGGAGACGTTCGCGGCCCTGTACTCGACGGTGTTCCGTCCCGGTGTGGACCAGATCGTCTGCTCCCCGGGCCATTACATCATCGCTGCGTTTGCCGCCGCGGCTGAGATCGGCGTCCTTGACGAGACACTGCTCGAAACGTACGGGCAAGAAGACTCGACCCTCGAAGCGATCGGCACCGAGCGCTCGCCTTCAGTGGATCTGACCTGCGGTTCACTGGGCACCGGATTGTCCGGTGGTGCGGGTTTCGCACTGTCGCATCGCCTCCGCGGCGACGACCACCGGCGGGTGTTCGTGATCTGCAGTGACGGGGAACTTCAGGAGGGACAGACCTGGGAAGCCGCGATGTTCGCAGGACATCACCGCCTCAACCGTTTGATCGTTGTGCTTGACGCCAACGATTCTCAGGTCGACGGACCCGTCTCCACGATTACGACGATTGAGCCGATTGCCGCCAAATGGGAGTCGTTCGGTTGGGCGGCACACGATGTCGACGGCCACGACGTTGACGCAGTGGTCGAGGCGCTCACCCGGGCTCTCGACAACGACACCCCGACTGTGATCATCGCCCGCACGTCCACCGTGCATGGGCTCGACGTTCTCCCGCCCGATGCCGATGGGCACTTCATCAAGCTTCCGCGCGACCTCGCGGATGCTGCCATCGCCGAATTGGAGGCCCGTCTTGCGTGAACCACCCTTCCCCACCGTCCTCAAGCCTTACGGAACGGCGTTGCTCGATCTGGCCATCCGGCGCGAGGAGATCCTCTGTCTCTCCGGTGATCTCACCCGACAATGTGAGGTCGACTTGTTCCAGGACAAGATCCCCGAGCGCTTCATCCATGCGGGAATGGCCGAAGCGAACATGATGAGCATGGCTGGCGCCCTCGCCCGCCAGGGGTATATCCCGTTCGTCCACACCTTCGGTGTGTTCGCGACCCGCCGACCCTTCGACCAGATCGTCAACTCGATCGCCTACCCGCGCCTGCCCGTGCGGATCGTCGGTTTCATGCCGGGGGTATCCAGCCCCGGCGGCCCGAGCCATCAGGCGATCGAGGACGTGGCGATCATGCGGGCAATCCCGGGGATGACAGTGATCGACGTCGCTGACGCGGTCGAGATCCGGCAGGTGCTGCCACAGATCGTCGACCTGGACGGCCCGGTGTATCTCCGGTTGAAGCGGGGTGAGATTCCGGTGATCTTCGACGACTCACACGAATTCTCGATCACCAAGGCCCAGATCCTCACTCGCGGACGCGATGTCGCGCTGGTAGCCAACGGCATGATGCTGTCCAGTTCGCTGCAGGCCGCAGAGACGCTGGAAAAAGCAGGCGTTAGCGTGAGCCTGGTCAACGCGCCGGTCATCAAGCCGTTCGACAGCACCACTGTCGTCGAGGTCGCCGGCAGCGCCCGAGTCGTGGTCACCGCCGAGAACCACTCCGTGATCGGCGGGCTGGGATCGGCCGTCGCCGAAACGATGGCCGAGGCCGGCCTGGGGCGGCCATTGCGCCGTATCGGCCTGCAGGACACCTTCGCTGAGGGCGCGAAGACGGGTCCGCACCTGTTTCGGAAGTACGGCCTGTCCAGCCAGGACATCGTCAACGCCGCCTGGACCGTCCTTGACCGTCAGGATAGTTGCCCCCGGGTAGCCGAAGTTGCTGCCGACCCGGGTGAATACGCGCCGGTGTGAGCATCGGAACCGCTTACGCCGCAGTGCAATCCGCTGGCGCGACGCCACCGGTCTGGCCTGACATCAAAAGAAAGCGACAAGTTGGTGTTGAACGAGATAACAGCCCTCGTCGAGACTGTGCCCACGCAGCTTTACATCGCTGGACAGTGGCGGGACGCCAGCGACGGCGCCACCATTGCAGTTCTCGACCCCGCCACCGCGCAGCCCCTCACTTCGGCGTGCTCGGCCACCGCCGACGACGCACGGGACGCCGCGACAGCCGCCGAGACCGCCCTCGCGGCGTGGCGCAGATATGCGCCGCGCGAGCGGTCGATCATTTTGCGTAACGCCTACGAACTGATGGTCGAGCGGTCCGAGATGCTCGCGTTGCTCATCAGCGCCGAGAACGGCAAGGCGCTGCCCGATGCGAGAGCCGAGGTGAGTTATGCCGCGGAATTCTTTCGTTGGTACTCCGAAGAAGCTGTGCGACTGGAGGGCTCGCTGAGCGTCGCACCCAACGGCGACTACCGGATTGTGGTGCAGCGCGAGCCGATCGGTGTGGCGGCGCTCGTTACGCCATGGAACTACCCCGCCGCGATGGCGACCCGAAAGATCGGTCCCGCCCTGGCGGCCGGCTGCACCGTGGTCCTCAAACCCGCGAGTGATACACCGCTGACGGCGCTGGCGGTCGCGGCGCTTCTCACCGATGCGGGCACACCGGCCGGAGTGGTCAATGTGGTACCGGCGCAGCGGTCGTCAGCGGTCGTCAGTGCCCTGCTCGACCACCCTGCGGTCCGCAAGGTGTCCTTCACCGGCTCGACAGAAGTCGGCATCAAGCTGTTGCATTCGGCGGCCGACCGGGTGCTGCACTCCTCGATGGAACTCGGCGGCAACGCGCCGTTCCTGGTGCTGAAGGACGCCGACGTCGACCGCGCAGTCGCTGGAGCGATGGTCGCCAAGCTGCGCAATGGCGGTGAGGCCTGCACTGCCGCGAACCGGTTCTATGTCCACGACAGTGTCGCTGACGAGTTCGGCGCGAAGTTCGCTGCCGCCATGAAGGCGATCCGCGTCGGCCCCGGCTACCAGGCCGGCACCGAACTGGGCCCGTTGGTCAACCAGGAAGCCCAGAAAAAGGTCCAGCAACTCGTCGACGACGCCGTGGGCCGGGGTGCCGGCATCCTCACCGGCGGTGATGTCCCCGACCGGATCGGCTTCTACTACTCACCCACCGTGCTCGACCGCGTCGACCCGGCTTCGGATCTGTTGCACGATGAGATCTTCGGGCCCGTGGCGCCGATCGTGCGCTTCACCGACGACGACGAGGCCATCGCGCAGGCAAACCGAACTGAATACGGTCTCATCTCCTACGTCTTCACCGAAGACCTCCGCCGGGGGCTTCAGGTCGCCGAACGACTCGAGACCGGCATGGTCGGACTCAACCGCGGAGTGGTCTCAGATCCCAGCGCACCGTTCGGCGGCACCAAGACCAGCGGCCTCGGACGCGAGGGCGGCCACGAAGGGATGCTCGAGTACACCGAGACCAAGTACATCGCCGCGGATTGGTGACGACGCGCTCGAAGCCGCCTCGGTCCTCGGTCGCGCGGCGATCCCGTGGCCGGCTGGTTCGGGCGACGACGCGCTAGCGTGCGCCGTGGGCCGCGAGTTGCTCGACCGCTGAGCCGACGGCCACGGCGCGCGCGCCGGCGTTAAAGAACTCCGCGGCGTTGTCCGGCGTGATGCCGCCGGTGGCGACGAACTCGGCCTGCGGGAAGGGGCCTGCCATCTGCGCAATCCAGCAGCTGCCCAACGCTATTGCCGGAAACGCTTTCAGCCACGTCAACCCCAGCGCCAGGGCGCTGTCGACCTCGCTGGCCGTCGCGACACCGGGCAGGGTCGGCATGCCCAGTGCTGCGGCCGACTCCACAACATCGCGGTTGAACCCCGGGCAGACGATGAACCGCGCTCCGGCGCGCTTGACGAGCTCCACCTGGTCGACACTGCGGACGGTGCCGGCACCCACGACCCTGCCCACCTCGGCGGCCGCGGCGGCCGTGCGGGTGAGTCGCTCGATGTCGCTGGGTTGCTGTACCGGAATCTCGACGAGCTCGATGCCCTGATCCCAGGCCAGCCGTGCGAGTTGCAGGGTCCGATCCAAGCTGTGTCCGCGGAAGATCCCCATGTAACGGGAGTCGCCGAACGCGTTGTCGAACCAGCTGTTGTCGATGTTCATGACAGGGGTTTCGGTCCTTCCTTCGGTGCCGGGGGGCGCCAGCCCGACTCGGCGGAAATGGCGGCGGCGGTCTCGAGCAGCCGGGAAAGATCGCGGCGTTGCAGATCGTCCAGGTCACTGATGACCTTCAACGCGATCACCGAGACCGCTCCGACGACCGCACCGGTTGCGTCCCGGACAGGGGCGCCGATCGCGTTGATGTACTCCTCGTTCTCACCGCGATCCACCGCCCAGCCCCGGCTGCGCACCTCGGCCAGCACCACATCCAGCTCGGCGCGCGAACGGATGGTGGCATCGGTGAACGGCGCGAAATCGCAACCGCGCAGGATCGCATCGACCCGCGGGCCGTCGAGGAACGCCAGAATGGCCTTCGACACGCTCGCGGTGTGGAGGACGGCCGGCTGCCCCACCCGCGAGGTCAGCTGCACCGGCCCGGCCGAGTCGACCTTCCCGGTATATACGATCGCGTTGCCCTGCAACTCGGCGAAATGCACTGTCTCGCCGCCTGCTTCGCTCAGCGCGGTCAGATACGGGCGGGCAACGCGGGCGAGGTCGAGTTGGTCGTGTCCGCGCTGCGCCAGGGCAAGGATCTCGCCCCCGATTCCGTACCGCCCGTCCGGCAAGCGGCGCGCCATGCGGCGCTCCAGCAGTACGTCGAGGATTCGCAGCGCCGTCGACCGGTGCACATCGAGCCGCCTGGCGATCTCGGCGGGAGTCTGGGGCTCGTCGCCGAGAATCGTCAGGATGTCCAGGGCCCGCTCAATGCTTTGAGACACGAACACTCTCCCGCGGCGGCACGAAGTCGGACGTCGTCGCGAGGGCGGCAGCCGCCAGACGATGCCCCGCGCGAAGGCGACGGTCGATCGCCGCCCCCTGCAGGGTCTCATGGAGATAGCCGGCCGCGAACGCGTCTCCGGCACCGACGGGTTCGACCACATCGACGGGCTCGGCGGGCACGAACACCGGCGCATCGGAGCCGAAGCACCAGGCTCCGACGGCCCCGTCCTTGACAACGAGTTCGGCGGGTTCGGGCAGCATGTCGCGGATGTGATGCGCAGTTGGCAAGTCCCACAACGCTTCTGCTTCGTCCCTGCCCACGAAGACCACGCGCGCACGACGGGCGAGCCCGCGAAGAACCGCGGCCGCCTCGGAGCGCGACGGCCACAGCTTGGCCCGGTAGTTGACGTCGAACGACAGTGCGACACCGTCCTCCGCGCAGCGCGCGAAGACGCTGTCGACCAATGCGCGTGCGCCGGCCGACAGTGCCGGGGTGATGCCGGTGATGTGCACCCACCGCGCGGCCTCCACGACGCCGCCAGGAACGCTCTGGGGTGTCAGCGCCGACGCCGCCGAGCCCGACCGGTAGTAGTACACGGTGGTCGCCTCGGCGGTGGGGTCCTTGAAATACACGCCGGTGGGCCTGCCGGCGTCGCGCTGCACCCATCTGGTGCCAACACCCGCCGCCGCGAGCGCGTCGGAGATCCGGTCGCCGAACGGGTCGCATCCCAGTCGCGACAACCATTCGACCCGGTGGCCGAGCTGAGAAAGGTAGAGCGCCACCGTGGACTCGGCGCCGGCGACATCGAGCGCCAACGACGTCGCGGTGCGGATCCGATCGGGCGGCCGACAGGACAACTGCGCCATGGTTTCGCCGATGCACAGAACGTATGAGCTGGCACCCGCTCCGGCACTTTTATGGCGGACGTCACTTGCGCATCCCTCAGTCACGGGGTTAGTGTAGCACACAGCACACCACTGTTGCACACTATGCAACACAATCTGGTCAGCATAGAAAGGGATGCCGATGGCGGATCCCCGCTTCCGGGTCTACGTCACCGACTACGACTATTCGGACATCGCGATCGAAAAGGAGATCCTCGAGCCCATCGGGGCCGAGGTGGTCGGCTTACACGACCGCACCGGGCGCCACCTGGGCGAGCTCGCGGGTAACGCCGACGCTCTCCTGCAGCAGTACGCGACGATCACCGCGGGCACCATCGCGCAACTCAGTCGCTGCCGAGTCATCGCCCGATACGGCATCGGTCTGGACATCGTCGACGTCGACGCGGCCACCGACGCGGGCATCATCGTCACGAACGTCCCCGACTACTGCATCGAGGAAGTCGGCGACCACTCGATCGCCATGGCGCTCACACTGATCCGCTCGATCCCCGCGTACACCGCCGCGACACGCGCCGGCAGCTGGCACTGGAGCGACTGGAGCCACCCCATCCGCCGCATCCGCGGCAGCGTGTTCGGGTTCGTCGGATTCGGCCGGATCGCCCAGAACATGGCAGGCAAGCTGGCTGCGTTCGGCTTCGACATCGTCGCGTACGACCCCTACGTGTCCGAAGGAATCATGCGCTCCCACAGGGTCACGAAGGTCGAGCTTAGCGACCTGCTACGCCGGTCCGACGTGCTCGACGTCATGTGCCCGTGGACACCAGAGACCGACAAGCTCATCGACGCCGACGCCCTGGCGGCGATGAAAGACGGTGCGCTCCTGGTGAACTGCGCCCGCGGAAAGGTGGTCGACAACGCCGCCCTCCACGATGCGCTGCGCTCGGGCCGGCTCGCCGCCGCCGCGCTCGACGACACCGAGGAAGAGCCTGCGCACCTCGAGGCCTGGAAGCCGAGTGACAACCCGCTGTTCGCCCTCGACAACTGCATCATCACCCCGCACGCGGCCTACATATCCCAAGAAGCGCTCGTCGAATGCCGGACGGCGGCCGCCGCCAACGTGCGCGCAGTGCTCCTCGGCGAGGCGCCCCTGAACCCCGTCAACACCGTCCAAAGTCCCACCACCCGAGGAAGAGTCGCATGAGCGTCATCATTGAAGCCCGCCCCGAGATCGACACCGATGCCGTTGAAATGTTCCGCACGCTGGAACCCGTGATGTCGTTGTCCTGCGTCGTCTCCGACGCGCTCGAACGCTCCGGCACTATGCGCACCGACATCAAGCCGCGCGGCGCAGACAAGAAAATCATCGGCACAGCGCTGACCGTTCAACTGAACGCGGGCGACATCGTCGACTGCCTAGAGGTGTTCACCGTCGCCCAGCCCGGAGATGTGGTGGTGATCGACGCCTTCGGTGAGACCGAGACCTCGATCTGGGGCGGGCTGATGACCGGCCTGGCACGTAATGCCGGAATCGTCGGCGCGGTGATCGACGGAAGTTGCCGCGACACCGATGAAGCCCGATTCCTGGAGTTCGCGGTGTCGGCACGGGCTTGCGGCCCCCGCCAGGCGCACACGGCCATCAGTGGTCGCCGCGAGCCCATCTCGATCAACGTCCCCATCAGCTGTGGAGGTGTCATCGTGCACCCAGGCGATGTCGTGGTCGCCGACGAGATCGGCGTCGCGGTCGTCCCCAAGGGCCGGATAGCCGAGGTCTACGAACGAGCCCGCGCCATCGCCGACAACGAGGAAGCCATGCGCAATCTCATCCTCGAAGGCGCCACCTTCAACGACCTACTTGCCAAGTTCGGGCGCATCTAGCACCCGCCCACCCAACACCGAAGCGAGGAAGAAGACTTGACCACTGTGTCGAAGCCCGTACCCGCGGGCTACAAAATGCGAACCCGAAACCTGCCCGCACCCGAAGTCCGCGAACTTCCCCAACCGCCGAAGCGATGGTGGCGACTGATCGGGCCCGGCATTGTCGCTTCAGGGGTCGGACTGGCCTCGGGCGAGTTCATCCTGTGGCCATACATGACCAGTCAGGTTGGGTTCGTCTTCCTGTGGGGCGCACTGCTGGGTGTGATGATCCAGTGGTTCCTCAACATGGAGATCGAGCGCTACACGCTGGCCACCGGTGAGACCGCCATCAGCGGATTCAACCGCTACTGGAAGCACTGGGGACTGGTCTTCGTCATCCTCGGCTATTTCCAGAACCTCTGGCCAGGGTGGGTCACCTCATCGGCGACGATGCTGAGCTACCTGGTCGGCGGAAACGTCACCGTGATGGCGATCGTCATGCTGGTGGCCATCGGCATCATCCTCACCCTGGCCCCTGTGGTCTACACCATGCTGGAACGCCTGCTCATCGTCAAAGTGGCCGTCATCGGGCTGTTCTTCGTCATCGCCGTCTTCCTGGTCATCAACGCCGACACCTGGCGCGCCCTGCCGACCGCTGTGAGCAGTGTCGGCACCTTCCCCAGTGAGCTCGGCTTCGCGGTGCTGATGGGTGCGATCGCTTTCGCCGGCGCCGGCGGCGCGCAGAACCTGGCGCAGAGCAGCTGGATCCGCGACAAGGGTTACGGGATGGGCACCTACGTTCCACGCATCGTGAGCCCGCTGACCGGTGCCAGCAAAGCTGTCAACGGATCGATGGCGGTGGTGTTCGAGCCCAACCCCGAGAATCTGAGCCGCTGGAAGCGCTGGTGGAAATTCGCCAATCTCGAGCAGGGTCTGGCGTTCGCCGGGGTCACTTTCATCACCATCATGTTGACCTCGATGCTGGCCTACTCGACCCTGTTCGGCCGCGATGACGTCAAGAACAGCATCGACTTCCTGCACATCGAGGGCGACGTGCTTTCCGACGTGGTCGGGCCGTGGTTCAAGGTGCTGTTCTGGGCAGTGGGAACGTTCTCCCTGTTCGCCGCCGCGGTGGGAATCGTCGACTACACCAGCCGCCTCGGAGCCGACATCCTCAAGTCCACCTACCTGCAGAACCGCTCGATCTCGGAGAGCCGCATCTACTACATCGCGGTGTGGGGCCTGGTGCTCGCCGGCATCGCCATCCTCGGTCTTGGCCTCAAGCAACCGCTCGTGCTGCTGATCATCTCGGCATGTGTCGCGGGCGTGTCGATGTTCATCTACAGCGTCCTGCTGGCCGTGATGAACCGCCAGACGCTGCCGAAGGCGATCCAGATCAACGGCTACCGCACTGCCGTACTGGTTTTCGCGACGCTGTTCTTCGGTGTCCTGGCTGCCCTGACAATCATCACCCAGGTCAGGTCGGCGTTCGGCGGCTAACTAACGCGGCCAAGGGTCAACCGCCCGCGCGGCGCTGACCCAGGACACGGTACGGCACAACATCTGGCATGGGCCCCGGCGCGATTGGCGCCGGGGCCCCTCTCTGTTGTTGGGGGCACCGAGAGGGGCCAGTCACTTGAGCCTGTTCGGCACCTGGATCGAACCGTCCAATGTGAAGGCCGGCGGCAAAGCCTGCCCCATCCGATTCCAATGCGCAGGCTGCGGGTTTTATGGCCCCGGCCCCTCTTACTTCCCGGCCATCGAAGAACACATCAACTCGCTCGCCGCAGACCGTGAAATAGCCTCAGCAATGGATGCGGCATCGTTCGTGACCGACAACCTAAACGCACAGATCGATGCATTCCGGAACGTGCTCGACACGATGCGCCGGGCGCTCGACCAACTGGACGCCGAGCTGCGGGACCAGGTCGAACAAGCATCCGCTGATCACGTGCAGCCCGCGTCGGAGTTAATGCATGACGAGATCTTCGGACCCGTGGCGCCGATCGTGGGCTTCACCGACGACGACGACGCCATTGACCAAGCCAATCGCACGGACTACGGGCTCATCTCCCACGTCTTCACCGAAGACCTCCGCCGCGGGCTTCAGGTCGCCGAACGACTCGAGACCGGCATGGTCGGACTCAACCGTGGCATGGTGTCGGACCCGAGCGCACCGTTCGGCGGCACCAAGACCAGCGGCCTCGGACGCGAAGGCGGCCATGAACGGATGCTCGAGTACACCGAGACCAAGTACATCGCCACCGATTGGTGACGACGCGCTCGAAGACGCGTCGGTCCTCGCACGAGGACCGCGCGAGCGCAGTGGCACGCCACCAGAGTGCAGGCCGGCAGGCGGCCTCACCGGTCCTTTCGACGCCGCACCGACCCGCCCGCGCTGAGAACAGTCCGAGGGCTTTCCCGACAACGGCGAAACCAACGGGCGCGGCTGCAGTCGAGACATGCACCTGAACGGATAGCCCGAGCACATGCGTCGGGCCTCCGACAATGGTCAGGACCGTCATACAGCCACCGCCTTCGGCCGACCTAAGCGGGCGTCGGCCGAAGGCGACTGTTGATCTGCGTATTTCGACTGCTGTGACATCGGAGGGGAAGGTCGACGCCGACCCCGTCCTACGACGCGGCAGGCAGAGAGTCGGGAGATGGACGCAGCGGAAGCCCGTTGGCCTTCTGCGCACGCCACAGGGGAAGCAGATAGGTGTATTGCGTCCAGTCGGTTCCCTCAGGCGCCGTCCCGAAGGTGATGCTGTCTTCGATGAGGTCAGACATATCTTGAGGCTCGAATCCCCCGTCGACAGTGTGATAGTCAGGCGCGTTCTCCTCGTCGTACGCTGCGGCGTATTCAGGAGTGATGACGAAGCCCTTCTCACGCATCAACGTGATGACCTCATCCTTGTTGGTCGGATCGTCGATGTAGGCCCTGGCCCTCAGGACTGCGGTTAGAAAAGCCGCCGCGGTCTCAGGGCTCTGCTCCGGGATCCGCGCTGCTGCCCAACCGCTCTGAGGGGTCTGCTGCAATGTTTCGAACAGGATGGTGCCGCCGGCATCCTCGAGCGCCTGACGGTGTCGAAGCTGAACGTTGCCGCCGTCGATCGTCCCGCTCAGGATCGCCTTGAGCCGCTCATTCGGTCCGCCGCCGGTGGCCACGATTTTGACATCGCTGTCGGGGTTGACCCCGTTCGCCCGCAGCAACTCGCGGAGGTTGGCGTCATTGCGGGTATTGAATTCACCACCGCTGAGGATCTTGCCCTTGAGCTCGCTGGCGTTCGAAATCCCCTGTCGGACACCAAGACCAACGAACTCGCCGCCGAAGGTCACCGCGAGGAACCGCAGATCGGAATTGCTCTGGTGGGCCACCCCCAAGACACTGTCGCTATCGCAGTTCGCAAAGTCGAGTGATCCGCCGAGGAGGGCGGGAATCGGCTCATCGAGGGTTTTGATGTCGACGCTGTCGATTCCGACCTCTTTGAAGTAACCCTTCTCCTGGGCGACGATCAGGTCATTGTGGAAGATGTAGTGCGAATTATCGACACGGACCACGATGTTCTTCTTAACCTGCGAAGTGTCGATCGTGGCGTCGATCGCGTCCTCACTGCCCGGAAATGAAGACCCCACGTTGTGGTCGGCCGACTGCGCGTTGTTGTCACCACCGCCGCACGCGGTCACCGCGCCAAGAGCCAGCGAGGTAGAGAACAGTAAGGCCGCGACTCTCCTCAGCGGCGAGGTGAAATTGCTCATCTGGTTCCATGCTTTCTTCGTCTCGACGGTGCCGTGCTGACCGATCAGCGGCCGGGACATCCGGTCGCCCCGTCACGCGCGATCCACATCTCACCGCGTCGCTTTTGGTTAATTGGCTATACCACTATAGCTGTGTTGACGGTCACATCAAAACCTTTTTTTCGCGATCAACCATGGCGGGGTGGCGCGGGCGCGCTTGGGCCGGTTTTCTGAGCACGCGGTGGCATGACTCGCACAAATCACCAGCTCAATACGCTGATGCTAGCCGCCTCGCCGATCATGATCAGCGATTTGGCGCGGTCGAACGAGTCACGCGTTTAGTGCGTGGCACACATGTTCAGCCGCGGTCGGCCGCCGACACCAGGCGGCGCAAACTGCACAGTTGGCATGGCCAAAAATGGCGCGGATGTGCCGCAAGCACAAACTCGCCATCGAACCGAGCGCCGTTGATCCCCCTGAGGGGCAAGGCAGCGCCCGCATGCCTGAACCCGGGGGCCTCACTGCGCACGTTCCCAGCGCCGTCGTGACAGGGAACCCAGAGTGCCGACCAAGACCAGCAATCCCCCACACAGCAGGTACTGGCCGTCGATGCGATCGGCATCGACAAACCAACCGCCGACCACCGCAGCGACCGCATTTCCCGCGAACAGTGACGCGGCGAACAACGACACCACCGTGGCACGTTGTTCGGGCAGTACCTGGGTGGCCCAGGTCTGCAGCGAGGAGTGACTGAACGCCCACGTGGCACCCAACAGGGCTGCGGCCAAGCAGCCGGCCGCGAGGCTGGTCCGGCCAACCATGACGAATGCGCCAACAGTGCCGATGGTGGCGCCGATCGCGATCAGCACGGAGGCGGGGGTGCGGGCCGACAGCCGACCGACCACCACCGAGAGGGCAAGCACGCTGGATCCGTACAGCGTGATAGTGGCCGCTGAAAGCGCGGTGTTGTGACCGGCTCTTTCCAGAGTGGCTGGGATGAAGGTCAAGCTGCCGAGAATGCCTGCGCCTTCTAAGAACACCACCGCGAACAGCAGTACCGCGTATTTGCTGCGCAACACGGCCGCCATCGGGACAAGAAAACCGCTGCGGCGCTTGCTGCGGGGCAGTTGGCCGAGGAAGTGGGTGCAGACCGCAGCAGTCGCACCGAATCCCAGGCTCAGCGCGAACACCCACCGCCAGCCTAGCGACGCCGCCATCGCCCCCGAGAGCGCGGTGGAGAGGGTGGTACCGAGAGCATTGCTGGTCATCAGGGCGGTCAGGCCGCGTTGGCGCGACTCATCGGGGAAGACCCCACCGGCGTAGATCACCGAGGTAGGGACCAGCGCGCCGAAGAAGGCGCCCCCGAGGGCACGGGCAACGACAAGAGTGCCCAGGGTCGGGGCGAACACTGCCAACGCGATGCACAGGCTGCCCGCAGTGGCCGACAGACGCATGGTGCGCACCACCCCGAATCGGTCGGAAATCATCCCCCACACCGGCTGCATCAGCCCGTACGCCAGAAAATAGGTGCTCGCGGCGATCGCGACTTGTCCGACTTGAACGTCAAGGTCGCGGGCGATGACCACCAGAATGGCCGGCATCGTGTAGCGATCGAACACGCTAGCGAAGTTCGCCGTCTTCAGGATGCGGAGCGCGCGTCGAGCCGCGACGGGGTCCACTCGTAATGCTCAGGCCGTGGCGGCGCGGACTACGGGCCGGCCGTGCAGCGCGGCCTCGGCTTCGGCGCTGCCGATCATCGTGAGCGTGACGGGATTCGTTCCGAATCCGTGCTGCAGGGTCAACGCGTCGCGGACAATCTTCTCCAGCGGCCAGCCCGCCATCATGCCGCGTCCACCGAACAGCTCCATGCCCGCGCGGGCCACCCGCACCACCATCTCGCTGGCGACGACATTGGCGCCCCATGCCACGACGGCTGCATGCTCGGGCCCGTCTCCGTCCAGCGCCTCGGCGGCCAGGAGGGCGTAGCTGAGGGCGGCGTCGATCTCGACCTTCATCTGTCCGAGTTGATGGGCGACCAACTGATGCTTGTAGATCGGGCAGCCGCCTTGCACCCGGATCGTGCACCAGTTCAACGCTTCTTCGTAGGCCGAGCGTGCAACGCCGATCGACATGAAGGCGTTGACGATATTGGAGCCGGTGGTGGCTCCCTTGCGGGCCGCGCTTTGCCCGCCGCCGACATCACTGACCGCATAGTCCAACGGCACCCGACAATCATGGAAGGTCACATCGGTCTGGATGGACGCACGCTGACCCAGCTTTCCATAGGGTTCGCCATAGCTGATTCCGTCCGCGTCGCCGGGTACGGCAATCAACGTCACACCCTGTTCGGTGGGAACGGTGGGATCTGTTCTGGCGGCGACGAAATAGATCCCTGCCATCGTGGCATTGGTGATCATCACCTTCGTGCCATTGAGCACCCACTGATCGCCGTCGCGCAGCGCCTGCAGGCGCATGCCGACCGCCGGATCATCGCTGCGCAGATGGTTATCGGTGCCCGATTCCTCCTCAGTGATGGCACTGGCAGCCAGGTACCACGGGTTGCTCCTGAGGTTCTCCGCGACATCCTTGCGCAGAGGTTCCGGCAGCCGGGGAATGAGCCGAGAGAACCGCCAATTGTGCTTGAAGTAATAGGCGACGCTGAGATCCCCGCGCGCGAGTTCCTCGACGACGAGGCCAAGCAGAACCGAGGTCGCTCCAGCGCCGCCGTCGGCGGCGTCCATCGCCAGAGATTTCAGACCAAGATCGATGCCGGGTTGAACGATTCCGATCGGAAAGGTGTCCCGGCTCGCCACGGCGTCGAGTTCGGCCCGCGCGGGAATGACGGTGGCCGCGACATAACAGCGGACGGCCTCGAGCAGGTCGCGGTCCCGGTCCCGCAGTGCCGCTAGTGCGCGTTGGGTCAGGATGCCGTGAGAAGGGTTGTCGTACAACGTTGTTGATACCACGCATGCCTGCCTAGCCGGCATTCGTGATGGCTGGCCGCAGGGGCAGGCCCAGCGCTTTTTGGGCCCGCCACAGCGGCGTGAGGTCAGTCACGTCTTGCCATACCAGTCCCGCCGGTGCGGTTTGGAAGGCGATGGCGTCGGCGATGAATTTGTCCATGTCGGCCGGCTCGAATCCGCCGTCGAGGACGTGGTAGTTCGGCGCGTTCTCGTCGGCATAGGCGGCGGCATATTCCGGAGGAATGTTGTAGTCCGCCGCTTTCATCATCGCGATGACCTCATCCTTGTTCGCCAGGTCGTCGGCGAACGCGCGGGCACGCAGAATCGCCTGCATGAACGCCGCGACGGTCTCCGGGCTCTTCGAGAGCATGTCGTCTGTGCCCCAACCGACCTGGGGAGCCTGGCGGATCATCTCAAAAAGGAATTTGCCGCCGGCTTTCTCGACGAGTTGTCGCTGGCGAAGTTGCAGTGTCGCACCGTCATAGGTGCCCGTCAGCAGACCCGTCAGCCGGTCATTGGCCGTTCCGCCGGTGTTGACGACCTGCACCTTCGTCATGTCGACCCCGTTGTCCTTTAAGAGTTGACGCAGGTTGGAGTCGGTGCGGGTGTTCGCCTGCCCGGCGCTGACGGTCTTGCCGTTCAGGTCCGCGGCTGTGTTGATGCCCTTGCGCACCGCCAGTCCGATGAACTCGGCGCCAAAGGTCACCGACAGGAAACGCAGGCCCGAGTTGCTCTTCTTGGACGCGCCCATCAACGCATCAGTGTCGGCCTGGACGAAGTCCAACGAGCCACCGATCAGAGCGGGGATCGGTTCGTCAAGGATCTTGAGGTCGACGTCGTTGATGCCGACCTCCTTGAAGTAGCCTTTCTGCTCCGCGATGATGACGTCTTCGCTGAAGACGTAGTGCGAGTTGTCGACTCCAACGGTGATGTGGCTCTGCACCGCAGAGGTGTCGATCTTGGCATTGACATCGGCCTCGGAGGTAGGCGACGGTTCCGACGCTGCACCCCCTCCCGTGTCGCGCCCACACGCGCTGACCATTGCGGCGGTCAACCCGACGACGATCACGAAGCGACACGCTTGTGACATCCTGCTCATTGCTTCTTCTCCTTGGGCGGCTGACCGGCAGACGGCGGCACACGGTCGGCGTACCTTTCGGTGAATGTCATTCCGTCCTTCATCTTCTCGGTCCACTTGGCCTCGATGATCTGAACGGTGATGACTGCCGAGGGAATGCCGAGGCTCGACATCAGCGCCTCGGTAATCCCCCGCATCATCGCCTTCTTCTGGCTGTCCGTTCGGCCTTCGGCCAGGAACACGTGAACTTCGGGCATGTCATCTCCTCGGCGTGATCAGAGTGCATCGGGAGCGGGACGCAGGGGCAGACCGAGCGCCTTCTGCGCGCGCCACAGCGGGAGCAGATAGGTGTACTGCGTCCAATCGGTTCCCTGCGGGGCGGACCCGAAAGACACCGCGTCTTCGATGACCTGGGTCATGTCGGCGGTCTCGAACCCGCCGTCGACGGTGTGATAGTCGGGCGCGTTCTCCTCGGTGTAGGCCGCCGCGTACTCGGGGGTGATGGTGAAACTGTTCTGGCGCATCAGGTCGAGCACTTCGTCCTTATGCGCGGGGTCGTCCACGTAGGCCCTGGCCTTGAGCACCGCGGTGAGGAAAGCGGCCGCAGTCTCCGGGCTTTCCTGAAGGATCCGGCCTGCCGCCCATCCGCTCTGCGGCGCCTGCTGAACGGTTTCGAACAAAATCGTGCCGCCCGCATTGGCCAGTGCCTGACGGTGCCGCAACTGGACGTTGCCTGCGTCGATGGTGCCGCTGAGAATCGCGGCTAGCCGCTCATTGGACCCGCCGCCGGTCGGCACCATTTTGACATCGGTGTCGGGGTTGATGCCGTTGGCCCGCAGCAGCTTTCGGATGTTGGCGTCGTTACGGGTGTTCAGCTCGCCCCCGCTGACGGTCTTCCCCTTCAGGTCCGCGGCGTTCGTAATGCCTTGCCGCGCACCCAAACCGATGAATTCCCCGCCGAACGTCACCGCCAGGAAACGCAGGTCGGAGTCGCTCTGGCGCGCCGCGGCCATGACGCTGTCGGTGTCGTAGTTGGCGAAGTCCAGTGATCCGCCCAGCAGTGCCGGGATCGGCTCGTCGAGGGTCTTGATCTCCACGTTGTCGATGCCGACCTCGGAGAAGTACCCCTTCTCCAGGGCGACGATGACGTCATTGTGGAAGATGTAATGCGGGTTGGAGACGCCCACCACGATGTTCTTCTTCACCGCCGCGGTGTCGATCGTTGCGTCGATGGCGTCCTGGCTGCCCGGGAACGACGACGCGACGTTGTTGGCCGCCGCCTGCGCGTCCGAGTCAGCGCCGCCCCCGCCGCAGCCGGCCAGCGTCGCGGCGGCCAGCACCGCAGTCAGCAGCACAGCCAGGGGTAGCCTCAGCGCTCTTGCGAGGATTCTCATCACTTGATCCATGCTTTCTGTCGGCTCAGTCGTTGAGCAGGGGACGACACGGTGGCCATGGCGAGGCCGATTAGGTGAGCAGACCGACGGCCACCAGGTCGGCGGCAAGCTCATTGCGCTGGGCCGGGCTCAGTGGGGCGATCGGCGCGCGCGCGGAGCCGCCCGACATCCCGAGAAGCTCGGCCCAGGCCTTGACGAACGCAACGGGGATGATCCGGTCCCGCAGCCACTGACCATGCAGCCACTTCGAATTGAGCTCGCGCAAGGGCTGCATCGTGGCGGCCACCGTCTCCGCGGCGGCGAAATCACCGGCAAGCGCCAAGTCCGTGTACTCGCGCAGCGGCTGCCATTGCGCGGTCTGCATCAAATAGGGCGCGGCTGACGACATGTAGACCGTTTGGCCGTGATCACGCATGTTCTCCAACCACATGGCCTCGTTGGCCTCGCAGACCAGGATCCGATCACCCACCCGAGACAGGATCTCCAGGTAGCGCGCGTGGTCGTGGCCGACCTTGATGCCGCAGACATTCTCGAGATCAGCGAGCCGATCGATGAGGTCGAGGGACAGCGACAGTCCAGAGAAGCTGGTGTCGAACAGCCAGACACCGATGTCGACGGCGTTGATGACCTCGAGGAACCACGCCTCCAGGCCATTCTCGGGGGCCACCGGATAGTACGGGTTGATGATGACCGCGAAATCGGCGCCAGCAGCCTCGGCGTGGCGGGTCAACCCGATAGTCTCCCGCGCCGAGTGCGCACCGGTGTGAGCCAGGACCGGGCAGCGACCCTGTGCGCTCTCGAGCGTCAGCTCCACCGACCGCTGCCGCTCAGTGATGTCGAGCGCCCAGAACTCCCCCATCACCCCGGTGCAGAAGATGCCGCCGACGTCGAGCTTGCCGGTGACATAGTCCACGTCCGCGCCCAGCCCGGCGGCGTCGAGATTGCCGTCCGCGTCGAACGGTGTCGTCATCGCAGCCCACAGCCCGTTGAACTGCTTTCTCGCGGCGCTCTTCGCTTCGCTTCGCGCGTAGTCCATTCCTCAAACCCTTCTTTGGCTAACTGGCTTTACCACTATACATCTGTCACGCGCCACAGCAAGACCCGGTTTTCACCATCGCTCACAAACCCGGTCAGCGGACGGGCCAGCCGGCTCTGCCAAATCGGTCGCCGCGGTCCGGTTGATCGCTATCAGCGCAGTTCAGTGCGATTCTTGGTGCGGCGGCCCCGGCTAATCGACAGCACCACGTCCCACCCGAAAGTCGATCCGGCACAGGCGCGCCTCGGTGCATCGACGGCCTCGATGAACCGTCAGCGCGAAGTCATAATTGGCATGGCCAAACAACCACTGTCGCCACGTTGGCGCGAACTTCGGTGCGTCTGATCAGACGAATGCCGTCGCGCGGGCGTACCCCTGGCCGCAGGGGCCCGCATCAGCCTTCGCGGCTCATCAGGTGTTCGCGCATCACGTCGTTGTGCACGCGGACCGCGGTAACGGCGGCGCCGGGATCGGCGCGCTCGATCGCCTCGACGATGGGCGCGTGCAGGGCCAATTGTGCCGCCGACTCCGACGGTTCCAGCCACCTGGGGACGCGGTCGTTCTCCACCCAGTGCTGGTACTCGTAGGAGATCAGCTTGGTATGCACACTTTCGTAGATCGAGGTGAGGAACGGATTGCCTGCGAGGCCGACCAGGGTCGCGTGAAAAACCGTGTCAGCGGCCATCCACCGGGACGTCTCGCCCATGCTCTGCGCCAGATGCTCCAGCGCAGCCTTGGCCTGCGCAATACCGTCGTCGCTACGGTTCTCGATCGCCTGGCCCACCCCCAGCGTTTCCAGCCACAGGCGCAGCTGCACGAGATGCTCGAGGTTGTCCTCGGTGACGTCCAGCATCTGCTCGATCGGAGCGGTCACAGACTTGTCGGGGCGACGCACGACGTAGGCGCCCGATCCGCGTCGGGTTTCGACCAAACCCATCAGCGACAGGGTGCGGATGGCTTGGCTCACGGTGGGTCGGCTCGCGCCGAAGAGTTCGGCCAGCGCCCGCTCGGCGGGAAGGCGCGTTCCTTCTTTCAAGTCTTGCTCGATGATGAATGCCCGGATCGATGCGGCGACCTCATCCGAGAGGCGGCGCACCGATACCGGCGCCACTCCCACCATGTCAACGGGAGGGTTTGCGCCGCCGTTCACGTGTCGCGCCACCGGTACACCTCCTGAGATTGGTGCGGCGTAGGCCAAACGCCAGGCATCACAGCAAGGATGATAGTTCGGACCTTCGCGTAGTGGCGAGTTGGCCATGCAGCAATGGGGCATGGTCGGTGGGTCAGTATCGACAACGATGAGAACTCACGATGCCGGTTCCTTAGTCGAAGTTGTTCTTGCGGCCCTGACGCACGTAGTTGACGGTTCCGGCGATCGAGTCGTTGCCGTGGATCGACTTCTGCTTGGCCACGTGACCGAACATCTGGATACCGAAACCGCCGTCGAGGTCGTCGGTGATGCGCTGCCGCCACGGTCGCCGCACGATCTGCGTGGTCAGCCTGCGCGTGATTCGGGGCTGGCTCATGATGTGCTCGGCAATGGCAAAGGCGCGGTCGATGAGCTCGTCGCGCGGGACGACTTCGTTGACCATGCCGAGTTCCAGTGCCTTCTCAGCGGTGAACGCCTCGCCCGTCAGCAGCGCGTAGGCGGCGCGCTTGACACCGAGGAGCTCCTGAAAGCAGCAGTGGATACCGTCGGCCGGCACGGACCCGATGTCGTAATGGAGGTCGAAAATCGTCGATTCCGCTGCGCACAGCGTGATGTCGCACATGAGCACGATCTCGGAGTGGAAGCCCGGCCCGTTCATCAGGCCGATTGTCGGGATCTCCAGGTCGTTGATGAGCGCGCTGACGTTGATTCGCCCGTCCTTGTAGGCGTACTCATACGCCCAGTAGGCCATGTCCTCGTCCTCGAGTGCGAAACCCTCGGGGTCGGAGTCCATCATGAACTCCTCCCCCGAGCCGGTGAGGATCAGGATCTCGTTCTCGGGATCAGCACCGATGGTCTTGAGCATCTGCCCCAACGCGCGATGGTTCTGCACGCTGAGCTGGATCGGGCCGCCCTTGGTGTGGGCCTGGGCCAGCAGAACGCCGTCCTTGCGCTCCAAGGTGAAGAAGTCCTTGAAGCGTTCCCGGTAGTCCTCAAACTGCGGCGGCGCGAGGAAATCCTGCAATGACATTCTCTATCTCCTACCCGTATCACTGGATGGACTGGTGGCGAGCGTCGCTGTGCTGGTGCCGCTCTGATCAAATGACCGACAAGAACAAGTTTTGGACAATTGGCTTAGCCAGATTGTCAGCGACCTGGCTGCCCTGTCAAGCGGCCGATGAACGCAGATCCTCGTCGGATCACACCTTCGGGATGGCCCGCCACGGCGCGGCACGGCGCTCGAGGACGTTCATCGACTGCACAAGCGCGACAGACATCACCGCGAGCACGATGAGGACCGCGTACATGTTGGGGGAATCAAAGTTGTCGCCTGCCCGGTTGAGCAGGAAGCCCAATCCGGCGCCCGCCCCGCCGAGCAACTCGCCGATCAGCATGCCGACCAGGCCGCGGGCGATGCCCTGGTTGATGCCGGAGATGACGAAGGGCAGCGTGAAGGGCAGAACCACCTTCCGATAGACCTGGAACCTGTTGGTTCCAAACACCTTCGCCGCCCTGAGCAGTGAGGGATCGACGGTCTTCACGCCGGCCATGCAGTTCACCATGATGGGGAAGACCGCGGACAAGACGATGATCGTCAACTGCATCGTGTTGCCGAACCCGAGAATCAGGATCAGCAGCGGAATCAGCGCCACCCGGGGCAGAGAATTCATCGCCCACACGTACGGGGTCAACACCAGGTCGGCCACCTTGCTGGCACCCATCAGCAGACCTATCGGCACTCCGATGGCCACGGAGATCAGAAGCCCGATCAGGAGGTTGGTCAGGCTGTGTCCGAGTGCCTGCAGCAACGTCCCCTCGGTAAAGCCCACCCACATCGCCTTGAACACCGCGGAGGCCCGGGGAAAGAACAGCGGGTTCACCAGCTCCAGTCGAGCGATGAGCTCCCACAGAAGAAAGAACAGACTGAGATTGACGACCGTGATGGCGGGAGACCGGAACGGTGCGAACCAACTGACCTGCATGGCCTCGGTCTGCGCCGACTTCGAAATGCTGTGCGCCTGGGTCATATTGGGTGTCCCGCCGGGGCTTTCGGATTTCCTGGCGTTCAGGCTCGGCGTCGTACTCACAGCTCCTCCTTCTTGGCCCCGAGCGCCTCGTCGGAGAGCAGATCCCACACCCGGGTGCGGATCTCCTGGAACTCGGGGGCGCCCTTGATGTCAGGGTCAGCAAAACGGGGGCGATCCAGATCCACGTCGATGACCGCGCGAATGGTGCCGGGACGATTGGACACCACAACGATGCGGTCACCGAGAATGATCGCCTCGTCAATGGAGTGCGTGATGAACACCACCGTCTGCTTGGTGCCAAGGATGATCTTCTCCAGCTCAGCCTGCATGGCCTCGCGGGTCATCGCGTCCACCGCGCCGAACGGCTCATCCATCAGCAAGATCTCCGGTTCGGTAACCAGGGCCCGCGCGATGCCGACCCGTTGGCGCATGCCGCCCGACAGTTCATGCGGATAGGCCCGCTCGAAACCCGTCAGCCCCACCAGCTCCAACGCACGCGCGATTCTGGGGCCCCGCTGATCCTTCGGGACGCGGCCGCGCTTGTTTTCCATCGCGAACCCAACATTTGATTCCACCGTTCGCCACGGAAGCAGGGCGTAGTCCTGAAATACCATCGCCCGGTCGCTCCCTGGCCCCTCCACCTGGTGGCCGTTCACCCTCACCGTGCCGCTCAGGGGTTTGACAAAGCCGGCGACCATGTTGATGAAGGTGGTCTTGCCACACCCTGACGGACCGACAATCGCGAGGAACTCGCCCTTCCGGACACTGAGGGTGACGTCGCGCAACGCGATGAGCCGTGTCTTCGCCCGCTGGTTCTCATAACCCGCAGTCGCTTTGTCGGCCTCGATTATCGCCGGCTGCCTACCAGCGCCCTCGGCTGAATCGGCCCGTGTCCGCATGCGATCCTGCACCTGCACCATCCCTACTCCTCGTCTCAGCGACTTGTGAACAGCGTCACAGATGTAATCGATTACGAAGCGTAGGCCGCCGCGGCCCTGGCGTCAATGAAAGTGGCCAATTTAGTAGACCAATCTGGGCACCGCCGCTCCGATCTGGGCCAGCAGGCCGCGCCGATGGCCGACCGCTCCGGCTACCCCTACCTCGCGCGCAGAGTGCCCACCGTCGGCTACGTGCCACCGGGCCTGCGGTCTACGTGAACGACCACGCTTTCCGCGGGCCCAACGCGCGCACGAGCTCTCTAATCGCCGACGGCAACAAGAGCCGTATTTTGTGCTACGCTGTCGCACATGGAGGTCGGTGTTCGGGATCTGCGGAATCGCACAAGTCAGGTGATCGATGCGGTCAAGGCTGGGGAGCAGGTGACGCTGACGGTGCACGGCGAGCCGGTCGCCGATATCGTGCCGCATCGGCGCCGCGTCCGTTGGCTGTCGGGGGAGCATCTACGGACTGAGCTCACCGAGCGCTCGGCCGACGCACGTCTGACCGAGGAACTCGATGACCTTGCAGGTCAGACCCTCGACGACCTGTGACCGAGGTTGAGGTCGAAGCTGGCCTACTGGACACGTCGGTCTTCATCGCGCGCGAAGTCGGCCGTGCAATCGCGAAACTTCCTGAACACGTGGCACTTTCGGTCATAACGATCGGCGAACTGCAACTCGGTGTGCTAAGTGCGGGCGATTCGGCGACCCGAGCACGACGCGCGGACACGCTCGCGCTGGCGCGCGCGGCAGATCCCATCCCGGTTAGCGAAGCGGTGATGGTTTCGTGGGCTCGACTCGTCGCGGACTGCCGAGCCGTGGGCGTGCATCGGGCAGTTAAGCTGACCGACGCTCTCATTGCCGCAACGGCGATTGAGCACGGTCTTCCTGTCGTCACGCAGGATGCCGAATACGACCAGATTGCGCGCGCTTGTCCTGCCCTGTCCGTAATCAAAGTGTGAACCGGTCTACTGCGGGCCTTCCCAATGAACCTCCGTCGGGTATTTGTCCGAGCGAAGCCCGCGCCAACTCGGCTGACGTAGTCGGCCGTCGGACGTCCGCTCGCTGTAGCGCACCTCGCCGACCAACTCGGGTCTGACGAACGTCACGCCCTTGGCATCCAGGGCGGGAAGCCTTGTGTTGAACGGTGATTCGTCGGTTTCCAGCGGTTTGAGGATGCCCCTGAGCCGGGTCAGTTCCTTTTCGGTGAACCCGGTCCCGACACGTCCGGCGAAGTGCAGGCCGCCTTCGTCGGGTATGCCCGTGAGCAGCGCGCCGATGCCGCTGGTGCGGCCGCCGGTGCCCTCCCGCCAGCCGCCGATCACCACTTCCTGGGTATTCCAGATCTTGTCCTTGATCCAGGATGACGATCGCCGGCCCGGCTGATAGGTGGAATCCCGCTTCTTGGCGACCACCCCTTCCCAGCGCTGTTTTGTTGCGAATTCCAACGCCTCGGGCCCATCGCCGGGCAGCAGATCCGGAACGATCAGGCCACCACCTTCGGCCAACGCCTCGAGCAGTCGGCGACGGTCAGAGTACTTGGCCCGCAACAACGACCGGCCGTCCAGATGCAGAATGTCAAAGGCCCAGAACTCGACGCGGGTGGATCGTGCGCGGTTCTGCATCTCGCCGAAGCTGGGCACCCCCGACTCGTCGAGGGCGACCACCTCCCCGTCGAGAATCACGTGAAGGTCAGCGAGGTCGGCCGCGAGTGCCTCCAGTTGCGGATACTCGCGGGTGACATCGCGTCCGCGCCGCGAGCGCAAATTCAGCTTGCCCCGATTCGCGTCGACCAACAGTCGGTAGCCGTCCCACTTGCCCTCGAACGCCCATTGCGTCGACTTCAGCTTCTCCACCGAGCCTTCCGTCGCCAACATGGGTGCGAGATCGCCCGCCTGCGGTCGCTGTTGGTCCTTCATCCGGTGGGCCAGCCAGTTCTTGCCGTCGGTTTGGATCAGCGCGTACCGGCCGTCGATCTTCTGCCCGTGCAGGGTGACGATCACCTCACCCCCTTTTGCAGGGCCGTTGGGGGGGATGTCGTTGAACTTCTCGGTCTCATAGGTTCCGGTGTCCCAGACGATCATCTTCCCGGCGCCGTACTCCCCCGTCGGAATCGTGCCGTGAAATGTCAAGTACTCCAGCGGATGGTCCTCGGTGTGCACGGCCAGATGATTGACGGACGGTGTGTCGGGCAGGTTCTTGGGCACCGCCCAGCTCACCAGCACACCGTCACGCTCCAATCGCAGGTCGTAATGGAGCCGCCGGGCGTGGTGCTCCTGGATGACGAACCTGTCGTCATTGCCCGCCCTCGGCGCTTTTTTGGGCACGGGCTCCGGCGTTTTCGACGCGTCCCGCATGCCGCGGTACTTCGTCAGCCGGTCTTCTGTCGGCACCGTTTCGTCCAGCCGCGCCAGCAGGTCACCGTCCATTGCGACACGCTCCAGCACCTCGTCGAAGCGCAGGTGCCGCAGTTTCGGGTCCTCGAGTTCCTCCCAGGTACGAGGTGCGGCGACCGTCGGATGTTCCCTGCCGCGAAGCGAATACGGCGCGATGGTGGTCTTCGACGCGTTGTTCTGGCTCCAGTCCAGAAACACCTTGCCGGCCCGAACGCTCTTCGTCATCGTCGCCGTGACGAGCTTCGGCATCACCTGTTCCAGTTGCTGCGCAACGCGTTTGGCCAACACGACTGCACCGTGCGAGCTGACCGGATCCTCGAGCGGGGCGTACAGATGCAGGCCCTTGCTGCCGCTGGTGAGCGGATACGTCGTCAATCCGATGTCGCTCATCAGGTCCCGGACGGCGCCGGCAACCTCGCACAGCTGCTTCATCTTGACGCCCTCGCCGGGATCCAGGTCGAACACCAACCGGGTCGCCGGTCCCGGTTTGTCGCCGACGAATCGCCACTGCGGGACGTGCACCTCCAGCGCGGCCTGCTGGGCGATCCACGCCAGCCCTTCTACGGTGTCGATGATCGGGTATGTGGTGGTGCCCGATCGGTGCGCAATGCTCGCACGGTTCAGCCAGTCGGGTGCGGAGCTGGCGAGCTGCTTTTCGAAGAAGGACGGTTCATCGACACCGTTGGGCCAGCGCTTGCGCGTGGCGGGGCGGCCGGCGATGTGCGGGATCATCGCGTCGGCGATGTTGATGTAGTAGTCGAAGACCTCACTCTTTGTGACGGCCTTGCGCCGTCCACCCGTCGCCGGGTACAGCACCTTGTCCGGGTTGGTCAACCCCACCCGGCCGTAACGATCCACGATCCAAACGTATACCCGCTGCTACGGTGGATAGGTGACGAGAATCTTTGCGGCGTGCCTGCTTGCAGCGGCCACTGCGGTCATGGCCGCACCGCAGGCCGCGGCCGACCCGGCGGACCTCGTCCCGTACTGCTCGGGTGACCAGACCCCGATGGACAACAACTGCAGGCCCATGGCGCACCAGGTGTTCACCCACGGCGACGCCGCCGGCGCCAACCCGGAGCTGCCGACCGGTCTCGATCCCGGCGCGGTTCCGGTGGTCGGGGGGAGCTAGTTCCGGCGAGTGGCCAGTTATTGCACGCATCCGACGCGAAGCGTGACACAACTGGCCACTCGGCGAGTGCGCCTAGCCGATCCGCTCACCGGTCTCGGGGTTGAACAGATGCACAACGCCGTCCGGATGCTTGCGCAGCCGCACGGTGTCGGCCAGCCTCGCCGGGGTCCGCGCCAGCGCGCGGGCCACCAGCTGAACACCGGAACCGGCGTGCGTGTACAGGTACGTCTCGCTGCCGAGATCCTCGACCAGGTCGACCACGACCTCGATGCCGCTGGAGGTGGACACCTCCAGATGCTCGGGCCGGATGCCGACGGTGGCCTCCTCCAAGCCGGCGTCGTGCAATAGCGTCAGCTGGTCTCGCTCGAGCTCCAGCGTCGAATCGCCGATCCGGACGCCGTCGGCGGTGATCGGCGCGGTGAGCAGGTTCATCGCCGGGGAGCCGATGAATCCGGCGACGAATGCGTTGGCCGGCTTGTCGTAAAGCTCGGTGGGCGAGGCGAACTGCTGCAGCTTGCCGTCTTTGAGGACGGCGACGCGGTCGCCCATCGTCATCGCCTCCACCTGATCGTGGGTGACGTAGACGGTGGTGGTGCCCAGCCGGCGCTGCAGCGCGGCGATCTGTGTACGGGTCTGAACGCGCAACTTGGCGTCCAGATTGGACAGGGGCTCGTCCATGCAGAACACCTGCGGCTCGCGCACGATCGCGCGGCCCATCGCCACGCGTTGCCGCTGGCCGCCGGACAGCTTGGCCGGCTTGCGATCCAGGAAATCACTCAGGTCGAGGAGCTTGGCGGCCTGCTCGACCTTCTTGCGCCGCTCGTCGGCGGACACCCCGCGCAGCTTGAGCGCGAAGCCCATGTTCTCGGCGACGGTCTTGTTCGGGTACAGCGCGTAGTTCTGGAACACCATCGCGATGTCGCGGTCCTTGGACGGCACGCCGACCATGTCCTTGCCGCTGATCTCGATGTTGCCCTCGTCGATGTCCTCCAGGCCGGCCAGCATCCGCAGCGCGGTGCTCTTGCCCGATCCCGACGGCCCGACCAGCACGACGAACTCGCCGTCGGAGATGTCGAGATCAAGCGAATCCACCGCGAGCTTGTCGGAGCCCGGGTAGATGCAGGAGGCGTTCCGATAGGTGATTGTGGCCATTGTGCTTACCTTTCAGGGGGTTTGGGGGCTACTTGATGGCGCCGAAGGACAGTCCACGAACCAGCTTGTTCTGGGCGATCCAGCCCGCCAGAACAACCGGTAGCGCGGCCATCGTCGCCGCCGCGCACAGCTTGGCCCAGTACAGGCCCTCACCGGCGATGAAGCCGACCAGGAACACCGGAATGGTCTGCGCCTGAACGGCGGTCAGACTCACCGCGAAGAAGAACTCGTTCCAGGCGAAGATCACACAGATCAGTGCGGTCGCCGCGATGCCAGGGGACACCAGCGGCAGGATGACCTCGCGCACCGCGCGCCAGGTGCTGGCGCCATCCAGGCTGGCGGCCTCCAGCAGTTCGCCGGGCACCTCGAGGAAAAACGACCGCATCATCCACACCGCAACCGGCAGGTTCATCGACGTGTAGAGGATGATCAACGCCCAGATGTTGTCCAGCAGACCGATATTCGAGACGATCACGTACAGCGGGATGATCGCCGCGACGACCGGCAGCATCTTGGTGCTCATGAAGAAGAACAACGCGTCCTGGGTCTTGCGGACCGGGCGCAGCGACAGCGCGAACGCCGCCGGAATGCCCAGCGCCAGCACCAGGATCGTCGACACCGTGGTGGCGAACAGCGAATTGAGCAGGCTGGTCCCCACCCCCTGGTCGAACACCGCCCTGAACTCGTCGAGCGTAGGGACAAAGAAGAACTTCGGCGTCGGGGTGTAGGCGTCGACCTCCTGCTTGAACGCGGTGAGCACCATCCAAAACACCGGGAAGAAGAAGCCCAGGCCGACAATCCAGGCCACCACGCCCCAGGGATCGAACTTGCGATGCTTGACGTTGCGCTCCTTGACGCGGCCAGGTTCGCCGGTCTGCGCCCGTGTTGTTTCGGGAGCTTCCGGAATTGACGTACTCATCAGGCTGCCTCTTCCTTGCCGGTGAACGATTTGAAGATCAACCGCAACGCGAAGCTGGCGATGATCATGGTGAAGATCACCACGACCACGCCCATCGCCGCGGCCTGGCCGATGTCGAAGCCCAGGAATGCGCGCTGGTAGATGTAGAACGGCAGGTTCGCGCTCGCGGTGCCCGGCCCGCCCTGGGTCATCATGTAGATCTGGTCGAAGGTGTTGACCAGATAGATCGCGCCCAGCACGGTGCCCAGTTCGATGAAGCGCCGCAGGTGCGGGAGCGTCAGCTCACGGAAGAGCTGAAACGCCCCCGCACCGTCGACTCGGCCGGCCTCCAGGATGTCGCGAGGCATCGACTGGAGGCCGGCGAGAATCAGCAGCATCATGAACGGGGTCCACTGCCAGACCAGGGCGACCATCACCGACGGCAGCGGAAAGCTACTCACCCAGTCCATGTCACCAAGCCCGAACGGGGACAGCACCCAGTTGATGATGCCGAAGACCGGATCGAGCATCGCGGTCTTCCACATCAGCGCTCCCGCAACGGGTGTCACCAGGAACGGCGTGATCAACAGCGTGCGGACAATGCCGCGGCCCAGGAAGACCCGGTCGAGCAGCAGCGCCAGCAGCAGCCCCAGCACCACCGAGATCAGCACGGTGCCAACGATGAGGATCACGGTGTTGATCGCGACCTGCCAGAAGGTGCCGTCCGCTATGACGTCGAGGTAGTTCTGCAGACCGACGAACTGGCTCGAGCCCGGCCGCACCAGGTTCCACGACAGCGTCGAGTAGTACAGCGTGAACAGGAACGGTATCTGGGTGACGACGATCATGAAGATCAGCGCCGGCAGCAGGGGCCCGCGCAGGCGCCACGCCTCGGCGCGGGAGATGCTGGCGTCGTGAGCCTTTCGGACACGCTTGGCGTGCTCGGCTCCCTGCGCGGCGGCTCGTTCCTCCGAGCCGGGGGCGATGGTTGTCATGACTTCTCCTGATAGCTCCGGCCGACTACTTCTGCGTATTCTTGGGACTGTTCCAGCGCGTCCGTGACCGACTTCTGGCCGGCGATGGCCGCGCTGATCTGCTGGCTGACCCGCGTTCCGAGATCCTGGAACTCCGGAATCGCCAAAAACTGCACCCCGGTGTACGGCACCGGCTGGACGGTCGGCTTCAGCGGCGTTGCGCGTTCGATCGAGTCAAGGGTCAACTGCGCATACGCTTTCGAGACCTCCTGGTACTGCGGAATCTGGTACGTCGACAGGCGGCTGCCGGGCGGCACGCGCTCCCAGCCCAGTTCCTCGCCAACCAACTTGATGTAGTTCTTGTCCGTCATCCACGAGATGAACTTCCAGGCGGCGTCCTTCTTGTCGCTGCTCTTCGGGATGCCGAGCGACCACGTATACAGCCAGCCCGGGTTGTCCTTCTCGACCTTCGGAGCCATCGCATAGCCCACCTTGCCCACCACCGTCGAGGACTTAGGGTCCTCGACCGTCGACACCGCGGAGGTGGCGTCGTACCACATGGCCGCCCGACCCTGTGAGAACTGCGTGGCGCACTCGCCGAAACCACTTGTGGCCGCACCCGGTTCGCCGTACTCGCGAACCGTGTCGACGTAGAACTGCACAGCGTTCTCGACCTCGGGGCTGGTCAACTGGGCGTTCCAGTCCATGTCGAACCAGCGACCGCCGAAGGTGTTGATCACCGTGTCCAGCGGAGCCAGCACCTCGCCCCAGCCGGGCTTGCCGCGCAGGCAGATACCCACCATGTCGGGCCCGTTGAGCTTGGCCGCCGCGTCGGCCACCTGTTGCCAGGTCGGAGTGCGCGGCATGTCGATGCCCGCCTGCTCGAGCAGGTCCTTGCGGTACATCAGGAATGACGACTCGCCGTAGAACGGCACCGAGTACATGTTGCCGTCGTAGGAGAGCGACTCCCGCAGCGACGGAATGAAATCGTTCTCGTCATAGCCTGGGGTGTTCCGCGTGTAATCGGAAAGGTTGACCAGCCAGCCATTTTCCGCCCACTGCGGGGTTTCGTAGTTGCTGATCATCACGACGTCAAACTCGCCGCCGCCCATCGAGGTGGACGCGGTGATCTTCGCGCGCGCCTGGTTCTCGGAGAGCGTGATGAACCGCAACTTGATGTCGGGGTTGGCCTCCTCGAACTTCGAGGACAACTCCCGTGCGTCGGTCATCTGCGAGTTCGACACCATGGCGATGGTGACGGTGTTGGCCGTCGCACCGAACGTTCCGGCACCTGCGCAACCGGCGGTCAACGTCAGCCCGGCCACAGCGACACACGCTGCCAATCTTCGTAGCGCTTTCACACCTTCACCTCACCTTTCACTGGGCCAATAGCCAACGGGCACAATCGATGTCACAGACCAGCAGCCTGGCCAACTTGCCGCGGAGCGCGCCGAGGGTGGCGTGGTGCTTGGCGGCGCCACTGGAAATCAGGATGGTCTTCTCGCAGGCCCGGATGTCTTCGAGCGGAACCGAGACCGCGCGCTGCTGCAGTTCGGTGTCGACGGGCGCACCCTCGATGTCGAAGAACCTGCCGCCGATCTCGCCGACCGCACCCAGCGAGATGAGTTCGTCGAGCATCCGGATGTCGAGGTAGCTGCCTTCGAACAGCGTCGTCGAGGTCGACACCGCGCCCACGCCGAACAGCATGATGTCGGCGCGCCGGCCCGCTTCCAACGTCCGCGAGATCAGCGAGTCGCTGCGCATGGAGGCCACCGTCGACGGATCGGCATACAGCGGCGCGGGCAGCCGGATCGTGGTGGCCCGCAGCACATCCGCACACCGGCCGAGGATGAACTCGGTCCCGGTCTGGTACGCGGCGGTCGACATGGCGCCATCCAGCTGGACCACGGTTCGGCAGCTCGCAACGCCGGATGACAACGCGGTCGCCACCGCGACTTGCTCGGGGCCCCAGGTGAATCCGAGGACGTCGTCGGACGACAGCCGCCGCATCAACAGCGCGGCCGCGGCCCGGCCGACACTGGCGAACGCCGCGGGCCGCCCGGGCGCGCCGACGTCGACACCGTGCCCGGCGACCACTGCTTCGGTGAGGCCATAGCGCTGCTCGAGTTCGCGCTCCTCGTCGCCGTGCAGATCGTCGCGCATGTCCGTCGGGACGACGACCTCGATGCGGACCAGTCCGTTGGACTTGGCCCGCGCGATGAGACGCCCGGCCGTCGGACGGGAGACGCCGAGCCGGGACGCGATCTCGGCCTGGGTGAGGCCGTCGAGGTAATACAGCGTCGCCGCCCGCAACGCCAGCCGTAGGTCTTCGGGGGTCGCGGTGCGCTCCCGCGTCGGCGGCAGCGCCTGGGCCCCGATCGAGCCGGCGACCTCGCCGTTCGACGTCGATGTGGCCACGGATACCGCCTCTGGCTTTCCTGTTTACTGTGAGCATTTGATCGGGGATGCGAGTAGATGCTCATCACGTTAGCATGTGAGTGTGACGTACACAACACTCTCTCCGGAAGCCCGAATGCGGGCCGCTGTGCTGGTCGAACCAGGTCGGATCGAGATGGAGGAGCGGGCCATACCGACGCCGGCACGCGGTGACGTGCTGATAAGGGTGTCGTCGGTGGGCGTCTGCGGCTCGGACACGCACTACTACCGGGACGGCCGCGTGGGCTCTTTCGTCGTTGAGGCGCCGTTGGTGCTCGGCCACGAAGCCGCGGGGAGGATCGTGGCCGTCGGCGAATCTGTGGACCGCTCGCGCATCGGCGAGCGGGTGTCGATCGAGCCGCAGCGGCCCGACCCCGACAGCGAGGAAACCCGTCGCGGCCATTACAACCTGTGCCCACACATGCGGTTTTTCGCCACCCCGCCGGTGGACGGCGCACTCTGCGACTACGTGACCATCGGCGCGGCCTTCGCGCACCCGGTGCCCGACTCGGTGTCCGACGACGCCGCCGCACTGTGTGAGCCGCTGTCGGTGGGCATCGCCGCGATCCGTAAGGCCGGCATCGCCGGCGGATCGCGCGTGCTGATCGCCGGGGCCGGACCGATCGGCATCGTGGTGGCGCAGCTCGCGCGGGCCTACGGCGCCACCGACATCGTCGTCAGCGATCCCGACGAGTCCCGCCGTGAACAGGCGACGGCGTTCGGGGCGACGACGGTGCTGGATCCCACCGTCGATGAGATCGGCGGACTCGGTGTCGACGCCTTTATCGATGCCTCCGGCGCTCCCGCTGCAGTGGCCGACGGCATCCGCGCGGTGCGCCCGGCCGGAACCGTGGTCCTGGTCGGCTCGGGTGCCGAATCGATGGAGCTGCCGACGCAACTGATTCAGAACCGGGAGTTGGTGCTGACTGGGGTGTTCCGCTACGCCAACACCTGGCCGACGGCGATCGCGCTCGTCGAGTCCGGACGGGTCGATCTCGACGCCATGGTGACCGCACGCTTCCCGTTGGAGAAGGCGGCCGAAGCCCTGGACTCCGACCGGACGCCGGGTAGCGTCAAGACGGTGGTGGCGGTGTCATGAAGCTCAACAATTCGACGTTGGCACAGATCCCCATTGCCAAGCCGAGCTACAACCGCGATGAGATTGGTATCGGCATAGTGCATTTCGGAGTCGGCGGCTTTCACCGCGCGCACCAGGCGATGTATATCGACCGGCTGCTGGAGAAGGGGCTGGCCAAAGACTGGGGCATTTGCGGCGTCGGCGTCATGCCCGCCGATCGAAGGATGGCCGATGTGATGGACGCCCAGGACGGGCTGTACACGCTGCTGGTGGAGAACCCCGACGGCAGCCGCGACGCGCGGGTGATCGGCTCGATCGTCGACTACCGCTATGCACCCGACGATCCCGAGGCGGTCATCGAACTGCTGGCCGCGCCCAGCACCCGGATCATCTCGCTGACCATCACCGAGGGCGGCTACAACATCGAGGACCTCGGTGCCGGCGTGAACGTGTTTGCGCTGGTGGCCGAGGCGCTCGCGCGTCGCCGCGATCGCGGCATCGCCTCGCCGACGATCGTGTCCTGCGACAACATCGAAGGCAACGGCGAAGTCGCCCGGCAGGCGTTCACCGCGTACGCCGATCGCGTGCGCCCCGGCCTGGGTGAGTGGATGGCCACGCACACCCGGTTTCCCAACTCGATGGTCGACCGCATCACCCCGGTCACCACGCCGCACGTCATCGCCGTGCTGGACAGCGAGTTCGGCGTGGCTGACCAGTGGCCGGTGGCGGCCGAGCCGTTCACGTCGTGGGTGCTCGAGGACGACTTCTCCGACGGACGCCCGTCGCTGGAGGACGTCGACGTGCTGCTGGTCGACGACGTGACGCCGTATGAATTGATGAAGCTGCGGCTGCTCAACGCCAGCCATCAGAGTCTGTGCTACTTCGCCTACCTGGCGGGCTACCGGCTGGTGCACGAGGCGGCCAGCGACCCGTTGTTCGCCGAATTCCTGCGCGAGTACATGGATTCGGAGGCGACGCCGACGCTGAAGCCGGTGCCGGGAATCGACCTGCCCGACTACAAGAGCACGCTGATCGAGAGGTTCGCCAACCCCGGTGTCAAGGACACGATCGCGCGGCTTTGCTTCGGCTCGTCTGACCGCATCCCGAAGTGGGTGCTGCCGGTGGTCCGGGAAAACCTGAAGACCGGCGCGCCGATCCGGCTGTCCGCCGCAACCGTGGCCAGCTGGGCCCGGTATGCGGAAGGCGTTGACGAGCGGGGCGAGCCGATCGATGTCCAGGACCAGCTCGCGGACTCGCTGGTGCCGCTGGCCCGGTCGCAGCACAAGAACCCGACGGCATTCATCGAAAACACCGCGGTCTTTGGCGATCTCGCGAGCCACCGGCGGTTTGTCGAGGCGTATCTGTGGGCACTCGGGTCACTGCACCGCGACGGTGCCCGCGCGACGCTGGAAACCCTGCTGCGGAAGGAGACGCCATGACCGCGCCCGGTACCCCGCAGCGGGCCCTGGTCATCGGCGAGGCGTTGATCGACATTGTCGAGCGGGAGGGACAGGTCACCGGCGAGCACGTCGGCGGCAGCCCCCTTAACGTGGCGGTCGGTCTGGCCCGGCTGAGCCGCGGCGTCGACTTCCTCACCCACATCGGCAACGATCCACGCGGCCGCCGCATCGTCGACTACGTCAAACGCTCTGGTGTTCAACTGGTTTCAGGAAGCGTGAGCGCGAACCGCACACCGACGGCCCTGGCCACGCTGGACGCGAGCGGCTCGGCGTCCTACAGGTTCGACATCGACTGGCAGCTGGCAGGGACGCCGGAGGTGGCGCCGCCGCTGGTGGCGCACACCGGGTCGATCGCAACGGTGCTGGAACCGGGTTGCCGGGCCACCGCGGCGCTGCTCGACGCCTACCACCCGTCGGCGACGATCACGTTCGATCCGAACGTCCGGCCGGCGCTGATCGAGGACGCCGACATAGCGCGCGGTCGCATCGATCGCCTCATCGAACGCAGCGACGTGGTCAAGGCGAGCGACGAGGACATGCGCTGGATCAACCCGAACCGCTCCCCCGAGCAGATCGCCCGCACCTGGCTCGGATTGGGCCCGGCGATCGTCGCGGTGACCATGGGTGACCGTGGCGCATTCGCAGTGTGCGCGGCGGGGGCGGTGCGGGTGCCGGCACTTCGGGTCAATGTCGTGGACACCGTCGGCGCCGGGGACGCGTTCATGACCGGTCTGATCGACGCGCTGTGGTCGTTGCGCCTGCTCGGTGCCGAACGACGCCGGGAGCTGGCCCGCATCGGCACCGACGCGCTGACCGGCGTGGTGCAGACGGCCGCGCTGTCGTCGGCGCTGACGGTCGCCCGCGCGGGCGCTGACCTGCCCGATCGGGCCACCCGCGACGCCGCGGCGGCCGGCCATGGCCCGGTTTTGAGCCAACCCGGATAACCCCGTGGGCCATACTGGCCCTATGCGTTCCATATGGAAAGGTTCGATCGCCTTTGGCCTGGTGAACGTCCCGGTCAAGGTCTACAGCGCGACCGAAGACCACGACATCAAGTTCCACCAGGTCCACGCGAAGGACAACGGACGCATCCGCTACAAGCGGGTCTGCGAGGTGTGCGGCGAGGTCGTCGAGTACCGCGACATCGCGAAGGCCTACGAATCCGACGACGGCCAGACGGTGGTGATCACCGACGACGACATCGCCACGCTGCCGGAGGAGCGCAGCCGCGAGATCGAGGTGCTGGAGTTCGTCCCGGCTTCCGACCTCGACCCGCTGTTGTATGACCGCAGCTACTTCCTGGAGCCGGAGGGAAAGTCGTCGAAGTCCTATGTGCTGCTCGCGAAGACGCTGATGGAGTCCGACCGCGTGGCCATCGTGCACTTCGCTTTGCGCAACAAGACCCGGCTTGCGGCATTGCGGGTCAAGGACTTCAGCAAGCGCGACGTGATGGTGATCCACACCCTGCTGTGGCCCGACGAGATTCGCGATCCCGATTTCCCGGTGCTGGACAAGGAAGTTGAGATCAAGCCGGCCGAGCTGAAGATGGCGAGCCAGGTAGTCGAGTCGATGACCGACGACTTCAATCCGGACCGCTACCACGACGACTATCAGGAGCAGCTGCACGAGCTGATCCAGGCGAAACTCGAGGGCGGCGAGGCGTTTACCACCGAGGAGCAGCCGAAGGAACTCGACGAGACGGAGGATGTCTCGGATCTGTTGGCCAAGCTTGAGGCGAGCGTCATGGCGCGCCGCGCCGGTCGCGGCGACTCCGACGGCGAGAAGCCGGCCAAGAAGGCGCCGGCCAAGAAGGCGCCGGCGAAGAAGGCCGCGAAGAAGGCACCGGCTAAGAAGGCCGCAGCGAAGAAATAGTCAATGCTCCGGCCAACTCGGCGCTGTCACGCCAGAGCGCGAACATGACGTCGTCGCGGCGTGCGAGCTCGGACGGCTCGCACCAGGTATGCGATGCCGGTAATCTGCCTGGCTCGTGCCTCCGGGATGGCCGTCAGCGCCCTGGCGGTCAGGACGTTGCAGAGTTTTGACGCCGTGTAGGCGCGGCGGCTGGCGACGCCAGGCTTGCGCTCCACATGGGGATCGCGCTCGGGATGGCGAGCAGGCGCGCGTCCGCATGCCGGGGTGGCGGGAGGCCGGCAGACACGGGGTCGTTGCACGGCGACCTGCTCGCCCTCGGTCGGCGGATCCGTTCGGACATGTCCACACCCGCCGCACGCGAGGTCGCCCCCCACGTCATTGCCGAGATCAGCCGGTCTCCGGAGGTGTCGCAGCGGCTGCGCAGCGTGTTCGTCGCGCAAGAACGCCACGAGATCGAAGCGATCCTCGCCCGCGCCGTGCGACGCGGCGAGCTGCCGCGGATGCCGGACGTCGCCACGGTGCACCGCATGCTCGGCGGTGCACTGTTCTTCACGATCTTCGTGATCGACGAGCCAGTCGACGACGCCGAACTCGCGCACGTCGTCGATGTGTTGACGGCCGGGCTGCGCTCAGCGGGGCTGGACGAGCAGAACGTCGAGTGATCACGCCGGCCGTCCTCACAGGAGCCGCCGCCGTCGTGGTCGCGCTCAGGTCGCAACACTCTGACGCGACACCGATTTGTGCGCCACGGTCGTGGCCGCGGTCGCATACCTCCCGAAAACCGCGTCAACAAATGATGACCCCACGAAAGGGAGGGCCTTCGGTGGTGGCCGGACGACCCCGCCCGATGAAGATCTGCCGCAGCGAGAAAACTAGAACGTGTTTCAAAATCTGCCCACCAGGAGCGTCCGGCCTTGTTACGGTGTCGCCCGACGAGAGAAGAGGAACGACGTGATTCTTGACAGATTTCGGCTTGACGACCAAGTGGCAGTGGTCACCGGAGCGGGCCGCGGGCTGGGTGCGGCGATGGCGCTGGCGTTCGCGGAAGCCGGTGCGGACGTGGTCATCGCGTCCCGAACCCAATCCCAATTAGAGGAGGTCGCCGAGCAGATAACGGCCGTCGGCCGCAAAGCCCATGTCGTCGTCGCCGACCTCGCCCACCCCGAGGACACGGCCGAGCTCGCGGGCGAGGCCGTCGAGGCGTTCGGGAAACTAGACATCGTCGTCAACAACGTCGGCGGCACCATGCCGGCCCCCTTGGTCAACACCTCGACGAAGGATCTGCGCGACGCGTTCACGTTCAACGTCGCCACCGCGCACGCGCTCACCACGGCCGCCGTTCCGCTGATGCTCGAACACTCCGGCGGAGGCAGCATCATCAACGTCACGTCGACGATGGGACGGCTCGCCGGCCGAGGTTTCGCCGCCTACGGCACCGCCAAAGCCGCGCTCGCGCACTACACCCGGTTGGCCGCCCTGGACCTGTGCCCACGAATCCGCGTCAATGCGATCGCGCCCGGTTCGATCCTCACCTCCGCGCTAGACGTCGTTGCCTCCAACGAGGAACTGCGCGCACCGATGGAGAAGGTGACGCCCATGCGCAGGCTCGGCGATCCGGAAGACATCGCCGCGGCCGCCGTTTATCTCGCCTCCCCCGCCGGCAGCTTCCTGACCGGCAAGACGCTCGAGGTCGACGGTGGACTCACGTACCCCAATCTCGACCTGCCCATCCCGGATCTGTGAGGAGATAGCCATGGCCATTCGCGTTGCGCAGATCGGCACCGGAAACGTCGGCAGGCATGCGCTGGCGCAGCTGATCACCGACCCGCGCTACAAGCTGACCGGGGTATGGGTGTCCTCGGAGTCCAAAGCCGGCAAGGACGCCGCAGACCTTGCGGGACTTGACAATTCGACCGGTGTCGCCGCCACCAACGATCTCGGGGCAATACTGGCCACCGAACCCGAGTGCGTCGTCTACACCGCGATGGCTGACAACCGCCTCCCCGACGCCCTCGAGGACTACCGCCGCATCCTCGCCGCCGGCATCAACGTCGTCGGCAGTGCGGCCGTGTTCCTGCAGTACCCGTGGCATGTCCTGCCCGAAGAGCTGGTCTCGCCGATCGAAGACGCCGCCCAGGCGGGCAAGTCGAGCCTGTTCGTCAACGGCATCGACCCCGGCTTTGCCAACGATCTGATCCCGCTCGCGCTGGCCGGAACCTGTCAGAGCATCGAGCAGATCCGCTGCATGGAGATCGTCGATTACGCCACCTACGACAGCGCCACCGTGATGTTCGACGTGATGGGTTTCGGCAAGCCGCTCGACGACCTTCCGATGCTGTTGCAACCCGGAGTGCTGAGCCTCGCGTGGGGGTCGGTGGTCCGGCAGCTGGCCTCGGGCCTGGGCGTCGCGCTGGACGAGGTGACCGAGACGTATGTTCGCAAACCCGCACCCGAGGACTTTGACATCGCCTCCGGACACATCCCGAAAGGCAGCGCCGCGGCACTGCGATTCGAAGTACGCGGCATGGTCAACGGCAAACCTGCCGTCGTACTCGAACACGTCACCCGGCTGCGCGACGACCTGTGCCCGGATTGGCCGCAACCCGCCCAGGAGGGCGGTTCCTACCGGGTCGAGGTGACCGGTGAGCCGTCATACGGATTGGACCTCTGCCTGAGCAGCCGCAAGGGCGATCACAACCACGCCGGACTGGTGGCCACCGCCGCGCGCATCGTCAACGCGATCCCCGCGGTTGTGGCGGCTCCGCCCGGTATCAGGACGACGCTCGACTTGCCCCTGATCACTGGAAAAGGGCTGTACGCTAGCTAATAAGACGGGGGAGACTCGAGAACAGGACTTGCCTATGCGGAGCACACTGCGTTATCTCACCCCGCTCATCGCAGCGGCAGGCGCCGCAGCGGCGATCGTCGCCGCTCCTACCGCCGGTGCCCAGCCCGACAACCCGACCCTGCCGCAGTGCACCGATACCGGTGGCGCCGAAGCCATCGGCGGCTCCACGACCGAATGCGTGACGCCCGGCAACGTTCAGATCAATGCCACCCCTGCCGAGCCGACGTACCTGTATCCGTGGGACGACGAATTCTACGGTCCCGCGCTGATTTTCGGCGGCGGCGGTGAGCACGGCGGTGGCGGCGGCCACGGCGGCCGCTAACCACACTTTCCGCGGCCCATTAAGGAGGCCAACAATGCGGATCAGAATTCGCTATCTCACACCGTTTTTCGCGGCGGCAGGTGTCTGCGCTTCAATCGTGATGGCACCAGTCGCTGCAGCGGCGCCCGAATGCACAAACACCGGTCCGAATACGACGCTGTGCGAAACCAACGGAAGTTCGCAGCTCGTCACCTCACCCCCGCTGAACAACTTTTGGGGCGGTTGGCCGTGGGGCGGCGGCTTCATCATCGGCATCGGCGGCTTCGGGTGGTGAGCGGCCCGGCCTGATCTCTCCCGAGCGTCGGAGGTTTCGGCTAACCTAACTTTCCTATTCGTTGTCCCGAATAGCAGGTGGTTAGTTGATACCTCTGGGCGCTGGTCTTGTCCTGGGTCGTGCTGTCCTTCGGGATCCCGTTCGCCCTGACGCCGCCGGTGCGGCTGACCAGCGAATTCCGCGTTGATGGGCGCCTACACGAACCACTGCGTGACCACCGCTGTCGGGTGGACGGTGGCCGCATTGATTAGTGTGCTTAACGTGGTGCTGATCTATCTGACCGTCACGGGCTGAATGCGGGCGCGGCGACACACTTACTTCGCGTACGGGTCCAACCTGTGCGCGAGGCAGATGGCACAGCGATGCCCCGGCGCCCACAACCCTCGACCGGCGATGCTCGCCGACCACGACTGGCTGATCAACGAGCGCGGGGTGGCCACGGTCGAACCGTTCGACGGCTCCCATGTGCACGGCGTGGTGTGGCAACTGACCGACCACGACCTGGCGACCCTGGACAGCGCTGAGGGCGTCCCGGTTCGGTATCGCCGCGACCGGCTCACCGTCCACACCGATGATGGCCCCTCCCATGCATGGGTTTACATCGACCACCGCGTCGATCCCGGTGCCCCACGTCCCGGCTATCTGGAACGCATCGTCGATGGCGCGATGCACCACGGCCTGCCGCACCGGTGGATCGAGTTCCTCAAACGATGGGACCCCGCGCACTGGCCACGCCGCGCGGACAAGTCGAGTTCCCGCGCACCGCGGTCACTTTCGGAGCTGATCACCGATCCCGGCATCATCGAGGAGAGCACCCTGCGCTCGCGGTTCGGGTTCCTGGCCATCCACGGCGGCGGGCTGGAGCAGATGACCGACGTGATCGCCGAGCGGGCGGCCGATGCCGCAGGCGCGTCGGTCTATGTGCTGCGCCACCCAGACCACTACCCGCACCACCTGCCGTCTGCGATGTATCGCGCGCAGGAATCCGATCAGCTCGCCAAGTTCCTCGACCACGTCGACGTCGCAGTGTCGCTGCACGGATACGGCCGCCTGGGCCGCAGCACCCAACTGCTCGCCGGAGGCCGAAACCGGGCCCTGGCCGAACACCTGGCGCGCCACGTCGTGGTGCCCGGCTACCAGGTCATCACCGACCTCGACGCGATCCCGCGCGAGTTGCGCGGCCTGCACCCCGACAACCCGGTGAACCGGGTGCGTGGCGGCGGCACACAGCTGGAACTGTCCCCGCGGGTGCGAGGCATCAGCCCGCGCAGCCCGCTGCCCGGCGACGACGGCCTCGCGCCCGCGACGTCCGTGTTGGTGCAGGGGCTCGTCGCAACCGCCCACGCCTGGGAACTACCCTCGGCCTAGTGCGCACCGCAGTCATCGGCGCGGCCCTCCTGTTCTTCGGATTGACGCCCGCGCCCGCCTACGCCCAACCCACCGCCGTCGACGACTCGTTGACCGGCGTCGTGGTCACCGACGATCTCGCGGGCGCCGTCGCCGTCGTCCGCGACGGAGCCAACCTCACCCATTTCGCCGCCGGGTTCTCCGACGTCGAGACCCGGGCCGTATTCGTCCCGCAGACTCACATCCGCGCCGCCAGCATCACGAAAACCTTTGTCGCAGCGACGATTCTGCAGCTCGTCGCCGAGGGCAAGGTCAAACTCGACGCACCCATCGAGACTTATCTGCCTGGCCGCATCCGCGGCGAGGGCATCGACGCCAACGCCATCACCGTGCGCCAGCTGCTGCGCCATCAGAGCGGCCTGCCGGAGTATTTCGACGAAGACACCCCGCCGCCGACGGAGCCGGTCACTGCCGATCAGTTGCTCGACGCGGCGCTGGCCCGACCTGCGCAGTTCGCGCCGGGCAGGGCGATGCGCTACACCAACACCAACTACGTCATCGCGGGCCTACTGATCGAGTCGGTGACCGGACGGCCGGCGGCCGAGGAGATCACCTGGCGAATCATCGTGCCGCTCGGGCTGTTCGAGACCTACTTCCCAGCGCCGGGCGATACCGGGCTGCGGGCGCCGTTCGCGCACGGCTACGAGGTGGAGGACGGCCGCCGCACCGATGTCACGGTGTTCAACGCGTCCGCCGCGGGCATGGCCGGCTCGCTGATCTCCACCAATGAGGACACCTCGGCATTCATCACCGCGCTGCTCGACGGCCGGGTCGTTCCGCCGGCGCAGCTGCACGAGATGATGGAGACCGTCGAGTGGCCCGCCACCGGACCCGAATTCGGCTATGGGCTAGGCCTGAGCAGCATCGAACTTCCGTGTGGTGTGACGGTGTGGGGCCATGGCGGCGACATCGAGGGCTACCACAGCCTGATGGCGAAATCCTTTGACGGCCCAGCTGTTTCGATGACATTTACCCAGTCGCCGCCGGAATCGGAATCGATCACCGACGATCCGCGCGGTGCGGTGCTGGACGCCGTCTACTGCCCGGCGTAGCCGCGTTCGCCGCGCAGGTAGGTTCCGACGACGCACACCGCCGGGATGTCAAGAGCCGGAGTCGTCCGCGGGTCCCTGTCCAACCACACCAGGTCGGCGCACGCACCGGGCGTGATTGCGCCCCATTTCCCATCCGCGAACGCCTGGTGCGCGACGCCTGAGGTGTACGCGGTCAGCGCCTGCTCGATCGGGAGGATCTCCTGCGGTGTCCAACCTCCCTCGGGATCACCGTCCGCGGTCTGCCGGGATACCGCGACGGCGATGCCATCGAGGGGCGCACCGGAAGACACCGGCCAGTCGGAGCCGAACGCTAGCCGCGCCCCCGACTCGTCGAGACTGCGCATCCGGTACTGCTTTTCGGCGCGCTGGGCGCCGAGCCGGGGCACGGTCAACTCGACCATCAGCGGATCCAGCTGCGCCCACAACGGCTGCATGTTGGCGATCACGCCAAGCGTGGCGAAGCGGTTCATGTCGGCGTCGTCGACGAGCTGCGCGTGGGCGATGACCGGCCGCCGGTCGCGCGGCCCGTTGGTCGCGACGACGTGCTCGATGGCGTCCAACGCCTGGCGCGCCGCGGCGTCACCGATCGCGTGGATGTGGATCTGGAACCCGAGTTCGTCGACGGCACGCGCCGCACCGGCGAGGTCCTCCCACACCTGCATGCCGTGGCTGTGCAGGGTGCCGCAGTAGGGCGCCAGCAGCGCTCCGGTCTCGTTCTCGATGACCCCGTCGGCAAAGAACTTGACGGTCTGCGCGGTCAGCAGCGGCGAGGCCAGCTCCTCGACGCGGCGCCGCGCGTCGACGAAATGCTCGAGCTGGGTGGCGAAATACCTTGGGTCGGCGTACAGCCCCAGGTTGAACCGGGCGCCGAGCCTGCCTTGCCTTGCGGCGACGACGTACGTGTCCACGTCGGCCGGCTCCACCCAGGCGTCCTGCACCCAGGTAACGCCGCGCGCGAGGTAGTAGTCGGCGGCCGTGCGCAGGGCCTCGACGCGAACCTGCGGGTCGCGTTGGGGAACGACCTTCTGCACGAGATCGACGGCACCCCATTCCCGCAAGGTGCCCAGCACCGAGCCGTCCTCGCGGCGCGGGATCTCGCCGAGGACGGGGTCCGGGGTGTCCGCGGTGATACCGGCGCGTTGCAGTGCAGCGGAGTTGCACCACACGGTGTGGTAGTCCCAGGCGCGCAGCACGACGGGCCGATCCGGCACCGCGGCGTCGAGCCAACGCGCGTCGAACAGGCCGCCCGGGGCCAGGCTGCTCTCGTAGGACGCGCCGACGATCCATTCGTCGTCCGGGTGTTCCTGCGCGTAGACCCGAACCGCCTCAACGATTTCGGCCACGGACGCGCACTGCCGCACCGGTGGACCGACCGCCTCCAGGCCACCCGGCAGCGGGTGAGCGTGGCCGTCGCCGAACGAGGCCATCAGAAAGCCGCCGTCGAGGTCCACGTTCTCGGCCCCGGTTGCGAGTGCTTGTGCCCGCCCACCCAGGGCCTTTACCCCGCCGTCGACCACGAGTAATGCGTCGGTGGTCCGGCCATCGACACCGGTCCAGATGGTCCCGCCATGGAAGTACGTCGACGCCATCTCGCGACCCTACCCACCATCCTCCGGCCGTCCTGCTCCGAATACTCGGTATGGAACGCAGGCACCCCTACGAACGCTCGATCGCCGTGATCGGCAGCGGCGTGGCCGGGCTGGTCGCCGCCTACGCGTTGTCGGCACGCGACCGGGTCACGCTCTTCGAAGCGGACACCCGCATCGGCGGGCACGCCCACACCCACTACGTCGACCGGGGCGACGGCTACATCGTGGGCGTCGACACGGCCTTCCTGGTGCACAACGACCGCACCTACCCGACGCTGTGCCGGCTCTTTGCGGAGCTAGGCGTCGCCACCCAGGAGACCGACATGTCGATGTCGGTGCGCGACGACGAGACCGGACTGGAGTACGCCGGCGCCCGGGGCATCGGCGGCCTCTTCCCGTCGTGGTCGTCGCTCGCCCGACCGCGGTACCTACTCATGCTGGCCGAAATCAAGCGCTTCCACGCGGTGGCGACCCGCCTGCTGGAAACCGACACCGGCGACGACGAAACCCTCGGCGCGTTCCTGGACCGTTACGGCTTCTCCCGATACTTCGTGGAGCAGTTCATGACCCCGCTTGTGGCGGCGGTGTGGTCGAGCCCGCCGGGCGAGGCGATGCGCTACCCGGCCCGCTACCTGTTCATCTTCCTCGAACACCACGGCATGCTGTCGGTGTTCGGGTCGCCGGCCTGGCGCACCGTCGTCGGCGGATCGGCCAATTACGTCGAGGAAATCCTCACGCGCGTCGACGAGATTCGCGCCGCCGCGCCGGTGACCTCGGTGCGGCGGGTTCCCGACGGCGTTCACGTGACGGTCGGCGGCTCCGCGCCAAGGCTTTTCGACGCCGCCGTTATTGCCACCCATCCCGACCAGGCGTTGCTGATGCTCGCCGAACCGACCGCCGCCGAGCGCGCGGTACTCGGCGCCATCCCCTACTGCACCAACCACGCACAGCTGCACACCGACGAATCGGTGCTGCCGCGGCACCACCGGGCCCGAGCCTCGTGGAACTACCTGGTCACACCGAACGACGACAGCGTGGTGGTCACCTACGACGTGACCCGGCTGATGCGGCTGAGCGGCCCGCGGCGATTCCTGGTGACACTCGGCGGCCGCGACCACATCAACCCGGCCACGGTGCTGGACGAGATGATCTACAGCCATCCGATGTACACCACGGAGTCGGTTGCCGCCCAACAGCTTCTACCGACTCTGGATGACGACCGGGTGGTGTTCGCCGGGGCCTACCACGGCTGGGGCTTTCACGAGGACGGCGCGGCATCGGGGCTGCGGGCGGCGCGGCGCCTCGGTGGAGACTGGCCGTCCGTACGGCGACGCCGGCGAGCGGTGGCGGTGGCATGTTGACCGCGGCGCTGTACCGGACCCGAATCACGCACCTGCGCCGCGCACCGGTGCATCACTACTTCGAACACCGTAGCTACAGCTGGTACGTCGACATCGACCAGCTCCCGCAGCTGCCGCGCTGGCTGCGGCCATTCGCCAGGTTCGACGCTCGCGACCATTTTGACGGCGGGCCGAACGACTCACTGCGGCAACGCATCGACGCGTTCCTCGCCGAGCGCGGCATCGATATGCTGGGCGGCAGAATCACCGCACTGATGCAGGCCAGGGTGCTCGGCTACGTGTTCAACCCGCTCAGCCTGTACTGGTGCCACGACGCACAGGGCGTGTTGCGCCACATCGTCGCGGAGGTGCACAACACCTACGGCGGCCGGCATGCCTACCTGCTGCCGCCCGACAGTGACCGGCCGGCGATGGTGCGCAAGAAGCTCTACGTCTCACCGTTCAACGACGTCGACGGCTACTACCTGGTGCGCGCCCCGCGGCCGGATGACGAAGTGGACGTGAGGATCTCGCTGCATCGCGACAATCAGCCCGCGTTCGTCGCGACCCTGCGCGGCACCAGGAGGCGGGCCAGCATTGCCGAAATCCTGTGGCTGCAGCTGGTCGCGCCGCTGGCACCGCTGATGGGTGCGGTTGGGATTCGGGTTCAGGGCGTCACGCTGTGGCTGCGACGAGTTCCCGTCGTGGCCCGCGTCGAGACTGTCGAAAAGGAGAGGGTCGAACACCTGTGAGCATCGATATCGCCGGAACAACCTGCGACACACTAGATTCCAACCGATGGCCGGATGTGGCGCGCGTTCCCGACGGCCCAGTCAGTGTGGTGTCGGCACAGATCGCCGACCGGCTGCTCCGCCGTGCGGCGGCACGTCTGCCGGTGCGATTGATCTATCCGGACGGGTCGGTGGTCGGTGCCGCGGACCCGACGCTCCCGACAATGGTGATACACCGGCCGGAAGCGCTGGCCCGCAGGATAGGTCGCTACGGCCTGATCGGCTTCGGCGAGTCCTACATGGCCGGCGAGTGGAGTTCAGACGACCTCGGCGGGTTTCTCACCGAGTTCGCCAAGTCGGTCGCTGACCTGGTTCCCGCACCGCTGCAACGGCTTCGGCGCCTCGCCGTGGTTCGGCCCCCGCGCTCACAGCACAACAGCCCAGCACAGGCCCGGCGCAACATCGCCGAGCATTACGACCTGTCCAACGAAATGTTCGCGGTGTTCCTCGACGAGACGATGACCTATTCGAGCGCGCTGTTCGAAACACTGCCCGCAACCCAGGCACGGCTGGCCGACGCGCAGCGGCGCAAAATCGACCGGCTGCTCGACGCGGCTCGCGTGGGACCGGGTAGCCGCGTGCTGGAGATCGGCACGGGATGGGGCGAACTCTGCATCCGCGCCGCGGCACGGGGTGCACACATTCGCTCAGTCACGCTGTCGGACGAACAGCGGCGTCTGGCCCAACAGCGCGTGGCTGCTGCTGGATTGTCCGACCGGGTTGAGATCGAGCTACGCGACTACCGCGACATCGACGGTCGCTACGACGCCGTGCTGTCGGTGGAAATGATCGAGGCGGTGGGATATCGGTTCTGGCCGACGTACTTCCAGGCGCTCGAACGGCTGGTGGCGCCGGGCGGGCGGGTGGCCATCCAGGCCATCACGATGCCGCACGACCGGATGCTGGCCAGCCGCAACACGTATACCTGGATCCAGAAGTACATCTTCCCCGGGGGCCTGCTTCCGTCGACCGAGGCGATCATCGCGATCACCGAGCGGCACACGCAGCTGCGCACAGTGGACATACTGTCGCTGCGTCCGCACTACGCGGCGACGTTGCGGCTGTGGCGGGAACGGTTCTTCGAGCGCCGGGACGCGGTGGCGGCGTTGGGTTTTGACGACGTTTTCCACCGGATGTGGGAGCTGTACCTGGCATACTCCGAGGCAGGTTTCCGGTCCGGTTATCTCGATGTCTACCAATGGACCTTCGCACCCACGGGAAGTGGCGGATGAATGTCGTCGTCGTTGCCGCAGGGTCGCTGGCGATCCTGGTGGTGGTGCACGGCATCACCTTTCTGATCGGCCGCCGAATCGGGCGGTACAACGTCGTCGACGTGGCGTGGGGGCTGGGGTTCGTCGCGGTGGCGGCCATCGCCGCGGGGCTGGGCAGCGGTGACCTGTTCCGCCGGATCCTGCTGCTGGTTCTGGTCGGGGTGTGGGGGCTGCGGCTGGCCTGGCACATGATCGTCAAGTCCGCGGGCAAGGGCGAAGATCCGCGCTATCGCGATCTGTTGCACGGCGACTTCTCGGCCGGCCACGTGTTGCGCAAGGTGTTCGTCGTGCAGGCCGCGGCCACCTGGTTTGTCGCGCTGCCACTGCAGGTTTCGGCGGTCCTGGGACCCACCCCCACGGCGCTGCGGCCGGTGCTTATCGCCGGCGTGGCGATCTGGCTCGTCGGTGTACTGTTCGAGGCCGTCGGCGATCACCAGTTGCGCCGCTTCAAGGCCGACCCGGCCAACACGGGCGTCATCATGGACCGCGGCCTTTGGGCATGGACCCGGCACCCCAACTACTTTGGCGACGCGTGCGTGTGGTGGGGGCTCTGGCTGGCCAGCATCGCCGACTGGGTGTCGCTGGCCACCGTGGCGTCCCCCGTGCTGATGACGTACTTCCTGGTCTACGCCACCGGGGCCCGGCTCACCGAGAAGTACATGGCGAAGCGGCCTGGCTTTGACGAATATCGTTCGCACACATCATTTTTCGTTCCGCGACCGCCCAGATTGCGATTACCATGACGATATTGACGCAGGTGACTAGGCTACCGCTCGTGACCACCGAACTCGACACCTTGCTGCGCCAGGTGGCCCGGCAAGACGTCGACGCGTTCGCCACCTTCTACGACCGGACCCGCGCGAGGGTATTCGGCCTGGTCACCCGCGTGCTGCGCGATCCCGGCTACAGCGAGGAGACCACCCAGGACATCTACCTTCAGGTATGGCGAACGGCGGAGAGTTATGACCCGTCTGCGGGTTCCCCGCTGGCATGGCTGCTGACGTTGGCTCACCGGCGTGCGGTGGACCGGGTGCGCTCCGAACAGGCGGCCAGCCAGCGCGAGTCCCGCTACGGCGCCGCCAACGTCGACCCACCGTCGGACCAAGTCGCCGATTCGGTAATCCTTCGCGACGAGCGGCGCCAGGTCGCCGACTGTCTGGGGTCGCTGACCGATGCGCAACGCGAATGCATACGGCTCGCCTACTACGACGGCCTGACCTACGCCCAAGTGTCCGAACGGTTGTCGGCCAACCTCGCGACGATCAAATCGCGGATGCGCGACGCCATCCGCGGGCTGCGCAAGTGCTTGGGGATGGCATGACCGAGCCGATGGATCCCGAACTGATCGCACTCGCGACGCCGTACGCGCTGCACGCGGTGACGGAGTCGGAGCTCGCCGACATCGAGCGGCGCCTGGCGGCCGCGCCACCACGCATCGCGCAGGCCTTCGCCGACGAAGTCCGTGCCGTCCGGGAAACCATGGCGGTGGTGTCGGCGGCCACGGCCGTCGAACCGCCGCAACAACTGCGGGACCGAGTGCTTGCAGAGGTCAGCACCGCTCCGGTCATCGAGTTGCGGCCCCGGATCAAGCGCTGGCAGACGGCGGTGTTGGCCGCTGCGGCAGCGCTGGTGATCGGCCTCGGCGCGCTCGGGGTCGGGCTGGCGCTGCGGCCTGCGACCACACCGTCGACCGCCGAGCAGGTGTTCGCCGCGCCCGACGTGCGGACCGTGTCCGGTGAGATTCCGACGGGTGGCACGGCGACGGTGGTGTTCTCCCGCGAGAAGAACGCCGGGGTGCTGGTGATGAACAACGTCGCGCCGCCACAGCCGGGCACCGTGTACCAGATGTGGCTGATCGACGACAAGGGGCCGCATTCGGCCGGGACGATGGACGACAAGGCGGTCGCGCCGTCGACCACCGCGGTGCTGCCCGACCTCGGCGATTCCCAGGCGCTGGCGTTCACCGTGGAGCCGCCCGGCGGATCGTCGCAGCCCACCACGCCGGTCTTCGCTCAGCTGCCGTTGGCCTAGGTGTCCGACAAAGTGGCCGTCGACAATTCGGCGATGACGTCGGCGACCTCACCCCGGCGCTGAAATGCCCGCCGCTGCCGCATTGCCCCGTTGCCCTGCTCGATGATGCGCGCCAGCTCCGATCGCACTATGTCGTAGTCGCCGAGTGCCTCCAAAGCGGGCCGGACATAATCGACGAGGCCCGCCAACAGCACCCGTGCCGGGGCGACGGCATGGCTCTCGGCCAGGTCGATCGCGTCGCCGTCGAGTCCGTCGCGGGCCGACTTCCAGTACGCCGCCTTGAGCGCGTGCGCTGCCAGTGGCGGCATTCCCTCGCCACGGCTTTCGTCGTCGAATCCCGTCATCACGGCGGCCCTGATCAAGGTGGCCAGCAGCACGGTCTCGGCCACAGTGGCGGGTATGTCGGCGACACGCACCTCGATCGTCGGGAAACGGGCTGACAGGCGGACATCCCAATAGACCATGCCGTTGTCCAGCAGCGCGCCGGCCTCCCGCAACATCCGCACCACAGCGTCGTACTCGTCGACGGAGTCGAAATGCGGTGGCGGGCCGGCACTCGGCCACCGCGCCCACAGCTCCCACCGCCAGCTGGCGTAGCCAGTGTCGGTGTCGCGGTACACCGCCGAGTTGGCGGTCAGTGCCAACAACAACGGCAGCCACGGCCGCAGCCAGTTGCTCACCCGGATCGCGGCTTCCCGGCTGGGTACCGCGACATGGACATGGCACCCGCAATTGCCGCCCTCATGGGCGAGCATGCCGAATTTGTCGGTGATTTCGCGGTAGCGGGGCGTATCGGTGATCGGCAACTCGTGGTGCATCGTCGGCGGCAGCGCCACGGCCAGCAGCCGCGCCCCGCTCACCTCCGCCCCCTCGGCGGCGACCCGGCGCAGCCGGATCAGCTCGGATCGCAGCTCGCCGCTGCTGCTCGTCGGGTCCGTGGTGGTCTCGATCTGACAGCTGGTCATTTCTAGCTGCAGTTTGACGCCGTGCTTGGCGGCGTGGCCGGCGACGGCCTTGTTCACGGCGACCGGTTCGCCGGTCGTCGGGTCGGCGAGCAGGAATTCTTCTTCGACGCCGATCGTGGGGTGAGTGGCCATGGCGGAAAGATTGATCCGACCCGTCGGAGATCTCACGACGGGCCGGATCCGGCAGTTGCTCCTTTGCTGCTGGACTCCGTGGCACGGAGCGCGCGGATGGGGATTGCCCACTGCGGACCCGCGCCAAACATGGCCGCCGATCTTGACGCATACGATCGGCTGATGCCAAAGGAATTCCGCTTCGGTTTGGGTATGCACGACACGAGGTCACGGTCAAAAGTCCAAGACGCCGCGCGAAGCGCCGAGGAGTTCGGCTTCGACGTGCTGCACGTGCCTGACCACCTCGGGGCGCCCGCGCCGTTCCCGGCGCTGATGACGGCGGCGGCGGCCACACGCACGCTGCGGATCGGGACGTTCGTCCTCAACGCGGGCTTCTACAAGCCGGCGCTGCTGGCCCGTGACGTAGCGGCCATGCGTGACCTGTCCGACGGGCGGTTCGAGCTCGGCCTGGGCGCGGGCTACGTCCGCGAGGAATTCGAGGCGGCCGAGTTGCCGTTTCCCTCCGCACGACAGCGCGTCGACTATCTGCAGCACGTCACCGAGCACATGCGGGAGCACGTCTCCGACGTGCCGATCCTGATCGCGGGCAACGGCGACCGATTGCTCACGGTCGCGGCCCGGCAGGCGGACATCATCGGCTTCACGGGCGGCGACCGGGCGGCCGGCGCCACCGAGGATCCGCTCGCCGAGCGAATCGAGTTCGTCCGCAACGCCGCCGGTGACCGCTTCGACGCGCTTGAGCTGAACATCGCGATTACGGCGATGCCCATCGACGGTTCGGGGATGCCGGACTTGTCGATCCCCCGCCGCTTCCTGCCGACGCTTTCCGACGACGAGCTGCTGCGCCACCCGGGCGTGCTTTTCGGGTCAGTACGGGACATGGCCGACCGGATCAGCGGATACCGCGACACCTACGGGGTCAGCTACATCATCGTGCAGGCTCCCCACGCCGAAGCGTTCTCGAAGGTGATCGCCGAACTTCGGTAAGCTCCGAGCGGTCCGCCCTCGTAGCTCAGGGGATAGAGCACGGCTCTCCTAAAGCCGGTGTCGCAGGTTCGAATCCTGCCGGGGGCACTCGTGTTTATACAGCTCAGAGGCGTTTACCGGGCTGCAGCGGCAGTCCCCGTGCCATCTGTGTGCCACTGCCCCAGATCGCCGAGACATTTAGCCGAATCGCTCTTGACCCAGGCTGATCGGGGAGTACGGTGGCACCTCGAGTAGGTCGTCCGCAATTACACACTGAGACGAAATTCCCGCGGCGCCTGCGCATTTGAGCACTTGAAACACGATGAATCACATACTGCAGAACAGCTATAGCGAAATTTCTCACTGCATTCACATCACCTAGCGGTCAGGGCCTAGTGGCCCCCTCCCGTTGCGCCCGGCGAGTGCCGACACCAGGAAACGACCTAGTGGTCACTTCTCCCCTGGAAGGCTTTCGATGCCCACCTCCATCGCCGTCGTGCGGTTCGAGGAATTTCATGCCCAAAACCCGGCTGTCTATGACTGCCTGGCTCGCTTAGCCAGGGAGTGGATCAGACGCACCGGCACCAACCGGTGCTCCATTCGCGCGCTTTTTGAGCGTGCTCGATGGGAGTTAGCTATTGAGATTTCTGATCCGAACTATCGCCAGAACAATACGTGGAGACCATTTTTTTCTCGTTTGCTTGCTCTGCAAGAAGAGGATCTGCGCACCGTCTTCGAGTTGCGCCCCAGTCAGGCCGACGAGTGGGCGTTGAGCAAGATCGCCGAGATCGAGGGTCAGCGGCCGGCGTGAGTGTCCTCGCGGTGCCGGCCCGCTCTCCTCCTTGACAGCCCGAATCCCGGCTCTTGTCAAGGAGTTCGAGCCGATCAATCGACCTCCCCAGGCTGCTCACCTGCTGGTACTGGCAGCAGAACCCACGAACAACACAGGGAACCGTGCCCCCGGAAGGCACGGGTCCGACCTCACCGCTCGGATGAAGGCCAGGAGCGCCGCCCTGGATGCGCAAGCCCTTCTAGGCCCCCGGCTGCTCCTCCGGCAGGACTCAATTGAGGGCAAAAGATTCCCTGGTCATGGTGACCAAAGGCAGACCCAATCACCCAGACACTCAGCGTGATGCCGGACAGCAGTGGAGTCCCCCGCGGGGGAGCTGTTCGGATGCATCGGGGAAGGAAATGAATCCTCCAGTCGGGGCAAACGCCGATGTAGGAGGAGACCCCGGCAACTGAGGCGAGCGTTCCAACAGACGTGGCCTGGCTGATTCCCAATCCAGATCAGTCCCTCCCTGTGAAGGCTTCTAGCTGGAGGGAGGGGCTTTAAGCCCTGCTCCAGGTATGGGAAGGACATCAGGTGCCGGGGCTTAAGGACGGTTGTGCCCACCACCGGGTGGGGAGGATGTGAGGAGAAGGATGACGAGCGTCGAGCTGCGGATCACCCACGACTATCGGATCGAGACCGACTGGGGCATCATCGAACACCCCACCCCCGACCCCGTCCCCGACCAGCCGGGTCACTTCGTGGTGGGTCATCTTCTGCTGATCGACTCCAGGATGGTCGCCGAGCTGCTGACCATCGGCGTGCCGCTGACGATCCCCGAGGGCATTGCCGGCGCCTACCTGGCCGACTTGGGCGTGTTCTTCTGCTTGGTGGATCACAATGACCAACGGTTCGTCTGGGAGCTGCACCCGGCGCACTGGTTTGACGGGGGTGGACCTCACGGCCTCCTCTGTGGCGTCTGGAGGGACTGACATGACCGAATGCCAGAGTTGCAGTGCCCGCAGCGAGCTTTCGCTCTGCGGTGACTGTTTCGGGCATCTCACCGACGCGCTGGCCGAATTGCCGTGGCTGCTAGAGCAATTGGCGATCACCGAGACCAGACAGGACCGACGCAACCTCGGCATCATCGGCGCCGCGGCACCGACCTCGGTGGTCAACTCGGGCGCCGCCGGCTGGCCGAGGAGGTCCACGACCACCCAGCCGCTGGACGGACATGCTGGCGCGCAGTGCGGCCTGGGTTCCTGCCGGCCCTGTCGACCCCACGGCTCCATCGGCCCGTCGCGACCGGAATGGAAGCGTCTGCCGCGTGGCTACTCGGGATCCAGCGCCCAGCGCATCGCCTGGCTGTTCCATCACGCCGGCCTCATCGCCCGCCACGCCGGCGCCGCCGACATCTACCGCGGGCTGATCACTGCTCACCGGGATCCCGACACCCCCATGGGAACCCCGCAGCAGATCCAGGCATTCGAGAAGGCCGCCAACGGATTCAGCGTGCACATCTACGCCTCCGAGGATCAAGCCCGCAACGCGATCACGAACCGCGACGTCTACGGGCGCTGCTCGATTCTGGACGTGCGCCGACGGACGTCGGGGCGCGTGCTGTACGCGACTGAGGCGCGGCCCGCCGACGACGCCCTCGTGGAAGCGGTGGAGGTTGTGTTGAGCAAGGTGTACTGGGGTCACGCCATCGCCTTCATCTTCTTCGTCGTGCTCAACGCAACTGCCGGGCCTGGGACAAGGAAGAGCGCGGCGTCACCGCGGCGGTTCCGGTGCTCGACAACGCGACGGGCCTGCACGTAGCCGCGGGTGGTCAGCGGGCCGGCTTCAGGCCAGGCCGAGATGCGCTCCTTGCAGACGGGCTCGCCCAGGGTGTGCATCACGTCGATGAGCCGGGCGGCGTCGAGCATGTCTCGGTCCATCACCGCACGCTGGCGATTGCGTGCCACGTTCGCCGTGGCGCCACACCGCGGGCAGGTCACCTCGGGTTGGTCCTCCTCGGCGTAGAGCACCAGATCCGCACTGGATCTCATCGACGAAGCGGTTGTGGCCCATCGGGGTGGGGCACATGCCGGCGCAAGCACCTGTAACGAGCGGTTGATCGCCGGACCAGCCGGCCCGACTCGCAACCACCCCGATCGGCACGCTGTGAGGCGCAGACCGTGCCGCGGGCAGCGCGAACGCGATGACCATGACGGTGAGCAGCGCGGCCGTGGCGGTCGCCGCCCACCTGGCCGGCGACAAACGACCGAAGTAGCGTCGTATTCGCCGATGCGCTTCCGAAGAACCCGAGCGGAAAGATCCTCAAAAAGGACCTTCGCGTCCGGCACGCGACATCGCCTACGCACGCTCGCGATTGAAGCCCCATTCGATTCATCCGGTACCCGAGCAGCCGTCCGCGCCCTGGCCAGTTCGGCCACGGAGTCGATGTCCGACTGGTCGATGAAGGCCGGCCTGTTGAGGGTGGAGTTGCCGCCTCCGATGACGTTGCGGTTGTTGATCTGCAAACGAAAGTGCGATTCCGGACAATGGATGCGTTGATGTAAAAAGGCCTAGGCTGGGAAATCTTTCCTTGACCTGGGCCTTTGTTGGAGGGAGCTGCCGGGAATCGAACCTCCTTCAGAAATCGCGCTGAGCTGCGGAAACGCTGAATCTGGCTACGCGAAACGACGCGAAAGTACGCGAAACGACCTGCGGATACGCAAAAGGTGTTGATGACATCAACACGCTGCACCTATCTCCCCGAGCCGTGATCTGCTTGCCACGAATCGCCAAGCCCGCACCGCCTGTGGTGATGGACGAACGCACCGCCGACACGTTTCGCCTCGACGCCTGTCCGGTCGAGGAGCTGCTATGCGGCCGCTCGATCGTGTGCTCGCTGCGCGACGGGACGTCGCGCAGGTATAGCGTCGTCACTCGAACCGTGGTGCAGGCGAAGACCCTTGACGGCTACGCCCGCTCAGCTGGGTTCGACGGTGCGAACCGTTGGGGATCGAGCACGACTCCTTCCGGTTGTGCCGGTTGCAATGAGTCAAGCAGGTCCCGGATGACCGCGATCGCGGCGCGACCCGACGCGGCTAAGTCAAGGGTGGCGCCGACAGCGCGGTGGTGCTCGAAATGGGCAGCACCCAACCTGGTCCGCAGCGCAGACTCGGCCGCCGAGAGCCGCTCGAGTTCAACGCCGTAGGTTGGGGTCTGGTCTGGCCGGGTAACTGCCCCGAGTACCTGGGCAGCCGCGGAATCGGCTGCAACCTCGGTCAGGGTGGGCACCAGATTGCGCATGGTGGTCAACAGATGCGACCACGATCCGGCGTCGAGCCATCGCTCGATGACGTCGGCATACAGCGGAAGCGCAGCCAGAGCCGGTGCCGTGCGCGACTGCAGCGTGACCGCCGACACCCGCGCGACCCCGCCCACATAGTGACTCCCCGCGCCGTCCGCCAAATCGATGGCCCGGGTGAACTCCGTGAACGCCGTTGTCGGGTCGGCGTCGAGCAACACCTCCCCGTGCAGGTAGGCCAGCCAACTCTGCTGGGTGGGGCTCAATGTGACCCCGGCGAACCGCCCTTCAGTCTCGGCGAGATACCTGCGCGCCGCATCCGGTTGGGACCCGTAAGCCAAGGCCATGACGAATCCGACGTGGCCGATCAGTTCGTAGTAGGTCTCGCCGGCGCGGCGGCCCACCGTCGCCAGCTCAGACCACCAGCTGCGGGCTTGATCGAGGTCGCCCTGAAATATGCAGGAGTCGCCGAGTGCTTCCAGTGCGCGACAACGGGTTTGGTCGTCGGCGGCATCGGTGAGCGCGCTGCGTGCTCGCTGCTGGGCGGAGTCGAGTTGCTCAGCGATAACGTACCGGTACGCGATCGACGAATCAACGGCTGCGCGCAGGTCGGGCCGGTCCTGTACCAAGGGTGCCAGCTTGGTGGCCCAGCCGAGCAGTTCGGTGTGCAGTCGCGAGACCGCAAACCAGTGCAGCGACATCGACATCCGCACCGCCGCTTCTACGTCGATGCGGCGGGCCCGGGTATGCGCGAGGCGAAGCTCATCGACGATGTCGACGAGCCGCTGATGGGCGGCGGCCTCGTCAGGTGTCTGCAGCGCCGCCGCGGCCTGCGCGGCGGCGGCCGAGAAGTACTCCAGATGCCTGCGCTCCGTGGCCGCCGATGCCGGACCGACAACAGAACGCACGGTCTGTAGCATCCGGTAATAGGTTCTGCCCGACCGTATCTCAACACTGAGCAATGACTGTATGGCGAGTTCGTCAATCACCTCGGGCGCGACCTGCAACACCGCCTGCGCGTCACTCAAGCGGACGGCACCGGCGAAGACGGTCCACTGTGCCAACGCGTCCTTGGCGTCGTCGGCTAGCAGGCGTTCGGACCATTCGATGGCTGCTCGCAGAGTCCGGTGCCGCGGCTCGCCACCCCGACGCGATAGTCGCCCCGACGGCGTTGCGTTTGCTACCGACGCCTCGATCTGCTCGCCGAGATCGGCGATACCCAGCGTGGCGACCTGTGCGGCGGCCAGCTCAATCGCCAACGGGAGTCCGTCGAGGCGACGCACGATCGCCGTGATCGCATCCAGGTCGGCCGTGGTGACCGCACCGGGCCGAGCAGCGTCAGCTCGCCGCCGAAAGAATTGCTGGGCCGGCGAATCGGGCCGAGAGCAGTCCAGCGGCTGCAACGGCCAAGCGCATTCACCCGGCATTCTGAGTAGTTCGCGGCTAGTGGCAACCAGCCGCATCGCCGACGACTCCGATCCCAGGACGGCGTCAAGCACCTCGCACACGGCATCCAGGACATGTTCGCAATTATCCAGCAGGACAACAAGATCCATGAAGCGTGCCCGCCGCAGCAGGGCCAGGGGCGCGCCACCGTCACTGGTCAGACCGAGTGCAGTCACCACCGCGTCCGGTACTGCGGCGGAATCTGTGACAGCGGCCAATTCGACGATCCGAGCGCCGCCGCCATGGGCCGAGGCGCGGCGTCGAGTGACCTCGCGCGCCAGGGTGGTTTTGCCGACACCCCCCGGCCCGACGATCGTGACCAGCGGTCGCCCGTCGACGAGCTCAGCCAACGCGGCGAGATCCTCGTCACGCCCCAGCAGCTCCTCGCCTGGCGCCCGGTCCGACCGGCGCATCGCGGTCCGAGGGCCGGGGGTGGGCGTTGACGCCAGTTCCGCCTCGGCCGATCCTGCCCGCGCGCCGTGACGATCGACCGCCAGGAGCTGCCAGCTGCCTGGCACGCCGCGCAACTCGACGCTGCCGCGGTCCTCGAAGCCTGTGCCCGAGCCGACGACCAGGTCACGCACGGTGCGGGAGACCAGGATTTCGCTCGCGCCTGCCTGGCCGAGGATCCGCGCCGCGATGTGTACGGCGAGCCCGGCGATGTCGTCTTCCAGCAGTTCGCACTCGCCGGTGTGGATGCCCGCGCGGATCTCGATGCCCAATGTCTCGGCATCGGCGCGCAACGCCTCGGCGCAGCGGATGGCCTGCGTCGGACCGTCGAAGGTGATCAGGTGGCCGTCGCCGGTGCTCTGCACCACCGTGCCGCCGAAACGGTTCGTGAGGTCGGCGGTGACCTCACCAAAGCGCTGCAGCACCGCTCGCCACCGCTCATCGCCCGTGGCCGCGGCATGTGCCGTCGAGGCGACCATGTCGGTGAACAACACGGTGCGCAGGGCGCGATGGGACTGCGCCGGCGCCGCGTGGCTGCCGGTGAGGAACTCCTCGATCTCGCTCGTGATTGCGTCGGGATAGGTGAACCAGGGCGCGTTGTCCGTTCCATCGACCTCGAGCCACCGCGCGCCGGGGATGTGGTCGGCGAGGTACCGGCCGCCCTGCACCGGAACGAGGTCGCCGCTGGCATGGATGACGAGGGTTGGCGTCCTGATCGTCGACAGGATGGGCCGCACGTCGATTCGGAACGCCGATTCAATTGTCGCCCGCGCCATCCCAGGGCTCGCGCTCATGCGCTCCAACATCGCGAGCTGGCGTGTCGACCGGACCGACGGCAGGAGATCCCTGAGTGCCGCACCGCCGCCCCACGCCGAGCGGATGGCGCGGCCGAGTTCCTGCAAGCGCACGATCTGCTCCGTGGACGGCGTGTAGTCCGCACCCAGCTCAGGAAGGATGCGCGCCCGCAGCTCAGCCGGGTCGCGTTCGATGTCATCCCACCCGGTGAAGCCGAAGAACGAATACGAGCCGGTGAGGATCAACGCCCGGGTTCGCTCCGGTCGTGTTGCCGCGAAGACCATGGCTGCCGGGCCGCCTTCGCTCACACCGAATAGGGCCGCCCTTCCGAAGCCGACGGCGTCCATGACGGCCTCGATCTCGGCCGCGCGATCATCGAGCGTGCGAACTTGCGGGACCGGGTCCGACAGACCCACCCCGGCCTTATCGAACACGAGCACCCGACAGAACGTGGAAAGCTGCTCCATGAAGGCCTGAAATTCGGGCAGGGTCCAAAACAGCTCGACGTGGCTGACGAACGACCCGGCGAAGACGAGCTCGACCGGCCCGTCGCCGAACACCTGATACGCCAGGCTGAGATCGCCGCACGATGCGTACGACGTTTCCGCCACGCCATTAAGCGTATCGATGCCTGGCGCTACGACTTCGGACTTTGCGCAGTTGTCGCCGCCACTGCAGATACTGCTTCAAAGTTTGGGCGCGGGGTCTTGAAACGACGTGGGGGTCTCTAAGCGACCGTTGAGCCCGTGCAGCACCGGAATGTAGGCGGCGAGCTCCTATGGGGGCCGATGCAGCCAACGCATACGCGCCGATGCGAGACCGCACTTGTTGATGGCCTTATGCATCGGCCAGAAAATGCACTCTGACCTGCATGTTCAGTGGAGCTGCCGGGAATCGAACTCGCGCAGAAATGAGCCTGATCTGGAAATATGCCAAGACTCACTCCGCGAAAGCACGCGAAATGACGTTGCGCGACCTGCGGATACGCGAAGGGTGTTGATGGCATCAACAGCTCGGCGGGTCGGCGGCGAAAGCCGCATCGGCGGGTTGCGGTCGTCTCCGCCGGGAGCGCCGACGCGCGCGCTGCAGAAGGGGACAAGATACAGAAGGGCAGCGGCGAGGGCCGACCGAAGGATGTAGTTGACGAAAAGGATCCGGCGGTGGCTTCCCTCACCTGGCGTAGCAATTGCGCTGCCGCCCCGGGCGTCTCGGCGTGAGGGCTAATGAGCCCAAGGCACCGGCGTCAGCGATCGCGATCGGATGCTGATCATCCGCCGCGTCGTCTACCCTCAGGCCGTGAGCAGTCGGGGTCGGGTGAGGCTGTCCGCGGCGCCGCGCAGTGCGTCGAGGATGGTGTCGCGTTCGTCGGCGGAGCCGGTGGGGTGGACGATGGAGACGCCGATGGCGAATGACGGTTCGCCGGAGGCGCCGGGGATGGGGATGCCGAAGCAGGCGCCGTCGGCCCAATGTGTGTCGGTGGGCACGCGAGCCAGCAGGGATTATCGAGGAGTTGGGCGCCGGAGTTCCATTCGCACACCGTATCGAGACATCCGTACCAATACGGTTGTTGATGTCACAAATTGTCGGCCACCACGCGCATACTGCCTGCTCGGGCATTGGGGCGGCACGGTTCATGTCTGAACCCACCGCCAACCGTCAAGACCGATGGCATGACTCAGTAGGTTGTTCGTACACACTGCGATGAGGGGGTATCGATCCGGTGAAGGACGGCCGTTGGGTCACGATCGCCGACTCGCAGTTCGCCCACGAAAAGCAGGGCCTGGACGCCGTCAAGCAGCTCCTTCCCGACGCTCCCCCGTTCCGCGCCTGGGCGAACTTCGAGTTCCGTGACAATCGCGGTCGTTGGCATGAGGTTGACCTCCTGGTACTCGCCCACGACACGCTGTACCTCGTCGAGCTCAAGCACTACCGCGGAATCCTCCGCGGCAACGACCACGTCTGGCTGCGTGATGGACACCGCGCTGAGGACTCACCACTGCTGCTGGCCCGCCGCAAAGCCCAGTACTTCTCGTCGCTACTTAAAGACACGCTGAGGCAAAAGACAGGATCGGCCCCCAAGGGCGCCATCCCCTACGTCCAGGAACTGGTCTTCCTTCATCACCCCGAGTTTGTCTGCGACCTCCCGCCGAGTTCCAAGATCAACCTCTATGGGCTCGACGGCCGAGACAAGATCACCGGTCTGCCGGGGATCTCGGAGCGGCTGCTGGCCCCGGCCCAACGCTCGCCGGTGTCCGAAGAGGGAAGCCTCCTGATCGCCGAGTTGATGAAGGCCATCGGGCTCGCACCGCGGCGGCAGCGAGAAGTCGGCTCGTGGATCATCGACGAACAGCCCCTCGCCGACGGTGACGGCTGGCAGGACTGGCCGGCGTTTCACCATGTCGACGCCGAACGACACGCCCGCATCCGCTTTTACACGATCGGTCAGGGGGCCACCTCGGCCGACAGTCACGCCCGCAAACAGGCTGTCACTCACGAGTTCCATCTGTTGTCGCGGCTGCGCTACGACGGCCTGCAGGCGCCCGAGGATGTCGTCAACGAGCCCGAGCTGGGCATCGGCCTGGTCTTCCTGCAGCCCAAGGGCGACACGCCGCTGGACCTGTGGCTCGCCGAGAACAAGGCCACCTTGTCGCTGGAAGCTCAGTTGGACCTGATCGGCCGGATCGCCGACATCGTCCACTATGCGCACCGCAACCGGGTGGTCCATCGCAGTCTGAACCCGCGGTCGGTGGCCATTCGCGAACGCGGCTCACAGTTGCTGCCCCAGATCACCGACTGGGACAGCGCCGGGGTGCTACCCGCCAATCCGGATACGACGGTCAGCCGATTGTCCTCGGGGTCGTTGACGTTGATGGCGGCCGCCCCGAGCGACATGGCACGGCTCTTCGCAGCACCGGAGGGACAACGCCCCACCGATCCGGCACGCATCGACGTCTTCGGACTCGGCGCGTTGGCGTTCTTCGTGCTCACCGGCGGCCAGCCACCCGCGACCGAGCGCGGCGAGCTCATGGATCGCCTGCGCAGGGACCGCGGCCTCGACCTTGCCGCGGAGATGCCCCAGATCAGAACCCCGCTACGCCAACTCGTGCTCGACGCCACCCAGCCGAGCCCGGCCGAACGGATCGCCGACGTCGCCGGGTTCCTCGACCGCCTAGACGCGGTCCGCGAGGATCTATTGGGCACCTCGACGGGGACCGACCCGTTGGAGGCCGGCCCGGGTGCGGAGCTGGCCGGTGGGCGGTTCCTCTACCGTCGCCGCCTGGGGGCGGGGTCCACCGCTGTGGGCATCCTCGTTGCGGATCAACAGGTGGGTGGCGCCGAGCGGGTGCTCAAGGTCGCCAAGGACTCCGAGGCGGGTGATCGACTTCGCGCGGAAGCCCAGATTCTGGGCCGCTTCGAGAACGAGGACCGCATCGTCACCTTGCACGACGTGGTGGAGGTGGGCGGGCGTACCGCGTTGTTGTTGAAGTATGCCGGGCGCACCACGCTGGCCGAGGAGCTCAACAATCGTGGCCGCCTGTCGATCGACGTCCTGCAGCGTTGGGGCACCGACCTGCTGACGGCCCTGGTCGCCCTCGAACGCAACGGGATTACCCACCGCGACATCAAGCCGTCGAACCTCGGTGTTTACCAATCGAATTCGCGCGCCGATTCGCATCTGATCATGTTCGACTTCTCGATGGCGGGCGTGGACGCCAAGAACATCGAGGCCGGCACACCACCGTATCTCGACCCGTTCCTGGGCACTGGTGAGCGCCGCCAGTACGACACCGCCGCCGAGCGGTACGGCGCCGCCGTTGCGCTGTTTGAGATGGCGACCGGTTCGACTCCCTTGTACGGAGCGGACCCAAACGCCAACCCAGCCACCATCGACGCCGACGTCACCCTCGACCCGGGCATGTTCGAGTCGACAATCGCACCAACCATGGTGGAGTTCTTCGCGTCGGCGCTGTCACGTGACGCGGCCCGACGGCCCGATACTGCCGAGGACATGGTGCGCGCCTGGCAGCGTGTGTTCGACGCCGTCGAGTCGGAGCCGTCGCCGCAGGCCAGCGACATCGCAGCCGAGAAGGCCGATGCCGCAACGGTGCTGCGCGCCGCGGGTCTGAGTCCGCGTGCGGTGTCGGCGCTGGCCGCCGCGCTGGTCACGACGGTCGGTGAACTGCTGGCGCTGGACTCGACCAGGCTGAACCGTCTGGTCGCCCGCGAAGCCAAGGAGACCCGCCAGGAGATCACCACTCGTTACCGGGAGTGGGCAAAGCGGCTGGGCAAACAGCAGCGACGCCCGCCCGGTGGTGAGTTGATGGGGCTCGACGACGCCGTCGGGCTGCTGATGTCGGCTGTGTGGGGCCAGCGCTCGTCCACACGCAGGGACGCCGCCGAGCTGATCCTCGGGATCGCACCGGGTCTCGATGCCTTCGCCAGCAGCACTGAGCTCGCCGAGAAACTCGGCAAGGCACCGCAGCGCGGCATACAGCTTCTCAAGGAGCTGCAGGCCGATTGGGCAGAACGTGAGGACACCGGCGCGCTGCTGGATGCCGTCACCGAATTCGCTCGCCAGGTGATCAGCGATTTCGGTGGGGTGGCCGCGGTCACGACTCTGACGGCCGAGATACGGGCGCGGTTACCAGAACCCGTCACAGCACCGTCCGACACGGTCACGCGTGCGCGCGCTGATCGAGCCGCCGGCGGCCTGCTTCGGGTGGCGCTGGATCGGCTCAGTGAACATGAGACTGCTTCGGGGGACAAGGAATTCGTGCGCCGGCGGCATGGTCGCCGCCTGGTGCTGCTGGCCACCGATGAGTTGCTGCTGACGGCGGCGGAGTCGGCCGGCAGACGCGCCGACGAGTTGGTCGCTATGGACCCGAATGTGGTGATCGCTGCACCCACTGCGGCCCGGGAGCTCCGCTGTGCATTCGAGACGGGTTACCGCTCGGTAAGCGACGTCGAGGTGCAGATACCGCTACCCACCGACCAGCGCCTGGTGCGGCTGGCCGCGGCGATCTCTAAACATGCCGGGGTGTCCGGCCGCGGGGAGCTGCACAACACTAAGATCTCCCCGGCGGCCGCCGTCCAGGCCGCGCTGCGAGGGTTGGCGCAGACGGAGTCGCTGTCGCCGTCGCAAATCCGCGGCCGCGTCACGGCGCGGTTCCCGGATCTGGACCGGATTCCGCTACGCCCCCATCTCGACACCATCGTGGCGCAGACGGACCTCGACCTGAAGTGGAACGACGAGCTCGGTGTCTACCGGTTCTCCGATCCGGAGCCGGCCAGCGCCACCACCATGCACACCCGCAAACCCACCGGCGTGCCAGCGCATACCGGTGCAGGATCGGATGCCCCGGCCAGCCCGGAAACGAATCACGTGGCGGTGCTGCGCCGTTCGCTCGATGAGCGAGGATTCCTCGCCGTGGGTGTACCAATCCCGCCCGATCGACCCGGTGAGCATGAGCGGGTAGCGCGCGCCCTTGCCCAGTCCTACAACGGACATGTCATCGATGTAACCGCACAGCTCATTGCTGCGATGCGTGACCTCGCCGCCCGACAAGGAGTGTCGTGGGATCTCATTCGTGGCGCCGATGCCGCCGATGCTGGTAGCCGTGACGCCCGCGGGTTGCGGGCGGTCGTCGACCGAGTGGTGCCACAACTGTGGGAGCAGTTGCAGCAGGCGGTCTTTGAAGGACCAAACAGCCATCAGCCTCTGATCCTGACCGAGGTGTCGCCGCTGGCGCGTTACGGCCATCTCGACGTCCTTGCCAAGCTCAGCGACTTGTCAGCGCCACGACGGCGTCCGGTGTGGGTCGTGCTTCCTCAGCTACGCGGCCAGCAGGGAGCGTTGGTGGATCGCAAGCCGATTCAGTTGGGGTCACCGGGTGGCCAATTCCTGGTGTGGATGCAGGCGCCGGATCTGGTGCCCGCCGGCCATGACAAAGGGGTGGGGTGATGGGCTGGAGCGCCTCGGATTTGGTGGGCGCGCTGCGGCGCCAAGTCTTGGCACTGGAGGCCGATCTGCGCGCACGCGTTGATGGGGACGATCACGACGCCCGCCAGATCGGTGTTTATGAGGCGTGGCGGCGTGACTACGACGCGTCGTTCGCAGCCGAACGGACGGCCGCCACCTGGCAGGAGTGGCGCAATGACCGCGTCACTCAGTCCGCGGTCGCTTGGGTTCTACTGACGGTGTTCGCCCGCTACTGCGAGGACAACGCTCTAGTGACACCGCGCTGGATCGCTGGCGCCAATGGTGACGAACGCGCTCAGGCGCTCGACGCGCGGCGCGCCTATTTTCAGCAGCATCGCGAGCACACCGACCGTGAATGGCTGGGCCAGATCATCGACCACTTCGCCAAGTTCCCAGCCACCGCGGGTTTGGTGGACCGCTTCTCTCCGCTGCATCTGGTCGCACCGTCGGGTGACGCCGCGCGAACGCTGCTGGAGTTCTGGTGGCAGCAGACCGATGACGGCGAACCTGCGTACTCGTTTGTTGATATCGACACCCGCTTCCTCGGGGATGTCTACCAAGATCTGTCCGACCATGCGAAGAAAACCTATGCGCTGCTACAGACTCCGGAGTTCGTCGAGGAGTTCATCCTCGACCAAACGCTGGAGCCGGCGTTGGCCGACCGGCCTCTCGAGGGTTTCACCCTCATCGACCCGACTTGTGGCTCAGGGCATTTCCTCCTCGGTGCATTCCGCCGCCTGCATGATCGCTGGCAACGTCACGCTCCAGCCCTCGGGCCGAGAGAGCTCGTCGAAAAGGCACTCGACGGTGTTTACGGTGTCGATATCAACCCCTTCGCAGTGGCGATCGCCCGGTTCCGTCTGCTGGTGGCCGCACTGCACGCCGCCGGCGACACCAACATCGAACAGAAGATCCGCTACACCCCGCACCTTGCGGCCGGTGACAGCCTGCTGTGGGGCGCTACCCAGCAAGTGCTGCCGGAGGATCTCCTGGCGGCCGGCCCCAGCGTGCGCGCAGACGCGACGGAGAATACAGCAAAGCTGACGGCAATTCTTCACCGCGAACATGACGTGGTTGTTGGGAATCCGCCCTACATCACCGTCAAAGACGCTGCGCTAAATACGACGTATCGGCAGCTTTATCAGACGCCGCATCGCCAGTACGCGCTCACAGTGCCGTTCATGGAGCTGTTCTTCCGCCTCGCACGCTCATCCGGACGTGAGCGACCCGCTGGCTGGGTCAGACAGATCACCTCAAACTCGTTCATGAAACGCGAATTTGGCTCGAAGCTCATCGAGCAGTTTCTCCCGACTGTTGACCTCCGCCGAATCATCGACACGTCCGGTGCATACATCCCGGGACACGGGACTCCGACGGTGATCATTATCGGGCGTAACCAAAGCGCCTCGGCCGAGACGATACGAACTGTGCTGGGGATCCGGGGCGAGCCGGGGCGGCCGGAAGACCCGGCAAAGGGTGTCGTCTGGATCGCCATCACCGAGAATGTCAACAATCCTGGGTTTGAAAGCACCTACATTAGCGTTGCCGATCTACCACGCCAGAAGTTCGCGTCCCATCCGTGGAGCCTGTCGGGCGGAGGCGCCGTCGATGTCTCGACGGTCATTGCGGAACATGCACACTTTCAGTTGAGCCAAAAGGTCGAGGAAGTCGGGTTTGGTGCGGTGACCCGTGAAGACGCCGCGTACATGGTTGGCGATGGGCCAGTTCGCAGGTTCGGCATTCCATCCGATTTTTTCCGCCCTTTAGTTGAAGGCGACAAAGTTCGGGATTGGTCTGTCCGAGACCCACTCATCTCATTGTGGCCGTACGTCGAATCCACTCTCGTTGCGGCTCCTCACGATTCCGTCCTCCGCTTTCTGTGGCCGTTGAAGCCAATCCTCAGTTCCCGCGTTGCCTATGGGAGCACTCAGTTGGGTCGGGGGCTGACGTGGTTTGAGTACTCCATGTTCTTCGCCAACCGTTATCGCACCTCCCTCTCCATCACCTTCGCGTTCGTCGCCACCCACAACCACTTCGTGCTGGACCGCGGCGGAAAGGTCTTCAACCGTTCGGCGCCGGTGATCAAGCTGCCCGAAAGCGCGTCGGTCGAGGATCACTTGCGAGTGCTGGGCGTCTTGAACTCGTCGGTGGCCTGCTTCTGGCTCAAGCAAAACAGCCATGACAAGGGCATCCGCGGTATTGGTGGCGGCATCACTTCAGAGGACTGGGAACGGTTCTATGAGTACACCGGAACGACCCTGAAGGACTTTCCACTACCTCGCAGAACGCCGTTAGAGCGAGCCAAGGTGCTTGATGAGCTCGCACACGAGCTTCAGCACCAGGCGCCCGTGGAAGTCACTAAGCGACAGACGCCTACCGCAGCTGCCCTTCAGGCGGCGGGTGCAGAGTTTGAGCGACTCCGAGGACTGATGATTGCCAGCAGGAGGAGCTTGACTGGGAGTACTACCGGATCTACGGCCTGATTGAAAATGCCCTCACATGCGAGGGTGATCTCCCCGCAATCACGCTCGATGAGCGTGCTTTCACGATCGCGCTGGCCCGCCGGATGAAGGGCGGTGAAGACACCGAATGGTTTGAGCGTCACGAGTCAACACCCTTGACTGAGATTCCTGACCATCTCCCCACCGACTACCAGGGACTGTTGCAGCGCCGGCTGGACGCCATCGACTCCAACCCTCATATCCGGCTGTTGGAGAGGCCGGAATACAAGCGGCGGTGGGCGGTCGAGCCGTGGGACAAGCAGGTCGAATCCGCTTTGCGTGGTTGGCTTTTGGACCGAGTCGAGGATCGGTCGCTGTGGTATGACCGGGATGGTCGGCCCAGCACGTTGTCGGTGGCGCCAGCTGGCCGACATCCTCGACCGCGACGAGGAGTTCCGCGGTGTGCTGCGGCTGTGGGCCGGTGACCCCAACATCGCGACCGGTGCCGCTCTGGCCAAACTGCTTGCCGACGAAGTCGGTTCCGTTTCTGCCCGCTTACCGGTACAAGCCGTCCGGCCTCGACAAGCGCGCCGCTTGGGAACACACGTGGGAATTGCAGCGCCGCGAGGACACCGGCGAGAAACTCGACAGCCCAATCCCGGTGCCGCCGAAGTACAAGCCCGCCGACTTCGCCAAGACTGTCCTACTGGTCACACCGCGGCAAGCTCGACGTGCCGAAAGAGCGGTTCATCTCCTACCCCGCGCGCAGGGCGCGATTCCGACTCCACCGAACTGCTCGGCTGGGCCGGCTGGGATCACGCCGATCAGGCGCTGGCGTTGGCGGCGCTGATCAGCGCTCGCATCGAAGAAGGCTGGGAAACCCCTCGACTCATACCGTTGCTGGCCGGGCTGAACGAGCTGGTGCCGTGGGTGCGCCAGTGGCACAACGAGATCGACCCCGAGTACGGCGAATCCGTCGCCGACACCATCGACGACGAGCTGACCGCACGGCTGGCCGAAAATCACCTCACCGTGACCGACCTGACCCGTTGGCGGCCGGCAGCCGACGACCCGCGGACGAAAGACGAAGGCACCATGACCACACTGCTGCGTGATGTCATCGACATCCCCGAACGGGTGGGAGCGACGACTACGTGCTGCGGCTGACCGACAGCACCAACGATGACGCAGCACATCCGCGCCACCCTCGACGAGTACGTGATCACCGGCTCGCTGCGGGAGAACTTCATCGCTGCCATCGGATCTGGTCTCCGACGCGCTGAAGAAGAACACGTCGCGCGCCGCCTACCTCACCGGTTCGTTCGGGTCCGGCAAGAGCCACTTCATGGCGGTGCTGTACGCCCTGCTGGGCAACCACCCCGCCATGCGCAGCCCGAAGTTCCAGGACCTCACCGGGCGCTACGACGGCGAACTGTCCGGCAAGAAGATCCTGCGGCTCACCTACCATCTGCTCGGCGCCAAAAGCCTGGAACAGGCGGTGCTGCAGCGGCTACGTCGAACAGATCATCCGGCTGCACCCCGACGCTCCCCTGCCGGCCGTCCACGTGTCCGACACCCTGCTGGCCGACGCCGAAAATCTGCGGGAGCGGATGGGTGACGACGAGTTCCTGGCCGGGCTGGGTGCCGGATCCGGGGCGGCGACGGCTGGGGCGGGCTGCTCGGCGCGGCTGGGATCTGCCCCGCTATCAAGGCGCGCTCACCGCGCCAGCCGAGGACCCCGAGCGTCGGGAGCTGGTTTCCGCGCTGGCCAACAGCTACTTCAGGTCGTTCGCCGAAACCGCCGACTACGTCGACCTCGACCGCGGCCTGGTGGTGATCTCCGAGCACGCGAAGTCCCTCGGTTACGACGCCGTGGTGCTGTTCCTCGACGAGCTGGTGCTGTGGCTGGCGTTCTCGGTACGCGACACCGAGTTCTTCGCCCGCGAATCCCAGAAGATCACCAAACTGGTCGAATCATCGGGCCGCCAACGCGCCATCCCGCTGATCTCGTTCGTCTCCCGGCAGATGGACCTGCGCAAGTGGTTCGCCGACGCCGGCGCATCCGGCGCCGAGCAGGAGGCCCTGGACCGCGCATTCCAGTACCAGCAGGGCCGATTCCGTGAAATCCAGCTCGGCGACGACAACCTCGCCGAAGTCGCCCACGCACGGCTGCTCAAACCGAAGGACGACGCCGCGCGCAACGATGCTCGACGATGCGTTCGCCAACCTCACCCGCAACCCGGAAGTGTGGGATGTGCTGCGCGACAGCCTCAACACCGACGATCAGCACCGCGGCGCCTCCGAAGCACGAGTTCCGGCTCACCTACCCGTTCTCACCGGCGCTGGTCTCTACACTGCGCAACCTGTCGTCGGTGATGCAGCGCGAACGCACCGCGCTGAAGGTGATGCAGCGCATGCTCGTCGACCTCCGCGACACCCTGACCGTCGACGACCTGATCCCCGTCGGTGACTCCTTCGACTACATCGTCGACGGCAGTGAACCCATCGACAGCCACGCCGGCGCCATGTTCAAGGCCGCCGCCGACCTGTACAAGAATCGTCTGCTGCCCACGCTGCTGGACAAGCACTCCGTCAGCACTGGAACAGCTCGACAGCGATCCCGGCTCGGTGCCGTCGGGCTTCCGCGGCCAGGAACGCATCGCCAAGACCCTGCTGCTGTCGGCGATCGCACCGAAAGTGCCTGCGCTGCGCGATATCACCGCCGCCCCGGCTGGCCGCGCTCAACCACGGCTCCATCAGGGCACGGATTGCCGGCGGCGAGGCCCGTGTCGTGCTCGGCGTGGTCCGCGAGTGGGCGCAGAAGGAAGTCCCCGAGATCAGCGTCTCCGACGGCGCCAACCCCGTCATCCGGGTGCAGCTCGCCGACGTCGACTACCAGTCGATCCTCGATCGTGTTCGAGGAGAGGATAATTCGGGCCGACGCCGGGTGCTGCTGCGTCGCCTCGTCCACAAAGCCCTCGGTGTGCCTAGTGGGCAGGACGACCTCGGCGGCGCCGCCACCCGCACGGTGATCTGGCGCGGATCACGCCGTGAGGTCGACATCGTCTTCGGCAATGTCCGCGACGCCGGCTCGACGCCCGAGCAGTCGTTCGACAACCAGGCCCGGCACCTGGCGCGTCGTCGTCGACTATCCGTTCGACGAGGCCGGATACACCAGCGCCGACGACATCAGCCGCATCGACCGGCTGCTCACCACCGGTGACCGGCACACCGTGGTGTGGCTGCCGCGGTTCTTCACCGACGTCCGCGATGGAGGACCTGGCACTGCTGGTCAAACTGGACTGGCTGTTCACCGGCAGCGGTGACCGCTGGACCGAGAACTCCGATCACTCTCTCGGCGACCGACCGCGCCCAAGCCCGCGGGATCCTGGAGAACCTGCTCAGCGGCACCATGACAAGCTTCGAGAATCCTGCTCAAGCAGGCGTACGGCATCGAACCCGCCGACCCAAGCGAATCAGCCGACGAGTCGACGCAGTTCGACGTGCTGACCTCGCTGAGCCGCGACTTCGACCCGGAGATGCCGCCTGCGGCCAGCCTGGAGGACGCGTTCGTCAAGATCGTCGACCAGGCGTACACCGCGACCTATCCCAGCCATCCCGTGTTCGATCCGGCCGCTGATGAGGTGACTGCCCGCAACTTCGAGACGGTGCGCGACTACGTCGAGAGGGCCAGCACCACACCGGGACGGGCGGGTGCCCACCAACCCGGGCAGCGACCGCAAGGTCATGCGGCGGGTCGCCGGCCCGCTACGCGTCGGGAAGGCTACCGAGGACCACTATCTGTTCGGCGAGGACTCATTCGCCTACTGGGCCGGCGAACTCGACCGCGCCAGCGCATGCGTCCACCCCGCTGACGGTTGGCGCGCTGCAACAGCACATCGACTCGGTCACCCCGGCGTGGGGTCTGCGCCCGGAGGCACGCGATCTGGTGATCAGCGCATGGGCGCTGCTGCGCAAGCGGGCCTGGTTCGAGGCCGGCGCGGCATGCCCCCCGCCCGCGCTGGGCCGAATGTCGGCCCAACATCGAGCTGCGCGCCGAGGAGCTTCCCGAACAGCAGAGCGTGGGACGACGCGCGGACCAATGCTCGTCGAAGCTGTTCGGATACACCATTGCTCGCACCTACCTCACCGGTGCCAACGTCGCCGACTTCGCTGCCCAGGTGCGCGCCAAGGCCACCGAGGCACCAGCCAACTGGGCTATCTCATCGAGGAACTCGACGGCGCCCACCAGCGCCTCGGGATACGGCGGCGGAGCCGGCGACCGGCTGCCGTCGCGCAGGCGCTGCGCAGACTTCTCGAGAAGCTGCACAGCACGTCGGGCAACGTCGCCGTCATCGATGCGATGGCCGGCGATCACGCTTCCGGTTGCCCTGGAGACCGCCGGGCAGATCCGCAACGATGCGGCCCGCGACACCCAGGCGTTGCGCAACTTCAAATGGAAGCTCGTGGAAAAACTCCGAGCCAGGCACCGAACGCGCCGATGCAGGCCGGCGAGAGTGCCCGGGCCATCGAAAAGCGCTCCACGGACGCAATCTCGATTCCCGGCCGCTCACTCAGCGACGAACTGGCCTCCGCAGAGAACAAGCTCGTCGCGTGGGTCGTCGACGAAGACCGGTGCCCCCGCCTCCTCCACCACGCCAGACGCGAGCGTCAAGGGCGATGCCGCGCTGAACAGCGCTGACGGACATCCCGAGCCTCACTAGCGGAATTCGACCGATGCGAATGACCGAGCACCGCAAGCAAGTTCACGTGCATTGGTGGGTGGAATGAGCTACGCTGACCGCCACCGAACCCATCATCCGGGCCCGGCTGAAGAAGGCCCGCGACAAGCAGTACCGCACCGGCGTACTGGGGTCTTCGCGCCAAACCAGCGTGGGACGGCGACGCATTCGATCTACGAGGGCACACCCGTCACGGTCGTGGCCTGCCCGTCGGTGTTGGCCATCTGGGAAGCGATCGACACGCGCGACGCCGCAGCAATGGACCGTCGTCCTCACCAGCGTCGAGGACGACGACCTCGGTGACACCGTGCTGGCCCACCTGCTCGACGGCCGGCTCATCACGCCCGACCCGTGGGATGCGTTGCGCAGCAACTTCTCCGCCTCCACCATCGAACCGGCCCTGTACCGAACGAAGAACGACCGCGCCATCGCCAACGGACTGCTCACCGTGTTATCGCCGGACGCCTACATACCCGCGCCCGGCGGCGTGCTGACCCAAGACCACGCCATGTCCGCCATCGCCCGCGACGTCCTCAAGATCGTCAAGGACGTCGACGTCGAAATCGACACCTCGGCCGTGCTCGAGTGGAGCCGCTCCCAAGAGGCCACCGACGGCCTCGTTCGAGCTATGCGCGCCACAGGCGGGGCCGAACTCGCCGCGGCGTTCCAGCCCTGGCTGGCCGGCCGCGCTGGCCGCCTTCGGCGGTCCGCTGACCGCGCTCCTGGCAGCCGACCGCATCAGCGACCTGGTGCCGCTGGGCGTCGTGGCTGGCCTGTTCGGTGACGGGGACAGCTCGGACGGCGTCGCGTACGGCGTTTTCCTGGGCCGTTACGGGCTCAGCGAACTCACCCTGGACGACCTCGACTGCCTGGTACACCGACGCCCGCGGGTTGGTGACCAACTCGCTCAGTCGCAGCAGCAGCAGACGGTGCTCAAGCCGCGGCAGCGATCGTCAACGACCTCGGAATCAGCGACGCGGCAGCGTCATCCGAGCTGCTCCCCCACGGGCTCGAAGCGCGGCTGATGCCCTGGCCGACGCCGATCACGGACGCGTTGCCGAACCCGCTGCCCGACAGACGTGGACGCTCGCACTCATCTGCCAAGGGCGCCTTCGCAGCCATCGAAAAGCGTTGGGCTGACGTCCAACATCACTTCCTCGCGGACTGGCTCCCGACCTGCCGCGCATTCGCCGGCGCCGTGCGCTGGCACGCTGGTTGCCGAGCCACTGTGCCTCCGCTCAAACGGCTCGCCGCCGTCAACCGATCGATACGTCCGAAACAGACTCCTGGGTCGACACCGCACTGGTGACGGCCCGCCGAGGAGCCGAAAACCCGATCCCAGCGGCGGCGTTGCGCGCCATCATCGATGCATCCGCTTGCACGCCGGGCCCGACACGATCGCCCTTCGCCGCAGCACTAGCCGACTCCCCCAAACCAGCCGTCCAGACCATCGAAAACGTGCATGCACGACCTCGTGATCCCGATCGCGCAAGAAGTCGCCGCACGCTGCTGCTCGTCATCGACGCACTGTCGGTGGCCGCCGACCAACGATCTCGTCGGCAGCCACCCAACGCGATGGGTGGATCGAGGTCTCCGCGACGCGAGATACCCGCCGCGCGGCGGCACTCGCGGTACTGCCGACGCTGACCCAGCGCAGCCGCTGCTCGCTGCTGTGCGGGGAACTCCGCGAGGGCGCCGACGGAGCCGGAACGGTCCGGATTTCTGTCGCGTGCTGCACGACGCGCAGCTGGAAGCCACCGGCGGCGTTCCCGACCCCGATCTTCCACAAGAAAGCCCTCGACGCCGTGCACAGCGGCGCTCAGCTCTGGCCACCGACGTCAACAACGCCATCGCCGACACCGCGAATCAGAAGCTGGTCGCCGTCGTCTTGAACTACGTCGACGACACGCTGCACCACACCGACCCCGGTGGCACCGACTGGAACCTCGACACCATCACCCACCTGCGTGCGCTTTAATGCCGCCAAGAACGCCGGCCGCACCGTCGTCATCACCTCCGACCACGGTCACCTCATCGAATACGGCTACAGCGCCAAGGTGAACCGTGCCAACACTTACGGTCAGCGCGCCCACGGCGACTTCGCCAACGTGGATCCCGACCGCGAAGTCGTGGTCGAAGGGCCGCGGGTGCTCACCGAAAGCCAGAAGGTGGTGCTCGCCGTCGACGAGGGCATCCGCTACGGAGCACGGAACGCCGGATACCACGGCGGCGGGTCACCGGCAGAGACCGTCGTACCCGTGGTCGTACTCGTCGCCGGGCAGATGCCCGATGGCACGGTGCCCGTCGCAGGCGCCGAACCGTCGTGGTGGTACTCCAGCCGCCATGGAACGGACTTACCCGCCGCGGTTCCAGCGGCCGGGCAAAGGAAGCGCCCGCCGCAGGAGCCGAGCTTGTTCGACGACACGGCTGCTGACAAGCCCAACCGCCTGCCCGACAACGTCGTTCGCACCAAGATCTTCGAGGCCCAGTTCTCGCTGGCCGGCCGGATCGTCGTCAACGAAGCCACAAATCAAGAATCTGCTTCAGGCCCTCATCCGACACCGGCGCCCACGAGATCACCATGGCGCAGGCCGCGATGGCACTCAGCGTGGCCACCACCCGCGTCAACGGTGCACTGATGCAGACGAAACGGGTACTCGACGTCGAGGGCTACGAGGTGCTTCGCGTTGGCGGTGGTGTTGTGCGTCTCGATGTCGCGGCGCTCAAAGAACAGTTCGGGGTGAACGGAGTGACATCGCCGGTGTCTGCCCGACGCCGCCGCGAAGATCCTCGACGCACTGCGGCGCGGCACGGTGCCCTCCAATGGACTCGACCAACTCGCCGTCGGTCTCGGCCGGTTCGAAGGCGAACTCGACGCCGAACTCGACGTGGTTGCCGGCGGCGGCGCGATGTTCAAAGCCGTTCGCGGCGAATACGGTTCGGGCAAAACGTTCTTCGCCCGCTGGCTGGCCGACCGCGCGATGAGGAAGGGTTTCGCGGTCGCCGAGGTCCAGATCAACGAGATCGATACCCCACTGCATAAGCTCGAAACGGTCTACCGGCGCAGCATCGAATCCTTGCGCACCGCTTCGATTCAACCCAGCGCCTTGCGCCCGATCCTGGATGCGTGGCTGTTCACCATCGAAGATGATGCGCATCAGCAAGGCGTCGATGTCGAGACCCTGCTGGAGCGTCGCCTGGCTGACGTGGCAGCGCAGGCGCCGGTGTTTCCCATGGCGATCCGCGCATATCGACGCTTCGTCGCCGCCGGGGACCACGACGGTGCCGACGCTCTTGTTGCCTGGCTGGGAGGGCAGCCGCATGTCGCAGCCTCGGTCAAACGTAGAGCCGGAATCAAGGGCGACCTCGACCATTTCCTGGCTCTGGGGTTCCTTCGGGGGTTGTTGGCGATCCTGGCCGATGCGGGCAATCCCGGCCTGTTGCTAGTCCTCGACGAGGTGGAGACACTCCAACGGGTACGCAGCGACGCTCGGGCTAAGGCGTTGAACGCGCTGACGGCAACTGATCGACGAGGTGCACGATGGACACTTCCCCGGCCTGTACCTGCTGATCACCGGTACACCTGCATTCTTTGAAGGGCGCCAAGGGATTCCGCTGCTCCCTCCGCTGGCCGACCGGCTGCACACCGAATTCGCCAAAGACCCACGCTTCGACAATCCGCGCGCACCGCAACTGACGCCTCATCGGCTTCGATCAGTCCCGACTGGTCGAATTAGGCACCCGAGTTCGTGACCTCTACGTCTCCGGCATTCGCCGATCCCGAACGCGTCCAGGTCGCTGGCCGACGACGCGTTCCTCGAACGATTCGCCGACAGCCATCGCTGGAGAGCTCGGCGGCAAGGTGGGAATCGCTCCGCGACTGTTCCTGCGCAAGCTGGTCGATGTGCTCGACAAGATCGAACAGTTCCACGACTTCGACCCGTACACTGGATTACGAAGTCACTATCGCTTCCACGGAACTGTCTGACGCCGAGCGTGCCGCGCTCACCGCCGACGACGTCCCACTTGAAATCTGATGGACCCGTTCGACCGACTTCACCCCGGTTTGCAGTACCACCTGGCGAACACGTTGCGGTGGAACAGTCTTCGACCAACGCAGGCTGAGGCCGTCGAACCGATTCTCGCCGGGCGCGACACACTTGTCCTAGCGCCGACCGCCGGGGGCAAGACGGAGGCTGCGGTGTTCCCGTTGCTGTCCCGGATGGCCTGGATGACTGGCAAGGGGTGTCCGTCCTGTACGTGTGTCCGCTTGCGGGCTCTGCTCAACAACCTGCAGCCGCGCATAGACGGCTACTGCCAGTGGCTCGGCCGATCGGCCGCTGTCTGGCACGGCGACGTCGGCCAGGGGCAGCGCCAGCGCATCCTGGTCGAACGCCCTGACGTCCTGCTCACTACTCCCGAGTCGATCGAATCGATGCTGGTGTCGACCAAGGTCGATCCGCGGGTGCTCTTCTCGGGACTGCAAGCTGTGGTGGTCGATGAGATTCACGCCTTCGCCGGAGACGACCGAGGCTGGCACCTGTTGGCCGTACTCGAGCGGCTATCCCGGATAGCGGGCCGCGATCTGCAGCGTGTCGGACTGTCGGCAACGGTCGGGAATCCCAGATGAACTCATGACCTGGTTGCAAGGCAGCTTCCACGGCCGGGACAAGACGGTGATCACACCCTCAGCGGCCGCTGACGCCGCCTTGCCTCAGATCACGGTCGACTTTGTCGGATCAATTCCCAATGCCGCCAAGGTGATTGCATCGCTGCACATCGGTGAGAAACGCCTTGTGTTCGTCGACAGCCGGCGTCAGGCCGAAGAACTTGGCGCAGCGTTGCGGGAACACAGCATCGAAACGTACATCTCCCACTCGTCGCTGTCCGCCCCGGAGAGGCGACGCTCGGAGGCCGCTTTCGCCGACGCCCGCGACACGGTGATTGTCGCGACATCGACGCTCGAGCTCGGCATCGACGTCGGCGACCTGGATCGGGTGATTCAGATCGGGTCAACCCGCACCGTGGCCTCTTTCTTGCAGCGACTAGGGCGTACGGGTCGGCGCGCGGACACCAATCGCAACTGCCTGTTTCTCTGTGTCGAGGACGAGTCCGTCCTTCTCGCTGCCGGCATGTTAAAGCGGTGGTCTGACGGATGGGTTGAGCCCATTGAACCGCCACCTAACCCCCGGCACATCGCCGCCCAGCAGTTCATGGCACTGTGCCTCCAAGAACACCGGATCAGCCACCGCCGAAGGCGCTCAATGGTGGGGTAGCCTGCCAGTGTTCGACGAAACCGCTGGCGAGATTCTCGAATACCTCGTTGCAGAAGGCTTTTTCGAGCCCGATGGTCCATATTTACACATCGGTCCAGAAGCCGAACGTCGCTTCGGTCGGCGTTACTTCTCGGACCTGACGGCCGTCTTCACCGCACCACCAGAGTTCCTGGTGCTGGCGGGCCGAGTCGAGGTCGGCACCATCGGCACTGACATGCTGACCGACGACGTCGAGGGTCCACGAATGCTGCTACTTGGTGGCCGGTCGTGGAAGGTCACGCACGTGGACTGGGACCGACGACGCTGCTTCGTTGAGGCCGTCGACGGGGGCGGTCGAGCCAAGTGGTCCGGCTCAGGTGGCAACTTGTCCTACGAAATCACGCGTGGGATAAGGGACGTTCTGCTGGGCGGTCTCCCTGAAGGCGTGGCGTTCACCAGCCGCGCCACCACGATCCTCGGCGAGCTTCGTCGGATGTATGCGCGACAGCGTCGCTTCGGGCCGTCTCATCGTCCGATTGCCAAGCGATTCGACCGGTCGGTGGTGGACCTGGGCTGGCACCGCGGCGAACCGATCGCTTCAGGCGTCGCTCCCCACCATCGTGGACCCACGCCAGCGGATCGACGAAAAGTCGGTGCGGCTGCTGCCATGTGTCACTGTTCGCGAGTTCTCCGAGCACTGATTGCAGTCGAGTGGCGAGATCCGACCGTGAACACGAATGCTCTTCGGGGTCTGAAGTTTTCGGCGGCACTGCCAGACGACTTGGCGAAGCGGACAATGAGCACGCGGCTGGCCGATAGGCCACACGCGGTGGAAGTGTCGTCTCAGCGACTCAATAGTGCGATGAGGAGGAGTTGCGGTGATCGACCGTACCGCCCAAATAGCGCAGGTTCGGAATACGTCCACTCCGCCAGCAAACTAGGCGGAATGGCGTCCGTACCGCCCAAATAGCGCAGGTTCGGATACGTCCACTCCGCCAGCAAACTAGACGGATGGCGTCTGCGACAACGTTTTTCTGTTGTGATGTCACCGCCGCCTACCCTCTACCCGACGACCTCCGCGAGGCCCTCGCCACAATCAAACACCGCGGTGTGCACTAATTGGCCCAAGTCGAGTGGATTCGGCGAATGTTGCTGTGGGACATAGCTTTTCCTCAGGGCCAGGCCCCCTGTATGAGGAGGCGCTCCTGCCCGCACGGGTCGGTGCGAGCCGCTTCGTCATCCGAGCCACCCGCGAGCGTGGGGTTGGCGTGCCGCCCAGTCGGAGCTTGTCGACGGCATCTCGTGAAGCGAGCCCAGTTTACGGACATAACCGACAGTGTCCGTTTACGGCAGCTGCGAAGGTCTGGGTTCCCAGGTGTCGATTGCTTCAATCCCAGTATCGCGCACCAATATAACCGCAGCTCAAAGCCGGTATTTAGATCTGCTGTACAACCAGCGTGGAAGATACGTGGAAGACCGGGTTACGTTGCTGGGTGGGTGAGGGTGTGGACGTGTCCACGCCGTGGTGCCATCGGGTAGCTGTTGGTCACGCCAGCCGCCCTGGCCGCCCCAGAACGTCTTGAGGAGGTCGTGGTTCCGATTTCGTGAAATACGTTCTAGGACAGGCAGCCGATACGGGCTGTCACACCCGGTTTCGAGAGGAACGGGGTTAGGACTCCTCTCTGGTCGCGTCGATCACGTCCCGGAGAACGTCGAGCATCTCGACCTTCTCCACCGGGATGACGATGGGGTCACCCTCGAACACCTCTCCGTAGCCCTGCGCTGTCGCCGTGTAGGTGATCTTGACATCGCTGATGTCGAGTTCGGGGTCAACGACGAGCACGATGTCGTCGGCGTACTCATCGCTCCGCCATTCGGGATGCGGCCGCAATTGGGGCAGGGTGATCGTCACTTCTAGGTCCCCGTCATCGTTGTGCCGCCACTCGACCGGGTAGTCCGAGGGAGGGGCCAATCGCGGTAGGGGCATGGTGTAGTAGAGCGGGTTCCTCGTCGGCACGTAGTTCGGATCCTGAACCTTGAGCAGCTCGAATTCGTCTTGGTCCTCCCAGTCGACGCCCCGTGCGCCGTGGAACGTCAGGATGACCTGGACATCGTTCAGAAAGCTTTTGGCCAGGTTTTTGATCCGGAATTGCAGCCCGGCCCACGCGATGCCTGCGAGGTAGTCCCTGCAGGACGGCCAACGAGCTGCCAAAGCTGCGCGATACTCCGCGACCTTGGCCTCGATCTGCTCGTCAGTCAGAGGCTCCGGCGGAGGCGGCGGCTCGCTCATGCCTGGGATGTTCGGAACGTATTTCGCCGTGCCGTACTGCTTCGCGATGGAGTCGAGAATTCCGCTCTGGCTGAGCATTTCGCTCATGCTCGCGCCGACGCTCCAGGGCCTCGCGGCGGCCTCCCACTGCCGCTTTTCCTGCTCGGCGCGAACGCGTGTGTGTCCGGCGTCGGACTGCTTTCGGATCTGCTTTTCCTCTATGGCGACGTAGCGTTCAAACACCTCGGCGTCTTCGGTGAAGGAATGTGCGGTGCCGATCACCGACGCGTTGATGAGCATTGGCGGTGGGCCGGCGATGATGTCGAGAAACTCTTCGCGGGTCTGCGCGTACTCCGGCTTGTTGAGGATTTCGGTGACCCTCAGCAGGTGGAAGAGGTCGACGTTCAGGTCTGGGTCCAGCTTTTCCCAGGCCTCGCGGTCCGCCAGCGTGATCTCCTGGTTGGTGACGAACGCGACGCCCGTGGCGCCGCGTTGCTTGGCGCCCTTAATATCGTTCTCCAGCTTCCGCTTGATTGTGGCGGGCGTCTTCTGGCCCAAGGGGAAGTACGCGGCCATCACCCAGATTTCGCCATCCCGTTCGCACTTGGCGTCCCCTCCGCCGTCAGGGCCTCCGTGCGTATGCGTCGGGTCAATGCGGGTGTAGCCATCGGCGTCGATCACCTGCCACGCGAGCATCTCGGACTTCGCTTGCCCACCGGTCCAATCACGCAACCGGTGCCACGTTTCGTCAAAACGATTTCGGCGAACAGCAGACACGGCTTCTCGATCCCAGATGCGGTCGAATTCGCCGACGCGCCGTCCGGCTCCTTCTGCGGAGCCGGAGTGTCAGGTGTTACCGTTCGAATCGCATCGACCAAATGCATTTCGACGTGAACCCCGACTGGCGGGCCGAACCCCCGGTCGGGGTTTCGTCACATTCGGACAAAACGCTACTACCGCGACCGGACAACAGTCGGAATGGCAACGCGTTGTGTTCTGCGTGTCGTTAACGGCGATCCCATTGGCGGACACCTCGGTGGGAGAACTTGCCGGGCCGCTACGCGGGATCGGCATCTAATGGGCGCTCTAACTGCGCAGCCTCGTTGGCGCTCACCTGCCCCAGTCCGCCTCGGCGAATGGCGGGTTGCCGCCCAGCGTCCAGCGCCGCAACACGTAAGGGCACCACCAGCCATTGTCCGAACCGGTCGTGGAGCAAGGGTGTGGCAAGCTTCGGACGTGTCAGACGAGCAGCCTGCAACCATCAGCGGTCAGGCGGAACTGTCCGCGCTAGAGACGAGGCCAGCTGACCGATTCTCGGACTGGCCCAACCCATCGGTGCCGAAAGTCGCGGCCGGTGTCTACACCGTCTGGGAGGACGGTCGCCTGATATACGTCGGAATGTCGGGCCGAGCGCTGACATCCGAGGATATCGACGCACCGGACGAGCCAACGAAGGCAAAGGGTCTATGGACGCGGTTGAATTCACACGCGACAGGTCGACGAAGCGGCGACCAGTTCTGTGTATACGTCTGCGACCGGTTCGTCGTACCGCACCTCTCGGATCAGCAGCAGGCGCAGATCGGTGACGGCGTCTTGTCGCTTGACACGCTCACGCGAGAGCACATCCATGATCACTTCGAATACCGCTACGTCACTGTTGGAAACGGCAAGGATGCATTCGCGCTGGAGCGCGAAGTGCAGCGAGGGGCGCTGAGTGTCGGCAAGCCGTTCCTTAATCCGACCTAAGCGGTGGGGCTGATACAAAGGCCAGTACAAAAAGTGAGGGACTCGTAGCCAACAGAATTCGCAGTCCGTGCCGGGCGAGCGCAAGTCTTGGACGGGGTGGATGGCGGGGTGGTGACCGTCGTGCATTTCACACTCGGGTCAGCCGAAGGATGGAGTCATGTAGGGCAAAGGGCGGTTCACGATCTCGAAGCAGTACGCCGAAATTGCTGACCAGACGATCCCGTCGGCCACATCGTGCGAGTACGAGCCGTTTTGCATGAGGTCGTCAACCGCGTCGATGACCAGGTCGACCCAGGGCGTGGCTGGCGAAGCCTTAGCCGCGCGGCTCATGTCATCGCATGCCCGTTGTCCCTGGTATTTCTCAAGAGGAAAGTTAAAAGCAAGCCTTTCTTCTCCAGCTCCTCGCGGAATTTTTGGTCCGACTGGTCGTCGGCATGAGCTGGTGTGGCTAGCGCAACAACTGCGATTGCCAGCGCTACGCCGATCTTGATGAACCTGCTCATGGCTCATCATATCGTTTGTCGAGCTTGGCGGCGTTACTCCATCGGGACACGGGTTGCTCCCGCTGTCACGCCGTCCACAAGAAGGTAACCCGGTGCAGCGGCGCATGGTGGCTCGGGATCAGCTGCCGCCCAGTCCGATTCGGACGATGCTAGCTGGGTGTGGCCAAGCGAACCCGACGCAGCAGGATGCAGCGCACGCACGTCTGGTCCGAGGTGAACTTGGCTGACCGGTCGACCTCGACGCTGGCGGGCAGCCGGATCACGACATAGCTTGTGGCCCTGGGGATTCCCCACACGTAGTTGGGTGAGCAGCCTGGTGCGCTGAACAGTGGAATGCCCAGCACCGACTTCTTGGTAGGCGACGTTGCGTCGGGTCCGAGAAGCGGCCTGGCGCTTGCGGTCTCGTCCTTCAGCTTCGCCAACGTGAGCGCCGTGTTGGGGTGGGCGACCCAGGACGTTATCTGCTGGCCAACGGTTTCGGCCTTGCTGATGGCTTCGGCGAACGGGTCCAGGTTGGTGATGGTGCCGCCGGTCACGGTGGTGACCCCGGCCAGGCTCTGGATGCCGTCGGGTCCGTTGGCCACGGCGGTCCCGAAGTACGCGCTGTCGAGGCGGGTGCCCAGGTCGCGCACCAGGCCGTCGCCGACGACCTGCAATGCGCTGGGGTCACTATCAGCGACCAGCTCGTTGGATCCGCGCCCGCTGTGAGGGCCGGTTCGGGACCAGTGTGCTGTCTCCGTTGGGCGTCGTCTCCTGCGACTTAACGGCCTAACAGACTCCCGCAGCGGGCTGTTTCTCGGTTCGGCCCGCGACGGGACCACCCCAAGGAGGCACCGATGCGGCCGTGTCGCGAGCAGTCGCCCCACCGCCCAAGAAGCCCCAATAAGGCGGGACTATCCCTTTTCTAGGGTGAACTGGCACAAGTTGGTGTAGCCGTCGCGGAACAACTCGGCGCAGCCGGTCAGGTACTTCATGTACCGGTCGTAGACCTCTTCCGACTGGATCGCGATCGCCTCGTCCCTATGAGCCTCCAGCGCCGCCGCCCACGTGTCGAGCGTCCTCGCGTAGTGCGGCTGCAGCCGCTGGATCCGGCTCACCGTGAACCCGGCCTTGGTGGCATGCTCCTCGACCAGCGCCACCCACGGCAGCCGGCCGCCAGGAAAGATCTCGTCCATGATGAATTTGAAGAAACGCACATGCCGCATCGTCACCGGCAGTTTGCGTTCCTCGTTCTCCTGGGTGCTCAACTGCACGATCGTGTGCAGCAGCATCTTGCCATCGGCGGGCAACAAGTCATACGCCCTCTTGAAGAAATCGTCGTAGCGGTCGAAGCCGAAATGCTCAAGCGGGCCGATCGCCACGATCCGGTCCACCGGCTCGTGGAACTGCTCCCAGCCCTCGAGCAGCACCCGTTTGGAACGCGGGCTATCCGACGCCGCGAGCAGCTGCTCGGCGTAGGCCTGCTGGTTCTTGCTCAGGGTCAGGCCGATGACGTTGACGTCGTACTTCTCCAACGCGCGCAGCATCGCCGCCCCCCATCCGCAGCCGACCTCCAGCAGCGTCATGCCCGGCTGCAGGCCGAGTTTGCCCAGCGCCAGGTCGATCTTGGCGATCTGGGCCTCTTCCAGCGTCATGTCGTCGCGCTCGAAGTAAGCGCAGCTGTAGATCCGCGTCGGGTCCAAGAACAACTGGAAGAAGTCATCGCACAGATCGTAGTGGGCCTGCACGTCCTCGAAGTGTGGCCGCTGAACGGCCGGGTACCAGGTCAAGCAGCCGCGCCGGACCGCTCTGATCGTGGACAGGGGTGAGATCGATGATGAGCGTGACGAACCCCTCAGGACCGACACGTCGAGGTGCCCAACGGTGCTCATCGACGCCGATCACTCGTACCCCGGCCAGCCGATCCGGGCCGGCTGCGGTAACCAACGCGGGGGTGGCCTGCATCGCGATCGTATTCACGGTGTGCCACGACACCCCCAGTTCAGCGGCGATGGCCGAGATGGTGGTGCGGTCGATCATCAACCGCCGCAACACATACCGCGTACACCGACGCGTCGTTGCCGACCGCGGCGAGGCGAGCTTGCCGAGATCCTGATTGAAGACAACCCGCCCGCACTCAGGTGTGAGGCAACGGTAGCGCGGGACGGCGACCCGTAGGACCAGGGATAGCCGGCGACCGGTAGGTCGGTCAGCGGCCGGGTGATGGTGTCGCGGTAGCGGCCGTCGCGCAGTCCGGGCAGCGCGGATCACGGGTGACCGGGGCGCAGAAGATGGTCGTCACCTTCTCGTCGACAGCGGCGTCGCTGATCGTCACGCCCAACTCGATGGTGCGCATGATCGTGTCGGCAACAACAGACGGTGGGCAGGCAGTAGCCTCAGGCACGGGTCACCTCGGTGGTGTGGGTGGTCGAGTGTAGGAACCCGTATCGTCACCCACCGAGGCCCCCGAGCGCGGATATCCGCCAGCCACCGATGCACTCTCAATCACGAAGAGCCCGTAATCCCTGGGGTTACATATCTGGAATCATGCGGTGAACCATATCCGAATGCGCGGAGTCAACCGGACCTTCTCTGATGTCGTCCATCGATCGGTCAGCATTGACTGCGGTAGATCTGCCGGGCGGGAGGCCGCAATGTTGCGGGACATCTCTGTTGAATCGATAGATGCCGCGATCGGCGCGGGTAGCGATGCGAGGGGGGCGGTAGGGGATGAGCTGAGAGACGCCGCGCCCCCCGGTCTGCAGCCGCTTCTGGCGGAGGTCGTGGAACTGAGGGACTTCCGCCGCGAGGACGTCACGCTGTCGAGGGCGGACCGGCGACGGATCGTTGACCAGGCTCTGGTCCTGATCGAGCAGAACTACGTCCATCTACCGCATAAGGCGGCGATGCATGCGGTGAATCCGGTGCAGCGGCTGCGCCTGTTGCGGGCCCGGCTGGACGGCCTGGACGCCCGGACCCTGCCGTCGGCGGCTAGCTTCCATGCGGAGATGTCGGAGATCTTCCACTCGCTGCGTGACCTGCACACCAACTACCTGCTGCCCGATCCGTACCGCGGCCGAGTGGCGTTCCTGCCTTTCCTGGTGGAGGAGTTCTTCGAGGATGGTGTCGCGCGGTACCTAGTAACAAAGGTGGCGCAGGGTGCGGACGTGGGTGATCTGGGCCCGGGGGTGTTGGTCACCCACTGGAACGGGATGCCGATCGATAGGGCGGTCGAGGTCAACGCCGCCCGCTACGCGGGCAGCAACGCCGCAGCCCGCCACTCCCGTGGAGTCGAGTCGCTGACCATCCGGCCGCTGCGGATCCACCGGTTCCCGGACGAGGACTGGGTCACCGTCCGGTATCAGAAGGAGGGCGATGTCCGGGAACTCACGATCCCGTGGCTGGTGGCCCCGAACCTCCCACCGATGGTCTCGGCTGAGGGACCGCCGGACGACACGGTGACCGCGCTCGGGCTGGACCTGGATCTGGATGAGGCGCAGCGCGCCCGGAAGTTCCTGTTCGCCCCAGCGGTCGCGGCCGCCGAGTTGGACGTCGGAGCGGCGCCACCGGAGCCTGCGGCGAACGAGATCCCGTCAGCCATGCCGAGCGTGTTCCGCGCGCGCCGGGTCGTGGTCGACGGCGTCGAGTACGGTCACCTGCGGATCTTCACGTTCTATGTCGACGATCCCGGCGGCTTCGTCGCCGAGTTTGCCCGGCTGTGTGCCCTGCTGCCGTCGGCAGGGCTGGTCGTCGATGTCCGGGGCAACGGCGGTGGGCACATCTTCGCCGCCGAACTGACCCTGCAGACCCTCACCCCGATGCCGATCATGCCGGAGCCGACCCAGTTCACGACCACCTCGCTGAACCGCGACCTGTGCCGTCAGCACCGCGACGGTGAGGGCGGGATCGATCTCGGACCGTGGCTGCTCTCAATCGAGCAGGCCGTGGAGACGGGCGCTCCGTACTCGAACGCGTACTCGATCACCCCCACGGACCTGGCGAACAGCATCGGGCAGCGCTACTACGGCCCAGTGGTGGCCACCAAGGGAACGCAAATCGTCTTGGGTTGACACCTGGCGCTTCGGTGGTGGTTTGTCTGTTGGGGTTGTTGGGTCGGTCGGGTGCGGTGGTGGCGGGTCGAGGGCGATACGGAGCCGGATCTGGACGTGCCAGCCGGTGACGCGAACGTCTTCGATGAGTAGGCGCAGCAGCTGCTGCTTTTGGGTGTCATCGAGGGTGTCGATGACGGTGTGGATGCGTGCGGCGAAGTCACGCACGCGGCGGCGCAGCTGATTGTCACGTGCGAGCGCGGTTCGCTCGTCGGCGAGACTGGTTCGCTTGTGCTGCAGCTCTTTTCGGCGGGAGGAGACTTCGCTGGAGCGGCGCTGCAGTTCGGGCAGTTCGATGAACCCGCCCTGGTAGAGGTCGATGAGGCGGCGCCGTTCGGTCTCGGCAGCGTCGATCTTGCGGTCCAGCCGAGCCAGTTCGGTGGCAAGAAGTTCATCGTCGGGGATCGGGGCGCGCAGGGTGACTGCTTGTTCGCCGGCCAGCAGCTGGTCGGGGTGGGTCATCGCGGTACGGATCTGGTCGAACACGAAGGCGTCCAGGGCATCGGCGCGGATGTTGCGTTCGGGACAGCGGCGGGATTCCCCGCCGGCGCGCAGGGGGTCGTGGTTGCGGCAGTAGTAGTAGCGGTGCCAGGTGCCGTTGCGGCCGCGCATCTTGTGACAGTTCGTGCCGACCCCGCAAACACCGCATTTGACAAGGCCTTTGAGCAACCACTGGCCGGGTTCGGCGCGGCGCGGGCTCCACTTGGTGTTGTCGGTGGCGACGCGGCCGGCGGCCTGGAACAGCTCATCGGAGATGATGCGGGGGCAGTCGATGGGGATCCAGTCGTCCCGGTTGCGCGGCACCTGCCGGCTGCGGCGGGTGGGACGCCGGTCGGGCACCGATTCGGTGCGGTTGTAGTAGACCCGGCCGATGTAGGCCTCGTTGCGCAGCAGCCGACAGACCGTGGAGTGACCCCAGATGGGTTTGCCGGTCGGTGAGGGTACCCCATCGGCGTTGAGGCGGCGGCAGATCTCGCGCACGGTGATGCCGGCGACGCGGTCGGTGAAGATCCGCCGCACCACCGCGGCCTCCGGCTCGTAGATCTCATGGTGTGCTTGGCCGGTCGCGGCGCTGCGCGGAATCCGGCGATAGCCGTAGGAAGATTTCCAGGTGACGATCTCGCCGGCGCGGGCCCGAAACAGTTTGCCGCGCCGGTATCGTTCGGCGATCTTGGCTTTCTCGTACTCGGCGATCACCCCCTGCACCTGGGTGAGCAGGGTGGCTTGCGGGTCGTCGGCGGAAAGCCCCGGCGAGTCGGTGAATGCGACGCTGACGCCGAAGCGGTCCAGCTCGTCGAGCACCAGCACCTGGTAGGCGTAGGCGCGGGCGAGCCGGTCCGGCGACAGGCACCACACCCGGTCGATGAGCCCGGCCTCGGCGGCATCCCGTAACGCATCCAGGCCGGGCCGGTCCAGGCGGGCGCCGGAATGCCCGTCGTCGACGTACTCGCCGACCAGCTCGTCACCGGCGGCGGCGATGTGTTCACGCAGCAGCGCCAGCTGTGAGCCGATGGTGCCGCGGTCGGCTTGGCGCTCGGTGGACACCCGCGCATACAGCCCCGCCCTCACCGCAGGCCTCCGCCCGGGAGTACCAGTGCGGCAACCGAATCCACGTGTGCGGCGGCGTCGAGCAGGAACTGGTAGCCCGCGGCCAGCGCCGCCAGCCGTGGATCGTCGTGCGGTGTCCATGCCGGACGGGCGGCGGCGAGGAGTTCGGCGACGAACACCGGCTCGGCGGCAGGCCAGGCGATCAACCCGGCAAGCCCGCGACGGGCGAAGCGGGCGGCGGCCAGACCCTGCGGGGCCCCGCAGGGCTCAAGTGCGTGCGCGCGCAGCGTTTCGTAGTCGACCTGCGCCGCCTCGGTCGGCGGCCAGAACGACCGGGTGCTCACCGGCCGCGCACCCGCTCGATGGTGCGCCGGTGCAACACCACTCCGAACCGGTCGGCTACTTGCTCGGCGATCTGCGCCCCCGACCCGCCCTCGGCGCGGATGAAGGCCACGATCTCGGGCCGCAGTTTGATCGGTCCACGGCGGCCGCGCCGCTCGTCGATCAGCCCCGCCATCCCTGACTGGTCGAACGCCGCCGCCACCAGATAGAACGCTGCCCGCGAATAGCCGTGTGCCGCAGCGGCTTCCGATACAGGCAGGCCATCGACCAGACGTGCCCGCAGCATCTCGTACTTCACCTGCACCTTGTCGGAAGCCAGAAAGAAACCCGACCCGCCGGTGAACAACGGTGCGAACACCGCGTCGGGATTCGGATGCAACAACCCTGCCTCGGTCAACGCCCGAAGCCGTGTCGTGTCGTGCTCACCGCTCTCACCTCCCGCGCACGAGCCTAAGCCGCTAATCCGTGTGAGTCTATTATTTAATGCCGCGTGTCTGCATTTGATCTCCAGAATCATTACTAAACACGCCATATATCCACGTATGTGGCGAACAGTGCGGCGATCTATCCTAGATATGCGGTGGTAAATACTAGACATTGAACTCGCTCCGGACAGCTGGGCGCCGACGCCGGCGACGGTGATCAGGATGCAAATACAGCCCCGGCACCGCTTCCCGCGGAGCCAGCAACACCGTCAACTGCAGCTTTGCGTTCCGTTGGTGCTCATCACTGACGCGCGGTGCTACTCGGCAACGGACATCTTCTGCGCCGGCTTCGCCGACCACCGAATCGGGCCCGTGCTGGGCGTCGACGCCAACACCGGAGCGGGTGGTGCGAATGCGTGGACGCACGGCCTGCTGCACCAGTTGGTGACCACCCGGGAGGGCGTCAGATCGCCCTACCGCGACCTGCCCGGCGAGGTCGACATGCGGGTGGCGATCCGGCGCACGCTGCGGGTCGGGGCCGCGGCGGGGACGCCGGTCGAGGACCTCGGCGTAGTGCCGGACGAGCGTCACCTGATGACCCGGCGCGACATCGAGCACGACAACATCGACGTGATCACCCGCGCCGTGTCGCTGTTGCGCAACCAGCCCGCCCGGAGGCTGGGCGTCGACGGGACCGCCGGTGCGGACGGAGTCCTTGTACTGGAGGTAACCTGCGTCGGCATCGACCGGCTCGACGTATGGCTGGACGAGCGGCCGGTGAGGTCGCTCGACGTCCAGGACAGTGTCACCCGGCTCGACCTGCCCGTCTCGGGGGCGCGCGGGCTGCGCCTGGCCGGTTACACCGGAGGCCGACTGGTCGCCAGCCTCCGGGAGGAGTTGGGGCCCCTCCCCGACGGCAAGGTCGGCGTCCAGCACGGCGCCACGCTGGTCACCTCGCCCGCCACACAGGTCCCGATCCGGCTCCGGTTCCTAGTTGCGGCAGGCCAAGCCGACCGCCGCACTGTGCAGCGCCAGGTCCGCGACGTGATGGGTCCAGGCTGGGACGTGGACCCGCTGTTCGACCTGCGGGCCGATCTCGGCTCGGACGCACAAACGCCACCAGAACTGCAGGGCTACTACGCCGTGACCGGGTCACTGCCCCGGGACAGCGACGACCGTCGCCGGGCCCAGGCCTTCGAAATGTCACGGTCCCTGATGGCCCGTACCGGGTACGACGTTCAACCCGACCTGCCCTCCGGCGCCATGTACCCGCCAGTCGGACCGTTCGACCCCGCCAGCCAGGACGCGGCCTCCCTCGGTGGTGACGAGAAACCGCTGCCCGGCACCGAGGACCCTCTTTGGGCGCTGAAGAACCTGCATGTCCTCCAATCATGGGACCGGTCGCCGGAACGCGGCCAAGGTGTCGTGGTCGCCCAGCCGGACACCGGGGTTACCACGCACCCCGAGCTCAACCCGGGGGTGGACACCACCCGGGACCGGGACCTGCTGGACAACGACGACGACGCCACCGACCCCCTGACGAAGCGCTGGTGGTGGATGGACAACCCCGGGCACGGCACCGGCACCGCCTCCGTGGTCATCAGCCGCGAGCCAGGCGTCGTCGTCGGGTCGGCTCCCAAGGCCACCCTCGTCCCCTTGCGTTCCAACCGCAGCGTGGTCCTGGTGTTCGACGGCGACGTTGCCCGCGCCGTTGAGTATGCGCGGCAGATCCGCAGCCACGTGATTACCATGAGTCTCGGCGGCGTGGGGTTCTCGCCCGCTCTCAGGGCCGCCATCGACGCTGCCATCCGGGACGGGATACTGGTGCTGGCCGCGGCCGGCAACCAGGTCGGCTTCGTCGTCGCCCCCGCCAACTACGGCGAGGTCATCGCCGTCGCCGCCAGCAACATCCAGGACCGGCCGTGGAGCGGCTCCTCGCACGGTCCGGCCGTAGACGTCACCGCGCCGGGCGAGAGCGTCCACGTCGCGCGGGCCGACAAGGCCAGCGGCGGCAACGTGTACACCACCGGCTTCGGCTCAGGCACCTCCTACGCCGTAGCCCTCACCGCGGGCGTGGCGGCCCTGTGGCTAGCCCATCACGGCCGCGATGCGCTGATCGCCAGGTACGGCAAGCCAAACCTGCAAGCCGTTTTCATCGAGGTGCTAAGGCACACCACCCGGCGGCCGGCCGGATGGGACACCGGCGAGTACGGCAGCGGAATCGTCAACGCTGACGCACTGCTTACGACCCCGCTCCCCGCGGCTGTCCCACCGTTGGGAGCCGCGACCGAACTCGTCCCCGCCGACTCCCTCACCGCCACTCAACGGCTAGCCCCCTATCTACCTGACCGGTCTGTCACGTCCGCCGACGCCGCCCTCGACCAACTCCTGGCCGGTTCAGAGGACCGAGACCTGTACGCCGGAGAGATCGCCTATCATCTCAGCCAGGACCCCATGATCCGCGCGGCAGTTTTCGGTGCCGCCAAGAACGGCTCAACAGCCACCCTCGCACTCAACCCCACGTTTCAGTCTTTCGGCCTCGACCGACTGCGACGGATCGCCTCACCCTCTCTCGCCGCTGCCCTAGACGAACACTGAGCGGGGCGTTCTGTGGTGGCGTGGTGACCGCTGCTGCGCATGGGGCATTGGCGCTTAATGCGGGTGGCGGAACGCAGCGCACCAGCGGTACTCCGCGGACCACGGCGAGTCAGGGATCACCTCTCTGCCTATGCTGGCGCGGTGCATCTTAGCCTCGTGGCCATCGTGGTCGAGGAGTATGAGCCAGCGATCGGCTTTTTCGTCGGCACGCTGGGTTTTCGAGCTCGTTGAGGATTCCCTGTCCTGGCCCGCGATTTGAATTCCCGGCTGACCGACGTGTTTTCGGGAGTTCCGCGGTCCGAGTCGTGTTGAGTTACCTAAGGCACAACTGCTGGCACTTGCCGAATATTCGGTAAGTCCCTCTCTTATCTCGACATATTAATGTACCATCAATACGCAACTAAACTTCAAACTATGGGAGCGCGCAAATGGCTGCGGCGAGGAGAACTACTGAAACGAGCAAAGCATCCAAACCTTCGAAAGAAAACGAAACGGCCGGCTTTATCGACGGGATTATAGCCGACAAAAACCATGAAATTCAGGAGTTCGGGGAGGAATACGCTTTTACAGCGGCAGATTCGGACTTCCGGAGTTTCACAGCCGACGCGGCAGCAGCCCGGCGCAGAATACGTTTTGCCGACGTCAAGGACGAATACTCGAACCTTTGGGCCGAGATGGCTATTCGTCGCGAAAAGCTGCCCGCGGTGGATTCGATCGTCGAGCGCATCGTCCGCCACAAGGAGGCCTATGGCTCGGTCGAGCGGCTGACAAGGGTCCCATGGTTCGCGATCGCGATAATCCACAACCTCGAGGCGGGCGGCGACTTCAACAGCCATCTGCATAATGGCGACCTGCTGACGGCGCGTACCGTGCACGTGCCGGCCGGGCGGCCCAGATCTGGCAATCCGCCATTCACGTGGGAGGAGAGCGCTGTCGACGCGCTGGAATATGACGGGCTCACCCAGGTCACGGACTGGTCGACCGAACACCTGGCCTACTTGTTCGAGGGCTTCAACGGCTGGGGATATCGCCTGTACCACCCGCATGTGAAGTCGGCGTACCTGTGGAGCTTGAGCAATCACTATACAAAGGGAAAATATGTCGGTGACGGCCAATGGTCCGAGACGGCCGTAAGCCGGCGATGCGGCGCGATGTTACTCCTGAAGCGGCTTCAGGAGGCCGGCCACATCCGGCTTGATTTCGCCAGAGTCGAAGCGCCCGTGGCACGAACGCAGCCCGCCTCGATCCTGACCCCTCTCCCCACGGTTGTCAGCGAGCTGACGATCGACACATTCGCAAGAGAAAGCGCAGCGACCGCCGTTGCGCGGGTTGCGTGGCCAGTTGAGACGCAGCTGACCGATGGACCGGGAATCTTCGGCTATTACTCGCCGGACAAGCGGTACGGGACCGCCTCGACCATTGCCGCGCTCTACGAAGTCGGTCGCATATGGCAGCTTCGCCGCGCCGCGCCGCGCGTGGGGGTCGGCGACATAAGCCTGCGCGGTGGTGGCGACATCGAGGGCCACGCGTCGCATGAAACGGGGCGGGACGTAGACCTGCGCCCAATGAAAAACGACGGAACAGAAGGACCCGTCACCTGGAAGCAGGCAAAGTGCTCGCATTCACTCACACAGGAGCTCATCGACATCATCTATGCGAACGGTGTCGTCATGGTGAAAGTCATCGGCTTCAACGACCCGAACATCCAGGGGTGCGTGAACTGGGTCAACCACGACAACCATCTGCATGTGCGCTATCTACTTCGAAGACGAGGCGCCCGGGTACCTGCTCCTGGAGCTGGGCATGAACAACTCGCCACCGGTGCGCGAATGTCAGCGCCGTCTCAATAACTGGAAACAGCGGCGAGGCGGCACGGATCTGCTGGCGCCAGATGGCGACTTCGGCCAGAACACATTGAAGGCCGTACGAGACTTCCAGGCCGCGATGGGCCTCGTGGTGGACGGCAAGGTCGGCAACGACACTTGGAGACGCACCCTGGACTATGTCGTAGACGTAGCCATCACCTGAGGTCAACGATTGGCGATCGTCCACGCGTCGTGGGCGCAAATTCCCACACTAGGATGGTTGCGTCAACCCCGCACTCGCGATCGGATCGCGGCCGTCGGCATCGAACCCGCAGATCGATTTGATCGCCTCGGTACGGTCAACTAGCGACACACAGACGCGGTCAGCAGCATCGCCATGAGCCCGGACGGCCACGCTATCGTCTCCGGCGGCGGCGATAGGACGGTACGGCTATGGAACGCCGACACCGGCACTTCGATCGGAATCCCACTGACTGGGCATACCGACGCAGTCACTTGCGTCGCTTTCAGCCTTGACGGACGCCTTGTTGTTTCGAGCCCAGACGCCACGCTGAGGCTGTGGCCCGCCAGGGCAAGCACCGATGACCTTTGCGACAAGCTCACCGTCAACATGAGCCACAAACAATCGCACGACTGGGTCTCCCCGAACATCGGCAGCCAGCGCCTCGGCCCGAAGGCCGACCAGTGGGAGGAGGGTTTCCGCCGACTCGTGCACCACGCCGAACGCCACGGTGACGCCCGCGTCCCCGCGTCCTTCACGGTCGATGGCTACCCACCCGGTAGTTGGGTCGACAGGCCACATCTCTAACCCCGCCCGGATTCGAGGCTCCCCCGTCCTGATCCGAAACGGGCACCAGCGCGATCGTGAGACGGGGCGGGTACCACAACGACACGCCACGGGAG
>CAWKCR010000016.1:0-217069 GCA_963848185.1 uncultured Actinomycetota bacterium
GCTACGGATCGGCGAGGCGCTGGGGCTGCGCATGAAGACGTCGATGCCCGCCGCCGGCTGGTGCTGGTGCGGCAACGATCAAATGTGAATCGTGCGCGGGCCAAGACTTCTCGCGTGAGGTTCCCGCCGATGCTGAATTGTTCCGTCTCTATAGCGATTACCTGCATGAAGAGTATGGCGCGTTGGACTGCGACTACGTGTTCGTCAACCTCTGGGGTGAGCCGGTCGGTCGGCCGATGAGCTATGCCAGCGTCGACCGGCTGGTGCGTAGGCTGCGGCACCTTACCGGAATCTCGTTCTCGGTGCACATGTTCCGACACAGCTATGCCACCGCGCTGCTGCGCCGCGGTGTCTCTCCCGAAGTGGTGCAGCAGCTCCTGGGCCACTCCAGCGTCAGCATCACCGTCGACACCTACTCCCATCTGGGCATCGAGGACGCCCGCCGTGAGTTGACCGCGGCCGGTGTTCTGGCCGATTCAATAAGGGAGCCAACCGCATGAGCAGCCCCCGGCCCATCGGGGCCGAAGCCCTCGGGCTGGCGGCCCGACTGAAGGCACGGTTGCGGCCGATGTTCGCCGAGCCGGTAATCCTGGTCGACCCGAGCGACCCGGTGATCGGCGGACCGCAGTGCATTGTTGCGGCCTGTCAGCGGCTGGCGGTGCTGGAGGGCAAGTGTCCGGCACATCATCGGCGCTGGATGGACGACGGTCGCCCCGAGATTGAAGCGTGGGCGGCAACGGTCCCGGCCAGTCGACGGTGGCTGCAACAGCCCCGCAAATGCGCGATCACGACCTGCCGACGGGCTCGTCGCGAGGACGGTCTCTGCCATTCTCATGCCGTCCGTTGGGACGGTCAAGGCCGACCAGACTGGAAAGCTGGATCGGAGGGGGCGGCGGTGGCGCACCCCTTCCATCGGGCCAGCATTGTCACTTTCCAGGCTGTGAACTTGATGCCGAGGGCAGCGCCGGGTTTTGTGGGCACCACCGGGATCGGTGGTGCCGTGCTGGCCGTCCGCCGCTTGACTCGTGGCTGCTGACATGCGAAACGTTTGGCCGGGATCGGTTCGATCTGCGACCGCTGCCGATGCCGATGCGCCTGGAGATCGCTTATGCGATCCAATGCCGCGTCGATGAGCGGCGCACCATGACCCGACCACACCATATCCGCCGCCTGCTGCGCGCCCTGCCTGGCGGCGGCGTGGCGTCACTGCTGGACCGCAGCTCCGAATCGTGGATGGCTATCTCGGGTTTTCCAGTGAGCGTGGCTATATCGAGCGCCGGTTCCTGCTGGACGCGATCGGCTACCTACGCGACCTGATCGAGGGTGTCGGCTGGGACGCTGAATATCCGCGCGATGTCTGGCTGCTGCGCCGACTGGGCTATCCCGGCCGCGACGCCTGTCTGCGGTTCACCGAGATTGAGCCGATCTGGTTGCGGCAGTTGACCAAGCGGTGGGCGCGCTGGCGATTGTCGACGGGCATCTCAGTACGCACCGTTAGCGCCGACGTGCGGGCGATCACCGGATTCGCGCAATGTTTTCCGGCGCTGCACCGCGGGCCCGAGGCCCTTACCCGCGAGCTGATCGAGACCCATTTGGCACATCTGGCGGTGCGGTTCCCCAACGCCAAGAGTCGCACCTCTCAGATCAGCAGCCTGGCCGGCCTGCTGCGCACCGCCCGCCAGCACGGGTGGGAACCACGGCTGGAACCCCGCGTGGACCTGTTCCACGAGGACTATCCGCGGCAGATGATCGGTGCGCCCCGAGCGCTGTCAGAGGCGGTGATGGCGCAGCTGGAGCGCGAAGACATTCTGGCCCGATTTCCCGATCCTCGGGGCCGACTGCTGGCCCGGATCCTGATGAGCACCGGGCTACGGATCGGTGACGCCAGCAGTCTGCGCGTCGACTGCATCGTGCGCGACGGCCAAGGTGCGCCTTACCTGCATTACACCAATCACAAGATGGCCCGTGAGGCGTTCGTGCCCATTGACACCGACCTGGCCGAAGCGATCACCGCCCAGCAACAGGCGGTCCTTGAGGAGTTCGCTGAACCGGAATACCTGCTGCCGCGCCCCACCCGCAATCCGGAAGGAAAGCTACCGTTTAGCACCGCCACCTTCCGCGGCGAGCTACGGGAATGGCTGCGTGAGTGCGACATTCGCGACGAGCATGGCCGCCCAGTCCACGTCACGCCACACCAATGGCGCCATACCTTCGGAACCCGGATGATCAACAATGAGGTTCCGCAGGAGACGGTGCGTCGACTGCTCGACCACTCGTCTCATCAGATGACCGCGCGCTATGCACGACTGTCGGACAAGACCATTCGAGAACAATGGGAGCGCGCCCGCAAAGTCAATATCGCTGGCGAACAACTCAGCAGCGACACCGGCCCACTGGCCGAAGCCGTCTGGATGAAAAACAACTTGGCTCGCGCGAAAATGGCCCTGCCCAACGGATACTGCACCTTGCCGCTGCAGCAGAGCTGCCAATACGCCAACTCGTGTCTGACCTGCCCCGTCTTCGTCACTACCGCCGAGTTTCTGCCCCAGCATCATCGCCAGCTCGACCACACCCAGTCCCTGATCGAGAAGGCCGACCGCGACGGCCAGCAGCGCCTCGCCGAAATGAACCGCACCGTCGAGAAGAATCTGCTCGCCATCATCGACGGCCTCACCACACCGGGATGCGGTTGTGGCACCGAATCTCTTTGTGCCTGCACGGAAAGAGACCACTCAGATGCTTGCTGACAACACCCGCTACCTCATCGAGCGCTCCAGACAGCGCCACCAGCAGACCCTCGAGCGCGCACGCCGGGCACTGGTCGAACTCGCCGACACTGGCCAGCCGGTAACCGTCGCTGAACTCGCCAGCAGGGCCGGCGTCTCACGATCATGGATTTACACCCAGTCCGAGCTGCGCGAACAGATCCAACAACACCAACGTTCGCATTCGGACTCCGATACCGCCCGCCAGATAGTCACGCGAGCCACCGACGAATCGCTGCACCGCCGACTAACTCTGGCACACGAGCGAATCACCCAGTTGCGCAAGGAAAACCAACAGCTCCGAGAAGCACTTGCGCACGCCTGCGGCCAACTCCGCGCGGCAGGCGCGCCGGCGCGATGATGGACTCGCCCCTCGGGGACAGGCGAGAGATCGGGCCCCTCATCGTGGACTAGCCCAAAGCGCACCCAGTAACCCGCACCAAGACGACCCTTTCAACCAACGTCATAGACACAAGTCCAGAACACAAAGCACACGGTCAGACAGCATATTTCAAGATCAGGGTCGAGATAAATTCGGCCACGACTGGGTTGGGGAAGAGCGGATACCAGTCTTTGGGGGCGCGGTTACTGGTCAGGATCAAGGGTTTGCCAGCGATTGCCCGATCGGAGACCAGATCGTAGAGATCGTCGGACTGGGTGGTGGTGTGCTCACGCATCGCGAAGTCATCGATTAATCCCGATATCGGGATTAATCGATTTATCCCGACCCCGCAATTATCCCGACCTGCTCTGCGTGATTCGGGGAATCAATCGTGGGGGCGGACTTCTCGCGGCGTTTGGTGGCGGGGATGTCGGAGTATTCACAAGCTTTCCAGGAAGGCGAGCAGGTTGTCGGGCGGCTGGTAGCGGCCGGGTTTGCCAGTGGGTGGTGTGGTGCGGGCCAGGGCGCGTTCCTTGATGGTCATGTCGGCATGCAGGTAGGCGGCGGTTGAGCGACTGTCGGCATGGCCGAGCCACAGGGCGATGACCGCGACGTCCACGCCGCTACGCAGCAGCGTCATTGCGCAGGTGTGCCGCAGTGTGTGTGGCGTGAGCGTCTTGGCGGCAAGCGATGGACATCGTTGTCGGGCAACGGATTTGTGGATCGCCAGCCGCGCTTCGACGGCGTCATCGCTGAGGCGGCGCCCGGTCCGGGTGGGGAAGGCGGGTTCGTCGCGCAGCCCGCGTCGTTCCTTCAACCAGACCCGCAGGATCGCAGTGGTGGCCGGTGTGAGCGGCACACACCGCTGTTTGCGGCCCTTTCCCCGGCAGCGCACGTGCGCCCCGGGGCCGAGCACGATGTCACCACAGTTGAGTCCGGTGAGTTCGGACAATCGCAGCCCGGTCTGCACGGCCAGCATCAGCAGCGCACGGTCGCGGCGACCCTCCCAGCGGACCAGATTCGGCGCGGCCAGCAAGGCGTCGACTTCGGCGGGTTCCAGGAATGACACGATCGTCTTGTCGAACCGCTTCTGCGGAATGGCGAGCACTTGCTGGATCAGCTCGGCGTGCTCGGGGTGGCGCAGCGCGGCGAACCGAAACAGCGACCGCACCGCGGCCAAGCGGGTATTGCGGCTGCGGGCACTGTTGTGCCGGCCGGCTTCGAGGTAGTCCAGAAACGCCGAGATCACCTCGACATCGAGGTCGACCCAGTCCAGGGACGAGGGCGCCTTGCCGGTGCGGTCCTGCACGAACCGCAACAGCAGCCGAAACGTGTTGCGATAGGACACGATCGTGGCGGGGCTGGCCTGGCGCTGATTGGCCAGCCGCTCGCCGAAGAACAGCTGCAAGGTGGGCGCGAGCAGGCTCATCGCCGTGCCTCCTGCGCGTTCTCGAGCCGTTTGGCCGCCAGCGCGAGCAGCTCCGGGGCAGCCGACAGGTACCAGTACGTGTAGACCGGGGTGCGGTGCCCCAGGTAGGTCGACAACCGCGGCAACAACGCCGCCACGTCCTGGCCGTCGCGATACCAACGGATCAGGGTGTGCACCGCGAAAGAGTGGCGCAAGTCGTGGACACGTGGGCGTAGCGCCGAGCCGGCACCGACCCCGGAGGCGACCAGCAGCTTGCGAAACACGGTTCCGAACACGCCGTAGATCACCGAGGTGCCCTTGGCGGAGACGAAGAACGTCCGGCTCGACGGACGTGGCACGTGATAGTCGCGGATGCGCACGTAGGTGCCTAACGCATCGACCACGCTCGGATCCAGCAGCACCGCGCGGGTCTTGTTGAACTTCGACGCCCGCACCACCAAAACACCGTCGGCCCAGTCGATGTCGTCGCGGTCGAGAGCAATGGCCTCACCGACCCGCATGCCGGTGGCAGCCAGCAGACCGATCATGGTTTGGAACGTGGCCACCCGTAATGGAGTAGCAACCACCCTCGGTACTGCGTCCATCAGCGCCTCGACATCGCTGTCGGAGTAGATGAACGGTGGCCGCCAACGCTGCCGATAGGTCACCAGACCCAGCGGCGGCACCTCGGTGGCCGGGTCGATACCGGACATGTGCCGGGCGAAGCCGCGGACCACAATCATCCGGCGCATCCACACCGAGCTGTGCGGATCGGCGTCACGACGTCGCACCCAGTCCAGCGCGACATCGGTCGTAATCGTCGACACGCCGACCGCCTCGAGGTGGGCCACGAAGCGGGGCAGCAGCCGAGCCGCGTCGGCCAGATCGTGGCCGAGCGCTCGACGCAGACGCAGATAGTCCTCAGCGTGCCGGGCGAAGTCGCTGCTCATCGCCGCACCCCCGGCCAGGGTCGAACCACCGCTTGCAGGGCGGTTCGGTCGATCTTGGCGTAATCGGAGGTGGTGCCCAGATCAGAATGGCGCAGCACCTGGGCGATCTCGATCAGGTTGGCACCCTGGTGCAGCATCTCGGTGGCCAGGGCATGCCGAAGCCGATGACCACCCACCTCGGGCACCCCGCCGCGGCGGCACGCGCGGCGCACCACATTGGTGATCGAGCTGGGATGAATCGGCCGCGGCGGCGCATACAGCGTCAGGATCACCTGGCGGTAGGCGCAGTGCGGGCGATCGTCGTGCAGATACGCCGCCAGCGCGGCGCCGACGTCGGCTGGCAGCGGCAGCCGGTCTCGCCGACGCGCTTTACCGCGCACCACGATCTCTGCGCGCCGCCAGTCGATATCACCGAGTTGCAGTACCGCGACCTCGCCGGAGCGAAGCCCCAGCCGCGCCAGCAGGCACAAGATGGCGTAGTCGCGACGCCCGCTTGTCGTCGAGCGATCACAACCATTCAGCACGGCCTCCACATCGGCGGCGCTGAGGCCCTGCGGAAGCCGTGTGCCCCGCCAGGCCGCGACCGGCGGCATCGCAACCGCCAGGTCGGTGTCGATGAACCGACGCAGGTACAAAAACCGCAGCAGCGCTCGCAGGTCGGCGGCCTCCCGCTTGGCCGATTCGACGACCAGTCGAGTACTCGTTTCGAGCAGGTATTCATTGACCTCCACGCAGGTCAAGCCCTCGCAGCCGAGCACGCCGCCGTGCCGTGAAGCACGGTGCGCGAGAAACCGTTTCGCGAACCGCTGGTAACGCAGCGCTGTCCCGGGCGTCAGGCCACGCTCGCCGAGCAGGTGATCGCAGTAGGCGATCAGCAGCCGGTCGCGAGCGGTTTCCACCGGCGGCGATGCGGCATTGACCGCGCCAAGCTCGATCAAGTACCCAAGCAACGCCGTCGCACTGGCCAGCGTCGGCACCCGGCGTTGCCCGCAAGCTCGACGATCGGCCAAGAACTGCTCGACCCGCGCCGGAGTGAGCTCACCGACGGTCAGGCCAGCGTCGGCGAGCCACCGATCCAGCTGACGCATCAGCCGAAGGTGGATCGCCACCCCACCCGGTCGGTAACCGAGCCCGACCAGCTTGTGCTCGAAGCCTCCAGCGAACGCCACCAGGGGCCCGTCGCCGCCTGTCCACCCAATCGTTGCCATCGTTCCTCCTCTCGCGGAGCGCCCTGCTCCCACGACAGAAGGTTGCGGCCAGTGCCGCCATTACGCCGAACCCCACAACCCGGTCTCGGCCGAAAACGCCGCGTCCCAACACCACCCGTGTCAACCCGAGCGGACCTCGGGATAATTGCGGGGTCGGGATAAATCGATGATCAATACCAACGGCCGGGTGTATTCGCGCATGCGCTGACCGATGGTGCGATCGGCGTGGCCACCGGCCAGATCGGCGAGCATGCGGGCGCATTTGACGAACCGGACGTCGCCGCCTCGGCGTGCTACGTGATGCCCGAGTGCTTGTGCCACATGGGTTTTGCCCACGCCGACCGGGCCGTAGAGGATGACCGATTCGCGGCGTCCAGCCAGCGTAGCGCGGCCAGATCGCGCAGCATCGCACCGGGCAGTTTGGGGTTGGCGGTGAAGTCGAAGTCTTCGAAGGTGGCTTGGGCTTCGAACTTCGCGCGGCGCAATCGTCGTGTCAGGGCGGCTGATTCGCGGCGGGCGATCTCGTCCTCGCACAGCGCTTGCAGGAATTCCAGATGCCCCAGCCCACCGTCGCGGGTTTGGGTCAGCCGGGCGTCGAGGGTGTCGAGCATGCCGGACAGTTTCAGGGTGCGCAGCGCATTGCGCAGCGCCGGATCGCAGATAGACATGAGTAACTCCTTGAGGGTGGATTGTGTTGGTGGGAACGATGGATTCGTTGATAGTCAGGCGACGGGGGCGCCGAACTGCTCGGGGCCGCGCAGGAACGCCCCAGCCGCGATCACCGATCCGATTGCCGTCTGGTCGGTGCCGTGTTCGGTGCCGGCGATCAGGATTCCTTTGATGGTGCGATAGGACGGGTCGCCGACCGCGATGGCGCGGGCGCAGGCGGCCTCCAGCCGCTCGCAGCCGTGTTTGTCGCGCAGGCCGAGCACCCCTTGGGCCGAGCGCAGGTGATGGATGGCGTTATCGGCCATGAATTCGGCGATCACCGCCTCACAGGCCGGGCCGATCTCGGCCGCGGTGCGCCGACACCAGGTCGGGGTTTTCATCGCGAACGCGATCTTCTCCGGCGGGTAATGGTTGAAGTCGGTGGACCGCCCGCTCGGACGCCGCACATGGGTGGCCACCACATCGGCACCGGCGAAGATCTGCACCACATCACCGGCGGTGCGGGCGTGCAGGCGCTGCCCGATCAACCGCCACGGCACGGAATAGAGGGCCTTGCCGACCTTCAAATGCGCGTCCACCCCGACGGTGCCGATCGACCACGTGGACAGCTCGAAGGCCCTGGGCGGCAAGGCGATCAACGCCTCGGCTTCGATCGCCTCGAACACCCGCAACGGTTGGCCGCCCTCCAGCGCCCGCGAATACCGCAGCCCGGCCACCTCGCCGCTCCAGCGCACCGCGTCGGCCTGCATCAGGGCCAGCGAGCCGAACTCACGGCCACGCCAGAACGAGTCCCGCACATAGGTCATGGGTCGTTCCACGCGTGGCTTATCTTTGGGTTTGAACGCTCGGGCCGGGTCGATCAGGGCGCCGTAGTGGCCGGCCAGTTCGGCGTAGGAGCGGTTGATCTGCGGATCGTAGAGGTCGGGTTTGTCCACCCCGGTTTTGAGGTTGTCACACTTATGTGTCCGGCCGCGTTATGTGCCCGGCCTCCGGAAATCGTCGCTGGTGCGGTGTCGATGCCGTGAGATCGGGCACATAACGAGGGGTCATGGCAACACGATTGCTTCCTGATCTTGTCTGCAGGAAGGAAGTTGTCGCCATGTTGGAGAAGTATTTTGTGAAGCCGCAGACCGTTGATCGGGTTCGCGCGTGCTGGATCGGCGCGGAGATCGAACGGTATGTGGAGTGGCTGTGCGGGCGGGAGTACGCGGCCCGGACGGTGTGGCATCGGGTGCCGATTCTGGTCGAGTTCGGTGAGTTCGCCCGCGCCTGCGGCGCTAATGCGTTGGAGGACTTACCGGTTCACGTCGATGCGTTCGTCGCGCGGTGGGCCGCGCGTCAACAACGTGCTCATCCTCGTGGTGACCGCGTTCGAGTGGGCAGGGAGGTGCGCGGCCCGATCGAGCAGATGCTGTGTCTGGCTGTTCCCGGTTTCGAGGGTAGTGGTCGACCCCACCGGCGGGCTCCGTTCGCCGACGTGGCACCGGGGTTCTTCGAGTACTTGGCCATCGAGCGTGGGCTTCGGCCGGCGTCGATTCGTGCGTACCGGCACCATTTGGACCGCTTCGAGGACTACCTGGCACATATCGGTGTCGACGGAGCTGGCGGAGGTGTCGCCGACGGTGCTTGCCGCTTTCGTCGCCGAACGCCGCGCGGCTGGGCTGGCCAAGACGACGGTTCGGCAGACCTGCGGGGTGCTGCGGGTGTTCCTGCGCTACGCGCACCGCGAAGGCGTGCTCGGCCGGCGACCTGAGCGACACGGTGGAGTGGCCGCAGGTCTACCGGCTCTCCGACGTCCCGCGGTCGATCTCGTGGGCCGAGGTGGAGCGGGTGCTCGCCGGTGTCGATCGCCGGACCCCGTGCGGGAAACGGGATTACGCGATCTTGCTGCTGCTGGTCACCTACGGCCTGCGGGGCCGTGAGATCGCGGCACTGACGCTCGACGACATCGACTGGAAACGAGAGCGACTGGCTGTCCCGGAACGCAAGGCCGGGCATTCGACGGCGTTCCCGCTGTCCACGGTCGTGGGCGCGGCGCTGGTCGACTATCTGCGACACGGCTCGACCGGACAGCAACGACCGGCACGTGTTCTTCCGCACCGATGGCGCCGGTCGCAGCCGATCGAGGCGGCCGCGGTGTGCTCCCGCGCCCGCCACTACCTGCTGAAGGCGGGTGTCGAGGTGCCCCGCCCGGGATCGCACACGCTGCGCCACACCTGCGTGCAGCGTCTGGTGGACGCCGACTTCGCCGTTGAAGACGATCGGCGATTTCGTCGGCCACCGCTCGCCGCGCATCGACCCAGATCTACGGCAAGGTCGCCGTCGAGCCGCTGCGTCGGGTCGCCCTCGGCGACGGCGAGGAGGTGCTGCGATGACCGAGAACCTGGCGCTGCCGTGGTCGACCGCTTCCTCGCGCACAAGCGGGCGCTGGGCCGCAAGTACCACAGCGAGGAGGCCGAACTACGGCTGCTGGTGCGCTTCGCCGAACAGCACCATGCCGACCGGCTCGACCAACTCACACCGACGCTGCTCGACGACTTCCTCGCGTCACGGCCCCGGTCGCGTCCGCGCAGCTTCAACCACCTGCTGGGCGTCGTGCGTGGCCTGCTCGACTGGGCGGTGACCTAGCGAGCTGCTGAGGGCCTCGCCGCTGCATGCCCGGCGACGCCGCGTGCACCACCGCACGTATCCCGTTCGTGTTCGACGTCGCCGCGGCCCGTCGCCTGCTCGACGCCGCGGCCGCATTGCCGGACAACCCACGAGCCCGGCAGCGGGGCCCGACCTACCGGGCGATCTTCGCCCTCTGCTACGGACTCGGGCTGCGCGCCGGTGAGGCCTGCGGGCTGCGCCTGGGCGACGTCGACCCGCGACGGCGATCTCCTGGTGGTGCGGGGCGGCAAGTTCGGCAAGAGCCGGCTCGTCCCGCACGGCCCGCGCATCGGCGAGCTGATCGCCGAGCAGCTCGCACGCCGCCGCGCCGACGGCGCGGCGTGCGACGACGCCCCGCTGTTCAGCTTCGACGGCCGCCGCTGCGTGCACCCGGGCACCGCCAGCCAGGTGTTCCATCAGCTGGTGACCGCGCTCGATTTCACTGTCCCCGACGGGTGTTTCGCCGCCGCGGCTGCACTGATCTCGACACTCGTTCGCGGTCGGGTGCCTGCTGCGCTGGTATCGCGACGGGCTGGACCCATCGACCCGGCTGCAGCACGCTGGCGACGTTCCTGGGTCACGTCGACCCCGCCTCCACCGCGGTCTACCTGACCATCACCCCCGGGCTGCTGGGCCAGGCCAACCAGCGATTCGAAGCCTTCGCCGAACCGGCATGGCGGGAGGCCGCGCGATGACCTCAACCCCGCCGCTCGGGCCGACTGCTGCACTCGTTCTTCGTCGACCACCTGATCACCGTCAAGGGCCTGCGCCCGGCCTCGGTGCGCAGCTACCGCGACACGATCCGGCTGCTGCTGGTGTTCGTCGCGGCCGACAAGGGCTGCAAGATCACCGCGCCTGATCATCGAGCGACCTCACCTTCGAGCGGGTCGTCGGATTCCTGCGCCACCTCGAACAGGACCGCGGCAACCACATCCGCACCCGCAACCAGCGACTCGCCGCGGTGCACACCCTGTTCGACTACATCGCCACGCGCGAACCCGAGATGCTCGGCGTCTGCCAGCGGGTCGCCGCCATCCCGACGAAACGCGTCGCACCCGCCGAGACCCGGTTCCTCGAACGCGACGAGGTCGAGCGCCTGCTGCACCACCTGCCCCGCGACGGGTCGGCTCGCGCTGCGGGACCGAGCGCTGCTGCTGTTCCTCTACAACACCGGGGCACGAGTGCAAGAAGTCGCCGACCTGCGCGTCGGGCACCTCGACCTCGGTGACGCACCCACTCGTGCGCCTGCACGGCAAGGGCGACAAGTGGCGCACCTGCCCGCTGTGGCACCAGACCGCGCGAGCTACTGCGCGCCCTGCTCGGACTCGCGCGACCCACCGCCGACGCCGCAGACGCCGGTGTTCTCCGCGCACGGCAAGCCCCTGACCCGCTTCGGCATCTACAAGATCGTGCGACGACACGCCGTCCAACCTCGACGACCCCCGCACCGACCGCAGGGTCAGCCCGCACACCTTCCGGCACACCGCCGCCGTTCACCTGCTCGAGGCCGGCGTCGAGGTCAACGTCATCCGCGGCTGGCTCGGCCACGCCGACCTGTCCACCACCAACCGCTACGCCGAGATCAACACCAAGACCAAGCTGGAAGCCCTACGCGCCTGCGAGCCGCCGACTACCTCGGCGGGATCCCGCAGCACGCCGATCTGGCGAACCGACCAAGCCCTCCTCGACTGGCTCGACTCACTCTGACCGTTATGTGCCCGATCTCACGGCATCGACACCGCACCAGCGACGATTTCCGGAGGCCGGGCACATAACGCGGCCGGACACATAAGTGTGATTATGTGGCGCGCCACATAATCACACACCAGCCGGGCCGGCACTCCGCCGAAGAACTCGAACGCCGCGACATGACAAGCGCACCAAGTGGTTTGATCCATTCGTATCACCGGGCGCACGAACAGGTGCCGCGAACACGACAGCACCATCACGAACGCCCACACCGCAACCCGCTTCGCCGTGGCCGGGTCGAACCACATGCCCAGCCGGCCGTAATCGATCTGCGCCTCACTACCTGGATCCACCGGCCCACGCGGCACCGTGACCCTCTCCCGGGCCACCTCTTCGGCGAAATGTGTTGCGATCCACCGCCGCACCGACGACTCCGACGCATCGACGGCATGCTCGTCGCGCAGCCGTTGCGCGATCGTGGCCACCGTGACATCGGCATCCAGCCAGTCCTTGATCCGGTCGTGGTGCGGCGCGATCAGCGGCCACGTCACCGCGCGCGCCGCCGGATCACCCAGTTCCGGGAACCACCCGCCGATCAATTCCGCCCACTGCTCAGCCGTCAGTAGCTCGCCGCCGGGCTCGATACCGTCGGCGATCGCCGGGGCCAAATATTTGCGGATCGTCTTGCGATCGATGCCCAGCGACGCCGACAACTGCACCTGGGAGCGGCCCGCATGCCAGTGGGTGAACAACTCGACCAAATCGAGCATCAAGATATTTCTCCTCGCCATCAGCGCTCTTCCATCCGTCAGCCGACGGATGCAGAGCGAACCTTCCAGCGAGGCCCACACCGGGCAGACACACCGCCCAGGGTGGGGAATTACGTGACAGCCAGGGTGGGGAATTACGTGACGGACAACCCCTCAAACCTGGGGAAATACGTGACCGCTGACACCGAATGAACACCACGAAGCTCGCCGCCGCGCTGCTGAGTACTGCTGACTGACCGCGCCACCACCCACAGGACCGCACTTCGACCACGACCACAGCCGCCCATGTCGCGAAATAGACCACATATGAGACGTCTCAGCATGCGCCATCTATGACGCATTTCCCGAGTTCAAGGTGTCTCACTAGTTTGTCTCGGAAATGGTATTAGGCGAAATATTGTTGTTCTCTTTATGAGACAGAGCGGCGCTCGTGTCGGCTATGTTCGGGTCAGCACGGTCACGCAGACGCTTGAACAGCAGCATTCGGCACTGGAAGTCGTTGGTGTTGCAAAAACCTTCTCCGACACCATGTCCGGTGCACGGGATGATCGGCCCGGGCTGAAGGCGCTTCTTGAGTACGTCCGGGAGGGCGACACTGTCGTGGTGTGGAAGCTCGATCGACTTGGCCGCAACACGTTGCACATCTTGGAGACGGTCAAGGCTCTGACCGATCGCGGCATCATATTGATCTCGACCAGCGATGGTATTGATTCGTCAACTGCGACAGGGCGCATGGTGATTGGGTTGCTCGCCAGCATGGCGGAGTTCGAGCGGGAGCTGGTTAAGGAACGCACCGCTCTCAAGCGCGCAGCATCCCGCGCCAATGGCACCAAGTTTGGGCGGCCCAAGAAGGTTGCAGACACCGAGCACATTGCCACTGCCAGGCGGATGAAGGCTGATGGCCACACGGGCAAGGACATCGCGAAGTACCTCGGAGTAAGCCGCGCCACCCTGTATCGATATCTGGCCGAGGACAACGCCGCCTGATCAGGTGGATGCCGACGAGGACGGGCAGCCGCCAGGATTGGGCACGGCTATTCGACAGTGCCTGACGGGTTAGCGCAGGCGCACGACGACTTGTTCGTTGTTTCCGGTGTAGGCCAGATACTCGAACGTACGGCCCGTCTGCGCGATGAATTCGTTCCAGGCGCGAAATTCCTGCCGCTGCCACCCGGGATAGTTGAAGAACTCATCGAATAGCAGCACCGCATCGGGGGCAAGGCGATCACCAGCCAGATCCAATACCGTCTTGGTTGAGGAGTACAGGTCGCAATCGAGATGCATGAACGCGATCTGCTCGTCGTTTTGGGCAAGGAAGCCAGGCAGCGTGTCCTCGAACAACCCGATAACCAGCCGAGCAGCGGGAATATCGGGCAGCTCCTCCTGTGCGAACTCTCCAGCGGGGAATCCGGTCCGCCAGGTCTCCGGCAAGCCGGTGAATATGTCGAATCCGACCACCGTGCGATCGCTTGACACCGCCTCGGCGATGATTTTGAGCGTGGTCCCAGTTGCCACACCGAATTCCAACGCCAGGCCGGGTCCCTTAATCTCGCCCAGCGCGAAATGCAGCGTGTCGTGCGGATGCCAATACACCGGTGCCTTCGGCAAGTGCTCAAGGACGAAAGCCGCGCTCTCTTCAGCCGCAGCGACGTCGAGAGAATACGCGATATCGCGGCGCGCGCGTTGTTCCAGCTCACCCAGACGGTGATTCATACCATCGCTTACAGCACTGAGGCGATCGCTCAACCTGTCGAGCACCGCCGTGGTTTCGGAGTGCATGTCCTGTAGCCGTTGTTGCAATCGAGCCAGCTCCGTCTCGACCACCTCTGCCACCGCTCTTTGCAGCTTTTGTCTCGCGGCTGCTTTAAGCCGGTCGAACATCCACCCGTCCTCTCCGTGCCAACGATGCCGCGACTCATCAAAGTGGCGGTGGCGGAGGGATCTGAACCCCGAACGGTTTGCGCCGTCTCTCACTTTCAAGGCGAGTGCATTAGCCGCTCTGCCCCCACCGCAAACAAGCGTAGCTGGGGCGAATCCGGGGTCGCTTCGCGCCGCAAACGCGACGGTGTCAGGTGCCAGGCATGCGCCAGGCGGTCGCCGTCGGCATGAGACAGCAGCCGGTGGACCTTCGCTTCGGTGATGGTCGACAGCGTCTTCCTGGCCGACGGGCCGGGAGTAGGCTGCCGACGGGAGCCGTTGTCTCACTTGTGGATCCCGGTTCGGTGATTGCCTGTCTAGCTTCGTATTTTCTCGAAGGAGTGCACATGGCCGATCTGAACACCACGCTGCCGCCCGCGTTGCGCAGGGCGTTGGAACTGCTCGCCGAGCCGCCGACGAACCCGGATGTCAGCAAGGGCTATCTCGATCTACTGGGCACCCAACCGGTCGGGGACGCCGCTGTGCCCAAGAACACCGGTGCGATCCAGGCGGTATGGGCTTCGCCGGTCGGGTCGATGTTCTACGACAACACCCAAGCCGTGGTGCGCAGGTTGTTCACCGCATGGCAGCAGCCGATCGAGTGGCTGAACATTCCGCCGGGTGGGATCGCGCTGGACGTCGGCTGCGGTCCCGGCAGCGTCACCGCGTCGCTGGCCCGCGCTGCGGGTCCAGACGGGCTGGCCCTGGGCGTCGACATTTCCGAGCCGATGCTGGCACGCGCGGTCCGCGCCGAGGCGGGACCGCAGATCGGCTTCCTGCGGGCGGACGCGCAACGGCTCCCGCTGCGCGACGAGACAGTCGATGCGGTGGTCTCGATCGCCGTGCTGCAGCTGATCCCTGACCCGCTAGCGGCGCTCGCGGAGATGGCGCGGGTGCTGCGACCGGGCGCACGACTGGCCGGGATGGTACCTACCGCTGGGCGTGCTGCCAGGTTTTGGCGGAAACTCCCGAACGCCGGGGCCTATGTGTTCGGCGAAGATGAACTCGCTGACATCCTGGAGGACCACGGCTTCGTCAGCGTACGGACCAAGAATTTCGGCACTATTCAATGGGTGCGCGGCAAACGCGGCTGACACTGCGGCGATAGCCTCGCGGCATTTCGTTGACGAGCAAACGCCTGCCGCCAGGTTGCCCACCTGTTCGAGCTGCGCACTGCACTCGACGATTTCGAACTACGCGGCCAAGCTGCCCACATCGCACTCGCTGATGTGGTCAACCGGGTTCCCCACCGACAGCGGGTGCCCGCAACTGGCATGGGCCAAGGCCGCTCTGAAGTCATCCAACCCCGCAACTCGGGTAGCTTCGGGGCGTTGGCAACGGCTGAAAGAGAGGGGGACCGCCTTGAAGCGGGCGTCATCCCGCGCCAACGGCACCAAGCTCGGGCGGCCTCGCAAGGTCGATGACGCCGAGCACATCACCACCGTGAGGCGGATGAAGGCCGACGGGCACACCGGCAAGGACAGCTCAACCAACCGTGCTTAGTGCACCTGTTGGTGGGCGCGCGCAGTCGGTAATCAATGGGGGTGCAGAACGACCGCCGTCATGTCATCGCCTCGGCCCACTCCATGTGCCCCTCGAAGCCAAGCTCTGTAGCCAGAGACTTTTCCCGCGCGCCGCCTCAATGGGTTTGCCCCCCGGTATCCAAATTGTGGCCAAGATGTGGCCACGTTCGAGACCGGTCCGCGCGTGTCCAGGGACCGATGCGCCCGACGGTCCCCCCACAATCGACGCCATGCCGCTTCAGATTCACACTCAGCCAGACCCGGACCATTTCTGCGAAACGTGCGGAGGTCCATCAGAACTTATCTCGCAGACCATCACCCCATCGGACGGCAACGAGACGATGGCCCGTGAAGTGTCGCCGTGGACACCACGGTGTGCAGACTCGTGGTGCCAGAGCCGCAGACCACGGCATCGAAGATGAGCGACACGCGCGTGTGCGGGCACTGAGCCGGTCGGTCGGTACCGCTGACGGGGTGCCGGGTCACGGGTCGGTGTCGGTTGTTTGTCAATTGTGCTGTCAGTCGCGGCGCGTGGTGGCCAGGTCAGCACACCAGGCGCACACTGCCGGGTGTCTGCAAACTTCACAGCCAGACCACGGGGAGCGACCACATGCAGACAGACGCGCACAACATGGGCCGCGAAGAGCGCCGCGCGCTGCTTGAGCAGCGGCGCGCAGCAGTGGCACGCCAATTGCGGCGTCTGGCAATCGAATTAACGGACCTCGACAGACAGCTTGACGACATCAAGCACTCGCAGCGTTGACTAAAGTGCGATCTGGGGTTCTGCACGCTGGCTGGCACCCTATTGTCCGATAGCGCCGCCGCAACTGGAAAAGATGATCGCCCGACGGTGGGTAAACCGCGACAGCTAAAACTGCTCGGCGACCAACTGGTCGCTATCGACGAAAACCAGACCGCCCGCGTCGAGCGCCACCGCCCATCTCCGCGCGGGGCCAACTATATGGTTCTCACCGATATCCACTGCATGCCCCGCCATGTCGCCGAAATCCTCGACCACAGTGCCGCCGACCTCGCCGTCCGGAGCAATGCTTGAAATCTGTGGATCGGCTTGGGATGGGGCGTACCTTCCCGGGTGACCGATGAAAGGTTCTAAGCTAGACCGGCGGTGCAACGCTGGTCGGGAAGGTACGACCCGATGCTCACTGTAGTTTCTGACTCTGCTGACCGCGATGGTTCGGGTGCGGGGCGGTCGGCTGCGTCGTCGGTAATCGACGAGATCGTCCGAGAGGGTGCGCGGCGGATGCTGGCCGAGGCCCTGCGGGCGGAGGTCGAGGCTTACATCGTCCAGTTCGCTGACGTTCGTGACGAGAAGGGTCATCGGCTGGTGGTGCGCAACGGCTGCCACGAGTCGCGGACCGTGACCACGAGCGCCGGCGCGGTGGACGTCACGGCACCGCGGGTCAACGACAAGCGTGTCGACCCGGATACCGGGGAGCGGCAGCGGTTCTCGTCGTCGATCTTGCCGCCGTGGGCGCGCAAGACCCCGAAGATCGGCGAGGTGCTTCCGCTGCTGTACCTGCACGGGCTCTCGTCGGGAGATTTCGTGCCCGCGCTCGGGCAGTTCCTTGGCAGCGCGAAGGGGCTGTCCGCCTCGACGATCACCAAGCTCACCGAGACCTGGAAGGCCGAGCAGCAGGCGTTCGCCGAGCGGGACTTGTCGGGTGTGGACTTCGTGTACCTGTGGGCTGACGGCATCCATGTCAACGTGCGCCTCGACGACCAGAAGCTGTGCCTGCTGGTGATGATCGGGGTGCGCGCGGACGGCCGCAAGGAGCTGGTAGCGCTCACTGACGGTTACCGTGAGGCCGCCGGGTCGTGGGCCGATCTGCTGCGTGATTGCCGCCGCCGCGGCATGCGCGCTCCGGTGCTCGCGGCCGGGGACGGGGCGCTGGGATTCTGGAGCGCGCTGCGCGAGGTGTTCCCGGAGACCCGCGAGCAGCGTTGCTGGTTCCACAAGATATCGAATGTTCTTGCCGCGCTGCCGAAGTCGGCGCACCCGGGGGCGAAGAAGGCGCTCGCGGAGATCTGGAACGCCGAGGACAAGTCCCACGCCCGCGACGCCGTCAAGGAGTTCGAGTCGACCTATGGTGCGAAGTTTCCGAAGGCGGTCGCCAAGATCACCGACGACGTCGAGCAGCTGCTGGCGTTCTACGACTTCCCGGCCGAGCACTGGATCCATCTGAGAACTACAAACCCGATCGAATCTACCTTCGCCACCGTGCGCAACCGGAGCAAGATCACCAAGGGCCCCGGCTCCCGCGCCGCCGGAATCGCCATGGCCTACAAGCTGATCGAGGCCGCCCAGTCACGCTGGCGGGCGGTCAACGCGCCCCATCTCGTGGCACTCGTCCGCGCCGGCGCGAAGTTCGAGAACGGCAAACTCGTCGAACGGCCCGACGACACCACCGCTACCGAGGAGGCCGCATAAAAGATCTTCATCCACAGGTATTGACGATTGCTCCGCCGTCCGTCTCCGGATAGACACGCACCCGCATATTCACCGCCACGCGGCTAGCGCCGGTATCGCCAGCCGTCCCGCTAGCGCCTTTCATCCGTCTTTTCATCCGTCGTCACCCTAGGTCGTGCGCGTGAAAATAGTGACGCAATTAGAGCACGACGAGCTAACGCCGTCCGGGCTTATGGTCCATGACCACAACCCCGCCGACCCGGATCGGCAAAACCACCGTCGCGGCCACCGTGGGGTCGATCTTCGCGCAGGTCCGCCAAGATGACCGGGTGGTGGCCATCGACGCCGACACCGCGTTCGGCAAGCTGGCGGCCCGGATCCGACAACCCCCCGCCGGAGCGCAGAGCGACAAGGGGGTTAACCCCTACTTCTCCAGGGTGAACTGATTGACATCGAGGTACCCGCCGCGGAACAGGTCCGCGCACCCGGTGAGGTACTTCATGTAGCGGTCGTAGACCTCCTGCGACTGGACCGCGATGGCGTCGTCTCGATGCGCCTCCAACGCGGCTGCCCACTGGCCGAGCGTCTTTGCATAGTGCGCTTGCAGCGACTGCACCCGGCTTACCTGGAACCCGGCATTGCTGGCATGGGTTTCGACCATCGACACAGTCGGCAGTCGGCCGCCGGGGAAGATCTCGGTCATGATGAATTTGACGAACCGGGCAACCCTGAGTGTGAGCGGTATACCCAGTCGCGCGGCGTCGTCCTGGGTTATCCCGCAAATCGTGTGCAGCAGCATCGATCCGTCGTCGGGCAGCGCGTTGTAGGCCATGTCGAAGAAGGCGTCGTACCGCTCGTGGCCGAAGTGTTCGAACGCGCCGATGCAGACGATCCTGTCGACCTTGCCCTCGAATTCCTCCCAGCCCTGCAGCCGCACCTCGACGTGGCGGTGCGTCGGGACCTTGGCCAGCTTGGCCTCGGCATACTCGCGCTGTGAACGGCTGAGGGTCAAGCCGATGACGTTGATGTCATGAGATTCGATCGCCCGTTGCATCCCGCCGCCCCACCCGCAGCCGATGTCGAGCAGCGTCATACCCGGCTGGGGGTTCAGCTTGCCCAGGGCCAGATCGAACTTGGCGTTTTGAGCCTCATCGAGGGTCATGTCGTCGCGTTCGAAGTATGCGCAGGTGTACCCGAAAGTGGGGCCTAAGAACAGTTCAAAGAATTCGTCCGAGATGTCGTAGATCGACTGCAAAGTCTCGTAATGCGGACGTAGCTCACCCATCCATGCCATGTTAGGCCGCCATGCCCTTAGGCGGCCAACTGCACATACGTGACGAGGCTGACGTCGAGCATCTCGTCGGTGAAGTAGTGCTCGCAGCCGCGCCGGTACTTCATGTAGCGCTGATAGACCTCTTCGGACTGGATCGTGACCCGTTTTGGTGCAGTCACTTTCGGGCCTCCTTTAGTCCTCTCGTGTCGGGACGAGTGGGGGTTAGCCGACTCCAAGATACCTGCGGCCACAACGCACACGACCGACCTCGTTTCCGCACGTCAAGCACAACGTTTAGTGCGGCGCTACCGTACTGGGGGGCAAAGCCATGCTGACCATCATGGCCGCCCTCGCCCAACTCGAACGCGACACCATGATCGAGCGGACCCGCGCCGGACTGGCCGCTGCCGCTGCGAATGGTCGCAAGGGGCGGACGCCCGCGAAAGGTCGACGAGGCCGACGCCGCCAAAGCCCGCCAGCTCAGGCAGAAGGGCATCGCGGCCACTGACATCGCGAAAATGTTAGGAGTCTCCCGCGCCACCGCGTACCGCTACCTCACCGAGGACGGCGCAGCCTAGAACCTGCGGAGCCGCAGCCCCTTGCTCAACGCCGATCAGGCCGCCCCTGGCCCGGCGGATGAAGGCCAACGGGGAGACCACCGCCACCATCTGCGAGACGGTGGGAATAGATCGAACGACTCTCTACCGGTATTTGGACGCCAGCGATTAATACTGTCGCAGCACGGCGTCGGTCTCATCGTCGGTGCTGGTATGCGATGACCTCCATGGGGTCCACACTTCACCCCCTGCCCATCTTCATGGGTGCTCGGCGATGAATCCAGCGCGCCGTGTCACATTAAGGAGTTGCGAAGCAACGTGATTCGGCCTGCGGTCAGGGTAGTCGGACTAGCGGCGAGCCGACCTAATGGCACGAAAGACGTTCGCACATGACTTAAGGTGCACGGTCGCCCATGCTGTTTGACGCCTGGGTGCACTTCATGCAACTAAGCAAGTTGTTAAAAACACGCGAGCTACATCATCACGCTGACTCTGTAACGCCGACTAGGTGCCCGATGATGAAGCCATCAACCCCCTGCCTGGACTTGCGGCAACCCGCCACCATGCCGACGAAGGTGCTGCCGCTGCGGTAGCCCACGGCTGAGGAGCACATTGCGGATCTGTACTCACCCCGTCGGGTACTCGTCTCGGGAATACTCTGCTGCAAGCAAAGCACCAGCAGAGAGGAATCCCAGCGATGGTCACGACACGTGCCGAAGCGGCGCAGTACCTCAAGGATGCCGGAGGCTTGAAGCTTGTCGTTTTCGGAGCGGATAGGCACGAGGTCGCGGCGATGTTCGTGCAAGGATCGGTGACAAACGACGAGGAGGAAGCCACCTTCATTGCGGTCGCTGAGGACGGCCACACGGTTGGGGAACTGTTCGTGGACGAGACGGTCGGTTACGACGAGAACACAGACGCGTTTGTCATCCGTTCCGCGCAATAGCAACCCGCCTGGCAAACGGATGTTGTACCCCTGCACGCGCCAAATGACGTGATGGAACGGCGATTCGGTTTTAACACCCCCATCGGACAGTACCGGGCATTCGTGCGACCATCTACTCCGTCTGTCAGCCGGTCCACGCACAGCATGGGGTGCCTTCCGCGCACAGCGTGACATGGTGGCCAATTCCGGTGTTCGCTAGCCGGATGGTCGCCGGTATGGCAAAGACCTTCTCGGACACCATATCCGGAGCCCGCGACGACGGTCCGGGCCAGGCTGCACTATCCGATTACGTGCGCGAGGGCGACACGGTGGTGGTCTGGAAGTTAGATCGGTTGGGCCGCAACACCCTCGACATCCTCGAGACGGTTAAGGCTCTCACCGACCGAGGTATGTCCTTGGTATCTGTGACAGACGGCATCGACTCGTCCACCGCCGCTGGCCGCATGATGATCGGCGTCCTGGGCTCACTCGCCGAGTACGAGCGCGAACTCGTCAGGGAGCGGACCGCCTTGAAGCGGGCAACTTCCCGTGCCAACGGCACCAGATTCGGGCGGCCCCGAAAGGTTCGCGATACCGATCACCTCGCCACCGTCAAGCGGATGAAGGCCCGCGCTCATCGGGTCCGGCCCGAGGGTGGCGTAGGTGGCGATGCCAATGATGTCGTTTTCGGCACGCGTCGCGAAGACGTGAGCACCGGGGGCGAGACTGAGATCCGTCGCGTCCTGGGCCAGCACGCCGGGGCTCCCCACGGCGACAACGTTGTTGGCGTCGAGATGGTGTCCATCCAGGTGAGTTTGTTTGGGCGGCAATCGTGTTAGCTGGTAGCTAGAGTTCGTTGATCCAGCCAATCCGATCCGTAGACAGTCGAATCGTACGACGTGCTTCGTCTCGGTCCCACCGCGTGATCGTCGTGGGGGTGACCCTAGTGGTGCCATCGCGACCAGGCGGCCTGTTTGGTGGTGCCGGCGAGACCAGCAACGCTGCTCCAGGACTGGGCTTCAGCCAGGGTGCGGGCCGAGATGCCCAGGCATTCGCCGACATAGTGACTGAGTCCGAGCAAGGTTTGAAAGGCGGTCGGGTCGGTGCTGTTGGCGAGCGCATCCAGCAGGGTGCGGGCTTCGGCCGCAATATCGGTTGGTTCTCGGCTCATGGGTGGGCCAAATTGACTGTGCGTACGCCGTCCGGGTCGTCGAAGCGTCGCGTCCAGGACGTCTCGGGCCAATGCCACGTTGCAGTTCCGGCTGCAGGCTCATACTTGGCCGTGTAGAGAGTGCCGAAGCCGATCTCGAACTGGTTGTTGCGCAACGGTGGCCGCAGCATCGCGGCGACGAGTTGCTCTCCCGACGCATCGTCGGCGCGCAACTGGTCCAACCGGGTAAGTCGCCCGACGCTGTTGAATCTAGCGGCGTGGGCGGGGTGTTCGACCAGATCGAGTCGGTGGTTAGTCGTCGCGTCGAGTCGGCTCACTACGGCAGGCTGCTGCGGGGCGACAAAAACCGTGGCGTGATTACCAATTGTGTCGACCAGGGCCACGTTGTAGGACTGCGCAACAGGAATCCGCCGGAGTGCACTGACTGCCTGTTCGACGGTGGCACAGGTTTCTAGCACGTAGCGCAGCACGATGGGGATCCCAAAGCCTTCGCCACCGCCGGGTCGGCCACCGAACGTCAGCGAGATCGCCAGCCCGTCCTCGTTCATCCCGTCCAGCAGACCCCAGAGCAGGTCGCTCGTCCCGAGCACCCGGCGATGCCCGGAGTAGTTGGTGGAAGCGACGACGGCTTCAAAGAGCGACTGGTCGTAGTCGTAGTTGCGGATCAAGATCGGCTGCTCACCAGGTATGACAACTTGGGAACAACCGACGGCGAAAGCCGGAAGTCCCCACATCGACAGCATCCGCGCGGCAACAGAGTCGTCACCACTCAGGCGACACAGCCGTTCCCAGGTAGGCATCAGCTCGGGGAGGTATTGGGAAAGTGCGGCCCGACATTCGTCCAGGGAGGGGCGGGCGGCCAGCCCCTCCCGTGTGTACCAGCGGCGGTACGCCGGCCAGGTTGCGTCGTACAGCGCTCGCCAGCGGGGACCCGGCTCGGCCTCTCGGTACGCGTGGAGCGTCAAGGTGCTGCGGCTCGTGGTCTTGACGGGCTCGACTACCGGGGCTCGCTCGACCACCGAAGCCCAGCGCAGTCCGTAGCTGACCCACTCCTGCCAGCGAGCACCAGGTGAGGGGAGGGGTGGGGCTGCGGCCGGAGCCAAGAGTGCTGTCATGCGTCAAGGTTATCTTGACGATTTCCGAAACGTCAAAGTGGCCTTGACGGGGTCAGCAACCCCGCTCCCGCCATTCGCCCAGGGTCGTGTCGTCGCCGTGCCGGGCTGGTAGACCACCGTCGAGTCCGGGTAGACGTCGAACACCCGACTGGTGACATCGGTAAGCAGTGGCGTGAAATCGCCTCGCTTCCAGGTTTTTCCGACGCCGCCGGGGAACTCGTCTGGTCCTTGGAGATGTCCCACCCCAGGCTGCCGTGCCAGCCGTCGTACGGGTCGAGCTGGTCGAGCCACGGACCGGAGGTTATGTACACCCGCCGGCCATCCACCAGCTCGACCAGTCGGAAGAGTCCCTGTGCCAGGTGACTGCCGGCCTCGGCTATCTCGGTGCGCACCGGTGAGTCGCCGGTCCGGCGTCGATCCTGATCCAGGTGAGGTCGCACCAGGGTGGTAGATCTGCCAGCATCATTCCTTCGCCGGGGAGAGCTGGTACTCGGGGTCGGCCACGATGTTCCACTCGGTGAAAGGCTGGCGACCTCGTGGGTGGCGGCGCGGATGTCCTCACGGCAGAGGTAGCCGGTGCCACCGAGGACGGGCCGGAAACACTGATCGCAATGTAGGACGAGGGTGTCGGTAGTCATGGCGTCAACCCAGGGGCGCTGGGTCGGTCGCGGTCGTGGCATTGCAGGGCCTGGCCCCAGTGGACGGCAATGCTTCTCGGTGAGCTTGTCCCGTTGATCTACAGGGAGTCGAAGGTGCGGAAGGTAAAGCCGAAGGCCGCGAAGAGCGCGAGCTAGACGGTAGCCCATACGCCAACACGGCCAAGTGCTGCCCGGCGTGGCTTCAGTTCGGCAAGTCGGCGGTCGCTGGGACGATGGCGGCGTGACCGAACAGAACGACGACGAGACAGACGATCAACCGTCGTCCTCATCCGGCGATAGCTGGACCAACCCGTTGACGGCGGAGATCAATGAGCGCATCGCCGAAGTCATGGCCATGCCCGGCTTTCAGTTGAAGGTTGACCTGGAAGCCCTTGGCCGGGCCGGGCACGTCCTGTACAAGAACGCCGACGAGTTGAGCCGCCACGCCGGGCTTTTCCTTCAGGGCCGCCGGTTCGTGCACACGATGACCGACGAGTACGAGAACGAACTGGTCCGGTTCCTGCATAACTACCTCACGTCGGTGTACACGTTGATCGAGGCGCAGCGGGTCGTGATGCGGCACTGTTGGGGAGATCAGTCAGATTTTGAAACCGGTGTGTACGACCAGCACCGTCGTGAAGTGTTCGAAACTGGCGAGGCCGAGTTCATGACGGAGCTACGGAACTACTGCACGCACCGCTCAATTCCATTGCCGGGCATGGTTACAACGCTATTCGGCAGGCAACGCCAGCCGCCCCGGCTTGTCAATGAGCTGAAGCTTGACAGAGACAAGCTGCTGGAGTGGAAGAAGTGGACGGCTCCGGCGAAGGCTTACCTTCGGGCGAAGGAGCCGCAGTTCGACCTGTTGCCGGTCATCGAGAGCTACATGAACGCGGCCAGCGGTTTCTTCAACTCGGTTTGTTGAGGAGATCAACGAGCGTAATGCCGAGATCAAAGGTGAATACCAGTCCGCCGCACAGGAATTAATGGACTGGTATCAGAAGGAAACGGGCATCACTGACGAGTTCATGGACGGCGGTCGACCGACCCCGCCGGGCGAAGTTCCGCCAAACCGGGGTCAGTGGCGCGGCCAACGCCGACAGCCGAAGCGGAGGCCCAAGCGCAAGCGGCGGTAGCTCGCCAGGCGGTCGACGGCCAGAGCGGGGAGTGCCAGCTTCAGGGGCGTGCGCGGTGACGGGTTTGTGTGTCAACGCCATTCTGTCCAGTCACGGCCCGGAGGAATCCAATGACCCACCGGTATCGCCATAAGTAGCCTTGCAGTCGTGGCGGCGATCACATTGAGGAGCCTGATCGGCAACCTCGATCCGACGGCGTGCAAGCTTCACTGCGCCGTGTGGAACGGCGAGGACCATCCCATCGACGTTCTCGCGCGTTCGTGGGACGAGTGGGTGAAGTGGAGCCAATGGCGCGGCACGCGCGATGACTTCAACCGGCAGTTCATCTTCTCGCTCGCCAGGGATCGGAACAATCCGTCGCACTGGCTCTTCGGGGGTGTGTTTGAGGTTCTGGCTCGCCGCAACAAACCGCACGCGCACTCGTACGACATTGTGCTGCGCGAAGATTTAATGGGTCCCTTTGTCAAACGGCTGTGGGTGATGTTCCGGCCACCGGGTCGCGCGATCCGGCTCAACATGGAGACGCACTTAGGACGCGCGACAAAATAATCTAGGTTTTCGCTGCCGCGCCCGCTACGGTTGTGATAATGACCGGCATGGCGGGTGTCGCGGACTCGGCGGCGTCGAGGTACACGGCGCTGCGCCCACACCTGGATGAGCGACAGCGGCGTCTGCTGTTGGGGGTGGAGGCCCAAAGGCTCGGGCGGGGTGGAATCAAGGCGATCGCCGAGGCGACCGGCGTTCATCCCGACACCGTCGCGCGGGGGGTGCGGGAGCTCGACGGGTTGCCGGAGCCGGCGGCGCGGGTGCGCGCACCCGGCGGTGGCCGCAAGAAGCTGACTGAGTCCGATCCGGAGCTGATGTCCGAGCTGAAAGCGTTGGTGGATCCGGAGACTCGTGGTGATCCGATGTCGCCGTTGGTGTGGACCACGAAGTCGACGCGGAACCTGGCCGGCGCGCTGACCGCGGCGGGGCATCGGGTCTCCGACCGGACAGTGGCGCGGATGCTGCGGGCGATGGGATTCAGCCTGCAAGCCAACGCCAAGGTCATCGAGGGCCGCCAGCACGAGGACCGTGATGCCCAGTTCGACTACCTCAACAGGTGCGTCGGCGAGCACATCGCCGCCGGTCAGCCGGTGATCTCGGTCGACACGAAGAAGAAGGAACTGGTCGGCGAGTTCAAGAACGGGGGGCGTGAGTACCAGCCCAAGGGCTCACCGGTGCCGACGAACGTCCACGACTTCATGGACAAAGAACTCGGCAAAGCGATCCCCTACGGCGTCTACGACGTCTCCACCAACACCGGCTGGGTGTCGGTGGGCACCGACCACGACACCTCCGCGTTCGCCGTGGCGACTCTGCGCCGCTGGTGGGACACCATTGGGCGGCGCCGCTACCCGCATGCCGATCGGTTGCTGATCTGCGCCGACGGCGGCGGCTCCAACGGCTACCGGGTCCGCGCCTGGAAGGTCGAGCTGGCCGCGCTCGCCGCCGAGACCGGGTTGGCCATCACCGTCTGCCACCTGCCCCCGGGCACCAGCAAATGGAACAAAATCGAACACCGGCTGTTCTCCCAGATCACCATGAACTGGCGCGGACGACCACTGAAGAGCCACCGGATGATCGTCGACCTGATCGGCAACACCACAACGACGACCGGGCTCACCGTTCATTGTGTCCTCGACACCGATCAGTACCCCACCGGCATCACATACACGGCCAAAGACGTTGACACCCTGCCGATCACACGCCACGAGTTCCACGGCGAGTGGAACTACACCGTCGAGCCGACACGCCCGAAGACTACCTAGATTATTTTGTCGCGCGTCCTTAGATCAGATTGAAGTCGTGTCAATCCTCGAACTGCCCTACGCTGGTGAGCCTTTTCCCGGCCATGACCAGATCAATCACACGCTCGGGGTGCTAGAGGTCGCCGTCAAGCAGGATTGGCATGATTGGCGCGGTGCTCTCCAGCACATGAAGGGTGTCTACGTCATCCATGACCAGGAAACCGGCAAGCCCTACGTCGGCTCGGCCTGCGGCGACACCGGGATCTGGGCGCGGCTGTGTCAGTACGTCGATTCCCTGCACGGCGGCAACGCGGCGCTGCGCGAACTCGTCGGCCAGAAGGGGCCGGAGTACGCCCGCGCCAACCTGCGCTTCGCGCTGCTGGAGTTCTGGTCAATGCGAACGGCGGACGAGCACGTGCTTGCACGCGAGAGCTACTGGAAGGATGTCCTGCTGTCGCGAAAGTTCGGGAACAACAGGAACTAGACCTCGTCACGAATGTCGGCGACTTGAAAGACCCCGGCGCGTCGGCCGCCGGAAGAAATGCACATGATATAGCTTGAACGCTATATCGCATCAGTGTAATATTGGGCCGTGATTGATTTGGCCGAGATTCGCCGTGCTGCGGGGCGCACGCAGGTCGAACTGGCCACCGCACTGAATACGAGCCAGGGTCAGATCAGTCGCATCGAGAGGCAGAACGACATGCTCTTGTCGACCTTGAGCGCTTACCTGACTGCCCTCGGAGTGCATGCCAGCCTGGTCGTGTCGGTGGGTGGGAAGACCATCGCGCAAGAACTGACGGAGGGGCGGTGATGAACACTCCCATCCAGTCCGAGATCGTGGCGAAGAACCACCGCCGAGCGGTCCGGTTCTTCTGGGGCTTCCTGATCGGTGCGGCCACGGTCAGCCTCATCGGCAACATCGCGCATGCCGTGCTGCCGTACCTTCCTCAGGTCGTCATTCAAATCGGTGCCGCCGCTGTGCCACCGATTGCCCTCCTCGCCGCCGTACACGGCATTGCCCTCGCCGTCCGGGCGGGAGCGTCCGGACGCGTTTATGGCTGGGCGGTCAGCGCTACGGCGGCCATCGGCGCAGGTGCATTCGCGGTGAGCTTCCTGGCGCTGCGCGATCTGATGCAAGCCATCGGCTACACCTCCGCAACTGCATGGGTGTTCCCCGCAATCATCGACACGGCAGTGGCCGTCAGCACCGTCATGCTGGTTGCGCTCGGGGACAAACCCACCCGCCGCACCCGCACCGCGACCGCGCCCGCAAGTGCACAAACTCCTGCGGTGCGGCGGCTGTCTCAGCGTCTGACGCAGAGTGCAAAATCCCACGTCACGCCGGTTGTACCCACCAATGCGCGTGCACAGGCGGTACAACACTCTCCGACACAAGGTTCTGCATCGGTGCACACCAACCCGGCACAGATCGTGCAGTCAGTGCACACCGAGGCGGCACAGATTGATGCAGACCTTGCGTCCGATCTGATTGCATCCGGGGTGACTACGCAGTCCGTCGAGACGGTGATCGCAGTGCTGGCAGCAAGCCGTGACGGCGCGTCGATCAACGGTGCCGCCAAGGTATCGGGGATCAACTACAGGACTGCGCAGCGGATCGTGCAGGCTGCCGCAGAGCACCGGCAGCGGCAGCTCGTGGCGGTCGGCTGACGGGTTACGCCACCGCCAAACCATGGAATCTGGCCATCAGTAGATCGCCTCCTCGTCCGGTCAGCGGACGCCTTCCTCGTCCTCGTGATCGCCACGGTGGCCTTCCGGCAGGACGCACTCCGTGTAGCCGACCACCAAGGCCGACGGTATGAGGGTCCGGCGGGACGAACAGTAGGAGCCCAGCCCGATCCCCGTGCCCACATCGTGCCCACAATTTGCCCACAGTGACACATATCTCCCGTGATCCCACGTGATGTATTTTTGCAGGTGAACGCCGATCCGACCCACTGACCAGGTAGGTGAGCAGAACCACGACTTCTTCTCGGGTTCGGGTTCGTCGTATGTGATCGGCAAGGCGGTCAACACCGAAGACGAGGACTGGGACTTCTAAACGGCCGCTCTGGCGCGCATCCGCAGTGCATGCGCGAGGAGGGACACGAAAGCCCCCGACACGCAATGTGTTCGGGGGCTTTCGCGTTCGCTGGGCCGGAGGCTCCAGCGTCGCAATTCGTTATTCCCACGCCGCTTGCCGCGATTCCAGCGAGACTGCATTCACGCAGGGAAATCCCGAGTAAGGGCCTGCTGGAACACAGTTTCGACGCTACTGCATGACTCTCCGCGTCGCGAACTGCTAAAGAACTAGCGACTCGGAACACTAGGAGTGCCCTGGACACGGGGGGCTAGCTGTAGCCGCTATCGCCAACTTCTACACCAGGGCTGCCGATGCGTCGTCATGCTGGCTAATCCACAGCCCTGGTGTCGATCTCGGCGATAGCACCAGCAAGAAGTCACGGCCAACAGGCCGACCGCCACACGGACTTGTTGAGGAGACTCCTACGTGGTCGCGACGACCAGTTCTTCTGTGCTGAACGGTCGCAGGCCGTCCGTACGGTCAGCGAAGTACCGCCGCGCATGGTCGCCTGCAGTCACATGCCGGACCGTCGCGAAGCCGGCGTCGCGCGCCATCGCAAGGATCTCCTCCGGGGCGTAATAGCTGATGAACGGAGTGCCCGAACCGCGAGCCGCGGCATCCGTCGCCCGGTGCATCGGTTGCTCCACCGGCTCGACAAGCTCCACCGGCAGTAGAAACGTCATGGCGAGCGTGGAACCTAGTGCCAGAGCGGCGGTCTGCCGCAGTGTGGCGACCGTCGCTGTCCTGCTGAGATACATCGACACGCCAAGCGACGCCACCACAGCCGGTTCGTTCGCGTCAAAGCCATTGGCCAGCAACCCGTCCCACCACGAATCGGTCTCGAAGTTAACCGGGACGAACCGTAGCCACTCCGGAATGCCGAAGCCAAGCTCGACAAGACGCTGGCGCTTCCATGCTTGGGGCCCGGGCTGGTCGACCTCGAATACCCTGATCCGCGAGGCGATTTCGGGTCTACGCTGAGAGAAGCTGTCCAGACCGGCGCCGAGAAGGACGTACTGGCCGACGCCGCGGTCGGCCTCGTCGGCAACAAGGTCTTCGATGAAGCGTGCCCGTGCCACGATCGACGCACGGACACCTGGGGTGGCGTATTCGTTCATGTCGGGCCGCTGGCGCCAGTCTGGGTCAGGAGCGGCGAGTTGCAGGCCGATCCGGTCGTCGAGGACGTGTGGGGGCGCGTCGACTTCGACGTGCAACGCGCGCCACAGCGCGACGCGGACCGCGGTGCTGTCGGGTGTTGCGTGGGTCATTTCTTCGGCGCCTGCAGCTGCCACTCGCGGCCGTCGGGGTCGCGGACCGTCATCAGCCTTGTGCCCCAATGGGTGTCCTCGAACGGCGTGACGACGTCGACGGCGGCGTCCGGTTCAAACGCGTCCGCGTCGGCCACCTTCAACACGATGTGTGCGCTGGGTTCCTGCGTCTCTGGAACTTCGCTGATGAACAGGTATGGCCCGTCGCCGTTGCGGAGCTGGCCGGAGTTGTGGTCCGTCGCGAACTCCAGTTGAAAGCCCAGTCCCTGAAAGAACTTGGCGGACTTGCCCCAGTTGTGGGTTTCCAGGAACACGCCCTCGATGCCCTCGGTCGTCATCTCACTTCTCCTTCCGCGATTGCTTGTCGAGGTACGTCCGCAGCGCTTCGGCGACCAACGCGGATAGCGACATTTCCGTCTCGATCGCGTGGTGCTTGACTTGCCGGATCAGCCCGATCGGCAAGTACACGTTGAACTGCTTGACGTCCTCGTCGCCCACGAACAGCGATGCTAGCATACTAGCAATCTAGCGCGAGCGGCGCCGGCGCGAATAGACGCAGAATCGCACTCCGCGCTGCGGACTAGTGCGATTCTGCGTCTCACTCGAAAGTTGGCCAAATGCCGTGGTCGGCGGTCCCGCCGACTAGGGGCAATCGCGAATGTGCGGTTTCGTACGCTCCGCCCGGCGTACGAAACCGCACACTCGGCTTAATTTTCATCCTCCACGGCGGAGCGCAGCCCCCCTACAGCTGCTCGGCGGGTCAAGGGCGCGGTTGGCCGGATTCAGCGGCTGGGCACGTCGCCAACTGTGCGGTGGACGCCGACGCGGTTGGGATCTGTCTGATCGGCCTCGGCCGCCTGCACTGCCTTGTCGAGGATGGCCGGGTGCCTCGTGAGCCGCTCGAGCGCCCAGGACAGGCCCGTGGCGGTCGTGTCGTGCCCGGCGACGAGCAATGTCATGAGTTGGTCGCGCAGTTCGCGGTCGGTCATCGTGCGTCCGTCTTCGCCGGCGGCACGCACCAGCATCGCGAGCACGTCGGTGCGTGCCGCCAGGGCGGGATCGGCGCGACGCTCCGCGATCTCGGCATACAGCAGGCGGTCGGCTTCTGCTATGCGCCGACGCACTTCGCGCCAGGGGCGACGACGTTGGAGCCTTGCGTCAGCGATCGCGAGCGTTTCGAACGGGCTCAGGTTCAGCAGCCGCGGCAACACTGTGCGCAGTGCGGCCAGTCTGGTCGGGTCGCTGGCGCCGATGACGGTCCGCAGGATCACGTCGAGGGTGATCTCCGACATCCGCGGCGCCACCGCGAAGTCTTTACCCTCCGGCCAGTCAGAGATTTTCGCTGCGGTGATGTCAGCCATGGTCGCCGCTTGGCGGGTCACGGCGTTGGGCTTGAACGGCGTCAGCATCAGACGGCGGCGGTCGGCATGCACGTCGTCGTCGATCACGAGCACCGAGCTGTCGCCGAGTAGCCCGGTTAGCATCGAATTCGCTTCGCCCGCATGGAAGATATGCGGATCGCCGGCGAACACCGCTTTGATGTCGATGGGATCAGCCAGATACACCAGCGTTCCCATTGACGCGACTCGCAGCGTGAACACATTGCCGTAACGGCGCCGGCACGCGGCCACGAAGCGCAGCCAGTAGCGCAACATCAGTGCCGCCTGCACCGTTCGGGGAAGCGGAGGTCCCGGCGGCAGCGCGGCGGTTCGCTCATCGGCGCCAGCCTACGAGCGGCACCTAGCCGTTTGGCGGTGAATGGCCAATGAATGACCGTCGAACTGTGCGATCCCGTGGTGGCGAATGCACCGTGCAGCCACGACACTGACGTCGTGACCACCACCTCGCTTCTGAGCTCGATCCTCAACTGGCTGCGGGCCGGCTATCCAGAGGGCGTTCCGGGACCCGACCGGGTCCCGCTGCTCGCGCTGCTGCGCGCCACCCCGCTGACCGACGAACAGATCAAAGAGGTGGTGCGCAACATCACCGCCGACGGGTCGAGTGCGACCGCCGACGGATCAATCGACGAGGACGAGATCGCCGCGTGCATCTCCGATGTGACCGATCACGATGCCGGCCCGGAGAACGTCAAGCGGGTGGCCGCAAAGCTGGCCGCCGCCGGGTGGCCGTTGGCTGGCGTCGAAGACGCTGCTGTCTAGCTCCGTAGCGACTCCGTGTCGATGACGAACCGGTAGCGCACGTCGCTGGCGAGCACGCGCTCGTAGGCCTCGTTGATGTAATCCGGTGCGATGACCTCGATTTCGGGCGCCGCATCGTGCTCGGCGCAGAAGTCGAGCATTTCTTGAGTCTCGCGAATGCCGCCGATCAGCGAGCCCGACAGGTGGCGCCGTTGACCCAGCAGCGGCATGATCGGCACGCTCATCGGCTGCTCGGGCGCACCCAACTCGACCAATGTGCCGTCGACGTCAAGCAGTGCCAGATAGCTGCCGAGGTCGAGGTTGGCCGAGACGGTGTTGAGGATCAGATCGAACGATCCGGCCAGCTTCTTGAAGGTGTCGGGATCGGACGTCGCGTAGTAGTGGCTCGCGCCCAGCCGCAGACCGTCTTCCATCTTCTTTAATGACTGGCTCAGCACGGTCACCTCTGCGCCCATCGCCGAGGCCAGCTTGACGGCCATGTGGCCCAGTCCGCCGAGGCCGATCACCGCGACGCGCTTGCCGGGGCCGGCGTTCCAGTGCCGCAGCGGCGAGTAGGTGGTGATGCCCGCGCACAGCAGCGGCGCGGCGGCGTCCAGCGGCAGTGCGTCGGGGATGCGCAGCACGTAGTTCTCGTCGACGACGATCGCGCCGCTGTAGCCGCCCTGGGTCTGCCGGCCGTCCTTGTCGATGGCGTCGTAGGTGCCGACCATGCCGCGCTTGCAGTAATTCTCCAACCCGGCCAGGCAGCTGCTGCACTCGCGGCAGGAGTCGACGAAGCAGCCCACGCCGACGCGGTCGCCGACCTTGTACTTCGTAACCTCGGGTCCGATCTCGGACACCACGCCGGCGATCTCATGACCGGGCACCAGCGGATAGTTCGGCTGGCCCCATTCTGCTCGAACGGTGTGGATGTCGGAGTGACAGATACCGGCGAACTTGATCTCGATGGACACGTCGTGGGGGCCGACGGCGCGGCGCTCGATCGTGGTCTTGGTCAATGGTTCGGTGGCCGATGTCGCGGCATAGGCGGTAACGGTGCTCATGGCAGCCCTCTTTGTCCTCTATTTGTCATGCGAATTCGCCGCGACGATGCGGCCTACCTGGGCACAACGGCGTCGGCCGTCTCCTTTAATCCCGGATCGGGTGCGAAATCGAGCCTAGAGGCCCGGCGCGCGGAAGGCCCCGTTGAACGAGAGTCGCTCGTAGCGGACCAGTCCGGCCTGCTCATACGGGTCGCGGTCGATGATGTGCTGCGCGGCCTCGGCGCTGATGTCACCGGTGACGAGCACGCCGCCGGACTGGTCATCCTGGCGGCCGGCCAGCACGATGCGGCCCGCCTCGACCTCCTCTTTCAACCACGCGACATGGGCGGGTCGGGTCTGGTCGATGACGTCGAGGGGCTGCAGGTACTTCAGCGTGAGGACGTGGAACACCTGCGTGAGGTTAGTTGATCGGGGCGTTGACCCACTTCAGATCCGCCAGTATGCCGCGGGCGGCGACGATGCCCTCGCCGCTCTGCCACACCTCGTTGTTGACGGCGAACACCCGGTTGTCGCGGGTGGCCGACAGCTTCTTCCACGCGTCGCTTTCGAGCACCGCCGGCGCGCGGTCCTTGGCCGCGGGCGTCGCGAACGAGATGTAGACGATGTCACCATCGGCGATGGAGAAGTTGGGGGAGTCCTCCAGGTCGGTGTCGGTGATCCCGATCTCGACATACGGCTTGTCGGTAAACCGTTGCGCGGCAGGACGATCCACGCCGACCTCGGCCAGCACGCTGGCCGGGAAGTTGTCCGCACCGTAGACCCGCATGGTGGTGTCGGTCAGCTGCACGACCGACGCCTGGAAGTGGCCGGCGTCGTTGTCGGCGCCCGTCTTGTCGGCCGCCGTGCCCAAAGTCGTCGATCAATCTGTTGGCTGCCTCGAGGCGGCCGGTCGCCGCGCCGACCGTGCGCAGGTTGTCCTGCCACGCCGGCCCGGGCGGACCGGTGAACACCGTCGGGGCGATCGCCGACAGCGCGGGGAAGGCCTCCGGTGTCAGCGCCTGCGAGCCCAGGATCAGATCGGGGGCCGCCGCCTCGATAGCCGCCATGTCGGGTGCGCTGCGGGTGCCGACCCCCGGCACGTCGTGCACGACGGTGCCGAGGTACCACGGTTGGCTGGTGGAGTCGTCCGGAAGGGCGGCGGCGACGATGCGGGACTGCAGGCCAAGCGCGCACAGCGCGTCGAGCTGGTCGCCGGAGAGCACCACGATGCGCTGCGGGTCGGCGCGCACCTGTGTGGTGCCCGCGGCGTGGCGGACCTCCCGGTCCGGCGGGCCCGGGTCGACGGCGGCCGGTTCGGGTGCGCACGATTCGTCGGGCCTGCGCTGATTGCCGAGAACACCCGCGCCGGCGATCTTGGTGGTGCTGGTGATGACCGACTGCTGCGCGGCGGTCGACGGCGGGCTTTCGCCCAGCGCTCCACAGCCGCTCGTGAGGGTCACCGAAACCGCGATGCCGATGGCCGCCGCTGAGGCCAACAGGCCTGCCCGCGGTCCGCTGATCAGCACGTCGCCGACGGTAACATCCGGCCAGCTCCAGGCTGGTCAGCCGGCGGCCCTGCGATATCGCCAATTGATTACGACCGTTTGTAGGACCACCCCGACTTCGAGCCCCGCCGGGAGATAGGATTCGGACACGAAGACTGCGGGGATGTCCCGAATGGATGGTTGGAGGAGCTCTTGGTAGCCGAAGCGCCCCCAGTAGGAGAACTTGAGGCCCGGCGTCCGTTCCCGGCGCGCCTCGGCCCCAAGGGCAACCTGGTCTACAAAATGGTGACCACCACCGATCACAAGCTGATCGGCATCATGTACTGCGTCGCCTGCATGGTGTTCTTCTTCATCGGTGGGCTGATGGCGCTGTTCATGCGCACCGAGCTCGCGGCGCCGGGCCTGCAGTTCCTGTCCAACGAGCAGTTCAACCAGCTGTTCACCATGCACGGCACGGCGATGCTGCTGTTCTACGCCACCCCGATCGTGTTCGGGTTCGCCAACCTGGTGCTGCCGCTGCAGATCGGCGCGCCCGACGTGGCGTTCCCGCGGCTCAACGCGTTGGCGTTGTGGTTGTTTGTGTTCGGTGCGACGATCGCGCTCGCCGGCTTCATCACCCCGGGCGGCGCCGCCGACTTCGGCTGGACCGCCTACTCGCCACTGACCGACGCGATCCATTCGCCGGGAGCCGGCGGTGACCTGTGGATCCTGGGCCTGGCCGTCGGTGGTTTGGGCACCATCCTGGGCGGGGTGAACATGATCACCACAGTGGTGTGCATGCGGGCACCGGGCATGACGATGTTCCGGATGCCGATCTTCACCTGGAACATCACGGTGACGTCCATCCTGGTGCTGCTCGTCTTTCCGCTGCTGACGGCCGCGCTGTTCGGGCTGGCCGCCGACCGGCACCTCGGCGCGCACGTCTACGACCCGGCCAACGGCGGCGTGCTGCTGTGGCAGCACCTGTTCTGGTTCTTCGGGCACCCCGAGGTGTACATCATCGCGTTGCCGTTCTTCGGCATCGTCAGTGAGATCTTCCCGGTGTTTTCCCGCAAGCCGATCTTCGGTTACACCACGCTGATCTACGCGACGCTGTCCATCGCCGCGCTGTCGATGGCGGTGTGGGCGCACCACATGTACGCCACCGGCGCGGTGTTGCTGCCGTTCTTTTCCTTCATGACGTTCCTGATCGCGGTGCCCACCGGTATCAAGTTCTTCAACTGGATCGGCACGATGTGGCGCGGCCAGTTGACCTTCGAGTCACCGATGCTGTTCTCGGTGGGCTTCCTGGTGACCTTCCTGCTCGGCGGCCTGTCGGGTGTGCTGCTGGCCAGCCCGCCGATCGACTTCCACGTCACCGACTCGTATTTCGTGGTGGCGCATTTCCACTATGTGCTGTTCGGCACCATCGTGTTCGCCACCTTCGCCGGCATCTATTTCTGGTTCCCGAAGATGACCGGTCGGATGCTCGACGAGCGGCTGGGCAAGCTGCACTTCTGGCTGACGTTCATCGGCTTTCACACCACGTTCCTGGTGCAGCACTGGCTGGGTAACGAGGGCATGCCGCGCCGCTACGCCGACTACCTGCCCACCGACGGGTTCACCACCCTGAACATCGTGTCGACGATCGGGTCGTTCATCCTCGGCGCGTCGATGCTTGCGTTCACCTGGAACGTGTTCAAGAGCTGGCGCTACGGCGAACCGGTGACGGTCGACGACCCGTGGGGCTATGGCAACTCGCTGGAGTGGGCGACCAGTTGCCCGCCGCCGCGGCACAACTTCACCGAGCTGCCCCGAATCCGTTCGGAGCGGCCGGCCTTCGAGCTGCACTATCCGCACATGGTGGATCGGATGCGCGCCGAGTCTCACGTCGGCCGCGAGCACCATCCGGCGCTCGAGCCCGCAGACCAATCCAGCTGATGGCCCGTTACGGCCGCGCCATCCTTGCGTGAGCATGCCCAAGGTGTCGGTGCTGATCACCGTCACCGGACACGATCGACCGGGCGTGACGTCTGCCCTGTTCGAGGTGCTGTCGAGGCACAAGGTTGAGCTGCTCAACGTCGAACAGGTCGTTATCCGCGGCCGGCTGACGCTGGGTGTGCTGGTGTCGGCGACGCCCGAGGTGGCCGACGGCGCCGATTTGCGCTGGGAGGTGACGGACGCGATCCACGGTGTCGGCCTGGACGTGTCGATCGAGCGCAGCGACGACCTGCCGGTCATGCGGGAACCGTCCACCCACACCATCGTCGTGCTGGGCCGACCGATCACGGCGGAGTCGTTCGGTGTGGTGGCCCGGCAAGTGGCCGCGCTGGGCGTCAACATCGACTTCATCCGGGGTGTCTCCGACTACCCCGTGACCGGCTTGGAGCTGCGGGTCTCGGTGCCGCCGGGCGCGGCCTATGGTCAGCTGCAGGCCGCGCTGGCTCGGGTGGCTGTCGACGAGGGTGTCGACATCGCGCTCGAGGACTACAGCCTGGCGCGACGGGCCAAGCGGCTCATCGTCTTTGACGTCGACTCGACGCTGATCCAGGGTGAGGTCATCGAGATGCTGGCCGCCCGGGTGGGCGCGCAGGCCGCCGTTGCCGAGGTCACCGAGGCCGCCATGCGGGGTGAGCTGGACTTCGCCGAGTCGCTGCACCGCCGGGTGGCGACGCTGGCCGGGCTGCCCGCTTCGGTGCTCGACGACGTGGGCGAGCAGATCGAGCTGACACCCGGCGCCCGCACCACGTTGCGCACGTTGCGGCGCTTGGGTTTTCACTGCGGCATCGTGTCCGGAGGCTTCCGTCAGGTCATCGAGCCGCTCGCCCACGAGCTGATGATGGACTTCGTCGCGGCCAATGAGCTCGAGATCGTCGACGGAAAGCTGACCGGCCGGGTCATCGGTCCGGTCATCGACCGGCCTGGAAAAGCCAAGGCGCTGCGGGATTTCGCTCAGCAGGCCGGCGTACCGATGGAGCAGACGGTGGCCGTGGGCGACGGCGCCAATGACATGGACATGCTCGCCGCCGCGGGGTTGGGCGTGGCGTTCAACGCCAAACCCGCGCTGCGTGAAGTCGCCGACGCATCGCTGAATCACCCGTATCTGGACACCGTGCTGTTCATCCTCGGCGTGACCCGCGGCGAGATCGAGGCGGCCGATGCGGTCGATGGTGTGGTGCGCCGGGTCGAGATCCCCGACGACTAGTCAGCGCCAGCAGACGCCCCCAAAATCTCGGCGTGTCGGGACACTTTGCGTCTGCTCGCGAATGGGAGGTGCCCCCGAGCGCGCGACTAGACGACCATCGCGCGGCTAGACGACCATCGCGCGGGGTTCGGGCGTCGTCCCGCCGGTGACCGCCCGCCAGGCGCGGGCAAGCAATTCGATCGCCTCGCCGAGCTGGTCCTCGGGCAGCGTGTACGGGACCCGGATGAACCGCTCCAATGTGCCGTCGACGCCGAACCTCGGACCCGGAGGGATCTCCAGACCCAGGCGTGATGCGGCCGCCGACAGCGCCGAACTCATCGGGGCGGGCAGCCGGACCCACAACGCCATGCCGCCGCTTCCGCCCACGGGATGCCAGTCCGGGAGATGCTGCCGCAACAGGGACAGCAGCAACGCGCGGCGGGTCCGCAGAATTTCGCGACGCTCCGGCAGCACGTCGTCCGCCACCGCGAGAAGCCTTGCCGCGGCTAACTGTTCGAGCACGGCCGTGCCCATGTCGATGGCGGGCCGCAGCGCCGCGATGGTCGCCAGCGTGCTGCGCTCGGCGCGGATCCAGCCGATCCGCAGACCTCCCCAGAACGACTTGGACATCGAGCCGATCGTCAGCACCAGGTCACGCCGCGTCGTCATCGCCGTGGCCATCGGCGGCGGAACCGGTCGATCCAGCCACACCTCGGTCATGGTCTCATCCACGATCGTGCGGGTACGCGTCTCGGAAATAATGTGCGCCAACTGCTTTCGCTCTGCCGCGGGCAGCGTCAACCCGGTTGGGTTGTGGTTGTCGGGCACCAGGTAGGCCAGGCTGGGCGAAAGCTGCCGCACCGCGGCATCCACGGCGGCGAGCTCCCAGCCGTCGTCGGCGATCGCCACCGGAACCGGTCGCGCGCCCGCGGTAGTGATGGCCGAGATCGCGCCGTGATAGGTGGGCTGCTCGACCAGCACCCGGTCACCGGGCTGCACGTAGGTAGTCAGGATCAGGCCGATCGCGTGCAGCGCCCCGGTTGTCACCATGACTTCGTCGGGCTCTGTGGGAAGACCTCGTGCACAATACCTTTCGGCGATGGCGGTGCGCAGCGGGGCCACGCCGAGAAGCTCGTGACCAGACTCGTGCAGGTACGGCGTCACCTGACGTGTCGCCTCGACGAACGCCTCCAGCACCACCGCCGACGGCGCGGACAACGCGGCGTTGCCCAGGTTCACCGACCCCGGCGCGGTGTCTGCGGTGACGCCGGGTTCGACGGGCAGGGCGGTGGTGCTGCGGGCGCCGCGGCGGGCGTTGAGATAGCCGTCGTCGCGCAGTTGGGTGTACGCGGCGGTGACCGTGGTTCGCGATACCCGCAGGGCGTCGGCGAGCGCTCGCTCGCTGGGCAGCCGCGCGCCGACCGGAAGACGCCCGTCGATGATCAGCATTCGAATGCCGTCGGCCAGGCCCTGATAGGCCGGCCCGCTCCGAGTGGACGTGCGCCAGTTTCCGAGCTCGCGGGCCAAGAGGTCCACATCGAGCGCGCGGGCGGCCATGTCGACGGTCATTTGCAAGCCAGTATGTGCTAACTGGCTATTGAAAGGCAAGCCAGTTGTTCGGACTATCGAGTCATGAGCATGAATTGGACATCTCGACTTGCACGGCCATGGGGCAGGCTCTTCAAGCCGGCGGAGATCATCCCCGCCGAATTTGTCGACCGCGACGCGGAACGCGCGCGCCGCGAGCTTGAACTGATCCAGATTCGCTTTCCACACCATGCGTAGAGCCACGCTGCGCGGGACCGCGCTGCTGGTTGGCCTGACCGGCTACGGCTTCTCGATGGCGATGATGGTGCGCGCCGGGCTGGGCCTGGACCCGTGGGACGTCTTTCACCAAGGTCTGGGCATGCACACCGGGATGACGATCGGCATCGCTTCGGCGGTGGTCGGTGTGGTGGTCCTGCTGGCCTGGATTCCGCTGCGGAACCGGCCCGGCATCGGCACGATCGCCAACGTCATCGTCATCGCCATCACCGTCGACGCCGGGCTGTTGGTGTTGTCGGCGCCGACCACGCTTGGAGTGCGCATCGCGATGATGCTGGGCGCGGTGGTGCTCAACGCGGTCAGCACGGTCCTCTACGTCGGCGCCGGGCTGGGCCCCGGCCCGCGCGACGGCTTGATGACCGGACTCGTGGTGCGCACCGGCTGGTCGGTCCGGCTGATCCGCACGTCGATCGAAGCCACCGTGCTGGTTCTCGGGTGGCTGCTCGGCGGGACGGTCGGCGTCGGCACCGTCGTCTACGCGTTCGGCATCGGCCCGCTGGTTCAGCTCTTCCTGCGGATCACGCCCCAGCGTGTGCTCGCCGTCAGTGGCTGGGCATCCGTCGCCGAAGCCAGCGATTTGGGCGTGAAGAGTCGCGGTGGACGCAACCGATCACGCCGAAATCGCTTCACTACGATGGGCGAGTGCCAGTCGCCGAAGAAGACGCAGCCGACCCCGACCTGCTGATCGACTTCGCCAAGGTCACACTGCGACGCGGTCGCCAGGTTCTGGTCGGGCCCGTCACCTGGTCGGTCGAGCTCGACGAACGCTGGGTGGTCATCGGGCCGAACGGGGCCGGCAAGACGTCGCTGCTCCGCATCGCCGCCGCGATGGAGCATCCATCGTCAGGCACGGCCTACGTACTCGGCGAACGGCTGGGCCGCGTCGACATGTCCGAGCTGCGTGCGCGGGTCGGCCTGAGCAGCTCGGCGCTGTCGCAGCGGGTGCCCGACGGCGAGGTGGTGCGTGACCTCGTCGTGTCGGCCGGCTACGCCGTGCTGGGTCGCTGGCGGGAGCGCTACGACGACGTCGACTACAACCAGGCCATGGACATGCTGGAAAGCGTCGGCGCCGAGCACCTCGCGGACCGCACCTACGAGACGCTGTCGGAGGGCGAGCGCAAGCGCGTGCTGATCGCGCGGTCGCTGATGACCGACCCCGAGCTGCTGCTGCTCGACGAACCCGCGGCCGGGCTGGACCTCGGCGGCCGTGAGGAACTGGTGGCGCGGCTGGCCGACCTGGCCGCCGACCCCGATGCCCCGGCGATTGTGCTGATCACCCATCACGTCGAAGAGATCCCGCAGGGGTTCGGCCACTGCCTGATCCTCTCCGAGGGTCGGGTGGTCGATTCGGGGCTGCTGCCGGACGTGCTGACCGCGGAGAACCTGTCCACGGCGTTCGGCCAGTCGATCGCCCTGGACGTCATCGACGGACGCTACTTCGCCCGTCGCACCCGCACCAGGGCCGCGCACAGGAGGCGGACATGACCGAAGAGCCGTTGACGCCGAGGCCCGCGGCGACGGTGATGCTGGTCCGCGACACCGCCCGCGGCATCAAGGTGTTCCTGATGCGGCGGCACTCCGCGATGGACTTCGTCGCCGGGGTGATGGTGTTTCCCGGCGGCGGCGTCGACGACCGTGACCGCAACGCCGACATCGCCTGGTTCGGCCCCGACCCGGCGTGGTGGGCCGGCCGATTCGGCGTCGCACCCGATCTGGCCGAGGCGTTGGTGTGTGCCGCCGCCCGCGAGACCTTCGAAGAGTCCGGCGTGCTGTTCGCCGGGCCGGCCGACGATCCCGACGGAATCGTCGACGATGCGTCGGTCTATACCGAATCCCGCGCCGCACTGGCGGACAATACGCTGTCATTCGGCGAGTTCCTGCGCCGCGAGAATCTCGTGCTGCGGGCGGATCTGCTGCGGCCATGGGCGAACTGGGTGACGCCGAAGGAAGAGCGCACCCGCCGGTACGACACCTACTTCTTCGTCGGAGCGTTGCCGGAGGGGCAGCGCGCCGATGGGGAGAACACCGAAACCGACCAGGCCGACTGGATCACGCCCGAGGCCGCGCTCGACGACTTCGCCGACGGGCGTACCTTTCTGCTGCCGCCGACGTGGACGCAGCTGGACTCGTTGACCGGCCGTACCGTCGCCGACGTGCTGGCGGTGGAACGCCAGATCGTCCCGGTTCAGCCACATCTGGTCGTGCACGACGGCAACTGGGAGATCGAATTCTTCGACAGCGACCGGTACAACCAGGCGCGCAACCGGCGATCGCCATGAACGAGTTCGTCTCCATCCACGTCAGCGACGAGCAGCCCCGCATCGCGACGCTGGTGCTGTCGCGCCCGCCCACCAACGCGTTGACGCGCCAGGTGTACCGCGAGATCGTCGGCGCCACCGCGGACCTCGGCCGGCGCGATGACATCGCCGCGGTGATCGTGTTCGGCGGCCACGAGATCTTCTCCGCCGGCGACGACGTGCCAGAGCTGCGCACGCTGAACGCCGATGAGGCCGGCGTCGCGGCGCGGGTCCGCCGCGAGGCCATCGACGCGTTGGCCGCGATCCCCAAACCCACCGTCGCCGCCATTACCGGCTACGCGCTGGGCGGCGGGCTGACCCTGGCGCTGGCCGCGGACTGGCGGGTGGCCGGCGACAACGTGAAGTTCGGCGCGACGGAGATCCTGGCCGGACTGGTCCCCGCCGGCGACGGCACCACGCGGCTGGCCCGCACGGTCGGCCTCAGCAAGGCCAAGGACCTGGTGTTCAGCGGGCGGTTCATCGACGCCAGGGAGGCCCTGGCGCTGGGCTTGATCGACGAGATGGTGGCGCCCGACGGCGTGTACGACGCGGCCGTGGCCTGGGCACGGCGCTTCCTCGACTACCCACCGCAGGTTCTGGCTGCCGCGAAAGCCGCTTTTGACGGCGGCCGTTAGGCTGCCCTGCATGACGAGCACAGATCCAGCTCCCAACCCGCATGCCACGGCAGAGCAGGTCGAGGCCGCCCGCCACGACTCCAAGCTCGCGCAGGTGCTCTACCACGACTGGGAGGCCGAGTCCTACGACGACAAGTGGTCGATCTCCTACGACAAGCGCTGCGTCGACTATGCCCGTGACCTCTTCGACGCCATCGTGCCCGACGCGGAACTGCGCGATCTTCCTTACGATCACGCGCTGGAACTGGGGTGCGGTAGTGGGTTCTTCCTGCTGAACCTGATCCAGGCCGGCGTCGCGCGGCGCGGCTCGGTGACCGACCTGTCGCCGGGCATGGTCAAGGTGGCCACCCGCAACGGCCAGTCGCTGGGCCTGGAAATCGACGGCCGGGTCGCCGACGCCGAAGGCATCCCGTACGACGACGACACCTTCGACCTGGTCGTCGGGCACGCCGTGCTGCATCACATCCCCGACGTCGAGTTGTCGCTGCGCGAGGTTGTCCGGGTGCTCAAGCCGGGCGGGCGCTTCGTGTTCGCCGGCGAACCCACCACCGTGGGCAACGCGTATGCGCGGACGCTGGCGAACTTGACCTGGAACGTCACCATCCGCGCCATGAAGCTGCCGGGTCTGAGCAGTTGGCGGCGCCCGCAGGCCGAGCTGGACGAGGACTCGCGGGCCGCGGCCCTGGAGTGGATCGTCGACCTGCACACCTTCGACCCCGGCGATCTCGACAAGATGGCCGCCAACGCCGGCGCCGTCGACGTGTACACCGGCACTACGGAGTTCACCGCAGCGATGCTGGGCTGGCCGCTACGCACCTTCGAGTCGACAGTGCCGCCCGGCAAGCTGGGCTGGGGCTGGGCCAAGTTCGCGTTCAGCAGCTGGACCACGTTGAGCTGGGTGGACGAAAATGTCTGGCGGCGGGTCGTGCCGAAGGGCTGGTTCTACAACGTCATGGTGACCGGGGTTAAGCCGTCAGGGGATTGAGCCTCGTCTTTGATATTGAAGCCGTCGCTTATCTGCGGTCTGAGGCGGGCGCGCAGGCGCTGCTCGAGGTCGCCGGCTACCGGCTGACCGACGCCACACTTGTCGGCGACATCGCCTCGGCGCGTGAGCGGTTCGGCGATCGGGCCGCCGCGCTGGTGGAGACCACGCTGTTGCGCCGCAAGGCGGGGGCGAAGTTCGCCGACCCGTCGGGTTGGCTGTTCACCGACGAGGCACTGCAGCAGGCCACCGCCGAACCGGTGGCGTTGCATCGGGCACGCAGGCTCGCCGGCGGCCGCGTGCACGACGCCACGTGCTCGGTCGGCACCGAGCTTGCGGCGCTGCGGAATTCGGCCGGGCGCACGCTTGGCAGCGACGTCGACCCGGTCCGGCTCGCGATGGCCCGCCACAATGTTGCCGACGTCGATCTGTGCCGTGCCGACGCGCTGCGACCGGTCACCCGTGACACCGTCGTCCTCGTCGACCCGGCGCGCCGAAGCGGCGGACGGCGCCGGTTCGACCCGCGGGATTACACGCCGGCGTTGGACCTGTTGCTGCAGGTGTACCGGGGCCGAGACCTCGTCGTAAAGTGTGCTCCGGGAATCGATTTCGACGCGGTCTCCCGATTGGGATTCGAGGGTGAGATCGAGGTGACCTCGCTGGCGGGCAGTGTGCGCGAGGCGTGTCTGTGGTCCGCGGGACTGGCCGGCGACGGCGTCACGCGCCGGGCCACCATTCTGGACCGTTCTGAGGAACTCACCGACGCCGAACCGGACGACTGCGCAGTGGCGCCGGCCGGGCGTTGGATCGTCGACCCCGACGGCGCGGTGGTCCGCGCAGGCCTGGTGCGGCACTACGCCGCCCGTCACGGCCTGTGGCAGCTCGATCGCGACATCGCCTACCTGTCGGGGGATCGGCTGCCCGACGGGGTGCGCGGCTTCGAGGTGCTCGAGGAGTTGGGCTACAGCGAACGTCGGCTGCGCCAGGCGCTTTCGGCGCGCGATGTCGATGCGGTGGAGATCCTGGTCCGCGGCGTCGACGTCGACCCCGACGCGGTGCGCTCGCGACTGCGACTGCGGGGATCGCTACAGCTTTCGGTCGTCATCGCCCGCATCGGATCCGGGGCCGCAAGCCGGGCAACGGCATTCATTTGTCGTCCGTCACGGTGAGCCGCCACGTACCCTGACATAGATGCGCCGGTATCGGAGCCGGTGCCGGCTGCGAGGACGTCCGACGATGCGCATTCTCACAGTGGCTGCTCTGGTTGCGGCCGGCGTCCTGGCCGGCTCGACCGGCACGGTAGCGTCGGCGCAGTCGGCATGCGCCGACCTCGGTGGCGTCGCCGCGCCCGACGGGATCTGCCGCGTCCACGCCGCCAATTCGACCTACACCCTCGACTTCAGCTTCCCCAACGACTATCCCGACCAGCAGCCGCTGACCGCGTATCTCACCCAGACCCGCGACGGGTTCATCAACGTCTCGGAGATGCCGGGTTCGTACAACCTGCCGTATGTGCTCGATGCGAAGGGGACCGGTTACCGTTCGGGTGCGCCGACGGGCGGGACACGGAGCGTGGTGTTCGAGGTGTATCAGAACGTGGGAGGGGCGCATCCCCAGACGTGGTTCCAGGCGTTCAATTGGGACGTCGGCAAGGGCGCCCCGATCACCTTCGACACGTTGTTCAAGCCGGGCACCAAGCCGCTCGAGGTGATCTACCCGGTCGTCAACAAGGAGCTGCAGAAGCAGACCGGTGTCACCGATTCGATACTGCCGGGCGACGGGCTCGACGTGGCCAACTACCAGAATTTCGCGCTGACCGACGACGCGGTGATCTTCTTCTTCAGCCAGGGTGAGCTGCTGCCGGAGGCGGCGGGCGCCACGCAAGCGTCGGTGCCGCGCGCGACGTTCGCGCCGCTCTTGGCGTAACCCTTCCTAGGGGGCGAAGCCGTAGACCTGGCCGTCGCTGGTGGCGGTCACGACGCGGCGATCATGTCCGATCGAAACGCCGACGGGAAAGCCCGTCGCCTCCGGCAACGGGTAGTCGTTGATTGTGTGGCCGTCGGCCGGGTCGAACACCAGCAGCGCCTGACCGTTCTCGCCGTCGCGCGCCACGGTGTAGCCGATACCCTCACCGGCCCGGCTCGACGTCGACAGCGGAGCGACGTCATCGCGGGTCCACAAGACCTCGCCGCGGTCACCGGCGTCTTTGATTGCGACGAGTTTCGCGCCCGGGCCGCCGCCGGCGACGATCAGGCCGTCAGGCGATACCGACGGCGGGGTCTGCGCCAGATAGTCCAGCGGCACCGACCATTTCGGTTTGCCGTCGGCTGAGTCGAGCGCCCACAGGTGTTCGTCGGGGCCGTTGACGTACACCGTCGACCCGTCCGCGGACAGCACCGGGCTGGCCAGCGGGCCGCCGCCCACCGCGTCGCTGGTCCACTCCTGGGTCAGTAGCGGGCTCTGGCCGGGACGGTAACGCAGCCCGACCAGGGTGGGCGCCTCGGCATTTGGCTGCCACAGAGCCAGCACCACGATTCCGGTCGCCGGTGCGAACGCCGGTGCGGCCGCCACCGGGCAGCGGGGACGGGCCAGCCCGCAGTCGGCCAGTCCGCGGTCTGAATCGGTCGGGTCGACCCCGGCGACCAAATCCAGCGGCGTGCCGACGACGGTGCCGTTTTGCGCGTCGAACACCTGCACCTGGCCCAGATGCGTCACGACCAGCAACTGCCCCGGGGCGAGAATCCTTGGCGTCGTCGGCATTCCGATCACCGGCCGCCGCCAGCGGATCCACTGCGTCGGCGGGAACGACAGCATGGCGCCGGGCTGGCCGATGTAAAGGTTGTCGAACCCGTCGAACAGCGGACTGGACAAGCCGCCGCCCTGCACCAGCCGGGTGCACCATCGTTGGCGGGCGTTGTTGTTGGCCTCCCACACCATCAGCGAGCAGCCGCCGCGGGTTTGCGCGTTGACGGCCAGGTAGCTGCCGGACCCGAGCGCCACCTGGGCGGTCAGGTCGCCCTTGACGGACCGCGTCCACGCCAGCTTCAAGGCGTCGGCCCCGGAGACGGACGAGTAGCTGCTGTTGCTGGTGTCGCCGTACTGCGCCGCCCAGCCGTCCGCCGCGTGCGCCTCGACCCAGGGGTCGGTGTTCCCGCAACCGGCCAGCACACCCGTGATCAGCGCTGTTGACGCCAGCACGATCAATCGCCGGAACACGGTTTCCTTTCGTCGGGCCCACGTGAGGGTAACCGTTCGTTGTCGGGCGCTCGCGTAGGCTTTCCGGCCATGACGACCATGTGGGGCGCGCCCCTGCACAAGCGCTGGCGGGGTTCGCGGTTGCGTGATCCACGCCAGGCGAGGTTCCTGACCCTGGCCTCGCTGAAGTGGGTGATCGCCAATCGCGCCTACACGCCGTGGTACCTGGTGCGCTACTGGCGGTTGCTGAAGTTCAAGCTCGCCAACCCGCACATCATCACCCGCGGCATGGTTTTCCTGGGCAAAGGCGTGGAGATTCAGGCGACGCCCGAGCTGTCCACGATGGAGATCGGCCGCTGGGTCCACATCGGCGACAAGAACACGATCCGCTGCCACGAGGGGTCGCTGCGTTTCGGGGACAAGGTCGTGCTCGGCCGGGACAACGTCATCAACACCTATCTCGACATCGAGTTGGGCGACTCGGTGCTGATGGCGGACTGGGTCTACGTGTGCGACTTCGACCACAAGATGGACGACATCAACGTGCCGATCAAGGACCAGGGCATCCTCAAGAGCCCGGTGCGGATCGGACCCGACACCTGGATCGCGACCAAGGTCACCATCCTGCGTGGCACGACGGTCGGCCGGGGCTGCGTCCTTGGATCGCACTCAGTGGTCAAGGGCGACATCCCGGATTACGCGATCGCGGTCGGCGCGCCGGCGAAGGTCGTCAAGAACCGAAAGCTGTCGTGGGAGACCTCTGCCGCGCAGCGTGCCGAGTTGGCCGCGTCGCTCGCGGACATCGAGCGTAAGAAGGCGGCGCACTAGCCCCCTTTGCCGCGAGCGTGCGTGTCTGCGGGCCGACGCGCCGCTTGGATTCAAGCGGTGGCTGCAACGAATGTGGACGGGTCTGAGAGTAGTCGGTCGAGTTCTTCGGCGGGGGTGCGCCAGCCGAGTCGTTTTCTGGGTCGGGCGTTGAGTTCGGCGGCGACCTGGTCGAGCCAGCCGGGGCCGTAGAACGACAGGTCGGTGCCTTTGGGGAAGTACTGGCGCAGCAGTCCGTTGGTGTTCTCGTTGGTGCCGCGCTGCCAGGGGCTGTGCGGGTCGCAGAAGTAGATCGGCAGGCCGGTGGCCTCGGTGATCTTGGTGTGTAGTGCCATCTCGCTGCCTTGGTCCCAGGTCAGCGAGCGGCGCAGGATCTCGGGGATCTCGGGGACCTTGGCCGACATGGCGTCGGCCAGGGTGGGCGCGGTGCGGTCGTCGGGCAGGTGCAGCAGCACCACGAACCCGGTGGTGCGCTCCACCAGGGTGCCGATCGCTGAGCCCGAGGCGGTACTGCCCAGGATCAGATCGCCTTCCCAATGACCGGGGACCGCGCGGTCATCGGCCTCGGCGGGACGTTCACTGATGTTGATCATCCCCTTGAGCTTACCTCGGCCAGTTTCCTTGCGGCCCTGCGGTTTTCGTTGTGCACGGCCGGTACGAAGCGCGGTCTTGACCAGCTGGGCCAACTCCCCGCGCGGCTGGACGTAGAGGGCCTGATAGATCGTCTCGTGTGACACCCACATCTCCGGATCGTCGGGAAAATCCTCCCGCAGCCGGCCCGCGATCTGCTCGGGACTATGCCGCTGCTTCAAGCGTGCCACCACCTCGGCCAACAGCGCAGGCCTGTCCTCGAGGTGGCGCGGTTTGGGGCGCTGGAGGTTGGCCTCGGCGCAGTCCTGACCCACCCGTGCCCGGTATCCCGAAACGGTCTGCCCACGGTCCCTCTCGCGGCGAATCGTGTCCCGATGGCGCCCCAACAGGCCCGCGGCCCGCGCCGGCGTGCACTCGCTTTCGAGCAGCTCCTCCAACCGGCAGCGCTCGATGAACGACATCGGTCCCTTCGGCGGTGACGGATCGGGCTCGGTATCGGCAAGCGGCGCAGGGGTTCTCGGCACATAACCAGCCTGGTCTACCCAGCGCCGGCCGGTGTGCTCCGACACGCCCGTGGCCACCGCGGCCTCGGTCACCGTGGCCCCCGAGTGCATCGCCTCCCAAAACCTATCCCGAGCGGCCTGCGAATACCGGATGCCGTAATGCTTGGGATTGGTTTGATAACCCGCCGCCTTGGCCCACTTGCGGCCCGTAGCGCCGTGCACCCCGGCCACCGTCGCCGCCGCCGTTGGCGACAGCCCCGAATTCACCGCCTCCCAGAACCGCTCCCGCACCGACCCCGGCAACCTGCCACCCGGCGGCAGACCCGGCCGACGAAACCCGGTCTCGTAACCCATGAAGCAACACCTTTCGAATCAGGTGTTGCAGCGACCACTTGAGTCTGAGCCGGCGATTGTGAGCAATTTGCGCACGCTCGCGCGGAAGTGAGCGCGCGCTAGCGGTCCGGCAGCGCGTGCTCGACGATGACCCGGCGCGGGTGCGGTTCGCGTTCGCCGCGCTTGGCGGCAACGTAGACCTGCGCGGTTTCGCTTGCAACGGTGTGCCAGTCGAAGTCCGAGGTGAGCCGTTCGCGGGCGGCGATCGCACGGCGCTGGGCCGCGTCCGGGTCGTCGAGCACGGCGCGCACGGCGGCGGCCAGGCCCGCGACATCGCGCGGTGGATAGGACACGCCGGTCTGCCCGTTGATCACCGCTTCGCCGAGGCCGCCGACATTCGACGTGACCAGCGGTGTGCCTGTCGCGGCGGCTTCCAGCGCGACGATGCCGAACGGTTCGTAGTGGCTGGGCAGCACGGCGGCGTCGGCCTTGTGCAGCAGCTGCACCAAGTGTTCGTGGTCGAGCCGGCCGACAAACGTTACGGCCTTGAGCACCTTGTGTTTTCGCGCCTGCTCGACCAACCACCGCTGCTGGGTGCCGTCACCGGCGATCGTCAGCGTGGTCCCCGGGTGGGTGCGCCTGATCCGGGGCAGCGCGGCGATGGCGTCGTGGATGCCCTTCTCGTACTCGAGTCGCCCCAGATACATCAACTGGGCGGGACCCTTGCGGGTTTGCCGCCGCGCGAACGGCCATAGCGCCGCGTCGATTCCGTTGCGGATCACCCGGATCTCGGCCAGGCCGGGCCCGAACAGCTCGGTGATCTCGTCGCTCATCGACGCCGAACACGTGATGAGCGAATCGGATTCGCGAACCAGCCAAGACTCCACCGCATGCACCTGTCGGCTGATCGGACCCGACACCCATCCGGAATGCCTGCCCGCCTCTGTGGCGTGGATCGTGGAAACCAGTGGCACGTCGAAGTATTCGGCCAGCGCAACGGCCGGGTGGGCGACGAGCCAGTCATGGGCGTGCACGACGTCGGGCTGCCACGGGTTGGCCCGCCGGCCTTGGGTTTTCAGCGCCAAGCCGGCGCGGACCATCGAATGCCCCATCGCCAGCGTCCAGGCCATCATGTCCGAGCCGAAGTCGAATTCGTGCGGGTCCTGCGCGGCGGCGACTACCCGCACGCCCTCGGCGATTTCGTCGGTCGACGGGTGGGTGCTGGGATCGGTGCCGCTGGGTCGACGGCTGAGCACCACGACTTCGTGTCCGGCCTCGGCCAGGGCCGTCGCCAGTTGATACACGTGGCGCCCCAGCCCGCCGACCACAACCGGCGGGTACTCCCACGACACCATCAGCACCTTCATCGGGCGCTCACCACTCGCGAGCGTGCGCAAAGTGTCGCGATTTCACGGCGTGTCGGGCAGCAGACACGCACGCTCGCGGCAAGGGGGGAGATCATCGCGGCAGCCGCCTTGCGTCCAGGGCGCCGAACAATCCATCTGCGCAGTTCCAGCCGTCGGCCAACCGCTGAGCGTGCTCGCGCCGGCCGGACGCCAGCGCGCCAGCGATCTCGCGGGTGGCGTGCGCATGCAGGTGTGCGCGATAGCGCGCGTAGTCGGCGGCGGAGTCCTTGCTGACCATGAACGGCCAGTCGCTGGACACCGTGAGCAGGGTCTCGCGCAGGATCTGGTCGGCGACGAAATCCCTTGGCGTGGGCGAACCCAGCGACGCAGTCTGCTCCAGCGCCTTGTCCACGGTGGTCAGCGCGGTTTCGACGACTTCGCCGTTCAGCTGGACCAGATCGGCGACCTTCTCGCCGGCCCACACCTGCCAATCCTTGCCGGAACCCCAAGAGCTCGGCGGCAATTCGACAGACGAGCCGACGAATCCGTCGGTGATTGCGTCGGACAGCGTGCCGACGCGCACGCCCGCCTCCGGCAGCGCTCGCAGCACCCGCTCCAACCACATCGGGCCCTCGTACCACCAATGGCCGAACAGTTCGGTGTCGAAGGCCGCGACCACATGCGCGGGCCGGCCGATCCGCTCGGTTTCGGAGACGAGCCGTTGTCGTATCACGTCAACGAAATCGGCGACGTGGACGTCGACAGCGCGGTCGGCGCGCTGCGGGTCGTATGGCGCCTTGGCGTCCGACGGCAGGTTGCGGCCGGTGACGCGGGCCGGCTTGAGTCCGGTGACGTGGTCGTAGGTGTGGAAGTCGCGGTACGCGGCGTGGCCGGGGTAGCCCGATTTCGGCGACCACACCCGGTAGCTGACCTGCAGGTCGCGGCCGAACGCGACGACATCGGATCCGGCGACTGGCCGGCCGAGCGCGGTGTCGCCGTGCAGCGATGGCCCGTCGACCATGAAATGGTTGACACCCGCTGCGGCGTAATCGATCTCCAAGCCCGGCGCGTATGCGCATTCCGGCGCCCAGATGCCCGTCGGTGTATGCGCGAACCGCTGCTGCGCATCAGCCAGACCCTCGCGAAGGGCGAACTCGCGCAGCCGGGGGTTCAGCAGTGGCTGGAACGGATGCGACAGCGGGCCGCCGAGCAGTTCGATGGTGTCGGCGTCGATCAGCTCCCGCAACAGCGGACTGCCGCCGTGCGCCCACAGCGTCGCGAAGTCCTCCAGCGCACGGCCGGCCTCGGCATGTTCGCGAGTTCCGAAGGCCCGCAACGGGTCTGGCAGCGTCGTCGCCTCAACTGCGCGCAACTGCCAATTGGCCAGCCAGTGGTTCATGCCGACCAGGCAGTACGGGTCGTCGAGCTGCGCGGTCACCACCGGCGTCATGCCGAGGGTCACGAGGTGACTGCGGTCCTCCGCGGCCAGGGTGCGCAGCACCCGCATCAGCGGCAGGTAGGCCGCAGACACCGACTGATAGAGCCATTCCTCGCCGACCGGCCAGCGTCCGTGATGGGCCAGCCACGGCAGATGGGTGTGCAGGACGAGCGTGAACAGCCCGGGTACGGGCTCCGCACTTGTCACGGCCGCACCGCGATGGCGACCAGATCGAGGCTGTCATCGATGCGCCGGCCGTCGCTGCCGGCCGCGTCGACGAGATCAAAATCGTCGATGGTCACCGAGGCGACATCGGCCAGCAGGTCGGCCGGCCACGGCGCGTCGGCGAGCGCGCGATCGACCTGAGCGTCGATGATCGATCCGCCGTGCCTGGCGTCGAGTTCGGCCAGTCGTCGGCCATGAAAAACCCCGTAGACGCCTTCGATCCTGAATCCCGCTGACGTCAGCAATTTGGTCAGCTCGTCGGCATTGAGCTCGCGCGTGTGGAATGGGTTGATCGGGGTGTCCCGGCCGGGGGAGAAAGTGATCCGGTTGGGTGTGGACATCAGCAGCACGCCGGCGGGCCGCAACACGCGAGAGCACTCGGCGACGAATTGCCCTTGATCCCAAAGGTGTTCGATCACCTGAAAGTTGACAACCACATCGACAGCCCCGTCGGCGAGCGGGAGCTTGGCAAGATTCCCGTGCAACATCTCCACCCGCGGATAGCGGGCGCGGACGTGCGTGACCGCCGACTCGTCGTAGTCCAGGCCGATCACGCGCCGTGCCACGCCGGCGATCAAATCCGCCCCGTATCCCTCGCCGCAGCCCGCCTCGAGCACATCGCGGCCCGCGCAGCGGTCTGCCAGCCGCTGATAGACCACCTCGTGGCGGCGGAACCAGTAGTTTTCCACGGCGAGCCCGGGGACCGTGCGCTCGCCGGTCAGCGCCATCGGGGCGTCGGACGGCGGATCCCCAAGCGGACCGTTGGTAACGAATGCGCTCATTGCAAGGCAGGCTAACGCGGATCGCCCCGATGGCGAACGGTTCAGGGACTACGGGGAGCTAGAAGACAAACTTCGACCAGCTATGGTGTTCCTGCGAACCACCAAAAGTTACCCGCGAGTAACATGGTGGTAGTTGCTTGAAACGTGGTATTGCCAGGCCGGCCGCCGGCCTCTTCGAGGAGGACGAACCAGACTCATGACGAACATCGTGGTCCTGATCAAACAGGTCCCAGACACGTGGTCGGAGCGCAAGCTGACCGACGGCGATTTCACCCTCGACCGTGAGGCCGCCGACGCCGTGCTCGACGAGATCAACGAGCGCGCCGTTGAAGAGGCGCTCCTGATCAAGGAGAAGGAAGCCGCCAACGGCACCGAGAGCACTGTGACTGTGCTCACAGCCGGCCCCCAACGCGCGACCGAGGCCATCCGCAAGGCGCTGTCGATGGGTGCCGACAAGGCAGTACACCTGCTCGACGACGGTATGCACGGCTCGGACGTCGTCCAGACCGGCTGGGCGCTGGCCCGGGCGCTGGGCACCATCGAGGGCACCGAGCTGGTCATCGCGGGGAACGAGGCCACCGACGGTGTCGGCGGCGCGGTGCCCGCGATCGTGGCCGAGTACCTGGGACTGCCGCAGCTCACCCACCTCCGGAAGGTGTCCGTCGAGGGCGGCAAGGTCACCGGCGAGCGCGAGACCGACGACGGCGTATTCACCGTCGAGGCGCCTCTGCCCGCGGTGGTCAGCGTCAACGAGAAGATCAACGAGCCGCGCTTCCCGTCCTTCAAGGGCATCATGGCCGCCAAGAAGAAGGAAGTGACGACGCTGACGCTGGCGGAGATCGGTGTCGAGGCCGATGAGGTCGGCGTCGCCAACGCCGGATCCAAGGTGCTGTCGTCGACCCCGAAGCCGGCCAAGACCGCGGGCGAGAAGGTCACCGACGAAGGCGACGGCGGCACCAAGATCGCCGTGTACCTGGTTGCTCAAAAAATCATCTAGGCAGATCATTCCGACTGCTTTCCCGAAGACACAAGAGACATAGAGGCGAACGAAACGCATGGCTGAAGTACTTGTGCTCGTCGAGCACGCTGAAGGCGCGCTGAAGAAGATCAGCGCCGAACTGATCACCGCCGCCCGCGTCCTGGGCGAACCCGCCGCTGTCGTGGTGGGTAAGCCGGGCACCGCCGAGCCGCTCGTCGAGGGACTGAAGGCGGCGGGCGCCGCCAAGATCTACGTCGCCGAGTCCGACGACGCGGAGAACTACCTGATCACGCCGTTCGTGGACGTGCTGGCGTCGCTGGCCGAGTCGGCCGGCCCGGCGGGCGTGCTGCTGGCCGCCAGCGCCGATGGCAAGGAGATCGCCGGCCGGCTGGCCGCCCGTCTCGGCTCCGGCCTGCTGGTCGACGTCGTCGAGGTCAAAGAAGGTGCAGTGGGCGTCCACAGTATCTTCGGCGGCGCCTTCACCGTCGAGGCCCAGGTGCCCGGCGACACCCCGGTGATCACGGTGCGCCCCGGCGCCATCGAGGCCGAGCCCGCCGAGGGCGCAGGCGAGGTCGCCAACGTCGAGGTGCCGGCTCAGGCCGAGAATGCGACGAAGATCACGTCTCGCCAGCCTGCGGTGGCCGGCGACCGTCCGGAGCTCACCGAAGCCACCGTCGTCGTGTCCGGCGGACGTGGGGTCGGCAGTGCCGAAAACTTCAGCGTCATCGAGGAGTTGGCCGACTCGCTGGGTGCCGCCGTTGGCGCATCCCGCGCCGCCGTCGACTCCGGCTACTACCCGGGCCAGTTCCAGGTGGGCCAGACCGGCAAGACCGTGTCGCCGCAGCTGTACATCGCGCTGGGCATCTCCGGGGCGATCCAGCACCGCGCCGGCATGCAGACGTCGAAGACGATCATCGCCGTCAACAAGGATGAAGAGGCGCCGATCTTCGAGATCGCTGACCTGGGCATCGTGGGCGACCTGTTCAAGGTGGCCCCGCAGCTCACCGAGGCGGTCAAAGCCCGCAAGGGCTAGTTCTCGCGATCTGGGCGCGTTCGGGTGTGTTCTTGCACACCTGAGCGCGCCCAATTCGTCATTTAGCGTGCACGAACACGTCACGCGAAAGTAGGCGTCCCGCTGTCCGGCTGGGCGACCGTGCTGGCTATGAGCACTGCTTCTGTACTCATCGCCGCAGATCATCCGACGACATCCACTGAGACCCCCCGGTACACCCTGCTGCTGTCCACCGACCCTGCGCTCATCGAGGCTGCGCAGCGCCTTCGTCACGATGTGTTCACCTCCGAACCCGGGTTCGCATTGGCCGGCGCCACCGGCGGCCTGGATGCCGACCGCTTCGACGAGCACTGCGATCACCTGCTGGTCCGCGAAGACAACTCAGGCGAGCTCGTCGGCTGCTACCGGATGCTGCCGCCGCCGGGCGCCATCGCCGCCGGGGGTCTTTACACCGCAACCGAATTCGACGTCGATGCGCTCGACCCGCTGCGGCCCTCGCTGGTCGAGATGGGCCGTGCGGTAGTGCGCGAGGATCACCGCAACGGCGGTGTGGTGCTGCTGATGTGGGCCGGCATCCTGGCCTACCTGGACCGCTGCGGCTACGACTACGTGACCGGATGCGTGTCAGTGCCGGTGCAGGGTTCGGGCGACGAAGCGCCGGGCAGCCAGATCCGCGGCGTGCGGGACTTCGTGCGGCGCCGCCACGCCGCGCCCGCGCAGTACACCGTGCGTCCGTACCGGCCGGTGACGGTCGACGGCAGGGTCCTCGACGACATCGACCCGCCGACCCGGGTGGCCGTCCCGCCGCTGATGCGCGGTTACCTGCGGCTGGGCGCGCAGGTCTGCGGAGACCCCGCCCACGACCCGGACTTCGGGGTGGGCGATTTCCCGGCCTTGCTGGACAAACGCCGGGCCGATACCCGCTACCTGCGCAGACTGCGGTCGGTCGGCGCGGCCGCCGCGATGGCCGATGGGATCGCGTCATGACGATCGAGCATCCGTGGCTGCCGCGCGCCTCGTGCGACGCCAGCTGTATGCGTGCCGGGGAAGCGGCGCCCGGCCGGCCCCTGGTCGTAGCCGTGCGCACCACGCTGCGGGCCATGTGCGCGCTGGCCCTGCTGCCCGCGCTGCCGCTGCTGGCCGTCCCGATGCCGGGCCGCTCGCACATCCAGCGGGGTTACTGCCGGCTGGTGCTGCGCTGCCTCGGTGTGCGAATCACCGTGTCCGGCGGGCCAATTCGCAATCTTCGCGGTGTATTGGTGGTCAGCGGACACGTGTCCTGGCTCGACATCTTCTCCATCGGCGCGGTCATGCCCGGCTCGTTCGTCGCCCGCGCTGACCTCGTCGAGTGGCCCGCGCTCGGGATTTTGGCCCGCCTGATGAAGGTCATTCCGATCGAGCGGGCCAACCTGCGGCGCCTGCCCGACGTGGTGAGCACGGTCGCCGACCGGCTGCGCGCCGGCCATACCGTGGTCGCGTTCCCTGAGGGCACCACGTGGTGCGGCCTGGCCTACGGACCGTTCCGGCCGGCCATGTTCCAGGCCGCCGTCGACGCGGGCCGGCCGGTCCAGCCGCTGCGGCTGACCTATCACCACCGCGACGGGAGGCCGTCGACCGTCCCCGCCTACATCGGCGACGACACCCTGTTCGCGTCCATCTGCCGCCTGGTCACCGCCCGGCGCACGGTCGTGCACGTGCAGGTCCAGTCGCTGCAGTTGCCGGGAACGGACCGGCGGGATCTGGCCGCCCGCTGCGAGGCCGCGGTCCGCGGCGACACGTCGCGGCGCGCTCACGGGCACGCGCTCGTGGCCTGAGCGGGCGATCGGGGCGGCCGAGTCCCGACGCGTATCCTGGAGCGGCTATGACCTCGCAGAAGTCGGTCTATCTCGATCACGCCGCCACCACCCCCATGCACCCCGCTGCCATCGAGGCGATGACGGTTGTGCTGGCGACGGTCGGCAATGCGTCGTCACTGCACGGCACCGGCCGGATGGCCCGCCGGCGGATGGAGGAGGCCCGTGAGACGCTGGCCCAATTTCTGGGCGCGCGTCCGTCGGAGGTGATCTTCACCGCCGGCGGCACCGAGAGCGACAACCTAGCGGTCAAGGGCATCTACTGGGCCCGCCGCGACGCCGAACCGCGCCGACGGCGCATCGTCACCACGCCCGTTGAGCACCACGCGGTTCTGGACGCAGTGGAGTGGCTCGCCGAACACGAAGGCGCCGAGGTGACCTGGCTGCCGGTTGGCGACGACGGCTCGGTGGCACCCGCCGCGCTTCGGGACGCGTTGCAGGACCACGACGACGTCGCGCTGGTGTCGATCATGTGGGCCAACAACGAGGTCGGCACCATCATGCCGATCGCGGAATTGGCGGCCATTGCCGCCGAATTCGACGTGCCGATGCACAGCGACGCGATCCAGGCCGTCGGACAGATACCCGTGGACTTCGCCGCCAGCGGGTTATCGGCGATGAGCGTCGCCGCGCACAAGTTCGGCGGGCCGACGGGAGTCGGTGCGCTGCTGCTGCGGCGCGACACCGGGTGTGTTCCGCTGCTGCATGGCGGCGGCCAGGAGCGCGATGTCCGCTCGGGCACACCGGATGTCGCGGGCGCGGTGGCGATGGCGGCGGCCGCCCAGGTAGCGGTGGAGGGCCTCGAGGCCAACAGCGCTCGGGTGCGGTCGCTGCGCGACCGGCTGGTCGACGGCGTGCTGTCCAGCATCGAAGACGTCTACCTCAACGGCGCCGCCGGCGCCGGACGGCTCCCCGGCAACGCACACTTCACGTTCCGCGGCTGCGAGGGTGACTCGTTGCTGATGTTGTTGGACGCCAAGGGAATCGAGTGCTCGACCGGCTCGGCGTGCACCGCCGGCGTGGCGCAGCCGTCACATGTACTGATCGCGATGGGCGCCGATCCGGCCAGCGCCCGCGGCTCGCTGCGGCTTTCGTTGGGCCACACCAGCACCGACTCCGATGTCGATGCGGCGCTCGCCGTGCTGCCTGCGGCGGTGCAGCGGGCACGTCAGGCGGCCCTGGCTAGTTCGGGAGTTGTTGAGTAGTGCGGGTTCTAGTCGCAATGAGTGGCGGTGTCGACTCGTCGGTCGCCGCAGCTCGGATGGTCGACGCCGGTCACGACGTGGTCGGCGTGCACCTCGCGCTGTCGGCCGCACCGGGCACGTTGCGTACCGGGTCGCGGGGCTGCTGCTCGAAAGAGGACGCCGGCGATGCACGACGGGTCGCGGATGTGCTCGACATTCCGTTCTATGTCTGGGATTTCGCCGACCGCTTCGCCGAAGACGTGATCGACGATTTCGTTTCGTCTTACGCTCGCGGCGAGACACCTAACCCGTGCGTGCGATGCAACGAGCGAATCAAGTTCTCCGCGTTGGCGGCTCGCGCTCTGGCGCTGGGCTTCGACGCAGTGGCCACCGGTCATTACGCGCGGCTGTCCGGCGGCCGGCTACGTCGCGCCGTCGATAGTGACAAGGACCAGTCGTATGTGCTGGGAGTGCTGACCGCAGACCAGCTGCGCCACGCGGTGTTCCCGATCGGCGACACACCCAAGCCGCAGATCCGCGAGGAAGCGGCCCAGCGCGGGCTGGCGGTCGCCGAGAAGCCCGACAGCCACGACATCTGCTTCATCCCGTCGGGCGACACCCGCGCATTTCTCGGCGCCCGGATCGGTGTGCGTCGCGGCGCGGTCGTCGACGCCGGCGGCACGGTGCTGGCCGAACACGATGGCGTGCACGGCTTCACCATCGGTCAGCGCAAGGGACTGGGCATTGCCGGACCCGGGCCCGACGGGCGTCCCCGCTACGTGACCGGCATCGACGCCGCCACCGCGACCGTGCACGTCGGTGAGGCCGCCGATCTGGATGTGTGGACGCTGACCGGCGAGCGCCCCGTGTTCACGGCCGGTGTAGCGCCGAGCGGCCCAGTGGAGAGCGCGGTACAGGTGCGCGCGCACGGCGGCATCGCTGACGCCGTGGCCGAACTGCGCGACGAAGGCTGGTGGTCGAGCTGCGCGCTCCGCTGCGGGGTGTGGCGCCGGGCCAGACGATGGTGCTCTACCGCCCCGACCCGGAGGGCGACGAAGTGCTCGGCAGCGCAACGATTCGGCGTTGACTCTGCGCGCTGTTATTTGCGCCCGCGCCATCCGGCGAACGCGATGGCGATGCCGATCAGCGCGATGATCGGACCAAGGACGGACCAGGTGGTGGTGTTGCTCATCGGGCTGCCCGACACCGCCCCGAATCCCTGCAGCGTGAACAGTAGACCGGCCAGCGCGACGAGCACGCCGATCACGGCGATCGCGATGCGCATGGTTCGACAGTAATGTCCGCGGAGCCGTCGGGTGTCGTTGGTCCGCGAGCGGTAGGCACCTGTCATGCTCGCCTAAGAGCGACTATGTCGCTCATAGCCGGGCAACACGCACATCGGTACGGCGCGAACCCGGACGCGGGCGCGGAACCGACGACTAGTTCGGCACCTTGGCCAGGATGTTCGTCATCACGATCTCGGGCACCGAGCCGGGGAACGCGCAGGCGGTCACCTCGACCAGCACGACGTTCTTCACCCGGTAGTCGCGCCCGCACCCGCTGTCGGGACGCGTGTGCAAAGAGTCGGACGTCGCCGTCCACTCGCCGACGAACATCGGCCCGAACGTCGTCGAGCCGCAGCCGTCGACGAGGCCGACCAGGCCGTCGAAGGCGCGGCGGGCGGTGCCGGGGTCGCGGTAGGCAGCGGCGCCCTCGGAGATCAGGCCGCCGTCGGGCGGGTTCTGGAACGTCGTCTTGTGGAACTCTTCGACGTCGGGCCCGAATGTCTGGGTCTCGGCGAAGATCCACTGGCACTGAGGCGGCGCGGTTTCGGCGAGCTGCTCGATGTCGACCGGGATCTTTCCGTCCATGCTCGGGATGACGGTGAGGTCCTCGCCGGCCCCGGTGATCGCCCGCATCTGCGACTGGTCCAGCATCAGCGTCTCGACATCAACCGGGGACAGCGAGTCGTCGTCGATCCCGGGGGCCGATCTCACCGCGACGCCAGCGACGGTTTGCGTGCACCCCGCCGCCACCATGGCCACTGCGCACCAGAGCATCAACGGTCTGGCCGATATGCGCATTGCGTCGTCCCCCTTCCCGGATCGACCCTAACCCGGTCGAATACTGTTCAACGGGTGAGTGTTTTCGCCGCAGCGACCGGCATCGGGTCCTGGCCGGGGTCGTCGCCGCGCGAGGCCGCCGAGATCGTCATCGGCGAATTGCACTCATTGCCCCACCTGGTGGAACTGCCTGCCCGCGGCGTCGGGGCCGACATCATCGGCCGGGCCGGCGCACTGCTGGTCGACATCGGCATCGACACCGTGCCCCGCGGGTATCGGATCGCGGCCGGCCGCAGCGCGGTGGTGCGCCGGGCGGCCAGCCTGCTCGACGAGGACATCGACGCGCTCGAAGAGGCGTGGGAGAAGGCTGGCCTGCGAGGCGGCGCGCGGACGGTGAAGGTGCAGGCACCGGGGCCGATCACGCTGTCCGCGCAGCTCGAGCTGCCCGGCGGCCACCGCGCGATCACGGACGCCGGCGCCGTGCGCGATCTGGCCAGGTCGCTGGCCGAGGGTGTGGCGGCCCATCGCGCGCAGCTGGCCCGGCGGCTTGACACCCCCGTGGTGGTGCAGTTCGACGAACCGTTGTTGCCGGCCGCACTCGAGGGCCGGCTGACCGGGGTGACCAGCCTGAACCCGGTGCACCCGGTCGACGAATCGGTGGCCACCGGGCTGCTCGACGATTGCGTCGCGACCGTCGGCGCCGAAGTAGTGCTGCACAGCTGCGCCTCCGGTCTGCCATGGAAGATATTGCAGCGCAGCGCTATTCACGCTGTGTCGATCGACGTGTCCACTCTCGCGGCCGCCGACCTCGACGGCGTCGGCGAGTTCGTCGAATCGGGCCGCACCGTCATGCTGGGCGTTGTCCCATCCGCCGCACCAGACGCCCGGCCATCAGTCGAGGAGATCGCCGGCGCGGCCGTCGCGGTTACCGACCGGCTCGGGTTTCCGCGCTCAGTGCTCCGCGAGCGGATCGGCGTCACTCCCGCCTGTGGGCTTGCCGGAGCGACACAACAGTGGGCACGCGCGGCCATTGAGCTGGCCCAAAAGGCGGCCGACGCGTTCGCCGACGATCCTGACGCGATCTAGCCACCGCCGTAATGCGCAACTAAAAGGTTGCGCGTTGCGCCGGTTGCCGCTACGGTGATAGGCAACTAGGAGGTTGCATATGAGTACGGATCGGATCGAGAAGGAAGTTCTGCTGCGGGCGCCGCTGGAGCGGGTCTGGCGGGCGATCAGCGATGCCGACGAGTTCGGCCGATGGTTCGGGGTCCGCTTCGACGGGCCGTTCGTCGCCGGTACGGAGGTCAGCGGCGTGATCACCCCGACGACGGTCGACGATGAGGTCGCCAAGGCGCAGGAGCCGTACACGGGCATGTCGGACACCTGGCAGATCGTCGCGGTGGAGCCACGGCGGCGGCTGGCGTTCCGCTGGCACCCGTTCGCGGTAGAGCCGGACGCCGACTACTCCCACGAGCCGACCACGCTGGTCGAGTTCACGCTGGACGAGACCGCCGACGGGGTGTTGTTGCGCATCGTCGAGTCCGGATTCGACGCCATCCCCGCCGACCGTCGGGCGTCGGCGTTCGAGGCCAACAGCGAGGGCTGGACCGCGCAAACCGAACTGGTGCAGAAGTATCTCGCCCTCAGCGAGAAGGTGTGAGCTCATCCGCGGTTTCTGCGGAGCCGCTGTCGCCACTCTTCAATGCTCTCGGCGATCCGAATCGTCTGCGCATCATCACGCGGCTTTGCGACGGCGGGCCCTGTTCGACTTCGCAAGTTACGCAGGTCGTTTCCGTGAGCCGCCAGGCGGCGACCAAGCATTTGCTGCTACTGGAGGCGGTGGGCCTGGTGAGTAGTCAACGTCATGGCAGGGAGCGCATCTGGCGGGTGCAGCCTAAGCCGCTCACGGACGCGAGTAACTACCTCACCGCGTTGTCGCAGCGCTGGGACCAGGCTGTTGACCGGTTGCGCGCCTACGTCGAGGAGGCCTAGAGAGCTGCCGGCTGTGGGCAGGTAGTAAGTCCCGACCGGTCATCGATGATTTTCGCCCGTTTGTCGATGACAGCAGGTAATTGACGCGCCGGCATGTAACAATGCAAGCCGCACGACGTTTGCTGGCCTCCCCGTGGGAGTGGAACTGTGGCCCGATCGAACCTATGCCTCGCGGCGGGTGGCGGTGTCGTTGCGGCGTTCCTGCTGGTAGGCGGTCCCGGCGCGGCCGCCGCGATCGCCGACCCCGGAGGTTCGCACTCTGGTCACGGCGACCATTCGGACTACCGCGACGGGGGATACGGTCACGGCGGGTCGAAGCAAGGAGATGACGACCGCAACGGCGGCGACGACAACGGCCAACGTCCACAAACCAGGGTTGGGTCTGGTGGCAGCGGTACGCAAGGCGATCTCACGTCGGAGGGGCCGGTCTCCGAGATGCCGGCCGCTGATCGGCCGGGTTCCGACCGCCCCGGCGCGCCGACGGCGAAGCCGGATCGCCCGCGTGTGACGTTCGGAAACGGGCGGTCGCCGATAGTCCAGCGTGCCGAACCGCCACGCGTGAGGGACCCGATCGAAGTCGCACCGGAGCCACCGCCGCCTCCGGTGGTCGACACCGGACCGGCGCCAACCATCGATTACGTCCGCCCGCCGCGGATCGTCGTGCCGCAGTTCGATGTGGCGCCATCGGCCGCTATTACCGACCCGCTGTTCGGCCTGGCCGGAATGCTCTTGATACCCGCCGCCGGTGCTTTCGTCGGCTACCGGCAGGCGAAGGCCTCACAGGCGGTCGACGTGCTACGCCGGCCGTAGGTCCTTGCGAAGGATCTTGCCCGACGCCGACTTCGGTATCGCATCGATGAACTCGACCTGCCGGACCTTCTTGTAGGGCGCAACCTGGCCGGCGACGAACTCCATCACCTCGTCCTCGGCCAGGTCGGCCCCGGATTGCTTTACCACGAACGCTTTTGGCACTTCTTCGCCTTCGGCGTCGTTGACTCCGATCACCGCGGCGTCGGCGATCCCGGGGTGCGACAGCAGCACCGCCTCGAGCTCGGCCGGCGGCACCTGGTAGCCCTTGTACTTGATCAGCTCCTTGAGCCGGTCGACGATGTACACGCAGCCGCATGCGTCGACCCGCGCCATGTCGCCGGTGTGCAGCCATCCGTCGTCGTCGATGATCTCGTTGGTGGCCTGCTCGTTGCCGAGATAACCGGCCATCACGTTGGGGCCCTTGAACCACAACTCGCCGGCATCGCTGAGACCCTCAGCGGGCGGGTTGATTTCGGCACCAGTCTCGGGATCGATGAGCTTGCACGCCGCATTCGACACCGTCCACCCCACCGAGCTCAGCGGCGCGATGGTCCCGACCATGCGCTGGCCGCCGTCGAACGGGGTGATGTGGCTGACGGGGCTCACCTCGGTCATCCCATAGCCCTGAACCACACGGCAGCCCAACCGTTCTGCGACGGCGTGGCCAAGGTCTTCGTCCAGGGGAGCGGCGCCGCACATGATGGTGTTCAGCGAGGACAGGTCGTAGGAATCCACCAGCGGATGCTTGGCCAGCGCGACGGCGACCGGCGGCGCGATGAACGCGATGGTGCACTTGTGGTCCTGGATGTTGCCCAGGAAGTCGCCCAGGTCGAAGCTCGGCATGATCACCAGCCGGGCCCGCGCATGCAGGGCGGCGTTGAGCAGCACTGTCATTCCGTAGATGTGGAAGAACGGCAGCACCGCGAGGATCACATCGTCGGCGACCAGTCCGTGCAGGGGGCGGATCTGCGCGACGTTGGCCACCAGGTTGCGGTGTGTCAGCATCACGCCCTTGGGGTTGCCGGTCGTCCCGGAGCTGTACGGCAGCACCGCCACGTGTGATGACGGTGCGAAGCTCACCTGCGGCGGCGGCAATCCCGGCCCGAGCAGATCGGCCGCATTGGGATGACCGCTGGCCGCCTGGCCTTCACCATCCAGCACGACGAGGTCGCTGTCCGAAATGCCTGCCGCCGCTGCGGCTTCTTCGGCCTGGGCGAGCAGCGGCGTGACGGTGACGAGCATCTTGGCCCTCGAATCGGTCAGCTGCTTCGCGATGTCCTTGGCGGTGAACAGCGCGTTGATGGTGGTGGCCGTCGCACCGGCCCGCAGGATGCCGTGGAAGGCGACCGCGAAGCCCGAACTGTTTGGCGAAAGCAGGCCGACGACGTCGCCGACGCCGATGCCACGACCGGCCAGCGCCCCCGCGAACGCGTCGATGCGGCCGATCATCTCGCGGTAGGTGGTCTGCCGGCTGGATTTCGCGTCGACCAACGCGACCCGGTCGAGGTCGGCGTCGTCGATTCCGGCGAACAAAAAGTCGAAAACGCTGGTGGATGGGATGTCGACTTCAGGGAAAGGGCTCGCGAAGCTCATGGTCCCCGATCGAACCATGCGTCGACGGTCGCGGGTCAAGCTTGGTCGAGTTGCTTGATGAGCTTCTTCGGCGCGGTCATCCGAAACGACGAGTCGACCAACTCACGCACCTCGCCCCAGTCGATCTTCTTCTTCGCCGTGAAGTCCAGGCCGAGCCAGCCCGACGGGCCCATGTAGGCCGGGAAGTAGAACCGGCCGTCTTGTTCGAGCGCCTTGCGGTCGGACTCGTCGGCCTTGACCAGGATCGAGTACGGGTAGGAGATGTACTCGCCGGGTGTGCCCGTCTTCGCGCTGCCGCCGTACATGACGAAGATCTTCGGTGCGCAGAACACCGGCCTGCCCCAAGAGATCTTCTCGAACGCGTCCGGAAAGCTCAGCGCGATCTTGCGGACCTCCGCCAGCCCGAGGTCGTCGTCGCGAAACATGATCGGGTGCGACATGCACACAGGGTAGCGGGTGGATGTTCTGCGGTTTCGAGCCCGAACCGCCGCGACGATGCCACGCTTTGGTCATGATCGATCGGCGCGGCTTCCTGGTGTTATCGGCAATCGGGGCGGCCGCCGGCGTGGCAGGCGCGTGCTCGACGCGGTCGCCCGAACCGGTGGCTGAGGAGGTCAACGTCAAGCCGGTCGAAGTCGCCCTCAATGCCTCGGAGACCGACGTCGACCTGGGCGGCGTCGCGGTCCGCACGTGGACGTACACCGGTACCGTCCCCGCCACGGAGATCCGGTTGCGCAAGGGACAGACGTTGCGTGCCCCAGTGACCAACCATCTGCCGCAGGAAACCTCCGTGCACTGGCACGGCCTGGCGATACCCAACGCGATGGACGGGGTGCCGGTGCTCACCCAACCCGCCATCGCCCCTGAGGGCAACTTCACCTACGAGTTCGCGGTGCCCGACGCCGGCACGTATTACCTGCACTCACATGTCGGAACTCAGCTGGATCGCGGCATGTACGGACCGTTGATCATCGAGGACCCCGATGACGGCGCCGACTACGACGACGAACTCGTGGTCGTACTCGACGACTGGATCGATGGCACCGGCACCAATCCCGACCAGGTGATGGAGAACCTGAAGAAGACGGGGATGAAGCCGATGACGGGTAAATCGCCGCCACTCAGCCCGACGCTGCCGCTGGGGGAAGACGGCGGCGACGTCACCTACCCGTATTTCCTGATCAACGGAAGGACGACCAAGGATCCACAGGTCAAGGATTACCGTGCGGGACAACGGGTTCGGCTACGCATCATCAACGCCGGCGCTGACACCGCGTTCCGCGTGGCGGTGCCCGGCGCCGAACTGAACGTCACCCACACCGACGGCTATCCGGTCGTCCCGCGTCGTGCAAATGCGGTGATTCTGGGGATGGGCGAACGTGCAGACGCGATCATCACGGTGGGTTCCTCGGTGCCGGTGATCGCGGCCGCGGAGGGCAAGGACGGTTACGCGCAGCTGAACCTGCGCGTCGACGGAGCCCAGTCGTCCGTCAACGTCGACGACTTCATCAAGACGTTGCGATTGTCTGAGGTCTTGAATACCGCTGTGCTGACGCCGGCACCCGGCGTCGTTCTCCCGCAACGAAATCCGGATACGACGGTCGACCTGCGGCTCACGGGCCCGGTGAACGGCTACACCTGGCCGATCAACGGCAAGCTCTACGATCCGCCGAAGAACGGCATTGGGTTGGCGCCGGGCAAGCGGGTGCGCATCCGCTTCATCAGTGAGTCGATGATGTTTCACCCGATGCACCTACACGGCCACACCTTCCAAGTGGTGCAGCCCGCCGGGCCGGGTGCTCGCAAGGACACGGTGCTCGTCCCGCCGAAGCAGACGGTCGAAGTCGACTTCGACACGGACAATCCGGGTCGGTGGATCGTCCATTGTCACAACGACTACCACCTGGACGGCGGCATGGCGACGTTCGTGGAGTACACCGGCTGAGCAGCCGCGGGCCCTGCTGTCGCCCTGCTCGGCTAGCCTGCGAGGGTGAGCTCCAAGGACCCGGAAGCGGTGCTGGTCGAGCAGGCCGACGAAGCCTCGGACGGCGATCTGCGCCGCCGATGGCAGGAAACCGCCGACGAGGTGCGCGAGCACCAGTTCCGTTACTACATCCGGGACGCCCCGATCATCTCCGACGCCGAGTTCGACAAGCTGCTGCGCGAACTGCAGGCGCTCGAAGACGAACATCCCGAACTGCGCACCCCCGATTCGCCGACGCAGTTGGTCGGCGGCGCGGGCTTCGCGACGGACTTCACCTCGGCCGAGCACCTCGAGCGGATGCTGAGCCTGGACAATGTGTTCACCCTGGAGGAGCTGGCCGCGTGGGCCGGGCGCATCAAAGGCGAGATCGGTGACGACGCGCATTACCTGTGCGAGCTCAAGATCGACGGTGTTGCGCTGGCGCTGGTATACCGCGACGGCCGGCTGGTGCGCGCGGCCACCCGGGGCGACGGCCGCACCGGCGAGGACGTCACCCTCAACGCACGCACCATCGACGACGTGCCGGAGAAGCTCACCGCATCCAAGGAGTTCCCGCTGCCGCGGGTGCTCGAGGTGCGCGGCGAGGTGTTCTTCCGGCTAGCCGACTTCGAGGAACTCAACGCAGGTCTGGTCGCCGAGGGCAAACCGCCGTTCGCCAACCCGCGCAACAGCGCGGCCGGTTCGCTGCGGCAGAAGAACCCCGCCGTCACCGCCCGCCGCAACCTGCGGATGATCTGCCACGGCCTCGGCCACGCGGAAGGTTTCGGCCCGAAGACGCTGCACGACGCCTACCGTGCACTCAAGGCGTGGGGTCTGCCGGTCTCCGAGCACACCGCCCTTGTGCAAGGCCTCGACGCGGTCACCGAGCGCATCGCGTACTGGGGTGAACACCGACACGACGTCGAGCACGAAATCGACGGTGTCGTAGTGAAAGTCGACGAGGTGGCGCTGCAGCGGCGGCTCGGTTCGACGTCGCGGGCGCCGCGCTGGGCGGTGGCCTACAAGTACCCGCCCGAGGAGGCGACCACCAAGCTGCTCGACATCCGAGTCAACGTCGGGCGGACGGGCCGGGTCACCCCGTTCGCGTTCATGGAGCCGGTCAAGGTCGCGGGCTCGACGGTGAGCCAGGCCACGCTGCACAACGCGTCGGAGGTCAAGCGCAAGGGCGTGCTGATCGGTGACACCGTGGTCATCCGCAAGGCCGGCGACGTGATTCCCGAGGTGCTCGGCCCTGTAGTCGACCTACGCGACGGCTCCGAACGCGAATTCGAAATGCCCACAGCGTGTCCCGAGTGCGCCACGTTACTCGCGCCGGCCAAGGAGGGCGACGCCGACATCCGCTGCCCCAACGCCAGGACCTGTCCGGCGCAGCTGCGGGAGCGGGTGTTCCACGTCGCCGGGCGCGGCGCGTTCGACATCGAGGGGCTGGGCTACGAGGCGGGCATCGCGCTGCTGCAGGCCGGCGTCATCACCGACGAGGGCGACCTGTTCAGCATCACCGAGGACGACCTGCTGCGCACCGAGCTGTTCACCATCAAGGGCGGTGGCGTGTCGGCCAATGGCAAACGGCTGCTGGTCAATCTGGACAAGGCCAAATCGCAACCGCTGTGGCGGGTGCTCGTCGCCCTGTCGATCCGCCACGTCGGCCCCACCGCCGCCCGAGCGCTCGCCACCGAATACGGCAGCCTCGACGCGATCATGGCGGCGTCGGAGGAGCAGTTGGCGGCCGTGGAGGGAGTCGGCCCGACGATCGCCGCCGCGGTGGTCGAGTGGTTCACGGTCGACTGGCACCGCGCGATCGTCGATAAGTGGCGGCAAGCCGGGGTGCGGATGGCCGACGAACGCGATACCAGTGTCGAGCGCACGCTCGAGGGCCTGTCGATCGTCGTCACCGGCTCGCTGACCGGATTCTCCCGCGACGACGCGAAGGAAGCCATCGTCGCGCGCGGCGGTAAGGCGGCCAGTTCGGTGTCCAAGAAGACCGACTATCTGGTGGCCGGCGATTCACCCGGCTCGAAGTACGACAAGGCCGTCGAACTCGGTGTGCCGATCCTCGACGAGGACGGCTTCCGTCGTCTGCTGGAGGACGGCCCGGACAGCGTCTGAGCGCCCCGAGCGACGACGTTCGAAACCAGCCGCGCTCCGTGATCGTCTACATACCATCGAACCGTTGACAGATCCCCTCGCGCCGGCGTTCCTCCGCGCCTCCTCCCGGCTCGCCCCGCCGCCGACGCCGGTCGTCAGCATGCTCATTCACGCCGGCGTGCTCGTGGTGTGGTTTGCGCTCTTCCTGCTTGTCTTCGGTCAGGGCGGCGTTCTCGCGTGGGCGGTGGGGCTGGCGTACCTGGCGTATGACGCGGTGCTGCAAGTCTTCACCGGCTGGCAGATCCGACGAATCACTGCCGCCCGTGGCGCGCCCAATGACGGTGCACGGAGCACGCTGGCTGTGATCGTGGCCGCGCACAATGAGGCGACCGTGTTACCTGCGACGATCGCTGCGCTGCTGGCCCAAGACGATCCAGCCGACGAGATCCTCATCGCCGATGACGGATCCACCGACGCCACCGCCGATCTGCTCATCGCCCAATTCGGTCTCACCGCACCCGACTTGGACCAGGCCAGTGCGCCGGTACTGGTCGACGCGACAAAGATCATCTGGCTGCGGCTGCGCCGCGGCGGAAAAGCTCACGCGCTGAACGCTGCCGTCGTCGCGACCGCCGCCGACATCGTGCTGACTGTCGACGCCGACACCGTGCTCGATCGCCAGGCGATCCGCGCTGTGCGCCAGGCCTTTTCGAATGAACCCGAACTGGCCGGCATCACCGGAGTAATCACCCCGATCTGTCGGCGGTCGATCTCGGGCCGGGTTCTGCAGTGGTTCCAGACCTATGAATACATTCGTAACTTCCTCGGCCGCTACGCATGGATGCGCGTTGACTGCCTGCAGTTGATCTCCGGGGCCTTCGCGGGGTTTCGGCGGCGCGCCGTCATCGATGTCGGCGGGTTCGACGACGCCTGCCTCGTCGAGGATTATGAGTTGGTCCACCGCATGTACCGCTACGCGGGCGAGCGTGGCCTGGTCTGGCGCTTCCGCGTCCTGGGCGACGCGCACGCCCGCACAGAGGCGCCCGGATCGATACCCGCGCTGCTGCGCCAGCGGAGACGCTGGTTCGGCGGGTTCCTGCAGACCCAGTGGTGGTACCGCGCGATGGTCGGCGACCGCAGGATGGGCAGGCTGGGCACGTTGATGCTGCCGATCAAGGCCCTCGATACGGTGCAGCCGCTCTACGGCCTGACCGGGTTCGTGTTGCTGGTCGTGTTCGTCGTGGCCGGGCGGTGGGACATCCTCGGGCCCGTGGCGTTGGTCGTCGGCGGCAAGCTCGTCATCGATGTGGCGTTCCGGCTGTGGTCGGTGCGGCTGTACCGGCGTTGGGTCGGTGATTCGCGTCGGGCCAACCTGGTTTCGGCCGCAGGAACGACACTGATCGAGCCGATCACGTTCCAATTGCTGCTGTGGGCAGGTGCGGTGCTCGGCTGGCTGGCGTTCCTCGGCGGCGTCCAGCGCTGGGGACGCCAGCAGCGGTTCGGCCTGCCGATCGGGGAGGCGCCGAGGAGTTCGTGATTGCCAACGCCTCAGCGCAGCAGCGTCGCCACGATTCCGGCCAGGTAGCCGAGCCGAGCCACCTCTGACGGCCGGAACTGGGGGCCGCCCGGCCGACCCAGCACCACGGCGGTGTGGTGGTCCCCGAGCGGGGCGGCGGCCAGCGTCGTATCCATGTCGCGCCACACCTGCGGCACCCAATCGGCGGTGGCGTCCAGCGCTTGGGCGTGATCCAACGGCAGCCACGGCGCGTCATCCGTGTGCGTCTCCGGTGCGCCGTGACTGCCGACAATGCGCTGCAGGCCGGACTCGGTCAGCCGGACCACGGTGCAAAAGCCGACCCGGAGCACCCGGGGCGCCTCGTCGGCCAGCACCTGCAGCTTCTTGTCCTTTCCGTCGGCCGCCGCGATGTGATCGATGAGTTCCAGTTCGCGGTGCGCTTCGAGCAGCCCGGTGTGCGGGCGGATGCTGTCCACCCGCACGCCGTCGAGGTTCTCGGCCGCGGTGATCAGCATGTCCGGCATCGCCCCCGGCGGCAGATCCACCACCAGGTCGTCGACCGCATATCCCGACGCCCGCTCCACCACATCCAGGGACAGAATGTCGGCCCCCACCGAGCCGAGCGCCACGGCAAGGGAGCCGAGGCTGCCCGGCCGATCCTCCAGCTGGACCCGCAGCAGATACGAAGGCACGCGCAACACTGTCGCACAGGGTCTGCCGCTCAGCATTCCGGCGGGTCGTGGCCGACCCGGTCAGTCCCGACGAAGATAGACAGCGCACGGGGACGACTTGCAATGAAATTGGTGGATGAATCGCTGAGGGTTGCGCCGCACCACCGAGCCGGCGACGGTGTCGTCTCCGACAATCAGCATGCGCACGTTGGGAGCATCGACGATGCGCTCCGCTTGCTCGACGGTCGCATCGTCGGGAATCCTCGCTGCGGCGCGAGACAGGTCGAAAGGCCAAGCGAGGTAAGGCAAGTCGGCCCGATGGTCGAACACCGTGATCTCGCCCGGCCGGACATTGGCGATGGCGTCGAGGTAGGGGGTCGGGGGACCGTCGGCGCCGACGGCTCGCTGGCGCTCGACCTGGCTCATGCCGACGTAGGCGGTCAGTGGTGGACCCTCGCCATGCAGTCCGGGGTAGGCGACGACGAGGTTGTGCGCGGCGGCCAGTGTGGCCAGGCCAAACACGACGAAACGCGTCTTCCGCCCGAGTGTCTCGACGGCGGGCACCGCTAGCGCGATGACCAGGCCCGGAAAGGCCAGGATGAAGCGGGCCACCGCGGGATCCGGTGTGGCCAATGTGGCCACGGCCACCACCGCGATGGCCGGCGATCGGGCCCGGGCCGCGCGGACGATCGCGATCGGCAGTGCGACCAGGAACAGCAGGCCCAGCCCTCCGATGCGCATGTCGAACACCGGGAGCGGCGGGACGACGGTCATCCATGACTCGGCGACGCGCTCGAACACATTGCCGTGCGTGCGCGGGGCGGCCGCACCGGACCCGAGCAGGTACGACATGTCGTATGTGCCCGGCAGGTCGATCGGTCCGAGTGATAGCCGTACGGGCCATACCGGGTTGCCGAGCCGGACCGTGTTCACCAGGTAGGACTCCGCGCCCAGCACGATCGCGACGAGGCCGGCGGCCGGGATGACGGCGCGGAACCCGGCGCGGTAGGCGCGGACGGCGAGCACCAATAGGAGCAGCACGGTCGCGATCGGCGCCTGCGGCTTGGACCCGAGAAACAGGCCGATCGCCACGCCCGCGAGCAGAATGCGCGTGCGGTCTATCGGGCCCAGCACGAACGCGGCCGCCGTCAGCAGCAGCGCTGCCGATGCGACGTCGGTGTAGTTCGTCGGCAGCTGCAGGAAAACCGCCGGCAGGGTGAGCCACGCCGCGCCCGCGGCCACGGCATGGTCGGCGCGGGCGCCCTGACGGCGGGCGATGGTGGCGATGGCCAGGGCGCCGAGCAGGCCGAACGGGACGTGGGCGAGCTCGACGAGCCGATCGTCGGGCAGCAACGCCCGCCAGGCGATGAACGCGTATTCGACGACATGCGGGTAGGTGGACAGGTATGCGACGTCGTTTGGAATGTCCGCGAACGTCCCGTTCTGCAGTGCGAAGTTGACGTACGGCAGGTGATATCCGAGCGCGTCCCACTGCCAGACCGGCATCAGGTAGGCGGCCACGATCGCGAGAAGCACGGCGACGGCCGAAACGATCAGGAGCGGAAGGGTTTCCAGGCTGACCGCGCGCCGCCACGGCAGCCGCCGCGACGGCAGCCGCCGCGACATGCGACGTGCGCGTCCGGCGATCGTCGCGCCGATCGCGATCGCCACCAGCACGCCCAGGAGCACCGGCGTCGTCAACAGGCCTACCGCTCCCAGGAGGCGCACGACGACAACGACAAGCGTGACCGTGAGCAGTGCACCGGCCAGCAGACGCTCGAACCCGGACCAGTCCCGTGCGCGCTCGGCGCCCTCGTCGGCTTTGGCGGACGGAAGTACCGGCGTCACACCCTCTAGGCTTGTCCACCGTGTCCCAGATCTCCAGAGATGAGGTTGCCCACCTGGCGCGCCTGGCCCGCCTCGCCCTGACCGAGGACGAGCTGGACAGTTTCGCCGGCCAGCTGGACGCCATCCTGAGCCACGTCAGCCAGATTCAGGCCGTCGACGTCACCGGCGTCGACCCGACCGGCAACCCGCTCAAGGACGTCAACGTCGTCCGCCAGGACGTCGTCGAGCCGTGCCTGACCCAGGACGAAGCATTGGCCCAGGCCCCGAAGGCGGCCGACGGCCGGTTCGCCGTCCCGCGGATTCTGGGGGAGGCCGAATGACCGCCGACGTCATCCGGCTCGACGCGGCCACGCTGGGCGCCAAGATCGCCGCCAAGGAGGTGTCTTCGACCGAGCTCACCCGTGCCTGCCTGGATCAGATCGCCGAGACCGACGGCAGCTACCACGCGTTCCTGCATGTGGCGGAGGAGCACGCGCTGGCCGAAGCCGCCCGCGTGGATGCGGCCGTAGCCGCAGGAGAGCCGCTGCCGTCGCCGCTGGCCGGTGTGCCGCTGGCGCTGAAAGACGTATTCACCACCACCGACATGCCGACCACCTGCGGATCGAGGATTCTCGAGGGCTGGACGTCGCCGTACGACGCGACGGTCACCGGGCGGCTGCGCGCGGCCGGCATCCCGATCCTGGGCAAGACCAACATGGACGAGTTCGCGATGGGCAGTTCCACGGAGAACTCCGCCTACGGCCCGACCCGCAACCCGTGGAATGTCGAGCGCGTGCCAGGCGGTTCGGGTGGCGGCGGCGCGGCGGCGCTGGCCGCGTTCCAGGCGCCGCTGGCCATCGGGTCGGACACCGGGGGGTCGATCCGCCAACCCGCCGCGCTGACCGCGACCGTCGGCGTGAAGCCCACCTACGGCACGGTGTCGAGGTACGGGCTGATCGCGTGCGCGTCGTCGCTGGACCAGGGCGGCCCGTGCGCACGCACGGTGCTCGACACCGCGCTGCTGCACGAAGTGATCGCCGGGCACGACCCGAAGGACTCCACGTCCGTGGACGCCGCGGTGCCCGATGTGGTCGCCGCTGCCCGGGCCGGCGCCGAGGGCGACCTGAAGGGTGTACGCATCGGGGTGGTGCGCCAGCTGCGCGGCGAGGGCTACCAGGCCGGGGTGCTGGCATCGTTCAACGCCGCGGTCGAGCAGCTCACCGCGCTCGGCGCCGAGGTCAGCGAGGTGGACTGCCCGCACTTCGACTACTCGCTGCCGGCGTACTACCTGATCCTGCCGTCGGAGGTGTCGTCGAACCTGGCGCGGTTCGATGCCATGCGCTACGGGTTGCGCGTCGGCGACGACGGCGCGCACAGCGCTGAAGAGGTGATGGCTTTGACGCGGGCCGCAGGCTTCGGCCCAGAAGTCAAGCGCCGCATCATGATTGGCACCTATGCGCTGTCGGCGGGCTATTACGACGCCTATTACAACCAGGCGCAGAAGGTCCGCACGCTGATCGCCCGCGATCTCGACGAGGCGTACAAGAACGTCGACGTGCTGGTGTCGCCGGCCACCCCGACCACCGCGTTCGGCCTGGGGGAGAAGGTCGACGATCCGCTGGCGATGTACCTGTTCGACCTCTGCACGCTGCCGCTGAACCTGGCCGGCCACTGCGGGATGTCGGTGCCGTCGGGCCTGTCGCCCGACGACAACCTGCCGGTCGGCCTGCAGATCATGGCGCCGGCGCTGGCCGATGACCGCCTCTACCGGGTCGGCGGCGCCTATGAGGTTGCGCGCGGACCGCTGCCGACGGCGCTGTAACCGCGCCGAGTGCACGGCTGTTGTACGCAAACGTCGAGTACAGCCGCGAACAACCGTACATTCGGCGTGCGCATGCAGCAGCGGGCAAGATAGAGCCATGCGGATCGGAATCCTCACAGGTGGTGGCGACTGCCCAGGCCTGAACGCGGTCATCCGGGCGGTGGTCCGCACCAGCGATGCGCGGTACGGCTCTTCGGTGGTCGGGTTCCTCGACGGCTGGCGCGGCCTGCTCGAGGACCGGCGGGTCCAATTAGCCAACGACGACCGCAACGACCGGCTGCTCGCCAAGGGCGGCACCATGCTGGGCACCGCGCGCGTCAATCCCGAGAAGCTGCGTGCAGGCCTGCCCCAGATCAAGCAGACCCTGGACGACAACGGCATCGACGTGCTGATCCCGATCGGCGGCGAAGGCACGCTCACCGCTGCGCACTGGCTGTCCGAGGAGAACGTCCCGGTGGTGGGCGTCCCGAAGACCATCGACAACGACATCGACTGCACCGACGTGACATTCGGCCACGACACCGCGCTGCAGGTCGCGACCGAGGCCATCGACCGGCTGCACAGCACCGCCGAGTCGCATCAGCGGGTGATGCTGGTCGAGGTGATGGGCCGCCACGCCGGGTGGATCGCGCTGAATGCGGGGCTGGCGTCCGGGGCGCACATGACGCTGATCCCCGAGCAGCCGTTCGATGTCGAAGAGGTGTGCCGACTCGTCAAACAGCGCTTCGTACGCGGTGATTCGCACTTCATCTGCGTAGTGGCCGAAGGTGCGAAACCCGCCGAGGGCACCATGCAGCTGCGTAAGGGCGGGATGGACGAGTTCGGACACGAGAAGTTCACCGGTGTCGCCGCGCAGCTGGCCGTCGAGGTGGAGAAACGGATCAAGAAGGAAGTGCGGGTCACCGTGCTCGGGCATGTGCAGCGCGGCGGCACCCCGACGGCCTACGACCGTGTGCTGGCCACCCGCTTCGGGGTGAACGCCGCCGACGCCGCCCATGCCGGCGAGTACGGGATGATGGTGTCTTTGCGGGGCCAGGACATCGGCCGGGTGGCGCTGGCCGACGCGGTGCGCCAGCTGAAGCTGGTGCCGCAGAGCCGGTACGACGACGCGGCGGAATTCTTCGGCTGAGGTTTCTTGCGAGCAGTCGCAAAGTCCCCAACACGCCGTGAGTTCGGCGCACTTTGCGTCTGCTCAGCCAACAGGCAGCGCCAACACGAGCACGGCGACGTTAAGCGCCAGAAAGCCGATCGCAAGTCCGAACTGTGGCCCGTAGTCACCGGCACGGATGTGGGTGTATATCGCGCACACGAAGAACAGCACGAGGCCGATTGCGGCGGCAATGCCGAGCGGGTGCAGCGCCAGACCCGCGGCAAGCCCAAGTGCGCCAAGTGTTTTGAGCGTCCCGATCGGGAACACCAGCCACGACTCCGGCACACCTGCCCGCGCCATTCCAGGCATGATCGGCCGGAAGCGAAGCAGGGCGGCGATTCCCGAGAATCCGTTTGCGGCAATGGCGATCAGTGTCGTCGCGAAGTACGCGGTGGTCATGAGGCACTCTTGAACGCCTCGCGGCGGATCATCTGCCACATTGTCGGCGTGTCCTCTGTAGTGGAAACAATCACGGTCTTGCCGGCGGCCGCCGGGTCGCTGGCAAGCTTGACTATGTAGTCCGCGAGATCGATGCGGGCGGTGTACCCTCCAACCGGATCGACTTCTCCGGCAACGTAATTCGTCGGATGAGGAAGATCGAACAGGCCCGACGGTCGCACGACCGTCCAGTCGAGGCCACTGTCGCGCACAATGCTCTCCATACGGCGTTGGTCGTCGTAGGTTGTCTTGCCGATGGTGCGCGTGATCACCGGTTCAAAGAGCCGTAGCGACAGCGGCGCATCGACACGGTTCGGGTAGTGGTAGGCGCCGGTCGAGCTCACCACGACCAGCCGCCGCACTCCTGTGTCTCGCATGGCCGCGACGATATTGCGGATGCCGACCGAGTAGGTGTCGATGGGATGTCGGCTGAACGGCACGCCCAATGTGGACAACACGGCGTCGGCGCCGCGTACGACCTCGACCAGTGACGATGCGTCGCGAACATCGGCACCTGCCACCGTCAGGCCGGGATCAGCGAACGGGAAGTCGTCCGGATGCCGCGTCACGGCCACCGCCGAATGGCCGGCGCCGAGTACCCGCCGAGTCAGCAACCTGCCGGTCTGTCCGTTGGCGCCGAAGATGACGATTCGCATCATGTCCTCCTTTTTGATCACTCACTATGATTATCACTCTATGTGACTATCACTGATGGTGCTAATGTGCAGGTGCATGAGCGAGCGTTCGACCGGCATCGCCGAGCTTCACCAGCGGATTCCGTTCCTGCTGTCGCAACTGGGCGTGTACCTCGCCGAGGATTTCGTGCATCGGCTGCAGTCGTTCGGAGTTGAACCGCGCACCTATGCGGTGCTCAAGGCACTCATCGAGGACGACGGGCAGTCGCAACGCCAGTTGTCGGCCCAGCTCGGTATCCACCGCAATGTGATGGTCACGGTCATCGACAAGTTGGAGAGCCAAAGCCTGGTCAAGCGAATGCCACATCCAGGCGACCGGCGCGCATTCGCCGTGACGCTGACCGACAAGGCCCGCGAATTGCTGCCTGCACTCGACGCACAGGGCCGCGCGCAGGAGGCCGAGATCACCGCGTCGCTGACGGCGGCCGAGCGCAAGGCCGTGCTGCGCTACCTGCAACGGATGTCCGCTGCCGCCGATCTCACCCCGGGTGTGCACCCCAAACTCGCTTAGGCCGTCCCCACTACGATCGGGCGTATGACTGTCGCCGCTCCCGAACTGCTCGACTACGACGACGTCGTGGCGCGCTACGAACCCGTGCTCGGCCTGGAAGTGCACGTCGAGTTGGCCACCGCGACCAAGATGTTCTGCGGCTGCGCCAACAAGTTCGGCGCCGAACCCAACACCCAGGTGTGCCCGGTGTGTCTGGGGCTGCCCGGCTCGTTGCCGGTGCTCAACCAGACTGCGGTCGAGTCGGCGATCCGCATCGGATTGGCGCTGGGTTGCGAGATCGTGCCGTGGTGCCGGTTCGCCCGGAAGAACTACTTCTATCCGGACATGCCGAAGAACTACCAGATCTCGCAGTACGACGAGCCGATCGCAATCAATGGCCACCTCGATGTCCCGCTCGACGACGGCATCACCTGGCGGGTGGAGATCGAACGGGCGCACATGGAAGAGGACACCGGCAAGCTGACCCACCTCGGCAGCGAAACAGGGCGCATCGAGGGCGCGACCACATCGCTGATCGACTACAACCGCTCCGGGGTCCCGTTGATCGAGATCGTCACCAAGCCGATCGAGGGCACCGGTGCGCGCGCCCCCGAGATTGCCCGTGCCTATGTGACCGCGCTGCGAGATCTATTGCGCGCGTTGGGTGTTTCCGATGTGCGGATGGATCAGGGTTCGATGCGCTGCGATGCCAACGTCTCACTCAAGCCGACCGGCCAGAAGGAGTTCGGCATCCGCACCGAGACCAAGAACGTGAACTCGCTCAAGAGTGTTGAGGTCGCTATCCGCTACGAAATGCGCCGCCAGGCAGCCGTTCTCGAGTCTGGCGGGCGGGTGCACCAGGAAACCCGGCACTTCCACGAGGACGGCTACACCTCGCCGGGCCGCAGCAAGGAGACCGCAGAGGACTACCGGTACTTCCCGGAGCCGGACCTGGAGCCAGTGGCACCCGACGCCGAGCTGGTCGAGCGGTTGCGCCAGACGATTCCCGAGTTCCCATGGCTGCGCCGCAAGCAGATTCAGCAAGACTGGGGCATCTCCGACGAGGTGATGCGCGACCTGGTCAACGCCGGGGCGGTCGAATTGGTCGCCGCCACCGTTGAACTCGGTGCGTCCAGCGAGGGCGCCCGCGCGTGGTGGGGAAACTTCTTGGTGCAGAAGGCCAATGAGGCCGGTGTCGGACTGGACGAGCTGCCGATCACCCCGGCTCAGGTCGCGGCGGTGGTCAAGCTCGTCGACGACGGCAAGCTGTCCAACAAGCTCGCCCGCCAAGTCATCGAGGGTGTGCTGGCTGGCGAGGGTGAACCCGAACAGGTGATGACCGACCGCGGGCTGGCCGTGGTCAGGGACGACTCGCTGATCCAGGCCGCCGTCGATGAGGCCCTGGCCGCCAACCCCGACATCGTCGAAAAGATCCGCGGCGGCAAGGTCCAGGCGGCTGGCGCGATCGTCGGCGCCGTGATGAAGGCGACGAAGGGGCAGGCCGACGCGGCGCGGGTGCGCGAACTGGTGCTTCAGGCTTGCACCTAAACGCAGCAATACAGGCCGAATCCGTCGAGCGAGACGGTCCCTCAAGCCGCGCATGTCACTGTGAAGGGTCGCTGGTCGACTGCCCGCCTCGCAGCGACAACCGAGCGACAACGGGGCCAGGCCGTATTCCGGCCGAATGCTCAGTTGTCGCTCGTAGCCGGGCAAATCGAGTGCCGCTCCAGCCGTGGACTGGTGTGGCGTCTGGGGTCTTTGAGGTTGTCCTCGCTAACCGCCGGCCAACAAGGCCGTCACGGCTCTCGCATACTCCTCGAGGCGTTCCCGCGGGTAGGTATCCCGGTCGTTTATCGCTAGCCGGCCCAGCATCTCGGCGAGTGACAGCATGCTGTGGCCCAGCAGCACCGGATCGAGGTCGGCCAGTCGCGGATCCAGGGCGACGCCCGCCTTGGCCAGCATCTGGGCCTGGTCGAGGATCGATCCACGCGCCCGACGTAGCGCATCGCGATACTCGCGGTGGGCGCTGTCAGGCACGGTCAGGATGAGCCGCCAGCGCGCCGGATTCTCGAGCACCACTCGCAGGAAGGCCGAGACCGTCGCCGCGTAGGCGCCCGTGGGACCGCGCACCGTGAGGTCGTCGGGCATGTTGGCGCGCACCTGCTCCAGCCCGCGCTGGTGTTCGCGACGCAGCAATGCCGACACCAGCTCGGCGCGGGTCGAGAACGCCGTGTACAGCACCGGCTACGGTCCCGGCCCGCTGTCACCGGCCGAGGACGCAGAGTTTTGGGCCGAGTCTCGCATCGCCGCTGAGTTGCAGACCTGCAAGCCGTCCGACGTACCGGCGTCGCGCGACGAGGTGCGGCAGTACTTCGCCGACGTCCGCGGCCGCTTGTGCACCTCCGAACATGCCGACCGCGCAATGCGTTATCTACTGCGGACGCCGCGCGACCGCGGCGTGCGGCTGTGGGCCGGGAGCCGGATTCTGGCACCGGCAGCGATCGCGACGCTGCCGCAGTGGATGCGGCACATGGGCAACTTCGACCAGCCGGCCGCGGTCGACGCCGCGGTGACGCCGATCGCGCGGGCATGGGTGCGGGCGATGTCGGCCGGGAACTTCGGCCCGATGCTGGCGGTCGCTCGCCGTATCGCTCCTGAAACGGCCGACGTGCTGGCGCAGCACTTGTCTGCCGGCCCGCCGGCGCAGCACCGGATCATCACCCCTGCCGAGGCGCGCGAGCTGCTGGCCGCGCACGCGTAGGCAGCGAAATACTTTGTGCCGCAAGCGCGTTACGTGTTGTCCGCGTTGCTGCGCGGGAAGCCGCCGCCCTGCGGGAACAGCGGGAAGACGACGTCGTCGAGCCTCTCGGCGTCACCGGCGGTCTTGTTGACGGTGGCGCCCCACACGTTGCCGTCGGGCGACAACTGCAGCGCCCACGCATGCCCGCGCACGTCCTGGCGGAGCACCTCCGGCTCACCGGTGACCGCACCCGTGTCCGGCGCCAGCCGGACCGCGACGGTTTGTTTGGTGTTGACGAGATTCACCAGCACCGTGCCGTCGAGCGCGGCGCAGCCGGCCACACCCGGCCGATCGGGCCACGTCCAGACCGTGGACACCTTCGAGTCCTTGGTGATGCGCTGCAGCCGGTCGGCGGTCGGAGTGCGATCGGTGATGTAGAGCGAACCGTCGGACGGGTCGATGCACATGCCGCCGGCGGCGCCCATCCCCGTCAGCGCGGTCGTCTGCGGTGCCTGGTTGACCGTCGTGGGCTGCTCGATGCGCAACACCTTGCCGGCCAGCGAACCCGGGTCGCCGGCCTGCGCGGGGTTGCCCGCGTCGCCGGTGAGTACCACCAGCGTGGTCGGGCTGGTGAAGATCAGCGCGCCCATGTTGCCCGTGGGGCCCTTCGGGATGCCGGTCAGGATCGGCTTAGGGATGTCGTCGTCGGCAATGCGGATGACCCGGTTGTCGGTCGGGGTGCTGACGTAGGCGTACATCAGCCGGTCCTGCGAGTACGTCGGCGACAACACGATGTCCATCAACCCGCCGTCACCCGATCCGTCGACCGGGATGACCATCTTCACCTTGGGTTCGGCGCTGACCGACACCTCCTTGACCGCACCGGTCGTCCGCTCGGCGACCAGCGCCGACTGGCTGTCGGGACCCATGATCAGCCCGCTGGTGCTTTCCAGGCAGCCCTGCATGACCCCGGGCGCCGGGCAGGCCTTGGGGAACGGCTTGGGCGGCAGCGGCGGCGGGGGCGGGGGAGACGACGTCGGTCCCGGCCGGAGCTCCGGTTCAGTGGTGAACGGCTGCGACTGGGCCTCGTCGAAGCGGGCGCATCCGGACCCGACGAGCAACGCCGCGCACAGCAGGACAAGCACACCCCGCATCGGCCGGCGCAGTCTCATGCAGGCCAGGTTACGGATCGTTCGGCAGTGCGCGCCACGCCCACCCGGCGCAGTCTAGGAGGCGACCGGTGCGAACTAGGCCGCCGAAAGCGCCGTGCCAATCCTCGATTCGCGGGTGACTAGCACTTACGCTGTCAACCGTGACCAGTCATCCGCATGACCCACACCCCTGGCAGCGGCCCGACGATGCCGGCGGGCGGCCCGCGTCGGCGAGCCTGGTCGACCCCGAAGACGACCTGCCTTCCTCGAACTACGCCGGCGATTTCGAAACCACCGCGATCCCGCGCTACGACACCGGCAAGTCCTCGGCCGATCAACCGTTCGGCCTGATCAGCGATCCCGAGCCGTTGCCGTACGTCCAGCCGGGCGGCCGGCCCGCCGGCGGGTCCCACTCGGCTGAGCCTACGGAGATCGGGCCGGGTGAAGCCGACGATCGCAGCCGCGCAGGGGACCGGCGCGGCACTCAGGATCTCGGGCTGCTGCTCCTGCGTCTCGCTGTCGGCGCATTGCTGATCGCCCACGGGCTGCAGAAGGCATTCGGCTGGTGGGACGGGCCCGGCTTCGACGGTTTCGAGAAATCGCTGGCCGAAATGGGCTTCCAGCATGCCGACATCCTGACCTACGTCGCGACGGGCGGTCAGATCGCTGCCGGCCTGCTGCTGGTCCTGGGCCTCTTCACGCCCGTTGCGGCCGCCGGCGCGATGGCGTACTTCGTAGTCGGCATTTTGGCCGAAGCTATGGTGGCGCATGAAGAGGCCAGGTTGTCGGCGTTCCTCACCGACGGGCACGAGTACAAAGTCATCTTGGTCTGCGCGATTGCGGCGATCATCCTGGTCGGCCCCGGCCGCTACGGGCTGGACGGCGGCCGCGGCTGGGCACGCCGCCCATTCATCGGCTCATTCGCCGCGCTCCTGCTGGGTGTCGGCGCCGGCGTCGCGGTGTGGGTTCTGCTCAACGGCGGCAACCCGCTGGCCTAACCGCCTGCGCTCGCCTACTGATAGGGATTGGGCACCCGACCCTCACTGACCTCGGTCAACAGCGGCAGCGTCGCGAACGTCACCGCCGGAAGTCGCAGCTCTGTGCCGTCTTTGCGGTGTGCACACGCCCATGAACCCCTGTCGAATCGCAGGCCCTCGATGTCGTCCCACGCGACCGTCTCGCTACCCAAAAGCGTGCGCGCGGTCACCGTGTCCCGGTCGGCCACCGTGCGGTACCGGATGATCGACACCGACAACATGACCGGAATGACGAGCAGTGGGGCGCACCAGGCCGGCCAGGCGAGCACCAGAGCAAGCAGGCCCAACGTGAAGAACCCGACCGCGAAGTGCGCCATCGGTGATATCCGGATGACGACGCGGGCCTGCTCGGAGTCGGCGCTCACACCGCCATCTTCGCACTGGCGGGTGAGCGGACCGGAATTTGACCTTTGACCAGTGCGGAGGCTACCGTCAACTGTTATGCAGGCTCCGGGATTGCTCGTAGTAATTGGGTTGCGCGTTGATGCCGCGCTAGCCCCACGCCGGGCATAGTCACAGCGTCAACGCGCAACCCTCGTACAGCGGCTCAGCTGACGGGGGTTTTTTCTTGCCCCAGCACCGATTTGAGATCACAGAGACAACCACAGAGATAAAGAGGACACCGTGAGCGCACCCACCACGCGACCACCCGATCAGTCGGCGACTCCGCCGAACGGGGGACATGCCGCGCCGGCCTCCGCAAAACCCGCCACCGCGCAGGCGAAACGAATTGCCCCGCAACAACTCACCGGCGCGCAGGCAGTGATCAGGTCACTGGAAGAACTCGACGTCGAAGTCATCTTCGGCATTCCCGGCGGCGCCGTGTTGCCGGTCTACGACCCGCTTTTCGACTCGCAGAGGCTGCGTCACGTCCTGGTCCGTCACGAGCAGGGCGCGGGACATGCCGCCAGCGGATACGCACATGCCACCGGCAAGGTCGGTGTGTGCATGGCGACATCGGGTCCCGGCGCCACCAACCTGGTCACCCCACTGGCCGACGCGCACATGGATTCGATACCGGTGGTGGCGATCACGGGTCAGGTCGGTCGCGCGCTGATCGGCACCGACGCGTTCCAGGAAGCCGACATCTCGGGCATCACGATGCCGATCACCAAGCACAACTTCCTGGTCCGCAACGGCGACGACATCGCGCGGGTGATCGCCGAGGCGTTCCACATCGCCTCGTCCGGGCGGCCCGGTCCGGTGCTCGTCGACATCCCGAAGGACGTCCTGCAGGGCAAGTGCACGTTCAGTTGGCCGCCGCAGATCGAACTGCCCGGCTACAAGCCGAACACTAAGCCGCACAACCGGCAGGTCCGTGAGGCGGCCAGGCTCATCGCGGCCGCCCGCAAGCCCGTGCTCTACGTCGGCGGCGGTGTCATCCGCGGCGATGCCACCGAGCAGCTGCTGGACCTGGCCGAACTGACCGGCATCCCCGTCGTCACCACGCTGATGGCCCGCGGCGCGTTCCCGGACAGCCATCCGCAGAACATGGGCATGCCCGGTATGCACGGGACGGTCGCCGCGGTGGCCGCGCTTCAGCGCAGCGATCTGCTGATCGCGCTGGGCACCCGCTTCGACGACCGGGTCACCGGCAAGCTGGACTCCTTTGCGCCCGAAGCCAAGGTGATCCACGCGGACATCGACCCGGCCGAGATCGGCAAGAACCGCAACGCCGACGTGCCGATCGTCGGCGACGTCAAGGCCGTCATCACCGACCTGATCGAGGCGCTGCGCCGCGACGGCACGATTGGCTCGATCAAGATCGACAACTGGTGGGAGTACCTGCGCGGCGTGCAGCAGACGTACCCGCTGAGCTACGGACCGCAGAGCGACGGCAGCCTGTCCCCGGAGTACGTGATCGAAACGCTGGGCAAGATCGCCGGACCCGACGCCATCTATGTCGCCGGGGTTGGCCAGCACCAGATGTGGGCGGCGCAGTTCATCAAGTACGAGAATCCCCGAACCTGGCTCAACTCCGGTGGTCTCGGCACCATGGGCTTCGCGGTGCCGGCGGCCATGGGCGCCAAGTTCGCCCGTCCGGAGGCCGAGGTGTGGGCCATTGACGGCGACGGCTGCTTCCAGATGACCAACCAGGAGCTGGCCACCTGCGCCGTCGAGGGCGCGCCGATCAAGGTCGCCATCATCAACAACGGCAACCTGGGCATGGTGCGGCAGTGGCAGACGCTGTTCTACGGAGAGCGGTACAGCCAAACCGATCTGGCCACCCATTCGCATCGGATCCCGGATTTCGTCATGCTGGCCGAGGCGATGGGCTGCGTCGGATTGCGTTGCGAACGTGAGGAAGACGTCGTCGACGTGATCAACAAAGCGCGGGCGATCAACGACCGTCCGGTGGTGATCGACTTCATCGTCGGCGCCGACGCCCAGGTGTGGCCGATGGTGGCCGCCGGCACCAGCAATGACGAGATCCAGGCCGCCCGCGGTATCCGGCCGCTGTTCGACGACCCTGAAGAAGGGCACGCCTGATGACCGTCAACACGCACACGCTGTCGGTGCTCGTCGAGGACAAACCGGGCGTGCTGGCCCGGGTGGCGTCGCTGTTCTCCCGGCGCGGCTTTAACATTCAGTCGCTGGCGGTCGGCGCCACCGAGCAGAAGGACATGTCCCGGATGACCATCGTGGTCAGCGTCGAGGACTCCCCGCTCGAACAGATCACCAAGCAGCTCAACAAGCTGGTCAACGTCATCAAGATCGTCGAGCAGGACGACGAGAATTCCGTCGCCCGCGAGCTGGCGCTGATCAAGGTGCGCGCCGACGCAACGACCCGCAGTCAGGTCATCGAGGCGGTGAACCTGTTCCGCGCAAAGGTCGTTGATGTATCGACGGAGTCACTGACCGTCGAGGCCACCGGAACCCCCGAGAAGCTGGAGGCTCTGCTGCGGGTGCTCGAGCCATATGGAATCCGTGAGCTCGTGCAGTCCGGAGTGGTGTCACTGTCCCGCGGCCCGCGCGGTATCGGCACGACCAAGTAACCCCAAACCAGTTAGAAGAGAAGGAAATTCACGTGACATCCAGTGCTATAGAGATGTTCTATGACGACGACGCCGACCTGTCCATCATTCAGGGACGCAAGGTCGGTGTCATCGGCTACGGCAGCCAGGGTCACGCGCACTCGCTGAGCCTGCGCGACTCCGGTGTGCAGGTGAAGGTCGGCCTCAAGGAAGGCTCCAAGTCTCGGGAGAAAGTCACCGAGCAGGGCCTCGAGGTGGACACGCCGGCCGAGGTCGCCAAGTGGGCCGACGTCATCATGCTGCTGGCGCCGGATACCGCGCAGGCCGACATCTTCAAGAACGAGATCGAGCCGAATCTCGAAGACGGCAATGCACTGTTCTTCGGCCACGGCCTCAACATCCACTTCGACCTGATCAAGCCGCCGGCCAACGTCACCGTCGGCATGGTCGCCCCGAAGGGCCCCGGCCATCTGGTCCGCCGCCAGTTCGTCGACGGCAAGGGTGTGCCGTGTTTGGTTGCGGTCGAGCAGGATCCGACCGGTGAGGGTCAGGCGCTCGTGCTGTCATACGCGAAGGGCATCGGCGGTACCCGCGCCGGCGTCATCAAGACGACGTTCAAGGACGAGACCGAGACCGACCTGTTCGGTGAGCAGGCCGTGTTGTGCGGCGGCACCGAGGAACTCGTCAAGACCGGCTTCGACGTGATGGTCGAGGCGGGTTACGCGCCGGAGCTGGCGTACTTCGAGGTGCTGCACGAGTTGAAGCTCATCGTCGACCTCATGTACGAGGGCGGCATCGCGCGGATGAACTACTCGGTGTCCGACACCGCGGAGTTCGGCGGCTACCTGTCCGGACCGCGGATCATCGACGCCGACGCCAAGCAGCGGATGAAGCAGATCCTCTCCGAGATCCAGGACGGCAGCTTCGTCAAGAAGCTCGTCGCCAACGTCGAGGGCGGCAACAAGGAGCTCGAGCGGCTGCGCAAGGAGAACGCCGAGCATCCCATCGAGGTCACCGGCAAGAAGCTGCGCGACCTGATGAGCTGGGTCGACCGCCCCATCACCGAAACCGCATAGCGATTTGTGGAGCGGCGGCCGCGGTGAGCGCGGCTAGGACTCCACAAATCGCATCAAGGTGAGAGGCTCGGCAGCTGCTTGATGCCGAACTCGCGGCGCAGCACCGTGCGGGCGGCGTTGTAACCGGACATGCCGTGTACACCGCCGCCCGGCGGGGTCGCCGACGAGCACAGGTAAGCCTTGGGAATCGGTGTGCTCCACGGGTTCAGCCGCGGCGCCGGGCCGGCCAGTGCGTGATACAGCGTGTTGCCGCCGACGCCGATGTCTCCGCCGACCAGGTTGGCGTTGTGATCGGCCAGCCGTGCGGCGGGTGTCGACCGGACGGCGACCACAAGGTCGCGGAACCCGGGTGCGAAGCGCTCGAAAACGCCTGTGACGGTCTCGGTCTGGTCGACGGGCGAGCCCGACGGAACATGTGCATAGGTCCACAGTGGGCGGCGGCCCTGCGCGTCGATGCGGCCCGGGTCGGCCAGGTGCGGCAGGGCGGCGAGCACCATCGGCCATTCTGCGTGGCGACCCGCGGCGACCTCACGCTCGGCGTGCGCCATCTGCTCGCGGGTGCCGCCCACGTGCAGGGTCGGCGCCTCGGCCAGCCGTGGATCCGCCCACGGAATTTCGCCGGACAGCACGAAATCCACCTTGGCCACGCCTGGACCGAAGCGATAGCGCTGCAACGCTCTTGCATACCGCGCCGGTACCTTGTCGCGGTAGATGGACAGCAGGGCGGTGGGCGCGGTGTCGAAAAGCACGACGCCCGATGGCGGTTCGGTGATCTCCTCGCCGGCGGTCACGGTGCCGCCATGCGCACGCAAGTCGGCGATCAATGCATCGGGGATGGCTTGACTGCCGCCGACCGGTATCGGCCAGCCGACGGTGTGTGCCAAGGTGGCCAGCATCAGCCCCGCACCCGCGGACACCAGCGACGGCATCTGCGAAATCGTGTGTGCGGCAACGCCGGTGAACAGTGCACGGGCGTCGACTCCATTCAATGCCCGCCAGGCCGGCGTGCCCTGCTCGAGCAGCCGCAGCGCCACTGCGAGCGCCGCGATCGGATCGGTCGGAATCGAACGCTTGTCGCCGAGCAGCAGTTTGAGCACGGCGTCGTCGCGCTCAACCAGCGGGCCGAGCAGCCGCCGCCATGATTCGCCGTGTTCAAGCTCGGCGCAGGTGCGGTCCAGGTCGTGGTAACCGACCGCGGCGGGCCGGCCCGGCAACGGGTTTGCATAGGCGACCTCCGGCACCCTCAGCGTCACGCCCCGGGCCGCTAGATCGAACTCCGCGAGAAACGGCGACGCCAGCGCCAGTGGGTGTACCGCCGAACAGATGTCGTGCGACACCCCGGGAAACTCTGGATCGGCCAGTGTTCGTGCTCCACCGCCGAGCGTCGGCTGGGCCTCGAACACCTGCACCGAAAGACCGGCCCGGGCGCAGATGACGGCGGCGGCCAGCCCGTTCGGCCCGCTGCCGACGACGGTGACGTCCACCCCGCAATTCAAGCCCACTACGCTGTGTGGACGTGAGTCTTCCCGTTGTACTGATCGCCGACAAACTCGCTGAATCGACCGTCGCCGCCCTCGGTGACCAGGTAGAAGTCCGCTGGGTCGACGGCCCGGACCGAGAGAAGCTGCTGGCCGCGGTCCCGGAGGCCGACGCGCTGCTGGTGCGCTCGGCGACCACCGTCGACGCCGAGGTGCTGGCGGCGGCGCCCAAGCTCAAGATCGTCGCCCGGGCCGGCGTCGGCCTGGACAACGTCGACGTCGACGCCGCCACGGCGCGCGGCGTGCTGGTGGTCAACGCGCCGACATCGAACATCCACAGCGCCGCCGAGCACGCGCTGGCGCTGCTGCTGGCCGCCGCACGGCAGATCGCCCCCGCCGACGCGTCGCTGCGCGAACGCACCTGGAAGCGTTCGTCGTTCTCCGGCACCGAGATCTACGGCAAGACCGTCGGCGTCGTCGGGCTCGGCCGCATCGGGCAACTCGTGGCCCAGCGGCTGGCCGCGTTCGGCACACACGTCGTGGCCTACGACCCGTATGTGTCGGCGGCCCGCGCCGCGCAACTGGGCATCGAGCTGCTGACGCTCGACAAACTGCTGGCGCGTGCCGACTTCATCTCCGTCCACCTACCCAAGACCCCGGAGACGGCGGGGCTGATCGGCAAGGAGGCGCTGGCCAAGACGAAGCCGGGCGTGATCATCGTCAACGCCGCACGCGGTGGGCTCATCGACGAGGAAGCGTTGGCCGAGGCGGTGAGGTCCGGACACGTGCGGGCCGCGGGCATCGACGTGTTCGCCAAGGAGCCGGCCACCGACAGCCCGCTGTTCGATCTGCCCCAGGTTGTCGTCACGCCACATCTCGGCGCGTCGACGGAGGAAGCGCAGGACCGCGCCGGCACCGACGTCGCGGAGAGCGTCAAGCTCGCGCTGGCCGGTGAATTCGTGCCTGACGCCGTCAACGTCGGCGGCGGAGTCGTCGGCGAAGAGGTGGCGCCGTGGCTCGACCTCGTCCGCAAGCTGGGCCTGCTCGTCGGCGTGCTGTCCAGTGAGCTGCCCGTCTCGTTGGCGGTTCAGGTGCGTGGCGAACTGGCCTCGGAAGACGTTGAGGTACTGCGGCTTTCGGCGCTGCGGGGATTGTTCTCCGCGGTCATCGAGGATCCGGTGACGTTCGTCAACGCACCGGCGCTGGCCGCCGAACGGGGGGTGCAGGCCGACATCAGCACCGCCACCGAAAGCCCCAACCACCGCAGCATGGTCGATGTTCGGGCGGTGTACTCCGACGGGTCGGTCACCAACGTCGCGGGCTCGCTGACGGGACCGCAGCTCGTGGAGAAGATCGTCCAGATCAACGGCCGCAACTTCGATCTGCGCGCCGAGGGCGTCAACCTGATCATCAACTACATCGACCAGCCCGGGACGCTGGGCAAGATCGGCACCTTGCTGGGTACCGCGGATATCAACATCCACGCCGCACAGCTCAGCGAGGACGCCGAGGGACCGGGCGCAACGATCCTGCTGCGCATCAATCGCGACGTCCCCGACGACGTCCGGGCCGCGATCGCCGAGGCCGTCGGCGCGAAACTTCTGGAAGTGGTGGACCTGTCGTGAGATTGGCGATCATTGCCGGTGACGGCATCGGCCCAGAGGTGGTCGGCGAGGCCGTCAAGGTGCTCGACGCCGTGCTGCCCGGTGTCGAGAAGACGAGCTACGACCTGGGCGCGCGGCGGTTCCATGCGACCGGCGAGGTACTTCCCGACTCTGTGCTCGACGAGCTGAGGACGCACGACGCGATCTTGCTCGGCGCGATCGGTGACCCGTCGGTGCCCAGCGGTGTGCTGGAACGTGGCCTGCTGCTGCGCATTCGGTTCGAACTCGACCACCACGTCAACCTGCGCCCAGGCCGGCTCTATCCGGGCGTGAGCAGTCCGCTGGCGGGCAATCCCGACATCGACTTCGTCGTCGTCCGGGAGGGCACGGAGGGCCCGTACACCGGCACCGGCGGAGCGATTCGGGTGGGCACGCCCAACGAGATCGCCACCGAGGTGAGCGTGAACACCGCGTTCGGTGTGCGGCGCGTCGTGCACGACGCGTTCCGGCGGGCCCAGCAGCGGCGCAAGCACCTGACGCTTGTGCACAAGACCAACGTGCTGACCTTCGCCGGTGCGCTGTGGTGGCGCACGGTGCAGGAGGTGGCGACGGAGTATCCCGACGTCGAGGTGGCATACCAGCATGTGGACGCGGCCACGATCCACCTCGTCACCGACCCCGGCCGGTTCGATGTGATCGTCACCGACAACCTGTTCGGCGACATCATCACCGATCTCGCCGCGGCAGTGTGCGGGGGCATCGGCCTGGCCGCCAGCGGCAATATCGATGCGACACGGACAAATCCGTCGATGTTCGAGCCGGTGCACGGCAGCGCACCCGACATTGCGGGGCAGGGCATCGCCGATCCGACGGCCGCGATCATGTCGGTCGCGCTGCTGCTGGCCCACGTCGGTGAGGACGATGCCGCCGCGCGCGTCGACAAAGCCGTCGAGCAGCATCTGGCCACGCGTGGCGAGCAGAAGCTGTCGACCGCGCAGATCGGCGAGCGGATCGCCGCGAGCCTCTAACGATCGGTATCGACGGGCACGACGGGCATCGCCGCGAGCGGAAACAGAGCGCACACGGCGAACGCGGCCGGATAGCCGGCGATACCGATCAACGCGCCGAACAACGGCGGCGCGATGCCGGCCGTCAGCAGCTGGCTGGTGTTCTGGGTTCCCAGCGCGCGGCCGCTCCAGAACGGGCCGGCGATCTCGGCGATGGCGGTGAACGCTAATCCGTTGTCCGACACGGTGATCACAGAGGCGATCACCATCATCGCCACGCTGATCGGTGAATCGAGCCAATCGGTCAGCGCGAGTAGCCCCATCGATGCGGCCGCCGCCAGGGCGATGGTGCGGATGGGCCGCAGCCGCGAACCGACGACGTCCGACCAGCGACCCGCGGCGATGCGCCCGCCCGCGCCCAGCACCTGGGCCACGGTCACCATCGCTCCCGCCGACGCGGCCGACCAGCCGCGGTCGCTCATCAACCACACCAGCGTGAAGGTCCACACCACTACCTGAGGAACGACTAGCAACACCGAAACGGCGTGGATGCGCCACAACACCGCCGATCCGCGGTACGGGCTGGCGAGATCCTGTTCAGTGGCCTCGCCGCGCGGAGGCCGAGGCGGATCGATCACTGCCACCGCGCAGACGACCGCGGAGACCGCACACACCAGCGCCGGGAACAACAGCGCGACCGAGACGCCGTGACTTTCCGCCAGTCGCGGAATCACCAAGGCCCCCAACCCAACTCCCAACGGCTGCGCCGTCTGCCGGATACCCATCACCAGGCCGCGCTGCTCCGGTGGGAACCATCCGACCACCAGTCGGCCGCTGGCCGAGTTGCTGCTGGCCGCCGCCATTCCGCCGAGCAGCAGGAACGCGCCGACCGCGACCAGCGACTGCACCGACGCCGCCGCGAACGCCGCGGCCGCCGTCAGTGCCGAACCCAGCGCCAGCACGATCCGCTCGCCGACCCGGTCGACGATGTAGCCCCACGCGATCAGCGTCGCGACCATGCCGAAGCTCGGCATCGAGGACAAAAGGCCGGCCTTGGCCAAGTCCAGGCCGCGTTCGTTGTGCAGCGTCGGGATGAGAAATGCGGCGCCGTTGATGAACACGTTCGCGCACAGCGTCGCGGTCAGCGCGATCACCAGCATCGACCAGCGCCGTGCGGTGCTGATCGATTCGACCGACATGCGCCCATCGTCGCATAGCTGTCTCACAGTGCTGAACATAAATTTCATATAGTGAGACGAGGCGGGACGGGGAGCGGTTAGTAGTGGCCACTGCGGCGGCCACTAGGCTGAGACGATGCGCCTTGGCCGAATCGCCAGTCCCGATGGGGTCGCCTTCGTCAGCATCGAAGGACCGCCCGATGACCCGACCCAGGCAGTCGCGAGGGAGATCGCCGAGCACCCATTCGGAACGCCCGACTTCACCGGGCGGCAGTGGCCGCTGGCCGACGTTCGGTTACTGGCCCCGATCCTGGCCAGCAAGGTGGTCTGCATCGGCAAGAACTACGCCGCGCACGTCGAGGAGATGGGCGGCGGATCGTTTCCCGATCCGATCATCTTCATGAAGCCCAACACCGCGATCATCGGGCCGAACGTGCCGATCCAGCTGCCGCCGGATGCCAATCCGGTGCATTTCGAGGGCGAGCTCGCCGCCGTCATCGGCCGGCCCTGCAAGGACGTCCCCGCCGCGCGCGCCGCGGAGAACATCCTGGGGTACGCGATCGGCAATGACGTCAGCGCGCGCGATCAGCAGAAGAAGGACGGCCAGTGGACCCGGGCCAAGGGCCACGACACGTTCTGCCCTATCGGGCCGTGGATCGTCACCGATCTCGATCCGTCCGACCTCGAAATCCGCACCGAAGTCAACGGCGAGGTCAAACAGAACAGCCGAACGTCGCTGATGATTCACGACATCGGCGCGATCGTGGAGTGGATCTCGGCGGTGATGACGCTGCTGCCCGGTGACCTGATCCTGACCGGCACGCCCGAGGGCGTCGGCCCGATCGAGGACGGCGACACCGTCAGCATTACCATCGAGGGCATCGGGACATTGACCAATCCCGTTGTGCGCAAAGGAAAGTGATGACCGCCGCGCACGCGAGGAGCACAGAGACCGTCCGAGTTCGGTTCTGCCCGTCGCCAACCGGCACGCCGCACGTCGGCCTGATCCGCACCGCATTGTTCAACTGGGCGTACGCGCGCCACACCGGCGGGGTGTTCGTGTTCCGCCTGGAGGACACCGACGCCGAGCGCGACAGCGAGGAAAGCTATCTCGCGCTGTTGGATGCGCTTCGCTGGCTCGGGCTGAACTATGACGAGGGCCCCGACGTGGGTGGGCCGTACGCGCCCTACCGGCAGTCCGAGCGCAGCGAGGTCTACCGCGACGTGGTGGCGCGGCTGCTGGACGCGGGTGAGGCCTACGAAGCGTTCTCCACAGCGGAGGAAGTCGAGGCCCGACACCTGGCGGCGGGTCGAAATCCCAAGCTGGGCTACGACAACTACGACCGCGGCCTCACCGAAGCGCGAGCGCGCCGCGTTTGTCGCCGAGGGGCGCAAGCCGGTGGTGCGGCTGCGGATGCCCGACGAGGACATCAGCTGGCACGACCTGGTCCGCGGCGACACCACCTTCGCCGCGGGCACGGTGCCGGACTTCGCGCTGACCAGGGCCAGCGGGGATCCGTTGTACACCTTGGTCAATCCGGTCGACGACGCGCTGATGAAGATCACCCACGTGCTCCGCGGTGAGGATCTGCTGCCGTCGACGCCGCGCCAGATCGCGCTGTACGGTGCGTTGATTCGCCTCGGTGTCGCCGACCGCGTGCCCGAATTCGCCCACCTGCCCGCGGTACTGGGCGAGGGCACAAAGAAGTTGTCCAAACGCGATCCGCAGTCCAACCTGTTCCTGCACCGCGAGCGCGGCTTCATCCCCGAGGGGCTGCTGAATTACCTGGCACTGCTCGGCTGGGGTATCGCCGAGGACCGTGACGTGTTCAGCCTCGACGAGATGGTGGCCGCGTTCGACGTCGTCGACGTCAACTCCAACCCCGCCCGGTTCGATCAGAAGAAGGCCGACGCGCTGAACGCCGAACACATCCGGCTGCTGAGCGAGGACGACTTCACCGTACGACTGCGCGCGTATTTCGCCGCCCACGGCCACGACACCGGGCTCGACGACACACAGTTCGCAGAGGCGGCCCGGCTCGTGCAGACCCGCATCGTGGTGCTCGGTGACGCGTGGGGCCTGCTGAAGTTCCTCAACGACGGTGAGTTCGTGCTCGACGAGAAGGCCGCCGCCAAGGAACTCGGCCCCGACGCCGCGCCGGTGCTCAACGCCACGCTGACCGCGCTCGAGGACGTCGGGGAATGGACCGCGGCGAAGATCGAAATAGCGCTGAAGGTCGCATTGTTGGAGAACCTGGCGCTCAAACCGCGGAAGGCGTTCGGCCCGATCCGGGTGGCCGCGACCGGCTCGTCGATCAGCCCGCCGCTGTTCGAGTCGCTGGAGCTGCTCGGCCGCGATCGCAGCCTGCGCCGGTTGCGCGCCGGCCGGGACGGGGCCACGGCGGCAGCCGCCGAGGCGTGAGAAGGTACCCGCGAATCTTTGGTAGTCTGCACGTCGGCCCGATTCGACAAGCGGCAGGAACCTCCCGTCGCCTGCGGGGTCTAAAAAAGGCCTGTGACCTGCGGTTATAGGCAGCCAATGGGGTATGGTGTAATTGGCAACACAGCTGATTCTGGTTCAGCCATTCTAGGTTCGAGTCCTGGTACCCCAGCTCTGCGAGCGCTCGCGCGAGGAGCCATCCAGCCGGGCTGCGAGCGATTAGGTCGGCATAGTCGCGTACGTTATGCTGACACTTCGGTTCTGGCCCCGTCGTCTAGCGGCCTAGGACGCCGCCCTCTCACGGCGGTAGCGTGGGTTCGAATCCCATCGGGGCTACAAACCAGATCCATGTGAGCAGTCGCAAAAGCACCCAATTTCCTGAAGAAATGGATGCTCTTGGAAGAAATGGGTGCTCTTGCGTCTTCTCGGCAGTCAGAGCCGACGCGTCAGAGCCTCGGCCGCTGCCAATAGGTCCGCGGCCCACCGCGCGCCCGGCCGTCGTCCCATCCGGTCGATCGGACCGGATACCGACACCGCAGCGATCACAGCGCCGCGGCCGTCGCGCACCGGCGCCGAGACGCTGGCCACTCCGGGTTCGCGTTCGGCGGCGCTCTGCGCCCACCCGCGTTTGCGCACCTCGGCCAGCGTTCGGTCGGTGAACTTCGCCGACGACAGCACGGCCTGCTGGGTCGTGGCGTCGGCGTAGGCCAGCAGCACCTTGGCGCCCGACCCGGCCGTCATGGGCAGCCGCGTGCCGACCGGCACCGTATCGCGAAGCCCGGCAGGCGGTTCGAGGGCCGCCACGCAGATTCGCGATGTGCCTTCCCGGCGGTACAGCTGCACGCTCTCGCCGGTGATTTCCCGCAGCCGCGGCAGCACCACGGCGCCCGCGGCCAGGAGTGGATCGTTGACCTGGCCGGCCAGTTCGGTCAGCGCCGGACCGAGGCGCCACCGGCCGTCGCCGTTACGGGTCAGCAGGCGGTGTACTTCCAGGCCCGCGGCCAGCCGATGCGCCGTCGCCCGCGGCAGGCCGGTGCGCTCGCACAATTCGGCCAGGCCGCACGGCGAGTCGGCCACCGCATGAAGGACACCCACCGCTTTGTCCAGCACGCCGATGCCGCTATGCTGTCTCACAGGGAGATACTACCGTCCCAGATTGTGAGAAAGTCAAGCATGGCCACCGTTGAAAAGCCGCGCACCCTGGCAGAGAAGGTGTGGGACGACCACGTCGTCGCCCTGGGCGCCGGCGACGGCGCAGCACGCGAGCCCGACCTGATCTACATCGACCTGCACCTCGTGCACGAAGTCACCAGCCCACAGGCGTTCGACGGGCTTCGGCTGGCCGGGCGTCCGGTCCGCCGGCCCGACCTGACCATCGCCACCGAGGACCACAACGTGCCGACGATCGACATCGACAAGCCGATCGCCGACCCGGTCTCGCGCACTCAGGTGGAGACGCTGCGGCGCAACTGCGGTGAGTTCGGCATCCGCCTGCACCCGATGGGCGACGCCGAGCAAGGCATCGTGCACATCATCGGGCCGCAACTGGGACTGACCCAGCCCGGTATGACGGTGGTGTGCGGCGACAGTCACACCTCGACACACGGCGCGTTCGGTGCGCTGGCGATGGGTATCGGTACATCGGAGGTCGAGCATGTGCTCGCCACGCAGACATTGCCGCTGCGGCCGTTCAAGCCGATGGCCGTCAACGTCGACGGCCAGCTGCCGCCGGGAGTCAGCGCTAAAGACATCATCCTGGCGGTGATCGCCAAGATCGGCACCGGCGGGGGACAGGGTCACGTCATCGAATACCGCGGGAGCGCCATCGAATCGCTTTCGATGGAAGGCCGGATGACGATCTGCAATATGAGCATCGAGGCGGGGGCCCGCGCCGGCATGTGCGCGCCCGACGAAACCACGTTCGAATTCCTGCGCGGGCGTCCGCACGCGCCGAAGGGCGCCGAATGGGATGCGGCAGTCGCGGTGTGGAGCCAATTGCACACCGACGACGGGGCAGAGTTCGACACCGAGGTCTACATCGACGCCTCGACGCTGAGCCCGTTCGTCACCTGGGGCACCAACCCCGGGCAGGGCGTGCCGCTGTCGGGCTCGGTGCCCGACCCCGAGCTGATGTTCGACGACGCCGAACGCCAGTCCGCCGAAAAAGCGTTGGCGTACATGGATCTTCAGCCCGGCATGGCGATGCGCGACGTCGCTGTGGACACCGTCTTCGTCGGCTCGTGCACCAACGGCCGGATCGAAGATCTACGGGTGGTCGCCGATGTCCTTCGCGGCCGCAACGTCGCCGACGGCGTGCGGATGCTGGTCGTGCCCGGTTCGATGCGGGTGCGCGCGCAGGCCGAATCGGAAGGCCTCGGTGAGATCTTCACCGCCGCCGGAGCGGAGTGGCGGCAGGCCGGCTGCTCGATGTGCCTCGGCATGAACCCCGACCAACTCTCGCCGGGCCAACGCTGCGCATCGACGTCCAACCGCAACTTCGAGGGCAGGCAGGGCAGGGGTGGCCGTACCCATTTGGTGTCGCCGGCGGTCGCTGCCGCCACCGCGGTCCGCGGCACGTTGTCCTCGCCCGCCGATCTGACGCACTAAGGGAGACGGTCATGGAAGCCTTTCGCACCCACACCGGCATCGGTGTGCCGCTGCGCCGGTCAAACGTCGACACCGACCAAATCATCCCGGCGGTCTATTTGAAGCGGGTCACCCGAACGGGTTTCGACGACGGGCTGTTCGCGTCCTGGCGGACCGACCCGTCCTTTGTGCTGAATCTGTCCCCGTTCGACAAGGGGTCGGTATTGGTCGCCGGACCCGATTTCGGCACCGGCTCGTCGCGCGAACACGCCGTCTGGGCGCTGATGGACTACGGGTTCCGGGTGGTTATCTCGTCTCGATTCGCCGACATTTTTCGGGGCAACGCGGGCAAGGCGGGCCTCTTGGCGGCCGAAGTCGCCCAAAATGATGTCGAACTGCTCTGGAAGCTCATCGAGGAGCATCCGGGCATGGAAATCACTGTGAATCTTCAAGATCGGAATATCGCCGCGGGAACGGTCATGGTGCCGTTCACGATTGACGATTACACCGCCTGGCGACTGCTCGAAGGACTCGACGATATAGGCCTTACGCTGCGGAAACTCGATCAGATCGAGTCTTACGAGGCGAGCAGGCAGACTTGGAAACCGAGCACGCTGCAGGCTGGCGGATAGCGCCGAATCGGCCGAAATCGCGGGCCTCAACCCGGTTCTCCGGGCACCCTCCAGGAGGCCAAGGGCGGCAAGCGGATTGCCGAAATGTTCGCCAGCTACACCTGAAATTGCGCGTGGCTCTTGGAAATCAGTGGTCATTGGGTTTACCGTGTCCTCTAGTCGGTCCAAAGAGGACCACTGGGTTTCGGAGGTTTTGCATGAACAAAGCAGAGCTCATCGACGTACTCACGGAGAAACTGGGCTCGGATCGTCGGCAGGCAACAGCCGCGGTGGAAAACGTCGTCGACACCATCGTGCGCGCGGTTCATAAGGGTGACAGCGTCACCATTACGGGCTTCGGCGTTTTCGAGCAGCGCCGTCGTGCGGCCCGCGTCGCGCGCAATCCGCGCACCGGCGAGACAGTCAAAGTTAAGCCCACCTCCGTGCCGGCCTTTCGGCCCGGCGCTCAATTCAAAGCGGTTGTTTCTGGGGCACAGCGCCTCCCGGCGGAAGGACCAGCAGTGAAGCGTGGCGTTACGGCGGGTACGGCACGGAAGGCCGTGCGGAAAGCCGCCGTCAAGAAGGCAGTGAAGAAGGCGGCCGTCAAGAAGGCAGTCAAGAAGGCCGCCGTCAAGAAGGCGGTCAAGAAGGCCGCCGTCAAGAAGGCGGTGAAGAAGGCCGCCGTCAAGAAGACGGTGAAGCGTGCCGCAGTCAAGAAGGCTGTGAAGAAGGCCCCCGTTCGCAAGGCCGTCGCCAAGAAGGCTGTCAAGAAGGCAGCCGTGAAGAAGGCAGTCAGCAAGGCCCCGGCCCGCAAGGCCCCGGCCAAGAAGGGCCGCCGGTAAGTTCGGCGTCAGGCACGCCGCGGGACATCGCGCCCCGCGGCGTGCCTGTGTGTCGTGAGATCGGTTAAGCCGCTTCAGCCTCGACGATCGCGGCAGGGCCGATCGTCGGAATCACGCGCATGTTGCTAAAGCCCACGCTGCCCAGCAGCTCGGCGTAATCGGCGGCCGTGCGTTCTCTGCCGGTACCAGCGACGAGCATTTCCAGATCGAGCAGTTTCGACAAGTGCTCGCGGTTGTCGTCGGGTATCACCGTCTCGATCACCAACAGCTTCGTGCCGGCGGCCATGGCGCTGCGGACGTTTCGCAGTCACCCCAGAACAGCACGATGCCCCGCACCCACGTGGGCGTGGCTGTGCGTAACGCATCGGCCAACGCGGGGGAAGCTTGGCTGTTTCTCGGCGGTGATCGAGATCTCCTCTCGCCCGCCGGGCGGACGCGCCGCCGGGGCGCTACTTCTTGACGGCCAGCGGACTGCCGATGTGGTCGGCGGCCACCAAGCGCCCGTCGGCCAACGACATCACCCAGGTGCTGCCCTTGCGGTTGCGGGACTTGTCCGGTCGTACGCCGTCCCGCTCGCACCACGACGCGATCAAGTCGGGAATCACTTTGCCCTGCGTGCAGATCACCGGGGTGCCACCGGCAGCGGCGATTTCGAGGACGCGGTGCCGGGCCGCCTTGCGATTCTCCGCAGCAGCTTCCTCGGTCAGCAGCGGTTCGTTGTGAATGGTCGTCCCGAGCTCCTCGGCCAACGGTTCAAGCGTCTGATGGCAACGGACTCGGTCGGCGGCGTACAGCTTGTCGGCGCCGAAGGCGAGCAACTGTCCGACCAGAGACTCCGCTTGTGCGCGGCCGTGCTTATCCAGTGGGCGCTTTCGGTCGTCGCCCTTGTACCGCGACTTGCTGCCCGCCGTGCCGTGCCGGACGATCAGCACCGTCTGAGTGTCGACTGGTCCTTTGGCAAAGCGGCGCAACACTTTTCGGTCGTGCGGGTAGCCAAGCTGCTTCAATGCCTCGGCAACCGGCAGCCATTTGAGTTCGTCGACTTCGGCGTTGGGGCTGAACGTACCGTCGACACAGCGCGCCGCCCAGTACCGCACCTTCTTGATGCCCTGCTCCACCGGGTAGCTGACTGCGGCGAGTCGCCGGCCCAGGTGCGACGTGTAGCCGGTCTCCTCACGCACCTCGCGCACGGCGGTGACGGGTTCGGTTTCGCCGGGGTCGACCTTGCCCTTGGGCAGGGACCAATCGTCATAGCGCGGACGGTGGATGATCGCGACCTCCGGCGCGGCGGAGTCGCCGTTGGATCGCCACAGCACCGCACCCGCGGCAAGAACGGCCTTGCTCACCGGGACCACGTCTGGCGGGATCTCCTTCGGCACCTCAACTCCTGCAGGTCATCCGGGCCTGTTTCAGGGCCGCGTCACGCCCGACAAGTCTCACGGATGCCGGTGGCGTTCCATCAACGACACCTGATGGTCGCGAACGGTCAGGCCCTCCTGCGGCGACGCGGTCCAGCTGCCGTCGGCGCCCAACTCCCAACACCGGGTCGCGGGGTCCATCGTGGACTCGAAGACGTCGTTCAGTTGAGCTGTCAGCCTCGGATCCTTGACTTGAGCCATCACTTCGACCCGTCGGTCGAGATTACGATGCATCATGTCGGCGCTGCCGATCCAGAACTCGTCGATGGCGCGGAAGTGAATAATCCGCGAGTGTTCGAGGAACCGGCCGAGAATCGACCTCACGACGATGTTGTCGGAGTATCCCGGTCCACCGGGCCGCAGCGCGCAGATGCCCCGCACCACCACCTCGACGCGAACCCCTGCCTGCGAGGCGCGGTAGAGCGCGTCGATCACCTGCTCGTCCACCAACGCGTTGGCCTTCAGCCGGATCCGCCCCTCGTCGCCGCCGTCCCGGGCCGCGGCGACCTCCTTCTCGATGCGCTCGATAATGCCCTTGCGCACACCGTGGGGCGCCACCAGCAGGTTGCGGTAGCTGTCCTTGCGCGAGTAGCCGGTCAGCGAGTTGAACAGGTCGGTGAGGTCGGCGCCGATGTCGGGGTCGGCGGTCAACAGGCCGACATCTTCATACAGCCGCGCGGTTTTCGGGTTGTAGTTGCCGGTGCCGACGTGGCAGTAGCGCCGGATCACCGACCCCTCACGGCGCACCACGAGAGCCGTCTTGCAGTGGGTCTTCAACCCGATCAGGCCGTAGACCACATGCACACCGACATCTTCCAATGCCTTCGCCCATTTGATGTTGGCCTGTTCGTCGAAACGCGCCTTGATCTCGACCAGGGCGACGACCTGCTTGCCGGCCTCGGCCGCGTCGATCAGCGCGTTGGCGATCGGCGAGTCGCCGGAAGTGCGGTACAGCGTCTGCTTGATCGCCAGCACATTGGGATCGGCGGCCGCCTGCTCGATGAACCGTTGCACCGTGGTGGAGAACGAGTCGTACGGGTGATGCACCAAAACATCACCGTCGCGCAGCGTGGCGAAGATGCTCTTGGGCGTCTCGCGCTCGCCGAACGCCGGCGGGGTGGCCGGCACGAACGGCGGGTCCTTCAGGGCCGGGCGGTCCACGCCGTAGATCTGCCACAGCGACGACAGGTCGAGCAGCCCGGGCACCTCGATGACATCGCCCGGCTTGACCTCGAGCTCACGCAGCAGCAGCTCGAGCATGTTCTCGGTCATGTCGTCGGCGACTTCCAGCCGCACCGGCGAGCCGAACCGCCGCCTGGCCAGCTCGCGCTCCATCGCCTGCAGCAGGTCCTCGTCGCGGTCCTCTTCGACCTCGAAGTCGGCGTTGCGGGTGATCCGGAACGCGTGGTGCTCGACGATCTCCAGGCCGGGGAAGAGCACCGGCAAGAACGCGGCGATCAGCTCCTCCAAGGGCAGGAACCGCACCACGCCGGCGACGCCCTCGCGGGCGCCGAGCTCGACGAAGCGGTCAACGTTGTCGGGCACCTTGATTCGGGCGAAATGTTGCCCGCCGTTCTCGGGCTGCTTCACCGTGATCGCCAGGTTCAGGCTCAGCCCGCTGACGAACGGGAACGGGTGGGCGGGGTCGACGGCCAGTGGGGTCAGCACCGGGAACACCTGCTCGTGAAAGTACGTCGAGAGGTGGGCGCGCTCGGCGTCATCGAGTTCGGCCCACGTGACGATGACAATGCCTTCGTCGGCCAGCGCCGGCCGCACCGATTCCAGAAACACGTGCGCGTGTCGGAGCGCGATCTGCTGCGTGCGTTCACCGATCCGGCGCAACTGCTCGCGCGGCGATAGGCCGTCGGCAGAACGCACCGACAGGCCCATCTCGTCGCGGCGCTTCAGGCCCGCGACCCGCACCATGTAGAACTCGTCGAGGTTCGACGCGAAGATCGCCAGAAACTTTGCCCGCTCCAGCAGCGGCAGTGACGTGTCGGCGGCCAGCGCAAGCACCCGCGCATTGAAGTCCAGCCAGCTCAGCTCGCGGTTGAGATAGCGATCCTCGGGCAGCGCGTCGTCGATGGCAGGCGACGTCGCCGCAGGTGGTGCTTCCGGCGCGGAAACGGCGGCATCCGGTGGCCGAACGGCCCCGGCCACCGACACGGTGTCGTCGTCGGGTCGGATCTGGGCTTCGGCTTCCGTCATCCCTCCGATGATTCCTTATTAACCAGTCGTCCTGCTACTGCGGACTGCCATCCCGTTGCCAGCTGGTCACCTCGGCCGGCCGATGGCCTGCGCGGTCGCCGCACCGACGCCGAGTCGCCGGGCGACCAGAAGGTCGTCGGGTGTATCGATGTCGCAACGCAGACCCGGCCATGCGCCGGTCAGCTCGATGGCCCCCGAATGCCGATGACGCTGAGCCGAATCAGGGCCGAAGTGCGGGTCGAGAGCGACACCAAAGGCAAACAACGCCGACGTGCCCGTGCCGTGCCGGTCACCGACGAAGCTGCGCGGATATCCCCTAGCGGCCGCGATCGCTTCCGACAGCTCCTGCGGTTGTAGCGCCGGTAGATCTCCTTGCAGTGCAACGATATTCGGCATCTCCTTGCGCACCGTGGCTTCGGCTGCGGCGATAGCGTTGTTCAGCGGGTTGCGATGGCCGTCGGGCGTCGGGTCGGTCAGCACCCGGGCGCCGAGTTGGCGGGCGGCATCGGCGGCAACGTCGTCGGGGGTGACGACGGTGATCGCCCGCAATGCGGAGACGGCCGACGCGGCGGTGATCGTGTCGATCAGCATGGCCAGCACCACGCTTTCACGGGTCGCAGCCGAGAAGACGGGCGCCAGCCTCGTCTTGGCCGCGGTGAGCCGTTTCACGGCGATCACCAGCCCCACGTCGGCGTCCGATGTCGCCGGCGTAGCTGCGCCGGCGGTCTTCGTGCCGCTCATGAGCGCCATCCTGCCAGTAGCGCGGTCCAGGCTAGGGTTAAGCCGTGGTGGAGGCGGCGGTGATGGGGGCCGGTGCGTGGGGGACGGCACTGGCCAAGGTCTTGGCGGACTCGGGCAGCGAGGTCGCCCTGTGGGCGCGCCGCCCGGAGCTGGCGGACGAGATCAATGACACGCACCGAAACACCGGTTATCTCGGTGATGCCGAGCTGCCGAAGTCGATCCGCGCGACCAGCGACCCCGCGGAGGCGCTGGCGGGCGCCTGCACGGTGCTGCTCGCGGTGCCGTCCCAGACGCTGCGCGCCAACCTCGAGCAGTGGACCGACCTGATCGGCGACGACGTGACGCTGGTCAGCCTTGCCAAGGGCATCGAGCTGGACACGCTGATGCGGATGAGCCAGGTCGTGGTGCAGGTGACCGGCGCTGACCCGTCACGGGTGGCGGTGGTCACCGGTCCGAACCTGGCCAGCGAGATCGTCGACGAACAGCCGGCGGCCACCGTCGTCGCCTGCAGCGACTCCGGCCGGGCGGTGGCCCTGCAACGCGCGATGTCCACCGGCTATTTCCGGCCGTACACCAACGCCGACGTGATCGGTGCCGAGGTTGGCGGCGCGTGCAAGAACGTCATCGCGTTGGCCTGTGGCATGGCGGCCGGCGTTGGGCTCGGTGAGAACACCGCGGCCGCGATCATCACCCGTGGGCTGGCCGAGATCATGCGGCTCGGAATCGCGTTGGGCGCCAAGCCGGCCACCCTGGCCGGGCTCGCGGGCGTGGGCGACCTGGTGGCGACGTGCACGTCGCCGCACTCGCGCAACCGGACGTTCGGCGAGCGGCTGGGCAAGGGCGGCACCATGGAATCGGCGCTGCGCGCGGCTGGCGGCCACATCGCCGAGGGTGTGACCTCATGCGAATCGGTGCTCGCGCTGGCGTCGAGTTACGACGTAGAAATGCCGCTGACCGATGCCGTGCATCGGGTCTGTCACAAGGGTTTATCGGTCGACCAGGCGGTCGTGCTGCTACTGGGGCGCAGCACCAAGCCGGAGTAAGGGAGATGGACGGCAAGTACGGCGATTCCACCCGCAGCGTCAAAGCCGTTGGCTCGGAAGCTGTTCCGGGCGCGCCAGTGGCAGCGCCGCCGGTTCCCGCGTCGACGTATCACCTGTCGCCCGACGAGACCGAGGAGCTGGACAGCTACGGCCGCAGCTCCAATCCGACGTGGCGCCAACTGGAATTGGCACTGGCTGAACTCGAGGGAGCGGCAACGGCGTTGACGTTCGGCTCCGGCATGGCCGCGATCACGTCGGTGCTTCGGGTGCTCGGCAAGCCTGGCAAGAAGCTCGTGGTGCCCGCCGACGGCTACTACCAGGTACGTCGGTACGCGACGGAATACCTTGCACCGCAGGGGGTCACGGTCGTCGAGGCGAAGAGCGCCGACATCTGTGCCGCCGCATCGGACGCCGACGTGGTGCTCGCCGAAACCCCGGTCAACCCGGGGTTGGACGTCGTCGATCTGCACCGGCTGGCGATGACGTGCCGCGGCCGCGGCGCCACCTTGGTTGTCGACAACACCACCGCGACGCCGTTGGGCCAGCAGCCGCTGTCGCTGGGCGCCGACCTGGTGGTGGCCAGCGCGACCAAGGCGCTGTCCGGACACAGCGATCTGGTCGCGGGCTACGTCGCCGGCAGCCAGCCCGAGCTGATGGCGGCGGTCGAACAGGATCGCCTGCTCGCCGGACCGATCCTGGGCGCGTTCGAGGCGTGGCTGGTGCTGCGCAGCCTGGGCAGTGCCGGCCTGCGGTTCGAGCGCCAGTGCCACAACGCCCAGGCGCTCGCGGTGATGCTGCGCGCTCACGAGGCGGTGCGGTCCGTGCGCTATCCCGGTCTGCCCGATGATCCGTCGCATCAGGTCGCCACCCTGCAGATGAAACGCTTCGGCGGCCTGATCGCGGTGGAACTGCAGGATGCCGCGGCGGTGCACGCGCTGGTGGAACGCAGTGCGCTGCTGATCGCGTCGACCAGCTTCGGCGGCATCCACACCTCGGTCGACCGCCGGGCGCGCTGGGGCGATCCGGTCAGCGACGGCTTCGCCCGCATCTCGCTGGGCATCGAGGACACCGACGATCTGATCGCCGATATCGAACAGGCGCTCGGGTAAAAGCCCAGGTGGTGGCTCCGTATCGTGCGGGTTTCGGCCAGGACGGTAGCCTCTCTAGGTTGTGACTGCCCGTAATGCGCCCGGCTCCGCTGGTCGCGTCCGCGTCGCTGTCGTCTACGGCGGACGCAGCTCCGAGCACGCGATTTCATGCGTTTCCGCAGGTAGCATCCTGCGCAACCTCGACCCCGAGCGCTTCGAGGTGGTCGCCGTCGGCATCACCCCCGACGGATCGTGGGTTCTCACCGACGGACGGCCGGAGACCCTGGCGATCACCGACGGGCGGCTGCCGGAGGTGAGCGGAACATCGGGTACCGAACTCGCGCTGCCCGCCGACCCGCGCCGCAGCGGCCAACTGCTGTCGCTGGGCGAGGCGGCGGGGGAGACGTTGACCGCGGTCGACGTGGTGTTCCCCGTGCTGCACGGTCCGTACGGAGAAGACGGCACCATCCAGGGCCTGCTCGAGCTGGCCGGGCGTGCCGTATGTCGGTGCGGGCGTGCTGGCCAGCGCGGCCGGCATGGACAAGGAGTTCACCAAGAAGCTGCTCGTGGCCGAGGGTCTGCCGATCGGCGACCACGTCGTGCTGCGAGCGCGCCAGGACACCGTGTCGCTGGAGGAGCGCGAACGGCTCGGGCTGCCGGTGTTCGTCAAACCCGCGCGCGGCGGATCGTCGATCGGCGTGAGCCGGGTCGGGGCCTGGGATCAACTGCCCGCCGCGATCGCAGTGGCGCGTAGGCACGACCCGAAGGTGATCGTCGAGGCGGCGGTGCCGGGGCGCGAATTGGAGTGCGCCGTACTGGAATTCCCCGACGGCCGGGTCGAGGCCAGCACGGTCGGCGAGATCCGGGTGGCCGGAGTGCGTGGCAACGAGGATGCGTTCTACGACTTCGCGACGAAGTACCTCGAAGACGCCGCCGAGCTCGACGTGCCCGCCAAGATCGACGACGACGTCGCCGATGAGGTGCGTCAGCTGGCGATCCGCGCGTTTCACGCCATCGACTGCCAGGGCCTGGCCCGCGTCGACTTCTTCCTCACCGAAAACGGTCCGGTCGTCAACGAGATCAACACAATGCCCGGCTTCACCACCATCTCGATGTACCCGCGGATGTGGGCGGCCAGCGGGGTCGACTATCCGACGTTGTTGGCCACCATGGTCGAAACCGCGCTGAAGCGGGGCACGGGACTGCGTTAGCGCAGCGGGCGCCGGGTCAATGGGGTTGGCTGGCACGGACTTCGCGACCACGTCGGAGATCTGCTGAATCGGCGTCGGACCCGATCCCTGCGGCAACGTCAACGCGATGTACACCGGCCGGTCCACCGCGAACCAGGTGCTGCGCCCACCCAAGGGATCCTTGACTTCGAACCACTGCACGGCGTCGACCACCTGTATGGGTGCGCCCACGACGAAATCGGCAGGCCGCTCCAGCCCGCAGCGCAGGATGACGGCCTCGCTGCCGGGCCCGGCCTGCCACGCCGCGGCTCCGGCGGGTGCGGGTTCGGCCGCGGGCGCGCGACGGTAGTCACCCAATAGTTCGGGCAGCGCCGCGAGCAATGCCCGGCACTCCGGGCTGTCGGCCTGCGGCGCCGGCACCGATGCGATGGCCACCACTTGTTGCTGCGGGGTGGCTTGCCGGATGGCAGCGACGGCGAGCACCCCGATGATCGCCGCGGCGCCCACCGCGATCGCCGCAAAGAGCACGCCCCTTGGCGGGCCGTCCGGATTCATAGGGCAACCCTATGGATGTGCCCCGTTGGCGATCGGGCAGGTCAGCGTGCGGGTGATGCCGGTGACCTGCTGCACGCTCGGGACGACGGTGGCCTGCAGGTCGGCCAGCGTGTTCGCCTCGATGCGCACCACGACGTCATAGGGGCCCGTCACGTACTCCGACGACAACACACCGGGAAGGGCGGCGAGCTGTTTGGCGATGACTTCGGCGCGGCCCACCTCGGTCTGGATCAGCATGAAAGCCTCGACCACCCCGATATCCCTCCATTCTCGCTGCATAGAATCCACGCCGCAGGTGCCAAACGTACCGCAGGTCCGGCCGGTGTTCAGGCCACGATGCGGCTTCGGAAGGAGGTGACATGGCGACCGACGGGCCCGCCGAAAACCATGCCACCCTGGCCGGGCTGGGCGAGTTCGCTGTCATCGACCGGCTGGTGGCGGGCCGCGATCAGCCGCCGGCGGTGGCGCTGGGCCCCGGCGACGACGCGGCTGTGGTGTTAGCCGATGACGGCAGGACGGTGGTGTCCACCGACATGCTCGTGGCCGACCGCCACTTCCGTCTGGACTGGTCAACGCCACACGACGTGGGTCGCAAGGCCATCGCGCAGAATGCCGCCGACATCGAAGCGATGGGTGCGCGGCCGACCGCGTTCGTCGTCGCATTCGGCGCGCCCAGTGATACCCCGGCCGCGCAGGCGCTGGAGTTGGCCGACGGCATGTGGCATGAGGCTCGCCTGCTTGGCGCCGGAATCGTGGGCGGCGACCTGGTGAGCGCCCCGCAATGGGTGATCTCGGTGACCGTGCTGGGCGATCTGGACGGTCGTGAACCGGTACGCCGCAGCGGCGCCCGGCCCGGCGACACGGTGGCCGTCACCGGCGAGCTTGGCCGCTCGGCGGCTGGATATTCGTTGTGGCGCAACGATGTTCATGAATTCGACGCGCTGCGCCGTCGGCACCTGGTTCCCGAACCTCCTTACGGGCAGGGCCGCGTGGCCGCCGACGCCGGGGCCACCGCGATGACGGATGTCTCCGACGGGCTGGTCGCCGACCTCGGCCACATCGCGCAGGCGTCCGGTGTCGTCGTCGACGTGTCGACCGCTGCGCTGGCCGCCGACCGTGACGCCGTTGGCGGCGCTGCCACCGCGCTGGGGGCCGACGGGCTGGCATGGGTGCTCGGCGGCGGCGAGGACCACGCGTTGGTCGCGACGTTTCCCGGGTCGCCACCGGACGGCTGGCGGGTGATCGGCCGGGTGCTCGACGGTCCGCCGCGGGTGTTGGTGGACGGCGCCGAATGGAACGGAAATCCGGGTTGGCAGTCGTATTGACCAACGGCGCACGCTAGGTTGACGTCTCGTGACCGCACGTCCGTTGCATGAGCTCGTCGAAGAGGGCTGGGCCCGCGCGCTGGAACCAGTCGGCCCCCAGGTCGCGCAGATGGGCGAGTTTCTGCGGACCGAGCTCGCTGCGGGCCACCGTTACTTGCCCGCCGGCCCGAATGTGTTGCGCGCCTTCAGTTTCCCGTTCGAGCGCGTCCGTGTCCTCATCGTCGGCCAGGACCCGTATCCGACGCCGGGTCACGCCGTGGGCCTGAGCTTCTCGGTGGCAGCCGACGTGCGCCCATTACCTCGCAGCCTGGACAACATCTTCACCGAATACGGCGCCGATCTGGGTTATCCCGCTCCGGCCAACGGAGACCTGACACCGTGGGCGGAGCGCGGCGTGATGTTGCTCAACAGGGTGCTCACCGTGCGGCCGGGCAATCCGGCGTCGCATCGGGGCAAGGGCTGGGAGGCGGTGACGGAGTGCGCGATCCGGGCCCTGGCGGCCCGGCAGCAGCCAATGGTCGCGGTGCTGTGGGGCCGTGACGCCTCGACACTGAAACCGATGCTCGACGGCAGCGACTGCGTGTCGATCGAGTCGCCGCATCCCTCGCCGCTGTCGGCCTCACGCGGGTTCTTCGGCTCGCGGCCGTTCAGCCGCGCCAACGAGCTACTGGAAAAGATGGGCGCCGACCCGATCGACTGGCGGCTGCCCTAGCGCAAGAAGACGCAAAGTCGCACGCAGCGGCCCGCCGCTGATCATGCGATTCTGCGACCGCTCGCGCCCGCCCACGCTGCGCCGTCGACTGTGCGGCTACGGATTCGAGTGTGCATCGATGGCGGGAGTTCGGCACTCAGACTCAAGTGGTCGCTGCAACACCTGATTCGAAAGGTGTTGCTTCATGGGTTACGAGACCGGGTTTCGTCGGCCGGGTCTGCCGCCGTGCGGCAGGTTGCCGGGGTTGGTGCGGGAGCGGTTCTGGGAGGCGGTGAATTCGGGGCTGTCGCCGACAGCGGCGGCGACGGTGGCCGGGGTGCACGGCGCGACGGGCCGGGCCTGGGCCAAGGCGGCGGGTTATCACACCAATCCCAAGCACTACGGCATCCGGTATTCGCAGGCCACCCGGGATGTGTTTTGGGAGGCGATGCACTCGGGGGCCACGGTGACCGAGGCCGCGGTGGCCACGGGCGTGTCGGAGCACACCGGCCGGCGCTGGGTAGACCAGGCTGGTTATGTGCCGAGAACCCCTGCGCCGCTTGCCGATACCGAGCCCGATCCGTCACCGCCGAAGGGACCGATGTCGTTCATCGAGCGCTGCCGGTTGGAGGACCTGCTCGAAAGCAAGTGCACGCCGGCGCGGGCCGCGGTCGTGTTGGGGCGGCATCGGAACACGATTCGCCGCGAGAGGGACCGTGGAGAGACCGTTTCGGGATACCGGGCACGGGTGGGTCAGGACTGCGCCGAGGCCAACCTCCAGCGCCCCAAACCGCGCCACCTCGAGGACAGGCCTGCGCTGTTGGCCGAGGTGGTGGCACGCTTGAAGCAGCGGCACAGTCCCGAGCAGATCGCGGGCCGGCTGCGGGAGGATTTTCCCGACGATCCGGAGATGTGGGTGTCACACGAGACGATCTATCAGGCCCTCTACGTCCAGCCACGCGGGGAGTTGGCCCAGCTGGTCAAGACCGCGCTGCGTACCGGCCGTGCTCAGCGAAAACCGCAGGGCCGCAAGGAAACTGGCCGAGGTAAGCTCAAGGGGATGATCAACATCAGCGAACGTCCCGCCGAGGCCGATGACCGCGCGGTCCCCGGTCATTGGGAAGGAGATCTGATCATCGGCAGTACCGCCTCGGGCTCAGCGATCGGCACCCTGGTGGAGCGCACCACCGGATTCGTGGTGCTGCTGCACCTGCCCGGCGACCGCACCGCGCCCACGCTGGCCGACGCAATGTCGGCCAAGGTCCCCGAGATCCCCGAGATCCTGCGCCGCTCGCTGACCTGGGACCAAGGCAGCGAGATGGCACTACACACCAAGATCACCGAGGCCACCGGCCTGCCGATCTACTTCTGCGACCCGCACAGCCCCTGGCAGCGCGGCACCAACGAGAACACCAACGGACTGCTGCGCCAGTACTTCCCCAAAGGCACCGACCTGTCGTTCTACGGCCCCGGCTGGCTCGACCAGGTCGCCACCGAACTCAACGCCCGACCCAGAAAACGACTCGGCTGGCGCACCCCCGCCGAAGAACTCGACCGACTACTCTCAGACCCGTCCACATTCGTTGCAGCCACCGCTTGAATCCAAGGCAGACTTCCCGCAGTCCGCGCACAGTCGACGTCGTCAACGCACACTCGACGCAGCCAGCGCAGACTGGACAGCCACTGGCGCGAATAAGGTGCGAGCAGGGTACTAGCCGCGTACGACCTTGCCGGCCTTGATGCACGACGTGCACACGTTGATGCGCTTCTTGTTACCGCCCGGACGGGTCACGGCGCGGACGGTCTGGATGTTGGGATCCCACCGACGGCTGGTCCGGCGATGGGAGTGCGAGACCGACTTGCCGAAGCCGGGACCCTTCCCGCAGATATCGCACACGGCAGCCATATGTAGAACTCCTCGGATCAGTTCTTGGGGCCAACAACCGCAGGCGGGTGACCCGACAACCTGACCAGGATACCGGCCGCCGAAGGTATCGCCAAAAACGTGCTCAATGGGGCTTCGCGCAAGCGCTCAGCCGCTGGACTCCACCGGCACCAACGTTGTGGCCAGTGTTGTCGCTGCCACTGACTAGGCTGACGCGCACGGCGGCTTAGCGGGTGGGAGGTGGGCATGTCGGCTCGGCGGCTCGATGCCTCCGCCTTGCGGGACTGGGCCCACACGGCGGTCGGCGACCTGATTTCCCACACCGACGAGATCAATCGGCTCAACGTGTTCCCCGTCGCCGACGCCGATACCGGGACAAACATGCTGTTCACCATGCGTTCGGCGTGGGCGCAGGCCGACTCGCAGTCCGGCACCGACGACGTGGCGCAAGTGGCCGCCGCGCTGGCCGGCGGGGCGCTGCACGGTGCCCGCGGCAACTCCGGCGTGATCCTGTCCCAGATTCTTCGCGGCCTGGCCGACGTGACCGCGGCCGCGGCGGCAGACCGGGGCGGGGCGTTGGCCGACGTCGGCGGGGTGGTGTTCGGCGCCGCCCTGCGGCACGCGGTCGGGCTGGTCGTCGCGTCGATGGGCGAATCCGTGCCCGGGACCATCGTCTCGGTGCTGCAGGACGCCGCCGGCGCCGCCGAGCACGCGGCCGCCGACGTCGCGGACCTCGCCGAAGTGGTGTTCGCGGCCACCGACGCCGCGGCCGTCGCACTGGACAAGACCACCGAGCAACTCGACGTGCTGGCGGAGGCCGGCGTGGTGGACGCAGGCGGGCGCGGCCTGCTGGTACTGCTTGACGCGATGAGCAGGACTCTCACCGGGCATGCGCCGCATAGGCACGAATACCTGCCGTCGCCGCCGCAGGTCGATGTCGCCGCGACGACCTCTGCCGCGCCGCAGTTCGAGGTGATGTACATGCTCAGTGGTTGCGACGGCGACGGCGTCGAGAAACTGCGCGAGTGCCTGGACCAGCTGGGTGAATCGGTCGCCATCGCGGCGTCGGCCGACGGCGCCGGTCATTATTCGGTGCATGTGCACGCCGACGACGCCGGCGGCGCCGTCGAGGCGGCCCTGTCCGTCGGCACTCCCAGCCGGATTCAGATCACCTCGCTCGCCGGAACCGCCGGCGCGCGTCCGCCGGGTGGGTGGAGCCGGGAACGGGCGGTGCTGGCGATCGTCGACGGCGACGGGGCGGAGGAACTGTTCGCGGGCGAGGGCGCGCACGTGCTGCGGCCAGACTCCGACGCGCCGGTGAGCGCCAAGCAGCTGCTGCATGCGCTCGTCAACGCCGGTGCCGCGCAGATCATGGTGTTGCCCAACGGCTACGTCGCCGCCGAGGAACTCGTCGCGGGGTGCACCGCCGCGATCGGGTGGGGGATCGACGTGGTACCGGTGCCCGCGGGGTCGATGGTGCAGGGGCTGGCCGCGTTGGCGGTGCACGACGCGGATCGGCAGGCCGTCGACGACGGCTACACCATGGCCCGCGCCGCGGCGTCGGCCCGGCACGGTTCGGTGCGGGTCGCCACCGAGGAGGCGCTGACGTGGGCCGGCACGTGTAAACCCGGCGACGGGCTGGGCATCGCGGGCGACGAGGTGCTGATCGTCGGCCAGGACCTCACCGCGGCAGGTGCCGGTCTGATCGACCTGCTGCTGGCGGCAGGCGGCGAACTCGTGACCGTGCTCACGGGTGCGGGCGTCGATCCCGTCGTCGGCGAAGCGCTGCGGGAACATGTCCACCGCCAACACCTCGGTGCCGAGCTGGTGACCTATCACACCGACCACCGCGGCGATGCGTTACTGATCGGGGTCGAGTAGCCGTGGCGGTGCTGACCGACCGGCTCGATTACGTCCTCGGGAAGAAGACGGCGACGAAGCTCGAGGAGAACTTCGGCATTCGCACCGTCAACGACCTGCTGCGGCATTACCCGCGCAAGTACAGCGACGGCATGACGGTGCGCGGTGAGGACGAGGATCTGATCCTCGAGAAGGATGAGCACGTCACGTTCGTCGACGTCATCACCGCCACCAAGGTCGGCACGATGAAGCCGCAGCCTGGCAAGCGGCCGCGCAAGTGGCTGCGAGTCACGCTGGGACATCGGCGACCCACCGTCACCGCAACCTTCTTCAATGCCGACTGGATGATCGGCGAACTGAAAGAGCAGACCCGTCTCATGCTGTCCGGCGAGGTGGGATACTTCAAAGGCACGCTGCAGCTGACACATCCGGCGTTTCTCGTGCTCGAGTCGCCCACAGGCAGGAAGTTCGGCACCAAGTCGCTGAAGACCATCGCCAATGCATCGGGAGCGACCGGCGACGAGCTGTTGGAAGCGTTCGAGCGCGAGTTCTTCCCGATTTATCCCGCCAGTGCCAAGGTACAGAGCTGGGACATCTACGCCTGTGTGCGTCAGGTTCTCGATGTGCTCGACCCCGTCGAGGATCCGCTGCCGGAATCGTTTCTGCGGCAACGGAGCCTGATATCCGAAGACGAGGCGCTGCGCGCGATACACCTCGCCGAGAACGAGGCGGAACGTGATCGCGCCAGCGAGCGGCTGACGTACGACGAGGCCGTCGGCCTGCAATGGGGTCTGGTGGCGCGGCGCTACGGCGAACTGAGTGAATCCGGGCCGCCATCCCCGCGCGAAGACAGCGGGCTCGTCGCGGCGCTGATGCAACAGTTGCCGTTCGAATTGACCAACGGCCAGCACGAAGTGCTCGACGTGTTGTCATCCGAATTGACGGCGAGTCGGCCGATGAATCGCATGCTGCAGGGCGAGGTGGGGTCGGGCAAGACGATCGTGTCGGTGCTGGCGATGCTGCAGATGGTCGACGCGGGCTACCAGTGCGCGTTGTTGGCGCCGACGGAAGTCCTTGCCGCCCAACACGACCGATCGATTCGTGACATCCTCGGCTCGCTCGCGATGGCGGGCCAGCTCGGGGGCGCCGAGGGTGCGACGCGCGTGGCATTGTTGACCGGATCGATGTCGCCGCAACAGAAGCGGCAGGTGCGCGACGAGGTAGCCGCGGGTGAAGCCGGAATCGTGATAGGCACGCATGCGTTGCTTCAGGACGCTGTGGAGTTTCAGCGGCTCGGTATGGTCGTCGTCGACGAACAGCACCGGTTCGGTGTCGAGCAGCGAGATCGATTGCGGGCCAAGGCTCCCGAGGGCTTGACGCCGCACCTGCTGGTGATGACGGCCACCCCGATTCCGCGTACCGTCGCGCTGACCGTGTACGGCGACCTCGAGACGTCAACGATGCGGGAGTTGCCCCGTGGCCGTCAGCCCATCACCACCAACACGATCTTCCTCAGAGAAAAGCCGAAATGGCTCGATCGCGCCTGGCAGCGCATCATCGAAGAGGTCCGCGCCGGACGCCAGGCCTACGTAGTCGCATCTCGCATCGACGAGAACGACAAGACCGCTGACGAAGCTGGTCCGCCCGCTACCACCGTCGTCGAGTTGTTCGATCGGCTGCGTCACGGACCCCTCTCTGGCCTACGACTCGGTTTGATGCACGGCCGGCTGCCCAGTGAGGAGAAGGACGCCGTGATGTCGGCGTTCCGGGCGGCACAGATCGATGTCCTGGTCTGCACCACCGTCATCGAGGTCGGTGTCGACGTGCCCAACGCGACGGTCATGTTCGTGATGGACGCCGACCGGTTCGGGATCAGTCAGTTGCATCAGCTTCGTGGGCGCATCGGCCGCGGCGAACATCCCAGCCTGTGTCTGCTCGCGACGCGGCTGCCCGAGGGCTCCAAAGCGGGGGAGAGGCTCAAGGCGGTCGCCGGCACCCTGGACGGGTTCACACTCGCCGACCTCGATCTACAGGAGCGCCGCGAGGGAGACGTGTTGGGGCTCAGCCAATCCGGCCGACCCATCACCCTGCGATTCCTGTCGCTGTCCGAGCATCTCGACATCATCTTGGCTGCGCGCGAGTTCTGCGAGTCGCGCTACGTGAAGGATCCCGAAAATCCCGGAATGGCGGTCCTTGCCGCACAGTTCATCGAGACCGACCGCGTCGAGTACCTGGACAAGGCATGAGCCGAAAACGCCTGCTGTGGCTGGCCGTAGCGGTTGCTCTTGCGATCGTGGTCGCCTATCAAGCCACCGTGTCGGGCCACCGAGCCGAGTTCATCGCCCAGGCCGACATCCCGACCGTCGCACCAGGTGTCGACGTTCTCGCAGGCATCGCCGAAGTGCCGGTGCGCATCCGCGGAAACGACTACCGCAGGGCCGCGTTCGGCGAGTCCTGGACCGACGACAACACCGCCCCCGGCGGCCATAACGGCTGCGATACCCGCAACGACATCCTTGACCGCGACCTAATCGACAAGACGTACGTGTCAATCAAGCGGTGCCCCAACGCCGTTGCCACCGGCACGCTGCAAGACCCGTACACCAACGCCGTCGTCGCATTCGTGCGGGGCGCTCAAACCGGCGCGGCCGTGCAGATCGAACACATCGTCCCGTTGGCGTACGCGTGGGACCTCGGTGCGTGGAACTGGACCGACGAGATGCGGGTGCGCTTCGCCAACGATCCGGCCAACCTGCTCGCGATTGAGGGCCAAGTCAACCAGGACAAGGGCGACCAGGAGCCCGCGCACTGGATGCCACCCAACACCGCGTTCCACTGCCAGTACGCGATGCAGTTCATCGCGGTGCTGCGTGGCTACGGACTGCCCGTCGATGCGCCCTCTGCGCCGGTCCTGCGTGAAGCTGCCGAGACTTGTCCCAAGAGCTGAACCACATACACCGTCCGCAGCTATTACCGGAGTGCTCGAGTTGAGAATCCTCGTGTTGAGAAGGGTGCCCACGACAGACGGCTAGTCACTTCTTCCCATGTCCAATGAAGCGTCGTCACGACATTCGAATTCCACGCAACCGCGCGGTGGTGATGCTGATTATTGATGTTTCACCGTCGATGCGGGCGACCGATGTGTTGCCCAGCCGGCTGGCCGCAGCGGAGGAGGCCGGCAAGCAGTTCGCCGACGAACTGACACCGGGGATCAACTTGGGATTGGTCGCGTTCGGGGGCAGTGCGCTCGTGCTGGTGTCGCCGACTACCAATCGGGAGGCCACCAAGGCCGCGATCGACAAGCTGCAGGTGATCGAGCGCACCGCCATCGGCGAGAGCATTTTCACCGCGCTGCAGGCCATCGCGACGGTGGGTGCGGTGATCGGCGACGGGGACTCACCACCACCGGCCCGGATCGTGTTGCTCTCCGACGGGAAGGAAAACCTGCCGACCAACCCCGACGCCCCGAGGGGCGCATTCACCGCGGCCCGCACCGCCAAGGACCAGGGCGTGCCGATTTCAACGATCTCGTTCGGCACACCGTATGGCCACGTGGAGCTCGACGGTATGGACCTGGAGGTGCCCGTTGCCGACGACACCCAGAAGAAAGTCGCCGAACTGTCCGGCGGCACCCTCTACAACGCCGCCAATGTTGAACAGCTCAAAGAGGTTTACACCACGCTGCAGCAGCAGTTCGGTTACGAAACGATTCGCGGTGATGCCAGTACCAGCTCGTTTCGGTTGGGCGCGATGGTGCTGGTCGCCTCCGCGCTGGCCGCACTGCTGATCAACCGGCGGCTACCAACGTGAGCGGTAGCAGCACGATCGGCCTGACGCGCCCAGAGTCGCCCCAGGCCATCAGGACAAGGGCGACAAGCAGCCCGCTGACTGGATGCCGCCCAACCGGGCGTTCTGGTGTTAGTAGGGGGTGCAGTTCGTCGCGGTGTTGTGCGGCTACGCGCTGCCAGTCGACGCGCCGTCGGCCACGGTATTGCTGCGTGAAGCTGCCGGGACTTGCCCCAAGAGCTGCACTAGATGCACCACCTCGGTCGCTGCGCCCGGCCGTGCCCGGCGGCATCGCCGAATCGCCGTCGCCGTTGCTCGCGTGCCACACTTGCGAACACCCTGCAGTTGCGGTCGGGGGCCACGAGCTGCTGGGTGAAATGTGCGTAATCGTCAGTGTTCGTGAGTGTGTAGTCGGGGTTGTTGTCGGTGCGGTCTGGGATGGTTGGGTCATGTACCGCGAATCGGCGAACGGGCCACTGGCGGTGGGGGCGTGGTGATGGCGGGGTTTGAGGTTCCCGAGGGCTGGACAGCGCAGGCGTATCGGTTTGCGCTGGATCCGGCCCCTGCTCAGGTGAGCGCGCTGGAGTCGCATTGTGGTGCGGCGCGGTTCGCGTTCAACCACATGCTCGGTGTGGTGAAGGCCAACTTGGATCAACGCAGCGCGGAGCGCTCCTACGGCATCGCGGAGGAGGAGTTGACCCCGGCGCAGGGCTGGTCGCTGGCCAAGCTGCGCAAAACCTGGAATGGGTGCAAGGCCGAGGTGGCGCCGTGGTGGGAAGCCAACAGCAAGGAGGCCTACAACTCGGGGTTGGATGGGTTGGCCCGCGCCCTGCAGAACTGGTCGGCGTCGCGGTGCGGTGAGCGCGCCGGCGCCGCGGTCGGGTTCCCGCGCTTTAAGACCCGGCACCACTCGCGACGGTCGGTGCGGTTCACCACCGGCGCGATCCGCGTGGAGCCGGACCGCCACCACGTCACGCTGCCGCGGTTGGGCACCATCCGTACCCACGAGTCGACCCGCAGACTGGCGCGCCGGCTGCAGGCTGGTACGGCGCGGATTCTGTCGGCCACGGTGCGTTTCACGGGTGGGCGGTGGCAGTGTGCCTTTCAGGTGATCGTGGCGGGTAAGACCCGCCCCGCGCATGCGCCGCCGATCGCCACACCGGTGGTGGGCGTCGATGTCGGAGTCAAGGACCTGCTCGTGGTCGCCACCCCGGAGGGGGAGCAGGTGGCTCGCATCGCGGCGCCCAAACCGTTGACCCGGGCGCAATCTCGGCTGCGGGCGGCGCAACGGCAGGCGGCGCGCCGGTGTGGGCGCTACGATCCCGAGACGAAGACGCAGCGGGATCCGTCGAAGCGCTGGCAGCGGGCCACCGCCCGGGTAGGGCGAATTCATGCGCGGGTGGCCGCGATCCGCGCCAACGAGATCCACCAAGCGACCACGGCCTGGCGACGCGGCACGAGGTCGTCGCGGTCGAGCAGTTGGCCGCCAAGAACCTGAGCCGCCGTGGTGGGCGGCGAAAACGCGGCCTCAACCGGGCGCTCGGGGATGCCGCGCTGGGCCGCATCCGCACCCAACTGGACTACAAGACCAGCTGGTACGGCGCCACGCTGGTGACCGCGCCACGGTTCTTCCCGTCGACTCAACTGTGTTCGCGCTGCGGGGTGAAAACCAAACTCCGGCTGCGCGACCGCATCTACCACTGCCGCAACGGATGCCCGCCGATCTGACCGGGATCTGAATGCGGCGATCAACCTCGCCCGCCTCAGCGAGACCACCACACCGGGTGGTCGAACGGGGACCGGTACCGGCAGTAGGCCGGCCGCCAGCGTCACGGCAGGAGATGGACGCGGAGCCATCCAGAAGACCAGCCCCACCACCACCGCGGGTGCGGTGGGGACGGCAGGAGGCGATGAAACGTCAACCCCGCACACCACTGACCCGGGTGCGGGGACCGCAACTCCGCAAGGAGAAGCTGCCTGAAATGCCCAGAACACACAAACACTCACATTTCAGGTAACGGTTGTGGAGATGTCGGACCCCCCGACGGGCATCGGACCGCATGTTCAGTCGATTGTCGACGTTCTCGCGCAATCGCTCGACAGGGCGGTCCTCCTTGATGACGCATCCCTGACGCCCATCACGCACAGCCGCCAGTTCGGGGAACTCGACGACGTACGCATGTACAGCCTCCTGCAGCGCGGAATCCGGGCCGAAGTAAAAGCCGAGTTCTATTCGTTCGGTATCGGCAAAGCCACTGACGCGTTCTGGACCCCGGCCCTGCCTGAGCACGGGATGATGTCACGGTTTTGCGTGCCGATATGTTCGACGGACGAGCGGTTCGGCTACCTGTGGGTGCTCGACCCCGAACAGTCGCTGTCCGATAACGGCCAAGAACTTGCAAGACAAGCCGGCAGAGATCTGCAATCCATCCTCGATCGCCGAAACGCCGCCCTCCGCGCCGCCGAATCGTCCCAGCAGGCGCTCCTCGCACGGCTACTCGAGGACGGCACGGCCGAGTCGTTCGAACGGGTTCTGCAGGAACTGCAGGAGAAGGACATGGCGCAGCCCGACAGTCGGGTGAGCGTGTTCGCCTTCGAGCCGAGCTTCGCCGGGCCGCAGGATCCGCTGGAGCGGACCATGTCGCTGCGGCTGGGCTTGACTGCTGCCGAACCATCGCAGCGATGGTTCGCCCTTGCCGGCCAGCCGACCGCGATCGTCGCGGTGTCGCGACCCGAAGTTCGCGTCAACACCCGTCGAGTATCGCCGGCGGTGGTGCATGCGATTCATGCCACCTACGATCAACGGCCCGCCATCGGTTCGTCAGGGGACCGAGTGCCGATTTCGCAAGCGGCACAAGCGTTTCGGAATGCTCGATTGGCGTTGACCCTCGCTGAGATCGGAGCTTTCAACAAGAAGGTGGCGGTTTGGACCGAACTGGGTTCATGGAAAGCCATCGCGCTTATCGCGGACAGCTACTCAAGCAATCCCACAGATCTCGCCGAGCTCATGCATCCAGGGATCGTCGGCATGGTCGAGAGTGGCCGCGACGATCTCATTCATACCCTCGACGCGTATCTCACGCATGGTTGCGACGCACGAAAAACCGCCGAGGCGTTGCACCTTCACCGATCAACTCTCTATTACCGACTCGAGAAGATCACCGAGGCGGTGGGTGGTGACCTGAGGGATGGCGAGGCTCGCTTCGAGTTGATGCTCAGTATCCGGATCGCGAATATTGCCCGGCTCTACCGGAGCTAACCAAGATCATTTGACAGATGGCGTCGAGTCCGACAGCTGTCGGAACGCACTGGCGGAAGTTCAGACAACACGCCGGTGAGAGTCGCCTGCTGGCGATCTATTATCGACTCCCGAATCCCATCCCCGACAGCGCGACGCGGGTCTAGGATTGACGACGGTTTGATATGACAATAGCTCATATAGACAACGGCTCTGCGGGCCTCGTCGTTAGAGTGAGCCATGCTGCCGCACTGATCGGAGGGATCCAATGAGCGCAACACCGACCCTGAAGAAGGCGCTGAGCCAGCGGCAGCTGACGATGATCGCCATCGGCGGCGTGATTGGTGCGGGCCTTTTCGTCGGCTCGGGCGTCGTCATCGGCGATACCGGGCCGGGCGCGTTCATCACCTATGCCCTTGCGGGTGTCCTGATCATCATGGTCATGCGGATGCTGGCCGAGATGGCCGTGGCCAACCCGTCGACCGGATCGTTCGCCGACTACTCCCGAAACGCGATGGGCAACTGGGCCGGCTTCTCTGTCGGCTGGTTGTACTGGTACTTCTGGGTGATCGTCGTCGGCTTCGAGGCGATCGCCGGCGCGAAGATCATCCAGTACTGGATCGACATTCCGCTGTGGTTTTGCTCTCTGATCCTGATGATCTTGATGACCGCGACGAACCTGTTCTCGGTTTCGTCCTTCGGCGAGTTCGAGTTCTGGTTTGCCGGCATCAAGGTGGCCGCGATCGTGGTGTTCATCGGGCTGGGCGCGCTGTTCGTGCTCGGTTTGTGGCCGGACAAGTCGCTGGACTTCTCGAACCTGTGGGCCCATGACGGGTTCTTCCCGCTGGGTGCCATGGCCATCACCGTCGGTGTGGTCACGGTGATCTTCTCGATGGTCGGCGCCGAAATCGCGACGATCGCCGCCGCGGAATCGGCAAATCCGGAGAGGGCGGTGTCGAAGGCCGCCAACTCGGTGATCACCCGCATCGCAGTGTTTTTCGTCGGCTCCACGTTCCTGCTGGCCGTCATCCTGCCGTGGAACGACGAGGAAGCGGGCGCATCCCCGTTCGTCTCCGCGTTCACCGAAATGGGCATCCCGTACGCCGACCACATCATGAACGCGGTGGTGTTGACGGCGGTGCTGAGCTGTCTCAACTCGGGCATGTACACCGCCTCGCGCATGCTGTTCGTCCTGGCGGCACGTCGGGAGGCACCGGCCCAGCTGGTCCAGGTGACCCGTCGAGGGGTGCCGGCCATCGCGATTCTCGCCTCCTCGGTGGTCGGCTTTCTGTGCGTCATCGCCGCGGCCGTCTCGCCCGACACCATCTTCGCGTTCCTGCTGAACTCCAGCGGCGCGATCATCCTGTTCGTCTACCTACTCATCGCCGTCTCGCAGATCGTGCTGCGATACCGCACCCCGGACTCGGAACTCAAGGTGAAGATGTGGCTGTTCCCGGTGTTGTCGATCATCACCGCGGTCGCCATCGTGGCGATCCTGGTACAGATGGGCCTTTCTGAGGATCCCAGGCCGCTGTGGCTCAGCCTGGTGTCGTGGGCCGTGGTCATCGCGCTGTTCCTCGCGAACCGGTGGTACGTGAATAGCCGGCCCGTCGTCGAGGGGGTCGCGGCGACGACACCGCCTCATCGCGTGCTGGTGCTGGCCAATCAGACAGTCGGGTCCGAGGAACTGCTCGACGAGCTTCGTCGCATCGGTGCGGATCGGGATGCCACCTACTTCGTCGTCGCGCCGGCCAGCCCGATCGAGACCGGCACTGCCGCCACCCACGGTCCGCTCGACGTCGAGGAGGCGACCAGGGAGATCGCCCAGCGGCGGCTGGACGACACGCTGTTGACTCTTCGCTCCGAGAACCTCGACGCCGACGGCGCATTGGGTGACTATCGGCCGCTGCGGGCCCTGGCCACCGCCGTTGATTCGTTCCGTCCGGATCAGATCGTGATTTCGACGCTTCCGCCCGAAGAGTCCGTGTGGCATCGCTTCGACGTGGTGGACCGCGCCCGCGCCGAGCACGGTGTGCCGGTGACGCACGTCGTGGCGACCCCGGCCGGGACAGCGGAATCCGCTCGATGACGATCATCGCTGGATTCAGCTCGAGCCGTCAGGGGACCGCACCGCTGAACCTGGCAGCGCAGATATCACGCTGGACCGGCGACAAGGTCGTGGCCGCGGCGATCGTGGAACGGCCGTGGCCGGCGAAGGGCGACCCGATCGAGGACGAGTACCTGCGCTATGTCACGTCGCAGGCTTCGCGCGCGATCGACAGAGTGGTCAGCCAGCTGCCGGAGGATCTGGATATCCCCAAGGTTGTCCACCAATCAACGTCTATTCCAACAGGTTTGATTGAACTCGTCGCCGCCCACGACGCGCGTCTCGTCGTTGTCGGGTCGTCGTCTTCCGGCCTGCTGGGCAGGGTGGCGCTGGGCAGTGTTACCGAACGGCTGGTCCATACCGCGGCAGTGCCCGTAGCGATTGCTCCCCGCGGCTACCCGCTGGGCCCCGAGCCGATACGCCGGCTCACCGCCGCATACGGAGGCGAAGCCGACATCAATGGCCTCATCGCTGCAACCGCCGAATTCGCTAAACAGTGGCCAATTCAATTGCGGATCGTGTCGTTCACGGTGCGGCCGGTGACGATGTTCAGGGGCTCGATCGAGCCTTCGGCGGAGGATCTCGTTGTGCAGCAGTGGGCACGCAGGACAATGGACGATATCGTCAAGCAGCTCAACGACGTTCGCGCGCATATCTCGATTCCAGACGTTGAGGTCGTGGTCGGAAGCGGCCACGATTGGCGCGAGGCCGTGGAGAGTGTTCCCTGGGCAGCCGGCGACATGCTGTTACTGGGATCGGGGGCAGCCGGACAGGCGGCCCGCGTGTTCCTCGGCTCGGCCGCCTCGAAGATCCTGCGTCACGCTCCCGTCCCCGTGATGATCGTTCCGCGACACCAACCGCCGACATAGGTTGCCCACGTCGTCGGAGCACTAGCGTCCACCCATCGGCAACCGGGTTGTCCGACGTGCTGGTGGCTCACCGGTGGTCGCTGATGACTTCCTGCACGATCTCGGTGACCGCCCGCACGGTGGGACGGGCGCCGGCGCCCTCCGGCCGGATCAATACGACCTTGCGCACGATCGGCTGCAGCAGCGCGATACGGATGATCGGCACGGAACTGTTCAGTCCGATCATCATGTCGGTGACCGGAGCGACTCCTAATCCCTTGGCTGCCAGCGCGAGAGTGACTGCGGTGTCGATGATCTCGTGCGACGTGGCCGGCTCGAAACCGTGTTGTCGACACACGTTGCGCATCGCCGCGCCGTACTGGGTGTGTGACGGTGGCAGGATCCAGTTCCAATCGGCGGCATCGCGCAGGTCCATGCGGCTCTCGGTGCGCATTCCGTAGGCGCCTGGGGAGACGACCAGGCTGAATCGCTCCTCGCGCAGGGTGATGATCTCGATGCCGGGAACCCGGGGCAGCGGCATGCTCGGGTAATCCAGCCCGAAGGCCGCGTCGACACGACCGCGCGCCACCGCGTCCAGTGCGTCGTCGACGTCGAGTTCGATACTGCGCAGCCGCATCTGCGGAAAGGTGTCGTGCGCACGGGCCACCACCCCAGGAAGGAGTGCGGCTGCGGTGCTGCCGAAGATGCCCACCAACACCGGTGCGGCCACGTGGTCACGGACGTTGAGGACCGCGTCGAGAGCCGCCCGCTCGGCGGCCAGCACCCGTTCGGCGTGCTCGGCCAGCACCGTCCCTGCGTCAGTAAGCACGACCTTGCGTCCCACCTTTGTGATCAGTCGAGTGTTCACCGACTTCTCAAGAGCGGCGATCTGCTGCGAAACGGCCCCCGGCGTGTATCCCAACTCATCGGCGACCGCCACCATCGTGCCGCGACGAGCGAGCTCACGCAGGGTGGTGAGCTGCCCGAGATTCAGATTCATATAGAAACTCTAAACCAATGAGCGCATTTTCTTTCGCTTGTTCTATTGGTTACTCGGCGGTGACGATGTGAACATGAGCACCGCCATCTCCGAGACCATCTCCTTGCCCACCACCGACGAGCTGCGCACACTGGCCCGCACCAGCCTGCAGCGCTGCGGAGTCGACCCGAACGCGCTCGACACGGCGACGGCCGCGACAACGATCACCGCCCGCACCCCGGTCACCGGCGCCGACCTGTTCGATTTCCCCGCCGCCGGCGCCGCGCAGGTCGAGGCCGCGATCGACGCCGCCCACGCCGCGTTTCTGCGATGGCGCACCGTGCCCGGCCCGGTCCGCGGGCAGCTGATCAAGCGCCTCGGCGAGCTGCTGACCGAGCACAAGGCCGACGTCGCGAACCTGATCAGCATCGAGGTCGGCAAGATCACCTCCGAGGCCCTCGGCGAGGTCCAGGAGATGATCGACATCTGCGACTTCGCGGTGGGCCTGTCGCGTCAACTCGACGGTCGCACGATGCCCTCGGAGCGGCCGGGGCACCGGCTGATGGAGACCTGGCATCCGCTCGGTGTCGTCGGTGTGGTGTCGGCGTTCAACTTCCCCGCCGCGGTGTGGTCGTGGAACACCGCCATCGCAATCGTCTGCGGCGACGCGGTGGTCTGGAAGCCGGCTCAGCTGGCCACCCTGACCGCCGCGGCATGCTCGGCGCTCTTCGACCGCGCCGCCCGCGAGGTTCGGCGCGCCGGAGAACCTCAATGTCCTCGTCTCCGCGAGTGCCGCCGACACCCAGGCCCTGATCGACAGCCCCAAGGTGCCGCTCATCAGCGCCACGGGCTCCGAGCGGATGGGCGAGCAGATCGCGCCGCGCGTCGCCGCGCGGTTCGGTCGCGCCATCCTGGAACTGGGCGGCAACAACGCTGCCATCGTCACGCCGTCGGCCGACCTCGACTTGGCCACCCGCGGCATCGTGTTCGCCGCGGCCGGCACTGCCGGGCAGCGCTGCACCCCATGCGCCGCGTGATCGTGCACGAGGACGTCGCCGACGAGCTCGTGCGGCGATCTGACGGAGGTCTATGCCCGCCTCCCGATCGGTGACCCGTTCGCCGACGGGCACTCTCGTCGGCCCGCTGATCGACGGCAGCGCTACGCCAATATGACCGCCGCCCTCGAAAAGGCCGCAGGCGCAGGGCGGAGAGATTCTGGTCGGCGGCGGCCGCCGCGCGAGCAGCGCCGATTCGTTCTACGTCGAGCCCGCGATCGTGCGGATGCCCGCGCCAGACCGAGATCGTCAAGGACCGAGACCTTCGCGCCGATCCTCTACGTGTCTGACCTACTCCACGTTCGAGGAGGCGATCGCGATCCACAACGACGTCCCGCAGGGCCTGTCGTCGTCGATCTTCACCACCGACCAGCGTGAAGCCGAGCGGTTCATCGCCGCCGACGGTTCGGACTGCGGCATCGTCAACGTCAACATCGGCACCTCCGGCGCCGAGATCGGCGGCGCGTTCGGTGGCGAGAAGACCACCGGCGGCGGCCGCGAATCCGGGTCTGATGCCTGGCGCGGCCTACATGCGCCGCGCCACCAACACCATCAACTACTCCCGTGAGCTGCCGCTGGCTCAAGGCGTGAGCTTCGCCTGACGCGCCCGCGAATAGCACGGGGAGCCACACGATGTTCGAATGATCGACGAATGGGGTCCGGAGAAGGTCGTGTGCGTCTCCGACGCCACGCACCGGCATGCGCGGCGTGCTCGTCATCGACAACACCGCCCGCGGAATGGGCAAGGGCGGCACCCGCATGTCCACCACGGTCAGTGTCGGCGAGGTCGCCCGTCTGGCCCGCAACATGACCTGGAAGTGGGCGGGCGTCGACCTGTTCTACGGCGGCGCCAAGGCCGGCATCTGGGCCGACCCGACTGCCGCCTCCAAGGAGGACGGTGCTGCGCGCATTCGTCCGCGCGCTGCGCAACGAGGTCCCCGAGGAGTACGTCTTCGGTCTCGACGTCGGGATCACCGAGAAGCGACGCCGCGATCATGCTCGACGAGGTCGGCGGCCGCGGCGGCGCGGTGGGCACCCCCCACGCGCTCGGCGGGCTGCCCGTACGACCAGCTCGGGGTCACCGGCCACGGTGTCGCCGAGTCGGCCGACGCCGCCGCGCAGGCCCTCGGCCTGTCCACCGGTTCGCTGAGCGTGTCCATCCAGGGCTTCGGTGCGGTCGGCGCGGCGACCGCCAAGCGGCTCGACGAACTCGGGGCCACCGTGGTCGCCGTGTCCACCTCGCAGGGCGGCATGCACAACCCCGACGGGCTCGACGTCGCCAGCTGCTGACGCTGCGCGAGCAGTACGGTGACGGATTCGTACGACCACTACACCGACGCCAAGCCGCTGACCGCCGGCGAAGAACTCACCGTCGATCGCCGACATGCTCGATCCCGGCCGCGCTGCAGGACGTCATCGACGCCGACCTCGCCCGCGCTCTGCCGGCCAAGATCGTCGTCGAAGGCGCGAATCTGCCGAGCAGCCCTGCGGCTCAACAGGTCCTGTTCGATCGCGGGGTGACCGTCGTCCCGGACTTCATCGCCAACGCCGGCGGTGTGGTCGCCGCGGCCGTGGCGATGGACTGCGCGCTACTCGGCAATCCGCCCCGAACCGGCCGCGGTGTTCGACAACATCTCGAACAAGCTGCGCGCCAGCACACATCGAGACCTTGCGATTCTCGAAGGCAGGGCCGGACCACCCACGGGTCGCCCGCGCCACCGCCCAGGCGCGCGTCGCCGAGGCCATGGGGCTGCGCGGCCGCCTGCCGAGGTCCTGCTCACGAAAGTCGAGGCGAACGGATATGACGAAGACCTGCCCACACAGGCGTCCGTCGTCGTGATCGGCGGCGGCGTCATCGGAACCAGCATCGCCTATCACCTCGCCACTCCGGGGTCTCCGACGTGGTGCTGGTCGAAACGCGACGAACTCGCCTGCGGGTCGACCTGCAGGGCCGCCGGCGGCGTGCGCGCCTCCTTCAGCAACCCCGCCAACATCGCGATCGGGCTGCGCGGCCTGGAGGTGTACTCAGCGCTTCGCCGCACGAGTACGACCAAGAGATCGACTTCAGCCGCGACGGCTACCTCTACCTGCTGTCGGACCAGCACAACCTCGACGTCTTCACCGAAAGCGTGGCGCTGCAGAACCGCCACGGCGTGCCGAGCCGCATGGTCATCACCGGAAGAAGCGCAGAAGATTTCGCCACTGATCAGCACAGAGGGCATGGTCGCAGCCTGCTGGTCACCCATGGACGGCAAGGCCACCCCGGAGTCGGTGGTGATGGGCTACGCCGCCGCAGCCCGCCGCCACGGCGCGCGCGATCGTCCGCCATTGCGAAGGTCACCGACATCGAGAGCACGGTGGAACCATCACCGCAGTCGATCACCGAGCACGGTCGTATCAAGACGGACACCGTGGTCTGCGCCGCCGGGGCCTGGTCGCGCCAGCATCGGGGACATGGTCGGCGTGACCATCCCCGTCACTCCGGTCCGCCGCCAGATCGCGTTCACCGAGCCGCTGGCCGAGCTGCCCGCAACCTCGCCATCGCTGACCATCGACTTCCCGTCGAACTTCTACTTCCACCCGGAAGGCAAGGGCCTGCTGCTGGGCTGGTCGGACCCGAACGAGGCCGAGGATTCAACCTCAGGTTCGAACTCGAGGACTGGCTCGATGGGTCTGGGCGCTATCGCCGAGAACCGGGCCCCGGCCGTCCTCGACTACGGCATCACCACCGGCTGGGCCGGCCTGTACGAGATGACTCCCGACCGCAACCAGATCATCGACCGCAGCGACGAGGTCGAGGGCCTGCTCATCGCTACCGGATACTCCGGCCACGGTTTCCTGATGGGCCCGGCGACCGGCGAGATCGTGCGCGACCTCTACCACGGCGATGACACCCAAATACGACATCAGCGCGATTCACCCTGGACCGGTTCAGCGACGCCGACCTGGCAGCCGGCGAAACGAACATCGTCTGACACCAGAAAGAGGAACCCGCGCCTGCGATGACCCGATCCGGACCGAGCTGAGGAGCCTCGCCATGGCCGAACCCATCGACGAATACTTCACCGCCACACTGCTGGCCGGTGACGGCCGGCGACGGGCACACCCGCCGCGACGACCACGCGCCGGTGACGGCGGGCTCCAGCCTCACCGTCGCACCGGGCGCTGGATCGTTCGATTCCCAACTCGGCAGCCGCCACCTCGACCTCGCCGCGCGACGCGCTCCGCGCCGACGGCAAGGGCTACTACACGATCGGATCGTCGGGCCACGAAAGCAACGCCGCCCTCGCCGCCGCACTACGCCCCACCGATCCCGCGCTGCTGCACTACCGTTCCGGTGGGTTCTTCCTCGAACGCGCACGCCAGGTCGGTGGCAGTGATCCGCTGCGTGACGTCCTGCTCGGGATCGTCGCCGCCACCGAGGAACCCATCTCCGGCGGGCGCCACAAAGTGTTCGGCAGACAAGACCTCAACATCATCCCCCAGACGTCGACGATCGCCTCTCACCTGCCGCGCGCGGTGGGCGTTGCGTTCTCCTCGCCAGCGCCCACAAAATCGCCGCGCACCTGCCCGTGGCCCGCCGACGCGATCACGGTGTGCAGCTTCGGCGACGCCTCGGCCAATCACTCCACCGCGGTCGGTGCGATCAACGCCGCCATCAACGCCGGCTATCAGGGAGTGGCGATGCCGTTGCTGTTCGTCTGCGAGGACAACGGCATCGGCATCAGCACAAAGACACCCGACGGGGTGGATCGCGACGAAGTACGCAAACACTGCCGGCCTGGCCTACTTCACCGCTGACGGAAGCGACTTGGCCGCCACCTACGCCACCGCATTCGCCGCCGCAGAATGGGTCAGGCACCACTACCGCCCCGCGTTCCTGCACATCCGCACCGTTCGGCTCATGGGTCATGCCGGATCCGACTTACGAACCGGCCTACCGCACCCAACGCGACATCACCGCCGACTACGCCCGCGATCCCGTCCTGGCCACCGCTCAACTGCTCATCGGGCAGGGACACCGCAGCGTCGACGAAGTGATCGACCTCTACGAGAACAAACGCGCCACCGTGATGGGTCTGGCCAAAGAAGTCGCCGAACTCCCACAACTGAATTCGGCAGCCGCGGTCACCGAACCGCTGACCACCGGACTGCGTGAAGCCAAACGCGCCTCACGCTCAGACCCGGCGCCACGCTGCGGTGAATCACTGACTCTGGCGCAGGCCATCAACACCGCGCTGCGCGACATCCTCGAAACCTACCCGCAGGCCATCCTTTTCGGAGAGGACGTAGCCCGCAAGGGCGGCGTCTACGGGCTCACCCGCGGCCTGAAGAAGAACGGTCGGCCCCACCCGCGTCTTCGACACGATCCTCGACGAACAGACGATTCTCGGACTGGCTTTGGGGGCCGGGCTGAGTGGCCTGCTACCCATCCCGGAGATCCAGTACCTCGCCTACGTCCACAACGCGATCGACCAGATCCGCGGCGAGGGTGCGACCTTGCCCTTCTTCTCCAACCGCCAGTACCGCAACCCCGCTGATCGTTCGCATCGCCGGTTACGCATATCAGAAAGGCTTCGGCGGGCACTTCCACAACGACAACTCAGTGGCCGCGCTCCTCGACATCCCGGGAATCGTCGTGGCCTCACCGTCGCGGCCCGACGACGCCGACGCCATGCTGCGCAGCTGTGCACACGCCGCCGTGCACACCGGCGCACTGTGTCTGTTCCTGGAGCCGATCGCGCTCTACCACACCCGTGACCTTTACGAAGACGGTGACGGGCAGTGGCTATCCAAATCCTCCGACAACGTCGACACCGTCATTGGCACAGCCCGCACCCACGGCAACGGTGACAGACCTCACCATCATCACTTTTGCCAACGGGGTTCCAATGAGCTTGCGCGTCGCGGAAAAGTTGCGCCGCACCCACGGAATCGGCGCGCGAGTCACAGACCTGCGCTGGCTTGCACCACTCCCCATCAAGGACATCCTGCGCGAGTCGCGATCGACCGGTCGTGTCCTCGTGGTGGACGAGACGCGCCGGTCCGGCGGAGTCGGACAGGCGGTGCTGGCGGCCCTGCTCGAGAATGGATTTCAAGGCGACGTGGCACGTGCGGCCAGCGACGACAGCTTCATACCGCTAGGCGACGCGGCCCTCCGAGTACTGCTCGATGAGGACACCATCGAAGAAGCCGCATTAACGCTGTGCCGCCTGAACCCTTGAACGCAAGCCGAGCTCGAAGGGCCGCACCGACCCGACGAGCTAGGTGCCGTTGTAGGTCTCGGGATTCGGCCGAAAGCGCGTGCCGTTGTCCAGACCGTTGAGTGTGGCCATTTCCTTGTCGGTCAACTCGAAGTCGAAAACGTCGAGATTCGACTTGATCCGCTCCGGTGACGACGAGCGGGGAATGACGACGTTGCTCAACTGAATGCTCCAGCGGATCAGCACCTGCGCCGTGGTCTTGCCATGCGCCCGCGCGACGGATGCGATCGTCGGATTGTCCAGCAGATTGCCGATCCCCAGCGGGCCATACGCCTCGGTGACGACGCCGTGCTCGGCGTTGGCCGCCCGCATCTCGGCCTGATTCAGCAGGGGATGCAGCTCGATCTGATTGATGGCCGGCGTGAAAAACGAAAGTTCGATCACGGTCGCCAGGTGCTCGGCGTTGAAGTTGGACACGCCGATGGATCGGGTGCGACCGGCCTCCTTCTCCTTCATCAGGCCGCCCCAGCTGTCCACGTACGCGCCGCGCTCTTCGGCGGGCCAGTGGATGAGGAACAGGTCCATGTAATCCAGGCCGAGTCGCTCGAGGCTGGCCTTGCAGGCGTCCTGCGAGGACTGGAAACCCTGGTCCGGGGTGGCCAGCTTGGTGGTGACGTACAGCTCCTCGCGCGGGATGCCCGAGGCGGCGATCGCGCGGCCGACCGCGGCCTCGTTGCCGTACGCGGCGGCCGTGTCGATCAACCGGTAACCGGCCTCCAGCGCCGTCGAAACGGCCTGCTCGGTTTCGGAGTCCGACAGCTCCCCGACACCGAGACCGATCACCGGGATCGTGTTCTCGTCGTTGAGAGTGACGGTGGGAATCGCAGCCGCCGACGTCATTGCACCTACCCTGTGAAATTGAAGGTTCGTGGATCGGGGCCCAACCGTGTTCCGTCGCCCAGCGAAGCGATGGACTTCATGTCCTGCTCGCTCAGCTCGAAATCGAACACGTCGAAGTTACTCACAATTCTCTCGGGCGTCACCGACTTGGGGATGACGATATTACCGAGTTGGATATGCCACCTAATCAGTACCTGTGCAGCGGTTTTTCCGTGCGTATCCGCGACGGCGGTCACGGCCGGGTTGGTCAAGAGCGATCCCTGGCCCAGCGGACTCCACGCCTCGGTGGCGATGCCCTGTTGAGCGTGCACTTCCCGCAATTCCTGTTGCTGCAGCAGCGGATGCAATTCGACCTGATTGACGGCCGGGACGATTCCGGTGGCGTCGATCAATATCCGCAAATGCTCGGGCTCAAAGTTGCTGACGCCAATCGACCGGATCCGGCCCTGGTCACGCAGGTGGGCGAAGGCCTTGAAGGTCTCGACGAAGGCGTTCTTCGCGGGCAGGGGCCAGTGGATGAGATACAGATCGAGGTACTCCAGGCCCAGCTTGTGCATGCTCTTGTCGAAAGCGGCCAGCGTGTTTTCGTAGCCCTGGTCGGCGTTCCACAACTTCGTGACGACGAATACGTCCTCGCGCGGCACACCGGAGTTGGCGATGGCCTGACCGACCTCGCGCTCATTAGCGTAGCCTGCGGCCGTATCGATATGTCGGTAACCGGCATCCAGCGCGGTCGACACCGCACGTTCGGTGTCTTCCGGCGGCGTCTGCCAAACGCCAAGTCCCACCTGGGGTATCGCATTACCGTCATTCAGCGTGATCACGGGAGATGCCATGACTCAGAGTCTGCCAGGCCAGGCGCCACCGGTCGGGCCGCCGGCGCCAGGAGCCGACCCGGCGCCGCGGGGAGAGAGCCGCCGCAGGGATGCGCTCGTCAACGCCGCGGCCGGAATGACCCTGCGCGCCCTCCCGCGGATACCCGACGGTGTCAAGCGTCTGCTGCTGGGCCGTCGTTCGATCACCGTTGACGGCAACACCCTGGACACGACGCTGCAGCTGATGCTCGCCGGACAGCGCGCGGTCGGCATCGGCGGCCTGGTGTCAAGCGATGACGTGGTCGTGGCGCGGGCCCAGCTGAGGGCCCTGACCGCCAGCTTCAAACAGGACATTCCGGTGGCCGCGGTGACGAATCTTTCGATCCCGGGCCCGGCCGGAGGGATACCGGCTCGCCATTATCGATCGGCCGCGAGCTGCGCTCCGCTGCTGGTCTTCTACCACGGAGGCGGGTGGGTGATCGGCGACCTCGACACCCACGACGACCTCTGCCGGCTGGTCTGCCGCGACGGCCGGATCCACGTGCTGTCGGTCGACTACCGCCTGGCACCTGAGCACAAGGCACCTGCCGCAGCAGAGGACGCGTTCGCGGCGTATCAGTGGGCACTCGAGCACGCCGAGGGACTGGGCGCCGATCCCGACCGGATCGCGGTCGGCGGTGACAGCGCGGGCGGCAACCTCGCCGCGGTGGTGTCGCAGCGGGCACGCAACGACGGGACGCGGCTGCCGGCCCTACAGTTGCTGATCTACCCGCGTACCAACTTCGTCGGCGAAACGCGGTCGATCACGCTGTTTGCCGACGGCTACTTCCTCACCAAGCGAGATATTGACTGGTTCACCGACAAGTACCTCGACGGTGCGCAGGTCGACCGGTCCGACCCGCGCGTTTCGCCGCTGCTGGCCGACGACTTGTCCGGGCTGCCGCCCGCGCTAGTGCTGACGGGCGGGTTCGACCCGCTGCGCGACGAGGGCAACCAATACGCGGAGGCCATGCGGGCCGCGGGCGTGACCGTCGACCACCGGCAGTTCGGTTCCCTGGTGCACGGCTTCGCCAACTTCTTTCCGCTGGGCGGGGGTAGCGCCACCGCCACCACGGAAATGATCTCTGCTCTGCGGGCGCATCTCAGCCGCACGTGAATTTGGCCAGCACGCCGCCGGTACGCTTAACCCGTGGCCACGAACTCCAAGAAGACCGCCAAGTACGACCTGAAGGCAGCCGATCGCAAGCGCAACCTGGCGATCCAGATCGGGCTGACCGCGATCGTGGTGATCTTCGCCGTCGTTCTGGTGCTCTACATCGTGATGGGGGCCGAAGACGAGCCGGCTGCGGGTGAGGCCAAGTCGATCCGGGTGACGTCGAGCAAGTTGATCACCAAGGAGGGCACGTCGGACCCCAAGGCCGTGTTGTCGCTGTACGAAGACTTCCTGTGCCCCGCGTGCGGCAATTTCGAGAAGGAGTTCGGAGCCACGATCAGCCAGCTGATCGACACCGGAGCGGTCGCCGCCGACTACTACATGGTCGCGATTCTGGACCGTCAGGGCGACGGCTACTCTTCGCGGGCCTCGAACGCCGCCTACTGCGTGGCCGACGAATCGAAGGACGCTTTTCGACGCTTCCACGCGGCTCTCTACGCGCAGCAGCCCGAAGAAGGCGTGGGCCCCTTCCCCGACAACGCGCGCCTGATCGAAGTCGCCCGCCAGGCCGGCGTCGCCGGTGGTGTTCCCGAGTGCATCAACAGCGGCCGCTACACCGAGATGGCAGGGGGACTGGCGGCCGCGGCGGGGGTCAACTCGACGCCGACCATTCGCATCAACGGGGAGGACTACAGCCCCACCAGGCCCGATGCGCTGATTGCCAAGATCAAGGAGATCGTCGGCGACGTGCCGGGTCTCGTCGCGCCCGCGCCGGCACCGGCGGCACCGTGACCGTGGCCGCGCCAAGCGCTGTCCAACCCACCGAACCCGCGGCGGTCGAGCAGTCGGGTGTTCCGGTGCGGACGGCCAGCGCGGTTTGGGTGCTGATCGCCGGCGTCGTCGGTCTGGCCGCGGCGCTCACACTGACCGTCGAAAAGCTGCGGATCCTGGAGAACCCCGACTACGTGCCGTCCTGCAGCATCAACCCGGTGCTGTCGTGCGGTTCGGTGATGGTGACCCCGCAGGCCGAGGCGTTCGGCTTCCCCAACCCGCTGATCGGCATCGTCTCGTTCACCGTCGTGTTGGTGACCGGCGTGCTCGCGTTGGCGAAAGTGTCGTTGCCGCGCTGGTACTGGGCAGGGCTGGCCGCTGGGACGCTGCTGGGTACGGCCTTCGTGCACTGGCTGATCTTCCAGAGCCTCTACCGCATCGGCGCGCTGTGCCCGTATTGCATGGTGGTGTGGGCGGTCACGATTCCGCTGCTGGTCGTGGTGTCGTCGATCGCACTGCAGCCGCAAGCCGGTAACGCGGTCGCCCGTGTGCTCTACACCTGGCGGTGGTCGCTGGTGGCGCTGTGGTTCACCGGCCTGATTCTGCTGATCCTCGTCCGTTTCTGGACCTACTGGTCAACTCTTATCTAGCCGCACGACGCCAGGAGTTAAGGTAGCGCGTGATCTCGAAAGTCTTGGTGGCCAACCGCGGGGAAATCGCGATCCGCGCCTTCCGGGCGGCGTACGAGGGGGGAATCGCCACGGTCGCGGTCTACCCGTATGAAGACCGCAACTCCCTGCACAGGCTCAAGGCCGACGAGTCATATCAGATCGGCGAGACGGGCCACCCGGTCCGCGCCTACCTGTCGGTTGACGAGATCATCCGCGTCGCGCAGCACTCCGGCGCCGACGCCATCTACCCCGGCTACGGCTTTCTCTCGGAAAACCCCGATCTGGCCGCAGCCTGCGCGGCAGCCGGGATCACGTTCGTCGGCCCCAGCGCGGAAATCCTTGAGCTGGCGGGCAATAAGTCGCGGGCGATCGCGGCGGCCCGCGCCGCCGGCTTGCCGGTGCTGAACTCGTCGGCGCCGTCGTCGTCGGCCGATGAACTGATGGCTGCCGCCGAGACGATGCAGTTTCCGCTGTTCGTCAAGGCGGTCTCCGGCGGCGGCGGCCGCGGCATGCGGCGCGTCACCGATCTCGCCGCGCTGCCCGAGGCGATCGAGGCCGCGTCGCGTGAGGCCGAGTCCGCGTTCGGAGACCCGACCCTGTACCTCGAGCAGGCGGTGCTCAACCCACGCCACATCGAGGTGCAGATCCTGGCCGACACCCACGGCAATGTGATGCACCTGTTCGAACGCGACTGCAGCGTGCAGCGTCGGCACCAGAAGGTCATCGAACTGGCCCCGGCGCCGAACCTGCCCGACGAACTGAGGCAGAGGATCTGCGCCGACGCGGTCGCGTTCGCCCGCCAGATCAACTACAGCTACGCGGGCACCGTGGAGTTTCTGCTCGACGAGCGCGGCGACTACGTATTCATCGAGATGAACCCGCGCATCCAGGTCGAGCACACGGTGACCGAGGAGATCACCGACGTCGACCTGGTCGCCAGCCAGTTGCGCATCGCCGACGGGGAGACGCTCTCCGACCTCGGGCTGAGCCAGGACACATTGTCGGTGCGCGGGACCGCTTTGCAGTGCCGGATCACCACCGAGGACCCCGCCAATGGCTTCCGCCCCGACACCGGCCGCATCACCGGCTACCGGTCGCCGGGCGGTGCGGGCATCCGGCTGGACGGCGGTTCGCATCTGGGCGCCGAGATCAGCGCCCACTTTGACTCGATGCTGGTCAAGCTGACGTGCCGCGGGCGCGACTTTTCCGCTGCGGTCGCCCGGGCCCGCCGTGCGCTGGCCGAATTCCGGATTCGCGGCGTGTCGACGAACATCCCGTTCCTGATGGCCGTGGTCAACGACCCGGACTTCCGCGCCGGACGCGTCACGACGTCATTCATCGACGAGCGCCCGTACCTGCTGACCGCGCGGACCCCGGCCGACCGTGGCACCAAGATCCTCAATTTCCTCGCCGACGTCACCGTGAACCAGCCGCACGGTCCGCGAACGTCGACGGTGTACCCACAGGACAAACTGCCCGAGGTCGACCTCGACGCGGTGCCACCGCGCGGCACCAAGCATCTGCTGGCCGAGGTGGGTCCGGAGGGCTTCGCTCGTTGGCTGCGCGAATCCAAGGGGGTCGGTGTCACCGACACAACGTTCCGCGACGCGCATCAGTCGCTGCTGGCCACTCGCGTCCGCACCACCGGCCTGTTGATGGTGGCGCCCTATATCGCCCGGATGACGCCGCAGCTGCTGTCCATCGAATGCTGGGGTGGCGCGACTTACGATGTGGCGCTTCGGTTCTTGAAGGAAGACCCGTGGGAGCGGCTGGCGGCGCTGCGCGAGGCGATCCCCAACATCTGCCTGCAGATGCTGCTGCGGGGCCGCAACACCGTCGGCTACACCCCGTATCCGGAAACCGTCACGCGGGCGTTCGTGCAAGAAGCCACGGCAACGGGGATTGATATCTACCGCATCTTCGACGCACTCAACAATGTCGAATCGATGCGCCCGGCGATCGACGCGGTGCGCGAAACCGGCACGGCGGTAGCCGAAGTCGCGATGAGCTACACCGGCGACCTGTCGGATCCCGGCGAAAACCTGTACACCCTCGACTATTACCTCAAGCTTGCCGAGCAGATCGTCGACGCCGGTGCGCATGTGCTGGCCATCAAGGACATGGCCGGGCTGCTGCGGCCCCAGGCCGCCCACGCGCTGATCAGTGCGCTGCGCAGCCGGTTCGACCTGCCCGTGCACGTACACACCCACGACACGCCAGGCGGGCAACTGGCCACCTACCTTGCGGCCTGGCAGGCCGGCGCCAACGCCGTCGACGGCGCCTCCGCGCCACTGGCCGGCACCACCAGCCAACCCGCGCTTTCATCCATCGTGGCCGCGGCCGCCCACACCGAATTCGACACCGGCTTGTCTTTGGGCGCGGTCTGCGACCTCGAGCCCTACTGGGAGGCGCTGCGAAAGGTGTACGCCCCCTTCGAATCCGGGCTGCCTGCTCCGACCGGGCGCGTGTACAACCATGAGATACCGGGCGGCCAGCTGTCGAACCTTCGTCAGCAGGCCATCGCGCTCGGCTTCGGCGACAGGTTCGAGGAGATCGAGACCAACTACGCTGCGGCCGACCGGATCCTGGGCAGGCTGGTCAAGGTGACGCCGTCGTCGAAGGTGGTCGGTGACCTGGCGCTGGCGCTGGTTGGCGCCGGCGTCAGTGCCGACGAATTCGCCGCTGACCCAGCGCGATTCGACATCCCGGAATCGGTGATCGGCTTCCTGCGCGGCGAACTCGGCGACCCGCCTGGCGGCTGGCCGGAACCCTTGCGCACCAAGGCGCTTGCCGGCCGCCCACCCGCCAAGCCACAGCAGGAGCTGACACCGGAGGACGAGGCGGCACTGGCGATCCCCGGCCCGAAGCGGCAGGCCACTCTCAATCGGCTGCTGTTTCCAGGTCCCGCAAAGGAATTCGAGGCGCATCGCGACCTCTATGGCGACACGTCGAGCTTGTCGGCCAACCAGTTCTTCTATGGCCTGAGGCGCGGCGATGAGCATCGCGTGCAACTTGAACGCGGCGTGGAACTGCTCATCGGGCTGGAGGCCGTCTCTGATGCCGACGAGCGCGGCATGCGCACCGTGATGTGCATCTTCAACGGGCAGCTGAGGCCGGTGCTGGTGCGTGACCGCAGCATCGCCAGTGAGGTGCCGACCGCGGAGAAGGCCGACCGGTCCAATCCCGACCATGTCGCGGCGCCGTTCGCCGGCGTGGTCACCGTCGGTGTGGCCGGCGGCGACGAGGTCGAGGCGGGACAGACCATCGCCACCATCGAGGCCATGAAGATGGAGGCCGCGATCACCGCGCCAAAGGCCGGCAAGGTCGGCCGCGTCGCGGTGTCGGCAACCGCGCAGGTCGAAGGCGGCGACCTGCTAGTGGTGGTGAGCTGACCCGCATCGTCGCCGGCACGCTGGGTGGGCGGCGAATCGTGGTGCCGCGCACCGGAACCCGTCCGACGACCGACCGGGTGCGCGAATCGCTGTTCAACCTGTTGGCCGCGCGGATCGAGCTCACCGGAACGATCGGTCCTCGACCTGTACGCGGGCTCCGGAGCACTCGGCATCGAGGCGCTGTCGCGGGGCGCGCAGTCGGCGGTGTTCGTGGAGGCGGACCATCGGGCCGCCGCCGTCATCGCCAAGAACATCGCGTCCCTCGGCGTGGCCGGGGCGACGCTGCGGCGCGGCGACGTGGCCGCCGTGCTGGCGGCCGGCACCGACCGGCCGGTGGACCTGGTGTTGGCCGACCCGCCCTACGAGGTCGGCGAGGCCGAGGTCGACGAGATGCTCGCCGCGCTGGCCGACGGTGGCTGGGTGAAGGCCGGCACGGTGGTCGTCGTCGAGCGCGCGACCTCAAGCGCGCCACTGACGTGGCCCGACGGCTGGAAGGCGTGGCCGTCGCGCAGCTATGGCGACACCCGGCTGGAGATGGCCGAGCGGACCTGACCTGCCTGTAGCGTCAGCATCCATGAGCGGCGCGGTATGCCCGGGATCCTTCGACCCGGTGACCCTCGGCCACGTCGACATCCTCGAGCGCGCTGCCGCGCAGTTCGACGAGGTCGTCGTCGCGGTGCTGGTCAACCCGAACAAGTCGGGCATGTTCAGTCTCGACGAGCGCATCGCGATGATCGAAGAGTCCACGACCCACCTGCCGAACCTGCGCGTCGAATCCGGCGAGGGGCTGGTCGTCGACTTCGTCAAGGCCCGCGGCCTGACCGCGATCGTCAAGGGTCTGCGCACGGGCACCGACTTCGAGTACGAGCTGCAGATGGCGCAGATGAACAAGCACATCGCAGGCGTCGACACCTTCTTCGTCGCCACCACGCCGCGGTATTCGTTCGTGTCGTCGTCGCTGGCCAAGGAAGTCGCAACGCTGGGCGGCGACGTCTCCGAGCTGCTGCCCGAGCCCGTCAACGCGCGCCTGCAGACAAAGCTGAAGGGTTAGCCCCAGTCCTCGGCGGGTAGACATCGGGTGGCGCACAGCCCATCAGCGCCCCGATCCAATCGAATCAGTTGCGGAGGTTATCGCCGTGGTCGAAACATTCGTTCAGTCCACCGATGACGTCGTCGCGTTCCTCACAGGGCAGCACAACCTGATCAACGACATGTTCGACGACGTTCTCAGTGCATCCGACCCGAAAGCCCGTGAGAAGTCGTTCGTCGACCTGCGGCAGTTGTTGGCGGTGCATGAGGCCGCCGAGGAAATGGTGGTACACCCGCGCGCACGCCGCGAGATGGCCGCCGGCGATGACATCGTCGACGCCCGCCTGACGGAGGAGCACAAGGCGAAAGAAGCGCTGTCCGAGATCGAGAGCATGGACATCGACTCTCAGGAGTTCATCGACGCGCTCACCAAGTTCCGCGACGCCGTCGCCGACCACGCCGAGCACGAGGAGAAAGAGGAGTTCAACAAGCTGCACCGCAAGCTCGATGCGGACGAATGCAAGCACCTGGCGGCTGCGGTGGTAGCAGCCGAAGCAATCGCGCCCACCCGGCCACACCCGGGCATCGAATCGGCCACGCTGAATTTCGCCGTCGGGCCATTCGCGTCGATGTTGGATCGGGCCCGCGATGCGATTGGCGCGGCGCTTCGATAGTCCGCCTGTTTGGTAAACGATGGGCCAGCAGTAAAGCGGTCCTGCTGCGGCCACGATGAATTTTGCTGCCGGGCCATTCGAATCGATGGTCGACCGGGCCCGTGATCCACTCAAACAGCCAACCGCATAGCGGCGCCAAATTGTGCTGAGAAGAAGCAAAATCGCCCTTAACATCGCATTTTGCCGGTGAATGTGCGTTTGCTCGTCAATCTCGGTGCGCCGCACCCCTTCCGTGTTGACATAATGTGGCCGATGCAATTCAGACGGGAGTTGCGGCCTGGGTCACGCTGGGGAAGCCGAGGGACGACACACCGGCGTCGGAAGCTGAGTCACAGAGGTAACACCAGGCACACTGGTAACAACAACTACGCCTGGAGGGTGTGCCGTGTACCGAGTATTTGAAGCGCTCGACGAACTGGGCGGGATAGTCGAGGAAGCCCGCGGCGTGCCGATGACGGCCGGCTGCGTGGTGCCCCGCGGCGACGTCCTCGAGCTGATCGATGACATCAAGGACGCGATACCTGGCGAGCTCGACGACGCCCAGGACGTCCTGGACGCGCGGGACTCGTTGCTGCGCGACGCGAAGGCGCACTCGGACTCGATGGTGTCGACGGCCACGGCGGAGGCCGATTCGATGATCAACCATGCCCGCGCCGAGGCCGACCGGCTGCTTGCCGACGCCAAGGGACAAGCCGACCGGATGGTGGCCGAGGCGCGCCAGCACAGCGAACGAATGGTCGGCGAAGCGCGCGAGGAGGCGAATCGCATCGGCGCCACTGCCAAGCGGGAGTACGAGGCCAGCGCCGGGCGCGCCAAGACCGAGGCCGACCGGCTCATCGAAAACGGCAACCTCGCCTACGAGAAGGCTGTCCAGGAAGGCATCAAGGAGCAGCAGCGGCTGGTGTCGCAGACCGAGATCGTCCAGACGGCGACCGCAGAGGCCACCCGGCTCATCGACTCGGCGCACGCCGAGGCCGACCGGCTCCGCGGCGAATGCGACATCTACGTCGACAGCAAGCTCGCCGAGTTCGAGGATTTCCTCAACGGAACGCTGCGCTCGGTGGGCCGTGGCCGCCACCAACTTCGCACCGCCGCGGGCACCCACGACTACGCGGCGCGCTAACCGACAGCGCCGTTGGGCGACCCGCATCGGCCGTAGTTCGCTGCCGACCTCGCCGTAGGATTGCGGTCATGGCGACGCATGCGAACGCGGCGGCGCGCCGCGCGTCACGATCGCCGCTCGTGATCAACATTTCCCGGCTCGGCCGGCGTCCCGGGTCGATGCTGACCCTCTCCGAGACCGTGTCCAGCCCGTCGCGCATCGGGCTGGACCTGATCGCGGTCGCCGAAGGCGCGCCGCTGGAGCTGGATCTGCGGATGGAGTCGGTCTCCGAGGGCGTGCTGGTCACCGGCACGGTGTCGGCTCCGACGGCCGGGGAGTGTGTGCGCTGCCTGACCACGATCACCGGACACGTCGAGATCGACCTGACCGAGCTGTTCGCGTATCCCGACAGCGCGACCGACGAAACCACCGAAGCAGACGAAGTCGGGCGCGTCGGCTCCAGCGGGCAGGCTGACACAGTCGACCTCGAGCAGCCCATCATCGACGCCATCGGGCTGGCCCTGCCGTTCTCGCCGCTCTGCGGGCCGGACTGTATGGGGCTGTGCCCGCAGTGCGGCGTCCCGCTGGCCACCGCCGAGCCCGGTCATCACCACGACCAGATCGACCCGCGCTGGGCCAAGCTGGCGAGCATGCTGGACCGGGACGACGAGTGACCCTTGACCGTGCGCCGCTGCTCAAGGCGCTGGGCGTCGACTTGCCCGACGAGCTGCTGACCATCGCGCTGACGCACCGCAGCTACTCCTACGAGAACGGCGGGCTGCCCACCAACGAGCGCCTGGAGTTTCTCGGCGACGCTGTGCTTGGGCTGACCATCACCGAGGAGCTCTACCATCGGCACCCCGACCGCTCCGAGGGCGATCTGGCCAAGCTTCGGGCCAGCATCGTCAACACCCATGCACTGGCCGATGTCGGCCGCCAACTATCCGACGACGGCCTCGGCGCCCACCTGCTGCTCGGCAAGGGCGAGGAGAATTCCGGCGGCGCCGACAAGTCCAGCATCCTGGCCGACGGCGTCGAATCCCTGCTCGGCGCAATATATGTGGAGCACGGCATCGCCGTGGCGCGCGAAGTGATCCTTCGGCTCTTTCGCACGCTGCTGGACACCGCGCCGACGCTGGGCGCGGGGCTCGACTGGAAGAGCAGCCTGCAGGAGCTGAGTGCGTCGCGCGGGATGGGCGCGCCGACCTATGTGGTGACCTCCACCGGCCCCGACCACGACAAGGAATTCACCGCGACGGTCGTCGTCAGCGACACCGAGTACGGCAGGGGTGTCGGCAGGACCAAGAAAGAGGCCGAACTCAGGGCCGCCTCCGCGGCATGGAAAGCGCTAGACAGTGCTTGATCCGGATGCCTGAACTGCCCGAAGTCGAGGTCGTTCGGCGGGGTTTGGAGGCACATGTCGCGGGCAGGACCATCACCGCGGTGCGGGTCCACCACCCCCGCGCGGTGCGCCGTCACGAGGCCGGGCCCGCCGACCTGACCGCGCGACTGCTCAACACTCGCATCACCGGCACCGGCCGCCGCGGCAAGTATCTGTGGCTCACGCTCGGTGACGGCTCGGCCCTCGTCGTGCATCTCGGCATGAGCGGTCAGATGCTGCTCGGGCCATTGCCGCGCGATGACCACCTGCGGATCGCCGCGCTGCTCGACGACGGCACCGCGCTGAGCTTCGTCGACCAGCGCACATTCGGCGGCTGGATGCTCGCCGACGTCGTGACGGTCGATGGCACCGACGTGCCTGTACCCGTCGCGCACCTGGCCCGCGATCCGCTGGACCCGAAGTTCGACCGCGACGGCGTCGTTACGGTGTTGCGGCGCAAGCACTCCGAGATCAAACGCCAGCTGCTGGACCAGACCGTGGTGTCGGGCATCGGCAACATCTACGCCGACGAGGCGCTGTGGCGGGCCAAGCTGAACGGCGCGCGGCTGGCATCGTCGTTGACCCGCCGGCAGCTGGGCGAAGTGCTCGACGCCGCCGCCGAGGTGATGACCGAGGCGCTGGGGCAGGGCGGCACGTCGTTCGACTCGCTGTATGTCAACGTCAACGGCGAGTCGGGTTACTTCGAGCGGTCGCTGGACGCCTACGGCCGCGAGGGGGAGCCGTGCCGCCGCTGCGGCGCCGTGATGCGGCGGGAGAAGTTCATGAACCGCTCGTCGTTCTACTGCCCGAAATGCCAGCCCCGCCCGCGAGTGCGTCGTACTTGATTTCGCCGAAACTGTATTCCATCAGGCCTCTACTCGACATTCCGCTGCCGGAATACAGTTTCGCGGGAGGTTGTAGAAAGAGACCATGACGGAACTGTGGGTTGAGCGCACCGGTGTGCGCCGCTACACCGGGCGCAGCTCACGCGGCGCGGAAGTGCACGTCGGCTCCGAAGACGTCGAGGGCGTTTTCACCCCGGGCGAGCTGATGAAGATCGCGCTGGCGGCCTGTAGCGGGATGAGCAGCGACGAGCCAATCCGTCGCCGTCTGGGCGACGACTACACCACAACCATCCGCGTTTCCGGGCCAGCCGATCGGGAACAGGAGCGCTATCCGCTGCTCGAAGAACGCATGGAGCTCGACCTCTCAGGGCTGCCCGAGGACGACGTGACGCGGCTGCTCACGGTCGTCGAACGCGCCGTCGACCAGGTCTGCACCGTCGGGCGCACGCTGAAATCCGGGACCAAAGTGACCTTTGAGGTGACCGACGTTGGCCGAACCTGACGTCCGGCTGACCGCCTGGGTGCACGGCTACGTCCAGGGCGTGGGCTTCCGCTGGTGGACCAGGTCAGTGGCTCTCGAGCTCGGGCTGACCGGATTTGCCTCCAACCGGCCCGACGGTCGCGTGCAGGTCGTCGTCCAGGGTCCGCGCGACGCCTGCCAGCGGCTCCTTGACCTGCTACAAAGCGGCAAGACTCCGGGATCGGTCGACAACGTCGTCGCCGATTGGTCAGAACCGGGCGACGCGCTTCGGGGGTTCACCGAGCGTTAGCCTCCGCGACGGTAGTGTGGCACGTCGTGCACCTCAAGAGTCTGACGCTGAAGGGCTTCAAGTCCTTTGCCTCGCCGACGACTCTGCGCTTCGAGCCCGGCATCACCTGCGTCGTCGGCCCCAACGGGTCGGGCAAGTCGAACGTGGTCGACGCGCTGAGTTGGGTGATGGGCGAGCAGGGGGCCAAGACCCTACGCGGCGGCAAGATGGAGGACGTCATCTTCGCCGGGACGTCGTCGCGCGCCCCGCTCGGCCGCGCCGAGGTCACCGTGACGATCGACAACTCCGACAACGCCCTGCCGATCGAATACTCCGAGGTGTCGATCACCCGCCGGATGTTCCGCGACGGCGCCAGCGAGTACGAAATCAACGGCAGCGGTTGCCGTTTGATGGATGTGCAGGAACTGCTGAGCGACTCGGGCATCGGCCGCGAGATGCACGTGATCGTCGGGCAAGGCAAGTTGAACGAGATCCTGGAATCGCGGCCCGAGGACCGGCGCGCGTTCATCGAGGAAGCCGCAGGCGTGCTCAAGCACCGCAAGCGCAAGGAAAAGGCGGTCCGCAAGCTCGACGCGATGTCGGCCAACCTGGCCCGGCTGAGCGACCTGACCACCGAGCTGCGCCGCCAGCTCAAGCCGCTCGGCCGCCAGGCTGAGATGGCCCGTCGCGCCCAGACCATCCAGGCCGATCTTCGCGACTCCCGGCTGCGGCTGGCCGCCGACGACCTGGTCACCCGGCGGGCCGAGTTCGACAACACGGACCAGGCCGAGACCACGCTGCGCCGCGAGCACGACGACCTGACCGCTCGGCTCGAGGCGAAAACCGTCGAACTGGACGCCCACGAGTCGGCGGTCAACAGCCTGAGCGAGCGCGCCGAGGGCGCCCAGCAGGCGTGGTTCCGGCTTTCGGCGCTGGCGGAACGGGTCAGCGCGACGGTTCGCATCGCCAGCGAGCGCGCGCAGCATCTCGACACCGAACCTGAAACGTCCAGCGGTCCCGACCCCGAAGCACTGGACGCCCAAGCCGAGGAAGTCGCAGCTCAGGAACGGCAGCTGCTGGACGAGTTGGCCGAATCCCGCACCCGGCTGGAGGCCGCCCGCGCCGAACTCACCGAGTGCGAGCGCGTTGCCGCCGAGGCCGAACGAGCTCACCTGGCCGCCGCCCGCGCCGAAGCGGACCGTCGAGAGGGCTTGGCTCGGCTGGCAGGGCAGGTCGACACCATGCGCACGCGGGTCGAATCGATCGACGAAACCGTGGCGCGCCTGTCGGTCGGCATCGACGAGGCCGCGGCCCGCGCCCAGCAGACGCAGGCCGAGTTCGAGACCGTTCAGAGCCGCGTCGGTGAACTCGACGCCGGCGAGGTCGGCCTCGACGAGCACCACGACCGCACCATGGCCGCACTGCGGTTGGCCGACGAACGCGTCGCCGAGCTGCAGGCTGCCGAGCGCGGCGCCGAACGCCAGGTGGCCTCTCTGCGCGCGCGTATCGAAGCCCTGTCGGTCGGACTCGACCGCAAGGACGGCGCCGCGTGGCTGCAGAAGAACCTCGGTGGCGCAGGGCTTTTCGGCTCGATCGCCAACTTGCTCAAGGTGCGGCCGGGTTTTGAAGCAGCAGTGGCCGCGGTGCTGGGAGCAGCCGCCGACGCCGTCGCCGCCGAGAACTTCGGCGCCGCCCGATCGGCCGTCGCCGCGCTGAAGGAATCCGACGGCGGCCGTGCGGCGATCGTGCTCGGCGACTGGCCCAACCACGCGGCACCCGCGGCGGGCCCGCTGCCCGACGGCGCGGTGTGGGCGACCGATCTTGTCGACACGCCGTCACGGCTGCAGGGCGCGATCACCGCCATGCTCTACGGCGTCGCGGTGGTCCGCGATGTGTCCGCGGCGTTGGACCTCGTTGCAGCCCGTCCACAGTTGCGAGCGGTCACCGCCGACGGCGACCTGGTTGGCGCGGGATGGCTCAGCGGTGGTTCCGACCGCAAGCCCAGCACGCTGGAGATCACATCGGAGGTCGAGAAGGCCCGCTACGAGCTGGCCGGGTCGGAGAAGCAGGCGGGCGAGCTGTCCGCCGCGCTGTCCGGCGCGCTGGCCGAGCAGGCCGCCCGCCAGGACGCCGCCGAGCAGGCGTTGGCCGCGCTCAACGAGTCAGACGCCGCGATCTCGGCGATCTACGAGCAGCTGGGCCGCCTCGGCCAGGACGCCCGCGCCGCCGACGACGAGTGGCAGCGGCTGATCCAGCAGCGTAACGAGCTGGAGACCGGCCGCGGGCAGACCGTTGAGGAGCTCGTGGCGCTCGAGCAGCGGCTGCACAACGCCCAGCAGGAGCCGACATTCGAAGCCGAGCCCGTCGATCGGCAGGCGTCGATGGCCGCCGCCGAGGCTGCGCGTGCCGCCGAGGTGGAGGCCCGGCTGGCCGTGCGGACTGCTGAGGAGCGCGCGAATGCCGTTCGCGGACGGGCGGATTCGCTGCGCCGCGCCGCCGCAGCCGAACGCGAGGCCCGGCTGCGCGCCCAACGTGCCCGCGAGGCACGCGAACATGCGGCGGCGGTGGCGGCCGCGGTGGCCGAGTCCGGACGCCTCGTCGCGCAGCGCCTGAGCGCGGTGGTGGGCGTGGCCTCACGCGCCCGCGACGACGTCGCCGCCGAACGGCAGCATCGGGCCAGCGCCCTGGCCAAGGCTCGCGAAGAGGTCAACGAGCTCGGCGCCAAGATCGCCGCGCTGACGGACGCGCTGCACCGGGACGAAGTCGCCAAAGCCCAAGCGGCGCTGCGCATCGAGCAGCTCGAGGAGCATGTTCTCGAACAGTTCGGGATGGCAGCCGCCGACTTGATCGCCGAGTACGGCCCCGAGGTATCGCTGGCGCCGTCGGAGCTGGAAATGGCCGAATACGAGCAGGCACGGGAACGTGGCGAGCAGGTGACCGCGCCCGCGCCGATGCCGTTCGACCGGCCGACGCAGGAACGCCGCGCCAAGCGCGCCGAGCGCGAACTCAACGAGTTGGGGCGCGTCAACCCGCTGGCGCTGGAGGAGTTCGCCGCCCTGGAGGAGCGCTACAACTTCCTGTCCACCCAGCTGGAGGACGTCAAGGCGGCCCGCAAGGATCTGCTCGACGTCATCGCCGACGTCGACGAGCGCATCCTGCAGGTGTTCGCCGAGGCATACACCGACGTGGAACGCGAGTTTCGCGACGTCTTCGCTGCGCTGTTCCCGGGCGGCGAGGGCAGGCTCCTGCTCACCGATCCCGACGACATGCTCACCACCGGAATCGAGGTCGAGGCACGCCCGCCGGGCAAGAAGATCAAGCGGTTGTCGCTGCTGTCGGGCGGCGAGAAGTCACTGACCGCGGTCGCCATGCTGGTGGCCATCTTCCGGGCCCGGCCGTCGCCGTTCTACGTGATGGACGAGGTCGAGGCCGCGCTTGACGACGTCAACCTGCGCCGCCTGCTGGGGCTGTTCGAGCAGCTGCGGAGCCAGTCGCAGCTGATCGTGATCACGCACCAGAAGCCGACGATGGAGGTCGCCGACGCGCTCTACGGTGTGACGATGCGCGACGACGGCATCACCGCGGTGATCTCGCAGCGCATGCGCGGCCAGGAATTGGTCGGCACCGCCAGCTAGCGATTTGTGCACGTTCGAGAGCGGTGAGCGCTCCAAAACGTGCACAAACCGCTAGATTTCCGTCACGCCGCGGCGGCGCAGTGCGCCCAGGTCGGCGGCGCCGCAGCCGTGCAGGCAGATCGGCAGCTCGTCGATGAAACGCTGCAGCCAATCCACAACGGCTGCAACCGATTCGATCGCCGGCGCCAACAGCGGCCGCGCCACTGCTACCGCGTCGGCGCCCATCGCCAGCACCTTGGCGGCGTCCATGCCGGTGCGAATGCCGCCAGACGCGACGAGCGGCACGTCGGGCAGTGTGTGCCGCACCTCCAGCAGTGCCTGCGCGGTCGGGATGCCCCACTCGGCGAGCGCGGGATACCGGATCTCGCCGTAGCGGACGAACTGTTCGACGCGCGCCCACGACGTTCCGCCCGCGCCGGCCACGTCGACGGCCGCGATCGGGCAGTCCACCAATTCGGCGGCTGCCGCGGCCCCGATTCCGTGGCCCACCTCTTTCAGCATCACCGGACAACCGATCGATCCGGCGATGTCCCGCAGCCGGGCGATCGAGCCGGAGAAGTCGGTGTCGCCCTCGTGCTGCATGGCCTCTTGTAGCGGATTGGTATGCACCGCAAGGGCATTGGCGCCGACGCGGTCCAAAGCCTTGACGAGGTCGGGGACCATTACCTCGTTGAGCTGGGCCAGCCCGATATTGCCGATCAGCAACACGTCGGGCGCCACATCGCGGACCTCGAAACTGGCCGTCGCCGCCTCGCTGTCGAGCATGATGCGCTGCGAGCCGAGCATCATGCCGATGCCGAGTTGCTGGGCGGCGGCGGCCAGATTGCGGTTGATGGTGCCGGACAGTTCGGCCCCGCCGGTCATCGAACCGATCAGCACCGGGGCGCGTAGCCGCGAGCCTAGGAAGTCGGTGGCCAGCTCGACACTGCCAAGGTCGGTCTGGGTGAGCGCGTTGTACGGCAACCGGTAGCGCTCCAGCCCGGTGGTCACCGTCTGGTATTCGACCGCCTCGGTCAGGCACACATCGATGTGGCGCCGTTTGCGGGTCTCCATGCCGCCGGGGTCAAGCGTCACCGGCTAGCCACCCTGAGACAATGTCATGGTGTCGGAAGGTCTCTGGATCGCGATTGCGGTCATCGCCGTTCTGCTCGTCGCTGCGCTGGTTGTCGGCCTGGTGCGGTACCGGCGTCGACGGATCAGCTTGTCGTCTGCTGACACTGCCACTCCCGTCGACCGCTCCGGCGGCTATTCCGCCTCTTCAGGCATCACATTCACCAAGTCGGCGCCCACTGAGCCTGCCGAACGGATCGACACCAGCGGGCTGCCCGCCGTCGGCGATGATGCCACCATCCCTCGCGACGCGCCGAAACGGCCCATCGCCGACGTACGGCTGCCGGAGCCGCCGGTGCAGCAGGCCGAAGTGCAAGCGGAAGCGCCTGCTGACCTAGAGGAAGTCCCCGCTGCGCCCGAAGTGCAAGCGGAAGCGCCTGCTGACCTAGAGGAAGTCCCTGCTGCGCCCGACGTCGGCGCCATAGCGCCTCCGGAAGGCCGGCTGGACCGGTTGCGCGGACGGCTGGCGAAGTCGCAGAACACCCTGGGCCGCAGCATGCTCGGCCTGCTCGGCGGCGGTGACCTCGACGAGGACTCCTGGCAGGACGTCGAAGACACCCTGCTGATCGCCGACCTCGGCCCCGTCGTCACCGACTCCGTCGTCACGGCGCTGCGGTCCCGGATGGCCAGCAGCAACGTGCGCACCGAGACCGACGCCCGCGCGGTGCTGCGCGAGGTCCTGATCTCCGAGCTGCACCCGGACCTGGACCGCTCGATCAAGGCGCTGCCGCACGACGACAAACCGTCCGTGCTGCTGGTCGTCGGCGTGAACGGCACCGGCAAGACGACGACGGTGGGCAAGCTGGCGCGCGTGCTTGTCGCCGACGGCCGCCGCGTCGTGCTCGGGGCCGCTGACACGTTTCGCGCCGCCGCGACCCACCAGCTGCAGACCTGGGCCTCCCGGGTGGGCGCGCAGGTGGTGGGCGGGGCCGAAGGCGCCGATCCGGCATCGGTGGCGTTCGATGCCGTAGACAAAGGCATCGAGTCCGGCGCCGACGTCGTCGTGATCGACACCGCCGGGCGGCTGCACACCAAGACCGGCCTGATGGACGAACTCGGCAAGGTCAAGCGGGTAGTGAGCCGGCGCGCCGAGGTCGACGAGGTGCTGTTGGTGCTCGACGCGACGATCGGACAGAACGGTCTGCCGCAGGCCCGGGTGTTTGCCGAAGTCGTCGACATCACCGGTGTGGTGCTGACAAAACTGGACGGCACGGCAAAGGGCGGAATCGTTTTCCGGGTTCAGCAGGAGTTGGGCGTGCCGGTCAAGCTCGTCGGTCTCGGCGAAGGCCCCGACGATCTCGCTCCGTTCGAGCCGGCGGCGTTTGTCGACGCACTCCTGGGTTAACTAATGGATTCGAAAACCACAGGATGTAACACCCGCGAAACGCCGGTCGGCGTATCCGTTCACACGAGCGAAACACAGCAGCGTCTTAGACGAAACAACCACTCAGCATTGTCTTGATCCAGGTCAACGGTCATAAAACCTTGCGGCCGTGGCATGTCGAAGGAGGAAACTGCGAGTGGATGGATTCCCGATCCTGGGTGCGCCGGATACCGGCGACACAGCGTGGATGCTGGCAAGCTCCGCGTTAGTGCTGTTGATGACGCCCGGCCTGGCGTTCTTCTATGGCGGCATGGTTCGCGCCAAGAGCGTCCTCAACATGATCATGATGAGCATCAGCGCGATTGGCCTAGTAACCGTGTTGTGGGTGCTATATGGCTACTCGCTGGCCTTCGGCAATGACGTCGCCAATCTCTTCGGTGACCCGACTCAGTATTGGGGCCTGAAGGGCCTGATCGGCGGTAACGCCGCTGCCGAGGTAGTCGCGGACCCAGCCGCCGGCATTGAAGCGGCCGAAGCCGTCAACATCCCACTGGTGTTCACCCTGCCCGCCACGGTGTTCGTCGCGTTCCAGCTGATGTTCGCGATCATCACCGTTGCCCTGATCTCCGGCGCGGTCGCCGACCGCATCAAGTTCGGCGGCTGGCTGCTGTTCGCCGGCACTGTGGGCGACCCTCGTCTACTTCCCCATCGCGCACTGGGTGTTCGCGTTCGACGGAGCCAGCGCCGAGACCGGCGGGTGGATTGCCAACAAGTTGGCAGCCATCGACTTCGCCGGCGGCACAGCGGTTCACATCAACGCCGGTACCGCAGGTCTGGTTCTTGCGCTGATCGCGGGTAAGCGCCTCGGTTGGCCGGGCACACCAATGCGGCCGCACAACCTGCCGTTCGTCATGCTCGGCGCCGGTCTGCTGTGGTTCGGCTGGTACGGGTTCAACGCCGGATCGGCAACGGCCTCTGGTGGTCTGGCCGGTTCGACCTTCGTCACCACCACGGTAGCCACCGCGACGGCCATGCTGGTTTGGCTTCTCACCGAGCGCATCCGGGACGGCAAGGCCACCTCGCTGGGCGCGGCATCGGGCATCGTGGCCGGCCTGGTCGCGATCACGCCGTCGTGCTCGTCGGTGAATGTCCTTGGCGCACTGGTGGTTGGCGCTTCGGCGGGCGTGCTGTGCGCGCTGGCAGTCGGCCTGAAATACAAGCTGGGCTACGACGACTCACTCGACGTGGTCGGTGTGCACCTGGTTGGCGGGCTCGTCGGCACCCTGCTGATCGGCCTGGTCGCGGCGCCCGAGGCCGGCGCCGGTGTGGCGGGCCTGTTCTACGGCGGCGGATTCGACCAACTGTGGCGTCAGGCCGTGGGAGCCGGTGCGGTTCTGCTCTATTCGGCCATCGGTACAGCTATCGTCGCCTTGATCGTGAAATACACAATCGGGCTGCGCGTTGACAAGGAGGACGAATCAACCGGCATCGACGAAGCCGAACACGCTGAAACCGGATACGACCTCGTCGTCGCGGGCGGTAGCAGCTCGGTGCTGGCCCGTCACGGCGCGGAGGAATGAGGGAACATGAAGCTGATTACTGCGATCGTCAAGCCGTTCACGCTCGAAGACGTCAAGACCGGCCTCGAGCAGACGGGTATTCTCGGAATGACCGTCAGCGAGGTCCAAGGCTACGGCCGCCAGAAGGGTCACACCGAGGTGTACCGCGGCGCCGAGTACTCCGTCGATTTCGTGCCGAAGGTCCGCGTGGAGGTCGTGGTCGATGATTCCGCCGTCGACAAGGTGGTGGACGTCATCGTGCAGGCCGCACGCACAGGGAAGATCGGTGACGGCAAGGTGTGGGTCAGCCCCGTCGACACCGTGGTCCGGGTACGCACCGGCGAGCGGGGGTCCGACGCCCTTTGAGCCGTATCTGAGCTGAGACGTCGTCTCCCGGCCGAGCACCGTGTGAGAGTTAATAGGTAGGGCCGGGGAGGACTCGAAATGACAGGTAAGACACCAGACCAGACCCCGCCGCCGGCGCCTCTCGATGGGAGGCTCCGGCGGCGGGTTCGTTGCGGCCCGCGACCGATCTGGCCGCCGCGTCCGAACAGCTGCTGGCCAGCGGCTCCCGCCAGCTGGATTCGGCTGCGCTGCGCGACGCGCTGCTCGACCTGCACGAGTTCTGGCTCACCACAAAGGCTGCCGAGATCGGCATCACCGCGACCAGCGGTTTCGCGATCGTCGCGACCGGCGGGCTGGGCCGCGGAGAACTGCTGCCGTACTCCGACCTCGACCTGATGCTGCTGCACGACAACATGCCGCACGACGTGGTCAGTCAGGTCGCCGAGCTGCTGTGGTACCCGTTGTGGGACGCCAACATTCGCATCGACCACAGCGTGCGCACCGTGCCGGAGGCGCTGAAGGTGGCCGGCGAGGACATCTCTGCCGGGCTGGCGATGCTGGAGGCGCGGCACATCGCCGGGGACGCCGACCTGTCGTCGCTGCTGATCGCGGGCGCGCGCCGGCAGTGGCGCACCGGAATCGCTTCGCGTTTCGAAGAACTCGTCGAGCACACCCAGGCGCGGTGGCAGCGCAGCGGTCAGATCGCCCATCGCGCCGAGCCCGACCTCAAATGCGGCCGAGGCGGCCTGCGCGACGTCCAATTGCTCAACGCCCTGGCGATCGCGCAACTGGCGGATGTCTATCCCAGCCGATCGCTGGCGTCGCCGACCGAAACGCTGGGCGATGCGCATCTCGCTCTGCTCAACGTCCGCACCGAACTGCACCGCGTGTCGGGCCGCGGCCGCGAACTGCTGCTGGCCCAGCACGCCGACGAGATCGGCGCAGCGCTGCGGATCGGTGACCGATTCGACCTGGCGCGCATGCTTTCTGACGCCGCCCGCACGATCAGCTACTACGTCGACGCCGGGGTCCGCACCGCGGCCAACGCGCTGCCCCGTCGCGGGTTCGCCGCGTTGCGGCGGCCGGTGCGCCGCCCCCTCGACGAAGGCGTCATCGAGTTCGCGGGCGAGGTGATCCTGGCCCGCGACGCCCGCCCAGAACGCGATCCCGGGCTGATCCTGCGGGTAGCGGCCGCCTCGGCGACCACGGGCCTGCCGATGGCGGCGTCCACGCTTGCCCGGCTCGCCGAGAGCGCACCAGAGCTGCGGACGCCGTGGCCGCGCCAGGCGCTCAAGGATCTGCTGGTGATGCTCGCCGCCGGCCCGTCGGCGGTGGCCACCATCGAGGCGCTGGATCGAACCGGCTTGTGGGGCAGGCTGTTCCCGGAGTGGGGCGCGGTGCGCGACCTGCCGCCGCGCGATGTCGTGCACATCTGGACCGTCGATCGCCATCTCGTCGAAACCGTTTCGCGGGCAAGCGCATTCACCACTCGGGTGTCGCGGCCCGACCTGCTGGTGCTGGGTGCGCTGTGCCACGATATCGGCAAGGGCCGCGGCGGTGACCACAGCGTCATCGGCGCCGAACTGGCCATCCAGATCGGCACCCGGCTGGGACTGTGGCCGTCCGACATCGAGGTGCTCTCCAAGATCGTGCGCCATCACCTGCTGTTGCCGCACACCGCGACGCGGCGGGACCTGCAGGACCCGAAGACCATCGCATCGGTCGTCGAAGCGCTGGAGGGCGACCCGGTGCTGCTGGAGCTGTTGCACGTGCTGGCGGAGGCGGACTCGCTGGCCACCGGTCCCGGTGTGTGGGGCGACTGGAAGGCGTCGCTGATCGGCGACCTCGTCCGGCGCTGCCGGATGGTGATGGCCGGCGAGCCGCTGCCGCAGCCCGATCCCATTGACCCGCGGTATCTTTCGCTGGCATCCGAAGTGGGCGTGCACGTCGAGATGACCCCGGGCGACAGCCCGCACATCTACAACGTGACGATGATCGCGCCGGACCGGCGGGGTCTGCTGTCCAAGGCGGCCGGTGTGCTGGCGCTGAACTCACTGCGCGTGCACTCGGCGTCGGTCAACGGCCACGAAGGCTCGGCCATCAACACCTTCGTCGTGTCACCGCATTTCGGTTCGCCGCCGGCCGCCGAGCTGTTGCGCCAGCAGTTCATCCTCGCGCTCGACGGCGAACTCGACGTGCTGTCGTCGCTGGACCGCCGCGACCGCGATGCCGCGCAGCACGGCACCACGCGGGCCGGGGAAGTGCTGACCGCGGTGCCGATCAACCACGCGGCCGCGCCGCCGCGGATCCTGTGGTCCGAGGGTGCGGCGCCGGGCGAGCTGGTGGTGCAGATCCGGACGACCGACCGCACCGGCCTGCTGGCGAGGCTCACCGCGGTGTTCGAGCGCGACGGCGTGGACATCGCGTGGGCGAAGGTGACCACGCTGGGTTCGTCGGTCGTCGACGTGTTCGGCATTGTGGTGCCCGCGCTGGCCTCCGGCGAGGCGCTGACCGCGCGTCCGCGACGAGCTCGAACGCGACCTGTACGCCGTGCTGCCTGCGCCCGCGCCCGCGAAGCCCGTCTCCGAAGCCAGCTAGGCTTGCGGCGTGTTTGAATCGCTGTCCGACCGGTTGACCGGTGCCCTGCAGGGGCTGCGCGGCAAGGGGCGGTTGACCGACGCCGATATCGACGCGACCACCCGCGAGATCCGGCTGGCGCTGCTGGAAGCCGACGTGTCGCTGCCCGTGGTCCGCGCGTTCGTCGCACGCATCAAGGACCGCGCCAAGGGCGCCGAGGTCTCCGGCGCGCTCAACCCCGCCCAGCAGGTCGTCAAGATCGTCAACGAGGAACTGATCGGCATCCTCGGCGGCGAGACCCGCCAGCTGGCGTTCGCCAAGACGCCGCCGACCGTGATCATGCTGGCCGGTCTGCAGGGCTCCGGTAAGACGACGCTGGCCGGCAAGCTCGCGAAATGGCTTGGTGGACAAGGCCATACGCCGCTGCTCGTGGCCTGCGACCTGCAGCGGCCCGGCGCGGTCAACCAGCTGCAGATCGTCGGCGAACGGGCCGGTGTGCAGGTCTTCGCGCCGCATCCGGGCGTGTCGGCGGAAGGCGCCGAGCAAGCCGGCCACGGCGACCCGGTCGCCGTCGCCGCCGGCGGCCTCGCCGAGGCCAAGGCCAAGCACTTCGACGTCGTCATCGTCGACACCGCGGGCCGCCTCGGCATCGACGAGGAGCTGATGAGCCAGGCCGCCGCGATCCGCCAGGCCCTGGACCCCGACGAAGTGATGTTCGTCGCTCGACGCGATGATCGGCCAGGACGCCGTCACCACGGCCGAGGCATTCCGCGAGGGCGTCGGCTTCACCGGCGTGGTGCTGACCAAGCTCGACGGCGACGCCCGCGGCGGTGCGGCGCTGTCGGTGCGCGAGGTCACCGGCGTGCCGATCCTGTTCGCGTCCGCCGGCGAGAAGCTCGAGGACTTCGACGTCTTCCACCCCGACCGGATGGCCAGCCGCATCCTCGGCATGGGCGACGTGCTCACCCTCATCGAGCAGGCCGAGCAGGTCTTCGACGCCGAGCAGGCCGAGGCCGCCGCCGCCAAGATCGGCAGCGGCGAGCTGACGCTCGAGGACTTCCTCGAGCAGATGCTGGCCATCCGCAAGATGGGCCCGATCGGCAACCTGCTGGGCATGCTGCCCGGCGCCGGTCAGATGAAGGACGCGCTGGCCGCCGTCGACGACAGCCAGCTCGACCGCGTGCAGGCCATCATCCGCGGCATGACGCCGCAGGAGCGGGCCGACCCGAAGATCATCAACGCGTCGCGCCGGCTGCGCATCGCCAACGGCTCGGGTGTGGCGGTCTCGGAGGTCAATCAGCTCGTCGACCGGTTCTTCGAGGCCCGCAAGATGATGTCGCAGATGGCCGGCCAGATGGGCATGCCGTTCGGGCGCAAGGCGTCGTCGCGCAAGGCTGCAAAAGGCAAGGGCAAGAAGGGCAAGAAGGGCGGCAGGGGTCCGACGCCGCCGAAGGCGCGCAACCCGTTGCGCCGGTGCCATGCCCGGCCGGCTTCCCCGACCTGTCGCAGATGCCCAAGGGCCTGGACGAGCTGCCGCCGGGCCTGGCGGATATCGACCTGTCGAAGCTGAAGTTCCCGGGCAAGAAGTAGCGTGCGGCTCCACTGTCACGCGGCCGCGGGCTGCCCGACGAGGAGCCGGTCGAGTGGTGGATCGTCGACGGCGTGCTGTGCGCCGAGCCGGTCAGCGGCGCCGACACGGTTTTCGGTGCTGACGGGTACGGCGGCTGGATCCTGCCCGGGCCTGGTCGACGCGCACTGCCACGTCGGGCTCGGGCACGCACGGCGCCGTCGACCTCGACGAGGCGATCGCCCAGGCCGAGACCGAACGCGACGCCGGCGCGCTGCTGCTGCGCGACGCCGGCTCGCCCGTCGACACCCGCAGCCTCGACGACCACGACGACCTGCCCCGCATCATCCGGGCCGGGCGGCACCTGGCCCGGCCCAAGCGCTACCAGCGCGGGTTCGCGATCGAACTGGAAGACGAGTCGCAGCTGCCCGACGCGGTCGCCGAGCAGGCGCGGTGGGGCGACGGCTGGGTCAAGCTCGTCGGCGACTGGATCGACCGCGACATCGGCGATCTGGCGCCGCTGTGGTCCGACGACGTGCTCAAGGCGGCGATCGACGCCGCGCACGCCAACGGCGCCCGCGTCACCGCGCACGTGTTCAGCGAGGACGCCATGCCCGGCCTGATCAACGCCGGCATCGACTGCATCGAGCACGGCACCGGGCTGACCGACGACACCATCGAGCTGATGGTCGAGCACGGCACCGCGCTGGTGCCCACGCTGATCAACATCGAGAACTTTCCCGGCATCGCCGATGCGCGCGGCCAAGTACCCGACGTACGCCCGGCACATGCGCGACCTGTACGAGCGGTGCTACCCGCGGATCGCCGCCGCCCGTGAAGCCGGGGTGCCGATCTACGCGGGCACCGACGCGGGCAGCATGGTCGCGCACGGCCGCATCGCCGACGAGGTCGACGCGCTCAAAGGCATCGGGATGAGCCCGACCGAGGCGCTGGGCGCGGCGAGCTGGGCCGCGCGGGACGTGGCTGGGCCGACCCGCTCTGGAGCACGGGGCGCCTGCCGACCTGGTCTGTTACGCCGACGACCCCCGACGGGGCGCCGCCGTCGTCAACCACCCGGACCTGGTGATCCTGCGCGGCCGCACCTTCTAGCGCTACTGGCTGAAGCCCCAGTCGAGCAGGCCGATCGCCTGGCCGTAGATGTCGCCGGTGCCATACATCTGCACGACGACAAGCCGCCTGCCGCCGCGCTGCGCCGCGCCGACGAAGGTGTTGCGGGCCAGGTTCGTGAAACCGGTCTTGCCGGCCGAGCGTGCCGGGATAACGCTTCAGCAGCTCGTTCTGGTTTGCGATGGTCTTGCCGGGGAATTGTGCCGACGGCTGCCGCATGATGTGCGCGATCAGCGGGTAGGACAGGGCCGCGCGGAAGATCACTGCGAGGTCGTGGGGCGTGGTGACTGATTCCCACCCCGGCCCGTCGAGTCCCGACGGCGACGAGGCCGTGGTGCCGCGGGCGCCCACGCTGACCGCTTTGCGGTTCATCGCCGCGACCGCGACGCGCTGTCCGCCGAGCATGTCGGCCAGCATGTTGGCGGCGTCGTTGCCAGACACCATCAGCAGCGCCTCCAGCAGCTGGCGAGTGGTGTAGGGCTGGCCGGGCTTCAATCCAACGCAGGAGCACTCGACTTCGGTGTGGGACTGGTTGGCGCGTGCGAAGTTGTCGGGGCGCAGGTTGTCGAGCACCACCATCGCCAGCAACGGCTTGATGGTGCTGGCCGGAGCGTGCGGTGCGTACGGGTCACGGGAAGCCAGGATGCGACCCGTGTCGAGGTCGGCGAGAAGCCACGCCTGCGCCGGGCCGTCCGGGACCGACGACCGCTCCGGCAGGTTCGACGCCGGGCTCGGCGGATGCGGTTGGAGCAGTGGCAACCGCGAGTGCGGTCATCAACGCAGCCAACACTTTTCGCACGGGCGCTGAGCGTAACCTGTGCGATCACTGGATTTAGGCGCGCGCAGGTCTCGGATCTGTTGCGAATCCGCTACTTTCGCTACAGCGAGCCGACGGTGGCGCTCGGGTCGAGCGCGAAGCCCCAGTCCAGCAGGCTGGCTGCCTGATCCCAATAGGTGGGGCCGCCCGCCCTGTCCATGCCGAACATCAGGGCGACGACCAGCCGTCGGCCGTTGCGGTCGGCGCCACCGACGAACGTCTTCTGGGCGATGTTGGTGAACCCGGTCTTGCCGCCGATGGTGCCGGGATAGCGCTTCAGCAGCTCGTCCTGGTTGACCAACACCTTGTCGCCGGTCTTGGTGGGGAAGACCGTGGTCGGTTGCGCGGTGATCTGAGCGAACACCGGGTTGGCCATCGCGGCGCGGAAGATGACCGCAAGGTCGTGCGGCGAGGACCACATGTCGATGCCCGGTCCGTCGAGGCCCGACGGGGAGCCGACGTTGGTGCCATACGCGCCCAGCAGCGCTGCCTTGCCGTTCATCTTCATGACGGCGGCTTCCCGGCCCCCGAGCATGGTGGCCAGTGTGTTGGCGGCGTCGTTGCCCGACACCAGCAGCAGCGCCTCGAGCAGCTGTCGGGCGGTGTAGACGTGGCCCGGGGCCACGCCGGCGCAGTTGCATTCGACCTTGGTGTCGGCCTCGTTGGCGACGACCGTGGTGTCCAGCGGCAGCTCGTCAAGAACCGTCAGCGCCAGCAGGACCTTGATCGTGCTCGCCGGTGCGTACTGGCCGTACTCGTCGCGAGCGGCGAGCACTGCGCCGCTGTCGAGGTCGGCGATGATCCACGCCTGGGCGGGGCCGTCGGGAATGGGTACCGAACCCGCAGGCTGGCTGATCCCCGATACGGGTGCGGCGGTGGCTGTGGCGGTCCCCCCGGCGACAGGCATAACAGAGGTCGCCACGCAGACGAGAAGCTTCCGCATGACGGCTGAGCCTAATCGCGGCGGGTTGATTCGGGAAACCGTAGCGTGCAGACCCGGGGTTTGGCCCTGGGGTCTGCGCGTCAAGTTTGTGCCTGTGGCGGCGTTGCTGCGGCGGACTGGCCAGCCCATTCTCGACCAGTCCGGTTTAACGGCATCAATGTCGGTGGCTGGTATTAGGTTGCGGGGCATGAAGGCCGGTAGGCGGTTCCGCGCCGAACTCACCGAAGCCCAGACGCGGTTGGCGCAGCAGACCGCTGATGCGTGCAGGGCGGTGTGGAACACCGGTCTGGAGCAGCGCCGTGAGTATCGTCGCCGGGGCGCGTGGATGGACTATAACCAGCAGGCTCACGAGCTGGTTGAAGCCAAGAATGAACACACCTGGCTTAGCGAAGCGCCGTCGCATTGTTTGCAGCAGGCGCTGCGCGACCTGGATGAGGCGTGCCGCAGGCACGGCACGTTCAAAGTGCGGTGGCGGTCGGCGCGCCGGTGGGCACCGTCGTTTCGGTTCCCGGAAGGCTCCACGATGGAGCTGGAGAAGCTGAACCGGCGCAAATCTCAGGTGAAGCTGCCCAAACTGGGGTGGGTGAAGTTCCGCGCTTCGCGCAGTCTGGATGGTGAAACCATCCGCTCGGCCACATTGTCCCGAGAAGGCAAGTACTGGTTTGTGTCGTTCCTGGTCGACGACGGGATAGCGACCCCGGCTGAGCATGCCTCGCCGGGGACCGCGGTGGGGGTGGATCGCGGTGTCGTGGTGGCGGTGGCCACCAGCGCCGGAGACTTACTGGATCAGGTGTTGGTCACACCGGCCGAGCAGCGGCGCGCTGTGCGGTTGCAACGCAAACTTTCTCGTGCCGCCAAGGGTTCGGCTAACCGCAACAAGACCAGGGACGCGCTGGGCAAAGTGCGGGCTCGCGAGCGCCGCCGGCGCCAGGACTTCTGCGTCAAGACCGCACACCGGTTGGCGCAGAACAACGCCTTGGTGGTGCTGGAGAAGCTGCCCGTAGGCAACATGACCCGCCGTGCTAAACCGGTTGCCGACCCGGCACAGCGGGGCCGGTACCTACCCAACGGCGGGTCAGCCAAGTCGGGGTTAAATCGGGCCATCCTGTCCAAGGGGTGGTATCGCTTCGAGGTGGCGCTCAAGTCTGCGGCCCGCTACAGCGGGACACAGGTAGTGAAGGTTCCGGCAGCGTTTACCTCACAACGCTGCTCGGCGTGTGGGCATGTGGACCCGAAATCCCGTGAGAGCCAAGCGGTTTTCCGGTGCACCCACTGCTTGCGTCCCGCCGAGCACGCCGATGTCAACGCAGCTAAAAACATACTGGCCGCCGGGCTGTTGGCGGTGTCAGCCTGTGGAGACGACCCGTAGCCTGCGGGCTACGGGGAATCCTCGAAGCAGGAACCAGCAGGAAACCGCGAGGAATTACTGCTCCAGCCCACACAACGGGTTGGAATCCGGCGGATTCAACCGTCCGGAGGACGTCAACGTGTTCAATCAACGCATGTTGAGCCTGGCGGAGATTTCGGATCGATTCGAGATTCAGCAGCTGCTGATGGACTACTCGACGGCCATCGATCAACGGCGGTTCGACGACCTCGATCGAGTGTTCACCCCGGACGCCTACATCGACTACCGGGCGATGGGCGGGATCGACGGCCGGTTTCCCGAGGTGAAGGCGTGGCTGGCGCAGGTGCTGCCGAACTTCCCGGCGTACGCCCACATGCTGGGCAATTTCGATATACGCATCGACGGGGACGCCGCGTCGTCGCGGACCATCTGCTTCAACCCGATGGTTCTCGGCGGCGAGCAGAAGCAGGTGATGTTCTGCGGGCTTTGGTACGACGATGAGTTCGTCCGCACACCCGACGGCTGGCGGATGAGCCGTCGCGTCGAAACGAAATGCTTCGACAAGGTCGTGTGAAGCAATCAGGCCGGTCGCCGCCCGACGAAGGTGTAGCGCGGCATGGGTTCTCGTCGATGCGGTGGTGCTCGACCTCGAGAATGCAGTGGCCCCAAGCGCCACACCAGCCCCCGGCTGCAGCGGCACTCAATTTGCCCGCCTCGCAGCGACAACCGAGCGACAGCATTGCACCGGGCAGTGCTGGACCCGTTGTCGCTCGGTTGTCGCGCGGAGGCGGGCAACTCGGTACCTGCCTTTGGCAGCGACTGCTGTGGCTGATGTGACGAGACGCGTCGCCGTTCAGAAACTGGTTGGACGTGCGCGCCTTGCGTCGGCGTCGGATCGGGACGGATTTTCGCCGATGCCGTCTGTTCTGGCACAATGGGCGGCTGTCTGCCGCGCGACTACGTGCTGCTCGGCGGTCACACACGCGAGGCAAAACCGGATGCGGGCAAGTCCGCCCACATCGCTGAATTGCAGCGTGACACGTATGAGGAGAAGTCGCTTCACCATGGCTGTCAAGATCAAGCTCACCCGGCTTGGCAAGATCCGCAATCCCCAGTACCGCATCGCCGTCGCCGACTCGCGCACCCGCCGCGACGGCCGGTCGATCGAGGTCATCGGTCGTTACCACCCGAAGGAAGAGCCCAGCCTCATCGAGATCAACTCGGAGCGGGCCCAGTACTGGCTCGGCGTCGGCGCCCAGCCCACCGAACCCGTCCTCAAGCTGCTGAAGATCACCGGCGACTGGCAGAAGTTCAAGGGTCTGCCCGGCGCCGAGGGCACGCTGAAGGTCAAGGAACCCAAGCCCAGCAAGCTGGATCTGTTCAACGCGGCGCTGGCCCAGGCCGACGGCGCGCCGACCGGCGAGGCCACCCAGGCCAAGAAGAAGAAGGCTCCCGCCAAGAAGGCTGCCGACAAGGCGGCCGAGGCGGAGGAGACCGCCGAGGCACCGGCCGAGACCGCTGAGGCACCGGCCGAGACCACTGAGGCACCGGCCGAGACCACTGAAGCTCCCGAGGCCGCCGAGTCGGCCGAGTCCTCCGAGAGCTGAGCGCGGCCATGAGCTCTGTCGTCGTCGACGCCGTCGAGCACCTGGTCCGGGGGATCGTGGACAACCCCGAGGATGTCCGGGTCGACATGGTGACCAGCCGCCGCGGGCGCACGGTCGAGGTGCACGTGCACCCCGACGATCTCGGCAAGGTCATCGGCCGAGGCGGCCGCACCGCGACCGCGCTGCGCACGCTGGTCGCCGGCATTGGTGGCCGCGGCATCCGCGTCGACGTGGTGGACACAGACCAGTAGCGGTCTCATGGACCTGGTAGTCGGGCGGGTCGTCAGGGCACACGGCATCACCGGCGAAGTCGTCGTCGAGATCCGCACCGACGACCCGGATACCCGCTTCGCACCCGGTACCACGCTGCGTGCCAAGCCATCCCGCGGCGGGCCCGAACGAGACTACGTCGTCGACTCGGCGCGCGAGCATAGCGGACGGCTGCTGGTGCGGCTGGACGGTGTGGCGGATCGCACCGCGGCCGAGTCGCTGAGAGGCACCGTCTTCGTTGTCGACTCCGAGAACCTGCCGCCCATCGACGACCCCGACGAGTTCTACGACCACCAGCTCGAGGGGCTACAGGTGGTGACGATTGAGGGCCGGCCACTGGGAACCGTCGCCGAGGTATTACACACCGCAGCAGGCGAATTGCTCGCCGTGCGCGCAGAGGAAGGCGAGGTGCTGGTGCCTTTCGTCAGCGCCATCGTGACGTCGGTGTCGCTGACGGATCGAACCATCGAAATCGACCCGCCCGAGGGTCTGCTTGAGCTGGGCTGATCATGCGAATAGATGTCGTGACGATCTTCCCCGACTACCTCGAACCGCTTCGACAGTCGTTGCCGGGCAAGGCTATTGACGCTGGCATCGTGCAGCTCGCGGTGCACGACTTGCGGCGGTGGACCCACGACGTGCACCGGTCGGTCGACGACGCGCCGTACGGTGGCGGCCCCGGCATGGTGATGAAGGCTCCGGTGTGGGGTCCTGCCCTGGACGAAATCTGTTCGGCGGAGACGCTTTTGGTTGTCCCGACGCCGGCGGGCCGGTTGTTCACCCAGGCCGACGCCGAGCGCTGGAGCACCGAGAAGCATCTGGTATTCGCGTGCGGCCGCTACGAGGGCATCGACCAGCGCGTCGCCGACGATGCGGCCCGCCGGATGCGGGTGGAAGAGGTGTCGATCGGCGATTACGTGCTGCCGGGAGGCGAGTCGGCGGCGCTGGTGATGATCGAGGCCGTGTTCCGGCTGCTGCCCGACGTGCTGGGGAATCCCGCGTCACACCAAGATGATTCACACTCCGACGGCCTGCTGGAGGGGCCGAGCTATACGCGGCCGCCGAGTTGGCGGGGACTCGACGTGCCGGACGTCCTGCTGTCTGGCGACCACGCCAAGATCGCCGCGTGGCGACGGGAGCAAGGGCTGCGGCGCACTCGTGAGCGACGTCCCGAATTGCTCGAGTAACGGGTCAGTTCACCGGTTCTACGACGCCGTTGAGGCCCATGATCCCGAGTTCTACGGTGAGCTGTGGCTGGCGCTGCGCAAGTTCGGTGCGGAACATCCTCAAGGCTTCGGTGTGCATCTGGGTCTCATAGGCCCAGTCGGTCTTGACCCGATCGCCGTAGGCAACCGCGGCGGCGCCGCAGTCGCGGTGTGTTATCGCCCATACTCGCGGGACCTCATGCAGACCCACCGAGATGTCGAGGTTGTCCCAGTACGTTTCATGCCAGCTCTCGAAGACCGGCGCCACGACACCGATCGGACCGCCCGCGATATTGAACTGGCTGTAGAGGTTCTGCAAGCCACGGCCGGACATGTACTCCCATGTGTACGTGGTGAAACGCGGATCGATGCACTTCAGCAGCATCCCCTCGTAGCCCTGATCCTGGGCCGTCGCCCGCGGGGCGGCCGCGACCGCGGCGACGCCCAGGCCCAACCCGCCGAGCAGGGCTCGGCGGGACACGCGATGCGCGGCGCTGCGATCGGGTTGGTCGGGATATGTCATCGGAGTTTCGCCTTTCGTCGCCGAGTAGGGTTACATCCTCCGTGGACAGCACCTTTGCTGGATCGGTTTCGCGAATTTGCATCCCTGCGCCGCCGACACTTTCGACGAAATTGTCGTGCACTTTGCCAACGCGGCTAAATCCGGCCGCCCGGGAACATCGTCTTGACGGCCTGGGTGATGGTGTTGCGAGCGGTGGCGTCGTCGGCGGTCTGCATCGAGCCGATCGCCATGACAAAGCGACGGTCCGGTCCGATCACGCCGGTAGACATGTGCATCCAGTTGCCGCCGTTCCAGCAGCACATCCAGCCCTGCTTGACCGCGACGGGTTCGGCGAACAGGCCGTCGGGGATGCCGAATCGCTGTGGATATACGCCCCCAGGCTGGGTACCGTCGATCGCCATCGGGGTGGACGCCGCCAGATTGGACAGGATGATGCTGGCCCGCTCGGGCGGAAGCCCGCCGCTGCCCCCGAGCAGCATGTCGTAGTAGCGGACCAGGTCGCCCGCCGTGCTCAAGGTGTTGAACCAGCGCCCGTTGTACGGCGTCGTCGTCGCCTTCAGGCCATACCGGGCGGTGACGCGCGTGATGATCGCGCTCCCGCCACTGCGGTTCCAGAACACTTCGGCGGCGCTGTCGTCGGAGGAGCGCAGCATGATGTCGAGCGCGGCGCGGTCGGCGGGGGAGAGCTGGGTCTGGCCCTTCGACTCCTGGAGCAGCAGGTCGTCGGCGATGAACAGCTTGGCCACGGAGGCGATCGGGACCGGGCGGGAGTTGCCGTTGGAGACGATCTGGTCGGTGTTTCGGTCCAGCACGACAGTCGATATGTCGGCACCGGCCTTGGCCGCGTCGGCGGTGGCCTGCCTGGTTCGACCGTCCAGGCCGTCGAAGGTGGCGGAGGGCTCGTCGGGCGGGGCTTCCGGCAGCGGCGCGGAACTGCCCTGTGGGGCGACAACCGTCAGCTGCGGACCGGCCGGCTCCGGCGGCGTGCCATACACCTTGGCCTCGCAACCAGCGACGACGGGCACCGCGACAATGACTGCTGCGGTTGCCGTGACCAGCCTCGACGGCCGCCGTCGCATGACCCTCCCTCGTGTGTTTCCGGAGCCGGAATCCAGGGCTTGGCGCGCCGCTCTCACCCGTGGCTTCAGCCTAACGCTTCGGCGGCCACGACGCGTGCTTAGGTGTCCTTAGCGTTTCGGGGGTATTGGACGGCGGCGATTTCACTGGATCGGCGCCTGTCTGGCACAATTGAGCAGTTGTCCGCATGGGCAGTGTGCCCGCCCGCTGCGAGACGCCCCAGATACACCCGATAGATCGGCTCGGCCACGCGTCACACCGCGAGAGACTGCCCGCAGCCGCCAACAGCAAGGAAGTGTCACCGATGAACACGCTGGACTTCGTCGATCAGACGTCGCTGCGCGACGACATCCCGGCCTTCAGCCCCGGCGACACCGTCAATGTGCACGTGAAGGTCATCGAGGGTTCCAAGGAACGCATCCAGGTCTTCAAGGGTGTCGTCCTTCGCCGGCAGGGCGGCGGGCTCCGCGAGACGTTCACCGTGCGCAAGGAAAGCTACGGCGTGGGTGTCGAGCGGACCTTCCCCGTGCACTCGCCGAACATCGACCATATCGACGTCGTCACCCGCGGCGACGTGCGCCGCGCGAAGCTGTACTACCTGCGCGAGCTGCGTGGCAAGAAGGCGAAGATCAAGGAAAAGCGCTGACTTCGCCGACGGACGAGGTCTGATCCTTGGAAGACGAGCGGCGCGGCGGCAAGGATCACGCTGGCTACTCTGATGCGGTGACCGGATCCACGGACCCCGACGACTCGTCCACCGAGCGCACGCTCGAGACCGCCGATTCGGGCACGGCTGCCGAAGCGGCCACTGAAGGCGACGACGCGAAGTCCGAGCCAAAGAAGAAGCACTCCGCGCTGCGTGAAGCCGCGATTCTGATCACCATCGCGCTGGTCCTGTACTACATCATGCTGACGTTCGTCGCCCGGCCATATCTGATCCCGTCGGAGTCGATGGAACCGACGCTGCACGGCTGCAACGGCTGTGTCGGCGACCGGATCATGGTCGACAAGCTGACCTACGACTTCTCCTCGCCGCAGCCCGGCGATGTGATCGTGTTCAAGGGGCCGCCGAACTGGAACATCGGCTACAGGTCGATCCGGTCGGACAACACCGCGGTGCGGTGGATGCAGAACGCGCTGTCGTTCGTCGGGTTCGTCCCGCCGGACGAGAACGACTTGGTCAAACGCGTCATTGCGGTGGGTGGGCAGACCGTTGAGTGCCGCGCGAACACCGGGCTGACGGTCGACGGCAAGCCGCTCAACGAGCCGTATCTCGACCCGACCACGATGATGGCCGACCCGAAGGTCTATCCCTGCCTGGGCAATGAGTTCGGGCCGGTCAAGGTGCCCGACGGCAGGCTCTGGGTGATGGGCGACAACCGCACCCACTCGGCCGATTCGCGCGCGCACTGCTCCAACACGCCCGCCGACGCTCAGCGCGCGTTGTTGTGCACGGGTGACCCGATGGCCGGGACGGTGCCGTTAGACAATGTCATCGGAAAGGCACGGTTCATCGCCTGGCCGCCGTCGCGATGGGGTGGCGTGGGCTCGGTGAACCCGCAGACAAGCCAGTAGGGAGGGCTGCTAGCTTGCCGGCGACATGGCCTCCGCGAACGGTGATCCGGAAGTCTTCGGGGCTGCGCACCCTGGAGTCCGCGCTGTATCGCGGCGGTCTGGGCCCGGTGGCGGGTGTCGACGAGGTGGGCCGCGGCGCGTGCGCGGGCCCGCTGGTGGTGGCGGCGTGCGTGCTCGGGCCTAATCGGCTGGAGAGCCTCGCCGCTCTCGACGACTCCAAGAAACTGAACGAGAAGGAACGCGAGCGGCTGTTTCCGCTGATCCGCCGGTACGCACTGGCCTATCACGTGGTCTTCATCCCATCCGTGGAGGTGGATCGGCGGGGCGTGCACGTGGCGAATATCGAGGGCATGCGACGGGCGGTGGCCGGTCTGTCGGTGCGTCCGGGCTATGTGCTGTCGGACGGTTTCCGGGTGCCGGGCCTGCCGATGCCGTCGCTGCCGGTCGTCGGCGGCGACGCGGCGGCGGCGTGCATCGCGGCCGCGAGCGTGCTGGCCAAGGTCAGCCGCGACCGGCTGATGGTCAAAATGGAGGCCGAGCACCCCGGCTACGGGTTCGCCGAGCACAAGGGCTACAGCACGCCGGGCCACAGCGCCGCCCTCGCCGAGCTGGGGCCGTGCAGCCAGCACCGGTACTCGTTCATCAACGTGCGCCGGGTGGCCACCGCGAACGGCATCAAGGTGGTGACCGAGCTGATTGAAGACGGTGAACCGGATCAGCGCGGCGAAGTGGGGTAGGGGAGAATGGGACCAGATCAACGTGAAGGACAACTGACCCGATGAGTGCCGAAGATCTCGAGAAGTACGAAACCGAGATGGAGCTCTCGCTCTACCGCGAATACAAGGACATCGTCGGGCAGTTCAGCTACGTCGTGGAGACCGAGCGACGCTTCTACCTGGCCAACAGCGTGGAACTGGTGCCACGCAACTCCGAGGGCGAGGTCTACTTCGAGCTGAGGCTGGGCGACGCCTGGGTGTGGGACATGTACCGTCCGGCGCGGTTCGTCAAGCAGGTCCGGGTGATCACCTTCAAGGACGTCAACATCGAAGAGGTGGAGAAGCCCGAGCTGCGGCTGCCCGAGTAGTCACCGCAGCGTGAGTTCCAGGCGCTGGTGGCGCCGGACGAAGATGCTCGGCAGCCACTCGGCGTCGGCAAGGCTGACCCAATCGGTGGCGGTGAAAATTCGTGATCGTCAGTAGCTCGTGGCGTCGTTCAGGTCGACCACGCCACCTCGTACCCACGGCTCGAGATCGGTGAGGAACACCGAGTCGCCGGTTCCGTCCTGCTGCATGTCCACCCATGCGCGCAAGGCGCGTGGCGCCGGTCCCGACAACACGCCGGCGGCGTTCGCGGTGCCTTCGCGACGCAGACTGTCGGCGGGGGAGAGCAGAAGGTCCTCATTGAAGATCCGCTTCTGCACCCCAATAGTGTTGCGGTTGCGGCGGGCATAGCGCGCACCCATCTCCTGGGCCTCCCGCACCAGATCATCGGGCGGTATCAGGCTGCGAATCAAGCCCATCTCCAACGCTTCCTGCCTCGTATACATCCTGCCCTCGAGCAGCATTTCCAGCGCTCGGTCGGGCCCGATCAACTGCGCCAGGCGCTGTCCACCGACCGTGGTGGTGAGGCCGATGAGAAGCTCGGGAAGGATAAAGCCGACGGCGTCGTCGTCAGCGGCCAGGCGCACATCGAAGGCGACAGACATCTCCAGTCCGCCGCCGCCGCACGGCCCGCCGATCGCGCCGATGTACACCGCCGGTGCCCGCATGATTCGCAAGACCACGTTGCTGAACCGCTTGATGTCGAGAATTCCAGTCAGCGGGCTGCGCTCCAGCGCCTGTTCACCGCCGGGGATCGCGCTTAGTACATCGATGCCGTGCGCGATATTCCGCAGAGTCTCCTCCGAGAGCGGCCGTCCTGTGCGTTCCGCGGCGGCGAGGATGTCGGCGATGTCGAAATGGGTGATGTAACGCTTCTCCACGCCACCCGTGACGACGACCGCGCCAACGGACTCGTCGTCGTCAACCGCACGGGTGAGTACATCGAAGTCGCGGTGCATCTGTGCGGTCATGAAGTTAAACGGCGGCGCGACCACGCGGGTCGTTAGTACCCGCCCGTCCTGATCCACCGTGAGCGTCTGCAACCGAAGATCGCGGGCGCGCTGTACCACTAAAGCCTCCTGAAAGTCACTGTATACCAATGGGTTTACGCTGAAGGGTCGAACGGCTCCGTACCCAATACCAGCCTGAGGCCTGCGATACCCGAGTGTTCCCTTGCGTAGGCGAGCTCCCGGCCGAGGTCGCCGACGGCGTTTTCCACCGGGAGCGAGAGGCTCATCGTCGAGAGTGTGCCGAGCGCGCGGCCGTTGCCGTCGAGGAAGGCGCTTCCGCTGTCGCCGGGCACTCCTGGTGTCGGGGCGGTCAGCTGGTGTGACCAACCGCCGTCGGCGGGGTCGTCGGCGCTGCTCATACCCTTTTGGGAGGAGAGCTCCGTGATCCCGAACCGAAAACTCGAATTGCCGTAGCCGAAAACCTGGTCACCCGGGTTCACGCCCGTCACCGGGTCCGGCGACGAGAGTCCGCTGCTTCCAGACGTTTCGACGGAACACGCGGTCACGGCGACGAGACCGATGGCGGCGACGACAGCCAGGCGCGGCATGTGATGGTTCATGTTGCGAGCTCTCCTATGGAGTGGGGTGGTGGTGGCAGCGGCGGCATGACCAAGTCTCGACACCTACGTGGCGGGGGACAGGACGGACCCGAGCCGCAGTTGCTTGCTGCTGAGCACCCGTCGCTGCTCGGTGACGAGGACCGTCGCTATCGCGCCAGCCACGAGCCAGGCAGTTAGTTGTGCGACGCCGGTGACTGCGATGTCCGAGCCGATGATGACCCCGCGCAAGGCGAGGATGGCCGCATGAGTGGGCAGATAGCCGCCGATTGTGTGCAGCGCGGCGGGAATCGTGGACATCAAGCTGGTGACCAGAGCCAGCACGAGCACCGTGATGGATGCGAACCGGCCGGGTCGTTTGAAGATCGCGGTGACTGCCTGGTTCAGCGCCATGAACGTGAGCGCGGTCAGCAGCGTGACGCCGAGCAGCTGGAACCACCGTCCCACGGACAGGCTCAGGATCGGGATGAGGATGACGCTGAGCGCGAAGGTGGCGAGCACTGCGACGGTTACGCCGGGAAGGGCTGCGCGGGCGACGATCAGCCAGGTTCGTTCACGTGAGGTCAGCACCGCCGCAGGCACCGCGCGAGTGATCACGTACGTGCCCAGCGCGCACGCGCACAGCGCCAACGCGACCGCCACGGCGGCCACCGCGGCTCCCACGTCGGTGTTGTCGGTGATGGCGACAGCCGGGGTGGCGGCGACGTCTTTCAGGCGGTCGCGCTGCGCCGGGTCGTAGACGGGGACTTGGTCGCGTCCCTGCGCGAGCTGGGTGGCGAGCTGGTGGGCGCCGTCGGAGAGCTGGCCGATTCCGCCTTCAAGCTGCTGGGCGCCGTTGTGGAGCTGATCGGCCCCGGTGGCCGCGGAACTGAGTCCTGATGCGAGTTGTTCGATCTGGCTCGCCGCTCCACTCAACGGTCCCGGTGGCGGTGCGGGAAGTTGGCTCAGTGGGGCGGTGACCGCCGATGCCTGGCTTTGTGCGTTGCCGAGCCCGGAGGCGAGTTGCCCCGCCCCCGACGAGAGTTGGCCAGCACCGGGTTTGAGCTCGTCGGCCCCGGTGGCGAGCTCGGCGGCGCCGTCGGCCGCTTTGTCCAGTTGATCGTGCATGGTGGAGAAGGAGAGGTAAACGTTCTCCAGGTAGGTCTGCACGATCTGCTGGTTGAGGGTGTGCAGCACCACTTGGGCGATCTGGGTGCTGATCAGCGGGTCCGCGACGCCGGTGGCGTTCGAGGTCTGCACCCGCAGCTCGGCCTGCCGGGCCTTCATCGGGTTGTCGCCCGCCGAGGAGGTGGCCTTGGCGGAGAAGTTCTCCGGGATCGTGACGACCGCCCCGTAGTCGCCGCGGGCGAGGCCATCCCGGGCGTCGTCGGCGTCGGTGAGCACCCAGGAGTAGGCGCCCTCGGTGTGCGTCAGCTTGCCGGCCAATTCCCGTCCGAGCGGAAGGATCTCGCCGTTGACGGTGACCGGTTGGTCGTCGTTGACCACGGCCGCGTTTGCCGCGCCGTGATTGGTCTCCGGCGACCAGAACGCCCAGATGAACAGGCTCATCACCAGGATCGGCAGCACGACAAGCCCAACCCAGGTACGCCAGGTGAGCGGGCCCGACGCCGTCGCGCGGGCCGAGTTGGCGAAAGGTTTGATCATGCTGTCACCTCGACTGGTTGGGAGCTCAACTCGAGCGTGACCGGGGTCGGCTCGGTGGGCAGCAGGTCGCCGATCAGGGCGGGGTCCTGGCAGGTGACCACGAAGGTCGCCGGCTTGCCCGATCTGGTCTCCCGGTTGGAGAAGGATTGGCGCAGCCCGCTTCTGGAGTCGTTGCGCACCACCGTGTCGACGTCGTCGAGCAGGATCAGTTCGATATCGCCGGCGAGGGCGGCCTCCACGTCGGCGGCGGGATCCAGTGACTCGTGGCATGAGATCACCGCGACTTCGCGGCGCATGGTGTGGATGTGCTGCGGCAAGACGTGGCCGAGAACCTTCAGGTCGCCCTCGATGCGACGCACCCGGCCGGCCAGCGTGAACAGCAACGCACTCTTGCCCGCCGGGCCGTGGCCGTGGATCACCAGGATTTGTCCTCGGCCCACAGTGAGATCCACCCCGGAGTACACGACCCGGCCACGGTCGTCCTCGCGGCGCAACCCGCCGGCGTTGATCGCGTCGTCGGAGTCCGGCGACGGCCAATCGGCAAGGCGCAGTTCGTGGATGAGCGCGTCTCCCTCGGCGTCGAAGATGGGCAGCCGGCGGTCTATCCAACCGGGCAGGCTCCACGCGCGGCGGCCAAGCAGCGCCAAGACCGCCGGGACAAGTGTCATCCGTACCAGGAATGCATCCACGAACACGCCGATCGCCAGGCTGAACGCGATCGGTTTGATGATGGCGCTGCCTTCGGGCACGAAGGCGGCGAACACCGCGAACATGATCACCGCCGCCGCGACCACCACGCGAGACGCCGAGACGAACCCGGATTCGATGGCCTGGTGCGGATCACCGTGGTGCACGTAGTGTTCCCGGATCCGGGACACCAGGAACACCTCGTAGTCCATCGCGAGCCCGAACAGCACACCCATCAAAATGATCGGTAGGAAGCTGACCACGCTGCCGGTATGGGCGACACCCAGCACGCTCGCCAAGTGGCCTTGCTGGAAGACGAACGACGTCGCGCCAAACGCGGCGCCCACCGAGAGCAGATACCCGGCGGTGGCCTTGACCGGAACCCAAATAGAGCGGAACACCATCGCCAACAGGACGAGGGAAAGCCCGACGACAAGGATCGCGAACGGTAACAGGGCGGCGCTGAGTTGCGTTGCCACGTCGATGCCCACGGCGGTGACGGCGGTGTCCACGCCATAGGTGCTCTGGAAGTGTTCCCGCTGGCCACGGATGGCCGTCACCAGGGCGTCCGTTTGCGCCGAGTCGGGCGGCGCCGCGGGCACGACTTGGATCACCCCGGTGTCGGCCTTCGGGTTTGGCGTCGCCAGCGGCACACTGGCCACCCCGGGTAGGCGGGCGATCTCTGCGGCGATCTTGTTCACGACGCCGACCGGGTCGGTGCTCGTGATGATGTCGGCCGTCACGATGAGCGGGCCGTTGTAGCCCGGCCCGAAGTGCTCACTGACCACCTCGTAGGTGTCCCGCGCGGGAGTGCCCTCCTCTTCGGTCCCGTTGTCGGGCAACGCAAGTCGCAGGTCGGCCGCCGGGAGCGCGCACACGGCGAGACCGGCGACCACCACCACCACGGTGAGCAGCGGGACGCGGGTCACCAGCCGTACCCAGAGGCGGCTGAAGCTTGCACGCTCGGGCGCCTTCTTGCGCCGCTTCTTGCGCTTCGGATTGACGGCCTTCGGCCGCAAGTGATACCGAACCGTCGAAGAACTGTTTAAGCGAGAGGGCCGCCGCCATGACCGACACCAGCACCGAGCACGGCGAGCTTCTCCCCTACGCGCAGGCGGCGCAGCGCCTCAACCTGGGCGTGCTCGATGTGCGCCGCATGGTCCGCGCAGAGCAGTGCCCGACGGTGCTGGATTCCCGCGGCCGGCGGCGCATCCCCGCCGCCTGGATTGAAGATTCGCAAGGGTGGCTGAACGGGACCGTGGCCGATGTCCGAACGGGTGATTTCGACCATCTGTCAATGGCACTTAGTGAAGTTCGCGCCTTGGTCCGGTCCCTTGAAGCCGTGGCTCGAGGGCGAGCTTGCGTGGCCAACGCACCGTTCGATAACCGTCCCGTCTTCGGATGTGGTGGTCTGTACGTAGGTGTTAGTAAAGGCGCTAGTAAGGTTTGTGCCTAAGTTGGCGATTCAGTTCTGCAGCCGCTGAACCTCTCGCGTTCGATCCTGGGTCAGGGCAATGCGGTAACGAGTCAGATCGCGCAGCCGCCGGATCGGCGGCGGAGGTACGAAACTGGGCCGGACCAGTCCGTGCGCAACCAGCTCAGCGATCCACTCCGAGTCACTGACGTCGGTCTTGCGACCGGGCACCTTCTTCAAATGCTGCGCATTGAGCAGCCAACACTCGGTCACTTCCTCGAGCACATAGTAGACCGGCTTCCAGAACACGCCGGTCGACTCCATCCCGACCAGCGTGACCTGCTCAACGACCAGCCACTCGCGCAACCGCAACAGCTCAGTCGTGGTGGTCGCAAACGTGCGCACCTCGCGTCGGGTCTTACACCTCGGCCCGCCCTGCACCCGCACCGTCGCCTTCAACGTGGCCTTCCCAATATCGATGCCCGCGCACCGCAAAACGATCGTTTCCATCACCCGCTCCCGATGAGACAGCTGCTACCGCAAGCGGTTCGGGAGGGCCACAGGGACGAAAGAGGTGCACTCACATGCTCAAGGCAATAATCGCGGGCCCCTGATGGTGGCCCCAGCGTCCAGTTTCAGGTCGGGATGTCCGCACCTTGTCGATCGAGTCGGCGATGCCGGCATGCTCGTCCTCCACGCGCTGGATCTCTTTGTCGCAGCCGGGTACTCGCGCATGCAGCTTCGGCGATAGCACCTCATCCTCGGCGGCGTGGTGATGGTGCAGCACCGAGATCATGTTGCCGAAATGACCCCCGATCAATGCGGATCGCTTTGTGTCGACCGGCGCGACGGCCCGGATCAGACCGGGGAGATTTCCAAACTCGGCGCGGAACGCGCGGTGAATAACCGCCATCTCGAACGGGTCACTCGGCATGGCTGATCACCTCCTTCCAGGAGGGCAGTCAAGTGGTACGCACCGTGACCGTCTTCAATTGCTATGACCCGCTTTTCAGTTCGACGAGCGAGGTTAGACCAGCGTCGCGGTGCCGACGGGTATGACGTAAACCGTGTCGTCCACCGAGTCGGTGACGTAGAGGGTGGCCCCGTCGGGACTGACGGCGATAGACGCAACGCCGCTGACTGGACTGGTGTCGGTGGTGATGGTCCCGATGACGGTATTGGTGCTGGTGTCGATCACCGTGATTTTGTCGGGGACCTGATGGGCGACGTAGGCGCGGCTGCCGTCGGGGCTGAGCGTCACGGCAAACGCATAGTCGCCGACCGCGATCGTCTTAATCACGTTGTTGTAGGTGGCGCTCGTCGGGTCGGTGTCGATCACAGACACGGTCCCGTTGAGGTTATTGGCGGCGTAGAGGCGCGTTCCGTCGGGGCTGACCGCCACGTCGCGCGGGCGCGTGCCGTCCCCGACGGCGATCGGTCGCTCGATGATTGACATGGTGGCGGTGTCCATCACCACGATGCTGTCGGTCGGGTAGTCGGCGATGTATAGCCGGGTGCCATCGGGGCTGACCGCGATGCCGTACGGCTGAGCGCCGGCTGTGAAGGGTCCGCTGACTTCGTCGGTGGCGGTATCGATCACCGAGATCGTCCCATCGAGTTGATTGGTGACGTAGACGCGGCTGCCGTCTGGGCTGACCGTCACCTCATTGGCGCTGTACTCAACGTCCCTGTAGGGAACGGGGATGGTGTCGATAACGGTGTTGGTGGAGGTGTCGACCACCGAAACGGTGTTGTCGTAGAGATTCGCGACATATACGCGGGTGCCGTCGGGGGTGACCGCCACGTGCACTGGCGTGGTACCGACAGGCACGGTGGCCACGACGGTGTTGGTGGAGGTGTCGATTACCGAAACGGTGCTGTCCCACATGTTTACGACGTAGGCGCGGTTGGGCGCGTCAGGATAAGCCTCAGTCGGTCCGCTAACGGCCACCCCGTACGGTGTATCGCCAACGCTGATCGACGTGTAACTTGCCGAGATCGGCACGGTCACGCTGACGTCGGTGAAGGCCCCGAGGGCGTCGGCGGCGCGCACGATGAACGTGGTGTTGGGGGTTTGGGCGGCTTGGTCGCGGGCTGCCTGGGTTGGGGTGAAGGTGTAGGTGCCGGTGGGGTCGACGGTGACGGTTCCAGTGGTCGCTGGCACACCGCTGACGGTGTAGCTGAGGGCATCGCCGTCGGGGTCTCTGACCTTCAGTGCGCCGCTGACCGCCCCGGTGGTCGGATCAGGGGTGCCCACGGTGGGTTCCCCTGTGGTCACCGGTGCGGTATTGCCCCGCGTGATAGCGAGGACGCGCACGGTGCCGTCGGCGCCGTCGGTGACATAGATGCGGGTGCCGTCGGCGCTGAGCGCGATGACGTGGCCGCCGGTTTCTTCGGGGTCAGTAGGATCGATCGCCACGGTACTCACCACTGTGCTGGTCTTGGCGTCGATGACCGAGAGCGTGTCGTCGCCGTTGGCGACGTAGGCCACGCTGCCGTCGGGGCTGACCTTCACCGAGTTTGGTGAGGTGGCCACCTGGATGGTGTTGGTCACCTTGTTGTAATTGGCACTTGTCGAGTCGGTGTTGATCACCGACACGGTGTCGCTGCCGGTGTTGGTGACATAGAGCCGATTGCCGTCGGGGCTGACCGCCACGCTGGACGGCTGGCTTCCCACGGTGATGCTCGTGGCGAGGGTGTTGCGTCGGGTGTCGATCACCGAGACGGTGTTACTGGTGCGGTTGGCGACATAAACCCGGTCGCCGGTGGGGCTAACCGCCACCGCGGTCGGCGCAGAGCCCACAGCGACCGTGCCGACGACCCGGTAGTTCTTTGTGGTGTCAATCACCGACACGGTGTTACTGCCGGTGTTGGCCACATAGACACGAGTGCCGTTGGGGCTGACCGCCACCGCGCTGGGAGAGCTGCCCACTTGGATGGTCTTGGCGACGGTGTTGGTGGCGGTGTTGATCACCGACACCGTGCCACTGCCCGTGTTGGCGACATAGAGCCGGCTGCCGTCGGGACTGAGCGCCACCGCGGTGGGCGCGGTGCCCACCGTGATGGGGTCGATCGCCGAGGTGGTGGGCTCGGTGTCGACCAAGGTGCCGGTGGCGGTGTTGATCACCGCGACGGTGTTGCTGCCCTCGTCGGCCACATAAGCGTAGTTGCCGCCGACCGCCACACCCGAGGGGCTGCTTCCCACCGTAATCGGCGACGTCACCCCAAGCTGGGTTGGCGAGACATACACCGACACCGGCGCGGTGGTGGCGGTCTGGCCGTCACTGACGCTGACGGTGAAGGTGTCGGTGTCGGCCCCCGGCGTCGAGCCGGCCGCCAGCCGCGCCGCCGACGCCGGGGTGTAGCTGTAGACGCCGGTCGCCGAGTTCACGAACACCGTTCCATTGGCCGGCTGGCCGGTCACGGCGTAGCTCAGCGTATTGCCCTCAGGATCGGTGGCGGTGACCGTGCCGGTCACCACCCCGGTCACCGGATCCGGCGTGCCGACGGGCTGGGCAGGAACATCCGGCGCCGAATTCGTCGCCGCCGCCGTCGCCATGGCGGCGAACGTCTTCTGATCAGCGGTCGCAACAGTATCGGTGGTCTGGCTGGTCAGCGTCGGGCTGTATAGCGGGCCCGGCGCCTCCTCGGCCACGGTTTGCTCGAATCGGCGACTACGCACCAAGGCCAGCACCGCCCACCCCACTGGCGAGTCCACCGGCGCGGCCGGGCCATCGCCCAGCACGTTGGACACGACGCCCGCTACGACGTTCAGTGGTGTCAGCGGGCCGCTGAAGACCGCCGGAACCGCTTGCGTCTCAACAGCGGTGGTCTGCGCTGCCGACATCGTGGTCATGGTCGGCGCGGGGATCGCGGCCGCAGCGGGTTGATCAATCACCGCGGCGGTGCTAAGAGATCGCCGAACCTGAGAGGTCTCATACACCGACGCTGCCGCGCCAGCGGAGCTTGGTGCTTTCTTCGAGTCTGCGACCGCCGCGGCGTCGGCACCTTGGCGCGACTTTGCAGCGGGTTCCGAAATAGGCTGTGGCTCAGGGCTTTCCGGTACGACCGAAGGCTCCGAAACACTCGGCACCGGCTCTGCCACCGGTGACGGCGGCGGGCTCGGGTCAACAGTGGGCGCGCTGACCGCCTCCGGCTCCTCAGCTGTGGTGGCCGGATCTTCGTCGGTGCCGGCGGCGTCGTCTGCCGTCTCTGAGGTGTCGCTGCCGGTCGTTGTTGAGGTGAGCGCAGCGCCGCTGCTATCCACCTTCATCTTGCCGGTGGACGGCGTCGAATCCTCCGATGTGGTTGACGACGAATCCGCCGACGAGTCTTGCGACTCGGTGGAGGATTCGGCGGACGACGTCGACGTCGAATCCCCCGTCGAACCGGACGTCGACGCCTTCGACGACGAACCAGAAGTGGACGACTTCGACGATGAACCAGAAGTGGACGACTTCGACGATGAACCAGAAGTGGACGACTCCGACGATGAACTCGACGTTGAGTCTGGCTCGGCCCACGCCACCCCCGGCGTGGTAGCGATCGCCATTCCCACGCCCAACGCGACCGCTAACCCCCCGACGCGCCCGATGTATTTGGCGTTACCCATGGTGATCCCCTCCGATACATCCGCAGGCGATCCAGATATGCCGGGCAGCTGCCCGCACGATCCGATCAGCCTTCTCAGCGAAGCACGCCGGTCGCGGAAATTCCTCATCTAAGTAGATGAGATCGACTACTGTCACCAGCAGAAACGCGGGGGCGGTATGCGTAACCAAGGGGAATCGGGGACCAGACGATGGTCACGGTCGATGAGTTCTCGCGCCTAGTCTCTGGCATCTACGCCGCGGCGCTCACTCCCCGGCATTGGGAGTCGGCCATACGCGACATTCACCGCGCGCTCGGCGCAGTGGGCGGCGCGCTGATGACGCCCGACCGGTTCGATCCAGAACTCGATCCTTCGATCCTCCCCGCTGGGGCCGCCCAGAGTTATGCCGAGCACTACAGCCATGTGGACCATGTGCTGGCCGCCGTTGAAAATGGTCCGGTCGGCGCGGTGCGGACTGGGACAGAGCTGATTGCTCCGAAGCGAAATACGGAGTTTTGTGCCGACTGGCTGCGCCCGTACGATTTGGAGGACGGGTTATTCGTGCGGCTCGATGGCGGGCCTAGACCAACCTGTTTCGTCGTAGGGTCGCCTAGGCGGACCGAGCCATTCGACACACCAGAGCGAGTGAAGTTGATGAATGGGCTGGTCGTGCATCTGCAACAGGCGCTGCGCACGCAGGACAAACTAGCGGCTCTCGGCCACAGCACCGTTGACCTTGCCGGCGCGCTGGAGGCGGTCCGGCATGGAGTCATCATTGTCGGATCGGGGTGCTGGGTGATCATTCTCAACTCGGCTGCCGAGGCCATCCTTAGCGCCGATGACGGTGTGCAGATCCGGTCAGGACGCATCGCGGCGACGAGCATGCATGCGGAACGGGAGCTGCATTGCGCCATACACCATGCGCTTACGGAGGACGGCTCGAAAGTTCGCCGCGGGCAGTCTTTTACCTGCGAACGACCCTCCGGCAAACGGCCGTACGTGATACACGTGCTGCCACTGCACTGCGCTGGGACTGATGAGACATTAAGGCAGGCAACGGCTTTAATGCTGATCATCGACCCAGAGCACAAACCTGACGCTCCTGTAGAGCTACTGCGGCGCCTCTACGGCCTCACCAATACCGAAGCCCAAGTCGCTGTGCGCATCGGGCGCGGCGCGGACCTGAAGCAGATTTCAGATGAGTTGGTGGTTTCATCAACGACCGTCCGCACCCATTTACAACACATATTCGACAAAACCGACACGCACCGCCAAGCCGAACTTGTCCAACATCTTCTCGCCGTAAGCCCGTGACTATTCGGTGCCGCCCATAGGAGACGGCACGTCTATTGACGAGTCCCGATGTGACCGCAGCCGACTGACACGCAGAAAACACCACCGCCGCATCCGCAACATTCTCGACGCCTGTTCCGCCGTCCGGATGGACGCTTGAGGAGTCACAGGCCGTGCCCGGGAAAGCGGTTCTCCGGATCGCGAGCAATTGTCAATACCTGTGGATCAAGATCTTTTAGGCGGCCTCCTCGGTAGCGGTGGTGTCGTCGGGCCGTTCGACGAGTTTGCCGTTCTCGAACTTCGCGCCGGCGCGGACGAGCGCCACGAGATGGGGCGCGTTGACCGCCCGCCAGCGTGACTGGGCGGCCTCGATCAGCTTGTAGGCCATGGCGATTCCGGCGGCGCGGGAGCCGGGGCCCTTGGTGATCTTGCTCCGGTTCCGCACGGTGGCGAAAGTAGATTCGATCGGATTTGTAGTTCTCAGATGGATCCAATGCTCGGCCGGAAAGTCGTAGAACGCCAGCAGCTGCTCGACGTCGTCGGTGATCTTGGCGACCGCCTTCGGAAACTTCGCACCATAGGTCGACTCGAATTCCTTGACCGCGTCGCGGGCGTGGGACTTGTCCTCGGCGTTCAGATCTCTGCGAGCGCCTTCTTCGCCCCCGGGTGCGCCGACTTCGGCAGCGCGGCAAGAACATTCGATATCTTGTGGAACCAGCAACGCTGCTCGCGGGTCTCCGGGAACACCTCGCGCAGCGCGCTCCAGAATCCGAGCGCCCCGTCCCCGGCGCGAGCACCGGAGCGCGCATGCCGCGGCGGCGGCAATCACGCAGCAGATCGGCCCACGACCGGCGGCCTCACGGTAACCGTCGGTGAGCGCTACCAGCTCCTTGCGGCCGTCCGCGCGCACCCCGATCATCACCAGCAGGCACAGCTTCTGGTCGTCGAGGCGCACGTTGACATGGATGCCGTCGGCCCACAGGTACACGAAGTCCACACCCGACAAGTCCCGCTCGGCGAACGCCTGCTGCTCGGCCTTCCAGGTCTCGGTGAGCTTGGTGATCGTCGAGGCGGACAGCCCCTTGGCGCTGCCAGGAACTGCCCGAGCGCGGGCACGAAATCTCCCGACGAGAGCCCGTGCAGGTACAGCAGCGGAAGCACCTCGCCGATCTTCGGGGTCTTGCGCGCCCACGGCGGCAAGATCGACGACGAGAACCGCTGCCGCTCCCGGTATCCGGGTCGACACGCTTGTCGTTGACCCGCGGTGCCGTGACGTCCACCGCGCCGGCGCTCGTGGTCACGGTCCGCGACTCGTGGCAGCCGTTGCGCACCACCAGCCGATGACCCTTCTCGTCACGAACGTCAGCGAACTGGCGATGTACGCCTCGACCTCCGCCCGCAGGGCCTCGGCCAGCATCCGCCGCGCACCCTCTCGGACGATCTCGTCGATCACCGACGACGCAGCCGACCGCGCCGCACCCGAACCATCGCGGTCAGCAGAATCAGAAACTACAGTGAGCATCGGGTCGTACCTTCCCGACCAGCGTTGCCGCGCCGGTCTAGCTTGGAACCTTTCATCGGTCACCCGGGAAGGTACGCCCCTCCCGAGCCGATCCACAGATTCAAGCATTGCTCGGATCGTCCGGGACCGCCCAAGCGACCACCAGTAGGTTGCGCCAGTGCTACAAGAACTTCCGAAGTTTCAGTACTGTCCTGTCAGGTTGTCCATTTGGACATTCGTGGCAGGGCTTGGGCGCGACGGTGTCTTCCGTCCGCCAAACTCCGAAAGAACAGGAGTGGGCTCATGTCTACAGAATCCCAGCGACGTCACCCATCAACGGCGACATAAAGCACCAGGGCGGCAGTAGCACGGCGACTTCCCTGCCCAACACCAGCCCCACTACAGAAGCTCCCAATGTCGCCGTCGCTGTGAACGGCAGCACCGCCCTTGCGGGGGCCGGGCCGGTATCTCGCTGGCGGAAAGAGGTCAATCGCCGTTAACGGCAGCTTCGCTCAAACAGGGGAGGGGGCAACAGCATCGCCACGGCAATCAACGGCAGTAGCGCCAACGCGGGTTTCGGGGGTCATGCAACGGCGACCTGCGGGGGCAACGCGCAGGCACTCGGCGGGGTACTCAGGAGCAACGGCGGCTCCTGCGGAGGATCCTAAAAGCCGTTCAAACCCTTCGTGCGGGAGCTGGGTTCCGGCACCATCAGGGACAGCGTCCGTTAACTAGGGTGTTGAGTGTGCAGGGTCAGCCCGTCCGAACCACCCGAGGGCAGTGGATAACCCAACCGCCCACACACTGCCCGGGCATCGCCTCGGCCCCGGTGAGGTGCTAGTAGGTCACCAGGCCTGCCTCGGGCATGGTGGCGGGCACAACACGTGGACCTGCCGCACATGCGATGAGACGGTGTTCGGGCCGCCCATCAACTCGCACTGCACCACTCTCGATGCGCCGGCAACCGTGCGCATCTCCACACAACCCGTCTGAGGCCTCCGATCCCTGGTGGCGGGACGAGCCTCGGCCTACGGCATGTGCGAGTTCAACCGAATCTGGTGCGCTCCAGCGCCACTCGGGAGACAATCGCGCACTGTGTCAGGGTTCGGATTCGATCTCGCAAACTGGTTCATAGAGAACGCAGATCAGGTCGACCGAGACCTAACCCGCTACTTCGGTGGAGGCAAATCACCCTTCACTGGCCGGTGGTTCGAGGAATTCGCGCCAATTGGAGACCCCAACCGGTTCGAGCCGTCCGACGTCCTTGCTGTCGAAGCACTCTCCGTCAAGGTTCCGCCTGAAGCAGCCGCCTGATCACCGAAAGCGAGCAATTCAACAGTCTGCTAAGGCAGATTCCCCGGGAACGAGACCTGTGGGAAGTCGGGCGCCTCGACGTCAACGTCGGCGCGGAATTTTTCAAGGTGGATGAGTCCAGTGGGTGTTAGGCGGCTGGCGTGTCGGCCTCCGCGGTGGTGTCTTGGGCTGGTTGGTTGATCCAGACGGTGTCGGGTAGGTCGAGGATCTTGGGTGCGCGGGTCGTGGCGAAACGGTGCGGGTGTCGCGCGCGGGCGTCGGTCAGTACCGTGCGCCGGTCGGCAGCTTTGTCGGTGGCCAACCCGAAGTGCACGTCGGCGGGTGTGTGTAGCCCGATTCCGGTGTGACGATGCTCGTGGTTGTACCAATTGGTGAAGGTATCCATGAATTGCCTTGCTGCGCAGAGTGATCCGAATCGTTCAGGAAATTCCGGCCCGTACTTCAACGTCTTGAACAGCGACTCCGAGTAAGGATTGTCGTTGGACACCCGTGGCCGCGAATGCGACCGGGTGACCTCGAGATCGGCGAGCAGCGCAGCGACGGTCTTGCTGGTCATCGACGTGCCCCGATCGGCGTGCACAACCTGCGGTACACCGTGCACCGTGAAGATCTGCTCCATCAGTTCCTTGGCCAGCACACCGGATTCGTGGGCATGGACGTGGGCACCGACGATGTAGCGGGAGTAGATGTCGATCATCACGTACGCATCGAAGTAGCTGCCCTTCACCGGGCCCGCGAGCTTGGTGATGTCCCAGCTGTACACCTGCTGCGGCGCGGTCGCGACCAGCTCCGGGCACACCTTGGCCGGGTGCCGCGCCAGCCGGCGGCGTTCGGTGACCAGGGTGTGCTCTCCCAACACCCGGTACATCGTGGACACCGAACACAGGTACACGCCCTCGTCGAGCAGCTGAGCATAGATCTGCAACGGTGCCAGATCGGCGAACCGGTCACTGTTGAGCACTTCCAGGACCCGGCGCCGTTCCAGATCAGTCAGCTTGTTGACCGGGGCGGGCGCTGTTTGCGCCGACACCGCGGGCGTGGGTGCGGTGGCGGCGCGGAGCCGCCGGGTCGCCGTCGAGCGCACCATCGCGGTCAACACCGCTGCGCGCCTGGTCGAGACACCAGCGGCGATCAGCGACACATAGGCGTGCGTCATCGCTTCTTGCGCTGCTCGTCGGAATCCGCTCTCTCGGAAAGAGTCTCCAAGAGAGCGTGTGCTTTTCCCATGATGTCCAGCGCGGCTTCGGTGGTAGTCAACCGCTTGCTCATCCGAGCGTTCTCCCGCCTGAGCCGGGCGATCTCGGCCTGCTCGGCGGTCAGCCTGCCGACCTTCTCGCCAGGCCGTTTACCCGCCAGCACCCCGGCGTCACGTTGCTTGCGCCACTCGCTGATCAACGACGAATACAAGCCCTCCCGCCGTAAATAGGCGCCACCCTCACCGTGTTCGCACGCCCGCTCGTAGGCCAACAGATGCGCAATCTTGTCCGACGCGGTGAACGCGCGACGCCGCCGCGGCCCGTCAGATCTCGGGTGGGATGGATCCATCCGCCCATTCTCGTTCACCGAGGAAATCGTGGAACTGGTCATGCTGTACCGATCCGTATCTCGCCCTGCGTCAGGTCGATTTGCTGTGAACCAGTGGACTCAACTCAGCCTGACACGCAGGGGCGGGGCGGCTGATCACTTGCATACGGCGCTGAGAACCCTGCCGGGTGTTGAGTGGGTGACTGCCGGAAAGCTGATGGCCGCCAAACGACCGAGGTTGATTCCAATTCTCGATAGCGAAGTCCGGGACTTCCTCAAGCCCCAAGGAGATGTTCTGGGTGACGCTCCATGACGAACTCTCCGACGAGTCGCGGCGCAAAGCCATTAGCGACGTCTGCAGATCCGCACCCCCACCGGTGAGTCTCCTCCGGCGTATCGATGTTGCACTCTGGATGGCCGCAACGCGCGGTAACAGCAGATGACCGACCAAGAGCTGCCTCTCGCAATGTCAACTGGAAGTGGCCCCGGTGTGACGGTGCGAATTGGCCCCGCGCCCCAAGTCTTTGCGGGGGGCGTTTGGCGTAGGTGTTGAGCCGCTTGCCGGTTCGGTAGGCTTGGCGTCCGTGGCGGAACCTCGGATTGGTCCCTTTCGGGGTCTTGACACTGGCGAGGCGGTCGAGCTGGGCGAGTTGCTGGCGTTCTTCAGCGACTGGCTAGCCAATTTTCGATGCGAACAAGCTATCGAGGCCCGGCGAAGCTGCTGCCGGTCACCCTTGATCGGATTCGGTGCCGTGGCTGTCGGCGCGGCCACCTACGCGGTACGCCGGTCGCGGTAGGCTTCGACAACTCCTTCGGGCTATTAAGGGATGGGTTCTGGGCAGCGGCCGGTGCAGTTGAATTCCCCGACAGGTTCGGGGAAATCCCCGATGAGACGACCCCGGATTGGTTTCGTATCGAATTTGCCGGGGTTGTCGCTGTCGCGGACGGTGCCGCTAAAGGTGAAGTTCAGAGGAACGCTCGGAACGTTCGCCACCTGACGGCCCGCCGTCGGGGAGCCCGCGGCGAAATTGGCGAAGCCACTCTCTGGGTCGGACTCCCGTAAGAAACTGCCCTGGGCTCTCCCATCGGAACTGGTACCACCCTGGCCGAAGGAGCCCACCCCACACTGAGATGAACAGCCGGGCCCATCGTCGCCGGGTTGGCCGAGGACGGTGATGTCGGAATGATCTGTTGTTGCAGCCGCAAATAATGTGGCAAACGCCGCAGCGGAAAAAATTGTGGCACACGTAAACCTGCGCATAATGGCCCTTCTCATCCGGTTAGGTGCACGCTGTCGGTCTTCGATTCGTTGGGACCCTGGCGTCAGGACAGCACCGTCAGACGTGCGATACCTCATCTAAATGAATGAGATCTCGCTATTGTCCACAGCAGACTTGCAGCAGACTCACCGTGAGGAAGACGGCTATGCGCACGTCGGTCAGCGAATCGGAGATCCGGCGATGGTCACGGTCGAGGATTTCTCGCGGCTAGTCTCCGGCATCTACGCAGCGGCGGTCACTCCAGGCGATTGGGAGCTGGCGATCCGCGATGTTGAGCGCGGCTCCTGCATCACGGCGACGAGCATGCATGCGGAACGGGAGCTGCATTGCGCCATACACCATGCGCTTACGGAGGACGGCTCGAAAGTTCGCCGCGGGCAGTCTTTTACCTGCGAACGACCCTCCGGCAAACGGCCGTACGTGATACACGTGCTGCCACTGCACTGCGCTGGGACTGATGAGACATTAAGGCAGGCAACGGCTTTAATGCTGATCATCGACCCAGAGCACAAACCTGACGCTCCTGTAGAGCTACTGCGGCGCCTCTACGGCCTCACCAATACCGAAGCCCAAGTCGCTGTGCGCATCGGGCGCGGCGCGGACCTGAAGCAGATTTCAGATGAGTTGGTGGTTTCATCAACGACCGTCCGCACCCATTTACAACACATATTCGACAAAACCGACACGCACCGCCAAGCCGAACTTGTCCAACATCTGCTCGCCGTAAGCCCGTGACTATTCGGTGCCGAGAAATGTCTGACTGATACACCCTTGTTGAACACAACGGAGAGACCCATGAGCCACCAAACCCGCCGAGTGACGAGGCCGCGGTGAGCTATTGGTGCGACTTACCCGAAGTGGTCCCGCGCCACGGGGGGCTGGAGATCGCTCTTGGCTTGAACGCGACCTCGGGAGTGTCTACACCGAGGAATCGGATGGATATGTTCGTCAGTGCCCGCGCGAAGATGGTGTCACCGTCGTGCACCGCGAATGCGGTGCTTCCCACCGACTCTCCTCGCAATCCCAGTCCGGCACGCCCTATTGTGGCCTGGCTGTCACGGTCTTCTTCGATTGGACCGAGAAGGACGCCATCACCTCGATGGTGTCGCCGGCGACGCTTGGCCTGGATGTCGGCCTCTACGCGCAACGCGGAACTACCGGAACCGGACTGAATTGGTATCCGTGTGGATCAGACGTTGAGAATCTCGCCTTCGCGTCGTTCTGACGTCGTGGGCGTGAGCTGTAAGCAGCCAATGTTCGGCCAGTCCCCTCAACGAGGTACGACGAGTCTGTGTGGTCAGACAGCTTGGCCGCATATGGTGGGCCGCTCGCGATCTGCCAGGACCTGGGGGTTAATTGGTAGCAGCCACCATGGTGGACTGAAGGTTGGTCATTCCGCGAGTATCACGGACTTAGTGTGAGCAGAAATCGGACCAGTTCGGGCTGGCGGTGTGTGTCGGTCTTGTCGAATATGTGTTGTAGATGGGTGCGAACTGTCGCGAATGTAACTGACAACTCGTCCGCAATCTGTCTCACGTCCGTGCCACGTGCGATGCGCACCGCGACTTCGGCTTCGGTTCTGGTGAGGCCGTAGAGTCGTCGCAATAGTGCTGCGGTCGGCTCGGGTTCGTGCTCAGGGTCAACGATGAGCACCAAGGCCGTAGCCCGTCTAAAAGTCTCATCGGTTCCGACACGGTGAAGTGGCAGCACGTGAATGACGTAGGGCCGTTTTCCAGACGGTCGCTCGCAAGTAAACGAATGGGCGCTACGAACATGGGAGCCGTCGTCTGTGAGCGCAACGTGGATGGCACGATACAGCTTTCGCTCCGCATACCCGCTTGTCGCCGCGATGCGTCCGGACCGAATGTGCACGCCGTCTGCGGCGCGAAGGATTCGTTCGGCGGCCGAGTTGAGATTGATTACCCAGCATCCAGATCCCACTATGAGAATTCCGTGCCTGACCACTTCCAGCGCTGCAGCGAAGTCAATGCAGCTGTGGTCGAGGGCAGCGAGTTTGTCCTGGGTGCGCAGTCCCTGCTGCAGATGTGCAACCAGGCTGCTCATCAGCTTCACGCGCTCAGGTGTGTCGAACGCATCGGTCAGTCGCGGTGCCGCCACGATGAAAGACGTCGTCCTCGGCCCACCAGTGAGCCGCACTAATAGGCAATCCTCAATTCCGTTGGGGCGCATCCAACCCGCGAAAAACTCGGTACGTCGATCCATCAGCTCCGACCCAGTGCGCACTGCACCGACCGGACCTCTGTTGACGGCGGCGAGAATATGATCCACCTGGCGGTAATGCTCTGCGTAGCTCTTTGTAGCTCCTGCCGGCATGGACGTGTTTTCGATGGACCAGATGGCGCCGTCGGCCCTCGCGAGTGAGCCGCCCATGCCGCCCAGTGTGCGGTGAATGTCGCGGATGGCCGACTCCCAGTGCTCGGGTGCGGCCGCCGCAGCGTAGATGCCAGAGATTAGGCGCGAGAAATCCTCGACCGTGACCATCGCGGGGTCCCCCATTCGCCGACTGACGCCCGCATAGCACCCCTTCTTCGCTGTGAGGCTGCTGGCAACGATAGCCAGATCTCATCCATTTAGATGAGGTATCGCGCAACCGATGGTGCTTCGCTGGGGGAATGTTCAAGCAGGCGCTCGCCTAGTACTACAGCCGTAGATCGATGGTTGTCGGCGTGTTTGCGCTGGTAGGGGCGGTGACTGCGGCATCTTTCGTAGTTTGTGAGAACTGTCGAAAGTGATGATGCCGCAGCCGCCGCGGCACACAGCATAGACATCGATCGGTGGCGGTGTGGCTTCGATGAGGTGATGGATCGGATCGCGCGGCGGTTCACGCGATGCGAGCCGTTGCGCAACGCTGGCGCGTTGATGCTGGGGCTGGTCTCCGACATCGGGACGAAGAATTGTTGGACGCTGGCCGAACTGAGCGGTCACGCGAGCCCGGACCGGTTGCAGCATCTGCTGGCGCGGGCGAAGTGGGACGCCGACGCGGTGCGTGATGACCTGCGTAGCTATGTGGTCGATCATCTCGGCGACGACGATGCGGTGCTGGTGGTCGACGAGACCGGCGACGTGAAGAAGGGCAGTTGTACCGTGGGCACCCAACGCCAGTACACCGGCACCGCCGGGCGGATCGAAAACGCCCAAGTGGCAGTGTATTTGACCTACGCCGCGCCGAACGGGCACACCCCGATCGACCGGGAGCTGTACCTGCCGAAATCGTGGGTCGATGACCCCGGGCGGCGCGAACGCGCCGACGTGCCCGCCGATACCGTATTCGCGACCAAACCCGAGCTGGCTGGGCGGATGATCACCCGCGCGGTGGCCGCCGGCACCCCGGCGCGGTTCGCCACCGGCGACGAGGTCTACGGCGCCGATCCCGAGCTGCGCCAGACCACCGCCGGGCTCGGGCTCGGCTATGTGTACGCGGTCGGGTCCAACCGCACCGTCACCACCGCCACCGGCACGCAGCGGGTGGGACCAGCTCGCGCGGTCACAGCCGCAGCGGGCCTGGCGGCGGGTCAGCGCCGGAACCGGTGCCAAGGGGCAGCGTTGGTACTCCTGGGCGCTGGTCGACATCGCCGGCGACACCGACACCGGGCATCACCAGCTGCTCATGCGCCGTAACGACAAGACCGGTGAGCTCGCCTATTACCGCTGCTACAGCCCCGATCCGGTCACCCTCGCCGACTACGTGCGGGTCGCCGGATGGCGCTGGAAGGTCGAGGAGACCTTCCAGACCGGCAAGGGGCTGGCCGGGCTCGACCAACACCAGGTCCGCACCTGGACCTCCTGGCATCGATGGGTCACCCTGGCCCTACTCGCGCATGCCTTCCTGGCCGTCACCACCGCCGCTCAACGACACACCGAAGCGTCCGGCTCGACCCGCGCAGAATCGCTGATCACCTTGACAGTCAACGAATTCCGCAGACTCTTCGTCGCCCTGCTGCTGCGGCCACTGCACGCGGTCGCCGACATCCTGGCCTGGTCGACCTGGCGGCGAAAACACCAAGCCCGAGCCCGCGCCTGCCACCACCGCAAACAACATCAACAACAATGAACGATATCTACGGCTGTAGTACTAGGCGAGTGGCAATTCGGGTGGGCCAACCAGGGATAACCACGCCGCGATCGTTCTCGAGTGCGTCGATGCCGATCCGCGCCACTTCGCGGGAGGGCATGTACATGAACTTCGGCAGCGCGAGGGCAGTCTCGTCGACGCCTGCGGCGGTGAGGAACTCGGTGCGAACCGGCCCGGGGCACAGGGTGGCGATCGTGATGCCGGTGCCCGCCAGCTCCCCGCGCAGCCCTTCGCCGTAGATATGCGTGAACGCCTTTGTCCCGGCGTATCCGGCCTGGCCCGGGGTGGGCAGGAAACCACTGGCGGATCCGACGTTGAGGATCGCGCCGCGTCCTCGGGGCACCATGTCCTGCTCTGCGCGGGTGGTGAGGTCGATGACTGCTTCGACGTTGACTCGTACCTGGGCGATCTCGTTTTCGACCGGTGAGTGCGCGACCGAGTCGACGGTGCCGATTCCCGCGTTGTTGACCAGGATGTCCACCGTCAGACCGCGTTCGGCGACGGTGTCGAACAGGCGTGCGCGTTGTTGCGCGTCGGCCACGTCGCAGGCGATGACTTCGACGCGGACTTTGTTTGACAGCTCTGCCGCCAGGTCCCGCAGCCGATCTTCACGTCGGGCGACCAGGGTGACGCCGTAGCCACGGTCGGCGAGTTCACGTGCGATGTCGGCGCCAATACCTGACGAGGCACCGGTGACAACGGCGGTGGTTGTCGCAGAGGGCGTGGGGAGACTCATTCTCGGAGGTTCCTTCCTGAGGCAAGCGTGTGAGAGTGGTTCTGGCTCAGTGCTTTGCGCCGAACTGTGCGCTCATGAGTCCGAACTCATCCGGATGACCGGCACGGTGCGCTCCACCGTGTAGCAATGCACCGCGGTGAGGACTGTGTGCTGATCGGCGACGACCGCCGCAACCTGGGCCGTGTCGAGGAGGTCGTCGACGGCCGCACGGTTTTCGGTCCCGAACATCACTGCGCCGTGATAACGGTGCTCGGGTGGATTGTCGTGTGCGACACCGGGCGAGGTATGGGCGAGCTCCGTCCAAGGCAGGAAGGTGTAGGTGCGCAGATCGCGCGCCCGCGTCGAGAAGTGCCGGTCCCATCCGTTCGTGCACGAAGCTGCGAAACACGCCGCCACGGACCCCGCGCCGCCGGCGGAGCAACAGCGCCACGTGATGCCCGACCGTGTCGTCGAAGCCGTCGGTCCACCAACGACCGCCGCCGGGGCCGGTGGGCTGTCCGAGCACCCTTGCAAAGTTGTTCAACTCGTCGAGATATACCTCACGCGCGTGTGGGGCCGTGATCAGCATTGCCGCCATGCTGCGGAAGCGAATCTCCGCACAGCCATCGACGCGCCACGTTTCAGGGATGGTGGTTCCGACGCTGGGAGTCGCCGGCCAGTACCCGTGGTCGGTGGTCGAGAAGAGCCGCTGGTTGTATTCGATCAGATTCGGAAGTCTCTTGACTTTCTCGGCGTGAGCGTTGGCCCAATAGGTCGTAGCAGCGTCACGCGCCATGTCGCTTCGCAGCATCAGCGGGGACAGCATGGACGTGGTGCGGATGGGTCGGATCATTCTTGACACCCCGTGCTAGCGATGCTGTTGTGCGTATGCGAATTCGTGCGGATGACCTGTGCGAGCCGCGATGCGGTGCGTGGTGGTGGGCCTTGTGCGTTGGGAACTGGCCATGCTGGTGCTGCGCCGCGGACACGGTCGAGGATTGTGTCGGGTTGGTTGGGAGCGGAGTCACCGCGCCAGGCGACGTGGAAGTCGGGGCGGACGAGAACGAGGTCGCGTTGGTAGAGCGCGCGGGCGTGTTCGTCGCGAATATCGACCACCTTCAGTGGCATTCCGCGTTCGGCCGCCGCAGCGACGATGGCGTCGACGTCGATGTTGTTGAACCGCAGCAGGGTAAAGCCGCGCCCGAAAAGGTCGAAGATGGCCTGCCCGTCGTTGAGGAATAGGCTCGGTGATCGCGCCCCGGGCCGCGTGCTCGGCGTATAGGCGTCCATGTGGTCGGCCGGCGCACTGTGCGATTGATGACAGATGACCGGTGACGTGTCGTAGCAGTATCCGAATTCGATTCCGTCAGCCTCGTTTTCGAGGTTGCCCAGATCAAGGATCTCCCGGCCCAGGCGCCGACGGCTGCGTTCCCCTGCCCAGCCCTCACTGTGAATAGCCTCGCGGTAGGCGGTCTTGATCGCCAGGCGCACGAGGGTGTGTCGCGCCGACGCTGCCCGGTTGCGTACCGCGACGGGGCGGCGCTCGGCTTCGTAGGCTTCCAGTAGGCGCTGGTCGCCCCAGCCTTGCACAATGGCGGCGAGCATCCAGCCCAAGCCAACCGCGTCACCCACACCGGTGTTCATGCCGTAGCCGCCGGCGGGGACCACTTGGTGCACGGAGTCACCGGCCAGCCAGACACGGCCGCTCCCGTAGCTATCGGCAAGTGAAAGGCGTGGGCGCCACGCGTTGGCGACGACGATGTCGCAGTCGAACTCGATGCCCAACTTCGCGAACAGGAACTGCTTGGGGTCGATCGCCTCGGCGTCTACACCCGCTCCGAGAAGGGCGTGCAGTGTCCACGTGTCGCGGTCGTTCTGCGAGATCAGCGTCCATCCGTCGGGTGATTGGGTGTGCCACGCCGTGCCGAACCGCTCGAACAGTTCGCGTTCGGGGGAGGTGAAGTGGATCAGATAGACCCGACCGTCCATGGGTGTCTCCCGGTCGTCGAGATAGGCGCGGATGGCTGCCGGTACGAGGCGGCGCAGGCCGAGCTCGCGAGCCGCCAGGCGATGCAGATGGATGTCGTCGAGGCCGATTCCGAGTCCTCGACGGACCACGCTTCCCGCCCCGTCGCAGCCAGCGAGGAACTGGGCGCGGATTGTGCGGCTTTCTCCGGTAGCCGAGCAGCGGATCACCGCATCGACGCCATCGGCATCTTGCCGGAACGTTTGCAGCCCCCAGCCGTACCGGACGTCGATCTGCGGGGCCCGGGTTTCCAGGATGTTCTTGAGCGCCGGCTCGAGCAGCACCTGCGATACCCGCATCGCGGGTTCAAGCGTCATAGTGCCGTCGCTGCACTCGCGGATGAGCGCACGCCGCTGCGCAACGGTGGGATAGCGGAAGCGCGCGAGCTCCCACCCGTTGAGCTTGGTCACCCACGACACGTCGAACGGATGATCCTCAGGCACCGCGACCTTGCGCAATTCGTCGGCCACGCCGAGGTGGCGGAACAGTTCCATGCTGCGGCCGTTGGCGATGTCCATCTCCGGATGTCTGGTCGTCGACGGATTGCGTTCCACCAACATCGCCTGTACATCGTGCTGCGCCAGCGTCAACGCCAACGTCAGACCAACCGGACTGCCGCCGGCGATGAGAACCGGAACCTGCTCGACGCTCGATTCCGCGCGGCCCGCGTCGGTCGCTGTGCTCATCGGTCGTGCCTTCCACTCGATGCGTGTAGGAGCTATTGAACACCAGTGTTCAAAATAGATCAAGCTCGTCTCCAAAGTTGCAAGATGCCCGTGGATGGAACATAGGTGTACTATCTGTTGAAGCAGTCGGAACCGACCCCAGGACAGGCTCATGACAACACCGACGGATCAGCGGATCAGCGACGCCGCGGTCCGGCTGTTCGTCGAAAAGGGAACCACTCAGCTGACCATCAGCGAGTTGGCCCAAGAAGCGAACGTGGCCCGCGGCACGCTCTACCGCAACATCGGGTCGGTGCAGGATCTGTTCGATCGCATCGTCGGAGAACTCAGTGCAGACATGCATCAGCGAGTCTCGGCGAGCTTCGCCGGTATCGACGACCCCGCGGCGCGGCTCGCCACCGGTGTTCGGTTGTGGGTCCGCTACGCCCATGAGAACCCGACCACCGGCCGCTTTGCCGTTAGGTTCGGATTGTCCGAGGAGTCGCTGCGCGCGTGGATGACCGGGGCGCCCATGGGCGATATCAGTGCTGGTGTCGCCGCCGGTAGGTACGACATCGGCCCGGCGAGCGTCGACAGCATCGCCTCGCTGGTCCTTGGCGCCACCATCAGCGCAATGTGGATGGTGCTCGAAGGCCATCAGACCTGGCGCGAAGCCGGATCGTCGACGGCCGAACTTCTTTTGCGCGCCATGGGGATCGAGCCCGACGAGGCTCACGAAATCTCTGTGGCCGAGCTACCGCGCCTATCCGCTGCATGAGAACCGCACCTTCGAGGCCCAACCGGAATATTTGCGAGTCGGGTACTCCCGCTCATCATTGGGGTCGAGTTGAACGGTCCTGTACCCAAGACGAGTGTGAGTCCGGGAATCCCGGAATGTATTTGGGGGTATGGGAGTTCGGACTGACTCTGCCCGACTCAGCGGCATGAATCGAGTAATCTCGCGGGCTGCGCCGGAATCGGTTCTCTGGTAGTGGATACTTCTTGCGGCACCGGGCATTCTCGTGATCCTACGATCGCCGCTCGCGTTCGGTGGCGGGCCCGATGCAACGACAAGGCAGTAGGAACGATCATGGCCCCACCTTTCGACGTAGTGGAAGCTTCCATCGCCGACCTGCGATCGGCGCTCGACTCTGGCCGGGTGACCGCGGTAGGGCTGCTCGAGGCCTACCTGGAACGCATCGCCGTTTACGACCACGCCGGGATCCGGTTGAACTCCGTCGTGGTCATGAACCCGCAGGCCCGGGCCGATGCCGCGGCGTCCGATGCGCGGCGGACCAGCGGCCAAACGCGCGGACCGCTGGACGGAATTCCGTATACCGCGAAGGACAGCTACTGCGCGCGTGGCCTCACCGTGGCGGCCGGTAGTCCGGCGTTCGCCGAACTTGTCGCCCAACACGACGCATTCGTGATCGAGCGCCTCCGTGCCGCCGGCGCCATCCTCATCGGGCTCACCAACATGCCACCCATGGCGAACGGTGGCATGCAGCGCGGTCTCTACGGCCGCGCCGAAAGCCCGTACAACGCGGCCTATCTCACTGCTGCGTTCGGCTCGGGGTCATCCAACGGGTCGGGTACGGCCGCCGGGGCGTCTTTCTGCGCCTTCGGACTGGGGGAGGAGACGTGGTCATCGGGCCGGGCTCCCGCGTCGAACAATGCCCTATGCGCCTACACGCCGTCGCGTGGCGTCATCTCGACGCGGGGCGGCTGGCCGCTAGTACCGACGATGGATGTCGTTGTGCCACACGCCAGGACGATGGCTGACATGTTCGAGGTTCTCGATGTGATCGTGGCCGACGATCCGGGCACGCGTGGAGATTTCTGGCGGGCGCAGCCGTGGATCGCGCTGCCGCGTGCAAGTGATGTGCGGCCTGCGTCGTATCCGTCGCTGCGGCCGGTCAACGGAGATGAAGCCCAAGGGGTGCTTGCAGGACGGCGATTCGGCGTGCCGCGGATGTACATCAATGCCGATCCGGATGCCGGCGCCTCGGAGCCGGGGCGGGCGCCGGGCATCGGCGGGCCGACGGGTCAGCGGATCGACACCCGGCGGTCGGTGCTCGACTTGTTCGAGGCGGCTCGCCGGGACCTCGAGGCGACCGGAGCGCAGGTTGTGGATGTCGACTTCCCGGTCGTGAGCAACTATGAAGGTGACCGCCCAGGCGCGCCAACGATTTTCACGCGCGGGCTGGTCAGCCGGGAGTTCCTGCACCGGGAGCTCCTGGATCTGTCGGCGTGGGCTTGGGACGACTTCCTCGCTGCGAACGGAGATCCGGCCCTGAACCGGCTGGCCGAGGTGGATGGCAACCGGATCTTCCCGCACCCCGAAGGAGCGCTGCCGGACCGTTACGTCGGCTTCGACGACGACATCGCAAGCTATCCGGCCCACGTCCGCGATCACCCCGTTGATTCCTTCCTCGAGATCCCGCACCTGGAGGACGGCGTGCGCGGGCTTGAAGAGACTCGACGCATCGACCTGGAGCAATGGATGGACGACCTCAGCCTCGACGCGGTCGTCTTCCCCGCGGTCGCAGACGTCGGCCCCGCGGACATGGATGTGGACGAGGCGTCGGCCGACCGCGGTTGGCGCAACGGTGTCTGGGTGGCCAACGGCAATCTGGTTGTGCGCCACCTTGGCATCCCTACCGCGACGGTGCCGATGGGCACGATGGCCGACATCGGTATGCCGGTGGGGCTGACGTTCGCCGGGCGCGCCTACGACGACGTCGCGCTGCTGCGTATCGCGGCGGCGTTCGAGGCGACGGGCGCGCGCAGGACGGCACCACTGCGCACGCCGCCTTTGACGTAGTCAGGCGGGCCGTCGACCGCGTTGCCGTAGGCGGGACTCTTACGCAGTGCTTTTTGCGAATTTGGGGCAGCGCACACCCGTGCGCATGACAGCACTCATGGTGTTAGAGGTGGTCGTTGGCGCATGCGTTTCGCCACTTGTTGGTCGATCGGTGATGCCGAGGCTTCTAACGCAGAGATGACGCCTTGCCGGTTGCGGTCGGGTTGGTTCTGGCTCATTTTCGACTTGCCTTCGATCCTGGTGATGTGCAGTTCTATGCCCACGATGCCGCGCAACTGGGTGGTCGTGTAGGTCGAAGGGGCGTCGCTGACCTGCCATCGGGCTGTTCGATCGCGTTCGTACTGCTCGGTGAGTCGTGTCACGTGATCGAGCAGCCAGCGGGGGTCGTCGTGGCTCTCCAGGGTTCCGTGCGCGTGGAGGACCTCGTAGTTCCAGGTGGGCACGACTTTGCCGGTTTCAGCCTTCGTGGGGTACCAGTTGGGCGAGATGTAGGCATCCGGACCGCTGAAAACCGCCGCCGATAAGCCGGCGCATTGCACCTTCCAGTGTGGATTGGCTCGGACGACGTGCCCAATAAGTGAGTGATGGGTGGCGTCGTACAGCAGCGGCAGCGTGGTGATCATCAGGCCTTGGGCGGTCGGCGTGATCAGGTGTGCCAACCCGCCATGGCGCACGGCATCATCGAGTTGACCATCGGTCAGCCTGAAGATCTTCGGCACATACACCGTGGGTCCTCCTGATTGTTTCTCAATGGCTGTTTGTAACTCCGGTCGATCCCACCGGTTACGACGGCGCCGTCGTAACCGGTGGGATCACAGGGATCGATCGTGGGGTGAGGGAACTTTGAGCGCTGTGTCTAGACGACGGCCAGTCCCTCGTGGAGGTACGGGGTGATGTTGCGCATGGCGCGTGCGACGTACTCGTCTTTTTCGCCGACTGGTGCGACGTAGTGCAGAGCGCTTTCAGCCGCTTCGACACCTTCTAGCCGCGCAATTAACCAGGCGGCCAGATAGTGCGACGCCAGGCAACCGCCGGCCGTCGCGATGTTGCCCTTGGCGAAGAGGGGTTGATTGAGCACCTCAACACCGGCCTCGACAACCCACGGTTTGGTCGTGAGGTCGGTGCAGGCAGGGACACCGTCAAGCAGCCCGAGCTTGGCCAGTACCAGCGTTCCGGAGCATTGTCCGGCGAGCAGCTGCCGCGAGGGATCGAGCTGCAGCTGCTCCATCAGTGTCGGGTTCGAGACCACCTCGCGGGTCTGCATGCCGCTGCCCACGATCACTGCATCTGCAGCGCTCGCCTCTTCGAGGCTGGCCATCGACTCGATCACCACGCCGTTCATCGAACGGACTCGGGGAGTGGGGCTGGCGATCGACACGCGCCAGTCAGACTTCTTGACCCTGTTGAGAACGCCGAGCGCGATGAGTGAATCCAGTTCGTTGTAGCCCTCGAAGGTGAGGATCGCGATGTGCACGTGGGACTCCTTATCTTGTCGTCATTCAGACCGTAGGGCACCGAAGCAATACATTCAAGAAATTGTCATGCATACAATCGGTGCATGGTCGTCTCGCGGTACAAGGGTGTGGTCGACGCGCTCGCCGCAGATATTCGTGCGGGCCGCTTGCCCTCGGGGACACGGCTGCCTACCCATCGTCAACTCGCAGCCCGTGAAGGCATCGCACTGGTAACGGCATCGCGCGTTTACGCCGAGCTGGAAGCCGTGGGCCTGGTGAGCGGAGAGCCGGGCCGGGGCACGTTCGTCCGCGATATCGCACTGCCCCCCGGCCACGGCATCGACCAGCTGTCGGTGGCGGCGGACACCGTCGATCTCAACTTCAACTACCCGTCGCTACCTGGTCAGGCCGACATGCTGCGCCACGCCTTGCGTCAGCTCGCGTCCTCCGGTGACCTCGAAGCGCTGCTGCGCTACCAGCCGCATCGCGGCCGACCAAACGAGAGAGCTACGGTCGCGCGGCATTTGGAACAACGCGGGCTGGCCGTGGGCGCCGAACACATCCTGATCGTCAACGGTGCGCAGCACGGACTGGCGACCACGATCATGGCGACGCTGCAGCCCGGAGACGTCGTCGCAGCGGACGCGCTTACCTACCCGGGCTTCAAGGTGCTCGCCCACGCCCTTCGGTTGGAACTGGCACCGCTGCCCGTGACACCGCACGGCCCCGATCTCGACGCCCTCGAGCAGTTGTGCGCCACGCGTCGGGTCCGCGGTGTCTACGCGATGCCCACGCTGCACAATCCGCTGGGGTGGGTCATGGACGCATCCACCCGCGCGCGGCTGGTCGAGATTGCGCGTCGGCACGGACTTCTCATCATCGAAGACGCTTCCTACGCCTACCTCGTTGAGAAACCACCACCTCCGCTCGCGGCACTCGCACCGGAAACCACCATCTATGTGTCAGGGCTGTCCAAGAGTGTGGCGACCGGCCTACGCGTCGGCTTCGTCTCGGCCCCAACGTCTTTCGTGCCGACGATCGAGCGTGCGATCCGCGCCACCACCTGGAACACTCCCGCCGTCACGACCGCGATTGCCTGCCGCTGGCTTGGCGACGGCACCGTCAGCCGCCTCGAGGGTCAAAAGCGAGACGACGCGAGAATGAGACAGTCCGTCGCCCGCGACGTCCTCGCGGGCCTGCCCCAAGTCAGCCATCCATCGTCCTACTTCGTGTGGCTCCCACTGTCCGAGGGCGCACGCGCAGATCGGATAGCGGCATCGCTGATGCGCGAACACATCTCGGTATCCACAGCGGAACCCTTCGCGATCTCCGCCCATGTACCACAGGCGATCCGGCTGGCCCTAGGCTCCACCGACCCGCTCACTCTACGTGAGACGCTGAGCAAGGTAAGACAAGTCGTCGACGCCGACCCCTTCCGATAAGCCTCGATCCGGGGCTGTCCGATTAACGGGGGACTGTCGCCATAAGGGTGTAAGTGGCCTGACGGCCCCCGGTGTGTCGGGGGCGGAAGGGTCGCTTGATGACCGCCACTCTCGTGGCTGCGCCGTCGTCAGACCGGTCTCGTGTCCGCGGTCAGGTCCAGCGCAATGTCGACGAGCATGTCTTCCTGCCCGCCGACCATGCCGCGGCGGCCGGCTTCTTCGAGCAGGCGCGGGCATCGATGCCGTAGCGTGCGGCTGCGGTTTCGGCGTGACGCAGGAAGCTGGAATAGACCCCGGCATAGCCGAGAGTGAGGGTTTCGCGGTCGACGCGTACCGGCCGGTCCTGCAACGGACGGACAATGTCATCGGCGGCGTCTTCGAGGGCGTGCAGGTCGCAGCCGTGGTTCCAGCCCAGCCGATCGGCGGCGGCAATGAAGACCTCCAGGGGCGCGTTGCCTGCGCCTGCGCCCATGCCTGTCAAGGATGCGTCGACACGTTTAGCGCCGTGTTCGACGGCGACGATCGAGTTGGCAACACCCAGCGACAGGTTGTGATGGGCGTGAATGCCGATTTCCGTTGTCGGCAGGAGCGTTTGACGCAGAGCCGTCGACGCGGTCGGCGACATCGTTCATGGTCATCGCGCCGCCGGAGTCGACGACGTACACGCAGGTCGCGCCGTAGCCCTCCATCAGCTTGGCTTGTTCGGCCAGCCCGGCGGGGTCGTCATGTGGCTCATCATCAGGAAGCCGACGGTGTCCATGCCCAGCCCGCGGGCGGCGGCGATGTGCTGGGCCGAGATGTCGGCTTCGGTGCAGTGGGTGGCCACGCGCACGACGGTCGCGCCGGCGCGGCGGGCGTCCTTGAGGTTGTGCACGCTGCCGATGCCAGGCAGCAGCAGAGTCGCGACCTTGGCGCGGCGCACGACACCTGCCACGGCTTCGATCCATTCGATGTAGAGCGGCCGGTCGGCGCTGAAGTTTTCAAACTGGACCCGCTGTTTGAGCCGATAGCCGGGCACGTATATCCTCACCTTGTCGACCATCGCGAGGACGTCGTTCTCGATCGCGTGAGGATCGGCATCACCGTCGACGAGGCAGTACACGGTGTTGCGCATCAGGATGGGTGGATCGGCCGGGTTGAGGATCATCACCGCCTTGCCCCGCCGGGCTCCGCCCACGACTTGCAGTGCGGTGGCGGTGGTTTCGGTGAACTCGTCGATGTTGGCGCGGGTGCCCGGACCCGCGGACCTCGACGAGATCGACGACACGATCTCGGCGTAGGACACGATCCCGGTCTGCGCGACGGCGGCGACGATCGGCACGGTGGCCTGCCCACCGCACGTGACCATGTTCAGATTCGGGGCGTCGAGGTGTTCGTCGAGATTAACCACGGGGACGCAGAACGGCCCGATGGAGGCGGGGGTCAGGTCGAGCATCCGCACACCGGTGTCGCGCAGCTTGGTCCAATTGGCGCGGTGCGCTGCGGCCGAGGTGGCGTCGAAGACGAGTTTGATGTCCCCGAAGTTCGGCATGGCGAGTAGGCCGTCGACACCCTCAGCCGTCGTAGGCACCCCCATGCGAGCGGCACGGGCAAGGCCGTCGGAGTCGGGGTCGATGCCGACCATGGCGGCCACGGTCGGGGGGCCATCGCTGCGCAGGATCTTGATCGTCAGATCGGTGCCGATGTTGCCCGACCCGATGATCGCCACCGGCCATTTGCCTTGTGATGTCATGGTTTTCCCTAGGTGAATCTCAGCGACACGGTGCCCAGGCCGCTGATGGTGGTGAAGGCGTCATAGCCGGGGTGGACGAACGCAGCCGAGGTGAACGACCCCGACATGACGAACTGGCCGGGCAGGATCTCGGTGCCGAACGGGGCCAGTGCGTTGGCCAGCCAGGCGACCGCCGCAGCCGGGTCACCCATCACCGCCGAGCCTGCACCCGAGTCGATCTCAGTTCCGTTGAGCCCCAGCGACGCCCGTGCGCTGGCGAGGTCAAGATCGTCGCCGTAGGGCACCCATTCGCCGAGGACCACGGCGCCCGAACTGGCGTTGTCGGCGACGGTGTCGGGCAGCGTCAGCTTCCAGTCGGCGATTCGGCTGTCGACGATCTCCAGCGCGACGGCGACTGCTTCGGTCGCGCGCCGTACGTCATCGATGGTGACCCCGGGCCCGCGCAGCGGCGCGTGCAGCAGAAACGCGACCTCCGGTTCGACCCGTGGCGCGCAGAACCGATCGGCCGGCACGGCTGAACCATTGGCCAGCACCATATCGTCGAGGATGTAGCCGAAGTCGGGTTCGTCGACACCGAGCAGCGTTTGCATCGGCTCGGACTGCAGGCCGATCTTGTGCCCGACGAGGATCCGCCCATCGCGCAGACGCCGGGAAAGGTTGACCTGCTGGATCGCGTACGCGTCGGCGACGTCGAGGCCGGGATAACGCTCGGTGAGCGGACCGATCGGCACCCCACCGGATTGGGCGGCATGCAGCAGATCGGCAGCCTCTTCGAACACGTTGTGTGTCAGTGTCATCGGCCGGGCTGTTCGTCAATCAGACGACGGGCGGTGTCGACGACAGTCCGGGCATGCAATTCGAATAACCCCACCAGGTCGACCGAGTCGCCACCGATCTCCTTGGCGATGAACAGCCCGTCGGCGCCGGCCAACGCGTAGGTGGCGAGTCGGTCGACGTCGGCGTCGGCCAGGTCGGGCGTCAGCTCGCGAATGGTCTGGGTCAGTTGGAGGAACGCCTGGGCGCGCGCCTGCAGGAACATGGCGCGGGCGCGCGGTTCGACGGGGCGGCGCTCCAGCGCCAGCATCAGGCCCAGGCGGATGAAGTCGGGGGAGTCCAGCAGCGCGTTGGCGACCTGCACCGCCACACCTGTCGCACGGTCGTCCGTCGTGCCCTCGACCGGCACCTGCCAGGCGGACAACCACGTTCCGAAACTGCGCTCGATCACCGCCGCGATCAGGTCGTCCTTGTCCTTGAAATGCCAGTAGATGGAACTGGCCGGCAAGCCGCACTTGGCACTCACCAGCGCGATGCTGGTGCCCTCGTAGCCGCGCTCCGCGGCGATCTCCGTGGCGGCGTCGAGGATGCGTTCGCGCGACAGCTCGCCGTCGGCGCGCTTGCGACGGCGCTTCGGCGCTTCGTTCTCCGGCATCTCCGCTCCTCGCTTCGGGTCTTGACTCCGTAGTGATCGCTACAGTACCGTAGTGATCACTACAGACGCAAGCCCCAATGGCGGGGACCGACAGATAAGAGACAGAAGTGACCGAGGCTGGGACCTTTAACGCGACGAACTACGACGTGGCTGTGATCGGCTACGGGCCGACCGGCGCCACCGCCGCGAACCTGTTGGGCCAACTCGGCCTGAAAGTGCTTGTGGTCGAGCGCGACCCGGATGTGTACGGCCGGGCACGGGCGATCTCGACCGACGAGGAAGTCATGCGGGTATGGCAGTCCATCGGCCTGGCGGACCGCCTGCAGCAAGACATGCTGCCCGACCGTCCGACGGCCTTCGTCGACGCGGAGGGTGTGCCGTTCGTCGAGATGAAGATCAATGCCCGCGGTTCGGGCCATCCGCCGCAGCAGTTCCTCTATCAGCCGGCGGTCGATCACGTCCTGCGCGAGGGAGTGGCCCGTTTTCCCAACGTTGAGGTGCTGTTGGAACACGAGTGCCTGCGCGTGCTGGCCAAGGGCGACGAGGTCGAGCTCATGCTGGCCGACCTGCGCACCGACACCTTCAAGCGGTTCCGCGCGTCCTACGTGATCGCCGCCGACGGCGGCTCGTCACCGACCCGCGGACAGTTAGGGATCGGCTATTCCGGCCGCACCTACACCGAGCGATGGGTCGTCATCGACACCAAGGTGCTGCAGGAGTGGGACGCCCACGACCGGCTGCGCTTCCACTCCAATCCGTCCCGCCCCACTGTCGACTGCCCGACTCCACTCGGCCATCACCGGTGGGAATACCCCGCGCGCATGGGCGAAGAGGAACAGAAGCTGGTGCGCGAAGAAGAGATTTGGAAGGTTCTCAACGACCAGGGCATCACTCCCGATCACGTCGTAATACAGCGGGCGGTGGTCTACAGCCACCACGTCCGGGTCGCCGACCGCTGGCGGGTGGGGCGGGTCTTCCTGGCCGGGGACGCCGCCCACGCGATGCCACCGTGGATCGGCCAGGGCATGTCGGCCGGGGTACGTGATGCCGCGAACCTGTGCTGGAAGCTCGCCGCCGTCATGAATGGACAGGCGCCGGAATCGCTGCTCGATTCCTATCAGGCCGAACGCAAACCGCACGTCACCGAGGTCACCCGGCGCGCCTGCTTCGTCGGCCGGATCATCACCGAGCGCAACAGAGTCATCGCCGCCATGCGTAACCACGTCGTGCGTGCGTTCACACGCCTGCCCGGCGTGATCGCTGGGCTCCAGAAGTTGTTGTGGATTCCCGACGCCCGATACGAGGAGGGCTTCTTCGCCGCCGCCAGCCACCGCGCAGTTGGGTGGCAGATCCCGCAACCGTGGCTGACGGACGCGATGGGCGCCACCGTCCGCCTCGACGACATCCTCGGCGGGCAGTGGACGATCCTGCACACCGGCCCGCCGTCGGCCGGCGAGCAAGCCTGGACCGAGCTGGGCGTCCCAACGATCCGGATCAGCGAGCCCACGCTCACCAGCTGGCTGCAGCGCAAGAAAGCTACCGCCGTTGTCGTGCGTCCCGACGGTTTCATCTATGCCGCAACGGAATCCGGGCAACCGCTACCCGCACCACCGGCCGGGTTCACGGCCGTCACACCTATCCGAACTGGAGTATCCGCATGACCACCACCGAACTGACAGAGCACACCATCACCGTCGCCGGAAAGCCGATCTTCACGGCCGAAACAGGCACCGGCCCAGCGGTGGTCATGCTGCACGGCGGCGGACCCGGCGCATCCGGGGTGTCCAACTACTCGCGCAACATCGACGCGCTGGCGCAACACTTCCGGGTCATCGTGCCCGACATGCCCGGCTACGGCCGCTCGGTCAAGGGCGTCGACCAGGATGACCCGTTCGGCTACCTGGCCGACATGATCCGCGGCCTGCTCGACGAACTCGGCATCGACACCGCCCACCTGATCGGCAATTCCTACGGCGGCGCGGCCGCTCTGCGGCTCGCCCTGGATACCCCGCAACGCGTCGGCAAGCTGGTGCTGATGGGGCCCGGCGGGATTGGGACGACGAGGGGTGTCCCGACCGACGGTCTGAAGAGCCTGCTGTCCTATTACGGCGGCGACGGACCCAGCCGCGACAAGCTGGAGACCTTCATCCGCACTTACCTCGTTTACGACGGTGCCTCGGTGCCCGACGATTTGGTCGACATCCGCTACCAGGCCTCTATCGATCCGGAGGTGGTGGCGAACCCGCCGCTGCGCCGCCCATCGGGGCCCACCGCGCTGCGGACTCTGTGGCGGATGGACCTCACGCGCGACAAGCGGCTCAAGCATCTGCCGACTCCGACCCTGGTGCTGTGGGGCCGCGACGACAAGGTCAACCGGCCAGCCGGCGGGCCGATGCTGCTCAACACGATGCGCAACGCCGAGCTCGTGATGACCTCGCACACCGGCCATTGGATGCAGTGGGAACGCGCCGATCTGTTCAACGAACTTGTCACCGAGTTCCTCAGTCCCAACTCGAGGCTCGCCGATGCTTGACGTTTTCGGCAGCGTCCACCTCGGCTACATTGTCATCGAAACCGAGAAGTTCGCCGACTGGCGCCGCTTCGGCCGCGACGCGATCGGCATGCACCTCGACGAAACGCTCCCAGGCGTCATGCGATTTCGCCTCGACGACAACGAATGCCGATTCCTGCTCCAACGCGGACCAGCCGAGGACGCCACCGCACTCGGGTGGCAAGTCGACGACCACACCACCTTCGACGAGATCGTCAGCCGGGTCACCCGACATGGCGTGCCCGTCATCGAGGGAACCGCCGAGGAAGCCGCGCTGCGTGGAGTCGAGCGCCTCGTGCGGTTCCCCGGCCCCAACGGCCTCGCGCAGGAAATCTTCACCCGGGCCCGTCCCGGCGCCGAGCCGCTCGATATGCCCAATCAAGGCGGGTTTGTCACCGGGGAAGCCGGAATGGGGCACGTCGCGATCACGACGAAAAAGCCGCATCAGATGCGCGGCTACTACAACGCCGTGTTTGACGCGCGCTTAAGCGACTACATCGACGAAACCATCAGCGGCGTCAAGCTCAAGATTCGGTTCCTGCGAGTCAATCAGCGCCACCACTCCGTGGCGATCGCCGCGGTAAACCGTCTGCCCGTCAACCCGATCCGCACTCGCATCCAGCACCTCAACATTCAGGTAGCCGACCTGGACGACATGACCGCCTCCTATCAGCGCGTCAAGGAACTCGGCTTCCACATGGCCCTGGCCGTCGGTCAGCACACTAACGACAAAGAACTGTCGTACTACGCGATGACACCGTCAGGGTTCGAATGGGAGGTCGGGTGGAACCCGATTGTCGTCGACGAAAAGACCTGGGAGCCCGCCACGTATCAGGGCATCAGTATCTGGGGCCACACCCCCGAGGGGCAGACGATCGTCGACAAACTCGCCCAGTTCAAGAACGGCGCCCATTCGTTGCTGCGCCGTGAAGACAGCGTCCCGGCCCTGGCCGGGGCCGGCATCACCGACAACTAAAGAGGATGCGCAGCATGGTTCGTATTGATACCCATCACCACCTCATCCCTCCCGACTACCGAAAAGCGTTGCGGAAAGCCGGTATCGACGAACCTGGCGGTCGTGCCTTGCCCGACTGGAGTCCGGAAGGGTCGCTGCAGACCATGGCCGAACTCGACGTGGTCACCGCGATTGTCTCGGTATCCATCCCCGGTACGACGTTCCTCCCCGAGGCCGCCGACGCGGCGGCGCTGACCCGCGACCTCAACGACTACAGCGCCGAACTCGTTGCGTCGGCGCCGGAACGGTTCGGGTTCTTCGCCACCATCCCCATGCCACACATCGACGAATCGGTCGCCGAGACCATCCGGGCGCTCGACGACCTCAAGGCCGACGGGGTGGTGCTGCTGGCCAACAATGCCGGCACCTATCTCGGACAGGATGGCCAGGACGACCTGTACGCCGCGCTGGATGAGCGCTCGGCGGTGGTGTTCATCCATCCCGCTGATCTGCCGGGCCCGACCGTGCCCGGGGTCGCTCCGTTTGCCGCCGACTTCTTGCTCGACACGACCCGCGCCGCATATCTGCTGGTGCGCAATGGCATTCGCCGCAAGTATCCGAACATCCGCTTCATCCTCAGTCACGCCGGCGGCTTCGTCCCGTACGCCTCGCACCGCATGGCCGTGGCGATCATGGCTGACACCGGACGAAGCCCCGCCGACACCCTCGACGACTTCTCCAGCTTCTACTTCGACACCGCGCTGTCGTCCAGCGCCGCGGCACTACCTACCCTGCTCGCCTTCGCGAAGCCGGGACACATCACCTTCGGCTCCGACTGGCCGTTCGCGCCCGTTGTTGCGGGGAAGCTCTTTGCCGCCGGACTGGAGACCTACCCGGGCCTCGACGCCGACGCTCGCAATGCCATCGACCGCACCAACGCGCTCGCCTTGTTCCCCCGGTTCGGCACGGTGCCGTCGGCGATTCAGCGATCGCGTATCGAGCAGGTGCGCCACGCCGCAAGCCGGGCGGTGATGAGGGGAGTTGCCCGGTTGATCAGTTGAGGTGCTCGCCGAAGAACGCGAAGACCCGAGACCAGGCATCCTCGGTTGCGGCCTCGTTGCAGCCGAATCCCGCGATGCGGATCAGTGGTTGGCCGGGGAGCTGGTTCGCGAAGCTGTGCCCAGTGTCGGGGTAGACCTTGATATCGGCGGTGATGCCCTTCTGCTCGACGACCTTGCGCAGTCGAGCGTGCGCACCGATGCCCAGGGGGTCACGACGGCCGAAACTGGCCACGACCGGGCACGCGCCGTCCAGCGTGTCGCTGAGATGGCGAGGCAGCGGGGTGCCGTGGAAGGGAGCCGATGCGGCAAAACCCTTGGGGGCCATCACGAGTGCGAACTGGCCACCCATGCAGAAGCCCACGATTCCGACCGCCCCGGTGCATTGCGGCATGGACCGCACGTGATCACGCGCGGCCAGGACGTCATCGAGGGCACGGCCGCGTTGGGTCAGCAGTTCCCGGAAGACTCGCGTGATGCAGCGCGCCCGGCCGCCGCGCGAGTACAAGTTCGGGGTGAGGGCGATGTATCCGGCCGCGGCGATTCGACGCGAGATTGCTTCGTTGTCGGGCCCGTAGCCGATCGCGTCATGGATCACCACCACGCCGGGCCACGGCTGCTGACCATCGGGAATGCTCAGCAGCGCATCGATCGGACCGTCAGGAGCGTTGATCTCGATCGTCGTCACGCGATTAATCTAGCCGCCTCGCCCACCTGCCGAGGTTATGTGCCATGCCAGGATGTCGTTATGACGGTGGTTCTGGTGCACGGCAATCCGGAGACTGAAGCTATCTGGGGCCCGCTGGTGGATGCCCTCGGCCGCGACGATGTGGTGCGGCTGTCCCCGCCGGGATTCGGCGCCCCACTGCCCGACGATTTCCCGGCCACGTACTTGGCCTACCGCGACTGGCTCGAGGGCGAGCTGGCCCGGTTCGACGAACCGGTCGATGTCCTCGGGCATGACTGGGGCGGCGGCCACGTGGTGAATGTGGTGATGCATCGCCCGGAGCTCGTGCACAGCTGGGCCAGCGATGTCGTCGGGCTGTTCGATCCCGACTACGTCTGGCATGACCTCGCCCAGGTGTGGCAGACGCCGGGTGACGGCGAGGAGTTGGTGGACAGCCTGCTGGGCGGCACGGTCCAAGAGCGGGCCGAGCGGATGGCCGCGTTCGGCATTCCGATGGACATTGCGGCGACGATCGCCCCGGACCAGGGTCCGGAGATGGGCCGGGCGATCCTGCTGCTCTACCGCTCGGCGCGCCAGCCCGCGATGGCCGAGGCCGGGCGTGGACTCGAGGCCGCCTCGGCCCGGCCGGGGCTGTCACTGCTGGCTACCGAGGACCCGTTCATCGGGTCCGACGAAATCCGGCGCCGGGCAGCCGACCGAGCGGGAGCCCGCACGGAGGTGCTCGAAGGACTGGGGCATTGGTGGATGCTGCAGGATCCGGAGCGCGGAGCCGACGTTCTAACCCGCTTCTGGGAAAGCCTCGGCTAACCGCTCGGGGTCAGGACAGGTTGGCGGCGATCTCGTCGAACGCGGCGATCGTCGGGAAGAGCTTGCCGGCGTCCTGGGGGAGGGGCCAGCTGGACAGCTTGGCGGCGACGAGGTCAGCCGCGCGGTTGATGTAGATCATCTGGCCGTGAATCCCCAAGCACAGCAACACATTGTTGCCGGAAGATGGGAACCAGAACTGATTGCGGTACATGCCACCGGGCATGCGGTTGTCATCGGGGCTTGAGGCGAATGCTGCTCGCGAGTCGGCGTCCCCGGCGAACGTATCCGCGATCCAGGACAGCGAGACCACGCGCTCGCCGGTCAACGACGTCCCGTCGTTGAGGAACAGCGAACCGAATCGGACCAGGTCACGCAGGCAGGCGTTGATGCCGCCGTCGAACATCCCGGTGCCGGCCGAGTCGACACCGATCGTCGCGTCGTTCTCCGCGCCGAGCTTGCTCCACAGCAGCTGCGACATCAGCTCGGGCATCCGCACCCCGCTGGCCGCCTCGCAGATCCAGCCGAGCACATCGGTCTCGCACGACCGGTATTGAAACGGGCCGCCATGGGGCGACTCTTGCCGCAGCGTGAGCAGAAAGTTGTACATGGTGGTGGGCAGGTCGGGCACGGTGTGCGGCGCCCACCCGATGGCCTGTTCGAGCAGCCGCACCTCGGCCATGGGGTCCAGGTAGTCCTCGGAAAACGCTATTCCCGAACGCATATCGAGCACTTGGCGCACCGTAGCGCCGGCATACCCCGAGTTGGCCAGCGCCGGCACGTAAGTCGTCAGCTCCGCGTCAACGTTCAGCGCGCCATCGTCGGCGAGTGCGCCTGCCACCATGGCGACGAGCGACTTGCTCACCGACATCAGCAGATGCGAAGTGTCGGCGGCCATGCCGCCGTAGTAGTGCTCCTCGAGCACCTTGCCGTGTTGGGTGATGATCCAGCCGTCGGTCGCGGTGGCGGCCATCACATCGCCGACGGTGGTCCGCTTGCCGTTCGTCTTGTCGTACACAGCGATGTCCGCAAGCGAATCGGGCGTCGACGGCAGGTCGGCGACCGGCCCCGTGCCACGCGAAATCACCGCCGTCGGAAGAAAATCGGCGATGTGCTGGAACGCCCAGTGCGCTTGTTCCGCGGATTGCCAGCCTTCGAGGGTCACTTGAGACGGCACGCGGCCGGGATCGCCGCCGATCACGTTTCCTCCTGAAGCCGCCAGAACGCCGTTGGGTACCCGATGACCCTAACTCAGCCGGACTTCACCCCGACATTCGCCGGCGGGGTCGCGGGCTCGGCAATCGGTGTACCTGCGAATTCTCGGCGGATCGAGTCGATGAGGTGGCGCGCCCGAATGGCCAACGCCGATTTGCCCTCGCCGGTGTCGACCTGCAGCCGGCCCTTCGTCACCAGGACACCAAGGTCGGCGCCCTTCCACCGGTAGTCGCCGGGACCGTAGATCCGCAGGAAGAACGCCTCGGATTCGTTCTGTAGCTGGTGCCAGTCCAGCGCGGGCCGGCGGAACGCCAGCCCGCCGCTGCGGTCCAGCGAGTACTGGCCGGTGCGGGGCGTGGCCGTCAGCCGCTGCACGATGTCGTCGGTCTCCTTCAGGATCATCTGACTCCACACGTCGGCTGAGGCCAGCTCCTCCCAGCGCTCGTTGATCTCGTCGACGTCCAGGTCGAAGTCGACGTTCATGTACTCCAGGATGTGGAACAGGAACAGCGGCACGTCGGCGTAGGCGCCCGCGGTGACGTTGGTGATGGACGACGCCCCGCTGATCCGCGGGTTGAGCTCGCCCAGGTACACCTCGCCGGTGTCGGTATCCACGAGCACGTCCACCTCGAAGAAGCCCCGGTAGCCTTCGTCGGCCAGTCGGTCGCCAAGCCGGCGCACCAATTGTGTTGCCGTGCGCCGGTTCTCGGCACCCAGCACTTCGGGATACATTTCGTTGCCGCACCACCCGCCGCGCGCAGGGGTGAGTTTCTTGTAGCCGATCAGCTCGGACATGAACGGTCCGACGATGGTGCCGCACCGGGTGAGCACCGCCTCGACCGCGACGGGGCGGTTGTTGATGCGGCGCATCACCTTGATCTGCTCGCCGACGATGTCGGTGCTGTGCTTGCGCCAGTCGGCCTCGGAGGAGATGAAGAACGTGGTCTTGCCGGAGTCGCCGTACGGGGTTTGGATCACGAGTTCATCACCGAGACCGGCCTTTTCGGCTGCAGCGGTCAGCCCCGCCCAGTCGTCGACCCGGGTCAGCACGTTCGGGACGCTCGGCGCGCCCGCTTCGTTGCCCAGCTGGGTCGTGACGATCTTGGAGTCCAGATGCTGGCGCAGACTGGCCGGCGGCAGGATCAGGTCGTAGCCGAGTTCTTTGCAGATGTCCTCGGTCTCACTGTCGAAGAACACCATCGCGATCTTGGGCCGTACGCCTCGCGGAGTCGCGGCGTCGATATGGGCCCGGACCTCGGGGTTGGTCAGCAGCCAGTTGTTGATCTCCTCGCCGCTCTCGAACTCTTGATACGGCTTGTGGCTCGGCGTGAAGATGCGGGGATGCGCGCCGTCCCAGGCGTCGTAATACGTGACATAGGTGAAGTTGCGGACCCAGCGGTCAAGGCCCAACAGGTTGAACGGCGTGGCGCCGAAGAACAGGATCGGCACGTCGTTGGTCCGGAAGAAGTGCCGCACTTCGGAAATGTTTTTCAGCCGACGCCGCGGTTGCGCCGAACCGGACGCGAACGCCGCATCGGTCCCGACGCTCACTTCTCGAGGCTTGGGCGTGCTTCTGGCGCGGCTACTGGCAGCGGTCGACTTCGCGGCTGGGGATTTTGCGGCGGCGCGCTTCGCGGGAGTCGATCTCGCGGCGCTGGTTTTCTTGGCGGTGGTGGTGGCTTTCGATGATCGTCTCGATCGAACCGGACGGTCACTCATGGTGCACCTCGCTCATCGTCGGATACCTCACAGTAGTAGTGCTGAGTTGGGAAATGGACCTGGTTGACGAGCCGCGCGGAGCCGGTTGCACATCTGATGGACGGCATCTACAAGCGATATCCATTCGGCGCTGTGATCCGACTGCCGGTGCTCATTGCACGCGCTGTGACGGCGGGCCAACACGAGTCGCGATCCGATGAAACGTCGGCGTCGACGGGCCCGAGTGACCCTGCCCACCGCGTGGGGTCAGGTCGCCTCACGGGCCTTGGGTGACATATCCCTCCTGGTCCGAGCGGCGGATCACGTCGGGGGAGAGCCGGCCCTCACCAACAACGGCGTCGACCTCCAGGTCGCCAGCCGCGCCGTGCTCATGCATCCAGGCGTCTGCCTTCCGCTCGGCGGCCAGGCCCTCTTCGCTCGTGTGCGCCTCGACCGCGACGGTGGGGGCGACCCGGCGCAGAACCGCGTACGCCCCGAGCACCACCGCCCAGGCCAGCAGGCTCAGCACGATCTGGGATCGGGTCTCGGCACCCACGAACATCGCGACCAGGACGGCGACGATCGCCGCGGCCGTGACGATGGTGAGCACCGGGAAGAACCACATCTTGATGACCAGCCGCTCCGGCGCGGTGCGCTCGGTGATCCGCCGCAACCGTAGCTGCGAAACGCAGATCATGAGGTAGACGAACAGGATGACCGCCCCGGAGGAGTTGAGCAGGAACAGGAACACCTGGTCCGGGGAGACGAACGCGGCGATCACACACAGGTACCCGATGAAGGTCGAGGCGAGAATCGCCTTCATCGGCACGCCACGCCTGCTCACGTCGAGCATCCACCGCGGCGCCTCGTTCCGCGCCGAGAGCACGAACAGCATCCGAGACGCGGTGTACAGGCCCGAGTTGAGGCAGGACAGCACGGCGACCAGGACGACCGCGTTCATGATCTCCGCAGCCGCGGGGATGCCCATCTCCTCGAGCGCGCTGACGTACGGCGAGGAGCCGAGCTCCGGGGAGTTCCAGGGCAGGATCGTGACCAGCAGGAAGATCGATCCGACGAAGAACAACGCCACCCGGAAGATCACCGTGTTGGTGGCCTTGACAACCGCCTTGTGTGGGTCCGACGACTCGGCCGCGGCGATGGTGGCGATCTCGGCGCCGACCATGGAGAAGACCACGATCACCACACCGGAGAAGATCGCCGCGGCGCCGTTGGGGAGGAACCCGCCGTGCGCGGTCAGGTTGGAGAAGTCCAGGTCCTTGCCGGGCCACAAACCAAGCACGAAAAGCGCCCCGAGCCCGATAAAGGCCATGATTGTCACGACCTTGATCCCGGCAAACCAGTACTCGAACTCGCCGTAGGACGCGACCGAGAAGAGGTTCGTGGCGGTCATCAAGATCATCAGGATCAGCGCGATGGCCCATAGCGGCATGTCGGGTAGCCAACGTTGCAAGATCTTGCCCCCGGCGACCGCCTCGAAGCCGACCACGATGACCCAGAAGTACCAGTACAGCCAGCCGACCGAGAAGCCGGCCCAGCCGCCGAGGGCCTGCCGGGCGTAGTCGGCGAACGAGCCAGTCGACGGGTTCGCCGTGGCCATCTCGCCGAGCATGCGCATGACCAGGACGATGAATGCACCGGTTACCGCGTAGGTGAGGAAGGCGGCCGGACCGACACTGTTCATCACCACGCCGGAACCGACGAACAGCCCGGCACCGATCACCCCGCCGATCGCGATCATCGCCAGGTGTCGTTGCCTTAGCCCCTTGCCTAGCCCGCCGCCGGGGGTTGCTTCATGCGACATGATGGCTCCTCCCGCATGTGGCGGGCCGGTGCGGATCGGCGTGACGCGATAGTCCGAATCGGCGGTCCGAATCGGCCTTGACGCAAACAGATCTTCCCGGATTTCTCGCAGTCCAAACCATCTGGCAGTACTGGCGTTTCGTGCCCTGCGAGCCCGGGTACACAAGCCCGGGTACCCAACCGGTTCTGGTGCACACGGGAGGCGTGATGATCAGACGGCCGTTACTGTGGGCAGCCGGCAGTTCTCGGCTCCAGCAGACGATTACCAAGAATCCGATCACGAGCAAAGCCGCGCACCGCTTCGTCGCCGGCGAGCGGCTCGAGGAGGCACTCGAGGCGGCGGCGAATCTGAACGGCGACGGGATCGGCGGCATCCTCGTCCTGCTAGGTGAGGGAGTCACGGATACGGCTGGCGCCACGGCAGCCGTCGAGGAGTACGTCGCGGCGGCCGAGGCAGTCGCCCGACGCGGGCTGGACGCCACGATCTCCATCAAACTGTCCCAGCTGGGCCAGACGGTGGACCGCGACGCCTGCGTGACGAATCTGGCCCGGATCCTCGACCGGGCGCAGGCGGACGGCGTCCCCGTCGAGATCGACATGGAAGACAGCAGCCTGGTCGCGGATACCATCGAGCTGTACCGGAAAGCCCTGACCGCGCATCCGCAGGTGCGCCTGGCCATCCAGGTGATGCTGCGCCGAACTCCCTTCGACCTCGAGGAGCTGGCGCCGCTCAAGCCGCGGGTCCGGCTGGTGAAGGGCGCGTACGCGGAGCCGGTCGAGGCGGCGATGCAAGGCAAAGACGAGATCACCGCGCAGTTCAAGGTCCTCACCGACTGGCTGTTCCGCCACGGGGAGGACCCGGCGTTCGGCACACATGACGACGAACTGATCGACTACGCGCGTGAGGCCGCTGCCAAGGCCGGCAAGGGCCCTCGCGAGTTCGAAATCCAGATGCTGTACGGCATCCGGCGGGACCTGCAACACGAGTTGGTCCGCCAGGGTTACCGGGTTCGGGTCTACATCCCGTTTGGCTCGGCCTGGTATCCGTATCTCATGCGACGGATGGCCGAAAGGCCCGCCAACCTCCGGTTCTTCCTGCGCGCACTTGCCGGCCGCTGACCAGCGAGACGGAGGAATCGACATGTTTGACGCCATCACCCAGGTTCCGGCGCCCTACAACGAGCCGGTGCACAGCTTCGCACCCGGCAGTGGCGAGCGGACCGCACTGGAGGCCAAGTTGAAGGAACTGGCCGCGGAGCGGGCCGAGCTCACCATGACCATCGGTGGCGAACAGCGCCTCGGCGGCGGCCAATCCATCGATGTCGTTCAACCGCACCACAAGGACGAGGTGCTGGGCACGATGGCCAACTCCACCTCCGACGACGTGCAGGCCGCGCTCGAGGCGGCGCGGGAGGCCGCCCCGGCGTGGCGGCGCATGTCCTTCGATGACCGGGCGGCCATCCTGCTCAAGGCCGCCGACCTGCTCTCCGGGCCCTGGCGCACCACCCTCGCCGCGGCCACCATGCTGGGCCAGAGCAAGACCTGCTATCAGGCGGAGATCGACACCCCGTGCGAGCTCATCGATTTCTGGCGGTTCAACGTGCATTTCGGCCGGCAGATCCTCACCGAGCAGCCGGTCAGCTCGCCGGGGGTGTGGAACCGCTTCGACCATCGCCCGCTGGAGGGCTTCGTTCTGGCGATCACGCCGTTCAACTTCACCGCGATCGCCGGCAATCTGCCCACCGCGCCGGCGCTGATGGGCAACACCGTGCTGTGGAAGCCGGCGCCGACCCAACAGCTGTCCGCCCACTACACGATGCGGCTGCTGGAGGCCGCCGGGCTGCCGCCGGGTGTGATCAACATGGTGACCGGGGACGGGCAGGCGGTCAGCGAGGTGGCGTTGGTTCATCCCGACCTGGCCGGCATCCACTTCACCGGGTCGACCGGGACGTTCGGGTACCTGTGGCGCACGGTCACGGAGAACCTGGCGACCTACCGGACCTACCCCCGCCTGGTCGGGGAGACCGGCGGCAAGGACTTCGTCATCGCGCATCCCTCCGCCGACGTCGACGTGCTTCGCACCGCGCTGACCCGGGGCGCGTTCGAGTTCCAGGGGCAGAAGTGCTCGGCGGCCTCCCGCGCCTATATTCCGCGCTCGGTCTGGTCGCGGATGCGCGACGGGTTCATCGACGAGGTGAACGGGCTGCCGATGGGTGACGTCACGGACTTCTCCAACTTCCTCGGCGCGGTGATCGACAAACGTTCCTTCGACCGGCTCACCGGTGTCCTTGACCGGGTCCGGAACGAGGCGGGAGTGGAGATCCTGGCCGGCGGAACCGCCGACGACAATGAGGGCTACTTCATCCGGCCGACCGTGGTGCAAGCGGACAACCCCGCGCACGAGGTGTTCACCACCGAGTACTTCGGGCCGATCCTCGGGGTGTTCGTGTACGACGACGCCGACTACGACCGGGTGCTGCGCGAGGCGGCCGACATCGCTCCGTACGGGCTGACCGGAGCGGTGATCGCGCAGGACCGGGCCGCGATCAGTGAGGCGAGGGAGGTGTTGCGGTTCTCGGCCGGCAACTTCTACGTCAACGACAAGCCGACCGGCGCCGTCGTCGGGCAACAGCCGTTCGGCGGTGCGCGGGCAAGTGGGACCAACGACAAGGCCGGGTCGGTGCTGAACCTGCTCCGCTGGGTGTCGCCGCGCACGCTCAAGGAGACCTTCGTGCCAGCCACCGACTACCGCTATCCCCACATGGGGTGACGCGATCAAGCAGGCGGCAGCCGGCCGCCCCGGAAGACAGGATCATGGCTGAGGTTGCCTACCAGGCGTCACGCCATCCACTGCGGGCGTACAACAGCGTGTGGCAGCTGCGCGTCGACACCTGGAGTTCGATCGCCGATGTGACCAAGCGGTTGTCGGACGCCACGCTGCCGCAGGACCAGCGGGCCGCTATGGAGGGTGACCTCGACCAGCTGTTGAACCTGGTGGCACCGGCGGAAACCTACTGGGCACATCCGGGACCGCAGCGGTTCGGCCAACTGCGCAAGCTGCTGGCCGCGCGGGAATACGAGCCGGCGAGCTTGACCGTGGACGCGATCATCCGCAGGTTGGTCGGCGACCCGGCGCCCGCCGACCTGGGCGTACCGTCCGGCCGGGCCGACGACCATCGCGCCGGCCAGCCGGCCTCGGAGGAGCCCCGGCGGGTTCGCCCGTCGTTCGAGGTGCTCGTGGTCGGAGACGTCACCGGCCAGGAGGCCGACCGGCTGCGCGCGGAGCTGCGCCGGCTGCAGCGGCCGGAGGACATGGTCGACTACGAGCTGGTCTTCGTGCCCAGTTTCGAAGACGCGATAGTCGCGGTCCAGCTCAACTTCAACCTGCAGGCGTGCATCATCCGGCCCGAGTTCCAGCTGCGATCGCACGTCGACCTGCACGACATTCACCACTTCCTGCCCCAGATGGACAAACAGCGAATCGACCAGCGGAGCCTCGTCGAACGGGTCCGGCTGCTGGGTGAGGGCATCGCCGAACTGCGCCCGGAACTCGACTTGTACCTGGTCGGGCACGCCGCGATCGAGGCGATCGCCGGCGAGCTCGGCCAGATGTTCAACCGCGTGTTCCTCAAGCAGGACGCGCTTGAGATGCACCTGTCGATCCTGCGCGGGTTGGCCAACCGGTACCAGACACCGTTCTTCACCGCCCTGCGGGAGTACAGCCGCCAGCCCACCGGGGTGTTCCACGCCCTGCCGATCTCGCGCGGCAAGTCCGTGGTCAACTCACCGTGGATCTCGGACATGGCCGAGTTCTACGGCTTGAACATTTTTCTGGCTGAGACGTCGGCAACGTCCGGAGGGCTGGACTCGCTCCTCGAACCGATCGGTCCGATCAAGAAGGCACAGGAGCTTGCGGCCCGGGCCTTCGGCGCGCAGCGCACATTCTTCGTCACCAACGGCACCTCGACCGCGAACAAGATCGTGCTGCAGTCCATCGTCACGCCCGGCGAGATCGTCCTGGTGGACCGCGACTGCCACAAGTCCCACCACTACGCGCTGATGCTGGCCGGGGCGCAGGTGAACTACCTGGACGCCTACCCGCTGGACCGGTACTCCATCTACGGCGCGGTCCCGCTGTCGACCATCAAGCGGCAGCTGCTGGCCTACCGCCGGGCCGGACGGCTGGACCAGGTCAAGCTGCTCGTGTTGACCAACTGCACCTTCGACGGCATCGTCTACGACGTCGAACGGGTGATGGAGGAGTGCCTGGCCATCAAGCCGGATCTGGTCTTCCTCTGGGACGAGGCATGGTTCGCGTTCGCCGGTTTCCACCCCGTGTACCGCGGGCGAACCGCGATGGCCACCGCGCGCCGGCTCCGGCACCGGTACCGCGACCCGGAGTACCAGCGGCGGTACGCTCAGCAAGCCGCCGAGCTTGCCGAAGCCGACGAAGAGGCGTGGCTGCGAACCCGGTTGTTGCCCGACCCGGTGAAGGTGCGCCTGCGGGTCTATGCCACCCAATCCACTCACAAGACCCTCACCGCGCTCCGCCAGGGCTCGATGATCCACCTTTTTGACCAGGAGTTCGGCCACCGCAACGAGGAGGCCTTCCGTGAGGCGTACATGACCCACACCTCGACCTCGCCCAACTATCAGATTCTGGCGTCCCTCGACGTGGGCCGACGGCAGGTCGAGCTGGAGGGCTTCGAGCTGGTGCAAAGGCAGGTCGAGCTGGCTATGGTGCTGCGCGAGGCGGTGTCGAACCATCCGTTGCTGAACCGGTACTTCCAGATCCTCACCGGCAGCGACCTGATTCCCACCGACTACCGCCAGTCGGGGATGGAAGCGCCGATCACGGGCGGGCTGCAGCGGATGCGCGAGGCGTGGAGTCACGACGAGTTCGTGCTCGACCCCAGCCGGGTAACCCTGCACATCGGTCTGACCGGCATCGACGGAGACACCTTCAAGCACGCACACCTCATGGACCGGTACGGCATCCAGGTCAACAAGACCTCCCGCAACACCGTGCTGTTCATGACCAACATCGGCACCACCCGAAGCTCCGTCGCTTACCTCATCGAAGTGCTGGTGATGCTGGCCCACGAGCTCGAGGACGAGATCGAACGGATGGGACCCATCGACCGCCGGGCTCACGAACGGCGGGTCGCCTCGCTGACCAGCCAACCCCCGCCGCTTCCCGACTTCTCGGCCTTCCACCGGTGCTTCCGCGGTGACCCCGAGGGGACCACCCCCGAGGGCGACCTGCGCCGAGCCTTCTTCCTGGCCTACGACGACCGGCGGTGCGAGTACGTGACCGCGCAGCAGGCGTGGGAGCGGGTCAGCGACGGCCGCGAGGTGGTGTCCGCGACGTTCGTCATCCCCTACCCGCCCGGGTTCCCGATCCTGGTGCCCGGACAGGTCTTTAGCCGCGACATCCTCGCCTTCATGCGGGCCCTGGACACCCGCGAGATCCACGGCTACCTGTCCGACATCGGTTACCGAGTCTTCACCGAGGAGGCCCTGACGTCCGGATCGGAAGCGGCATCCGCGCGCGTCACCCCCGTGCCCGACGCGTGATCGCGTGGTGCAAGCCGCGACATGGCCCGCTGCGATCTCGGAAATCGGCGGACCACGAGTTCCCCGATCTGGAGAGCGCCCAGGCGTGGTACCACTCCGACCTTTATCGGGAACTCAAGGACCTGCGTCTGCGCGCCAGCAGCGGAACGGGCGTCCTAGTCGGTGGACTGCCGGAGTAGCCGTGGCTCCACGGCAGGGGCGATGAGTCGACGAATGTTGCCCTCGTACATGAGCCGCTGGGTCGCCTCGTCGAGGCCCAGTTCGTCAATGGCGGCGATCATTTCGCGGATGTAGGCGGGCCCGCCCTCGGGATCGAACGGGCAATCCGATCCGAACAGGACATGCTCGGCCCCGAAGAAATCGAGGCCGCATCGCAGTGCAAGGCGCGATCCGGACACGGCGGTGTCGGCATAGAACATCCGGAAATAGTCGATCAGGCTGTGCGACAGCCGGGCGGCGAGTTCCTTGCCGGCGTCGCCGCCGGTGCGCGAGCCCAACTGGTCGCTCCATCCCAGGCCGATGCGGCCCTCGAAGAACGGGATCATCGCCCCGAGGTGGTGGGTGATCACCTTGAGCCCGGGATGGCGCTCGAACAGCCCGCTGAACACCAGGCGTGCCATCGCCGCACTGGTCTCGTACGGCCAGCCGAATGCCCACCAGATCTCGAATTGCGACGTGTCCTCGGTGGCGTAGTCGGCAAAGCGCGCGTTGCGGGTGGGATGCATCCAAACCGGCAAGTCCCTGCGTGCCATCTCGTCGAACACCGGAAGGAACTCCGCGTCGTCGAGGGGCCTACCGTTCACGTTGGTGAACACCTGCACACCGACGGCACCCAATTCGTCAATGGCATAGGCGATCTCACTCATGGACGCCTCGGCATTGTTCATCGGCAGCGACGCCACAAACCACGGGAACCGGTCGGGGTATTTGTAAACCAGGCCGCGCATCGTCTCGTTGGCCAGACGGGCGAGCGCGGGCGACTCCTCGGGGCCCGCGAGCAGCTCGATCGGGGGCGAGGACAACGTGAGCACCTGTTGAAACGAGTCTCCGAACGAGGCCATCATCT
>CAWKCR010000017.1:0-141566 GCA_963848185.1 uncultured Actinomycetota bacterium
GACACCCGACGACGACCGCTGGGAGCTGTACCACCTCGACGAGGACTGGTCGCAGGCCCGCGATCTGGCCGCCGAGATGCCGGAGAAGCTCGTGCAGATGCGCGAAATGTTCGCCATCGAAGCAGCCCGAAACCAGGTGCTCCCGATCGGGGGTGGGCTGTGGGTGCCCGTCTTCCACCCCGAATTGCGGATCACGCCGCCGTATCGGGAGTGGGAGTTTTCCGGAGACATCACCCGCATCCCCGAGTTCTGCGCGCCCGCGCTGGGAAACAAGAACAACACCGTCACCATCGAAGCCGACGTGCCGGCCGACGCCAGCGGGGTGCTTTACGCCCTCGGCGGGGTGGCCGGCGGGGTGACCTGCTACCTCGACGACGGGTACCTGTGCTACGAGTACAACCTGTTCATCATCTCCCGCACCAAAATCCGCTCAGCGGACAAACTGCAGGCCGGCCCAACGACGATCGTCGTGGAGACCTCGTATGCAGAGCAGCGACCCGCGGGCCCGCTCGACATCGTCGTGCGAGTCGATGGGGAGGTCCTCGCGAAGGGCCTGGTACCGGTCAGCGCGCCGCTGCTGTTCACGGCGAACGACTGCCTCGACATCGGCTGCTGCCTTGGCTCACCGGTGGCGCTGGACTACTACGACAAGGCGCCCTTCCCCTTCGACGGCCAAATCGAGCGTGTCCACGTCGCATACACCTGACACACCGACCCCGACGAAGTCATGCTGAAGCCGCGTAGTTCTCGCTGGCGGCGGGCAGTTCGCGGGCATGCACCGCGTGGTAGGCGTTGAGGTCGAAAGTGCGGGTCCGCTGGCGGAAGCGGAACGTGAAGCCCGGCCACATGGTGGTGATCCTGCCGAACTCGTCTCGGTACCAGCTCGAGCATCCGCCGGTTTCCCACACCGAGTTTCGCAAACCCCGTTGGATATTGGCGTTGTAGGCGCGTTGCACGTCCTCGCGGACCTCGACGGTCGCGATGCCCCGTGCGGTCGTCGTACGGATCAGATCCCGCAGATAATTCAGCTGCGACTCGATCATGAAGACGGCCGACGTGTGACCAGACCCCGTCCCGGGCCCGGTCATGACAAACAGGTTGGGGAAACCGTGCACGGTCGACCCCTTGTACGCCTGCGCGCCGGCCCGTTGCCAGGTGTCGGCGAGGCTGTGGCCGCCGCGGCCGATGATGCGCTCGTTGGTCGGTGAGTCGGTGACATGGAAGCCGGTGGCGACGACGATGGCGTCGACCTCACGCACGCTGCCATCGGTGCTGACGATGGCGTTCGGCCGCACCGCGGCGATGCCATCGGTGACGACATCGACGTGCGGTTGTGCCAGTGCCGGGTAGTAGGTGTTCGACATCAGGATGCGCTTGCAGCCGATCTGCCAGCGAGGGGTGACTTTGGCGCGCAGCCGGGGATCGCTGATCGCGCGCTCGATATGGCGTTTGGCTAGTTTCTGCACCGGCACAAGCATTTTGGGTGCATAGGTCAAGGCGAAACCGACGAGCTCTTTGCTCCAGTAGATCGCGCTTCGTATCAACCGCTGGTAGCCGGGAACGTGCGTGAAGGCAAGGCGTTCTGCGGGCGTGTAGTTGCGGTCGAAACGGGGAAGGACCCACGGGGCGGTGCGCTGATACACGTCCAGCTGCCGCACAGTTTTGGCCAGTTCGGGGATGATCTGGATGGCCGAGGCTCCGGTGCCGATGACGGCGACGCGTTTGCCGGTCAGGTCGAAGTCGTGGTTCCACCGGGCGGAGTGGAAGATCTCGCCCTCGAACTCCTCGAGACCGTCGATGTCCGGCAATGCCGGCTCGGTGAGCGGGCCCACTGCCGAGACCACGAAATTCGCCGTGAACTCCCCCTCCGACGTGCTCACGTGCCACCGCGCCTCCTGCGCGTTCCATCGCACCTCGTGAACTTCGCATCCGAACCGGTGTCGGTCGAGCACCCGGTGCTGTCGGGCAACCCGCTGGATGTAGGCCTCGATTTCGGGCTGTTTGGAGTACGAACGGGTCCAACTGCGGTTCGGCGCGAACGAGTAGGAGTACAGGTGTGAAGGCACATCGCAGGCCGCGCCCGGGTAGGTGTTCACCCGCCAGGTGCCGCCGACATTGTTTCCCCGCTCGAGGACCAGGAAGTCGGTATACCCGTCCTTCTGAAGGGTGATCGCGGCGCCGAGCCCGGAGAATCCGGCCCCGATGATCAGCACGCCGACATGGTGGGAGGCGGTGTCGCCGGCGTGCGTTGCCGAGGCAGCGCGGCGTGCCGGTGACGGGGGTGCGATGTGAGTCATGGTGCTACTTGGCCAGGACGGCTGCGGTGCGGGCGGAAAACCAGCGTGCCACGGGTGGGGCGATGCGGGTGAGCGCGTAGGTGAGGTGGGCTTCGGGGGTGATCGGGGCGACCGCGCGGTTGCGTCCCACCGCGCGCAGGATGTTGACCGCGACTCGCTCCGGTGAGTAGCCGCGCCGCTCATGCACGCGCGCGATCCGCTCGGCTCGTTCCGCGGCGTTCGGCGCCGCGCGTGACGCTGGTGCGCAGGATCGGGGTGTTGATCAGGCCGGGGCAGATGGTGGTCACCCCGATCTTGTGGCGGCGCAGCTCCATGCGCAGCGCCTCGGAGAAGCCGAACGCGGCGAACTTGGTGACCGAGTAGGCGAACATGTACGGGAGCGCCGAGTAGCCGGCACCCGAGGCCACGTTGGCGACTTGACCGCCGGTGCCGCGTTCGATCATGCGGGGGATGAAGCGCTGGCAGCAGTGCACCAGGCCCATCACGTTGACGGCGATGATGCGGTCCCAGTCTTCGGGCGTGGTGTCGAAGAATCCGGCGCCGACGCCGATGCCGGCGTTGTTGATCAGCAGGTCCACCGTGTCGAAGCGGGCGTGCACCGCGTCGGCGAATTCATCCATCGAATCGGTGTCGGTGACGTCGACGGTCTGGGCGAGTACCTCGGCGCCCAGTCCGCGCGCGGCTTCGGCGGTCTCCTTCAGCCCTGCCTCGTTCAGATCGCAGATGGCCAGGCGCGCACCGCGGCGCGCGCACAGCAGGGCGGTGGCCCGGCCGATGCCGCTGCCGGCGCCGGTGACCAGCACGACCCGGTTCTTCAGATTCTTCATCTTCATTGGTGGTTCCAATCGGTGGTGGTGATCGCGGCGCCGGCGGGACGCCGTAGGCGCCAGATGGCGGCCTAGGAAGTCCAGCTGATCGACCAGGGCATGTTGCTGCGCTGGGCCGGTTTCGGCGTCCAGGTGGTCGATGGGGTATTCCCGCAGCTCCCCGCGGCGGGCGCTGGCGGCCGCTCGGCGGGCGCGGGCGGGCGGGGTGATGCTGTCGGCGGTGCCGGCCTGCACCAGCAGCGGGCAGGAAACACGTGGGGCGAACTTGATCGGCCGGTTGAACGCCACGCCGAGCGCGGTGCGCGCACACAATTCGTTGCGCCAGCTCGGGCCCGTGATACGGGTATATTCCTGCTCCGCGCCATGTTTGGCGATGATCGCGCGCGAGCCCGGTTCCCCGATCACCGGAACAAGATGCGGCGAGCCGTCCGCGTCAGCCCCCGAACCGCATCACGCAGACCGTGCCCGGCTACCCGGAACAGCTGGAGTACGCCCGCGTTACGGGCAAGCTGCGCCAGTACCGCCACACCGTCCACCGCCGGGGTCACCGACATCACTGCCGCGATGCGGCCGTCCTCGGCGGCGACGCGGACGACATGACCGCCGGAGAACGAGATCCCCCACAGCACGATTCGCTCGGGATCGACGCCGGGCAGCCGCCGGGCAGCGGCGATTGCCGCGTGATAGTCCTGGCGCTGGCGTGACGCCGACACCAGCTGGCGGGGCGATCCACCCGAGGCGGCGAAACCGCGGTAGTCGAACAACACCACGTCAAATCCGGCGGCGGCGAAACCCTCCGCGTAGGCCACCAAGCCGCCCGTGTCCCGAGTGCTCGCGAAACCCGGCGCCATCACCACACACGGCCGCCCGCCCGCATCGGCGAATGCATCGCCGGTCGCCGCGAAATGCCAAGCGGCGCAGCGGTCATCGCCACTGATGAAGCTGATCTCGTCCATAAGCCTGTCCCTCGTTCATCCGCGGTGTAACCCCTTCCGGGGTGTCGGTTGACCCGAAACTACGGCGGTGAGGCGGCGGACGGAATCGCCTACTGCACACACTTGGTGAAGAGAGGTGTGCCGGTGGCACACCGGCCAGGGCGGCGATGTGTTCTGGAATGCCCAGCAGGGAGCAGGTGTGCCGTCGCATACCTCGGTGTCGCAAGTGTGTGCCGTCGGAGATTTCCCGCAGCCCACCATCGCCTTAGGTTGGTTCTCGGCGCTGGACTGTGTAGCGCCAAGCAAGCCGTCGCGGCCACCACAGCCAGCGCCTCGACCCACCCACTGCCAGAACGCCGTTCACGTCTTGCTCTGGACCGACCGAGAGCCCTCACGATTCGTGTCGCCGACGCCGGCGGGTCGAAAGCAAGGACACTGCGATGAAAGTTCACCACCTGAACTGCGGCACCATGAAGCCGCCCGCCACCGCCTCGGTGGTATGTCACGTGCTACTCGTCGAAACCGACAGCGGCGTGGTGCTGGTCGACACCGGCTTCGGCTCACACGACTGCGCGGACCCCGCCGGGCGGGTCGGACCGCTGCGCCACTTCCTCAGACCCATCCTCAGCCACGAGGAAACCGCGGCCCGCCAAGTCGAGCAACTCGGCTTCAGGCGTGACGATGTCCGCCACATCGTCGTCACGCACCTCGACCTGGACCACATCGGCGGTCTGTCCGACTTCCCGCACGCCCAAATCCACGTCACCGCGGCTGAGGCGCTCGGCGCGATCACCTCCCCGTCGCGGTTCGAGAAGACGCGCTACCGATGCGCTCAATGGGCACACCAGCCCAAAATCGTTGAACACGACCCGCGGGGGGAGAAGTGGCGAGGCTTCGCCGCGGCCAAGGAACTTGACGAGATCTCCCCCGGCATAGTCCTCATCTCGCTGCCCGGCCACACCCGCGGCCACGCATGCGTGGCCGTCGACGCCGGCCACCGATGGGTGCTGCACGGCGGCGATTCGTTCTTCCACCACGGCACCCTCGACCGTCAGTCCCACGTCCCTCGTGCCCTGGCGGCCATGGAGACTCTTATCGCATTCGATCGAAAAATGGTGCGAGACAACCACGCCCGCCTCGCAGAGCTCTACCGATGCGCAGACCCCGACTTATTCGTCGTCTGCTCTCACGACCGGGCCCTCTACGAGCGAGCTCGCGCACATGTGTAGCGGTCGGCCAAGCGACGGCGCGCCGATGCTCAACGGCGCTCAGGCACTGATCCGCACGTTGGTGGACGCTGGCGTGACGACGTGTTTCACCAATCCCGGCACGTCGGAGATGCACTTCGTCAGCGCGCTGGACACGGTCCCGCAGATGCGAGCCGTCCTCACGTTGTTCGAAGGTGTCGCCACAGGCGCGGCCGACGGCTATGCGCGGATGGCCGACCGGCCCGCCGCGACCCTGCTGCATTTAGGTCCCGGATTGGGCAACGGGCTCGCAAATCTGCACAACGCGCGAAAAGGCAAGGTGCCCATCGTCAACATCGTCGGCGATCACGCGACCTATCACGCCGCCTATGACGCGCAGCTGCAATCGGACATCGAGACCGTGGCGCGCAACGTCTCATCCTGGGTGCGGACCGCCAAGACCACCGCGGATCTGGGCCGCGACGCAGTAGAGGCGGTCGCCGCGGCGAACGGGCCGCCGGGCCAGGTGGCGACATTGATTCTCCCAGCAGATGTTTCGTGGGAAGACGGGGCCGAGCCCGCCGCCCCGCTCGCGCCATCGGTGCCTTCCACTGCGAGCGCAGAGGTCGTCGAGGTCGTGGCGACTGCCTTGCGCAGCGGCGAGCCGACCGCGATCCTGCTCGGAGGCAGGGCCTTGCGCGAAGCTTCACTGCGGGCCGTGGCCCGCATCGCCGCGGCCAGCGGCGCGAAGGTCTATGCCGAGGTGTTCCCCGCTCGACTGCAGCGCGGGGCGGGCCTGCCGTCGGTCGAGCGGCTCGCGTACTTCGCGGAACAGGCCACCGTTCAACTTGGCCGGATCAAACACCTGATCCTTGTCGACGCGAAAGCCCCGGCGTCGTTCTTCGCCTACCCCGGCAAGCGGAGTTACCTCGTGCCCGACGGCTGCCAAGTCCACCAACTCGTCGGTGACAGTGGCGATGTGGCCTCGAGCCTGGAATCGCTGGTCGAAAGGCTTGGCGCCGCCGGTGTGACGCCGACGCTGCAGCAGCCCTTCCGGCCGGAGCCACCCACCGGAGAGCTCACCGCGGCGAAAGTGTGCCAGGCGATCGGGGCCGTGCTTCCCGAGGGGGCCATCATTTCCGACGAGGCACAAACCTCCGGGCTGTCGCTCGCGACCCACACCCGTGGTGCGCCGCGACATGACGTGCTCACCCTGACCGGCGGTGCGATCGGACAGGGTCTCCCGGTCGCTGTCGGCGCGGCGGTGGCCTGCCCCGACCGTCCGGTCCTTGCGCTGCAAGGAGACGGGTCCGCCATGTACACCATCCAATCGCTGTGGACGATGGCGCGCGAGCAGCTCGACGTGACCGTCATCGTCTTCAACAACCGCTCCTACGCCATCCTCAACATCGAGCTCGAGCGCGTCGGCGCCCGCGCCGCCGGTGCCAGAGCGAAATCGCTACTGGATCTTGCCAATCCGAACCTCGACTTCGTGTCCATCGGTAACGGCATGGGCGTTCCATCCGTGCGCGTGGGCACCGGTCAGGAGTTCACTGCCGCGTTGGAGCTGGCCCTCGCCGAACCAGGGCCACACCTCATCGAGGCTGTCGTCCCGAGCGTTCAGTCGCTGAAAGCTGAAGGCCATTCCGCCAGTGCGTCGCCCGGCCGATGACCGTTATGGGCAAGCGCCGTCGGCTAGGCCTTTTGCACGGGTGGTGGATGCCACCCGCCGGTGAGCACTTCTCGTTTCGGAGCGTAGAGCCGCATAGTTAACCCAAAGGGTGCCTGCGGTACGGGCAGCCAGTTCGACTCGCGCTGCGGACCAGGGTCGGTGTGCTGCAGGTAGATATCCAGTGACCCGTCCGCGTTGTACGTCAACGGATCTCGGTCGCCGACGGCGAAGCGGTCGAGCTCGTTGGCGACCTGGAAGCCGTCGGCGTCATACGCTGTCACCGACCAAAACGCGGAGACCGGTGGCAGCTTGTCAGCGTCGAGATGGATGACGTAGTCGTTGTCGCCCGTGGTCGAGTTCCCGTCGGCGTCGGCCGTCAAGAGTGGATATACGGCGTCTTCGGGCGGGTTGGAGCCCAGCCCGATGAGTGCCACCACGGCGCGTTTGAGGTAGTAATTGCCGTAGACACCCATGGTTTCGGTGGGCGTGATCCAGCCGTTGACGCTGGTCCCGAGCGTTGGTAACGCCGCGCGCATGTCGTGCAGCGCCGCGGTGAACCCGGCGTCGATCTCGGCGCGTTGGTCGGCGCTGAATCCGCTTGCGTCAAACGGCCTACCGGCCACGATGCCCAGGTTTGCGATGCGGGCAAGCTGCGAGAAGTCGGTCGCGTGCGGCGGGTTGGTCGCCAGCAGCTGTGCGGCATAGGTGAAGAAGTCGACCGCGCTCATGTTGTTGACCGTTTTGGGCGGCTCGGTGCTGATGTCATAGCTCGAGTCGACAGCGTGCTCCATTGACTTGCCCACCGGGCTGATGCGGTAGCCGTCCTGCACCATGTGGACTGCGTCGTAGTCCGCCGGGCCGTTGGTTTGGGTGCGGCCGATGATCCACACATACGGCGTGGGCGCGGCGATCACCGGCAAACCTTCGGGTAGGTCGCCGGCATACCCGGGGCCGGTGATGACGAAATCTTGGGCGTCGGTGCCGGTGGTGCGCTTGCCAGGGTTGGCAAAGGCGTCGGTCCACATGTCGAGCAGCGGCAGCATGTAGTAGCGGCCGTCGGTGTCGGGTACGTGCAGAATCACCGGGCCGGCGGTCAGATCGAGCCACGCCATGGAGTACAGCGTGTCGAAGTTCGGCCGGACCACGGCGCGCATGTCCGCGGTCGGAAACGCGCTGAAGTGTTGAAACTCGTTCGGCGGCCCGAATCCCTCCTTGGTGCCCGCCGGGGTGTTGATCGCCTGCAGCCGGGTGACGTCCATGATCACCAACGGGTAGAAGTACAGCGCCGCTTCATAGCTCAGCGTGCGCAAATCGTCTGACAGCGTGCTCATAGGTCTCTCCGTCTGTCATCGCCGACGAGCCTTTGCCCAGGCCAAGTCAAAACTACGCCCGTGGGTCCGGGCTCGGACACGTACGCGTGCATCGTGGAAGCCCGATCTGGGACCACGTTCGACAATCAGTTCACAAGCGATGCGCGTTCACAGCCCGTGTGAGTCATTTGCCGCGCGGGAAGTGATGTACCGCCACGGCAACTGACCTATTCCCGTAGGTGACGACCATCAGTGAGGCGTTGTATCGAGCTAGACGACGTGGCATCAGAGGGCTGCGGCACGTTCCACGTGCGCGGATGTCGGCCTTCCCATGAGTCTTGGTGTGGAGGAGTGGCAATGTCGGCGGCTGGTCTCCACGTCCGTCCAGAATTGGTCGCTGGCCGAACATCGAAACGCTGCCGCAGGACTATAAGGTGCAAAGGCACGTCGCAGGCCGCGCCGGGGTAGGTGTTCACCCGCCAGGTGCCGCCGACATGATTTCCCCGCTCGACCACGAGAAAGTCGGTGTATCCGTCCTTTTGAAGGGTGATCGCGGCGCCGAGTCCGGAGAAGCCGGCCCCGATGATCAGCACGCCGACATGGTGGGGGCCGGGTGGATGCGCGTTCATCAGATAGCCGTTCCTGTGTTCGCCGGTTCCGGGGTTGCGGAAACACCGGCAGTCGTGGAGTTTTCGATGTAGGGCTTGAGGTGGTCGTCCAGCATGGTTCGCAACTTGGCCTGGAACACCTTCTGCAAGAGCGCGCCGGTGCCGGCGACCTTGGGCCGAAAACGGATGGCCCAGTGCAACTCGGTGTGACCGCCGGATTGCTTCAGGGTGATCTCGCCTTGGTGGCTGGTCAGCGGTGACCCTTCAATGACGCGGTAGCGCAGGCTTTTCCGCGGGCTCGTGGCAATCACTTGCTCCACGATCTGTCCGACTCCGCGCGGGCCCCGCATCAGGCGTTCGGAACCGGCACCGTGGCGCTGCGTCCAGCCTTCCTTGCGAACCGTGACCGGGTCGAAACCGATCCACTGGGCCATGTTGTCTTGATCGGTGATCGCGTCCCACACTTTGTCGGCCGGTGCGTTGATCGTGATCCGGTGTTCGATTCGGCGCGCATCCGGATCCGGGCGCTTGTGTAAGGGTCGTGGCTCGAAACCGAAAACCCAGTCGGACAGTCCAGGTTTCGTCCGCAGGATCTCGACCGAAAAGCCGTGCGGATCATTGACGTAAACCACGGAGCCGGCCCCGGTTAGGTTTACGGGTCGGCAATTGGGCTTGGCCCCAAACGCTTCGGCCCGTCGATAGACCGCGTCGAAGTCTGCCTTGCGGCGCGCACCGAACGCGATGTTCAGGATGCCCTGGTCTGACACGCGATAGTCATGGGGCCGCGGCTTTCCAACGGGATCGAGGTACTGCACGACCTCGATCAGCACCTCGCCGCCGTCGAACAGCCTGCTGTCCGTCGTCGCGCCGGCCAGCCCCCACAACGCCTCGTGCTCGGGTGTGTGAAGGGCCACGGTGCTGGGCTTGAGGCCGATGCCTGTCTCGAAAAAGGCTGCGGCATCTGACATCAGGGGTACCGACACCGTCACCGAGCGGAACGCCGACGGGCAATCGACGTGCCCGTGCCGGTTGAATTCCGGCAACGGGTCGTCTTCCATGATTTCGACGTAGACCCCGTCGGGGTTGCGGACGCAGGCGCGCCGCCTACCCCGCTCGCCCTGTGGGGCAGTCAGCGGCTGACTGCCAAGACCAGCAAGCTTTTCCAACGTCGCGTCGTAGTCGTCAACCCAGATTCCGATGCGGGTGTAGCCGATGTCGCAGGGCCGGAAATCTGCCGGCATCAGTTTGGCCATCGGGCGCTCGAACTGGAACAGTTCGAGTTGAAACCAGGAGTTTCGGCCCAGCAGCCACCAGCAGGTCGAGGCCGCGCGTGGCAGGCCCTGCACATTGGCTGCCAGAGGGCCTCGCATCAACGCGCGACTGCCGCCGGCCGGTAGCAGGCCGAAGCCTTCGCGAAACCACCGTTCGGTGAGTCGCAAATCGACCACCGAGAAAGCGATCTGATTAAGCGCCGGCACGAAGCCGTCGGTGCTTGAGGCCATGTCGATTTCAACCCTTTGCGATGGACCCGGACTGCGGAGCGCTGTCGAGCCTGGCGAGGAAGCCGAGCAACGCGGCCGTGACTTCCTTGGGACGCTCGAGCGGAAGCCAATGGCCGGCACCGTCGAGTACGACGTTGCCGCGCAGGTTGGGTGCGTTCTGCTCAAGGTTGGCGAAGGCGTCCGCAAGAAGCACCGTCGTGGGGTCCAGGCTGCCGACCATGAAGTGGGACGGCTGCGTGATCTTGGTGCCCTCGAGATGACTGGTTAGCTCGATGCCGCGGTCGATGCTGCGATACCAGTTGATCGGACCGCGGAACCCGTCGCGGTAGTCCTCGCAGTACTGGTCGAGGTCCTCGTCGGTGAGCCAGCTCGGCAGCGGATTCGGATCAATCAGGCCGTCGAGTAGCTGCGAGTCGGCCGGCCTTTGGGCGCAGGAACGAAAACGCCGGCGCGTCAGCGGAATATGCGTAGTAGATCATGCGCAGCGACTTGCGCACATCTGCGTCGAGTTCGGCCTCGGCGACGCCGGGCCGCTGGAAGTAGACGGTGTAGACGAAGTTGTCGCCGAAGTTTTCCTGGCGCGTGATAGCGCCGACGGACACTCCGATAGTGGGTGGCACGCTCAGGGCAAACACCGCGTTGACCCGTTGCGGATATAGCGAGGCCATGTACCAGCCGACGATCGCGCCCCAGTCGTGAGTGACTACCGTGAACGTCTCATGCCCCAGTGCGTCGGCGATGCCGACGGCATCTGCAGACAACGTGACCGAGTCGTATGCCTGAGAATCTGCCGGTTTGTCGCTGCCGCCGTAGCCTCGTTGATCAGGAACGGCAACCTGATAGCCGGCGGCGACCAGGTCGTCGATCTGGTTCCGCCACAGGTATCCGCATTGCGGAAAGCCGTGCAGCAGAAGCAGTAACGGGCCACTGCCTTCCACGACCACCTTCAGTCTGATGCCGTTGGTTTCGATCATGCGGACATTGCGTTGTTTCATGAGTGCCTCCTTGATGGCGTGTTGTGGTTCGCGGCCGGGCTGGACGCGGTGGGCGACAGGTGGCGGCCCAGGAAATCGAGCTGGTCGTTGAAGAGGAGCTGATGTACTGGCTCGGTATAGACGTCCACGTGGTCGATGGGGTATTCGCGCAGCTCCGCGCGAACACCGGCTCTGGCGGCAGCTCGACGGGCGGTGGCCAGCGGGGCGACGCGGTCGGCGGTGCCGGCCTGCACCAGCAGCGGGCAGTGGACACGCGGCGCGAACCTGATCGGCCGGTTGAACGTCACCTCGAGCGCCGTGCGCGCGCACACCTCGTTGCGCCACGTCGGGCCCGCGACATCGGTGTAGGCCTGCTCGGCGCCGTCCATCGCGAAGATGGCTCGCGAGCCCGGCTCTCCGACCATCGGCACCAGATGCGGCCCGCGCCGTGTCATCGCCCGCTGCGCATCGCGCATACCGTGTGCGGCCGCGCGCAAGAGGTGACGTGTGCCGATGCTGCGGGCCAGCCGCGCCAGCACTGCTACACCGTCGACGGCGGGCGTCAACGCGACCACCGCCGCAACGCGCCCATCGTCGGCGGCGACACGCACAACGTGACCGCCGGAGTACGAAACGCCCCACAGCACAATGCGTTCCGGGTCGACGCCAGGCACTGGCGGGCAGCGGTAATCGCGGCGCGGTAATCCCGGCGCTGGCGTGGGACCGACACCAGCTGGCGCAGCGACCCGCCTGAACCGCCGAACCCGCGGTAGTCGAACAACACCACGTCCAATCCGGCGGCGGCGAAGCCGCGCGCATAGTCCATCAAGGTGCTGGTGTCCCGAGTGCCCGCGAATCCCGGTGCCATCACCACGCACGGCACTCCGGGCGCACCGGCGAACGCATCGCCGTTCGCGCCGAAATGCCAAGCGGCGCAACGGTCGCGGCCACTGGCAAAGCTGATCTCGTCCATACCGGTCCTAGTCCGAAGGTTTTCTTCTGACGCAGAACCTATGGCGCGGGCGCACCGGACGGAATCGCCGCGCGCACACTTCTAACGCCAAGTAGTGTGCAACAGCACACCAGATTCGAGGTGGGGGTGTGCCACGCTAGCCGCATGTCAATCCGCGACTACCAGATCGAGATCTACCTGCAGGTCTGGCCGGGGCGGCGCCGTTGCTACCGATGGCCGGCGGCGTCGATTAGAGATCGGTCAACAAAATGGGCTCTTCTGACTGATCCGTGGGTCGCTGATCGCGCCTGAAGGCCACACGTCGTTGTCGCTTAAGGTTTCTGGCTTGTCAAAGGTCAGGAACTACAGGAGCGGAGAACGACGTGCGCAATGTGAGGTTATGGCGTGGCCTGTTGGGTGTCGATGAGCGACGGTGATCGAGGACGTCGAGTTCGACGACGAGGGGCGACAGGTTCTCGTGGCGCACGTGCGGCCGCGGCGAGCGGGTCGCGGGTCGCTGCGGCCGCTGCGGTCGAGGGCCCTTGGTATGACCGGGGTGAGGGGCGGCGCCGGTGGCGAGGGCTGGATTGGGGGACGGTGCAGGTGTTGCTGGAGGCCGACGCGCCGCGGGTGAACTGCCCCGCGCATGGCCCGACCGTGGTGGCGGTGCCGTGGGCGCGGCACACCGCCGGGCACACCTTCGCTCTTCGACGACACGGTGGCGTGGCTGGCGGTGGCGTGCTCGAAAACCGCAGTGTGCGAACTGATGCGGATCGCCTGGCGCACCGTCGGCGCGATCGTGGCCCGGGTGTGGGCCGACGCCGACGAGACCGTCGACCGGTTCGCCGGGCTGCGGCGGATCGGCATCGACGAGATCTCCTACAAGCGCCACCACAAGTATTTATAAGTTACGTGGAATCAGACCGCGTGTCGGTCGGCGGGAGCCACGGCTCGGCGCCGTAGCGTCACGGTTCAGCTTGGTCGGGTTTGACGATGGGGTCTGCGGCGATGTCGGAGGCGGTGGAGACGAAGTGGCCGGTGCTCACTCGGCACGATCGGGCACTGGAGTGGCTGCGGATCTGGATCGATCTGGGGCGTGCGCCGCGAACCATCGACGCGTATGCGCGGGGCTTGGCGGAGTATCTGCAGGTCTGTGAACGGGAGGGGATCGACCCGCTGGCCGCGACTCGGGCGCAGGTGGCGGTGTTCGTGCGGGAGTTGACGTCGCGGCCGAGTCGGCGCGGCGCCAACGTGGTGGCGTTGGACTCGGGGTCGGGGCTGGCGAACGCAACTCTGCAGCAGCGTCTGGTGCCGGTTCGACTGTTCTACGACTTCCTGGTCGAAGAAGGCGTGCGTGAGTCCAATCCGGTTGGTCGGGGCCGTTATACGCCTGGCGGACGGTCCGGCGGTCGGGCCCGACCGCTGGTGCCGCGGATGGTGAAGCTGCCGTGGATCCCCAGCGAGGCCGAGTGGCTGAAACTGCTCGGCGTGGTCGCCGACGAGCCGATCCGAAACCGGGTAATGCTCGCACTGGCCTACGACGCGGCGCTGCGGCGGGAGGAGCTGTGCGCGCTGCGCAGCGACGATCTCGACCCGGCGCACCGCACCCTGCGGGTGCGTGCGGAGACGACCAAGACCCGCCGTGAGCGGGTGGTGCCGTACTCGGCGCCCACGGGTGTGCTGCTGTCGGAGTACCTGCAGCACCGGGCGACGCTGAGCCGCGCCCGGGGTGCGTTGTTCCTGTCGGAGTCGCGCCGCAACCACGCCGAACCCCTCACGTTGTGGACGTGGTCGAAGGTGGTGCGGCGAATCGCGTTGGCGGCCAACCTTCCTCGGTTCTCCACCCATACCACGCGGCACCTGTGCCTGACGGACCTGGCCCGGATGGGCTGGGAGCTGCACGCGATCGCCACGTTCGCCGGGCACCGCAGCACCGACTCCACGCTGCAGTACATCCACCTGTCCGGGCGGGACCTGTCGGCGAAGCTGAACTCCTCCATGGCGCAGATCCACGCCTGGCGGATCGGCATGCTCACCGGGCCCGGGGTCGGACAGGACGCTCCGGCATGAACGCCGTCGCGCCGGCGTGGCCGGCCGACAGGGGTGGTGACCAGCCGTCTGGGCGCCTTGGGCGGGATAGTCGCTGGGATCGCCGGGTCGCGCTGCTCGACGGCGAGGCCGCGGCGCTGCTCGCGCTGGGTCCGGTCGGGCTGCGGCGCAACCGGGGCGTCCCGCGACGGACAGCGCCACAATGGAATGCGTTGGCCCGCTTGGTCGAACCGCTCGATGAGACCCTCGCCGCGCTGCATCACGGCGAGCACGTGCGTTACCGACGCGCGGGCGCGCACGCGGCGGGCGCGGTCTTGCAGCACTGCGCGGACTCCGGCCGGTCCTGGTGGGGCTGGGCGCCGTGGGAGTGGGCGCGGTTGTGCGGGACCAGCGCGCGGGAGTTCGTCACCGCGCAGACGCCGCCGACCGAGTCGACGGTGCGGCCGTACGTCGTCGCTTTGGCCTACCTGCTCGGCGGGTTCACCGACTTCCACCGCTTAGGCACATTCAATCGGCTTCACTTGGCCTGCTTGATCTTTGGTGAACCCGCGGTCGAGGAGTCACTGCAGAGGGCCGGCGAGGTGCTCGACCGGTGGGGCTACCGCGACAGCTTGGGCAAGAGCCGGATGCGGGGCGTGTTCAGCCAGGCCCTGCTGCTCAACCGCAGCCCCCGGCTCGACGATCTGAGTACCGCGTCGTTCGCGGCGCTGCGGACGCATCCGGCCACCGACGGGCACCAGGGATCGATGCTGTATGCGCTGCAGCGCGTGGTCGCCGCGCTGGGGTATTGCGATCCGCCGGTGCGCACCGGATACAACCACGCCACCGACATCGAGGGCACCGACCCGGCGTGGGCGGACTGGATCGAACGCTGGTATGCCACCTCGACATTGACCCCGAAGGTACGCGCCACGTTCCGCACCATCATGGCCAAGGCCGGGCGATGGTTGGCCGCCGAGCACCCCGAGATCACCGAGCCCGGCCAGTGGACCAGGGCGACGTGTGCGGCCTGGGTCGCCGCGGTCGACCGGATGAGCGTCGGCGACTGGGTTCAGCGTCGCGACGCGCTCGGCGGCCGTGTCGGAGAAGCGATCTCGCCGCGCACCAAGGCGCAAAACCTCGTGGCTGCTCGCACGTTCTTTCGGGACTGCCAGGAATGGGAATGGATCCCGCGCCGGTTCGACCCGAACCGCGCGCTGGCCCTACCGCGTAGCGTCGCCGCCCTGATCGGCACCAACCCCCGGGTGATCGCCGACGAGGTGTGGGCCAAGCTGCTGTGGGCGGGGTTGAACCTGGCAACCCGCCGATCTGCCCGGCAACTACACCTACTATCCGATGGAGTTGATCCGCGCGGTCACACTGACCTGGCTGTTCTCCGGGCTGCGCAGCGACGAGATCGCCCGGCTGCGGGTGGGATGCATCCGCTGGCAGCACGACGGCCTGCCCATCGCCGGCGACTCGCGCGAGATCCTCGCCGAGGACGCGGTCTGCCTGCTCGACGTGCCCGTGCACAAGACCGGCACCGCGTTCACCAAGCCCGTCGATCCCGATCGTCGGGACAGGCCATCGAGGCGTGGCAGGCGCTGCGGCCCAGCCAGCCGAAACGACTGGACCGCAAGACCAAACAGCATGTGCACATGCTGTTCTCGGTCCGCGCCCAGCCCGTGGCCAAGGTCTACATCAACCACACCATCATCCCGGCGCTGTGCGCCAAGGCCGGTGTCCCCACCGCCGACGTCCGCGGCAACATCACCAGCCACCGCGCCCGCTCCACCATCGCCAGCCAGCTCTACAACGCCAAGGAGCCGATGACGCTGTTCGAGCTGCAGGCCTGGCTCGGACACCGCACCCCGAACACCACCCAGCATTACGCCAAGATCACCCCGAACACGCTGTCCAAGGCCTACTCCGAGGCCGGATACTTCGCCCGCAACGTCCGCACCATCGAGGTCCTCATCGACCGCGACGCCGTCACCTCCGGCGCCGCCGCCGCCGGAGAACCCTGGCAGCATTACGACCTCGGCCACGGCTGGTGCACCTACACCTTCTTCGAACAATGCCCACACCGAATGGCTTGCGCCCGTTGCGATTTCTACACCCCGAAAGACTCCACCAAAGCCCAGCTACTCGAGGCCAAGGACAACCTGCAGCGCATGCGCGCCACCATCCCGCTCACCGACGACGAACGCGCCGCCGTCGACGACGGACACACCGCCGTCACCGCACTGCTCGACCGGCTCGCCGACGTACCCACTCCCGCTGGACCCACCCCGCGTGAGCTCGGCACGCCTCCGACCGTGACCATGCTGCCGATCGTGCAGATCCGAACCGGGAACTCCTCATGAACTTGACAATTTTTGATTCCACAGAATGACGGTGGTGGTCGACCACGACAGCGGCCGGCTGATCTGGGCCGCCGCCGGGCCGCGACACACGCCACCCTGGGCCGGTTCTTCGACGCGCTGGGCGCCGAGCGGTGCGCGCCAGATCACCCACGTCTCCGCCGACGCCGCGGACTGGATCGCCGACGTGGTCACCGAGCGCTGCCCGGGCGCGATCCGCTGTGCCGATCCCTTCCATGTGGTCGGCTGGGCCACCAAGGCGCTGGATGCCGAGCGGCGCCGGGCCTGGAACGACGCGCGGGCGCTGGCCCGCAGCGAGGCCAAATGGCCCGGCCGCGGCCGCCCCGGCAGAGGCGCGCCACCGCGCCCGGGCCATGAGCGGGCCCGCAAGCTCAAGGGCGCCCGCTATGCGCTGTGGAAGAACCCCGAAGACCTCACCGAACGCCAGACCGCCAAGCTGGCCTGGATCGCCAAGACCGACCCCCGCCTGTATCGCGCCTACCTGCTCAAAGAGGGTCTGCGGCACGTGTTTTCGGTCAAAGGCGAGGAAGGCAAGCAGGCCCTGGACCGGTGGATCTCCTGGGCGCGGCGCTGCCGCATCCCGGTGTTCGTCGAGCTGGCCCGCCGCATCGTCAAACACCGCGAGGCGATCGACGCCGCCCTCGACCACGGCCTATCCCAAGGACTGATCGAATCGACCAACACCAAGATCAGGCTGCTGACCCGCATCGCGTTCGGATTCCGCTCCCCGGAAGCACTCATCGCCCTGGCCATGCTCGCCCTCGGCGGCCACCGGCCCGCACTGCCCGGACGCGCCTGACACCAACCATGCCGAGCAGCGCGAACAGCGCGGCCCCCGGTGTCCGGGTCAGGTCGGCGGATTGACGCGGGGACCCCTGCGGCGGCTCTCGGGCGACAACAGCGGGCAGGGCAGGCCTGCCCGAGCGCGTTGACCAGCTTAAAGCCGCCGCACCCCACATAAATCCGCCTCGGCCGCTCACCGCGACGAACCGATCAGACCCGCAGTGATCAACAACACCCCACAGAACGCCGCCGAACCACAGCACAAAGACCCACGGATGTGTCAGGAGGGCCCCATTACCGCCGAATAAACGTCAACTGCTGTGATGACGGCCCAGCGCTCATTGGGGGACCCACGGTCGGTATCGATGGCCTCCCATTGATCTGTCTCGGCACGCCAGGCGTCGAGTGTCTGCTCACTTGCCTCCGAGTACGTGGCCGCCACATCGGCGGGGCGGCGCCGGTGCTCGTGTTCGTCGAGGATGTTTTCGCGGAAGGTTGAACTGGGTGCATATCGCAGCGCGGCTGAGCCCGGCGCAGCGCGTAGCGTGTCGTGAGGCCCAGGACGACTTCGCGGCCGAACTGCAATAGCACGGCCGATCGTGAGCGCGGATGTTGAGTTCGATCCGCGGCGGATCGCGGAGGTGTTGAACAGGCACAGCGTGGTGTACGTGCTGGTCGGAGTATACGCGGCCCGGCTGTCGGCGCCGGGCCACCCACATACCACTCGGGGTCGTAACCGAGGGCATGCCTCGGCCGCTGGCTTGGGAGTGTCGCTGCGCGAGGTTTACTGCTCACCGAGCACGCCGTCGAGCTTTCCGCGTACCTCGGTGAATCCCTGGTCAACATTCCACGGCTATCTTCTACACCCAGTTCTGGGCGTGTGGTGAATGTGGGGCTGGTGTTAGCGGGTTGTGGTGGTGATCGGACATACTGCCTGCCATGTCGCTGGATGGGCTGGTTGCGCAGGTGGGCCAGCTGCTTGGTGATGCGCGGGGCTTGTATGGGCCGGCGCCGCAGTCCGGTGGCTGGTCGAGCACCGCGGGGTTGCGGTCCGGGCGTGATGGTGTTGCTCAGGCTGGGGGAGTGGCCCCGGGCTGGGGTGGTGCGGCCTCCTCGACGCATGCGGCGGCCAATGGTGGCCGGGTGTTGGCGTTGGACAATGTGATCGGCGCGGATGCTCAGACGGCGTCGGGGTTCGGTGGCGCCGCTGAGACGTCGCAGTCGGGGCGTAGCGGGATGAACGGGGTGGTGGAGGACACCCGGCGTGGGGTGAGCGCGATCGCTCCCAGTACCGATACCCCGGCTGGTAAGCGTCAGTTGGTGGTTCATCTGCAGTCGCAGCTGGATCGGGCCAAGGCGTTGTTGACGGTCTCCGAGCAGCGCAACGTGATGCTGGCGCAGATGATTCGCGGTGGCGCCGCCGGCTACCGCGGCGGTTCACCGATGGCCGGCGCCATGCCCCCCATGATGGGCGGCGGCATGGGCGCAACGTCACCCACCAGCCGGTGGGCGGCATCCCCAACCTCAGTGCGCTAAGTTCCCTGGTCGGCGGCGGGGGTCGGCGCGGCCGGTCATCGTCTCCGGGTGACAACGGGCTGAACCTGCACTCACCCGTGCATAACGGTCCTGGAGCCGACGCCTTCCGCGCCGCGGTTCGCCGTGGGCTCGACATCAAGGGCATCACCGAGCCGGTCGCCCGCGCGAACTGGGAAACCGGCCTCATGGTCGTTGCGGACCGGGAGTCCGACTTCAGCAACACGGCTGTCAACGACGAAGACTCCAACGCTGCCGCGGGCAACCATCCGCCGGCACTCTTCAGTTCACGCGGACGACGTTCGAGGCCTATCACGAGCCGGGCACGTCGACAGATCGTCGCGACAATGTTGGTCAAGTGTGTGCGTTCATCAACTACGCAATGGGCAGGTACGGGGTGTCGGCGGACGGCTCAGATCTGGCCGACAAGATTCAGCAGGCCGACCCCACCCGGCCGCCGAAGGGCTACTGACCCTTCGCGGTGGGGGCTCACGGTTGGTCGAAGATCTCCCGGCCCGATCCGCTACGGCGGAGACTGCGTCGAAATAGCAGACCAGAGACGGGAATTCGCCTCATAAGCCAAGCGACGATTGGATGGACCGGCCAGCGTCCTCACATGGCAACATGACCGCGCGGCAGCGCCGTACATGTTGAACATCGACCACAAGCACGCTTCCAACATGTACCTCGGTCGATAACACGCGAGTTTGGCGACGCCGCCGCCGCCGCCGCAGCAGCCGGCCGGGGCCCGCCGCCGCCCCGCTCGCCACGGTGATCGAGCAGGGGTCGTTTGATGCCGCGGCGGCGCGGTTGCATGTGACGCCGTCGGCGATCAGTCAGCGGATCAAGGCTTTGGAGCAGCGGGTCGGTCAGGTGCTGGTGGTGCGGGAAAAGCCCTGTACGGCAACGGCGGCCGGGATTCCGCGGTTGCGGCTGGCCGCACAGACCGCGTGGCTCGAGGCCGAAGCGCTGGCCGAGATGGGCGGCGGCGGGCGTCACCGTGAATTGCGTTGGCAGTCGATGCCGATTCGATGGCGATGTGGTTCACCGAGGTGTTCGGCGCGCTGGATGATGTGTTGTTCGATATCCGCATCGAGGATCGCGACCATTCGGCGAGGCTGTTGCGCGAGGGGTGGTGATGGGGGCGGTGACGAGGGAGCGCGCGCCGGTGCCGGGGTGTCGGGTGCATCCGTTGGGCGTGATGCGTTATGTGCCGGTGGCAAGCCGGCCTACGTCGAGCGGTATCTGCCGTTCGGGTTCACCGCATATGCGGTGGTCGGAGCGCCGTCGCTAGCGTGGAATCGCGACGACGCCTTGCAAGACATGCTGTTGCGCATGCTCTTCCGTCGCGATATCGCCAGGCGTGTGCACTTTGTGCCAACTGCAGAAGGGTTCGGCGGCGCCGTAAAAGGGGGTTCGGATGGGGCATGTATCCCGAAGCAATTGGCCGCTCCGTCGGTGAGGGACTCGTTCGTTCGGATCGCCGATGTGCATCTTGATGTGCAGCTGTATTGGCAGTGTTGGAAGTTGGAAAGCCCGATGGTCAAGAACATCACCGACGCCGTGCGGTCAGCCGCCGACCTGCGCCCGCGCAAGTCGCCGGGCCACCGCTCGCTATCATCACGGTAAGTGATTGATCGATGGCGGCGATCAGCATAGACGAGTCGACGAATTTGGCGAATGAGTAACGCTAATGATCTTTCAAATACATTAGCATTCCTAATGACAACCGGTGACGTAAGGCGAAATTATCGGCGGGGGGGAGCAGCCTTATCGTAATTACAACTGTCGCCGCTGTCGGATCTCAAATTCCGTGTCCCCGTCTCAGTTCTGATGTCCCCTGGATGTCTCAAGGGCCACGAAAGTGAGACAAATCGGGGCTGTGGTGGACGCACCACCACTCCTCCGGCGGTATTAAGGGGGCCCACGACGACACACCGACGACCTGTTGAGCAGTCCGCGTGGGCGGGCCGCTTCATTCCTTCAGCAGTCGCATGGTTTGGTGGGAGACGATCCGGCTGATCGCGGGCAGTCGGGTCAGCTTGCCCATAGAGAAGATCTCGTACTGGGTGTGATCGGCGACGAGCACGCGTAGGTAATAGTCGGGCCGGCCGAACAAGCGCCGGGCCTCGACGACTTCGTCGAACGCGGTGACGGCGGCCTCGAACTCTTCCACGGTCTGCAGGTCGGTCATCGTGATGTCGACTTCCACGATCACTTCGAAGTCCCGTCCGGCGGGTCGGGGACATTCGTGGGGCCGGGAATCTGCAAGAAGTGACGTCCGCTCGGGTAACTCACGCCTTCAAGAGTTGCGCTTCTGCGAATCCGTGTCGTCACTGCTGGCACCTATCAATGGCCCCTGCCAACTGGAACTGGCCGCTGACAGGTATGTCCAGATTCCCGCTAGTAGGAATGTGTTGGCGGATGCCAGCCGTGACGACATCGGTCCACTGGAGGGCAAGTCTGGAGGGCGAGGCCCTGTTACGGCCGGCCATGGAAAGAGCGCCACCTTGCGGATGAGACCGAACGACATCACACGGCTGTTGCGTCGCCTACGACGGACGCATGAGCCGTGCGAGGCAGCAGGTGTACACACTGACATTGTGGCCGTTGCTGACACGCGGACCGTTGTTCAAGACCCGCTAGTCCGGCATTTCGTCGTGAATATGCGGACCAGTAGAACGCAGGGATGGGGTCTGGCGCCGCCTGCCGGGGTGGCCAATAGGCGCCGAAACCGACGAGGGCAAGGCATGAGCGTTCTTCAAGTAGGCAAGATTGAGCCGTCGCTGGCCAGCGCCCTGGAGGCGAAATACCAAGCGCTGCAATTACCTAACGATTCCACACGGACGGCTTTCTTGGCCGAGCACGGAGAGTCGATCACCGCCATCGTCGACTTTGGGCCGCCTGGTGTGGACGCCGAATTGATGAACTCGCTGCCGAGGCTGGGCGCCATCGTGCACTTCGGGGACGGCTACGACACCGTCGACGTCGACGAGGCAAGTCGGCTCGGCATCGGAGTAAGCAATACGCCGGACGTTCTCAATGCCACCGTTGCCGACGCAGCGGTCGGCCTCATATTGGCGACGATGCGCGGGATGTGCGCGGCGGACCGTTATGTCCGCGATGGACTTTGGCCGCTCCACGCCGAGTATCCCTTGGGCCGAGACGTCAGCGGATCACAAGTCGGCATCCTGGGCCTTGGCCGCATCGGCTCAGCGATCGCCACGCGGCTGGCCGGCTTTGATTGCGCCATCGCGTATCACAATCGCCGCGAGGTGCCGGGCTCTCAATACCGCTATGCCGCCTCGCCGGGTGAACTCGCTGAGTCCGTCGATGTGCTCGTGGTTGCCACCGCTGGCGGCGCGCGCACCAAGAACCTGGTGAGCCGTGCGGTGTTGGAAGCTCTTGGACCGGACGGCTACGTCATCAATGTCGCTCGGGGAAGCGTCATAGATCAGGATGCCCTCGTCGAATTGCTGGTCGGAGGGCGGCTGGCGGGCGCCGGGCTGGACGTGTTCGCCGACGAACCATATGTACCAATGGAATTGTGCGGGCTGGACAACGTCGTGCTGTTACCACACATCGGTGGTGCCACAGCACGTGGCCTGTCCAGAATGAGGGAGCTGGTGTTGCGGAATCTCGACCAGTTCCTCACACACGGGACTCTCACCACACCCGTGGTGCAAGCGAATGGGCACCGGCGCCACGCGATTCACTGAGAACCGATGTCGAACCGTCCCGACCGTCGAAAGGGCTAATGATGCTGTGGGGTAAGCGCGCCGATTTCATTGTGCGCGAACGGTTGCCGTTCAACGCAGAGCCGCCGGGCGAGGTGTTGGCCGGTGGTGCGATCACCGCGCTGGATACTTTCTACTGTCGCAATCACGGTGCTTTTCCCGACATCCCGCCACAGCAGTGGCGCGTGATGGTCGGGGGCATGGTCGACATGCCGCTCACATTGACCTATGAACAACTGACCAACCGGTTCAGTGCGCACTCGGTGGTGGCGACCCTGGTGTGCGCTGGTAACCGGCGAGCTGAAATGCTGAAGGTGCGTCCGATACCGGGCAAGGACCCCTGGGCCCACGGCGCGATCTCGACCGCGGAGTGGCGGGGAGCGCGCCTGGCCGACATTCTCGACGCGGCAGGGGTCCGCCGCGAGGACGGCCTGCACGTTGCCTTCAACGCCCCCGACGTGGCGCCCCAGGCGTCTCCAGTTCAGGCCTACGGCAGCTCCATCCCGTTGAGCAAGGCCATGTCGGAGGAGGTGTTGCTGGCCTGGCAGATGAATGCCGAACCCCTGCCACGCGTCCACGGCGGCCCGGTGCGGGTGGTGGTGCCCGGATACATCGGCGCGCGGAGCGTCAAGTGGATCAATCACGTCGCTGTGCAACCAGACCCGTCGGAAAACTACTTTCAGGCCCTCGACTATCGCGTCCTTCCGCCTGAGACCGACCCTGACACCGCAGCCCCGGGCGAGGGCATTTCGTTGTCGTCGCTTCCCCTCAACTGCGACATCCTCGCTCCGGGCGACGGCGCTGAGATTCCCGCCGGCCCCCTGACGATCCACGGCTGGGCTCTGGCCGGGGACGGCCGCGGCATCGGCCGGGTCGACGTCTCACTCGACGGGGGCCACACCTGGCGCCAAGCCGACCTCCAACCCGCGACGAGCCGATGGGCATGGCGGCTGTGGTCCCTGACCGTCGAGGCTCAGTCGGGACCAATGACCCTGACTGCCCGCGCTTGGGACGACACCGGCGTCACGCAGCCTGAATCCCCCGCGGCGCTTTGGAATCCACGGGGATATGCCAACAACGCCTGGGCACACGTCGAAGTGAATGTCTTGGCACCCGATCGGCCGTTTCCAGTTGCCACCACACGGACTGTGTCACGAGGCACCTAACGGCAGGCGATAACGAGGGCACGCCCCGCGACCTCGAGCCGCTGAGATTGCGACGAGTCATCAACGGCGGTCGGAGAAGCGGATGTCGAGGCTTCGCAGATACGTTTGCAGCCTCGCATCTTGGATTGGGGTGAGATGCGCTGGGGCGCCCGACTCGTTGAAGTGCGCGTGGCATAGGCCCGGCGGCGTGACGAACGCGCCGCCTGCCTCCCAATCGACCTGGGTTGCCACCAAACGGTTCTCGGATGTTACCTACGTGATTGGCCGCGGAGCGTGAGCGCCGAACACTCTCGGGTGCATCGTTACTAACCGCAAGCCTCGGCATACCCGTCCGCCGGCAACGCGGCGACTATTCGGCGCACGACTTCCCGGCTTAGCAGCATTCCGAGATGACCGACTCCGCCCACCGTCACGGTCTCGACTTGAGCGCGGGCCGGCATCGACCATAGGCCGGGCACGATCATGTCGAGGGTGGCCGTGAACGCCAGCCACCGCACGCCGTCCGGGACCGGCGCGGAGGCCAGTCGGCGCAATAGAGGAGAACCTTCCCGCAGTGCCCTGGCAATTGCCCCGAACGGCAGCACGTCCGCCCACGGAGAACCCCCGAATGGGGACCCGAGGGTGACGACCGTGTCGACCTGCCCGTTGAGGCGGCCACCCGCGATGGCCTGTGCGATGACGACGCCGCCCAGGCTGTGCCCGACCAGATGAAGTTTGTCCGAGCCGGTTTGGGCGAGGAGCCTCTGCACCTCGACGGCGAGGCGGTCGGCGAGCTGCTCCACCGAAGTTCCAAACGGCGTGTAGGTGATCGCCTCGACGGTCCAGCCGCGGGCACGTAGCGCTCGGGCGACCAAGGACCAGCTTGACGTCGTGCCTCCGAAGCCGTGCACCAGCAGCACCGGGCGCGCCGTGGGCGCGGTGTGCGCGCGGACCGGCGGCATGGCATCGCGTGCGGAGTCGAAGCCGCCGCCGACCAGATTAAGCGGTGCTGCGGCGACAAACGATGCCATCAGCGCCATTTCGTATGCCTGCACCACCGCGGCACGCCCGATCATCCGGACCAGCGTGCGGGCGCCTCCGATTGCCGACTGGTGCTTTCTGCTGATCTGCCCTTGCGACATGTCTCACTCCTTAGTGACCCGTACCACTTCGAGAATCGCGGTTGGCGGAGCGCGTGTCTTCAACGCCAGCCCCCATTTGGCTTTCCCGCCGGTCGGAGTCTCGACCTACCGGCTAGCTGCAAGCGGCAGCGCGACTCGGTTGCATCCGACTGATGGACGAAATATGGCTAGACATGGCGAGCACAACCTCAAGTCGTGGCGAGGGTCAAACATGCGGAAACACAAAATAGTTGGCAATATAGGGAGCTGGTATGCGGCCAGCGAGTCCGACGCCACCAGAGACAGACACCACTTGGGAGCACGGGGGCGCGCGTGAGTGAGCGATTCGCGCAGTGATAAGCATCAGCGAGCGGTAGACTCGCAGGCACCACCGGGGATCCGCCAGAAGTGTTGATCCGGCTATTCCGGCCAGGCCGAATTCTTGATCACCTCGACGAAGTCGGTGTGATGAAAACCCGGCAGGAAGTGCTCGAGAACGTCGGCGTTCATAGTCCCGAAAGTCGTTTCCGGCCGGTCTTGGAATCCCTCGGTGAAGGCCTGCAGGATCTCGTTCTTGAAGTTCGGTCGGGGGTGGACCGCGGTGACCGCGTCGATCTCACTCTGCGACAGCCAATCCAGTCGCAAACCGAGCACGTCAGTTTCCACCCCTACGGTGGTCGCCGCGATTACTGGGGCCATCTTGTAGGGGACTTCGGGCGTGGTGTGTAGTGCGATCGCTGTCCAGACGACGTCAGCCTCCGTTTCAGAGCAGCCGCTGGCCTTCAAAAACAGTTCCGCCGCATCGGCGCTGTCGAGTTCGAATCGTTGTGCGGTTCCCCGATACGGCGGTACCAACCCGGCGTCGTGGAACAGCGCTGCAACGTAGAGCAATTCAGGATCGGGCTCGATACCGAGAGCGCGTGACTGCAACATGCTGAACAGAAACACTCGACGGGAATGGTGATAGATCAGCGGCGTCGTCGTGTCGCGAATCAACTCGGTGGCGTCGGTTGCGATGCGGCTGTCGGGAATTCGGACTCCCGCGATGGTTTCGATCATTGCCGGACGCCCTTCTCGATCCGGTCGCCGAGGTCGCGGTCGACGTTGCGCCAGTAGTCAAAGGCGCGTTGCAGCACCGGCTCGCTGACTCCGTCGAGCAGATGGCCAACGATGTTGTTCACCAATCGTTCCCGCTCTTCGTCGTTCATCACGTCGCGGACAAGGGTGCCGGCTTGGCCCCAGTCGTCGTCCTCGGCTCGCAGCGTGTAAGCGGTGCGCACCATGTCGCCGTCGGTGTGCCAGCCGGCCGGCTCGCCGTAGCGTTCCGTGTCGGCGCGCGGCCCACCCTTGGAGTTCGGCGCGTACACCGGGTCGGACACGGCCTGATACCGCATCTGCCCGTCCTTGCTGTAGCTGTGCACCGGCGAGCGGGGCGCGTTGACCGGCAGCTGGTTGTAATTGGCGCCGATGCGGTAGCGATGGGCGTCGGGGTAGGCGAACATCCGGCCCAGCAGCATTTTGTCCGGGCTCGCGCCGATGCCCGGCACCAGGTTGCTCGGCTCGAACGCAGCCTGCTCGATCTGGCTGTGGTGATCGGTTGTGTTGCGGTCCAGCGTCAGCCGGCCCACGTCGACGAGGGGGTAGTCCGCGTGCGGCCACACCTTTGTCAGGTCGAACGGGTTGAACCGGTAGGTCTTGGCGTCTTCGAACGGCATGATCTGCATCTTCAGCGACCAGCTCGGGTACTCGCCGCGCCTGATCGCCTCGAACAGGTCGCGGGTGTGATAGTCGGTGTCGCGCTTCACCAGCTCGTCGGCCTCGGCCTGGGTGAGGGTTTCGATGCCCTGGTCGGTGATGAAGTGATAGCGCACCCAGACCTTCTCACCGGCGGCGTTGACCCACATGAAGGTATGCCCGCTGTAGAGGTTCATGTGCCGCCAGCTGCGCGGGATGCCGCGGTCACCCATCAGCCAGGTGACCTGGTGGGCCGACTCCGGCGACAGCGTCCAAAAGTCCCACTGCATGTCGTGGTCGCGCAAGTTGTTGTCGGCGCGGCGCTTCTGCGAGCGGATGAAATGGCCGAACTTCAACGGGTCGCGCAGGAAGAACACCGGGGTGTTGTTCCCGACGATGTCGTAGTTGCCTTCGGTGGTATAGAACTTGAGGCCGAAGCCGCGGGGGTCGCGCCAGGTGTCTGGGCTGCCGCGCTCACCGGCGACCGTGGAGAACCGGATCAGCGTTTCGGTCGTGGTGCCCGGCTGAAACACCGCCGCCTTCGTGTAGGCGCTCACGTCGTGAGTCACTTCAAATCGGCCGAAAGCGCCGTGGCCCTTGGCGTGTGGCTGGCGCTCGGGCACGCGTTCGCGATTGAACTGTGCCATCTGCTCGATCAGGTAATGATCGTGCAGCAGGATCGGTCCGTCCGGGCCGATGGTGAGCGAGTGCTCGTCGCTCTCTATCGGGATGCCGGCATCTGTCGTGGTCGGTGTGGGTTGGGTGTCGGTCATTTTGTCTTGCCTTTCGGTGGTGAGTGAAAAGGTTTGGGAGCCTTAACGGTTCGGTGTCCGCGACGGAGCTGACTGGTTTGCTGGGTATCCAGCGGTGGGCCTATCCAGCTCGTCTACCTCCGGCACCGTGAGCAGGTTGCGGTCGAGGATTTCAAAGACCCACATAAAAATTCGCCCAAGGCCGTTATTCATATTCGTTCCCTTCATCGGACTGCTTCCGTGTCATCTGCTGGAATTGATGTCGCCGCGCGACTTCGGTCGCGCGACAGGCCATTCCATGACGCAGCGTGGGTGTGGTCAGGAGACGTAGCAGTGCAGACGCCATCCCGGACACGTCCCCTGGCCGATAGACCAGTCCCGCGCTGGCGGGTACAACCAGCCGCGCGGTCGCCGGGTTGGCCGGCGCGACCACGGGCCGGCCTGCGGCCAGCACCTCCAGCAGCCCTGTCGGCCCCGATGCGGTGCTCGGCACCACGAGATCGGCGGCGGCGACGATGTCTGACCACCTGTCCGCGGGGAAATCCTTCAGTACGTGCACGCAGTTCCCAACGCCGTGTGCGAAGCTGCGGCGCATGACGGCGGCGCGCTGCACGCCGGAGCCGAGTAGGACCAGTTGCGCGGTGCAGTGCCGCCGCACCGTAGTGAAAGCGTCGGCCAGTTGTTCGGCGTGCGAGCGGTCGTCGAACGGGCCTGTTGCGACGATGGTCGGAAGGCCCGGCAGGCCGACTAACGAGCGGGCGATGATTGGGTCCGGCGGCGGGAAAGGCTCGATCGACTGCGCCGCGGCCGTGACCGTTCCGCGAGGTCTGCGGTGCGCAATGATCGCGGTTACATCAATGGTCTCGGGATCGGGGTGGCTGATCACACGCCTGCCTTCCTCGCGGCTGATCGACTCGGGTGCCGGGCCGAGTTACTTGTCATCGGGGTTGAGTGCGAGAAACGTGACTCCGGCTGTAATCCCGGCGAGCACCTGTGCCACCAGATACGCCCACAGCGTCGGCCAGGCGAACATGTCCATGACGGCAGCGCCGAGCGTGACCGCCGGGTTGAACGCGCCACCAGAGATCGTGCCGACCGCGATCGCGCCCGCCACCACGGTGAACCCGATTGCCAAGCCGTAGAACGAATTGTCGGGGTGGCTCTTGCTCGTCGCGACGTTGAGCACCACGAAGCAGAGGGCGAACGTGAACAACAGCTCCGCCACAAATGCGGCCCCCAGGCCGCGACCGCTCAACATCATCATCGCCGAGGTCACGCCCAGCGCCGGATCGATGATCTCGCGTACTAGCACAGCAGCGAGTAGCCCGGCACCGATCTGCACCATCCAGTACGCGGCGGCATCGCGCAGCCCGATCCGGCGCCGCACCAGCACCGCCAACGTCACTGCCGGGTTGTAATGCCCGCCTGACAGGTGCCCGCCGGCGTAGATCATGACCATCAGGACCGCGCCTACACCGAGCGGGGCAAACGGGCTGGCGCTTCCGACGGCAGCGCCTACCGTGAACACCAGAAAGAACGTCCCGAGGGCTTCCACCGCGTACTTCACGCCTGCTCGTGGGGCGCTGACGACTTTGGGGGCTTCTTCGACGACGAGCTCGTGAGTTTCTGCTGGGGATGCGGTAACCATGGCTCTTAGAATTGCGGCCGCGATCGCCGATGTCGTCAGCGCTGACGCCCAACATCCGTACCCGCCAGCCGCAGTCCAGGCCTACCTGCCAGCTGTAAATGCCCCGATCCGGTCGACTGTCGGTACTAGTTGGCCCTGTGGTTGCAAGATGATCAAGGTGCAAGATGACGGGGTGGTTACTCCAGTGCGCGTAATCGTGGCCGACGACGACGTCCTGCTCCGGGAGGGTTTAGCGAGCCTGCTCGGACGCTCGGGTTTCGACGTCGTGGGGCAGGCCGGTGACGGCTCGCAGCTCCTCGCGCTGGTCCGCGACACGAAGCCCGAGCTGGTGGTGACCGACATCCGGATGCCCCCGACCAACACGACCGAGGGTCTCGACGCGGCCCGGGTGATCCGCGACGAGCTGCCCGACGTCGCCATCCTGGTTCTGTCGGCACACGTCGACGTCGAGCATGCGATGGAACTGCTGGCCACCGGGCGCAGCATCGGCTATCTGCTCAAGAGCCGGGTCACCGACGTGGCGGACTTCATCGACACCTTGGAGCGGATCGCCAACGGTGCCTCAATCGTGGACCCCGCGCTGGTGCAGGAGCTGGTGTCGGCCCAACGGCGCGACGATCCGCTCGCCGTCCTCAGCGCGCGCGAGCGGGAGGTACTGGCGCTGATGGCGGAGGGACGTTCCAATGCCGGTATCGCCCATCGCATCTGGGTTACGGAGGGCACCGTCGAAAAGCACGTCCGCAGCATTCTCACCAAGCTGAACCTTCCAGAAACCGGCGACGATCACCGACGGGTCCAAGCGGTGATCACCTTCCTCGAGGCGCGCTGACCGGACCTCCGGCACCACCGGAATCCCAGCGGCGGACCAGATCGCGGATTGAGCCGCCCGATAGGGCGGACTTGGACACAAACCCGACGGCCGGGCTCGTCTCGATCAATTCGGCGAAGTCCTGCGCGGCGTGGGTGGAGATCAGTATCACCGGTGACGGTGCCGGCGAACCCGCCCGGTCGAGCTGCTCGGCGACTTCGAAGCCGCTCTCCCCGCCGAGGTCGAGATCGACCAACGTCACGTCCGGGCGCAGTTCCTCGAAGCACCTGAGCGCCTCAGCGCCGGTCGACGCCACACCAACGACCGCGATGCCTTGGCGCTCGAGCAGGCCCCGCGCTGCGTCGACGAAAGCCGCGCTGTCATCAACGATTAGGCAACGCATAGCGCAACTCGCAACATCATGAGATCAGCTTCGCAAATGCGGGGCCTGGGACGCATTCCCGCTAACTGCAACTTTGCCGCAGCTGTCCGGCGCCGGGGCATTGCAGCTGGCAGGTATACCCAGACTCAGGCTGGCGGGGGGCGTTGATGGGTGTCAGCCGTGGCGACACGGGTTCGCTGATGCGCAATTCTGGCTGACGACCATGCCGGACGTACCACCTCCCAGGCGGCCGGTGCTTAGTGGAGATTTGGAGAGCGACTTGAAGACAACGACGTTGGGACGCAGCGGACTTCACGTCTCCCGCATCGCGTTCGGCACCTGGCAGCTCGGCGGAGACTGGGGTCAGTTTGACGAGGACGCCGCCGTGACGGCGATCCGGCGCGCCCGGGAGTTGGGCGTCAACTTCTTCGACACCGCGCAGGCTTACGGCTTCGGCGTATCCGAGCAGATCCTCGGCAAGGCGCTGCGTGACGAGCTCGCCCGCGAGCGCGACGAGCTGGTGATCGCCACCAAGGGCGGGTTGCGCCAGACCGATTCCGCCCTGGTCCGCGACGCAAGCGCGGAGTGGCTCCGTCGGGGCGTGGACGCCAGCCTGTCGGCGCTGGGCATCGACCACATCGACCTGTACCAGGTGCACTGGCCCGACCCGGCCGTGCCAGCGGCCGAGACCGCGGGCGTATTGAGTGACCTGATCAGCGAAGGCAAGATCGGCCACGTCGGTGTGTCCAACTACACCGCGGCGCAAATGGCCGAGTTCTCCGCGACGCTGCCGGTGGAAACCCTGCAGCCGCCGTATCACCTGTTCCGTCGTGAGATCGAGGACGATGTACTGCCGTATTGCCGTGAACACAACGTCGGTGTGCTGGTGTACGGGCCGTTGGCGCACGGCTTGCTAACCGGAACGTTAAGCGCGCACACGGCTTTCGCCGGCGATGACTGGCGCAGCAAGAGCCCGGTTTTCACTGGCGACACGTACCGGCGCAACCTGGCGACGGTGCGCGCGTTGGATAAGTTCGCGGCTGACCGCGGTATCACCGTCAGTCAGCTCGCCATCGCGTGGACACTGTCGAACCCGGCCGTTCATGTCGCCATCGTCGGCGCCCGGCAAGCCAGCCATATCCAGGAGAGCCTCGGTGCCGCGGACGTCCCACTGAGCGACGCGGACCTCGACGAGATCGACAAGATCATGGCGTCCGCCACGCCGGTCGCCGGCCCGTCCCCGGAGGGCATGTGATGACCAACAGTGCACTGACTGTCGCCGTGCTGGGCACCGGGACGATGGGTGCCCCGATGGCCCGCAATCTGCTGCGCGCAGGGTTCGGGGTGCACGTCTGGAACAGCACCCAGGCCAAGGCCGCGAGGGTGGGCGTCGGCGCGCGCCGCGCATCCACCCCGGCCGAAGCCGCCGCCGGTGTCGACGTACTGATCACCATGCTCACCGACGGCGCCGCCGTGCAAGATGTGATGACCGGCCCCGAAGGCCCGCTGTCCATGCTTTCGTCGGGCGCAATTTGGGTCCAGATGAGCACGATCGGGGTCGAGTGGTCCGACCGTCTCGCCGGCGTGGCGGCCCGCAACGACGTCGTATTCATCGACGCCCCGGTATCGGGCAGCTCCGCGGCCGCCGAGGAAGGGACGCTGGTCATCCTCGCCTCAGGTGCAACTACGGTCCGGCCCCGGTTGGAGCCGATTTTCGACGTCCTCGGCCGGCAGACGTTGTGGCTGTCGAGCAGTGGTGACGGGAGCCGGCTCAAGCTCGCACTCAACAACTGGTTGGCTGTGCTCGTCGAGGGGATGGTCGAAACCCTCACGCTCAGCGAAGAACTCGGCCTCGGCCCGCACCTCTTGCTGGAGGCGATTGCCGACGGGCCGATGGCCTCGGAGTACGCACTCGCCAAGGGCGCCGCGATGCTTGACGCCGACTTCGTCCCCGGCTTCCCGTTGCGGCACGCCACGAAGGACGTCGAACTCGCGATGAGTGCCGCTCACCGACATGGCGTGGAACTTCCCTTAACCGCTGCGCTGCTGCCGCGCTGGCACGAAGCGATGGCCGGCGATCACGGCGACGACGACGTCGCCGCTGCCATTACATCCGCCGCGACGACCGCGTCGCCACACGCGGCAAGCGCCTGACAGTCAGCGCGATATGACGCGGTCCGACAGTGCTGAATTGCGGGATGGTCGCGTAGTCCTTGCCGGAGCGGTGGCGATGCTCGTGACATATGGCATCGGTCAGATCGTGGGAACCACAATTTGAGAGAGGGCCGCGCTCGTCTGATGTCGCTGTTGGTGCGCCCGACGGCCCCACCGCTGTGGCTCGGGCTGGTGGTCGGGGCCCTCTTCATCGTCGCGGAAACGATTCTGGTGCGTGTGCTTATGCGGGTCGCACCCGGGAACACCTTCGGCGCCGTCTACTTGCTCGGAGTTCTCGTGGTATCGGCTCGATGGGGATTCGGGCTGTCGGTGATTACGACACTGGCGAGCGCTCTTGCCTACGTCTACGTCCATTTCGAGGGTGAAGGGAGCTTCCTCCCGACCGATGTCGAGGGCTGGGCTGCAGTCCTGATCTTCCTGCCCATCGCGCTGTTGGCCAACGTGCTAGCCGGCCAGGCCCGATTACGCACCGCCGAGGCGGATCAACGCCGCCGCGAGGCCGAAGTACACCGTGATGAGCTCCGTGTGCTCGCCGACCAACAGGCCGCGTTGCGACGGGTTGCGACGCTCGTCGCGCGCGCGGTGCCGCCGTCCGAGGTGTTCGCAGCAGTGGCGCGGGAGTTGGCCTGGTGCCTAGGCGTGCCTCACTCGACTCTGTGCCGCTATCAGCCCGACGGATCGTCCATCCTCCTCGCTGCCCACCACGAGCCCCCAGTGGGGAGGCTGCCGGTCGGCTCGCGGCTCTCGTTCGACGGCGAGAACATCTCGGCGATGGTGCTTCGCGCCGGACACGCCGCCCGGATGGACAGCCACGAGAATGCTCCAGGCACGACCGCTAGGTACATCCGGTCATTGGGCCTGCGCGCGGGGGTGGGAGTGCCGATCGTCGTGGATGGCCGCCTGTGGGGCGCGGCCATCGTCGGCTCGTCGCGACCCGAGCCCCTACCGCCCGACACCGAGGCGCGCGTCGGGGACTTCGCCGACCTCGTTGCGACCGCGATCGCGAACGCCGAAACCCGCGCCCAACTCACCGCATCGCGCGCCCGCATCGTCGCGGCCGCCGACGGCGCTCGACGCCGTTTCGAACGCGACCTGCACGACGGTGCGCAACAGCGGCTCGTCTCGCTGGGGCTGCAACTGCGCACAGCTGAGGCGGCGGTTCCGCCCGAACTGCACGCGCTCAACGAGCAGATAACTGGCATCGTTGCCGGACTTTCGGGTGTGTCGGAGGACCTTCAAGAGATATCGCGCGGGATTCACCCCGCGATCCTGTCGAGGGGGGGACTGGGCCCAGCGCTCAAGACGCTCGCCCGCCGCTCCGCTGTCCCCGTTGAGCTCCACCTCGGCGTCGACCGAAGGTTGCCCGAATCTGCCGAAGTGGCCGCCTATTACGTCGTGGCCGAAGCGCTCACAAACGCGGCCAAGCACGCACGGGCGTCCGAGGTGCACGTGCGGGTTGAAGCCGACGGTTTGTATCTGCGTCTCTCGATTCGAGACGACGGAATTGGCGGAGCCAACTTAGCGGGAGGGTCCGGGCTCATCGGCCTCAAAGACCGCGTCGAGGCGCTCGGCGGCCAGCTGAACATCTCCAGTCTCCCGGGAAGCGGCACATCACTGCTGGCGACGATCCCGCTCGAATTCGAGTGATTCGCGGGATTGGTTTCCTTCAAACCCTCGGCCCTGACAGATGACTGACACCTCCGACGAACCTGTGTCGTCACTGCTGACACCCATCAATCCCCCCTGCCAGCTGCAATCTGCGCTGTGCATACCCTCAGCACGCCAAGGGCATTCGATCAAAGGGCGTGAATGGGGATTTTGACGTGCAGCGACGTCCCGCCTCCGACTTGACTTGTGATCTCTAAGCCGCCGCCGAGAGCCTCGACCCTGTCGATGAGGCCGATCAGTCCTGACCCTTTGCGGGAGTCGGCACCCCCAACGCCGTCGTCGCGGATCACGAGATGGAGGTTGTCATCCTCGGCTCGTGCGGACACGTTGACCTCGGAGGCTTGGGCGTGCTTGGCGGCATTGGTCAGAGCTTCGGAAACCACGTAGTAGGCCGCGACTTCGGCAGATTCGGGCAAGCGTCGATCGACTGCGATGTCAAGGCTCACAGGGACGGCCGAGCGGCGAGCCAGCGTCCGAATGGCCGAGCCCAGTCCTCCTCTTGACAGTATCGCCGGATGAATTCCGCGCGAGAACTCTTGGAGATCCTCTGACACACCGGTCAACCCCGACACAATACGAGACAGCTGCTCCTTTAGCTCATTCCGTTGGGACGGTATGGATTCCTCGGCCATGCGGAGCTGGAGCCCGAGTGAGACCAGCCGCTGCTGGGCTCCGTCGTGCAGATCCCGTTCCAGCCGGCGCCGGGCCTCATCGCCGGCAGCAACAATCCGCGCCCTCGAGGCGATTAGTTCGGCACGGGTGGCGGCATTGGCGATCGCAGTCGCAACGAGATCGGCGAAATCGGCGATCCGCGCCTCGGTGTCCGGTGGCAACGGTTCCGGTTCTGACGAGCCGACGGCCGCCATTCCCCATACCTGTCCCTCGACGACGATCGGGGCTGCCACCGTGCAACGGAGGCCCATCTCGCGTAGGCGAGCGGCGATGGAGCCGGGGGCGTTTCGTAGCTCCGAGCTGTCGAGTCGTGCGGCGCGGCCGGACCGAATCACCCTCGTTGCGATGTTGTCGCCCTCCAACGTATGGCGCTCGCCGACGACCGGCTTGCCCTTCATTTGCGGATCGAGGTGAGACAGGGCGAGGACGACCACCTCGTCGCCTTCGAAGTGGTTCACCGATGCGTTGTTTGCATGCAGGCATCCGGCTATTTCGTCGGCCACCATTGAGTACACCTCTGACGGGTTGACCCCGCGCGCCACCAGTGTCGCGACCCGTCGTAACGCTGCCTGCTGCTCGGCAAGCACACGCAACTCGTCGCGGCTTGCCTGCAGTTCGGCCCGGGTGGCGGCATTGGCAATCGCGGTCGCGACGAGATCGGCGAAGTCCGCGACGCGTGCCTCGGTGTCCGGTGCCATCGGCGTGGGGCTCCGTGAGCCGACGATGGCCGCGCCCCATAACCGGCCGTCGACGACGACCGGGACTCCCACTATCGAGTCGATGCCCTCGGCACGTATGCGTGCGGCTTCTGGACCGGACGCGTTCTCGTGGCTATCCAGCCTGGCTGCCCGGCCGGTGTGCAACACCCTCGCTCCAACGTCGTCGCCCGTCAGCGGAATACGCTCGCCGGTGACGGGCATCTTCGTGATCCCCGGCTCGTACCGGACGGCAGCCACGACTCCTGTGCCGTCCGGCTCAAAGCGAAGCAGCCCCGCGTTGACCACATGCAGGCAGCGTGCCAATTCATCGGCCACCGCTGCGAAAACCTCCGACGGGCTCGCCCCACGCGCGACGAGGGTCGCCACCTGTCGCAACGCGGCCTGCTGCTCGGCGAGCACACCGAGCTCATCACGGCTTGCCTCGGCTTCCCGGCGGCGTTGCTTTGCCTCGGCCGTGCGCAGTCGGGCCTGGCCCCCGAGAATGTTCGCCAAGAGCGCGATGGGCAGGAAGACGATGATTGGCACCCAGTCCTGGACACTGGTCGGAAAGAAGCCCCCCGCGGTGTCGAGATGGAAATAGGCGTAGACAAGGGCGCTCGCGAGAGTGGTCGTCACAGCCAGCCCGAATCCCCATCGAGCCGAGACCACCAGCACGCCCAGCAAGAAGACCGCACCGAAGGTGTTCTCTGGGGCGACCCGCTCGAGGAGATACACAAGAACCGACTCCGCCGCGATCAGGGACGCCGCGACCACGACCCCGAGCCACAACGGCGGCGTCGTCGAGCCCACTACGAGCGACGTCAAACGAGCTCGTACCGGAGGCGCGACTGTTGCCACATCAGAATCGCCGTCTGCGGACAGCACTCCCCGCTCGGACGGCGACCAGCCGGGCAGCCGTGACCACTTCCGCGTCATCACGCAAGCTCACATCGATCGTCGCGGACTTAAACAAGGCCGCAACCTGCATCATAGAAGGCAGGCGTAATACAGCGGCGATAAAGATCGCCGAGTCAGCATTCCCGTTACCGGGGTCTTCGGCAGCGCCTCACCGTGGTGCGAGCTCTGAACCGACCCCGCGTCGGACCGTGCGCAGCATCCTCACGAAGCTGAACCTCCCCGAGATCGGCGATGATCACCGCCGAATTCTCGCGGTGATCACCTTCCTCGATGCCCGTTGAGCGGACCGCTGGTCGTCAGATCTTCCGGTTCTCGGATTTGAGCATCCAGGCGGCCTTCTCAAGGCTGTCGATCATCTCGTGCAGCAGGTCGGAGGTGGAGGGGTCAGCGGCGTCGACGTCGTCGTGGACCGTGCGGATGGTGTCCACCGCGGCGTAGATCCGGGTGGTGATGAGGTCGACAGTCTCGGTGGTGCTGAGCTCGGCCGGCGAGATCGCGGGCAGTGTGGTGGACGCCGTGACGGTGTCGGATCGCCCGTCGGGAACCGCGTTGAGGGCGCGCATGCGTTCCGCAATGGTGTCGCTGGCTTCGCGTGCGGTGTCGACGATTTCGTCGAGTTGTAGGTGCAGATCGCGAAAGTTGGTGCCGACGAGATTCCAGTGGGCCTGTTTGCCCTGCAGATGCAGTTCGATGAGATCCACTAGGACCTTCTGCAGGTTCTGCGGCAGGCTGGGCGGGGCGTCGAACTCCCGCACCTCGTCGTCGGTCCGGCGGTGTGAAGTAATCATGATATTGCCTTTCTCGGTGTCGTCGTGCACGCCGCTGATGCGTTGCTGCACAACGTTTCTTGTTGGCGAAGTTTCCTGTTCTTCGGTGGAACCGTCTGCCGGCGAGTGGGTGGCATACCACCGACTCGGCGGCCAACAGGCAGTCATCGACCGCTACCGGTGTCCGCCCCCGCCGCCGTGAAAGCCGCCGCCGCCGTGAAAGCCGCCATAGCCGCCGTAGCCGCCGTAGCCGAGCAGAAACTCGTCTCCTCCGTAGGGATAGTAATTAACAGGCGGAGGGGAATCGTTGATCTCGACATTGCCGGGCGTCTGGCAAATGCTGCCCGAAAAGCTGGCGGAGCAGGACTGCTGAGCCGGAGCCGGTGCGGGACCGGGAGCGGCCGCGGCGATCGGTGCGGCCGCGACCGCCACCGCTGCAGCTCCCGCTGCCAACAGCGGTGCGATGTAATTCAGTTTGATGCGCATGGTGGTACTCCTTCGATGATTGGCCCTGATCGGGCTCATTCCAGGATTTCTCTCTATCGGATCCGTGTCGTCCGGGCTAACACCCAAACCCATGTGCCTCCAGCTGGAATCGACCCATGCCTGCCAGCAGGCAACCGCGCCCAATCGTGCAGGCTCGATCACTGCACGCGACCACTGTCGTCGCGATCGATCTCGGTGGCCACGGTTCCCCGCCGGCGGATGTTTGCATCTGGCAGGTATGCAGGAGTGGTGCTGACCAGAATGGTTAGTGGGTGCCAGCGGTGACGACAAGGTCCACGCGGAAATGCAAGTCTGGTTGGTACGGATGTGGTCGCCACCAAGCATTCGCCAGGAAGTGAGGGGTGCAAGCGTGTGGGATGAGCGGACCGACACGGTCTTCCATGACGAATCGCCATTCATCGCCGAGTCCACCCGTAGGCCGTCGGCATGGCGGCGCTGGTCGGTCGTCGTCGACGCCGCGGTCGGGCCGCTGAGCGTCACCGCTCGCCTTGGACTCCGCAGGCGCAACATCCTGGGGCACGGATTCAGCTGACCGTGGCCTGACCCCGGCATCGGAACTTGTACCCCTAGAACGATCCAATTAGGAGAAATGACCATGAGCAACGTTCCCGCAATCGCACTGAACGACGGAAACCAATCCCGCAGTTGGGTTTCGGTGTCTTCCAGATCGAGCCCGAGAAAACCGCCGCAGCGGTTAAGGCCGCCTTGGACATCGGCTACCGGCACATCGACACAGCAGAGATGTACGGAAACGAGACGGAAGTCGGCCAGGGCGTCCGCGATGCCGGGCTGGACCGCGCCGACGTCTTCATCACGAGCAAGCTCAACAACGGCTTCCACAAGCCTGACGATGCCCGACGCGCGTTCGACAACACGCTGCGCGCGCTCGAATCCGATTACGTTGACCTGTTTCTCATCCACTGGCCGCTGCCCACGCTCTACGGCGGCGACTTCGTTTCGACCTGGAATGTCCTCGAAGAGTTCGCCGGTGACGGACGCGCGCGCAGCATTGGAGTGTCGAACTTCCAGCCGGCACATCTGGACCGACTCGCAAAGGAATCCGGCACCGTTCCTGCGGTCAACCAGGTCGAAGTCCATCCCTACTTTCTGAATGAGCAGGTACGCGCCTACGGGAATGAGCACGGCATCGTCACCGAGGCGTGGTCGCCGATCGCCCAGGGCAAGGTGCTCGGTGATCCGGTCATCGAGCGAATCGCCGCCGATCACGATAAGTCCCCGGCACAGGTCGTATTGCGCTGGCACATCCAGCGCGGCGACATCGTGTTCCCCAAGTCGGTATCGCCGGATCGAATGAAGTCGAACTTCGAGTTGTTCGCCTTCGAACTGGACAGTTCAGATATGGACGCTATCTCAGGCCTCGACCAAGGCGAATCCGGAAGAACCGGACCGAATCCGGACTTGTTCGACCACATACCCGCCTAGCCGGTCGTCGACGGTGACCGAGTTTCGCGTGGGGGTGGCCGAGGCCGGCCGGCGACGGTGGCAGCGGTTGCACAATTGATGAGGAGATATGCGGAGCAGCACGCATCTGGTCCCAGTCGACGTCATTGAGGACGCGTTGGACCCGACCGTCCCCACCCCGGTGACCAATGTGGCCGAGTACGGCTTCGAGGGGCGTTCGAGGACTGGGCGGAGGACGCGCGTTACTTCGAATACTCAAAGGCCGCCAACCCGATAGGGTAGGGTCCGGTCACACCTCTTCGGTTCCCATCAAGGCCTTCAGCCGGGACGTCTATCCCTCCGGATTCCACACCGCTGCAGCCGATTCCGGTTGCAGCAGTGTGGTTGACGACACGGTCATTGACCGTTACCAGTGTCGGCCCCAGAACAATGGGCCCCAGCCCCATGGAGCCCAGCCGCCGCGGTCGAAGCCGTGGCCGTAGCCGCCGTGAAAGCCGCCGCCGTGAAAGCCGCCGCCATGAAAGCCGCCGCCGCCATGAAAGCCGGCAGGCGTGACGTCGGCGACTGATGTCGACCCGGTGCTGACCGCTGCCGGTGGAGCCGAAACCGGTTCGGCCGCGGCGGCCGTCGGTGCGCCGGCGATCGCTGCCGCGGCAGCGCCGGCTGCCAACACCGATGTGATGTGGCTCAGTCTGATTCGCATGATTTACTCCTTTGACGGGTGACCCGTCGGGGCCACGTCATCCAGAATTGCGCTCCAGTGGACCCTTGTCGTTGCTGCTGACTCCCAACCCTGGCTCCCCGCCAGCCTGACGGGGTGTTTGCATCTGGCAGGAAACGACAGAGTGGTGCTGACCGGAAGGGTCTGTGGGTGTCACCGGTGACGACAAAGCCCACCCGGACTGCAAGTCTGGTGCCATGGATATGGCTGCCGCTCGGTGCTTTCATGACTAGCCGGAACGGTTTCCACCCTGACTTGACGGCGACGAGCGGTGAGTATGTCCATTCGTCGTTACGCACGCGGGTACACCATGTCAAGGCTTCGGAACTCAGCTCGGGCACTGCCCAGACGGAGGGTATGCGCCGGTTTGCCGCCATCAGCGGAGCCTCGGTCGGGTCGGAGAAGATCTGGATGGGCGAGACCTATGTTTCGCCAGAGACGGTGTCGGACAACCACCATCATGGCGAATCCGAAACCGCGATCTTCGTACGAAGCGGGAACCCCGAGTTCGTATTCCACGACGGTGCCACGGAGGTCCGCATCGCCACGGCGCCCGGCGACTACATCTTCGTCCCGCCATACGTTCCGCACCGCGAAGAGAATCCGGACCCCAACAACCCGGCTGTGATCGTGATCGCGCGCAGCACACAGGAGGCAATCGTGATCAATCTTCCTGAGCTGTACGCACTCTCAGAGAAGACTGCAGGGGGAGTCGCTGATGCTATTCCGTCAGCTGGAGTACTTCGTGGCGGTGGCAAGCGAGAGACACTTCGCGCGGGCCGCTGAAGCCTGCTATGTGTCGCAGCCGGCGCTCTCGGCGTCAATCGCCAAGCTCGAGCGGGAGCTCAACGTCACACTGAGGAACGTCGTGTTCTTGGGGTTCGGAATCGCAGAGATCGAGGGTCCCGACAAGGTTCCTGTCATTCTGCGAGGTCATGGCCAGCGATTGATCCCCAACTCTGCTTCCTAGCGCTGAGCAAACACTTTGCCTGGTGGACTGTCGATGCGGTCACCGCCGCGACGTCAACAGTCTTCGAGAAAGGGCAAAGCGCAATGACATTCCCGTCCTCTTCGGTGAGAGTCGTCGTCACTCTTGGAGGCCTGGTATCCGCAATATCGCTTTTGTCTGCGGCGGGGATCGCGTCGGCGGAGCCGGGGGACGGCCCATTGATCGAAACGACATGCAGCTATTCGCAGCTTACGCCGCGCTACGGGTTGAGGCCCCGGAGTTGGCCGCTGCCCTCGACGAACGCCCTGAGGCGCAATCCAAGTTGCAGAATTTCATTGCGTTGCCGGTCGATCAGCGCAAACAGCGTCTGCAGCAGCGCCTGGACGAGAACCCGCAGTGGCGGTCGAAGATCGAGGAGAAGCGCAACACGCCGGAAGGGCAACAAAGGATCCAGATGCTGGCGCGGATCGCCGACACCTGCCACAACTACTGACCAACCGGCACGGTGACCGTGACGATAAGTCCGCCGTCAGGCCGGGCCTGGGCATCGACATCCCCGCCGTGCGCGGTGGCGACCGAACGCACAATCGACAGGCCAAGACCGGCGCCGCGACTGTTTGTCGCATTTCCGGCCTCGGTGATTCGTTCGCCAGATGCCAGTCGGCGGAACGGCTCGAACAAGCCGTCCACTTCGAAGGGCGCAACAACCGGACCGGTGTTCTGGACCGCGAGGCGGGCGGATCGTGTGTCGCCGGTGACGGTGACGTGTACCCAGCCATGTCCGGCGATGTTGTAGCGGATGGCGTTGTCGACGAGATTCTGCGCGAGGCGTTCCAGCAGCGCGGGGTCCCCGACGACATAAGCGGACACGAGATCCGAGTAGATCTCGATTCCTGCCCGGTGGGCCGCTGGCCCGGCCGTCGTGATCGCCTGCCGGGCCACGCTGGCGAGGTCGACCCGGGTGTGCTTGTCGAGCCGCTGATCGCTGCTGGCGAGTACCAGCAGGCCGTCGATGAGGCGCTCATTGCGGTGGTTGACTTCCAGCAGCGTTTCGCCGAGCTTGCGGGTCGCGTCCGGCACATCCGGATCGTCGAGCGCGACCTCGATGAGGGTGCGGTTTATCGCCAGTGGAGTTCGTAGCTCGTGGGAGGCGTTGGCCACGAAACGGCGTTGCCCGTCGAACGCGCGGTCCAGCCGTTCCAGCATTGCGTCGAAGGTGTCGGCGAGTTCCTTGATCTCGTCATCGGGTCCGTCGAGCGCGATGCGCTCGTGCAGACTGCGCTCGGCCACCCGCCGCGCCGTCGCGGTGACGTTCTGCAGCGGCTGAAGCGCCCGGCCGGCCAGCAGCCAGCCGAAGCCGCCGGCAGCGACCCCGACGGCGCCGAGCGCGACCAGTGACCAGATCAGCATCCCCTGCAACGTCTCTCGTCGCTCCTGCTCGGCCTGCGCGGCGATCGCGGTGAACAGGTTGTCGATCACCGGCCGGTTACGCACGCCTCGCTCATTGAGGAACTGCTGCACGATGCCCTGCGCTCCGGCGGGCCGGTTCTGCAGCGACTGCTGAAGATAGAAGTACATCAGCGCGATGAGAATGGCGCCGGCACAAAAGAACACAACGGCGTAGAGCGCGGTCAGGCGCATCCGGATGGTGGATCGCCTGCCCGTCATCGGAGGCGGTATCCGACGCCGGGCTCGGTTTCGATCACCGGTGGATCACCCAACTTTCGGCGCACCATCATGATCGTGTACCAAACCACACCTGTGAACGGGTCGATGTTCTCATCCCACGCCTTTTCCAGCAGATCTTCCGCGGACACCACCCCGCCGTCGGCGCGCAGCAGTTCGGCGAGGACGGCGAACTCCTTGCGGGACAAGGGAACCGGCGCATCGTCACGGGTCACGGTGCGCCGGTGGGGGTCAAGTCGTATTCCGCCGCGCTCCAGCACCGGCGGGACAGCGTGCCGCGCTCTGCGGGCGAGGGCCTGAACCCTGGCTACCAACTCGGCGAACGCGAACGGTTTGATGAGATAGTCGTCGGCGCCCAGGCCCAGACCTGCTACCCGATCGGCCACCGCGGTCGCGGCCGTCAGCATCAGGATCCGCGTTGCGCCATCGCCGCGCCCACGGGAGCGGCGGCGCGGCACGCCCGTCGCTTAGCAGGGATCAGAAGACCCCGGGCCCGGGCAGTCCAATACCCCATCCGGGCAATACGCCTAGCCCGGAGGCCGGGCCGCCGACACCGCCGAGGCCGATGCCCGGCAGACCCCAGCCCAGGCCGGGCAGCACACCGAGCCCGGAGGCGGGGCCGCCGAATCCACCGAGCCCCGGTCCGGGCAGAATCCCCGGTCCTGGTGCGCCCCATCCGATTCCCGGATCAGCACTGGCGACGCCGGAAACTCCTGCCAGGGACAGCGCCGCCAGGGCGGCGCAACCAACCAAAATCTTTGTCGCGCTTCTTATTACGATCTTTCTACCTGTCATGTGTGTTCTCCAATCGAGTCGGGGCGTGCGCGTCGTCGAGCACTCCCTGATCGTGCCGTCGGCCCTGTTTGGTCGGCGTGAGGCGCGAATGACATAAGCCGCTGCCCTACGGTTGGGTGTCGTGACGACTTCACGGCGACAGCTCCGGGTTGCCGCCGTGCTGTGGATCTCGGCCGCAGTGATCTTCATTGCCGTCGAGACCGTCGCCGCTGCGGCGGTAGTGCCGTCCTACAGCTACGTGAACGGATACATCAGCGACCTAGGTGTGCCCGCCCGGTCGCCCAAGGCCGTCCTGATGAATTCCGCGTTCTGGGTACAGGGCTTGGCGTTCCTGGCCGGAGCGGTCCTGATCGCCCGCGCGCTTCGCAGCGGGTGGCTGCTCGTGGCGCTTGCGGCGGCGAATGCCGTGGGCAACCTGCTCGTGGCGGTCGTCCACGGCGGGTCGGCGCTCGTCGCGAAGGGATACAGCTGGCTGCACGTGGTCGGCGCAGTGCTCGCCATCGTCGGAGGGAACGCCGCGATCGTCATCGGCTCGTCGGTGGTGGCGAAGGCGGTCGCGCTACGCGGCTATCGCGCTGCCTCCGTCGCGATCGCGGTGATCGGATTCGTCGGCCTGGCGCTGTTGAGCATCGCCATGTCGACAGCCGGGACCACGCTGCCCGCCGGAGCGGTCGAGCGCGCGAGCGTCTACTCCATTTTGGTGTGGCAGGTGTTCACCGGGGTCGTCCTCCTGGCGCGCGAAACTGTATTCCAGCAGAGAAACCCCGAGTAGACGCCTGGTGGAATACAGTTTCGGCGCGAAAGACCTAGGTCTGCGGCGGCAGCGGCATGTCCATGTCGAACACCCGCGCGTGCAGCACCGTCCTGTTGCGCAGCGCCGCCCGCACTGCGCGGTGCAACCCGTCCTCCAGGTAGACGATGCCCTTCCACCTGACCGCGTGCGGGAACAGGTCGCCGTAGAACGTCGAATCCTCCGACAGCAACCGGTCCAGCGCCAGCACCGTGGTCGTAGTGACCAACTCGTCGAGCCGGATCTGCCGGGGCGGGATTTGGGCCCATTGCCGATGCGACAGGCCGTGCTCAGGGTACGGCTTACCCTCGCGGACCCCTTTGAAGATCATCGGCTAGAAAATTCCTCGCGTCATCCCCCCGGGCGTGGGCGTCACCCTGCAAAGGTTAGTCGCAACCAACCCGTCCGCCACGCGAACAGCGGCTCGCGCGGTGTCCGCCCTGTTGATAACCGTAAAATAGATGCCAACTTGGTGGGATGGGTAGGTGAACACATGGGTAGTGCCGACGACCGTCGCTTCGATGTGCTGCGCGCCATCGTCGCCGACTTCGTGGCCACCAAGGAGCCGATCGGCTCGAAGACCCTCGTCGAGCGCCACAATCTCGGCGTCTCCAGCGCAACCGTGCGCAACGACATGGCGGTCCTGGAGGCCGAGGGCTACATCACCCAGCCGCACACCAGCTCGGGCCGGGTGCCCACCGAGAAGGGTTACCGCGAGTTCGTCGATCGGCTCGAGGACATCAAGCCACTGTCGTCGTCGGAGCGCCGCGCGATCCTGAGCTTTCTGGAGACGGGCGTCGACCTCGACGACGTGCTCCGCCGCGCGGTGCGGCTGCTGGCGCAGCTGACCCGACAGGTCGCGGTTGTCCAGTACCCGACGCTGTCCACCTCGTCGGTGCGGCATCTCGAGGTCGTGGCGTTGACGCCGGCCCGGCTGCTGCTGGTGGTGATCACCGATTCCGGCCGCGTCGACCAGCGCATCGTCGAACTCGGCGACGCGATCGACGACCATCAGCTGGCCCAGCTGCGTGACCGGCTCGGGCAGGCGCTGGAAGGCAAGCCGCTCGCGGCCGCGTCGGTGGCGGTCTCGGATCTGGCCGCCCATCTCGACGGCAGCGGCGGCCTGGGCGATGCCATCGGCCGGTCGGCGACGGTTCTGGTGGAGTCGCTGGTCGAGCACAGCGAGGAACGCCTGCTGCTGGGCGGCACCGCGAACCTGACCCGCAACACCGCCGACTTCGGCGGTTCGCTGCGGTCGGTCCTGGAAGCGCTCGAGGAGCAGGTGGTGGTGCTGCGGCTGCTGGCGGTGCAGCAGGAGGCCGGCAAGGTCACCGTGCGGATCGGGCACGAGACCGAGGCCGAGCAGATGCTGGGCACATCGGTGGTGAGCACCGCGTACGGCAGTTCGGGCAAGGTGTACGGCGGCATGGGTGTATTGGGGCCCACCCGGATGGACTATCCGGGAACTATCGCTAATGTCGCTGCGGTTGCTCTCTATATAGGCGAAGTCTTAGGTAGCCGATAATCCGTCTAGCAGCGGATTAAAGGCGCGGGAAAGGTCAGGCGTGGCACGCGACTACTACGGGCTGCTCGGAGTGGGCAGGGGCGCGAGTGATTCGGAGATCAAGCGCGCCTATCGCAAGCTGGCCCGCGAACTGCATCCCGACGTCAATCCCGACGAGGCCGCGCAGGCCCGGTTCAAGGAGATCAGCGTCGCGTACGAGGTGTTGAGCGACCCCGAGAAGCGCCGGATCGTCGACCTCGGCGGCGATCCGTTGGAGTCCGCCGCCGCGGCGTCGGGCAACGGATTCGGCGGCTTCGGTGGCCTGGGCGACGTGTTCGAGGCCTTCTTCGGGGGCGGGACCACCGCTCGCGGACCGATCGGCCGCGTGCGACCGGGCTCGGATTCCCTGCTGCGAATGCGGCTCGACCTGGCCGAATGCGCCACCGGTGTGACCAAGCAGGTCACCGTCGACACTGCGGCGCTATGCGACCTGTGCCAGGGCAGGGGCACCCACGGCAACTCCACCCCGGTTGCCTGCGACACCTGCGGCGGCCGCGGCGAGATCCAGACCGTTCAGCGCTCGCTGCTAGGCCAGGTGATGACGTCACGGCCGTGCCCCGTCTGCGGCGGGGTGGGCGAGGTCATCCCCGATCCGTGTCACCGGTGCGGCGGCGACGGCCGGATCCGCGCACGACGCGAGATCAGCGTCAAGATCCCTGCCGGAGTCGGTGACGGCATGCGGGTGCGGCTGGCGGCGCAGGGCGAGGTTGGGCCCGGTGGCGGACCCGCCGGGGACTTGTATGTCGAGGTCCACGAGAAACCCCACGACACGTTCGTCCGCGACGGCGACGACCTGCATTTCACCATCTCGGTGCCGATGGTGGACGCCGCGCTCGGCACGACGGTCACCGTCGACGCGATCCTCGACGGCCCGACCGAGATCACCATCCCGGCCGGCACCCAGCCGGGCTCGATCACCACACTGCGCGGGCACGGCATGCCGCACCTGCGGTCCGGGGTGCGAGGTGACCTGCATGCGCACATCGAGGTCATGGTGCCGTCACGGCTCGACCACGAGGACATCGAACTGCTGCGCAAGCTGAAGGAAAACCGCACGCGCGACGCGGCTGAGGTGAGGTCGACCCACGCCACCTCGACCGGGGGCGGGCTGTTCAGTCGGCTGCGCGAAACCTTCACCGGCCGCTAACAATTCGTGACTGAGGCGCTGTTTTACGTCGACGCGCTGCCCGAGGTCGGTGAGATCGCGGTCGTCGACGGCGAGGAGGGCTTCCATGCGGCGAACGTTCGGCGGATCCGGCCCGGTGAACGGCTCGACCTGGGCGACGGCGCCGGAGCGCTGGCCCACTGTGTGATCGAAGACGTCGGCAAGGGCCGGTTGACGGCAAGGGTGCTGAGCCGTCGTAGCGTCCCGGAAGCCGCCCCTGCGGTCACGGTCGTGCAGGCACTGCCGAAATCCGACCGCTCCGAGTTGGCCATCGAGCTGGCCACCGAGGCCGGGGCGGACGCGTTCGTGGCCTGGCAGGCGTCGCGCTGCGTGGCCCGCTGGGACGGGCCCACCCGGGTCGACAAGGGTCTGCGCCGCTGGCGTGCGGTGGCCCGCTCGGCCGCCCGTCAGTCGCGGCGCGCGCACATCCCGTCGGTCACCGGTGTGGTGTCGACGGCCGAGTTGGCGGAGTTGGTCCGCGAGGATGTGACGACGGGCGCGGTGGTGCTCGTGTTACACGAGTCCGCCACCGGCAGGCTCACCGAATTACCGGTGGCGCACGCTGATTCGCTGGTGCTGATCGTCGGACCGGAAGGAGGCATCGCCGACGAGGAGATCGCCGCGCTCTCCGACGCCGGCGCGACGCCGGTGCGGCTCGGGCCCACGGTCCTGCGGACCTCGACGGCCGCGGCGGTGGCACTGGGCGCTTTGGGTGTGCTCACCCCACGGTGGTCCTGAGCTGCGCAGCAGGCGTAACCGTTGGGATGCGTCGGTACCCGGCGGTAAACTGGGAATTCGCAGCAACAGAACCGCCAAGAACACAGAAAGCAGGCAGAAAACCCCACGTGACGCCCCGCGAGACGAACGCTGACTCGTCACCGGCCACCGATTCGCTGGTACGCAGCAGCATGAATGTTCCGCCCGACCACGTCGTGGGCCTGCTGGGTTCCGCCGACGAAAATCTGCGCGCACTGGAGCGAATCCTGGCGGCCGATATCCATGTGCGCGGCAACGCGCTCACCCTGTCCGGCGAGCCGGCCGATGTCGCGCTGGCCGAGCGAGTGGTGTCCGAACTCATCGCGATCGTGGCCAGCGGTCAGACGCTGACACCGGAGGTGGTGCGGCACAGTGTCGCGATCATCACCGGCACCGGCAACGAGTCGCCCGCCGAGGTGCTCACCCTCGACATTCTGTCGAGGCGCGGCAAGACGATTCGGCCAAAGACGCTCAACCAGAAGCGCTACGTTGATGCCATCGATGCCCATACCATCGTCTTCAGCATCGGGCCGGCCGGCACTGGCAAGACGTATCTGGCAATGGCCAAGGCCGTCAACGCATTACAGACCAAGCAGGTGAACCGGATCATCCTGACCCGCCCGGCCGTGGAAGCTGGTGAGCGCCTTGGCTTCTTGCCCGGCACGCTGAGCGAGAAGATCGATCCCTATCTGCGGCCGCTGTACGACGCGCTGCACGACATGATGGACCCCGAGCTGATCCCAAAGTTGATGAGCGCCGGCGTAATTGAGGTCGCGCCGCTCGGTTACATGAGGGGTCGGGCGCAACCGCTGTTCACAAAGGTGTTGACACCGACTGGTTTCCGACCGATCGGCGAACTTCAGGTCGGCGATTTTGTGATCGGCTCGGATGGGCGTCCAACCGAAGTCTTGGGCGTCTATCCGCAGGGCTTCAAAGATATTTACCGGGTCCACACGCAGGATGGTTCATCGACGCTCGCGTCCGGTGACCACCTGTGGTCGGTATATACCCGCAAGGATCGGAGTTCTGGAAAGCCGCCGCGCGTGCTCCAGACGAAGGAGATGATCGGCAACCTCCGCGCTGCGCACTACCACCGCTACGAGTTGCCGCTTCTAAGCGCACCAGTCAGCTTCGAGGCGCGGCCAGTGCCGCTCGATCCCTACGCCCTCGGTCTGCTGCTTGGCGATGGGTGTTTCTCGTGCAGGGCGACACCGACCTTCGCGACGACTGATCCAGAGCTGGCAGAATCCTTGGAACGTCTCATTCCTGGGATTGAAGTCCGACGCAAGTCAGACGTGGACTACGTGCTGAACCGGATCAGACGTCCCGGTGAAGTCATCACCATCGAGAACCCGGTGACGGGCGCCATGCGTCGACTCGGTCTGTCGGGCCTCAAATCGGACGCCAAGTTCGTACCCGAGGACTACCTCTTCAATTCGGCCAAGGTTCGGCTAGGTATCCTGCAGGGCCTCTTCGACTCCGACGGCGGCCCGGTCACTCAACAGGGGCGGACTTGCCGTATTCAATTCACGACGATCTCCGATCGCCTGCGCGATGATGTGATCTTCCTTGTGCAGTCGCTCGGCGGTGTCGTATACGCGCGCACCCGAAAGGCAGCGGGGCGCAAACCGGGGCTGGCACATGGTCGAGAGGTGCATCACCGGTCGGACGCCCACATCCTCGATATCCGCTTGCCCGAGGCTGTCGTTCCGTTCCGTCTCGCCCGCAAGGCCGCGAAGTACGACGCGACCGGCGGCGGGCGGCCGATGCGCTTCGTCGACCGCATCGAGTCCGCAGGCACCGAGGAAGCCGTCTGCATTCAGGTGGCGGCCGCGGACTCGCTCTATGTCACCGAGGACTTCCTGCTCACGCACAACACCCTCAACGACGCGTTCATCATTCTCGACGAGGCGCAGAACACTACGGCCGAGCAGATGAAGATGTTCCTGACCCGGCTCGGTTTTGGGTCGAAAGTCGTTGTCACCGGCGATATCACGCAGATCGACCTGCCTGGCGGCGCCACATCGGGCCTGCGCGCGGCGGTGCAGATTCTCGACGGCATCGAGGACATCCACGTCTCCGAACTCACCAGCTCCGACGTCGTGCGGCACCGGCTGGTCTCCGAGATCGTCGACGCTTACGCCAAGTACGAGGAGCCCGCGTTGTTGAACCGGGCGCAGCGGCGCGCCTCGGGCAGCCGTCCCCGACGGTAGCGTGACGCGATCATGAGCATCGAGGTGTCCAACGAGTCGGGCATCGACGTTTCCGAAGAGGAACTGATCAGTGTCGCCCGATTCGTCATCGGCAAGATGAAAGTGAATCCCGCGGCTGAGCTCTCGATGGTGCTGCTGGACACGGCGGCGATGGCCGACCTGCACATGCGGTGGATGGACCTGCCCGGCCCGACCGACGTGATGAGCTTTCCGATGGACGAGCTCGAGCCCGGCGGTCGGCCCGACGCGCCCGAGCCCGGACCGTCGATGCTCGGCGATATCGTGCTGTGCCCGGAATTCGCCGCCGAGCAGGCCGCCGCGGCCGGACATTCGCTGGGACAAGAGCTCGCGCTGCTGACCGTGCACGGCGTGCTTCATCTGCTCGGTTACGACCACGCCGAGCCGGACGAGGAAAAAGAGATGTTCGCCCTGCAGCGTGAACTGCTCGAGGAGTGGGTGGCCGACCAGGTCGAGGCGTACCACCAGGACCGCCAGTCCGACAAGGACCGGCGGCTGCTGGACAAATCCCGATACTTCGACGAGCCGTGACCGGTATAGCCCCCCTGCTCGGCGCGATTGCGCTCATCGGCCTTGGCGGGCTCTTCACAGCGATCGACGCCGCCATCAGCACGGTATCGGTGGCGCGCGTCGAGGAACTCGTACGCGACGAGCGTCCCGGCGCGGTGCGATTGGCCCGCGTCATGACAGAGCGGCCGCGCTACATCAATCTCGTTGTGCTGCTGCGAATCACCTGCGAGGTGACGGCGACGGTGCTGCTGGTCGCCTACCTCGACGGCCGCCTCGGCGTGGGGTGGGGGCTGGTTACGGCGGCCGCCATCATGGTCGTGGTCAGCTTCGTCGCGATCGGTGTCGGCCCACGCACCGTCGGACGGCAGAATGCGTACAGCATCGCGTTGGTGGCTACCCTTCCGCTGCAGGCGATTTCGGTGCTGCTCACCCCGATCAGCCGGCTGCTCGTCCTAATCGGCAACGCGCTGACGCCGGGCCGTGGTTTCCGCAACGGCCCGTTCGCCTCCGAGATCGAGCTACGCGAGGTCGTCGACCTCGCACAGCAGCGCGGCGTGGTGGCCGACGACGAGCGAAGGATGATCCAGTCGGTCTTCGAGCTCGGCGATACGCCGGCCCGCGAGGTGATGGTGCCGCGCACCGAGATGGTGTGGATCGAAAGTGATAAGACAGCTGGTCAAGCCACCTCATTAGCGGTGCGCAGCGGGCATTCGCGCATCCCGGTGATCGGGGAGAACGTCGACGACGTCGTCGGCGTTGTCTACCTGAAAGACCTTGTACAGAAGACCTACTACTCGACGAACGGCGGACGGGACACCGAGGTGGCGGAGGTGATGCGCCCGGCCGTGTTCGTCCCCGACTCCAAGCCACTGGATGCGCTGCTGCGGGAAATGCAGCGCGACCGCGTCCACATGGTGCTGCTGGTCGACGAGTACGGCGCGATCGCGGGTCTGGTCACGATCGAGGACGTGCTGGAGGAGATCGTCGGTGAGATCGCCGACGAGTACGACACCGACGAGGTCGCGCCGGTGGAAGAGTTGGGCGACAAGCGGTATCGGGTGTCGGCGCGGCTGCCCATCGAGGATCTCGGCGAGCTGTACGACATCGAGTTCGACGAAGACCTCGACGTGGACACCGTCGGCGGGCTGGTCGCCCTCGAGCTGGGCCGTGTCCCGTTGCCCGGCGCCGAAGTGACGTGGGACGGGCTGCGGCTGCGCGCAGAGGGCGGCCCCGACGACCGCGGTCGCGTGCGGATCGGCACCGTCCTCGTCAGCCCGACGGAGCCGGGGTCTCAGCAAGACGGGGAAGGGGAGCGATGAGCGATCTCGACACCGAGGACGCCAAGCTGGTGGTCCTGGCCCGAGGCGCGATGGGCCGGGCCGAGGCGGCCAGCGGCGCGGCGGTGCGCGACGTCGACGGCCGCACCTACGCCGGTGCACCCGTCGCGCTGAACGCCCTGCGGTTGACCGCGTTGCAGGCCGCCGTGGCCGCGGCGGTGTCCAGCGGGGCGACCGGCCTGGAGGCTGCGGTGTTGGTCGGCGGGTCGGCCGACGACGCCGGTGTCGCCGCGGTGCAGGAGCTGTCGGGCGACGCCACGGTCATCGTCACCGACCGGGCGGGCAACGTGCAGTGAACGCCGAAACTGCTCACAGATCGCCGATCTGGCCGAAAACGCGATCTCCCCGCAGTCTCGGCGCGAGTACCCGGCCGTGACCGAATTCCGTTCCGGTTTCGTCTGCTTCGTCGGCCGGCCGAACACCGGCAAGTCGACGCTGACCAACGCGCTGGTCGGCGCCAAGGTGGCGATCACGTCGAACCGGCCGCAGACCACCCGCCACACCATCCGAGGCATCGTGCACCGCGAGAACTTTCAGATCATCCTCGTCGACACCCCAGGCCTGCACCGGCCGCGCACCTTGCTGGGGCAGCGGCTCAACGATCTCGTCAAAGATACCTACTCCGAGGTCGACGTCATCGGGCTGTGCATCCCGGCCGACGAGAAGGTCGGGCCGGGGGACCGGTGGATCTGTGAGCAGATCCGGACCATCGCGCCGAACACCACGCTGGTGGCCATCGTCACCAAGATCGACAAGGTACCCAAGGATCGGGTCGCCGCTCAGCTGATGGCGGTGAGCGACCTCGTCGGCCCCGACACGGAAATCGTTCCGGTGTCGGCGACCACGGGTGAGCAGCTCGTCGTGCTGATCGACGTGCTGGCCGCGCAGCTGCCGCCCGGCCCGGCCTTCTACCCCGATGGTGAACTCACCGATGAACCCGAGGAAGTGCTGATGGCCGAGCTGATCCGCGAGGCCGCGCTGGAAGGCGTCCGCGACGAGTTACCGCACTCGCTGGCGGTGGTCATCGAGGAGGTCAGCCCACGGGAAGGCCGCGACGACCTCATCGACGTGCACGCCAACCTCTTCGTCGAGCGCGACAGCCAGAAGGGGATCGTCATCGGCAAGGGCGGTGCCAGGCTGCGCGAGGTCGGCACCGTCGCGCGCAGTCAGATCGAGAAGCTGCTCGGCACCAAGGTGTACCTGGACCTGCGCGTCAAGATCGCCAAGAACTGGCAGCGCGACCCCAAACAGCTTGGCCGCCTGGGATTCTGACGCCTCGTCAGCGCGTAAATACGCAGTTGTCCGCGGTGCCGAGTGGCTTTTCGACTACCACCTTGTTGTCCACGGTTATCTTGCAGCCCTTGGGAGGTGAGTGAGCCGGGCGGTTCGCGTTCGGCTTCTAGGCGGGCTGGCCGTACACCGCGACGACGACGGTGCGGTCCAGGCTGTTCTCCGACCACACGCCGATCTGCGAGTTCGCGCAGTTGGACATGATCGCCATGTAGTCCGGCCGGTAGTACCACTGGTTCATGATCTCGACGCCGCTGATCGCCAGCGCGGGATTGATCGCGACGGTTTCAGCGACGGTGCCCTTGAACCCGGCGGCGTTGGCCCGGTCCTGAACCGTCGACCCGTCCGATCCGATGTCGCCGTCGAGCGCACGGTTGTTGAGCACGTCGTTGGTGTGCCACTGCGCGGCCAGCCGCAGCTGCGGGTTGATCTTCAGGTCCGTGGTGCAGCCGGCCTGATGCTGGATGGTGTACACATTGACGGCCACACTCTCGTTCAGCCGCTTGTTGTCGGCGCTGGCGGCCGGCGTGCCCGCGATCGCTCCGCCCACCACGGCCAGGACGGGGAGCGCGTGTGCACAGCGGCGTGCGGTATTGCGGACTGTCACGGTCGGGACATTACGCGACCTCGCCGGCTAGCGGCTGGCTAAGCGCGTTAACTGCCGCCGCCGCCCGCGACACATCATCGCCATCCGCTTCGGGTTCGGGTGCCGATGGCCGCCGCGGCTCCGGACGTGGCAGGTTGCGGCCCTCCGGGGTGTTCCACCAGACCTCCGGCTGCTTGGCCGCCCATCCGTTGAGCGCCTCCAGCTCGGCGGCCAGCGAGATCAGCAGCGGCTCGCTGTTGGCCGGGCCCATCAGCTGCACGCCGATCGGCAGGCCGGCGGACGTGAAGCCGGCCGGGACGTTGATCGACGGCCAGCCGAGCAGGTTCCACGGCCAGGTCGCCGGGCAGGCCTTGATCATCATGCGATCGGTGGACAACCCGCCGCGATGGTCGAAATCGTGCACCTCCGGCGGCGGCTGCGCGGTGGTCGGCGCCAGCACGACGTCGGCGAGGTTGAAGATCCAGCCGATGCGCCGCTGCGCTGCGGCTTCCCGCGCCCGGGCCTTGCGTAACACGTTCTCCGACAGCAGCCGGCCCATCCGCACGTTGGCCAGGGTGCGCTTGTCCCAGTTGACGTCATCGCCGAGCCGGTCCACCCAGTCCAGCAAGCCCGCGGTGGATCGGGACAGAAAGTTCCACGACATGCGCAGGTTGTAGTCGGGGTCATGCCGCCTGACCGTGTGCCCCAGCTCCTCGAGCTGGCCCGCGACGGTCTGCATGGCGGCGCGAATCTCGGGGTGCAGCTTGGCCTTGAAGATCGTGTACGGGAACTTGGTGGACATCGCGATCTTCAGTGGTCCAGGAGCTTGGCCCACGAAATCCGACACCCCTACCGGCAGCGGTTTGTGCAGATCGCCGTCGACGTTGCCGGACGCCGCATCGAGCACCAGCGCCGCATCGGTGACCGTGCGGGCCAGCACGCCATTGACCGTGATGCCGTTGAACGCCTCGGGCAGCGGCCAGGTGGAGATGCGGCCGCGCTGCGGCTTGATTCCGACCAGGTGCGTCCAGGCGGCGGGGATCCGGATGCTGCCCGCGCCGTCCGAGCCGATAGCGGCGGCCACCAGGCCGGCGGCGACGGCCGCGGCGCTGCCACCGGAGGATCCGCCGGGGGTGTGTTTACGCGACCACGGATTGCGCGTGTGGCCGAAGGCCGGTCCGCTGGTGAACGGCCACTGCCCGAGCTCGCAGGTGTTGGTCTTGCCGACGATGACGGCGCCGGCGGCGCGCAGCCGTCGCACGACTTCGGCGTCGGCGGTGGCCGGACGGACGTTTCCGTCGGCGCCGAACCTCGTCGGTACACCCGCGACGTCGACGTCGTCCTTCACTGCGATGGGAATGCCGAGCAGCGGAAGTTGTTCGCCCGCTGCGCGTTTGCGGTCGGCCTCGGCGGCGTCGGCGAGTGCTTGCTCGGTGAGCACGACCCGGAACGCGTTGAGCGTGGACTGGCTGGCGGTGATCGCGTGGAGCGATCGCCGTACCAGTTCGACGGACGTTACGGTGCCGCTGGCGAGCTGGTAAAGCTGGTGAGTGAGGGTAGGAAAGGTGGCGTATCGGGTGCCCGAAGAAGACTCGACCATCACTTACGAGAATATCGGCGCTGCGTAACAGTTTCTGTCAGATCGCAGTGCGAGACTGTACCGATGCGGCTGTACCGGGACCGAGCGGTGGTGCTGCGCCAGCACAAGCTCGGCGAGGCCGACCGGATCGTGACTCTGCTCACCCGCGAGCACGGGTTGGTGCGGGCGGTGGCCAAGGGTGTGCGGCGCACCCGCAGCAAGTTCGGGGCCAGGCTGGAGCCGTTCGCGCACATCGACGTTCAGCTGCACCCTGGTCGAAACCTCGACATCGTCACCCAGGTGCAGGCCATCGACGCGTTCGCCGCCGACATCGTCAGCGACTACGGCCGCTACACCTGCGCATGCGCGGTCCTGGAGACCGCCGAACGCCTGGCCGGGGAGGAGCGGGCTCCGGTGCCCGCGCTGCACCGGCTGACCGTCGCCGCATTACGGGCGGTGGCCGACGGCAGCCGCCCCCGGGAGCTCGTGCTGGACGCTTACCTGTTGCGCGCCATGGGAATCGCGGGCTGGGCCCCGGCGCTGACCGAATGCGCCCGCTGCGCCGCCCCCGGCCCGCACCGGGCGTTCCACGTCGCGGCCGGCGGCAGCGTGTGCGTGCATTGCCGGCCGTCCGGGTCGGCGACACCGCCGCAGGGTGTACTGGACCTGCTGGCCGCGCTGCACGACGGCGACTGGGAGCACGCGGAGGCGTCGTCGCCGTCGTATCGCAGCCAGGCCAGCGGACTGGTCGCCGCGCACCTGCAATGGCACCTGGAACGCCAGCTGCGGACATTGCCGCTGGTCGAACGCGTGTATCGGGTCGATCGCACGGTCGCCGACCACCGTATTTCGCTGTTCGGGCAGGATGTCAGCCATGGCGATGAAGCGGGTGCGCAAGACCCAATACCCCCAGTTGCCTCCGGCTCCTGACGACTATCCGACCTTTCCCGACAAGTCGACGTGGCCGGTCATCTTCCCGGAGCTGCCACCGTCCCCCAACGGTGGGCCCCGTCGCCCGCCGCAGCACACGTCGAAGGCCGCCGCGCCGGAGATTCCCGCCGATCAGGTGCCCAACCACGTCGCGATCGTGATGGACGGCAACGGCCGCTGGGCCACCCAGCGCGGGCTGGGTCGCACCGAGGGCCACAAGATGGGTGAGGCGGTGCTGATCGATATCACCTGCGGCGCCATCGAAATCGGCATCAAGCACCTCACCGTGTACGCGTTCTCCACCGAGAACTGGCAGCGCAGCACCGAGGAAGTCCGCTTTCTGATGGGGTTCAACCGCGAGGTGGTCCGACGCCGGCGGGAGAACCTCAACGCTATGGGGGTTCGGATGCGCTGGGTCGGATCCCGGCCACGCATGTGGCGCAGCGTCATCAAGGAATTCGAGATCGCCGAGAACATGACGCTCTACAACCACGTCATCACGGTCAACTACTGCGTGAACTACGGCGGGCGCACCGAGATCGCCGAAGCCGCCAAGGCCATCGCGCGTGAAGCGGCAGCCGGTGAGCTCAACCCGGACCGGATCACCGAGGCGACGGTCGCCAAGCATCTGCACCGCACCGACATTCCCGACGTCGATCTGTTCATCCGGACGTCGGGGGAGCAGCGGGCGAGCAACTTCCTGATATGGCAGGCCGCCTACGCCGAATACGTCTTCCAGGACAAGCTGTGGCCGGACTACGATCGCCGCGACCTGTGGGATGCATGCGAGGAGTATGTGAACCGCAACCGCCGCTACGGTAGGGCATAAATGGAACTACAGGAGCGACTCGTCGCGGTCCTCGACGAAATCCTGCCAGTGCAGCAGGAATCCGACGGCGCTCTCACCGTGCACCACGACGACACGTTCGCCTCGTTGCGGGTAGTGACGATCGCCGAGGGCCTGGACTTGGTGTCGCTGACGCAGGTGCTGGCGTGGGATCTGCCGCTGGACAGCAAGATTCGCGCGAAGGTCGCCAAGCACGCGCACGACACGCTGCTCGGCACGGTGTCACTGGTGGAGAAGAGCAGCGCGGCGGCCAAGCGCAACTCCAAGAAGACCGCGGATGTGCTGCTGCGCTACAACTTTCCCGCCGCCGGCCTGACCGACGATGCGCTGCGCACGCTGATCATGATGGTGTTGGCCACCGGCGCCGATGTGCGCCGGGCGTTAGTTTCCTGACCCGTCCTTGGCCGCGCAGTCACCGCAGATACCGAAGATCTCGATGGTGTGGCTGACGTCGGAAAATCCGTGCTCGTGGGCGACTTCGGCGGCCCAGGACTCGACCTGACGGCCCTGCACCTCGACCGTGGAGCCGCAGGCCCGGCACACGAGATGGTGATGGTGGTGTTCCGAACACCGCCGGTACACCGATTCGCCGGTGTCGGTGCGCAGCGTATCGACGAGTCCGGCCGCCGCCATCTGCTGCAGAGTGCGGTACACGGTGGTCAGGCCGATGCCTTCGCCGCGCCGCCGGAGTTCGTCGTGCAGCTCCTGGGCGGACCGGAAGTCGTCGAGGTTCTCCAACAGCGCGGAAATCGCGGCCCGTTGCCGGGTGGCCCGCACCCCAGTAGGGCTCACTCGCCGCCCTCGGCCGCGTGGGTCACCGCCGCGACGACGATGTCGGCCAGATGGTGATCCACCAAGCGGTACATCACTTCCCGCCCCGACCGCTCACCGGCCACCACGCCGGCGGCCTTGAGGATTCGCAGATGCTGGCTGACCAGGGGTTGCGGCACCGCTAACGCGTCGACGAGTTCGTGAACGCAGCGCGCCGACTCGCGCAGCTGCAGCACGATGGCGATGCGCACCGGCGCAGCCAGCGCGCGCAGCAGATCACCGGCGGTATCGAGGACGTCGCGTCGCGGCAGGTCCGGTACCGGCGCACCGCCGTGCTGATGCTGATCGTCGTGTTCAACCAAAGTGGAAACGGTTTTCATTATGGCGTCAGGATACATTCGCGATCGCGCATGTCAATGTTGGCGAGCATGTCGCTACGCTGTTCACCCGTGGCGTCCATCATCGACACCGTTGCAAACCTGGCCAAGCGGCGTGGCCTCGTCTACCAGTCCGGCGAAATCTACGGCGGGACAAAGTCGGCGTGGGACTACGGGCCGTTCGGCGTCGAGCTCAAGGAGAACATCAAGCGGCAGTGGTGGCGCTCGGTGGTCACCAGCCGCGACGACGTCGTGGGCCTCGACTCGTCGATCGTCCTGCCGCGTGAGGTGTGGGTGGCTTCCGGCCACGTCGAGGTGTTCCACGATCCGCTGGTGGAGTCGCTGATCACGCACAAGCGGTACCGCGCAGACCATCTCATCGAGGCCTACGAGGCCAAGCATGGCCACCCGCCGCCCAACGGGCTGGCCGACATTCGCGACCCGGAGACCGGCGAACCCGGCCAGTGGACCGAGCCGCGCGATTTCAACATGATGCTCAAGACCCATCTCGGACCGATCGAGACCGAGGAGGGCCTGCACTATCTGCGACCGGAAACCGCGCAGGGGATCTTCGTCAACTTCGCCAACGTGGTGACCACGTCGCGCAAGAAGCCGCCGTTCGGCATCGCGCAGACCGGCAAGAGCTTCCGCAACGAGATCACCCCGGGCAACTTCATCTTCCGCACCCGCGAGTTCGAGCAGATGGAGATGGAATTCTTCGTCGAGCCGTCAACCGCTCGCGAGTGGCACCAGTATTGGATCGACGAACGGCTGGCGTGGTACGTCGACCTCGGCATCGACCGCGACAATCTGCGACTGTTCGAGCATCCCAGGGAGAAACTGTCGCACTACTCCGACCGCACCGTCGACATCGAGTACAAGTTCGGATTCCAGGGCAACCCGTGGGGTGAGCTCGAAGGCGTGGCCAACCGCACCAACTTCGATCTGTCCACCCACTCCAAGCACTCCGGTGTCGACCTGTCGTACTACGACCAGGCCACCGACACCCGCTATGTCCCGTATGTCATCGAGCCGGCGGCCGGGCTCACCCGGTCGTTCATGGCTTTCCTCGTCGACGCCTACGCCGAAGACGAGGCGCCGAACGCCAAGGGCGGAGTCGACAAACGCACCGTGTTGCGGCTGGACCCGCGGCTGGCACCGGTAAAGGCCGCGGTGCTGCCGCTGTCGCGGCACGCCGACCTGTCCCCGAAGGCCCGCGACCTGGCCGCCGAACTGCGCAAGAGCTGGAATGTCGAGTTCGACGACGCCGGCGCCATCGGCCGGCGCTACCGCCGCCAGGACGAGATCGGCACACCATTCGGCATCACAGTCGACTTCGACACTCTCGAGGACCAGGCCGTGACGATCCGGGAACGCGACGCGATGACACAGGAGCGAGTCGCCATCGACAAAGTGGTCGACTATCTGGCGGTGCGACTAAAGGGCGCGTGATGGTCGGGCTCGGGCCCAACACCTCGACGCAGTCGACGGGGTGCTGTTCCTGCGCGAGGTGTAGCCGCCCGCCGCGTCGAAATGCACGTTTTGCAGGAGAAGTGCGAGAAGGCGTCTGCAAAACGTGCATCTCGGCGCTAACGACTCGCGACCTGAACCATCCTGCACGGCGCGGGCGCGGCCGGGGAGACGCTCGCGACGTCTAGAACCTTCCGCCGCTGTAGCTGCGGCCCGACGAGCGCGACGAACCGCCATAGGACGTCGAGCGGCCCATGCCGCGGCCGCCGCCGAAGCCGCCTCCGTACCCGCCGCCGAATCCGCCGGAAAAGCCTCCGCGCAGGATGTTGCCGATGATGATGCCGCCGATGACGGCGCCCATGTCGGATCCGCCGCCGCCGTATCCCGAGGTGTAGGACCGCTGCGCGGCCCGGACATCGTCGTTGGCCAATGACTGCGCCTGCGCTGCCAGCATCGCCGCACCGTTGGCGTGCGCGATGGCTTCGGTCATATTGCTTTCGCGTTTGGCCTGAGCCGCTTCGATCTGCCGCTGCGCCTCGGCGAGCCGCGTACGCGCCTCGGGACCGATACTGCCGCGGCGCGTGTCGATGAAGTCCGACACGGCCTTCACCCGCGACTGGGCGGTGAACAAGGCCTGATCGAACGTGCGGGCCAGGCGTTGGGCCGCATCGCGTTCCTCGGCCACGCTGGCCAGCAGCCGGTCCAGGTCGGCGTCGGCCTTGGTCAGCCGGGTGAACGTGCCGAGTGGGTCGGTGCTGCCGGACTTCTGCGCCTCGGCGACGGCGGCCACCGCTGCCTCCCGGGCCGCGGTCAGTTCGGCGGCCTGCGGCGTGTTGGGCTGTTGCAGTTGTCCGCCCGCTTGGTTGATGCCGTTCTGGATGTCGGCGATCGCCGACGGCAACGTGGCCACCGCCCGGTTGATGTCGGTAGCCGCGCTGTCGACGGCGTCGAGCAGCGAGCGCGCCTGCCCGAGTGAAGACTCGGCTGCCCTGATCGCGTCGACCAGACCCATCTGCTGGCCGGCCGGACGCTCCACCAGCCTGCGGGCGTTGGTGATGTTCTGGTCGGCGAACGTCAGCCGCTGCTTGGCTGTCTCGACGTTGTCGGCGACGGAAGTCAGTGCGGCGGCGTCGAATTGGCTGTGCAGCGCTGCCAGTGCCTGCCCGGAAGGGCCGATCCGGGCGGTGATGTCGACCATCTGCTGGGTGAGCGCGTCCAACCGACTCGGCGCGTTGATCACCAGGTCACGCAGCTTCTCGAAGGCCTCGCCCTGCGCGTCCAGCTCCCGATCGGCCTTCGCCGCAGCGACGACCACCCGCGTCAGCAGGTCGCGGCGCTGCTGCGGCGTCTCGGGGGCGGCGTCGTCGAGGATCTGGCGGACGTTGAACGCCTGCGCCAGTGTGGTCCTGGCGTTGCCGACCGCCCGGCTGAACGGCTCGGTCTGCGCGGTGCCGAATTCCTCGACGGCCAGGGCTAATTCGCTGTTGCTGGTGCGCACCGCGTTGTCAACGTCCACCACGATCGCCTTGGACAGATCGTCGAGGGCATCGATCGGCACCGCGGCCAGCGCGTTGGGGTCACTCGGGTCCACTCGCTTCGCGGCGGCGAACTCGGCTTCCCGCCGCTTGCGCCGCCGGCGCCGCATCCACAGCAATAGCAGCAAGACGGCGACGACGATGATCGCAAGCACGACGAGCAGGCCGAACCACGATATCCCGACGCCGGTGCTGGTCGGCGTGTTGAGCCCATTGGCCGCCGCCACGGCGGCACCCGCCCAATCGCCCCGGCGCAGTGCCGGTTCGATGTCGTTGCGGCGGATGTCGTCGGTCAGTGTCGACGTGCCGCCGGTGACCGCGTTCGGCACGTCGAAGGCGACCGCCCGTTCTTCGGTGGCGATCGCCAGCAGCACATCGTCGTCGCCGAGATTACTTGCACTCATGGTGTTTTGCGGCCCAGTTGTAGCCCGCTCTGGCCAGAAAAGTCCTTGACGTAGACGACCCAGAGCTGGATCCGCTTATCGTTGTACAGCTTGTCGACGGCCGCCTGAACTTCCGCACGTTGGGAGCTGGACAGCACTCCCGCGTTATCGGTCAGCTCGGTCTGCAGCCGGAACGGCGGTTCGGCGGTGGCGGCCGGTGCGATCAGCAGTCCGGCGGCCAGGATCGCGAGGACCAGGCTGAGCGAGCGGGCGATGAAGCGCATGGTCGCCATCCTGGCAGACTGTGCGTCGGTGGCCACGAAAACCGACCCCTACGACGAGTTCGACCGGCAGCGTCTGGTGGTCGAGCCGCCGAAGGGTGCCGCTCTGCCGGGCACCGACACCGACCACCGCACCGATTTCGCCCGTGACCGGGCGCGGGTACTGCACAGCGCCGCCCTGCGCCGACTGGCGGACAAGACACAGGTGGTCGGCCCCCGCCAGAGTGAAACCCCTCGAACTCGGTTGACCCATTCGTTGGAGGTGGCGCAGATCGGCCGCGGTATGGCCATCGGGCTGGGCTGCGATCCCGATCTCGTCGACATGGCCGGGCTGGCCCACGACATCGGGCATCCGCCCTACGGCCACAATGGCGAGCGGGCGCTCGACGAAGTGGCGGCCGAGCACGGCGGCTTCGAAGGCAACGCGCAGAACTTCCGCATCCTGACCCGGCTGGAGCCCAAAGTCCTTGACGCCCAAGAACGTAGCGCCGGTCTCAACCTCACCCGGGCGGCGCTGGACGCGGTGACCAAGTACCCGTGGCGGCGGGGGACCGAACAGCGCAAGTTCGGGTTCTACGGGGACGACTCGGTCGCGGCGGACTGGGTGCGCTCTGGTGCCCCGACGAGCAGGCCGTGCCTGGAGGCGCAGGTGATGGACTGGGCCGACGATGTCGCCTACTCGGTGCACGACGTCGAGGACGGCGTCGTCTCGGGTCGGATCGACATGCGGGTGCTGGCCGACGACGACGCGGCGGCCGAGTTGGGACGCCTCGGTGAATCCAGCGGGATCGGCGCGGGGCTGCGGGCCGACGATCTCGTGGCCGCTGCCGAGCGACTGTCCACCCTGCCGGTGGTAGCGGCCGTCGGCAAGTACGACGCCACGCTCGCCGCGTCCGTCGCGCTGAAGCGGTTGACCAGCGAACTGGTCGGGCGGTTCGCGTCGGCCGCCATCGCCGCCACCCGCGAGGCCGCCGGGCCCGGACCTTTGGTGCGCTATGCAGCCGAGCTGCGGGTGCCCGAGCTGGTCCGGGCCGAGGTTGCGGTGCTGAAGATCCTGGCCCTGCAGTTCATCATGTCCGACCCGCGCCATCTTGAATTGCAGGCGCAGCAGCGCGAACGTATCCACGGCGTCGCGCAGTGGCTGCTGGCCGGTGCACCGGCCACCCTCGACCCGATCTTTGTGCCGGCGTTCAACGACGCCGCCGACGACGGCGCCCGGCTGCGGGTCATGGTCGACCAGATCGCGTCGTTCACAGAGGGGCGTTTGGAGCGCCTGGAACCGGCCTAGACTGACCCGGTGGCCGGCCGCATTCCTGATCGCGACATTGCGGCCATTCGTGAACGATCCGCATCGAGGACGTCGTCGGCGATTACGTCCAGCTGCGCCGGGCGGGCGCGGATTCGCTGAAGGGTCTGTGCCCGTTTCACGACGAGAAGTCGCCGTCGTTTCACGTGCGGCCCAACCACGGCCACTTCCACTGCTTCGGCTGCGGCGAGGGCGGCGACGTCTACGCGTTCGTGCAGAAGATCGAGCACGTCAGCTTCGTCGAGGCCGTCGAGCTACTCGCCGACCGCGTCGGCTACACAGTGACTTACACCGGCGCAGCCGCCACCAATGTGCAGCGCGATCGCGGCAGCCGCAGCCGGCTGCTGGCCGCCAACGCGGCCGCCCACGAGTTCTACGCCGCGGCCCTGCAGTCCGAGGAGGCCGCGCCCGCGCGTCAGTACCTGATCGACCGGAACTTCGACGCCGAGGCGGCCGCGCGTTTCGGCTGCGGGTTCGCGCCGTCGGGCTGGGAGTCGCTGACAAAGCACTTGCTGCGCAAGGGGTTTGAATTCAAGGAACTCGAGGCCGCCGGGTTGTCGCGGGAGGGCCGCCGCGGCCCGATGGACCGCTTCCATCGCCGACTGCTGTGGCCGATCCGGGCGTCCGGCGGCGAGGTGATCGGCTTCGGCGCCCGCCGGCTGTTCGACGACGACCAGAACGAGGCGAAGTACGTCAACACCCCCGAGACGGTGTTGTACAAGAAGTCGTCGGTGCTGTTCGGCCTCGACTTGGCCAAGCGTGACATCGCCAAGGGCCATCAGGCGGTGGTCGTCGAGGGGTACACCGACGTGATGGCCATGCATCTGGCAGGGGTGACGACTGCGGTCGCGTCGTGCGGCACCGCGTTCGGCGATGAGCATCTGGCGATGCTGCGGCGACTCATGATGGACGACAACTTCTTTCGCGGCGAGCTGATCTACGTGTTCGACGGCGACGCCGCCGGCCGCGCAGCCGCGGTCAAGGCGTTCGAAGGCGAGCAGAATCTCGCCGGCCAGTCCTTCGTCGCGGTGGCCGACGACGGCATGGACCCGTGCGATCTGCGGCTGAAATCCGGGGACGGCGCACTGCGGGACCTAGTAGCCCGGCGAACACCGTTGTTCGAGTTCGCGATTCGCACCGCCCTTGACGAACACGACCTCGACAGCGCCGAAGGCCGGGTTGGGGCGCTGCGTCAATGCGTGCCGATCGTCGCCCGGATCAAGGACTCCATGCTGCGCGACGAATACGGTCGTCGGCTGGCCGGCTGGGTGGGCTGGGCGGACGTGGCACAGGTGGTCGGCCGGGTCCGCGAGGAAGCCGGCCACCGCAACGGGGGCCGACGCGATAGCCGCCGGTCGTCGACGGCGGCGGAACTGGAGGCATCCGCCCGTACCCGCGCACCCGAGCTGCGGCGCCCCGATCCCGCCGATCCCACGCTGTGGCCCCAGCGGGAAGCGCTCAAGTCGGCGCTGCAATATCCCGCGCTGGCCGGGCCGGTGTTCGACTCACTGACGGTGGAGAGCTTCACCCATCCCGGCTATGGCGCGGTTCGCGCGGCGATCGGCGCGGCGGGCGGGACGTCGAAGGGACTGTCCGGCGCCCAGTGGATCGAGGCCGTGCGCGAGCAGGCCGCGTCGCCGCCGGCCGCGAGCCTGGTCAACGAGCTCGGCGTGGAAGCCATCAATGTCGACGATGACGACAAATTGCCGCGCTACATCGGGGGAGTGCTGGCCCGGCTGCAGGAAGTATGGATCGGTCGCCAGATCGCCGAGGTGAAGTCCAAACTGCAGCGCATGTCGCCGGTGGAACAGGGCGACGAGTACCACGCCCTGTTCGGCGACCTGGTGGCGATGGAGGCCTATCGCCGCAGCCTGCTGGAGCAGGCCAGTGGCGACGACCTGACTGCGTAAACCATCGCGGCACGCTATGGTGAATGGGCTGTCCGACCTTTGTGGAGAGGCGAGTTATGACTTACCGAACTCGGCAACTGATGGTCGGCGCCTTCGCAGCCGCTGCCGTCGCGGTGCCGTTGTATGCGGCGATCACCACGACCGACGCCAGCCCGCAGATCACGGCTCAGCCGTGCCTGGCGTGGTTCGGCAACAAGGAAGACGGCAAGTGCCTGTCGTATTCGAACGGCAACGGCGTAAATGTCGGCACCCCGCAGTTCAACTACTGCCCGCCGGGTAACGCGAATAGAGACGGCTGCGGCTTGCAAACCGGGCCACTGCTTCCCGGCACCACCATCCAAGAGGGCGTCGGCGTTCCCTAACGGTCCTTCTTGGCCGCCGTCTCCGGCTCGAGGACCTCGGTGTCGGAGTCGATGGGCGTCAATGTAACCAACGCCGGGTCGGGCGAAACTCTGTCGGCGATCTTGCGGCGTCCGGCGTCGATGACGGCCTTGGCGGCCGGGCTCTCGGTCACCGCCTTGTACGTCCCGGCGATCTGTTCGTATCGGCGCCGGCCGGCCTTCGCGCCCAGCACGTAGCCGACGGCCAATACGACGAGATACCGGATCACAGGGTCCCTCCCAGACGACGGTGCGTTGCGGTCCATCCTGCCTCACATTGCCCACTGCTCGCCGGGGCGGGCGCGTATTGGCGGCCCGACCGGCACGTGCGCTAGAGTCATGCCTCGGCCCGCGGCGAATCAGACGCGGGAGAGCGGTCCCCTGTAGCTCAATTGGCAGAGCATTCGGCTGTTAACCGAAGGGTTGCTGGTTCGAGTCCAGCCGGGGGAGCCATGCTTCCAGCTGATACCCACGTGTTGTCGATCGGCATTCACCCTCGCTCGTTGGACTGGCGCACACTGCCGGAAGGTGTCGACGAGACGTCCCTTTCCGAGCGCATCGAGCGCGGCAACGCGGCGCTGCGCCAAGCCGGCTTCGACATCGTCCTCTGCCATATCGACACGTCACCGGACGCCGCCGAACGGCTGATTCGCAACATCCTTGAGGACGATCAGTTCGGCTTGGCGATGATCGGCGGCGGCATCCGGATGATTCCCGAACACACCGAGCTCTTCGAGCGCATCGTCAACGTGCTGCACGAGTTGTCGCCGGGAATTCGGCTGTGCTTCAACACCGCGCCGGACAACACCGTCGACGCGCTTCGCCGCTGGATCACGCCGCATCCGTAAGCTCGGCGGACCGCAAACCTGTTTGCGTTAGCAAGAGCGGCAAATCGTTTCGCGCCGATTGCCCTCATCGCGATGGACCCGAGGTCGATAATCGACGCGGCGGAGAACGGTCTGACCGATCCGAGAGCTGCGCTACGCGACTCCCCAGACCGGCCATACCACTCACGGCCGAAATATCGGACGCAAACGAAGGGGGTCCAAAGTGTCGGAGCAGGACAACAAGGAGATCATCCAGAGGGGTTACGCAGCCTTCTCCGCGGGTGACCTTGAGACGGTGATGAGTCTGTTCGACGACGACATCGAATGGGTGCAGCCGGGCGAGAGCTCGGTCAGCGGCACCTTCCACGGCAAGGCCGAAGTCACGGAGCAATTCGGGCGATTGGCCGAGAAGGGTCTGACGGTGAAGCTCAACCGTCTCATCGCCGAGGGCGATACGGTCGTCGCCATCACCGAGGTGTCGGCTGGTGGCGAGACCGGCGAAGACGCCGACGTGTTCACCCTCCGTGACGGCAAGACCGTACGCGCAGAGATCCACGGTGACACGGCGCTGCTAGAGCGCGTGTACGGCAAGAAGCAACTCGCGGCAGGCTAACGGAGGTCTGTTGAGAGTCGGCCCGTCGTCCTGCACGATGGCGGGCCGACTCGGCAGCGTCCGTAAGCTCGGGGCCATGCGACTTTCCCGCCTGATCGCGGCGCTGCTGACCCCGGGCCTGATCGTCGTAGGTTGCGGGTGGAGCCCGCCGTCGGCGCCTCCCACCACCTCGGTCACCTGCACGCCGGCCGACGGACCCGCGGCGGGCACCGTCGCCTCCGAGATCAACAAACTGCCGGCCGGCCCGCAGTGGCGCGAAACCTCCCGCGGTCACACGCCCGACTGCCAGCTGCACTGGGTGGTGGTGACTGCGGGCGACGCGTCCGACAGCCCCCAGCAGGTGCTGTTCTTCGATCGCAACTCGCCGCTCGGCACCCCGACGCCCGAGCCGCGCGAGTACATCACCGTAACGCCGATGGGCAACGACACCGCCGTCGTGCAGTACCAGTGGCGGCAGGGCCAGGACGCGGCGTGCTGCCCGACGGGCATCGGCACCGTCCGGTTCAAGATCGAGGACGCCAAGCTCAAGGCGCTCGACCCGATCCCGAATCCGTAACGCGCCTGCTCCTCAGCGCGACTGTGCGGTTTCATACGCGACTCGCCGCTTGGATTCAAGCGGTGGCTGCAACGAATGTGGACGGGTCTGAGAGTAGTCGGTCGAGTTCTTCGGCGGGGGTGCGCCAGCCGAGTCGTTTTCTGGGTCGGGCGTTGAGTTCGGTGGCGACCTGGTCGAGCCAGCCGGGGCCGTAGAACGACAGGTCGGTGCCTTTGGGGAAGTACTGGCGCAGCAGTCCGTTGGTGTTCTCGTTGGTGCCGCGCTGCCAGGGGCTGTGCGGGTCGCAGAAGTAGATCGGCAGGCCGGTGGCCTCGGTGATCTTGGTGTGTAGTGCCATCTCGCTGCCTTGGTCCCAGGTCAGCGAGCGGCGCAGGATCTCGGGGATCTCGGGGACCTTGGCCGACATTGCGTCGGCCAGCGTGGGCGCGGTGCGGTCGCCGGGCAGGTGCAGCAGCACCACGAATCCGGTGGTGCGCTCCACCAGGGTGCCGATCGCTGAGCCCGAGGCGGTACTGCCGATGATCAGATCTCCTTCCCAATGACCGGGGACCGCGCGGTCATCGGCCTCGGCGGGACGTTCGCTGATGTTGATCATCCCCTTGAGCTTACCTCGGCCAGTTTCCTTGCGGCCCTGCGGTTTTCGCTGAGCACGGCCGGTACGCAGCGCGGTCTTGACCAGCTGGGCCAACTCCCCGCGCGGCTGGACGTAGAGGGCCTGATAGATCGTCTCGTGTGACACCCACATCTCCGGATCGTCGGGAAAATCCTCCCGCAGCCGGCCCGCGATCTGCTCGGGACTATGCCGCTGCTTCAAGCGTGCCACCACCTCGGCCAACAGCGCAGGCCTGTCCTCGAGGTGGCGCGGTTTGGGGCGCTTGAGGTTGGCCTCGGCGCAGTCCTGACCCACCCGTGCCCGGTATCCCGAAACGGTCTCTCCACGGTCCCTCTCGCGGCGAATCGTGTCCCGATGCCGCCCCAACAGGCCCGCGGCCCGCGCCGGCGTGCACTTGCTTTCGAGCAGGTCCTCCAACCGGCAGCGCTCGATGAACGACATCGGCCCCTTCGGCGGCGACGGATCGGGCTCGGTATCGGCAAGCGGCGCAGGGGTTCTCGGCACATAACCAGCCTGGTCTACCCAGCGCCGGCCGGTGTGCTCCGACACGCCCGCGGCCACCGCGGCCTCGGTCACCGTGGCCCCCGAGTGCATCGCCTCCCAAAACACATCCCGGGTGGCCTGCGAATACCGGATGCCGTAGTGCTTGGGATTGGTGTGATAACCCGCCGCCTTGGCCCAGGCCCGGCCCGTAGCGCCGTGCACCCCGGCCACCGTCGCCGCCGCTGTCGGCGACAGCCCCGAATTCACCGCCTCCAAGAACCGCTCCCGCACCGACCCCGGCAACCTGCCACCCGGCGGCAGACCCCGCCGACGAAACCCGGTCTCGTAACCCATGAAGCAACACCTTTCGAATCAGGTGTTGCAGCGACCACTTGAGTCTGAGCCGCGGAGGGCGTATGACAACGCACACTCGGCCGCTGGCTCGGCCTCGCGATTACGTGTCGACGATGTTCTCCGGATGCAGCATCTCGGCGTAGCGCAGCTGCTCGGGTATCCCGAACCCGTCGACCAGGGTTTCCGCGTATGGCCGCAGGGTGCGGCAGCGTTCGTTGATGCCCCGGGTGACCGCCTTGGCACGCTCGGTCGACAGGTATCGGTGCTCGATGTACCACGCCTTGTCGTCCTCGATCACCGATAGCGCATACAGGTCGCACACCATCTCGAGGATCTTGCGGGCCTCGTCGTCTTCGCATGAGTCGATCCCCGCCACGAACGCCTCCAGGATGATGCGGTCGATATGCGCGGTGGCGGCGTGCAGCACGTGGTCCTGCACTTCGTTGAACGCGTCGAACGCCGACTTCTCCTTCGTCCTGCCCTGGAGCCGACGTGCCACCGTGCTCAACAGGTACTCCTCGCGGTCCTCGAACATCTTCACCTGGGTGCCACGGTTGAACAGGCTGCCCTCTTCCTCGTTGTCCTGCCGGGTGTCGAGGATGGTCTGGATAATCGTTTCGGCCGCAGTGCGTTTCAGTACCCGATCGCCGACTGTGTTGGCGGCGAAGCGGACCCAGTCGACCGGACTCATGCTCCGCACATCATCGGCGTAGGCGGTAAGCAGTTCCTTGGCCACCAGCTGTGTCAGCACGTGATTGTCGCCCTCGAAGGTGGTGAACACGTCGGTGTCGGCGCGCAGGGCGATGAGCCTGTTCTCGGCGAGATAGCCGGCGCCGCCGCATGCTTCGCGGGCTTCCTGGATGGCTCGGCTGGCGTGCCAGGTGTTCGCGGCCTTCAATCCGGCCGCGCGCGCCTCGAGCTCCCGCTGGTCCTCGGGATCCGGGGTGTCCGACGCCTGCAGGTCATGACACTTGGCCACCAGCTCGTTCTGCGCAAACTGCAGCGCGTACGACCGCGCGATGAGCGGCAGCAGCCGGCGTTGATGCACCAGGTAGTCCATGATCACGACTTCGTGGTGGTCACCCGGGGCCGAGAACTGCCTGCGCTGCAACCCATATCGCGTCGCGATGTCCAGCGCTACCCTCGCCGCCGCCGCCGCGCTGCCGCCGACGGTGACCCGGCCGCGCACCAGCGTGCCCAACATGGTGAAGAACCGGCGGTTCGGGTTCTCGATCGGCGATGAGTAGGTGCCGTCCTCGGCCACATCGGCGTACTTGTTGAGCAGGTTCTCGCGGGGAATGCGGACGTGGTCGAACTGGATGCGGCCGTTGTCCACGCCGGGCAGCCCGCCTTTGTAATGGCAGTCCGAGGTCGTCACACCGCGCAGGTCGTTGCCCTCGTCGTCTCGTATCGGTACGACGAAGCAGTGCACGCCGTGGTTCACCGGCTCGCCGTCCTTGTGGGTGATCAACTGCGCGAATACCGCTGCCACCCTGGCGGTTTGGGCGGCGCCGCCGATGTAATCCTTGCGCGAGGTGCGGGTCGGCGAGTCGATGACGAACTCCTGGGCCGCCGCGTCGTAGGTTGCCGTCGTTTCCAGCGATTGCACGTCGCTGCCGTGGCCGGTCTCGGTCATCGCGAAGCAGCCGAGCAGGTCGAGGTTGATGATCCGCTGCACGTAGGCCTTGTGGTGTCGCTCGGTGCCGAGATTCTCGATGGCGCCGCCGAACAGGCCCCACTGCACGCCGGCCTTGACCATCAGCGACAGATCGGACATCGCGAGCATCTCGATCTGGGTGACCGCGGCGCCGACGTCACCGTTGCCGCCGTGCTCCTTCCTGAAGCCGTCCTCGGCGGCCCCGTGGGCGGCCATGATCTTCATCTGTTCCGCCACCTTGGTGCGGGCGATGACGGTGTTCGGGGTGTAGTGCGGGCGGAAGATCTCGTTGGAGAGTACTTGCCGCATCCTGTTCTTAACATCGCGCCAACGCCCGTCCAGCGTGTTGCGTAGATGCTCCGCGATGGTGGTCATGACCCGACGGTAACCGGCCGTGGGCCCCCGCAAACTGTGAGTTCGCAAACCCAGGTAATCCTGAGTAATTCGGCGAAAGGCGGCAGGCGTTGAATCGTGACCTATGACGGAGTCAGGCAAAGCGCCGGTGTCTCCCACCGGTATGCCACATGTCGCCGACCACCGACACTCCGACGTCTCGGGCGGATGGTTGCGGGCCGCCACGTTCGGTGCGATGGACGGGTTGGTCAGCAACACCGCACTGATCGCCGGTGTCGCCGCCAGCGCAAGCGCGCCCACCGTGGTACTAAGTGGGGTGGCCGGCCTGCTGGCCGGCTCGTTTTCCATGGCGTTGGGGGAGTACACATCGGTCACCACTGCCAACGAGCAGATCGACTCGGAGGTCCGCGTCGAGCGGCGATCCTTCCGGAGACACCCTCAGGCCGAAAAGGCCGAGCTCGTCGCGATGCTCGTCGACATGGGAATGACGCCGCAGACCGCCAGCAAGGCGACAGACGAGATCCATCGCGACGAGAACCGGGCGCTGAACTTTCATCTGGTCCAGGAACTCGGCGTGAACCCACGGGAGAAGCCGTCCCCGTGGGTCGCAGCCGGCTCCTCGTTCGTCATGTTCGCGATCGGGGCGATCATTCCGCTGATCCCGTACCTGCTGGGATTCGAATCGCTGTGGGCAGGCCTGATCTGCGGTGGAGCGGGTCTGCTCATCGCCGGCGCGGTCGCCGCCCGATTCACCACCAAGCCGGTCTGGTGGGCCGCGCTGCGGCAGTTAGGATTTGGCACAATCGCGATTGCTGCGACATACGTCGTCGGCACTCTTGTCGGCACTGTGACAACCTGAGACACATGCTGCCGCCCGGATAGCGCTGTCGGACAAGGGCATTGACGATGTCGAATTCATGTCGACCCATCCGTGGCTGGATTCGAGTGGTCAACAGTTCAGGCCGCTGGACACCGATGCCCGAACGCCGGTGGTACCGCCCGACCCCGAGGGCATCGCCTTCGACGGCCGGCGGCAACGGCTGTACTGGTCCAGCGAGGGGGAGCGCTTGACCGACGACCCGAATCGCCCGGCACTGCTTGACCCGTGGGTGCGGCTGAGCGACTGTTAGCGCGCCGAAATCGCAGAGTCAGCTGTCGCTGCCGACGGTGATCGCCGTTGCCTCGTCCGTCAGCTCCTCAAGCTCGCTCTCCTCAACGTCGATGCCGACCAGGTGCGCGCGGGTGGCGGCCAGGACAGCGGCGCCCAGCAGCACCGCGGCGGCGCCGACCCAGAACGGCAGATGCATGCTGATCCGCTCGCCCAGCACGCCGGCCAGCCATGGTGCAAGGGCGGCACCGGAGAACCGCACGAAGCTGTACGCCGCCGAGGCCACGCCACGCTCGATCGGGGCCGCCTTCATCACGGTCTCGGTGATCAGCGTGTTGTTGATGCCGATGAACAGACCGGCAATGACCACACATGTCGCCAGCACGGCCTTGTTGTCGGTGCCCACTGCCATCGCCACCAGCGTCGCCGTCATCGCCAGCAGGTTCACCAACAGCGTCGGCACCGTACCGAAGCGGCGCTGCAGCCGGGGTGCGACGACCACCGATGTGAAGGCCAGCGCGACGCCCCAGCCGAAGAAGATCAGTCCGATCTGGTGCGCGCTCATGTCGAGCGGGAACGGCGTGAACGCCAGCAGCGTGAAGAAGCCAAAGTTGTACAGCAGCGCGGTGATTGCGACGCCGAGCAGGCCGCGGTGCCGCAGCGCGCGGAACGGGTCGGCCAGTGTGGTTGCGCGCTCGGCGCGCGGAGTCGACGGCAACAGGAACGCGGTGACGACGAGCGCGAACGCCATCAGCGCGGACACCCCGTAGAACGGACCACGCCACGAGATCGAGCCGAGGACGCCGCCGACGAGCGGTCCAACGGCGATACCCAGGCCCAGCGCCGCCTCGTACAGGATGATCGCCTGTGCCACCGATCCTCGTGCGGAGCTGACGATGGTGGCCAGCGCGGTGGCGATGAACAGCGCGTTGCCCAATCCCCATAACGCCCGCCAGCCAACGATTTCCGTCACGGTGTCCGACATGCCCGCCAGGCCGGCACCGGCGATGATCACCACCAGGCCCAGCAGCAGCGTGCGTTTAGCGCCAATCCGGCTCGCCACCACGCCGGTGATGACCATGGCCACGCCCATCACCGCCATGTAGCTCGTGAACAGCAGCGACACCTGTGAAGGCGAAGCGTCGAGGTTGTCGGCGATCGGTTTGAGAATCGGGTCGACGAGACCGATGCCCATGAATGCGACGACGCATGCGAAGGCAACGGCCCAAACGGCCTTGGGTTGGTGCCACATAGGAGTGCGGCTGCTCCTTTTCTGCTATTTGGCGGTGGTTGTTGGGGCGGCCGCGTCCTCGAGAAGTCGACGCAATACGCGGACGGCGTCGCCGAGCGTCTGCCGATCCGCGGCATCAAGGCGCTCGAGATACGGGTCGATGGCCGCGCCGCGGTCAACCCGGACTTGCCTCAGGGTGTCGACACCCTTCGGTGTGATGCGGATCAGCACGGCCCGCGCATCGTCGGGGTCGACCGAGCGCGATACCAGGCCCGCATCTTCGAGCCGGCGGACCTGGGTGGTCATCGTCGGCTGCGAGCAGTGATCCAGCGCGGCCAGGTCGGAGATACGGGCAACGCCCTGGTCCTCGATCGTGGACAGCAGCCGGGCCTGGGCGTACCCAAGCGGCATCCGGACTCGTTGCGTAGCCAGTCGATTGATCCGGGCCACCACGGACAACAGATCCGCACCGAGTGTCGGGGTCATGGCTCCATAATTACATAGGTTTACTATGCGTATCAAACGCGCGCGACTAGTGTGCCCGGTCACAGTGTGGTGGTGTCTGCTCTCAGGTTGCGACTGGCAGAATCGAGAAATGACCGCGACCGGGGAGGCGAGCAACCCTCGACGGGCCGGCTCGCTGCAACCGGTTGAGCTGGCGCAGGCCTCGGTGATGGCGGCACTGTGCGCGGCGACCGCGATCATCGCCGTGGTCGTTCCGTTTGCGGCCGGGCTTTCGCTGCTCGGCACGGTGCCGATGGGGCTGCTGGCCTACCGGTACCGCCCGCGGGTGCTGATCGCCGCGACGGTCGCGGGCGGCATCATCGCGTTCCTGATCGCCGGCATGGGCGGCTTCATGACGGTGATCGACTGCGCCTACATCGGCGGGTTGACCGGCATCGTGAAGCGCCGCGGGCGCGGCACCCCGACCGTCTTCGCCACCGCGATCGTCGCGGGAGCGGTGTTCGGCGTCGCCGCGGTGTCGGCGCTGGCGATCCTTTCCCGGCTGCGGCACCTGATCTTCGAAACGATGACTGCCAACGTAAACGGGCTGGCCGCAGTGATCGCCCGCATCCCCGACATGGAAGGTGTCGCCGAACGCCTCAAGCGCGACTTCGCTACCGCGCTGGACTACTGGCCGTACCTGTTCTTCGGCGCGTCGGTGCTGTCCATCACCGTCGTCAGCCTCATCGGCTGGTGGGCGCTGTCGCGGGTGATGGCACGGCTGCTCGGAATTCCCGACGTGCACAAGCTGGCAGCCTCCAGCGATACCGGTTCGATCGCGCCGGTACCGGCGCGGCTGCACGACGTCCGCTTCCGCTACCCCAAGGCCGACCACGACGCGCTCGGCCCCGTGTCGCTGAGCGTGGAGCCTGGAGAGCATCTCGCGGTGACCGGCGCCAACGGCTCCGGCAAGACGACGCTGATGCTGATGCTGGCCGGACGCGAACCCACCGCGGGCACCATCGAACGGCCCGGCGCCGTTGGGCTCGGCCGACTCGGCGGCACCGCGGCGATCATGCAGCACCCCGAAAGTCAGGTGCTGGGCACCCGCGTCGCCGACGACGTGGTCTGGGGGCTGCCGCCCGGCACGACCACCGACGTCCACCGGCTGCTCAATGAAGTCGGCCTGGACGGGCTGGCCGACCGCGACACCGGCGGCCTGTCCGGCGGTGAGTTACAGCGCCTGGCGGTCGCCGCGGCACTGGCGCGCGAGCCGTCGCTGCTGATCGCCGACGAGGTCACCAGCATGGTCGACCAGGACGGGCGTGACGCGCTGATGTCGGTGCTGTCGGGATTGACTCAGCACCATCGCATGTCGCTGGTGCACATCACCCACTACAACGACGAGGCGGACGCCGCCGACCGCGCCGTCAAGCTCACCGGGAACGGCGGTGCCGCGGACAACACCGACATGGTGGAGACTGCGGCGGCCCCGTCAGCGACGGTCGCGATGGGCCATCACCCCGGCGAGCCGGTGCTCGAGCTCACCGGTGTCGGTCACGAGTACGGCAGTGGAACACCCTGGGCCACCGCCGCTTTGCGGGACATCAACTTCACGGTGCACGACGGCGACGGCGTGCTGATCCACGGCCTGAACGGGTCGGGCAAGTCGACGCTGGCATGGATCATGGCCGGGCTGACCGTCCCGACTGTCGGCAGCTGTCTGCTCGATGGGGCGCCGGCCTCCGATCAGGTTGGTGCGGTGGCGATCTCGTTTCAGGCGGCCCGGCTGCAGCTGATGCGCGGCCGCGTCGACCTGGAGATCGCCTCGGCGGCCGGCTTTTCGGCTCGCGATCACGATCGGGTGATCGAGGCGCTGGCCACCGTCGGGCTGGATGCGGCGCTGGCGAAGCGGCGCATCGATCAGCTCAGCGGCGGCCAGATGCGCCGGGTGGTGCTGGCCGGGCTGCTGGCGCGAGCGCCGCGCGCGCTTATCCTCGACGAGCCGCTGGCGGGCCTGGACGCGGCGAGTCAGCGTGGGCTGTTGCGACTGCTGGAAGACCTGAGACGACGCGCCGGGCTGACGATTGTGGTGATCTCACACGACTTCCACGGGTTGGAGGATCTGTGCCCCCGCATCCTGCACCTGCAGGACGGCGTGCTGGCATCGGCGCCGACGGCCGCGGGAGGTATGTCATGACCGCGCCCACCGCCAGCCGGCGGCAGCGCAAGCCTGTTGTGTTGCTGCGTCCGGTGCCCGGCCGCAGCGTCATCCACGAACTGTGGGCCGGCACGAAGCTCCTTGTGGTGGCTGGCATCGGCGTGCTGCTGACCTTCTACCCGGGATGGGTGCCGATCGGCTGTGTGGCTGCGCTGGTGCTGACGGCCATGTGGCTGGCGAGGATTCCGCGCGGTGCGCTGCCGTCGATTCCGCGCTGGCTGTGGATCATATTCATCCTCGCCGGCGTCGGTCCCACGCTATTCGGCGGCGGCAGCCCTGTCGTGGATCTGGGCTCGATAGAGATCGGGATTGGCGGACTGTTGAGCTTCCTGCGGATCACCGCAGTCGCGATCGTGTTGTTGGGGCTCGGCGCGATGGTGTCGTGGACCACCAATGTCGCCGAAATTGCCCCCGCCGTGGCCACTTTGGGGCGTCCGCTGCGGCCGCTGCGGATCCCCGTCGACGATTGGGCAGTGACGCTGGCGTTGGCGCTGCGCGCGTTCCCCATGCTGATCGACGAATTCCGGATTCTGTACGCAGCGCGTCGACTACGGCCGAAGGAGGCGCTGAATACGACCCGCTCGACGCGTGGGCGACGGTGGCTGTTCGAGGTTGTCGACGTGCTTGCCGCGGCCATAACGGTGGCGCTGCGGCGGGCCGACGAGATGGGCGACGCCATCACCGCGCGCGGCGGCGCAGGTCAGATCTCGGCGGTGCCGTCACGGCCGAAACGGATTGACTGGGTCGCGTTTTCGATCGTGATCGTGGTCTGCGGCGCGGCGCTAGCGCTGGAGCTGACCGTGTTGGGAACCAGCTAGCCCGTACGGAACCGGCGGTGCAGCAGCTGCTTCGACACGCCGAGCACCCTGGCGATCTCGCCCCACGAAAACCCGGCGGTGCGGGCCGCCAGCACTGTTTCGTCGTACCGGATGCGGGCACGTGCGAGATCGTCCCGCGCCTCGGCGAGTTCGCGCCAGCTCGCCCCGCTCAGGAAGTCCATCACCACAGGATCGGACTCGGCGGTGACTGGCTCACGACGTTCGAGCTCGCGCGCGAACTCGTCAAAGCTCCGGCGGACGATCTCCGTCAGCTGCGGGTCGTCCGCCCACCAGGGCTTGCGATCGTCCTGCACCGGAGCACCACCCGTTCTGCGGCCGTCAACAATTGTTGACGCGCTTTTTCACGGAGTATGCGTCGCCCCTGTGACAACTGTGAACAGGCTTGCGATCGTTCTCCACAGCACCACCCATTCCGCGTGTCATCCTTTGTTGACATCGCGTTTTGACGCATCATGCACCGATCCCTGTGACAACAGTGAACGGACTACGGTTGCGCGGCTGAATTCGCGGCCGGCTGGGCCTCGGCCAGGGTGCTTGCGACATTGCGCCGGCCCAGGAACATCTCGTCGAAGTACGGTTTGAGGGCGTCGAATCCAGCGGCGAACCCGGCGCCGCCGGGCGCGGGGATGCGCGGGCCGTTGAGCACCTTGAAAAATGGACCGACGTCAACACCGCGGGACGCCCAGTACTTGTTGTACACGGGCTGGGCGGCCAGCACAGCCGGGATGGCAGCACCGCGCGCGCCGACGTATTCGTTGCCTCGGCGGCCGCCCATCCACGCGAGCACCTGCCGTACCGCGTCGGGATGTTTGGTGGCCGAATTGCCGGCGGCAGCAATGCCGTTGGTCACGCTGACCCTGCCCTTCGGCCCGATGGGCAGCATGGCGACGCCCCACCGGAAGCGAGCCTGATCCGCGACCGCAGCCAAGGTGTAGGTGCCGGACTGGAACAGCGCCATCCTGCCCTGTAGGAACTGGTTGCGTGAGAAGTCACCGTTGTCGTTGGTGTCCGACGCAGGCGGCGCGACATGGTCGGTGTTGATCAGCCGCACCAGGTATTCGAACCCCTCGGCTGTCTGCGGGTTGTCGAAGGCGAACCGGTCGCCGACAGAGAACACCCCGCCCGCCGAGCCGATGTAGTTCAGGTAGATGCCCTGTAGGTCGTTGGCCGCGTTGTAGCCCCATTGCCGGACCCGGTCGGCGTCGAATCCCGGTGTGCCGGAGGATCGTCCGTTGGCGTCGATCGTGAGCCGGGCGAGTAGTGGCCGCAGCGTGTCGTCGTCGCCGAGTGACCAGCGCAGTGACACGAGTTCCCTCAGCTGGACGCCCGCGGCGTCAAGGAGGTCGGCGTTGAAATACAGCGCTATCCCGGCGTCGGTCAGCTGAGGCACCGCCCACAGCGCGCCGTTGCGGGTGAACTGGTTGACCACCGAGGGCTCCCAGGCCCGTGATGCGTTGGGGCCCAACGTCTGTGCGATGTCCATCAGCCGGCCGCTGTCGGCGTAGCCGGCGAAGTAGGCATTGCTCAGCCAGAAGATGTCGTCGGCGCCGCCGCCGGCCACATCGGTGCGCAGGGTGTCGAAGTACGTCGAATACGCGACGACGTTGACCCGCACCTCGATGTCGGGATGCTCGCGGGTGAACTCGGCGAAGGATTCGCGGTACGCCGCCGCCACCTGCTCGTCCCACAACCGCACGGTGACCACCGTCTTGCCGCCGGGGTCGGCGGAGCGGCCCAGCAACACGGCCGCCACCAACAGCACAGCCATAGTGAGCGCCAGCCCCATCGCGGCGAGCGTGGAAAACCGTGGCTTCATTCTCATTTCATCCCCGTCACCACGATCGAGCGGACGATGTGGCGGCCCAGCGCGACGAACAATACGATCAGCGGCACGATCGCGACCGTCGTCGCCGCCATCACCAGCGTCCACTGCGCGTTGTAGCGCGACTGCAGGCCCGCCGTCGCCACGGTGAGCACCTGCCATTTGCCGCCGCTGGTGATGACCAGCGGCCACATGAAGTTGTTCCACTGCGACACGACGGTGATCAGTGCCAGCGTCACCAGGATCGGCCTGCTGGCCGGCAACACCACGTGCGCGATGATGTCCAGTGTATTGGCGCCGTCGATGCGGGCGGCGTTGATCAGGTCGGCAGGAATGGCGCGAAAGTACTCCCGCAGCAAGAAGACCGCGTACGGCGAGCCGAACATGAACGGCAACACCAGCGCCCAGAACGTGTTGCGCAGACCTGCCTCGGCCATCATCAAGTAGAGCGGAACGACCGTCACGGTCGCGGGCACCATCAACGTGGCGACGTAGACCCAGAACAGAATGTCACGGCCCGGAAAACGCAGCCGCGCAAACGCGTAGGCCGCCAGCACCGAGAACGTGATCTGGCCGAGCAGGATGACCGTGGTCATCAGCGCCGTCACCACCATCGCCCGGCCGAACCCGGCGTCGGCAAGCCCGGTGTAGTTCTCCAGGGTCGGTGGAGTCGGCAAGGACAGCGGCGATTCGGTGTTGAACTGCCGCGCCGACGTGAACGACGTCAGCAGGCCCAATGTGAACGGCGCCAACGTGATCACGGCACCGAGGGCCAGGCCGAGGTAGATCGCGCCGCCCGAGACGACCCGGCTAGGTGAGGTCATAGGTGATCCGTCGCCGGAAATACAGGTGCTGGACGATCGTCACGCCGACCAGCAGAACGAACACCACGACCGCCATCACCGCCGCGCGCCCCACCGCCGCCGCGCCGAACGCTGCCGCGTAGATGCGGTGCGCCACGAGATCGGTGCGCCCCCGCGGACCGCCCCCGGTCAGCGCGTAGACGGTGTCGAATATCTGGGCGGCGCTGATGATCCCGGTGACGAGCACGAAGAACAGCGTCGGCCGCAGCATCGGCACGGTGATCCGCCGGAATCGCTGCCACGCGTTCGCGCCGTCGGTGCGCGCCGCGTTGTGGATGTCCTCCGGGATGGCCAGGATGCCCGCCAGGAAGAACAGCGTCACATATCCCACGTTGGTCCAGACCACCACGGCCGAGACCACGGGCAGGGCAAGTCCCGGATCGGTGAGCCACTCGACGCGGTGTCCGAGCAGGGTGCTGACCGCGCCGTCGGTCGGCGCGAGAATCCAGCGCCACAGCACGGCGATGGCCAACGGTGCGCAGATCCACGGCAGTACGTACAGCGTGCGGAAAAACCCGGTGCCCGGCAGCCCGCGGGCCAGCATGGCCGCGGCGACCAGGCCGAGGACGGTTTGCACGGGCACCACCATCGCGATGAACAATGCGGTCACCGCCAGCGACGTGGCGAACGACGGTTCGCTGAGCACCGATTGCCAATTGTCCAGTCCGACATACCGAATGGGGCCCAGCAGGTCCCAGCGGTGCAGGCTCAGCCACAGCACGACCAGCATCGGCAGCAGGAGGAAGGTCACCACTCCGAAGAGGCTGGGAGCAAGCAGTGCATACCCCAGCGCCGTGGACCGGACGCGGTTGGCGGGCATCGAGTCATTAAAGCGGGCCGACTGGCCTGACGATACGGTGGTGGCGTGACAGCGCACCGACGAGTCGATGCCGACTTTCTCGGACTGCCACGACATCAACTGGCCGACGCGGCGTTGTCCGCCGCTGTGGCGGCCGGGGCCAGCTACGCGGACCTGCGCATTCACGGCATCACGACCGAGGTCGTGCAGCTGCGCGACGGCGAGCTCGAAACCGCCGTCGTCAATCGCGAGATCGGGCTGGCGGTGCGAGTCATCGTCGACGGGACCTGGGGTTTCGCGTCCCATGCGGAGCTGGACGAGGCCGTGGCCGCCGACACCGCCCGCCGGGCTGTGCAGGTGGCGACGACGCTGGCGCCGCTGAACGCCGAGCGCATCGAGTTGGCCGCCGAACCGGTGTACCCCGATGTCAGCTGGGTGTCGGACTACCGGATCGACCCGTTCGCCGTCGCGCAGGCGGACAAGATCGCGGTGTTGGAGGACTACTCACGGCGGCTGCTGGCCGCCGACGGCGTCGACCACGTCTCGGCCGGGCTGCATACGGCCAAGGAGCAGACGTTCTACGCCGACACGTTCGGCTCGTCGATCACCCAGCAGCGGGTGCGGGTACTGCCGACGCTGGAGGCGGTGACCGTCGACGCCGCGGCCGGAACGTTCGACACCATGCGCACACTCGCGCCGCCGACCGCGCGGGGCTGGGAAGCCGTCGCCGGCGATGACGTGTGGAACTGGTCCGCCGAGCTGGCGCAGCTGCCGTCGCTGCTCGCCGAGAAGGCCAAGGCGCCGAGCGTGACGGCGGGGCCGACCGACTTGGTGATCGACCCGTCCAACCTGTGGCTGACGATTCACGAATCGATCGGTCACGCCACCGAGTACGACCGCGCGATCGGTTACGAGGCGGCCTATGCGGGCACGTCGTTTGCCACACCGGACAAGCTGGGCACCATGCGCTACGGCTCGCCGGTGATGAATGTGACCGCCGACCGGACCGTCGAATATGGTCTGGCCACGGTGGGTTTCGACGCTGAGGGAGTGCGTGCGCAGAGCTGGGACTTGGTGCGGGACGGCGTCTTCGTGGGCTATCAGCTGGATCGGGTGTTTGCCCCGCGGCTCGGTGTCGCGCGATCCAACGGCTGCTCGTACGCCGACTCGCCCCATCATGTGCCGATCCAACGGATGGCGAACGTGTCGCTGCAACCCGGCGCCGACGACCTCAGCACGGACGACCTCGTCGCCAGGGTCGACGACGGGATCTACATCGTCGGCGACAAATCGTGGTCGATCGACATGCAGCGCTATAACTTTCAGTTCACGGGTCAGCGGTTCTTCCGGATCCGCAACGGCCGGCTGGACGGCCAGCTGCGCGACGTCGCCTACCAGGCCACGACGACGGACTTCTGGGGTTCGCTGGAGGCCGTTGGCGGGCCGTCGACCTGGCGCCTCGGCGGAGCGTTCAACTGCGGCAAGGCACAGCCCGGCCAGGTCGCCGCGGTCAGCCACGGCTGCCCGTCGGCGCTGTTTCGTGGCGTCAACGTGCTCAACACACGCGCCGAGGCGGGACGGTAGGCGGTGATCGGCGCACAACAGGTCGTTGACATCGTTCTGGCCGAGGCCGCCAGATCGGGCAGGGCCGACGAGACGATCGTGCTGGTCACCGATCGCGCCGACGCCGCACTGCGCTGGGCGGGCAACTCGATGACGACCAACGGCGAATCCGTGGGGCGCCACACCACGGTGATTTCAATTGTGCGGCAAGGCACGAAGGCCCATGTCGGCTCGGTGAGGTCCAGCGACGTGGACCCGTCGGTCATCGCCGGCCTGGTCGCCGCGTCTCAGGAAGCGGCGCTGACGGCGCCCGAAGCCAGGGACGGCGCGCCGCCGCTGGTCGGTGCCGATGTGCCGGCCGACTGGGATGCGCCGAGTCCCGGCACCGGCGCGCAGGTGTTTCTGGGGCTGGCGGGTAGCCTGGCGGCGCGCGGGTTCCGCGGCCCGGATCAGCTGTACGGGTACGCGCGACACGTGGTGGAGACGACGTTCGTGGCCACGTCCAACGGGCTGCGGCGCCGTTACACGCAGCCGACAGGTTCGGTGGAGATCAACGCCAAGCGCAACGGCGCAAGCGCGTGGGCCGGCATCAGTACGCCCGACTTCGTCGATCTGCCAATCGATTCGATGCTCGAACAGCTCTCGGCGCGGCTGAGCTGGGCGCGGCGCAGGGTCGAGCTGCCTGCCGGGCGTTACGAGACAATCATGCCGCCGTCGACGGTGGCCGACCTGATGATCTACCTGGCGTGGACGATGGACGGCCGCGGCGCGCAGGAGGGCCGCAACGCGCTGTCGGCCCCTGGCGGTGGCACGCGGGTGGGGGAGAAGCTCACCGGTCTTCCGTTGACGTTGTACTCCGATCCCTCCGCGGAGGGGCTGGCGTGCACGCCGTTCGTGGCGGTGCCCAATTCATCGGAGCGGGTGTCGATCTTCGACAACGGCATGGACATCGGGCGGGTGGACTGGATCCGCGATGGCACCATCAACGCGCTGGCGTACCCGCGGGCGGCGGCCGCCGAGTTCGACGCGCCGGTGGCGGTGCCCGCCGACAATCTGCTGATGACCGGCGGGTCGGCGAGCTTGGCGGACATGATCGCGCGCACCGAACGAGGCCTGCTGCTGACCACGCTGTGGTACATCCGCGAGGTCGATCCAACGGTGCTGCTGCTGACCGGGTTGACTCGCGACGGCGTGTATCTGATCGAGGACGGCCAGGTGACCGGAGCGGTCAACAACTTCCGGTTCAACGAAAGCCCGCTGGATCTGCTGCGCCGCGCCACGGAGGCCGGCCTCAGCGAGGTCACGTTGCCGCGCGAGTGGGGCGATTGGGCGACACGGGCGGCGATGCCGACGCTGCGGATACCGGACTTTCACATGTCGTCGGTGAGCCAAGCGCAATAATTCTTCCGCCAGCACACCCCGGAGGTTGCCGCCTCGAGCGACTCGTCAATCAGCTGGCGTGGCACGGGCTTGTCGGGCAAGAACATGCGAATGGAACGACGCTCATGGATGGCCTGCTCGAGATCGAACATCAGCGCTCCTCCCGCCGGTCGGCGAGTTGAGCGTATGCGACCATTGATCCCGCGCAGGTCACGTCTGGGGCGGTAGCTCAGTTGGTTAGAGCCGCGGACTCATAATCCGTTGGTCGCGGGTTCGAGCCCCGCCCGCCCCACTCAGAAAGCCCAGGTAAACGAGCTATTCTTGGCCGCGGGCCGTCAGGTCGCCCCGGTCTCGATGTCACGAGTTGTCACAACCCGCCCAAAACTGCTCGCCGCCGCCTTCAACGCGTCGTCCTGGCTGTGCGCGTAGGTCGCCATCGTGAACGCCGCCGACGCGTGCCCTAGCCACGCCGCGATCACCGCGATCGGCACCCCACGCAGGTGCATCAGTGTGGCGCACGAATGCCGGGCATCGTGCAGCCGCACCGCCGGGATGCCTAGATCCTTGAGCAGCTTCTCCCACCGCGACGTGACCGCGTCAGGATGCAAAGGCTCGCCAAGCTGGTTGCTGGCCACATACTCGCCGCCGCGATACTGCGAACCCGCGACAAGGCGATCCTCGATCTGACGCTTGCGCGCGGCCTTCAGCACGTCGACGACCTCGGTGGGCATCGGAAGGGTCCGCTTCGAGCGCTTCGACTTCGGCGTCCCGGTCAGCACCTGGCGCTCGACGACGACACGGTTCTCCCCGATCGTCACGGTCCCGGCGCTCAGGTCGACAGACGACCACTTCAGACCCGCAATCTCACCCCGGCGCAGTCCATACAGGGCGAGCGTCCAGAGGTGCCGATCCCGGCATTCGTGGTCAATGATCCTGAACATCTGATCTTGCGTCAGCGTCTTCATCTCGGCACGCCCCGACTCGTCCATGCGCTCGACGAGCTGCCGCGACGTTACGAACGACGTTGCCCTGCCTCAACTCGGACTCCAGCGCCGACGTGAAAATCGACAGCATGTAGTTCACCGATCGGGGAGACCAGGCAGAACGACCCTCGACCTCGCCGGCTCGCAACCGCCTCACGAGATCGTCAAGGTGAGCCTTCGATAGCTTCTGGACCTCGACCTCGCCGAGCTCGTCAGTGACGGCCGACAGCTTGGATTTGTGCCCGACCAGCGTCGACGCCTTCAGGTTGTGCTTGGACGCCACCCATTCGTCGACGACCTGGCGCACCGTCCGCTTGCTGCGGGCGACGTAGGTTCCAACAGCTACCGCGGCCTGCGTGGCCGACAGGTAGTCGCGGGCATCCTTCTCTGTCGTGAACCGCATCCGCGTCTGTTTTCGCCTACCGGTATCCGGACTGATCCCCGCGTCGACCGTAACCTGGTAGCGCACAACAGGTCTGCCGCTTGTGCGGTCGGTGACCGTGATCTTCTTGATCTGCGGTGGCAGTTGGACTCGCTTGCTCATTTCGCCTTCTCTCGTGGTGGGAGCAGTCCGTCGCTGCGGCACTTCTCGACGTAGCGGGCCGCGGTGCGGGCGGACACGCCGAGCACGTCGGCGACGACCAGCAGCGGCTGCCCGTCGGGGTGCCGGCGGTAGAGATCGGCGACTTCGTGCAGCCGTTCGGGCGGCACCTTCGGGCGCCCCGAGCGTGCCGCGTTGCGCCTGGCCTGGCGCACGTTCTCGGAGTCCGCCGGTGTCGGCGCCGACTTGGTGATGGCGCCGTCCTCAACCTGCTCGTACGAGCACACGGCGACCACCTGCTCGATCCAGCTGTCGATGCGCACCGCCCGCAGGTCGGCCCGCTGAATGTCGCGTCCGCCCGGGCGCGCCGTGAGCCTCAGCTCGGTGCAGACTGGAACACCTTGGCGCACTTCGATTTTCATCTGCAGCGACGGCTGTTCACCATCGCCGTACAGGTCGACGAAGATGGCCTCGGGCACCAGCCGGTCGCGTACCCGCACCGGTGGCGTCATGTCGTCGTGCCAGGCGCGGCCGCCGCGCAGCGGGTGAATCGTGGTCATGGGTCTCCTCAATGACAAAAAGTCAGAACGAATATTTGTCACTAGATACCCTGCCATTCGTGCGCGACGATGGCAATGGTCGCCGAAACGAAGGCGGCCAACCCCGAACAGCACGGAGACAGCCATGACCATTAGCCCGGACCGGCTACTCATCCCCATCAACGGCGTCTGCGACTCGCTCGGCGTCGGCCGCACCAAGGTGTACGAGCTGATCAATGCGCGCGAGCTCGTCCAGGTGTCGATCGGCCGGCGATCCTTCGTCACCACCGAAAGCCTTGTGGCATACGTGGATCGGCTTGCGGAGAAGGCCTCGGCATAGAAAAGACCGGCCCCCCGGCGGCTGCCGTCGTGGCGGCCCGCGAAGCCTGGCGGTCGTCCGTCGACGTGCTGCTGCGGTACGCCGCCGACAACCTGGTGCCCGACGCTGGCCACCACATCGCGAGCACACACCTGTACCAGGACGTCGCGGAGTGGCTCAAGCCAACGGTCACACCATGTGGTCAGACCAGCTGTTCGCCGCTCGCTTCGAGCAGCACCCGCGGATCGAGGCCAAGAACGTGACGCGGAAGAGGATCCGCAAGTCAGCGGCTGGGCAAATACTCTCGCTGCCCCCAAGGATGTTCGGTGGCTACCCCATCACACCGCCAGGGGAGAGGTATCTGGCCTGGCTCGGAGTGCGGTTCCGCACGGCAAAGGACACTTACGACCCCAACGGCCAAAATGGCTGGTGACCTGCATGAATAGTGAAAGGTGGCCAGGGGTGGCCAGGGGTTACTGGTTCGCCCGTATATATACCCCTCGCATGGGGCTCGAACTTGGAACCTATGGCCACCCCTGGCCACCCTCTGGACAGCAAACACGGTCAGCAAACCGAAAGAGAGACACCATGACCCTCAAACACGACGTCGACAAACTCGCTCGCCTAGTCAGTCCGCGCGAACGCTGGACCGCTGAACATGCGGTGTCGCTGTTCACCCGCGGCGGGTTCCTGGTGACCTGGATCGGCGGGCCGGGCTGCATGCTGGAGGCGGCGCACGCCTTCGCCGCGTGGGAAGCGGTGTGGACACACCACCACGGCCCCGAGCCCGAGCCGCTGGGCTATCAGCTGTTCAGCCTCGGGCTGTGCGACCGCGGCAATGAGGTGATCCGCCGGTACGGCACCGACTGGTTCGCACGGATGCTGCTGCACATCCCGCGGCTGATTTCCGAACTCACCACCGACACGTCGGAGTTGTGCGCCGGGCTGCGGGTCGCGGCCGATGAGCTCTACGCCGGTCGTGACAGGGCCGCGTGATCGAGCAGCGCGGCGACACCGTCATCGTCTCGGGCGCGCAGATGTTGGCCGCGGCGTACCGCGCCGTGTTGCACGCGATCGCACGCCGACGCCTCGACGGCCTGCCGTCCGCTGACCTGCAGCAGTTGGCGCGGGCGCTGCGTCGGGCCCATGAGGTGTCGCTCGGGCGACGTGAACTCGCCGAAGCCGCGGCTGATCAGCCAGAGTTGAACCGTCAGGACCTGAGCGACCGGTTCAGCACCGGCGAAGCGGCTGCCATCCTCCAGCTGTCTCGCCGCCAAGTTCAGCGGCTCGCCGCCGGCCCAGGTGGCCTCAGCGGCGTCCGCATCGGCCGGGCTTGGTTACTGGACCGGGCGCCGGTTCTGACACTGGCGGCAGAACGGAAGGTGGCGTCGTGACCACACCAGACGACAGCTATCCGTCGTCGTGGGCGCCGAAGGGCGCGAGACAGGCACCCGCACAGGCCGCTGCTGGCCACCGCCGAGGCGCTGATGCGCCCCGGAGACACACAGGACCCGATTCAGGGGGTCCTGGACGCGGCCCTGGCCCCCAGCGAGGCCGGGACGGCGCCACAGGCGTTCTCGATCGCGGCGGTGAGTCGTCGGCAGTCGGCGATCGCGGTTGTGGGCGGCATCAGCGCATCGCCTTAACCCGCTGCAGCAGCAGGGTCAGTTCCTGGGGGGACAGCGACGCGAGCCAGACCTCGGCGGCGGTGGGCTCGATACCGGCCGCCTCGTCGCGTTCAATGCGCTCACGTGGCTTCCACGCCTCGGGATAACTGTCATCGGTCATGGGATCGTCCTTCCTCGGGTGCGTTCGACGAGCGCGCGGAACTCTGCATCGCTGAGACTTGCGACATATGCGTCCAGAGCCAGCTCGACGGCTTCGACGGGCGGGGGGCAGCTCGACGCCAAAAAGCTGGACCGGATGCTCGTCGACGCCGCGACCCAGACGACCATCGCCGGCTACAAGGCTTCACTGCGCCAGCGTGCCGAGCAGGTGGTCGTCGAACGATTCCACGAGGCGTTGCGGGACGGCTGCGCCGACGAGATTCTGGACTCGCTGCGGGGTCAGTGGGACACGCACGCCGAACAGATCGCAGCGGCACGGGACCTGATCCCGCCCGAGCAGGCGGCCGAGCAGTTCCTGCGCACCGCGGCGCCCGCCGCGCTCGCTGCCTGGCAGTCTTTGGACGATCATCTGGCCGTCATCACCACGATCGGGGCAATCGCTGCCCAATTCGGCTGCCGCACAGGGAATTTCCCGATGATCACCGAGTACGCTCCCGGCGACGGCTTCCGGCTCGACGACAGGGCGATCATGGCAACTGACGGTTCGCTTGTGATGGATAGTGCGATGTTCCAGCGACCGGACCAGGGGCACAGGACTTCACCGTGGTTCAGAGCCCCGCTGAAGCTGCACACCATCGGGTCGGCCCAAGCGCGCTACAACGAGTGGGCCGCAGACCAGTTTGACGCGCAACATGCCGGACCGCGCGGTGGCTGGGTAGACGAAACCGGCGTCGTGCACCGGACACCAGCGCCACCCAATCCCTTTAGGCCGCAGGCGGTTTCAACGTGAGCACACCACGAACCCGGTGGCGGCCGGCGTCAAACCCGCGTCGATCTCGGGCAAGGGCCGCGGTCCTTCTCTTCCCGCACCCTGCGCCGGTCGCCGCCACCCACACACAAGATGAAGGTGTCCGAGGCATCGCACACCTTTGGAACATGGACCAGAATCTATTGGCGGATAACTTCACCACGCGTGCGTTGAGGTCAAGCGAGGTGATGGGCTGACCCCGGGGGATCACTCGACCTGCGGTGATGCGGCCACCGAATCGGCATGGCTCGGCCTCAAATTTACGGGATCCGGCCTGCGGGGATTACCGTGAAATGGCCAGCCAAGGAGGTTCGCAATGCCTGGTCCAGCCCCCAAACCCGCGTCGAAGCGTCGACGTGCCAACAGGCCGAAGAGCTACGGCGCCGCGGAACCGACGACCGCGCCGGCCGCCCACGTTCAGGAACGCGAGCTCGGGATCGACGAGCCGCACCCGTTGATCGCGGACATGTGGAACACCGTTCAGGAGTCGAGCGAGGCCCGGTTCTACTCCGAAGCAGATTGGGAGCGGCTGCGTTTCGAACTGTGGTACGCCAACCAGGCCATGCGCAGTAACCGACCGGTCTCCGGGCACACCTGGGCCGCCATACAGCACGGTTTGACCGAATTGCTGATCAGCCCGGCCGCCAAGCGCCGCGCTGCGATCGAGCTGAAGCCGCCGGGCCCGGATACCGATGCCGTTGCGGCGGTGTCGATGCTCGGCAAGTACCGCCAGTCGCTGAAGCCGGTGTGAGGCCATCCGGTCATACCGGCGCCTCGTCCGTGGATTGAACGAGCTACATCGATTCCATTCCGTCGAGGAACACGTCGATCGCGTCGTGCAGGGCTTCGAGTTCCTCGGCCAGTGCGGCCTTCTCGTACTCGGCCATCCCGGCGGGCAGCTCGGGTCAGCCGACCGGCATCATCACCGCGCTGGCGGCTAGCTCGCCCAGCGTCATCGTCACCGGTGACAGCTCAGAAGCGTTGGCGGCCAGCGACTTCTACAAAGTGCAGAACGCGTTGCCGCCCAGGTCCCAGCCGAACGCCCGCTGGATGATGGCGCTACCGACAATTTACAGCGGGCGCCAATTCGAGACTACGAATGGTGCGCTCAAGTTCCCATCGCTGCAGGACAATCCGCCGAGCCTGCTGGGCCGCATGGTGCACGAAAACAGCGGAATGGATTCGGCGATCAACGTCGCAGCCACCGAGGCGAATTACCTTGCCGTGTACGGCGATTTCGGCCGGTTCGTCATCACGTCGCGTGTCGGCGCTCAAGTCGAACTGGTGAGCCACCTCGTTGGCGCTAACCGCCGGCCGACTGGCCAGCCCGGTGTGTGGCTGTGGATGCGATATGGCTCAGATAGCCTCATGGACAACGCCTTCCGCAATATTGAACGCGGCCACTACCGCCTAGTGAGGTGTATCAAACTGACACACCTGAATCTGATCCCCAACGCGCACCGAAGGCGGTGACTCGAAAATTTCAGTTCACGCCCCCGGCCGCTGCGCCGTCAGTCCCGTGCGGTCGCCCGGTAGAGCCGTGCCTCAGTTGCGGGCACGCGCCCGCTTTCTGATCGTTTCGCGTACTTCGTCGGGCCGGCTCAACGTGTCGAGCAGATACAGGTAGGGGAGGAATACGACGTCGGCGGGCATATCGCCGGTGTGGTGGGCCAGCAGGCGTTCAGCGATCATTTCGTTGTCGTCTACCGGATTCGGGTTCTTGCCGCCGAATCCGTGGGTGGCGTTGCGATAGACCTTCAAGAGCAGAGCCGCTGCCCGCTGCGGTTGCCGATGATGTGGCCTCGGGTGGCCCGGGATCCTCACGAGGACGTTTGCGTCTCCGCGCTGGTTCCGAATGAAGAAGCCGTCCTGGACACGCTGCAGGCTCTCGACGGCTCGGTCTGCAACCGGCATGAGGACTGCAGCGACATCTTCGGGCATCCGTGTGCGCACCCGGTCAGCGATGGCCTTTGCGGTCGTGTGGGTGCAGAGCTGGTCGAATCGGCGCCGCGTAGCAATGCGATCCGCGTATGTGTCGAGCAGGGTATTCATCAATGCTCGTTGCACGGCGTGGTTACGTCCAGAGGCCTGCAGGGCGGTAGTCAGGCCAAACATCTGGCCGAACGTAAGAAGCCAATGTTGATGCTCGTAGGGATCGTAGACGCCGTGCGCATTGCTGAATGTCGTTGGGTCGCAAAGATACCGAAACATCTGATTCAGCCGTGTCGTCCACCAGGTCACGGCATGCCGACATGAAGTCGACGTCAACTCGACCCCGGGCACGGGTTCCTGCCGGCCGAATCCGGGTAGCAACTGCATCAGTTCCATCGGTGAATGTCGTAGACCCGCGATGTCTCTGCCGAGGCTGAACAAGATGGCAGCGGGTGGACGGCCGGTAGGAAGACACCAGAAGCGCTGACTCAGGGCGCCGAGAAGCGGTCCCAAGTAGTGGGTTACGCCGATGACCTCCTTAAACCATTCGGCCGAAGAGGCGAAGTACCCACCTTCGTACTTGATGCCAGAGATTGTCTTCATCGCATCGGGTTCTTGGTCGAACCGGAACATGATCGCCGGCAATCTAACTCGCCGAATGAGTAGATCAGTGGCGACAAGGAGATGGGCAGTGCGGTCGGGAAAGAGGAACTCGGCAGTCGACTCCAGGCACACCGCGCCGAGGTTCTCATATGCCTGCCGGACAACGGTGACCAGTTCGTCACTGGTGGTGCATTTAACGACGTCGGATTGGATGCGGTGGAACATCGCAGCGAGGTCGGATTTTCCGGTCATCCGCTCGGTAAGCTGGCCGTCCAGTTCGGCGAAGCGCCCGAGTATCTCCGGATCATCGAGGAGATGGGAGCCGGTCATGGGTATCTGGCTCAGGTAGTCAAAACGGTTAGCGAATTGGGTCTCGTCGGCAAGGTCGTGGTGACTGATGAAAGTCTTTTCGTCATTCGGCCATACCGCCCAGCGGTTGTCGCTCAACTGCCGGCCATTCAATCCGAAGTCTCGGATCAGAGCGCGGGGATCACCGCCGTAGAGATCACCCGAGAGTGCAAGCTCGACTTCCCGTGCCATCGATCAGGCCAATTCCGCTAACCGCAAGTGCGGATCATTTCAGCAACTTCCCGTTGATCGTTTGGACGAGCTGTCCCTGCAACTACTGCGCTCTCTCGATGGCCTTGAGGGCGCGGACGTCCTCGGGCCGGAAAGCCCAGACCCCGTTGCCGGCCGGAACAGGCTTGATAACGCCGTTCCGCACTGCGTGCATGAACTGGGCGGGTCCGAGGCCGGTTTCTTCCATCGCCTCATCGGACGCCGTCATGCCGTCGGGGACGACGTCCCGGCGGGTGATTGCCCGATTCTTTGCGCGCGACACGTTGGGCTGGCCGATGTTACCCACCGTCGCGCTGATGTCTTTCTGCGGCACCCGCCCGCGGACGGCCTCGACGATCTGCGCATCCCGGATCACCATGGCAACGTAGGTGTACTCCTGCGCATGGCGGTATTCGTGTTCGGCCTCGACGAGCTTGGCGAGAAGCTCTGTTCGGCGTACGTCGGCTGCCGAGTCATTGTTAGCGATCGTACATATCAGGGTGACATATCTTCAGGGGTCGCGCAACGGTCGCTGACCCGAGTAGTAGGTCAAACGCCTATTTCTGGCCAATTCTGCCGATTGGAGATCCGCACAGAGGCAGGCCCGTCGAGTGCCGTGCAGTGCATGTTGAGCGGCGGCCCGAACACGATGGCTTCGCATGTGCGGCAGTGCCAGGTGGTGTGTCCGCCGCCGCCGTGGCCGAGGCACGCGACATGACCGACGAGGACTTGGTTCGGGCCGAGCGGGTGGCCGAACGTTGGGGCATCGCGTCGGTGGGTGGGTGATCCACTCCCCGCGCGTGGTTTGAACTAGCTCGCCGAGCACCCCATCAAGCCTAGGCCGCGCGGGAACCACCCACGGTCAGGATTAGCGTTGGGGGCGGTCCACCATAAGGAGGGCCGAGATCATCTAAACGGGAGGGATAAGCAGACCATGACGGAACAGCCGGGACTTCCTGACCAGTTCAAGGAGCTGGTGACGGAGAACGAGAAGCGGATGAAGGCGATTCAGGACCAGATCGCAAACCAGTTAGAGGCTCAGCGCAAGGCGGTCACGGACTTGGTCGAGTCCCAGCAGAAGGCGTTCGCGGATTTCCTCGAACAGCAGCGCAGCGTCAAGATCGGTGACCACTGGGAGGCTCAGCGCAAGGCGATCAGCGAGCAGATCGAGCACCAGCGGAAAGCGTTCACGGACCTGGTGGAACGGCAGTGGACCTCCCAAAAGAAGGCTATCGAGGACGCGCAGCATGCAATCGTCGGGATATTTCGACCTAAGCCGGACGAGCCTAAGTCGGACGAGCCGAAGTCGGACGAGTAGGTCTTGATCAGGCACGCCACCCCTAGAGCGCCCAGGGGTGGCGGGCCGAGGGTTCAGGGGGTGTGGGAAACGCCCCCGGCTAGTGCGGGTGACAAACTCATGACAGAACCCCCGCCCAATCTGGGCGGGGGCTCCTTCTGTCGTGAATCCGTCAGGCAGTCCGCCCACTCCCTGCCCGGATGCCGCTGCCTGGCGCGAGCCTCGCCGAGCTCGTCGGCGGTGGCCCAGGCGACGCTGGCCAGCTCACGAAGCCGTTGTGGGTTGTCGCCGACGCCGCTGCTTGACGCGTCAACCAGGCCGTCGATCGTCGCGTCGAACTCGAAGCGAGTGCCGTCGCTGTCGTGATGGATGTGCCGCCACACGCGGCCGGTGAACTCGCCGTGAGTCACTACGGCCACCTCGTGGCACGAATAACCACCGTCGGTGCGGGGGAGCAGGTGCTCGGCCGCGGGCAGGGGTGGGCGGGTGATCTGGGGTGTGATTGCGGATGTCATCGATGGTTCCTCTCGTCGTGTTGTCGTTGCCGAGCAAACACGGGAGGACAAACCCAATATCAGCCAGATAACATCGGAGTCTGGCGTCAGTGGTGAAAACCGCCTCTGACCTGCTGAAACTCTGGTGCCCCCGGCAGGATTCGAACCTGCAGGTTCGGCGGGCCGAACCTGTATCTCACAAAAATTCCCGATGGCACCATCATCTGGGACTGCGCCCAGCGGCCAGACCTACACCACCTGTCCGGGTAGTCGACTGCTGTTTCCCACACTGTGCAAGCCCACCGCACCCGTTGCATCATCGGCCGTCACGCCCCGGCCGCATCGGCCTGATTGAACAGGCGCAGCGAGATGATCTCGACGTTGGTTTGGCGGGTGTCGCGGGCGAATACGGCAGAGGACACGCGGTCAGTGTCGCACCGAGCGTGCGCTGAGACTGGAACTACAGCAGACGCCCTCGGTGTCACGAGAGTGTCACAACCCATGCGCCTCACCCACGAACACCGGCGGACGGCCACGGTCGAATCATGCTGCGGCACAACGAAAGGTGAACACCCCCGAACACCCACGAACACGTCCCGGCGGACTCATAATCCGTTGGTCGCGGGTTCGAGCCCCGCCCGCCCCACCAGTACTCGCCCGGCACCGAACTAAAGGCGTGCGGCGAAACGCGGCTGGTCGACCATGCCGTTCACCACGTACTGGCCGTGCGCGCCGATGTTGCCACCGTCGGGCGAACAATCGGGTCCTCGGGAATGCATTGGTCGATGGTCTTCGCCGCATAGAGCGGGCCGATCGTGATCGGCGGCGCATCGATGCTGTTCAAGAACATGGTTGACGGTTCTCCGAACAGTGCGACCGCCGCGACATTGTCAGCGATCTCGGGCGGCATTGGTCCGGTGATGCCGTAGGGAACCGTGGTGCTAGCCGCTGTGGATGTCGTTGTCGATCTTTCACTCGCGGCTTCGCCAGTCCCGCCCAAGCCGCTGACTTCAGCGGCACCTATCTCCACACAGCACCGGGCATCCAGTCCACCTGGGTGAGTCTGCGCTGGAGGATACTGGTGGGAACGGAATAGGACACTTGAGCTGCCCACGGGGCCCCCTTGAAATCAAGCGAGTGGCGCAACGGGCGGCGGCGGTGCAACTGGAGCTGCTGGGCCGGGAGGTGTCAGAGGCGCAGACGGCAGATGTGGTGACGGGGCCGCCCCCGCAGGGGGCGCCGGCGGTGCAAGTGGAGCTGCAGGCGCGGAAACCGGCAGGGGCGCCGACGGCGTCTGCGGTGACGGAGCCGCTGCAGGGGGCGGCGCCGCTGCGTCCGAGGCCCAACTCGCCTGGAGTTGACTCGCGACGAACGCCGCTCCCTGGTCAACCATGCCGGTCTCTACGTACTGGTTGTGCGCGGAAAAGCTCCGCCCGTCAGAAGAGCACACCAGGTCGTCGTCTACACACAAGTCGATGGTCTTGGCCACATACTGTGGGCCAACGGCGATCGGCGGCTTATTGATCGCATGCATGAAGCGCGTCGACGGTTTCCCGAAGAGGGCAACCGCTGCGATGTGGTTGGCCACGTCGGGCGGCATCGGCGCAGGCACGTCCAAAGCAGAAACCCCGTCGGGCACAACGTTCGCGGTGACGAAGCCCATGACCGCCGCGCCTTGGGAGAATCCGCCGAGCACCATCTTGGTGTGAGGGCAGTTCGCCGTGGTGGTAAGGACGTGTGCGCGCGCGTCCGCAATTCCATCGACGGCGGTGGGGAAGTCGGCGGTGGCAGGGTAGTCGACCGCGTATACCCCGACCGACTTCGCGCCGACTTGAGAGCGCAGCGAGTCGACGAACGCCTCTCCCGTGGGGCCAACACCAGGCAGCTCGGTGGTGCCGCGGGCAAATACCACCTCGGTGTCGGGACACGGCGCCGCGTGCGCGGACGGCATCGGTGCACTGTGCATGGCCCAAGTCGCCACCGCCGCAGCACCAATCAAACCAACGATGTGGCGTGGCCTCACGGACCCATCCTGACACACCGCGACGCCGAGCGCGCGTTGAATGCACGGACGCACGCAGGGTTGCGGCGGGCCGCACTCGAGGTCACATGATCAGACGGCACCCCGTCGTGGCCACGCAGCTAGAGGTCTTCGTCGCTGGCAGAAATCGGCTCGGACGTTGTCACGACGTTGTCACAACTGGATGCGAATACGGTGATTCGGTGAGGGCGGGATCGGTAGTGCAGCGGCGGTAGACGTGGCAAACCCGATCTTCTTCCTACTGACGAGAGTCTGAGGCGCCGCGCGTAGCCTGCGCCGCTGTAACGCAGCGGTCGAACGAACGATGAAACCTCTGAGACCGGAGCGTCGGGGGCGCGTCAGGCGTTCGCTCCGGGTTCGGTGATGGCATCGATTTCGCAGGAAGGTGACTCAAGGCAGACCACTCATCCACCTCGTGCTCAGATTGGCCCGACTCACAGTCACCGACTGAGAACCCACAAGTGCTGGTGACCGCACCCGCACCTTGAATTGCCGCAGCAACTGCTGGTACCAGGCCGGCGTTGGGGGAGATGGCTGCGAATGGCAGCCGTGGCGGAAAACCGTCACGCTCCTTGAGATCTAAAGGAGTCGATGCACGATGGGTGCACCGTTTGAAATTTGTTCCAAGCGAGGCGTTGTCGCGGTGCTGGCGTCGGGACTGGTGATCTCGCTCACAGCACTCACCGGGGGAGTTGCGCCGGCAATCGCCGACCCGAAGACCGATCCGATCACGCCGACGACGACGGTCCCCGCTCCGGAGCCGGAAGTCATAATTCCGGAGGAGACGAAGAAGGCCGAGGCCCCGTCGCCCGAGTCGCCGCCAAGCGCGCCTGTCACGATGCCAGCGCCCCCGAGCGTTGAGGCGCCATCTCAGACACAGGCCCCGGAGCTATCTCAGACACAGGCCCCGGAGCCATCTCAGACACAGGCCCCAGCGCCACCCGCGCCAACTACTGCACCGGCGATCACATCGCTGGCTCCTGCATCGCCGACGACAGCGGTGAATCCGCCGGCGACCAGTGCTGAGTCGCCCGCACCGCGAGTTGTCGCCCCCTCGACCACCGAGCCGCCGGTGACATCAACCGCGCAGAGTCCCGCGAGTGCAGCACCCGCCAAACCGTCCTCTTCGGTCACCACGAGCGCTGCCCCACCGACGGACGCCAGCTTGGCACCGCCCTCTGCGGCACTGGCACCGGCCCCGGAATCGAGCGAGGCGCCGGCGACAAGCGGTACCTCGACGACACCGACCAGCGGATCGGCCACGAAGGAAACCGAGGCAGGAACAAACCGTACCGAGGACACCTCCGGTGTTGACACGTCGACGTCATCGACTGTTTCGCAGGCCGCGCAGGTGATCGAGACGTCCGAACCGCAGACGCTGCAGGCTCCCAAGGAGGATGTCCAACTCGCGAAGAGTGCGAAAGTCGTTGAGGTAAAGCCTGATCCGGCGCCGACGCAGGACGTTGAAGCCCTCTCGAGCGAGCTCAACCTGAACCTGGGCCTAAACGGCCCAGGCGTGAACGCCAGCGCCAGCGCAAACGCCGAAGTCCGTCTCGCCAGCGAGCGTGTCTGGGACCGCAATATTCGGCAGTGGAGCCCGGACTGGGTGGAGTACGACGAGTACTACCGGCCGGTCATCCTCAACCCCTATCGAGACACGGTGCGGATCGTCTACGTCTACCAGAACGCCCCCCGGATCGTGTGGATCCCGCCGCTGGCGCGGATTGTGCTGGAGGTGGCCCAGTTCGCTGCCTACAGTTTCACGGCCGTCGTGGCGACCGCGGCCAATCTGGTCAACACCGCAGTCAACACCGCAGTCAACGTGGCGGTGGGCAGCTTCTTCGGCGGTGGCTACTTCCCGGGTATCGGGCTGCCGTTACCGCCGCCTCCGCCACCGGTGTTGCGCTATGACAACGTCCCCGTGCTGGTGCGTTACTCGCAGGCGACCTATGAGCCCTTCCGGGTTCGGCGCATCATCGATGTCGGTGACGACGTCCGTTTCGGTGAGCGCAAGGTGTTGCTCGACGGTGCGACGCCGGCGTGGGGCGTGTGGACGCAAACCCCAACCGGCGAGCGGCAATTCGAGGTGCACAGAACTCAGCAGTTCCCGGGTCTGGACAATCCGCAAGAAGCCCCGCTGCCGGGTGACTACCAACTGAGGCTGGCCTCGGACGAGTCGTCGTCCGGCTTTACGAGCAGAGACATCTTCCTCTTCGTGGCAGCTGGAGTGATCGCTGTATTGGGATTCGGCGCGATTGGTCTCGCGTTCTACCTCGGACGTCGGAGGCCTCAACACTAAGGACACCGGCATCAACGCGGGCCCTAGACCTCTATTCGCGAGCCCATGATCACCGTCCGGTGTAGGGGCAGGCCGAAATGCACAGCGGCGTCGTCGGTGATGTGGGACGTCGCGATGAACAGACGCTTGCGCCATTGCGCCATCGTGGGTTCAGGCCCGGTGGTCAGTTCCAGCTTGGACAGAAAGTACGAAGCCTCGTCGATAGCGATCTGGCCTTCACACAGCGAAGGGTCGAGTCCCCGAAGCACGGCAACGACGTTCTGCCGTTCCATGTAGCCGAAATTCGCCGTGACGTAGATGATCCCGTCCCTGGCATAGCCGTGCGCGTCGATCTCTGTGCGCTGGGACTCCGGCACGCGGGGAACCGGCAGTGTCACGATCCCCATGATCACGACCTGTTCGTGGAGCACGTGATTGTGCTCGACGTTCTCCCTCATCGCCAGTGGCGCGGTTTCCCTGCCGCGGTTGAGGAACACCGCGGTGCCCGGCACGCGCACCAACGGTGGTTGACGGTCAGGGAGTTGGTCGACGAACTCGCGCATCGCACCCTCGGCCTGCTCCCGCTCTCGGGTGACGACCTCCCGTCCCCGCTGCCACGTGGTCATCACGGTGAAGGCCGTAATGCCGATCAGCAGCGGCAGCCACGCCCCGTGCACCAGCTTGGTCAAGTTTGCCGCCACAAACATGACGTCGACGAGCAACAGAGCGCCGCCGCCGACGATCACCAGCCACAGGGGAGTACCCCACCTCGTCCGGGCGAGGTAGAAGAACAGCAGCGTGGTGATCGTTATCGTTCCGGTGACCGCCATGCCGTAGGCATACGCCAGCGCCGTCGAGCTGCGGAACGCAAACACGAGGATGAGCACACCCACCATCAGCACGCCGGTGATCCACGGCATGTAGATCTGGCCGGCGCTCGACGCGGATGTGTGCACCACCCGCATCCTCGGCAGATAGCCGAGCCGCGCGGCCTGCGAGGCCACCGAAAACGCACCGGTGATCACCGCTTGGGACGCGATAATCGTTGCAGCCGTTGCCAGTAGCACCATCGGCAACAGTGCCCATCTCGGAATGAGCAGAAAGAAGGGAGCGCTCATTGCGGTCTCGTCCGCGACGAGCAGCGCGCCCTGGCCGAAATAGTTGAGCACCAGCGCCGGCAGAACGACGAAAATCCATGCAAGTCTGATCGCCTTGCGGCCGAAGTGGCCCATGTCGGCGTACAACGCCTCCGCGCCGGTGACCGCGAGCACGACCGCGGCCAGCGCGAAGAAGGCGATGTGGAAGTGCCCCACCATGAACGACGCCGCGTACGTCGGCGAGAGTGCCCGCAGGATCTGCGGATGATCGACGATGCCTTTCACGCCGCAGGCCCCGATCGCGACGAACCAGGCGATCATGATCGGACCGAACAAGCGCCCGATGGCGGCCGTGCCGCGGCGCTGGACGGCGAACAGCGTCACGATGATCACTGCGGTGATCGGCACGATCCAATCCCGCAGTTCCGGCTCGACCACCTTGAGGCCTTCGACCGCGGACAGCACCGAGATCGCGGGCGTGATCATGCTGTCGCCGAAAAACAGTGCGGCGCCGAAGATTCCGAGCGCCGCCAACGTCATCGCCGTGCGACGGCCTCGTCGTTGACGCCACCGCCGCAGCAGGGTGATCAGCGCCATGATGCCGCCTTCGCCGTCGTTGTCGGCGCGCATCACAAGGGTGACGTACGTCAGTGTCACGATGATCATCACCGACCAGAAGATCAACGACACGACGCCGTATATGTTGTCCCGGCTGATCGGAACCGGGTGCGGGTCATGAGGGTTGAAGACGGTCTGGACGGTGTAGATCGGGCTGGTCCCGATGTCGCCGAACACGACGCCGAGCGCTCCGACGACGAGGGCCGACCGGAACGGTGGTGCGTGTCCCGCCCGGCGAGTCGATGCCGGTGCTTCGGAATCTGTGTCCACGACGAGGTCTCCGCTTTCGGGGGCTTAATCGTAGTTTGCCGAGGGCCCTCAACCGGTCGTCTTGCCGTTGTCGACCATGGCAAGACCCTCTCACGAGCGACCAAACGCGTGACTTTGCTGATCGAACACTGAAATAATCCGGGGCACCGCCGCCGGACCGACCTCACCCGCCGGCTGAAGGGAACGCACATCGTGACGATCATCCGCGGGCTCGCCGCAGCCGCCTTCTTCGCCTGCGCAGCCCTGGGATTTGCCAGCCCCGCCCACGCGGACCAGGTCATGCAGGGCATTTACAACTACACACCCGCGGAGGGCAAGGCCGGCACGTGGACGATCTATCCGTCGTGCGTTCCGGTCGTCGGCGATCTTCGGGTGGCGTTGGAGCTGCCGGTCGCATGTCGGCTGCACGTGCAGCCGTCATATGGCCTTACCGGCGGCGACGCGATCATGACCGGTGGTCAGTGGACCTTCTCGACGCCAAAAAGAGAAGGCATGCGATGCCCGGACGGTAGCTGGGCGCCCACGGTCGAGATCTTCAAGTTCAACGACCTGACGATGTCGGGCACCCGCAGCATTTCTCAAAATGGCGTCTGCGGCCTCGCCCCGAGCATCATCAACACCCCCTTCACGCTCTCGTTCAAAGAGCCGCTGCCCATCCCGGTGGACCAGTACCCGCTGTACTGCGAACCGGGCGGCCTGCGGCGCTGCTTCTAAGTACGCACGCCCCAACGAAACACATGTCGCGACTGTTCTCCGCCTCCGTGGGTGGTCGAGCCGGACGGCGCCTGCGGACCGCCGAACAGGCCGGTGCCAGCGTTCCGCTGCTCAACGGCAAGGTCGTCGACCTGACCGGTCCGCATCTCACCAGGCGATGGGGTGTCAGGTGTGCCGACCTCGGCGCGTCCGTCGTCGCTCCGAACGGCAAGCTCGTGACGGTATTCGGGGACACCTTCTCCGGCCGCAAGGTCGGCCAGGGCGACTGGCGTTCCCCAGTCGTTCTGATCGGCACCGGCGACGCCGACCACGAAATCGTCTACGAACGCGCCGGCGGCGAGGACCCCAACTATGCGCGCCAGCTGTGGCACTACATCCACGACGACGCGGCAACCGGCTGGACCCGCGGCGGAATCAGCACGGTCATCCCGTCCGACTTGCTGCGGGTGGACGACTCAATCTATTTGCACGCCATCGTCAATCGCGGATTCGGCAACGTCGTCTGGACCGAGATCTGGCGCTCCGATGACAGCGGTATTTCGTGGACGCACATGGGTGAGCAAGCCAAGTTTCCCGGCGGCCTGCACGGCGGTTACGCGCAGTGCTGGTCGTGGGACTACGACCCAGACGACGGCTGGGTGTATGTGGTGGCGACGGGCTTCCAGCGCGACAAGGGCATCATTCTGATGCGCGTGCGCCCCGAGCACATCGGGGAGCGGTCGCGGTACTCGAGCTGGGGTTACACAGGTGAACGCTGGGCGTGGGGGGAGAAGGCAACCCCGATCACACCGGACGGCGAGAAGTGGGGTGAGCTGACGTTTCGCCGCATGGCGCAAAACAAGTGGATTCTCGGCGGATTCCTCGCGTCGCGCTACGCACTCGGCTATCGGGTCGTCGATTCACCAGTCGCCAACATGCACACCACGCCGCTCCAAACGCCGGTCGTCGGCTCGGCGTGGCACGGCGAGGATCACCTCAAGAACCAGGTCGCGCAGCTCTATGGCGGCTATGTGCTGCCGGGTTCACGATTCGACATCCAGGGCGGTATCGGGTTGGTCGTCTCGCAGTGGAACACCGCCGTCGGATGGCCTTACCGGGCAATGCAATTCAAAGCCGCCCTGAAGGACACCACGAAGACGGTGCATCCACCGGATCCGATCAACTTGTAACTGCTATACCCCGAATCCGCCGTCGACGTTCCAGTTCGCGCCGGTGACGTACCCCGACTCGGGACCGGCGAGATAGCTCACTGCGTTGGCGACGTCGCGCGGATGGCCGTAGTGGCCTAGGGCGATCACCGGGCGCAGTGACGCGGCGAAATCGCCTTCGTCGGGGTTCATCTCCGTGGCGATCGGCCCCGGCTGAATGTTGTTGACCGTGATGCCGCGAGGCCCGAGCTCGCGCGCAAGTCCACGGGTCAGTCCGGCGACGGCCCCCTTCGTCATGGCGTAGACGGAAAGACCGGGACCGGGCACCCGGTCGGCGTTGATGCTGCCGATGTTGATGATGCGTCCGCCCTCGCCGAGGTGCGGGATGGCCCGCTGCGTCGCGACGAACACACCCCGAACGTTGATCGCCACCAACCGCTCGAACTCCTCCAGCGGGAACGACTCGGCATCGGAGATGTGAGCAACGCCCGCGTTGTTGACGAGGACGTCCAACCCGCCGAGCCGGGCGACCGTTTCATCGATCGACCGGGCGACCTGCTCGGGGTCGCCACTGTCGGCCTGAATCGCAATTGCTGTCCCGCCTTCAGCCGCGACCTCGGCCGCCAGCTTCTCGGCCTCGGCGGACGATGCCCCGTAGGTGAACGCGACCGCGGCACCATCGGCGGCCAGCCGCCGCACGATCTCCGCCCCGATTCCGCGGGACCCTCCGGTCACCAGTGCCCGTCGTCCTGCCAGAGGTGATGTCATGTTGTAGTCCTTTCCGAACCGATTGGTTACTAAGTATGCTGTGGTCAATGCCGGTCACACCCGGATCATTCCCGGTGTGACCGGTGTCACTGCAGAGGCTAACGGGGTGTGGCGATGACGGTAGGCAGACCGCGGGAGTTCGATCCCGACACGGTGCTGGAGACGGCGATGGAGCTGTTCTGGGAACAAGGTTTCGACGGAGTTTCCATCAGCGACATCACCCGCGCGACCGGAATCAACCGCCGCAGTCTCTACGCCGCGTTCGGTTCCAAGGAGGAGCTGTTTGGCCGTGCGGTGCGGCGGTATCTGGACGGTCCCGGCGGCTTCGTCGCCACGGCACTGCAGCAGCCGACGGCCCGGGAAGTTGCGGAAACCATGCTTCATGGAGCCGCCGATTCCTCCACCGACCCCGGCCGGCCTCGCGGCTGCCTGCTCGTGCACGGCGCGCTGGCGGCCGGCGAGGATGCTGACGCTATCCGGGTCGACTTGGCGCAGCACCGCGACGCAGCCGTCAAGGCACTCGCCCGCCGGTTCGACGAAGCGCAAGTCGCGGGGGAGCTGCCGGGTGTGGACACGCTCGTGCTGTCCCGATGGATCAACTCGGTCTGCCAAGGCATTTCGGTGCAGGCCCGCAGCGGCGCCACGCGCGAAGACCTACATGAGGTTGCCGAGCAGGCGTTGGCGGGCTGGACCTCGGGGTAGGCAGCGCACGGTCACTGCATGCTTCTCGGGAGCGTCAACAAATGATGACGCTGCCAGAAAGCGTGGTGCTCGGATGCGGCGACGATCGATCGCCGGACGGCTATGGTCAGCGGTTGATGACCCCGCAAACCCGGCTTGAGCGCTTTGAGCAGCGCGCGGAGTGGCCGTTGGCCGCCGTCGCGATACTGTTCCTCGCCCTCTACTCGGTACAAGTCCTGCTCGAACCCGCTGGCGGTGGCGGTGTCGCGGTCAAGTACGCGCTGTACGCGTTGTACGCCATGTTCGTCGCCGACTACCTCGCCCGGCTCTATCTGGCGCAGCCGCGTGGCAGATGGTTTTTCCGGCACCTCCTCGATCTGGCAATCGTCGTGCTGCCGTTCCTGCGGCCGCTGCGGCTGCTCAGCCTGGCCGTGGTGATCAACGCGCTGCAGCGCGCGGTCGGCCATACGATCCGCGGCAGGGTGATCGTCTACACCGTCTGCGGGGGCGTCCTCATCGTCTATGCCGCATCGCTGGCGATCATTGATCTTGAGGGCGACCATCCCGAGTCCAAGATCAGAACGTTCGGGGACGCGTTGTGGTGGTCGTTCACCACGGTCACCACCGTCGGGTACGGCGACCTGTCGCCCGTTACCGGCTGGGGGCGCCTCGTTGCCGTGGCACTCATGATCGGCGGCATCAGCCTGGTCGGTATCGTCACCGCGACGCTGGCGTCCTGGATCGTGCAACGCGTCGCCGAAGAGGACACCGCCAATCAGGCCGCGACGGCCGCACACATCGAAGAACTACGCGGAGAGATACGGCGACTCGCGAAGTCGGGCATCGACGGCACCGACCCCGCCTATGGTGAAGGCCGTGACGGATAAGAAACGAGTTGTCGTCTGGGGCACCGGTTTTGTGGGCCGGATGGTGATCGCCGAGATCGTCGAGCACCCGTTGTTCGAGTTGGTCGGCGTCGGGGTGAACAGTCCCGAGAAGGTGGGCCGGGATGTCGGCGAGATCTGCAGCCTTGGGACCAAGCTCGGCGTGACCGCTACCGACGACGTCGACGCGCTGATCGCCCTGCGGCCCGACGCACTGGTGCACTACGGCCCCACCGCTGCGCACGCCAACGACAACATCACGCTGATCAGCCGCTTCCTGCGGGAGGGCATCGACGTCTGCTCGACGGCCATGACACCGTGGGTGTGGCCCACCATGCACCTGAACCCGCCGGACTGGATCGAAGCCATCACCGCAGCGTGCGAGCTGGGCGAGTCGTCGTGCTTGACCACCGGCATCGACCCCGGTTTCGCCAACGATCTGTTCCCGATGACGTTGATGGGCCTGTGCTCGGAGGTTCGCAAGGTGCGCGCATCCGAACTGCTGGACTACACCAACTACGAGGGCGACTACGAATTCGAGATGGGCATCGGCAAGCCGCCCGAATACCGCCCGCTGTTGGAAACCCCGGACGTTCTGATATTCGCTTGGGGTGCAACGGTTCCGATGATCGCGCACGCGGCGGGGATTATGCTCGACGAGATCAACACGACATGGGACAAGTGGGTGACGCCCACCGAGCGCAAGACGGCCAAGGGCATCATCGCGGCGGGCAACGTCGCGGCGGTTCGGTTCACCATCAACGGCGTCTACCAGGGCCAGACGCGCATCCAACTCGAGCACGTCAACCGGATCGGCAACGACGCCGCGCCCGACTGGCCCTCGGGCAACGAGAACGACGTCTACCGCGTCGACATCGAGGGCACGCCGAGCATTTTTCAGGAGACGGCGTTTCGGTTCACCGACGGCTCTGGACGCGACGCGGCCGCGGCCGGCTGCCTCGCGACGGGCATGCGGGCGCTCAACGCGGTGCCCGCCGTCAACGACCTTTCGCCAGGCTGGGTCACCGCCCTGGATCTACCACTGATTCCTGGAGCGGGAACCATTCGCTGAGTAACGCGGTCCCCGTCAAACGAGATTGAATACCGGATAGGGTTTACATCGAGACGGGGTGACATGTCTGACGGGGTTGGGCTGTCGGTTGGTGCCACCAACCTGGCGGCCGTCGTAGTGGGTCGGACCGCGGTGTCGCGGTCCCCGGTCCTGACGCTGTATCCACACCGGCCGCCCGAGGTCGGCGTGCCCAGTGAGAACCCCAATCTGACCGAACGCGGCCTGATCATCACCGATTTCGTTGACCGGGTCGGCGACCCGGTGGGCATCGTGGCCTCCGACGGCTCGACGCATCGCGCCGACGCACTCCTCGCCGACGCGCTGCGGGCCATGCTCTTTGCCGTCGGCCGCGGCCAGCCACCCGCCGAGCCCGTAGGCGTCACATATCCCGCGCACTGGCCGGCGAGCGCCGTCGAGGCTCTGCGCAACGACCTGGCCGCGATCCCGGAGTTCCAGCGGCCCAAGCCGGCGCCCGTCGTGTCCGACGCCGCCGCGACGCTGACCGCCTTGCAGGATGACCCGGGTGTGCCCACGCGCGGCGTCATCGCGCTGTGCGACTTCGGTGGCACCGGCACCAGCATCACCCTGGCCGACGCTGCCAACGGTTTTGCGCCCATCGGCCCAACTGTCCGCCACACCGACTTCTCCGGTGACCTCATCGACCAGGCGCTGCTGACCCACGTCATCAACGACCTGTCTGCGGCGGGCACCATCGACCTGTCCAGCACCTCGGCGATCGGCTCGCTGAGCAGGCTGCGAGGCCAGTGCCGCGGGGCGAAGGAACGCTTGTCCACGTCGGCGGTCACTTCACTTGTGGCCGAACTTCCCGGGCACCGCAGCGATGTGCGACTCACGCGCAACGAGCTGGATGAAGCAATCCGGCAGCCGCTCACCGACTTCGTCGGCGTCCTGCAGGACACCGTGGACCGCAGCGGAATTCGGCCCGGGGACCTCGTCGCCGTGGCATCCGCGGGCGGCGGTGCCCGCATCCCGATCATCACCACAACGCTGTCGGAACACTTTCGGGTGCCGGTCGTCACGACCGCCCAGCCAGAGCTGACGGCGGCGATCGGCGGGGGACTCAAGGCGGTGCGCGGCACCGTCGAAGAGGGCATGACGTCGATGGCTGCGGCTGCGGCTGCTCCAGCGGCCGCCGCAGCCGGCGCGGCGACTCAATTGGCGCCCGAAGCCGACGCCGGCGAAATGGGGTCGAGCACGTTCGGGGCGTTGGCGTGGTCCGAGGCCGACGACATTCCCGACGTCGCCCCGACCGACCCGTACGACTACGCGGGAACGGCCGAGACCGGCGGCGTCGTCGACCCCCGCCCGCAGATGCAGTTCGAACACGAACCCTACGAGGACGAGCCTGCGCCGCTGCCGTGGTATCGACGGCCCGCCCTGGCCCTCGGCGCGGGCGTGCTGGCGATCCTGGCGGCCCTCGTCGTCGCGGTGCTGTTCGTGATGCGCGACGACACCACCCCCACACCGGCGTCCACCACCGCACCCGTCACCACCACCCCGACGCCCACCACGACAGCCGCCGCACCGCCACCCGCCGCACCGCCCGAGCCACAAACCCAGGCGCCAGAGCCGCCGCGGACGCGAACCGTCTACGAGGCGCCGCCGCCCGTGACGGTGACACAGGCTCCGCCGCCTCCAGCCCCGACGACCGAAGCGCCGCCGCCCACCACGACGGAGCCGCCACCGCCGCCGCCGACCACGGAGCCGCCGCCGACCACCGAGCCGCCGCCATGGAGCCCGACCGCGCCGTACCCGACGATCCCGGGCCTGCCGTGGGTTCCGGCGCCGCAACCGCCGCAACCGGCTCCTTAGCATCGGCGTGGACCATAGGCTGTCCGCCATGACGCAGACGGACGGATTGCTCTTCGATCCGAACACCTACGACCCGCAGCAGTTCGACGCCGAGACCCGCCGGCTGCTGCGCGCGACCATCGACTGGTTCGAGGGCCAGGGCAAGAAGCGCATACTCGACGACGACCTGGCGGCGCAGTGGCCCGCCGATTTCGTCGAGTTCGTCAAGCGGGAGCAGCTGTTCGCGACGTTCCTCACGCCGTCGGAGTTCGCCGCCGGCAATCCGGACAAGCGCTGGGACGCCGCGCGCAACGCCGCACTTGCCGAGATCCTCGGGTTCTACGGCCTCACCTACTGGTACACCGAGCAGGTCACCATCCTGGGTCTCGGGCCGATCTGGCAAAGCGAGAACAAGGACGCCAAACTCAAGGCCGCTGACGACCTCGAGGCAGGCCAAGTGATGGCATTCGGCCTGTCCGAGCGTGAGCACGGCGCCGACGTCTACAACACCGACCTCGTACTCACGCCCGCGAGTGAGGAGGACCGGGCGAACGGCATCTTGTTCCGGGCGTCGGGGGAGAAGTACTACATCGGCAACGGCAACGTCGCGAGCATGGTGTCGGTGTTCGGACGGCGTGGGGACATCGAAGGTAACGACGCGTACGTCTTCTTCGCCGTCGACAGCAAGCACGAGAACTACCACCTGATCGACAACGTCGTGCACATGCAGATCTACGTGAGCACGTTCCGGCTGGAGAACTATCCGGTGCGCGCCGAGGACATCCTGCACACCGGTGTGGAAGCCTTTGCGGCGGCACTGAATACGGTGAACGTCGGCAAGTTCAACCTGTGTTCGTCGTCGATCGGCATGGCCGAGCACGCCTTCTACGAGGCGATCACTCACGCGCAGAACCGCATCCTGTACGGCAATCCCGTCACCGACTTCACGCATGTACGGGCCAACTTCGTCGACGCCTACGCGCGGCTGGTCGCGATGAAGCTGTTCAGCCAGCGCTCCGTCGACTACTTCCGCAGTGCCAGCCTGGACGACCGGCGCTACCTGCTGTTCAACCCGATGACCAAGGCGAAGGTCACGATGGAGGGCGAGACCGTCTTGCGGTCCCTGCATGACGTGGTCGCCGCCAAGGGATACGAGAAGAACACGATGTTCCGCGAAGTCGCTCAGCTCATCGGCACGCTGCCGCGACTGGAGGGCACCGTGCACGTGAACGTCGGCCTGGTGCTCAAGTTCATGCCGAACTACATGCTCAACCCCAAAGACTATCCAGAGATCCCGACGCGCACCGACCCGGCGGACGACGTGTTCTTCTGGAACCAAGGCCCGACGCGCGGAGCCGGGAAGGTGCAGTTCGCCGACTGGACACCGGTATACGAGAAGCACGCGAGCATCCCGAACGTCGCTCGGTTCTACGAGCAGGCGCAGGCGTTCAGGATGCTGCTCACGACCGCCGCTCCCGATGCGGAACAGCAGAAGGACCTGGACTTCCTTCTGAACGTCGGGCACCTGTTCTCGCTGATCGTCTACGGGCAGCTGATTCTCGAGCAGGCCGCGTTGACGGAGCTCGACGACGACATCGTCGATGCGATCTTCGACTTCCAGATCCGCGACTTTTCCACGTATGCCGTTGCGCTACATGGCAAGCCGAGCTCGACCCAGGCTCAACAGGACTGGGCGGTCGGCGCGATTCGCAAGCCGGTGCCCGATGCCGAGCGTTTCGGCCGGGTCTGGGAGCGCGTCAAGGCCTACGACGGCGCCTACGAGATGCGTCCCTGACGGCGCACACCCGCGACCGCTGAGCGCGGCAACCGCCCGGCACGGGAATGGCCCGCGAACCGGTCGCCGTCGACCACGACGTCGAACTCAAACTGCTGGAAACGACGTCGTACGGAGTCGAACGCATCGGCCGGCAGGTTGGATTCAGCTCACCCGCGAACTTCCGTGAGCAGTTCCGCCGGCTCGCCGGCGTGGCGCCCCAGAGCTACCGAAACACCTTCAAGGACCGCATGTCCGGCTGAATTCAGTGCTTCTTCGGCCGCTTGACCAACACCAGATGCGCCAACGGAATCTGCATCTGTTCCGGCGCGGCCGCGAGCCGCGCCGCAACACCCGCCTCGAGTTGATCGAAGAACTGCGTGTATCGCGGGTCGGCGTGACCGCCCTCGAGCGCGCTGGCCAGCGTCGGGAACACCGACGCCCTCACGAAGGCCGCCCACTGTGCACCGAAAGCCGTTGCGTCCTTATCAACTTGGTATTGGGTCCAGAACCGGTCCTCGGCGTTGAACACCTCGAGATGCTCGATCTCGAGGCGCTCGAATCGTCCCGACGGCGCGAACGGCGCCAGAAAGTCCGCAGCGCGGCGCCCGACGGTCGGGATGCACATCCGATGCACCTCGTTCTCGGTGAGCAGCCCGGACGCTTTCAGCTCGTCGAGCGTTTCGACCATGCCGGCGAGCAGCGGGCGGTAACCGAACTCACCCTCGTCGTCGAGGGCCATGGTCATCACGACCAGGCGACCGCCGGGGCACAGTTCCCGGCCGCGGAATGCGACGAACTCGTGCCAGTCGTGTGCGCCCTGCTTGGCGTACGCGTCGCGGACATTCTCGTGGCTGCTGTAGGCCACCAGCACATGGTCCGGGATCGGCGCAGGCACCCGGCTCAGCCACTGGATCGCCCACGAACTCCAGCCCAGATTCACGCTGTTGGACGGCAATATCTGGGTGTAGAAGGAGCGCCCGATGGCCGACGCGAACGTCGCCTCGTCCTTGTGCAGATAGGTGTCCGGATCGTCGGCCAGCGTCTCGAACAGCACAGAGAAGTCGTTCTGCGGCACGTCCGTGTGCACGATCGTTATCGATTGCTCGGGGCGGGTGCGCTTGCGCAACACGGCGATTGCCGCTCCGACCGGCAACAGCGAATTGTGGCCGGTCGACGCGCCGTAGTCGGCGATGACGATGGGGTACGGCGGCCTGGGAATCGGAATGACCTCCGCGGCCTGCTCGAAAAGCTTGATCGCCGGGCGCAATCCGGCCGCCTGAAGTCGCGAACCTGCGGTATACGACCCGCTTTCCATCGGTTCCGGCCGCACCACAACACTGGATTCGGGCACGGCTAGCCCCGTCGCCGGTGAAGCAGCAGACCGATGAGAATTCCGACGAAGAAGATGATCGCGAGAATGAACCACATCGGCGAGTTGACGGTCACCCATAGCACATGCACGCCCACCCGATCGCGGTTCTGCGCCACGAAGATTGCCGCCAACGCGACCAGAATGATGGCCACCCAGTAGCGCAGCGCGAACTTGCGGACCCGCCCACCCGCGGAGGGCTGCTCGACATCGCTTCGAGCCATGGCGACCTCCCGAGGTGAGGATGACGACAGAGCCATCCTCGACGGTAGTCGCCCTGAGGCACCGGCACCGACGAAGGCAGGGATCAGTTCGGCATCGGAAATGTCGCTCCGGTCAGCTGCTCGGAGACCTCCCACAGCCGCCGGCAGTCTCCCTCGTTCTTGGCGCGTTCGAGGATCTTGGCATGCTTCACGCCGCCGCCGGCCGCTTCCAGTAAGCCACGCGGTCCGTAGAACGCGCCGCCCTCGGCGTCAACTGCAGGTTGGTCTTCGCGAAGCCCGGATGGGCCGCATTCGCCACGATGCCCCATCCGCCCTTCCGGCTCCGGCGATCCAGTTCCAGGGCGAACATCAGGTTCGCGGACTTCGATTGCGAGTAAGCCTGCGTCGGGTTGTACCGCCCTCGGCGTTGAGTTCCTCGCCCAGCGCGGCGACGCTCGCCAGCGACGACAGGTCGAGCTGCTTGATGGTCAGTTTCGCGTCGGGAACCGTGGCCCGGATCTGCTCGAGGGCGGCTTCGCCCTTGGTGCGGTTTCGGATCGCCATGATGACGTCGGCGCCCGCCGCGGCCAACCGGGTGGCCAGCCCGAGGGCGTGACAGACTTCGCACATGAGGTTCGCGCCGCGGGTCGCCATCGGCGTTTCGATCCTGACCCTGGTGGCCTCCGTCATCGGCTTCGTCGCCACGCTGATCCTCAACTCGTTCGTGCTGGACGACTACGACGCCTACGGCGAGGTGCCGATCCCGGGCTCGAGCAGCCTGCATCTGCCGGCCGGGGAGGTGACGATCAACTTCCACACAGTGATCACCGGCCGGCCCATCGGAGGCGGCCTGCCCGTCCCGAATCTGCAGATGTCGATCATTCCCCCCGAGGGTGTTGCGGACCCGGAGGTAACCGAAAGTTTCGGTGGTACAACGACGGTCAACAGTGATGCCCATGTGCGGGTATGGGTTGCGCAGATCCCCGAAGAGGGCACCTACGACATCGCCACCGATGGGGACGTGAACGGCTACATCAGCCCGCGACTCGCCTTCGGCCACGGCAGTACCTACGGCTGGCTGGTGTGGCTATTCGGCGGACTCTTCGTACTGGGCCTCGTGGAGCTTTTCGCCTCGATTGTCTGGGCGGCGCGAGCCGGTAAGAAGGCGCGGCCGCTCGGGCCGCAGGAACTGCTGACGATGGGCGAGCCGACGTGGGGTGCCGACCCGGCAACCCCCGCAGCCAGCTACACGCCCACCGGTCAGCCCATCCGAATCGAGCAGCTCAGGACGCTGGCGGCGCTGCGGGATTCCGGAGCGCTCACCGACGAGGAGTTCGAAGCGGAGAAGCGCCGCATCCTCGACGGCTAGTGGCCCCGGGCCACCCATTCGTCGTAGTGCACGATTTCGTCGCCGATGGTGGTGGAGTCGCCGTGGCCGGTGTAGACGATTGTCTCGCCGGGCAGTTGCCCGAGCCGCCCCGAGATCGACTCGAGGATTGTCGGGAAGTCGGAGTACGACCGTCCCGTCGCACCCGGCCCGCCCTCGAACAGCGTGTCGCCGCTGAAGACGGCGTTGAGTTCGGGCGCATGCCAGCACACCGATCCCGGTGAATGGCCGGGTGTGTGTATCGCGCGCAGTTCGTGGCCGGCGACGCGCAGCGTGTCGCCGTCGTTGACCGTGCGGAAGTCCTTGTCCGGATGCGTCATTCGCCACAGCACGTCATCGGCGGGGTGCAGCAGTACCGGGGCGTCCAGCGCCTTGCCGAGTTCGGGTGCGACGGTCACGTGGTCGTTGTGGCCGTGCGTGCACACCACCGCCACCACGTGTCGCCCGCGGACCGCCATCACGATGGGTTCCGCGTCATGGGCTGCGTCGAAGACCACCACCTCCGAGTCGTCGCCGACGATCCAGATGTTGTTGTCGACTTCCCAACTGCCGCCGTCGAGTTCGAATACCCCGTGCGTGACGACGCGTTGGATCGGCCCCCCGTTCACAGCACCACCACCGAGCGCAGCACCTCGCCGGCGTGCATCTTGTGGAATGCCTCTTCGATGTCGCCCAGCCCGATGCGTTCGGAGACGAACTTCTCCAGCGGCAACCTGCCCTGCAGGTACAGGCTGATCAGCGTGGGAAAGTCGCGCTCGGGCAGGCAGTCGCCGTACCACGACGATTTCAGCGACCCGCCGCGGGAGAAGAAGTCGATCAGCGGCATTTCCAGCTTCATGTCCGGTGTCGGAACACCCACCAGGACAACGGTTCCGGCCAGGTCGCGGGCGTAGAACGCCTGCTTCCACGTCTCGGGCCTGCCGACCGCGTCGATCACCACGTCGGCGCCGTTGCCGTCGGTGAGATCCTGGATGGTCTCCACCGGGTCGAGTTCGCGGGCGTTGATGGTGTGCGTGGCGCCGAAATCCCGTGCCCAATCCAGCTTCTTGTTGTCGGTGTCCACGGCGATGATCCGCTTCGCCCCGACCAGGCGCGCTCCGGCGATCGCCGCATCACCCACCCCACCGCAGCCGATCACCGCCACTGTGTCATCGCGGCCGACCGCCCCGGTGTTCACCGCCGCGCCCAGCCCGGCCATCACCCCGCAGCCCAACAGGCCCGCGACGGCGGGGTCGGCCGACGGGTCGACCTTTGTGCACTGCCCCTCGTGCACCAGCGTCTTGTCTGCGAACGCCCCGATGCCCAGCGCCGGGGTCAACTCGGTGCCATCGGTGAGCGTCATCGGCTGGGAGGCGTTGAACGTGTCGAAGCAGTACCACGGGCGTCCCCGCTTGCACGCCCGGCACTGCCCGCACACCGCGCGCCAGTTCAGGATCACGAAGTCGCCGGGCTCCACCGCCGTCACGCCGGCGCCCACGGATTCGACGGTGCCGGCGGCCTCGTGGCCGAGCAGGAACGGAAACTCGTCGTTGATGCCGCCGTCGCGGTAGGTCAGGTCCGTATGGCAGACGCCGCACGCGATGACGTCGACGACGACCTCACCCGGTCCCGGGTCGGGGATGACCACATCCACCACCTCGACCGGATCGCCCTTCTTCCGTGAAATCACACCGCGCACCGTCTGAGTCATGCGTATAACCTAATGTGCGGCCCCGCCCGCGATGCGTCGAGTCTGCTGATAGATCGCGATTTCCGCGCGAAACGTGATCTCGCCGCAGTTTCGGCGGGCGAGCGCAGCGGGTGGGAGGCTAGGGGCATGATGCCGGCGCTGTACTTGTCCCACGGCGCACCACCGCTCGTCGACGACGAACTGTGGGTGTCGCAGCTGGCGGCCTGGGCCGGCGAGCTGCCGAGGCCGACGGCGATTCTGGTGGTCTCCGCCCACTGGGAGTCCGCGCCGCTGACCATCGGCTCGACCACCGCGGACACCCCGCTGACCTACGACTTCTGGGGATTCCCCCAGCACTACTACGACGTCACCTACGACGCGCCGGGTGCGCCCGAGCTGGGCGCGCGCATCGAGGCGCTCATGCCCGACGACGAACCCGTCAACCACGACCCGAACCGCAGGCTGGACCACGGCGCCTACGTTCCGCTGACCGTCATGTATCCCGACGCCACCGTTCCGGTGCTGCAGATCTCGATGCCCACCCTGGACCCGCAACGCCTGCTGCACCTCGGCGAGCGGCTGCGACCGCTGCGCGACGACGGCGTGCTGATCATCGGTTCCGGCTTCACCACGCACGGCCTGCCGTTCCTCGACGACCCATCGCCCGACGCCGCCGCGCCTGGCTGGTCGACGGAGTTCGACGCCTGGGCGAGCGAACGGTTTTCGGCCGGTGACCTGGACTCGCTCATCGACTTTCGCGCGAAGGCACCCGGCATGCCCTATGCACACCCGACGATCGAGCACTTCTCACCGTTGTTCGTCGCACTCGGTGCCTCCAGCGACCCTGAGCAATCGCCGAAACAAGTCATCAACGGCTACTGGATGGGCCTGGCCAAACGTTCGATTGAACTCACCTGACCGGATGAACCGTTGAAACCGATAGACATGGACACGCGCGTAGACACCCACACCGAGCTGCTGCTGGCGGCCCGGACCGCGCACGTCCGTCGGGACTGGGACGCGTCCTACAAGGCCTTCGTGACCGTGGGACGGCACCTGGCCAACATCTACGCCAAACTCGGGGTGTCGTCGCGCACCGCGGCGGTGGCGTGGGCGCACGCGAACAACTTGCTGTAGCAAGGTTCTGCATCATTTGCACCACATCGCGACCGAGAAATTGCATGGTTTGCCCGATGCGGCGGACACGCGCAACGGCCTAGCGTTTACCCATGACGACACTGAACGAAAACGCGACCGACACCACCGAAGAATTCGCCGAACGGATGGTTGGAGCGATCGATAACGCTTGCCAGGCGATCCTGCTGTCCATCGGGCATCAAACCAAGCTGTTCGACACCCTTTCCAAACTCCCGCTGGCCACCAGCGCGCAGATCGCCGATGCCGCGGGGCTCAACGAACGCTACGTGCGGGAGTGGCTGGGCGGAGTGGTCGCCGGGCGGATTGTCGACTACGACCCGGCGTCGCAGACTTATTCGCTCCCGCGGGAGCGCGCTGCGGTGTTGACGCGCGCCGCCGGGCCGGACAACCTCTCCCGCGTCGCGCAGTTCATCCCGCTGTTCGGAGAGGTCGAACAGAAGATCATCGGCTGCTTCCACAACGGCGGCGGCCTGCCTTACAGCGACTATCCGCGTTTCCACAAGCTGATGGCCGAGGAGAGCGGCGAGGTGTTCGACGCCGCACTGGTCGACGTCATCCTGCCGCTCGCCGATGGCCTGCCAGATCGGCTGCGCGCGGGCGCGGACGTCGCTGACATCGGTTGCGGCAGTGGGCATGCCATCAACGTGATGGCACAGGCCTTCCCGGCCAGCCGGTTCACCGGCATCGACTTCTCGGACGAGGGTCTCGCGGTCGGCCGAGCGGAGGCCGAGGGCCTCGGCCTCGCCAACGCGACGTTCGTCGCACAGGATGTTGGCGAGCTCGACGTCACCGACGCCTACGACGTGATCACCGTGTTCGACGCGATCCACGATCAGGCCCAGCCGGCAAGAGTGCTGCAGAACATCTATCGCGCGCTGCGGCCAGGCGGTGTCTTCCTGATGGTGGACATCCAGGCGTCGAGCAATCTGGAGGACAACATAGGCGTTCCGCTGGCCTCGTTCCTGTACACGGTCTCGACGATGCACTGTATGAGCGTGTCGCTCGGACTCGACGGCGCGGGATTGGGCACCTGTTGGGGTCGCCAGCTGGCCACGTCGATGCTCGCCGATGCCGGCTTCGGTGACGTGCGGGTCAGCGAGATCGAGTCGGACCCGTTCAACAATTACTACGTCGCTAGGAAATGACTGGTCACGGGCGCAGCATCGGCGCTTCGGCCGCGTGGCGGGCCCGCAGTTCCTCGTCCCAGTCGCCGGTGCAGTAGACGGTCAGCTCGGAGATCCGGCCGTCGCGGACCGTACAGAGGACGATCTCGCGGCCGGTAATCTCCTTGCCGTCGTCGTCGCGAACTCGCTCCGTGAGCTCGGCGACGAATCCCGTCGCGGTGGGCACGGTGCGCACGACGGTGACCTCGTCCATGCCGTTGGGTGCGTAGCTCTTGTACCACTCGGCGAAGGCCTCGATGCCCTGCAGCTGGAACCGCCACAGCGGCGGGTTCCCGTCAAGAAATACGTCGTCGGTGAGGACGTCTCCCATCTCGGCGGTACGGAATACCTCGGCGAGTGCCTCGCTGAGACGCTCGGCCGTGCTGATGTCGGTCATGGTTGGGTTTTGGATGCTCGTCATGTCGATTCCCTTTCTCGTCAGTCCGACCGTAGGCAGAGGTGCCAGAGCGGCACATCGAGCGAACACCCGATTTGATGCGCGCTGCCGGATCCACAGAATTACCGATGCACGCCTTGCGATTTCCATGGTTTGCCCGATGTACGAGTCGGGCAGGGCTCGTACGGTACGGACCGAAACCGCTTGAGCGGAGGGAGGAACCGATGAGCGAGCACCCGAACGTGACAACAGTGAACCGGATGACCGAGGCCATCGTGGACGAGGACAGCGAGACACTCACGTCGCTGTTCACCGACGACTTCGTGTTCCACCTGCGCGGACCGTTCGCCACCGCCGGCGACCATCTCGGCGTGACGGGCATCCTCGGCGCGATCCGCCCGGTCTTCGACGCGACCGGCGGGGACGTGAAGCTCGAGCAGCAGTTCTGCGTCGGCCTCGACGGCTGGGCCGCCGAGTGGGAGCATGCCGTGCTCGGCCGCCACGGCAAGACACTCGAGTCGGACAATGCGTTCGTCTACCGATTCGTCGGCGGCCGGATCGCCGAGATGTGGATGTTCCTGGGGGCCGACCCCGACACTGCCGCCACGTTCTTCGGTTAACGCTCCGGGCGATTGGTGTGTCCACCACACTGGAGGGGTGGGTGGGCCTAGCCAAAGCCGCGGCATGGCATGGGGCGACGAGTACCGGCAACTCGCCGCGCTCGATGCCGAGCAAGGACTCGACGTCGACGATCTCGACCGATTGGCGACCGCCGCGTACATGACCGGGCGCGACAACGAGAGCTTCGATGTCTGGGGTCGGGCGCATCGCTGCTGCCTCGAGGCAGGCGACATCGCCCGGGCGGCCCGCTTTGGCGTGCGGCTGGCCCAAGCGCTCGGGTTCAAAGGCGACATCGCCCGCAGCAGCGGGTGGGTCGAGCGGTCACACCGGCTGCTGGACGACGCCGATCTCGACTGCGTCGAGCGCGGGTTCCTTGAGCACGCGGCCGGCATGGTCCGCATCTTCGCCGACGGCGACCTCGCGGCGGCGCACTCCGCGTTCGGGCGGGCCGCCAAGATCGGCGAGCGGTTCCGCGACCGGGAGCTGCTCACGTTCGCGCGGATGGGGGTGGGCCGGTGCCTGATCTACCTCGGCGAGATCGCCGAAGGCCTGGCGCTGCTCGACGAGGCCATGGTGTCGGTCGAGGCGCGCGAAATCCCGCCGATGGCAGTCGGAGACGCGTACTGCACGGCGATCGACGCGTGCTACGAGCTGTTCGACATTCGCCGCTGCGAACAGTGGACCGACTCATTCACGAGCTGGTGCGACGCTCAACACGGCCTCGTGCTGTACCAGGGGCACTGCCTCCTACATCGCGCGGAACTGCTGATGCTGCACGGTGCATGGTCCGACGGCGTGACCGTCGCCAAGGCCGCCTGCGCTGGACTCAGTGAACCGATGAATGCACCGACGCTCGGCGGTGCTCACTATCTGGAAGCTGAATTGCACCGGCTGCGTGGCGAATTCGCGATGGCTGAACAGGCCTATGAACGAGCAAATACATTCGGGTGCCAGCCGCAGCCCGGCATGGCCCTGCTTCGGCTTGCGCAAGGCCGCATCGATGTCGCTGCCGCGCAGGTGCGGCGACGGCTTGCCGAATCGGAGCAGCCCATCGAGCGCGCCCGCATCCTGTGTGCCGCGGCTGAAATCTTGATCGCTGCCGACGATATCGACGGCGCCCGGGCGGTGGCCGACGAGTTAACCTCCGTTGCAACCGAACTCGGCTCGCCACTACTGCGTGGTCACGCGGCGCTTGCCACCGGTTCGGCCCTCCTCGCCGCCGGCGATGTGAGCGGGGCGTTGGTCGCGCTACGCCGCGCCGTAGGTGACTGGATCGAGTTGGGCGCGCCCTATGAACAGGCGCGCACCCGCTTGTTGATCGCCGATGCCTGCGAAGCTCTCGCCGACCTCGACAGCGCCGAAATGGAACGGCGCGCAGCACGGTCGACGCTGGCGGCGCTCGGCGGGGACGTTGCCCCACAGCGCCAACTGGCACCAGGTCTCACCGCCCGCGAGATGGAGGTGTTGGCGCTCGTCGCACAGGGCAAGACCAACCGTGCGATCGCCGCCGAGCTCTACATCAGCGAGAAGACCGTCGCCAGCCACCTCAACCACATCTTCACCAAACTCGGGCTGACGTCCCGCTCGGCGGCCACCGCCTACGCGTACCAGCACGACCTCGTGTCATAAGCTCACGTCGATGTCTGCCCTCGACGCGATCGCCGACTGGCCTGTCAGATCCACCGCAGCGGCCGTCATCGGTCCAGCGGGCGTGCTTGCCGAGTGCGGCGACACCCGTCACCGCTTCGCGCTGGCATCGGTGACCAAACCGCTGGTGGCCCGGGCGGCACAGATCGCCATCGAAGAGGGTGTGGTCGAGCTCGATACCGTGGCGGGACCACCGGGCTCCACGGTGCGGCATCTGCTCGCGCACGCCTCGGGATATTCGATGCACTCGGCGCAGCTGATGGCTCAGCCGGGCAAGCGCCGGGTCTACTCCAACTACGGATTCCAGGTGCTCGCCGCCGCGATCCAGCAGGCGTCGGGCATCGAGTTCGGCGGCTACCTGGCCGCGGCGGTGTTCGAACCGCTCGGCATGACCGATACGTTGCTGGACGGCGGGACAGAAGCAGCGGGGTTCGGTGCGACGTCCACGGTGGCCGACCTGGCGGCGTTCGCCGGCGACCTGCTGCGGCCGTCGACGGTGTCACAACAGATGCACACCGAGGCCACCGACGTGCAGTTTCCCGGCCTGACCGGCGTGTTGCCCGGGTTCGGGGTGCAGCGGCCCAACGATTGGGGGCTGGGCTTCGAGATCAGGGACGCCAAGTCGCCGCACTGGACCGGGTCGGCCAATTCGGGCCGTACATACGGGCATTTTGGCCAGTCAGGGACGTTTTTGTGGGTCGATCCGGACGCCGATCTGGCGCTGGTCGCGCTGACCGACCGGAATTTCGGCGAGTGGGCGTATCCCCTGTGGCCGGCGCTGTCTGATGGAGTGCTGAGAGAATTCGCTGGAGACTAGCGCAACAGGTGCCTCACAAGGCACAATAGACACGCACGACACAGCTGTAATTCGGATTCACCAGGTCGTTGGGGAAGACGTCCCTCGTGGAGCCGAAGGAGCAGCTAATGCGTGCGTCGAACCAGTTCGCCGACTCGGCGACGGGCGTGGTCTACATCCATGCCTCACCCGCGGCGGTGTGCCCGCATGTCGAATGGGCGTTGTCGTCGACCCTCCAAGCGAGGGCGAACCTGAAGTGGACCCCGCAGCCTGCCATGCCGGGACAGTTGCGCGCGGTCACCAACTGGGTCGGACCCGTCGGGACCGGCGCGCAGTTGGCCAGCGCGCTGCGTTCGTGGTCGGTGCTGCGATTCGAGGTGACCGAGGATCCGAGTGCCGGAGTCGACGGCCATCGCTGGTGCCACACGCCGCAGCTGGGTATCTGGAGCGGGGCGATGAGTGCCAACGGCGACGTCATGGTGGGGGAAATGCGGCTGCGGACGCTAATGGCGTCGGGAGCGGACATGCTTGCCGCCGAGCTGGATTCGGTGCTGGGCACCGCCTGGGACGAGGCGCTGGAGGCCTATCGGGACGGCGGCGACACCGCCGAGGTCAGCTGGCTCAGCCGCGGAGTGGGTTAGGCCGCAGGATCTGCAAGGCGCCCGGCACCGCTGACACCTCGACCGGCAGCGGGCAGATGTATTCACCGTCCGCATAGGCGTTGATGCCGGGGGAGTCCACGCTGACCGACGTCGCGCGGGCTGTGGTGACCCTGTCGAGGTCTACGTGCGTGCCCTTGAACACGGTGGGGAACAACCGAATCAGGCGGGTCCGGGACGTCGCGTGAACCATCGTGATGTCGAGCTCGCCGTCGGCGTGGTCGGCCGTGGGGCAGATCAGCATGCCGCCGCCGTAGCTGCGGGTGTTGCCGAACGCGGTCAGGGTCAGGTCGGCCACGATCTCAGTGCTCTTTCCGGAGCCGTCGTCGAACGCCAACCGGAACGGCAACGGCCGAAGCTGCGACAGCTCGGCGACGATCGCCAGGTTGTAGCGCATCCGGCCGTGCGGCCACCGCATCCGGTTGGTGCGGTCGCTGACCAGCGAATCGAAGCCCGCAGCCATCACGGTGCCGAACCACCTCTGCACGCCGGCCTGGTTGTCGATGCGGCCCAGGTCGACGGTTTCGGTCCAGCCGTCCGCGACCACGTCGGCCGCGGCCTCTGGATCGCCATTGGGCAGACCGTATTCGCGGGCGTGGTCGTTGCCGGTGCCGGCGGGGATGATGCCCAGCGGAATGTCGCCGAGCGCCAACGACTGTAGCGCAAGTGAGATGACGCCGTCGCCGCCGCACACCACCAACGCGTCGGTGCCGCACTCGAGGGCAACGTCGAGAAGCCGGCGTGCGTGATCGGCGTCGGTGCCGACGATTTCGCAGACGTCCACGCCGCGCTGTTGAAACCGCGCGATCGCCCGCTCGGCCGCATCTGGTGCGTTCCCGTGACCGGACATCGGATTCGTCAGCATCGTCACGCTGGCGATCTCCCGCCGATCCATCCGGTCGTCACTCACGGAATCAGCTTGCCCGGGTTGAGAATTCCCGCCGGGTCGAGCGTGGCCTTGACGGCCCGCAGCACCGCGACGCCGAGTTCGCCGACCTCGTCGCGCATCCACGGCCGGTGGTCGGCGCCGACGGCGTGGTGATGGGTGATCGTGCCGCCGGTGCGCATCATCGCATCCGATGCGGCAGTCTTGGCCTTGCGCCATTGCTCGATCGGATTGCCGCGCTGCCCGGCGACGACGGTGAAGTACAGCGACGCGCCGGTGGGATACACATGCGAAATGTGGCACAGCACAAGGGCCGGCGTGCCGGATTGGGCCAGCGAGCCCGTTAGCGCGTCCGTCACGGCGGCCTTGAGTGCCGCGACGTTGGACCAGTTGGTGGCGGTCTCCAGCGTTTCGCAGAGCGCACCGGCGGACAACAGGGCGTCGCGCAGATATGGTGCGCCGAACCGGCCATGCTCCCAGGCTCGTGCGGGTGCCTCGCCCAGCGATGTGCCGCCACGGGCTTCCAAAACCGACCGGGTCTCGGCGTGCCGGCTGCGGACGTGGGCCTCGGTTCCCTCGAACACCGTGATCGCCAGGCAGCCGCCGGTGGCCTTCTGCTCGCCGATGCTCTCGGTGGTGGCCAGGTTGACGCCGGTCTCGGCCTCGTCGGACAACCGGATCACGGTCGGCCCGGTGCCGGTCTGGGTGACAGCGCGCAGCGCGTCGGCGCCGGTGGCGAAGTCGGGGAACGACCACGCCTCATAACGGGTGGCCTCCGGGATCGGGTGAACGCGCACCCGCACCCGGGTGATGATCCCGAACACGCCCTCAGAGCCGATCAGCAGTTCTCGCAGGTCCGGTCCGGCCGCCGACTCCGGCGCCCGGCCGAGGTCGAGCACGCCCGCCGGCGTCACCGCGCGCAGCCCGCGGACCATGTCGTTGAACCGGCCGTAGCCCGCGGAGTCCTGGCCGGACGAACGCGTCGCGGCGAACCCGCCGATGGTCGCGAACTGAAAGCTCTGCGGGAAGTGGCCGAGGGAAAAGCCGCGTTCGCCCAGCAGTCGTTCGGCATCCGGCCCGGTGAGGCCGGCGCCCAGCTCGGCTTCGCCGGAGACCTCGTCGAGGGCGTGCAGCTGGTTCAACCGCCGCAGGTCCAGCGACACCACGGCTTTGAAGTCGCCCCGGATGGGGTCCAGGCCGCCGACCACACTGGTGCCGCCGCCGAACGGGACGACGGCGATGCTGTGGTCGGCACAGTACCGAAGGATCGCGGCGATCTCGTTCTCGTCGGCGGGTAGCAGCACCGCGTCGGGGGCGTCCTGAACGCCGGAGTCCTTGCGGCGCAACAAGTCCAGCGTGGACTTACCGCCGGCGCGCAACAGCCGGCCGCGGTCGTCGACGTTGCAGTACTCGGTGCCGACGATCGCCGACAACGTCTCGCGGTCGGCGGGTGCCAGCGCGGACGGGCGCAGCCGCACTTGGTCCGGCTCGAGGTCTCCGACCGGTGACTCCACAATGCCGATGGCCTGCTTCAGCAGGGACCGAATCCCGTCGGACAGCTGTTTTGCCTCCTGCGGATCGCCCCATGCGTTCCACTTCATCGGGGGCAGAAGTGCGGTCTGTTGGTCATCCGGACGCGTCATGCGTTACAGTATTACATATGCTGTCAATCAGTAATGATCCTTCGCCGACGATCGATGACCGGATCCTCGATGCCGCGGCCTACTGCGTCATGGCATACGGGGTCGATCGGGTGACCCTAGCCGAGATCGCCCGGCGCGCCCGAGTGAGTAGGCCGACCGTCTATCGGCGCTGGCCAGACACCCGGTCGATCCTGGCGGCGCTCCTGACCTCGCGGATCGTCGGGGTGCTCGACAACGTGCCGAGCCGCCGCATTGGCCGCGAGCCGCTGGTGGAGCGCATCGTCGCGGTGGCCGAACGCCTACGGAGCGACGACATCGTCATGTCGGTGCTGCTGAACGCCCCCGAGCTGGCGATGGTCTACATCTCCGAGCGGCTGGGCACCAGCCAGCAGATCCTCATCGACGCCGTCGCCGCCGAGCTGAAGCTCGCTCAGGAAGAGGGCAGTGCACGACCGGGCGATCCGCGCCAGCTCGCGGCGATGTGCCTGCTAATCACCCAGTCGACGATCCAGTCCGCCCAGATGGTCGCGCCGATCCTCGACGCCGACGCGCTCGCCGTCGAACTGGCCCACTCACTGAACGGATACCTGAAGCGATGACCGGCTCGACTGCACTCAACGAGTCCCGGCGCACTGCCGAGCTTGCGGCGCTTGCGGACGGCGAGAAGCTCGACGTGATCGTGATCGGCGGCGGCATCACCGGCACCGGCATCGCCCTGGACGCCGCGACCCGCGGGCTGAGCGTCGCGCTGGTGGAAAAGCACGACCTGGCATTCGGCACCAGCCGGTGGAGCTCCAAGCTGGTGCACGGCGGTCTGCGGTACCTGGCGACCGGCAATGTCGGCATCGCCCGGCGCAGCGCCGTCGAACGCGGAATCCTGATGACCCGCAACGCCCCTCATCTCGTCAACGCCATGCCGCAGCTGGTCCCGCTGCTGCCGTCGATGGGTCAGGGCGGACGAGCGCTGCTGCGCACCGGATTCCTGGCCGGCGACGCGTTGCGCATGCTGGCGGGCACGCCCGCGACGACGCTGCCCCGATCCCGCTGCGTCGGTTCCGAGCGCGCCGCCGAACTGGTGCCTGCGGTGCGCCGCGACGGCCTGAGCGGTGGGCTGCTCGCCTACGACGGGCAGCTGATCGACGACGCCCGTCTCGTCACCGCGGTGGCGCGCACGGCCGCGCAGCACGGCGCCCGCATTCTGATCCGCGTCGCCGCATCCCGGGCCACGGGCAGCTTGGTAACGCTGACCGATCAGCGCTCCGGCGAATCGTTTGACGTGTCGGCCCGCGCGGTCATCAACGCCACCGGCGTCTGGGCGGGGGAGGTGGACTCGTCGATTCGGGTGCGGCCCAGCCGCGGAACGCATCTCGTGTTCGACGCCAAGTCGTTCGGCAATCCCGTTGCCGCGCTGACGATTCCCATTCCCGGTGAGATCAACCGCTTCGTGTTCGCCATGCCTGAACAATTGGGCCGCGTCTATCTGGGGCTCACCGACGAGGACGCACCTGGCCCGATTCCCGATGTGCCGCATCCCACGACGGAGGAGATCTCGTTCCTGCTGGACACCGTGAACACCGCGCTGGACGTCCCGCTGGGTCCGGACGACGTGATCGGTGCGTACGCGGGGCTGCGTCCGTTGATCGACACCGGCGAGGGACGCACGGCAGACGTATCGCGTGAGCATGCGGTCGTCGAGTCGCCGTCGGGTGTCATCAGCGTGATCGGCGGCAAGTTGACCGAATACCGGTACATGGCAGAGGACGTGCTCGACCGTGCGGTTGCGCTGCGAGGCCTGACTGCGACCAGCTGCCGTACCCGCAACCTGCCGTTGGTCGGCGCACCGTCGAATCCCGTTGCGACGCTGCGTTCGCCGGTCGATCTGCCGTCGTCCCTGGTCGCGCGGTACGGTGCCGAGGCGCCGAATGTGATCGCGGCCGCGAGCTGTGATCGGCCAACCGAGCCGGTGGCCGACGGAATAGACGTCACCCGGGCCGAATTCGAGTATGCGGTGACGCACGAAGGGGCGCTGACGGTCGACGACATCATCGACCGCCGGACCCGCATCGGACTGGTCGAGGCCGACCGCACCCGCGTGGTCGATGTGGCGGCCGAGTTTCTCGCCGAAACTGTATTCCGGCAGGAAAAGTTCGAGTAACGGCCTGCTGGAATACAGTTTCGGCGAAGCGAGAACTACAGCGGGATGTTTTTGTGCCGGCCGCGGCGTGCGGGCGCTTCGGCCAGTGCCTGAGTGAGCTTGCTGCGGGTATGCGCCGGGTCGATTTTCTCGTCGACCACGCCGATCTCGATGGCGCTGTCCACCCCACCGGCAATCCGCTCGTGCTCGGCGGCCAGCTCCTCGTGCAGCGCCTCGCGCTCGTCGTCAGGCGCGGCGGCCAGCTTCTTCTTGTGCAGAATGCCGACCGCGGCCTTGGCGCCCATCACCGCAACCTCGGCATCCGGCCAGGCGAACACCTTGGTCGCGTTGAGTGATCGCGAGTTCATCGCGATGTAGGCGCCGCCGTAGATCTTCCGGGTTACCAGCGTGACCCGCGGGACCGTGGACTCGCCGAACGCGTGCAGCAGCTTCGCACCGCGACGCACGACGCCGCCCCACTCCTGGTCGACACCTGGCAGATAACCCGGGACGTCCACCACGACGATCAGCGGGATACCGAACGCGTCGCACAGCCGCACGAAACGGGCTGCCTTCTCGGCACTTTCGGAGTTCAGGCAGCCGCCCAGGCGCAGGGGGTTGTTGGCAAGCAGACCGACGGTGCGCCCGGACAGCCGGCCGAGGCCGACGACCATCGACGGCGCCCACTTGCCCTGGAACTCGTCGAACGGGGTGTCATCGTCGAGCAGCGCCTCGATGAGCGGGTGCACGTCGTAGGCACGCCGCGGCGAAGCGGGCAGCAACGCGTGCAGGTCGGTGTCGCCGGACTCGGCCTTGGTGCGGTCGAAATGGCCCTGCTGGCAGAACAATCCGACCAGGCGGCGGCCACGCTCGTAGGCGTCGAGCTCGTCGTCGGCGACGATGTGGCACACGCCGGACTTCTTGTGGTGGGTGTCCGGCCCGCCGAGCGACGCCATGTCGACGTCCTCGCCGGTGACACTGCGCACGATGTCGGGCCCGGTGACGAACACCCGGCTCTCCGGCGCCATCACGACGACGTCGGTCAGGGCCGGCCCGTAGGCGGCGCCGCCGGCGGCGAAGCCGACGACCACCGAGATCTGCGGGACATAACCGGATGCCCGGATCATGGCCTCGAACACCAAACCAACTGCGTGCAGCGCCTTTACGCCCTCGGCCAGCCGCGCACCGCCGGAATGCCAGATGCCCACGATCGGGCTCTGCTCCTCAATGGCGGTGTCGTAGGCGTTGACGATGTGGCGGCAACCTTCCACACCCATGGCGCCGCCCATGACGGTGCCGTCGGTGCAGAACGCGATGGTGCGCAAGCCGTTGACGGTCCCGGCCGCGGCCAGCACGCCAGAGCGGTCCCGCTCGTGCAGCAGCTCAACACTGCCGTCGTCGAAAAACGTGCTCAAGCGCAATAGCGGATCGCGTGGATCTAGCGATTCGCCGACGGCCTCCGGAGCCATGATCGTCATAGAAACCTCCTGTGCCCGTCGGATGTCGGCTGACGCCGTCGAGAAGTGGTGTGTACTAGTACTTCCCGAAGGCGAGCGCGACGTTGTGCCCACCGAATCCGAACGAATTATTGACTGCGTACTGGTAATTGCCGGGTCGCGGCGAACCGGCGACGACATCGAGGTCGATCTCCGGATCCAGATTCTTCAGGTTGAGCGTCGGCGGGACGACACCGTCCCGCAACGCCAGTACGGTCAGGATGGACTCGACAGCGCCGACTGCGCCGACCGAGTGGCCCAGCGCCGATTTCGGCGCATACACCGCGGGCTTGTGGCCGCCCATCGCGTTGTTGATTGCCTTCCCTTCGGCCACATCGCCGACGCTGGTGCCGGTGGCATGCGCGTTGACGTGGTCGATGTCTTTGGGGGTGAGGCCCGCGAGCTGGATCGCCCGCGTCATTGCGTGCCCGGCCTGTTCACCGTTGGGATCGGGCGCAACGATGTGGTAGCCGTCCGAGGTGATGCCGGCGCCCATCAGCCGGGCAAGGATGTTGGCGCCACGCGCCTTCGCGTGCTCCTCGGTCTCGATGACCATAAGCGCACCGCCCTCGCCGAAAACGAAACCGTTGCGGTCCCTGTCGAACGGGCGGCAGGCGCCGGCCGGGTCATCGTTGGTGGTGGACAGCACGATTCGCATCTGCGCGAACCCCGCGATCGGCACCGCCTCGATCCTCGTCTCGACTCCGCCGCAGATCGCGGCGTCGGCCTCGCCGAGCACGATGTTGCGCCACGCGTGCGCGATCGCCTCGGAGCCGGAGGCGCACGCCGAGACCGGTGTGACGACCCCGGCCCTGGCCTTGCGCTCCAACCCCACCGCGGCGGCCGCCGCGTTGGGCATGTACATCTGAACGGCCAGCGGCGACACGGCCCGGAGGCCCTTTGCGCGCATGCCGTCGTACGCGAAGAGCAGCTCCTCGCTGGAGCCCATGCCGGTACCGATGGCCACCATCAACCGCCTGGGATCGACGCCCGGCGAGCCCGCGTTCTCCCAGACCCGGCGACTGATCACCGTGGACATCTTTTGCAGGTACGACAACCGGCGCAGTTCAACCCGCGTCAGCTCGCCGTCAAAATCCTCCAACAGATGCCCGCCGATGCGCACCGGAAGGTCGTACTGCTCGACGAACGGATCCTCGAGCTTGCGGATGCCGCTCTGCCCGTCCAGCAACTTCTGCCAGGTTTTCTCCACATCGGTTGCCAACGCGGTCGTCATGGCAACACCAGTGACGACCACGTTGGGGAGACCGCTCCCCGTAGTCAACCCCGCCATCTCTACTGCGTTCTTCCCTCTCGCTCAGTAGCGCCCAAAGGCCAGGGCGACATTGTGTCCACCGAACCCGAACGAGTTGTTGATGGCGTATCGGTATTCGCCATATCGAGGCTCGCCCGCGACGACATCGAGATCGATCTCGGGATCGGGGGTTACATAGTTCAGCGTCGGAGGGATGACGCCGTCCCGCAGCGACAGCACCGTCAGCACCGACTCTAACGCGCCGACCGCACCGATGGAGTGGCCGAGCGCCGACTTCGGCGCGTACACCGCGGCGTGCTCGACACCCGCGACCCGGATCGCGTTGGCCTCGGCCGTGTCACCGATCGGCGTGGCCGTGGCGTGGGCGTTGACGTGATCGATGTCCTTGGGCGACAGACCTGCGGTCTCCATCGCACGCTTCATGGCATGACCGGCCCGCAGGCCGTCGGCCGCCGGCGCCACCATGTGGAAGGCGTCCGACGTGATGCCGGCCCCCATCAGCCGGGCCAGCGGCTTGGCGCCCCGGGCCTTGGCGTGCTCCTCGGTCTCGATCACCATCAGCGCGCCGGCCTCGCCGAACACGAACCCGTCGCGGTCCTTGTCGAACGGCCGCGACGCCCCCTCCGGGTCGTCGTTGCGGGTCGACATCGCCCGCATCATCGAGAACGCCGCGATCGGCAGCGCCTCGATGCCGCCCTCGACACCGCCGCACACGGCGATGTCCGCGTCACCCATGACGATCTGGCGCCACGCGTGCGCGATACCCTCCGAACCCGACGAACAGGCCGACACCGGGGTGATGACCCCGGCGCGGGCGCCGAGTTCGAGGCCGACCACCGCCGCCGCGCCGTTGGGCATGATCATCTGAACGGCGAGCGGGGACACCTTGCGGGGCCCGCCCTCGTTCATCGCGTCGTAGGTCTCGACGATCTTCTCGCCGCCGCCGAGCCCGGTGCCGATCACGACCGCAAAGCGGTCAGGATCGACCTCCGGACTGCCTGCGGTCTCCCACAACTGCTTGCCGAGGTACTTGGCCATCCGCTGGACATACGACATGCGCCGCATTTCCAGCCGCGTCATCAGTGGGTCGAGGGGCTCCTTGAGGTGCCCTCCGATCCTGACGTCCAGGTTCCATTTGGTGACGAACTCGTCCTCGAGTACGTGGATGCCGCTTTCCCCGGCCAGCAAGCCCTTCCACGTGCTCTCGATGTCCGGCGCGATGGAAGTCGTCGCCGTGACGGCGGTTACCACAACGCTGGGGAAACCGCCGTTAGCAGTGGAAGGTTTGGTCATTTGCTCTCCGTGATCTGTGCCCGGATGGCCGCAGCGGCCTCGGGATTCTCTTCCTCGAGCTTCTGGATGTAGGCGACGACGTCACCGACGGTGCGCAGGCCGGCGAGGTCCTCGTCGGGAATCTTCACGCCGTACTTGTCTTCGGTCTGCACCGCGATCTCGACCATCGACAGCGAGTCGATGTCCAGGTCGTCGACGAACGACTTCTCTGGGGTCACCTCGGACGGCTCGATGCCGGTGACCTCTTCGATGATCTCAGCGAGACCGGCGATGATTTCTTCCTGAGTGGCGGGCACAATGGCTCCTTCTAATTGGGTTGATACTTCGAAATGACGATCAATATGTGGTTGTAGCCCCGGCCGGACGGCCGGAACTGACTGTCAGAGCTCGTTCAGCCCATCCAGGTCAGCGGGGGACTTGACGGCGTGCGTCGGCACCCCCCGAAGTTCACGTTTGGCGATCCCGGCCAGGGCCCCGGCAGGCGGGAACTCGACGATCGCCGTCACGTTGTGCGCACGCATGGTCTCGGTGCACAGATCCCAACGCACCGGCCGGGTCAGCTGCGACACCAGCTTGCTCATCGCGTCCGACGCCGAGGCTACGGGCTGACCGTCGGCGTTCGACAGTAGCTTCGCGGTGGGCTCGGCGGTTGTTACAGCTTCGGCTGCGCTTGCGTAGCCGTCCAGGGCCGAGGCCATGTAATGGGTGTGGAACGCCCCGGCGGTGGCCAGCGGGCGCACCCGCGCCTTGGCTGGCGGATCCTCGGCCAGCTTGCTCAGCGCGGCCAGGCTGCCGGCGGCCACGATCTGACCGGCGGCGTTGCGATTCGCGGGGGTCAGGTCCAGCTCCTCGAGGCGGCCCAGCACATCGGCCTCGTCGCCGCCGAGCACCGCGGACATGCCGGTCGGCTCGGTTGCGCACGCCTTGGCCATCTCGGCGCCGCGAGTGGCCGCCAGCGACACGGCGTCGTCGGCGGAGATGACGCCGGCGATCGCGTAAGCGGCGATCTCACCGACGGAGTGGCCGGCGATCACGGTCTCCGCGTCGCTGCGCAGGCCTCGCTTGGTCAGCTCCTCGTGGGCGAGCAGCGTCGCAACCACCACGAGCGGCTGCGTCACCGCGGTGTCGGTGATCTCCTCAGCGGTCGCGGTGGTGCCCAGGCGGGCCAGGTCCAGGCCGGTGATCTCCGACCAGGCCGCGACACGGTCGAGCGCACCAGGCAGCTCAAGCCATGCGGCGAGCATGCCGGGGGTCTGGGAGCCCTGTCCGGGCGCAAGCAATGCGAGCACTGTTTAAGAAAACACTGTGAAGACGGTTTTACGCGGTGTAAGAGATTATGAACCTTGTCTTATGTTTTTGTAGCAAGTCCACAAAACGGCATGTGATGCGACTTCATCGATACATTGCCGCAACCTGTTATCTCGCGCGATGTACATCCGCGGACCCGGATGTGACCGCCGACACCTCCCCGGCTCCGGCGTTTGACGTGCTGGAATAGTGCGCCTGCTGGCTGAGCCGGCCGACCGTGGCCGCGACTCGGAGCACATACGCGTCGCGCGGGATCGTCGGATCGCGGCCCGTGAAGTCGGCGATCCGTTTGAGCCGGTAGCGGACGGTATTTGGATGAACGAACAATTTGCGGGCGCACGCCTCGATGGCGCCACCTGAGTCCAGGTAGGCGTCCAGCGTCTCGGTCAGCGCCGGTCCGGCGTCCGCCAGCGGCCGCATCACCTCCGCCCCCAGCGCTGCGATGGCGGTCGCATCGCCCAGGAGCGCGCGTTCGGGCAGCAGCTCGCGCGCCGACACCGGCCGGGGCGCCCCTGTCCAGCCCGCGACGGCGTTCATGCCCGCGATCGCCTCGGTGGCGCTGCGATGGGCAGCGGTCAACGTGGGCGCCGACGGCCCGATCACCACGGGCCCGTCGGCGAACACCCCGATCAGGTCGGACAGGAACCGGTCGGTCGGCGAGAGCGCGCCCGACACGATCGCCACCAGCCAGGTGCCGTGCACATCCGACAACGCCGCGCGCCCGTTGCGGGTGACGACGTCGTGGACGTCGTCACTGGCCAGATCGATGCGGTTGAGTTGCGGCAGCCCCACGACCACGGTGGCCGGTGCGGTGGCGTCCCAATTAAGCGCGGCGGCCTGGGATTGCAGCTCGGGTCCGGTGTTCCCGCGGACCACCGCGTCGACGACGTTGGCCTCCATCCGGGTATCCCAGGCGCCGCGCGCTTCGGCCTGGTCGGCATAGGCGGTCGCCGCGGCGAACGCCAAATCGCGGCTATACCGCAGGATTCCGGCGGTCATCGCGGTCAGCTGCGCTTCGGAACGAGCCAGCAGTGGCACCGCTTCCTCGAAGAACTCCATGGTGATCCGCACCATCTCGACGGACTGCCGCAGCGCGATACGCCGTCTGAGATCCTGCGGCACCACCTCGAACGCCTGCGCCGTGTAGCTGACGTCGCTTTGCGGGTTGCGCATCCACTCGACGAAGTTGACCACCGCGGTCTGCACCACCAGTTGCACGCTGGCCCGCTGGGACGCCTCGAGGTCGGCGAAGAACGGCAGCCGCTCCTCCATGGCGTGCACCGCTTCGGTGGCCAGCCGGCCGGAGTACTGCTTCAACCGCCGCAACACCGAGTCGGGGACGGTTTCCAGCACCTCGAGCGTGGACGCCGGCGGGACAAACCGATTGTCGGGCATCCCTAAAAGCTACGCGATTCTTCTGGCAGTTTCCTCCAACTGCGCCGCGCTGCTAGGCGACGCCGGGGTCTGATGTCTGCTCCGGCGCCGCCATCACATCGTCGATCTTGTACTTGCGAGCCGCCTCGACGGCCACCGACTTATCGATGTTGCCGTCGCGGGCCAGGCCCTCCAGCACGGCGACCGCGATCGACTCGGCGTCGGTGTTGAAGTAGCGGCGCGCCGCCGGGCGGGTGTCGGAGAAGCCGAACCCGTCGGTGCCCAACGTGATGTAGGTGCCCGGCACCCACGGCCGGATCTGCTCCGGTACCGCCCGCATCCAGTCCGACACCGCGACCACGGGTCCGGCCGCATCGGCGAGCGCCGTGGTGACGTACGGCGTGCCCGCCGGTCGCTCGGGGTGGCGCAGGGCTTCCTTCTCGATCGCCACGCCGTCGCGGTTCAGTTCGCCCCAGCTGGTCACCGACCAGACGTCCGCGGCGACGTCCCATTCGTCGGCAAGCAGTTCGGCGGCGCGCAGCGCTTCGGGCATGCCCACCCCCGACGCCAGGATCTGCGCGATGTTGGACCGCTTCTCGGGTGCCGGCCGGTAGCGGTAGATGCCGCGCAGCAGCCCTTCGACGTCGAGCCCTTCGGGCTCGGCGGGCTGGACGTACGGCTCGTTGTAGATGGTGATGTAGAAGTAGATGTTCTCCGGGTTCTCCCCGTACATCCGGGTCAAACCGCTCTCCACGATGTAGGCGATCTCGTAGGCGAACGCCGGGTCGTAGGCCACCACCGCCGGGTTGGTCGCCGCCAGCAGCAGCGAGTGGCCGTCGGCGTGCTGCAGGCCCTCACCGGTCAGCGTGGTGCGGCCCGCGGTGGCTCCCAGCACGAAGCCGCGGGCCATCTGGTCGGCTGCGGCCCAGAATCCGTCGCCGGTCCGCTGGAACCCGAACATCGAGTAGAAGATGTAGATCGGGATCATCGGCTCGTTGTGCGTGGCGTACGACGTGCCCGCGGCGGTGAACGTCGCCGTCGAACCCGCCTCGTTGATGCCCTCGTGCAGGATCTGCCCGACTTCGCTTTCCTTGTAGGCCAGCATCAGTTGGGCGTCGACGGACGTATACAGCTGGCCGTTGCGGTTGTAGATCTTCAACGACGGGAACCACGAGTCCATGCCGAAGGTGCGGGCCTCGTCCGGGATGATCGGGACTATCCGCGGGCCAACCTCCTTGTTGCGCAACAGTTCTTTGAACGTGCGCACCGTGGCCATGGTGGTCGCCACCTCTTGGTTGCCCGAGCCCTTCTTGAGCGCCTTGTAGGTGTCGCGGCCGGGCAGCGTCAACGCCTTGGACTTGGTGCGGCGTTCTGGGACGAAGCCGCCGAGCGTCCGCCGCCGGTCGAGCATGTAGCGGATCTCCGGCGCGTCCGGGCCCGGGTGGTAGTACGGCGGCAGATACGGGTTCTCCTCCAGCTGCTCGTCCGAGATCGCGATCCGCATGGAATCGCGGAAATATTTGAGGTCTTGCAGCGCAAGCTTTTTCATCTGGTGGGTGGCGTTGCGGCCCTCGAAGTGGGAGCCCAGCGTGTAGCCCTTAATGGTGTGCGCCAGGATCACCGTCGGCTGGCCCTTGTGGTCCATCGCGGCCCGGTAGGCGGCGTACACCTTGCGATAGTCGTGCCCGCCGCGCTTGAGGTTCCAGATGTCTTGGTCGGACATTTGCTCCACCAACTGCTTGGTGCGCGGGTCGCGGCCGAAGAAGTGTTCGCGGACGTAGGCGCCGTCGTTGGCCTTGTAGGTCTGATAGTCGCCGTCGGGCGTGGTGTTCATCAGGTTGACCAGCGCGCCGTCGCGGTCGGCATGCAGCAGCGCATCCCACTCCCGGCCCCACACCACCTTGATGACGTTCCAGCCGGCGCCGCGGAAGAACGACTCCAATTCCTGGATGATCTTGCCGTTGCCCCGCACCGGGCCGTCGAGGCGCTGCAGGTTGCAGTTGATGACGAAGGTGAGGTTGTCCAGCGCCTCCAGCGCGGCCACGTGGGCCAGCCCGCGGCTCTCCGGCTCGTCCGTCTCCCCGTCACCGAGGTACGCCCACACGTGCTGATCGGAGGTGTCCTTGATGCCCCGGTCGTGCAGATAGTGGTTGAACCGGGCCTGATAGATGGCGTTCATCGGGCCCAGACCCATCGACACCGTCGGGAACTCCCAGAAGTCCGGCATGAGCCGCGGATGGGGGTACGACGGGAGTCCGCCGCCGGGGTGGCTGTGTTCCTGGCGGAAGCCGTCAAGCTGGTCGGCGGTTAGCCGGCCCTCGAGATAGGCGCGGGCGTAGATGCCCGGCGACGCGTGGCCCTGGATGAAGATCTGGTCGCCGCCGCCGGGATGGGACTTGCCACGGAAGAAGTGGTTGAAGCCGACCTCGTAGAGCGCCGCCGACGATGCATAGGTCGAAATGTGGCCGCCCACACCGACTCCCGGACGTTGCGCCCGGTGCACCATGATGGCAGCGTTCCACCGGATCCACGCCCGGTACCTTCGCTCGACGTCCTCGTCACCGGGAAACCACGGTTCCAACTCGGTGGGGATGGTGTTCACATAGTCGGTCGACGTCAGTGCGGGGATGGCCACCCGCTGTTCGCCGGAGCGTTCCAGCAACCGCAACATCAGGTATCGCGCCCGCGCCGGCCCGGACCGCTCCAGCAACTCATCGAACGACTCCAGCCATTCGGTGGTCTCGTCGGGATCGATATCTGGCAAGTACGACGCGACACCTTCACGGATCACCCGAACCCGGTCGGGTTCGGCTGCGGTGGTGGAGTTTTGGGCCAGGTCTTGGCGCGCGAACTCGGTGGTCAACTTCCGCTCCTTATTAGGCGGTTTAGGTGCATACGCGATCGGCGCAGCGCCCTCTATCGTCCACCTATCGTGCCCCACGCGCACTGCTGGGGGTACCGACTGGAATGAACCGACGATTGACGGTCCAAACCGGTAACGTCTGCAGACCGTGCTGATCGGAGGGCGGGGCGCCAACCGGCTGCGGATCGCGGCCCTGGTGATCGGCAGCCTGGCTGCCGCGGCGATGATCATCGTCGGATGCAGCAGCGTCACAGAGGGCACCGCGAAGGTGGACGCCGGCGAGGCGCCCGTCTACCGGGCGTCGGTGTCGGCGTCGATCGAAGAGTCGGCGGCCAGCTCGAGCGCGCGCGAGTCGGAGCGCCAGGCGTCCCTCACCACTCAGGCGATCCACTCCTCGTGTGAAGCGCTCAGCTCCAGCAGTGTGGACGCGATCACCGCCGTGAACGACTACGTCGACGCGTTCAACCAGAACGCCGCCGACGTGGGAGCCAAGACCGGTCCCGCCATCGATGCCCTCAACCAGAGCGCCGACCTCGTGGCCCGCAGCATCTCCGACCCGCTCACCGCGGAACTGCGGGACGCCCTCAACGCCTGGGTGGACGCGGCCAGGGGAGTCGCGACCGCCATCGCGGGCAATTACGGGCCCGACGAGTTCAACGACGCGATCACCCAGCTGAACGACACGAAAACCACCGCGCTGGATGAGTGCGACGCCGCATATTGACCAACCTGGCCGCCAGGGGGCAGCTGTCGCGCCTCGGCGTGCGACGATAGGGCCGAGCGCACAGTGCGTCGATCGAGCTGGCTGAAGGAGGACCGACCGTGGTCGCGGCGGATGACGCCCCGAACTACGCCCGCAGACTGGGCATCCAAAAAGATCAGGTTGTGCAGGAGTTGGGCTGGGAAGAGGACAGCGACGACGACATCCGGGCCGACATCGAAGAGGCGTGTGGCGGCGAGCTGCTCGACGAGTACGCCGACGAAGTCATCGACGTCGTGTTGCTGTGGTGGCGTGACGGCGACGGGGATCTGGTCGACCGGCTGATGGATGCCATCACGCCGCTGGCCGACGACGGAGTGATCTGGGTCGTCACACCCAAGACCGGCAAGCCAGGGCATGTCATGCCCGCCGAGATCGCCGAATCGGCACCGACCGCAGGCCTGATGCAGACGTCGTCGGCCAACCTCGGCGACTGGAGCGCGAGCCGGCTGGTGCAGCCGAAATCAAAAGCCGCGGGTCGGCGATGAGCGCTTGCGCGAAGAGCAGAGGACCCCGCTAGTGCTTGGCGTAGGGGACGAAGCACCGGACTTCACACTGAAGGACCAGAACGGACAGCAGGTCGCGCTGAGCAACTTCCGGGATGTCAAGGATGTGCTTCTGGTGTTCTTCCCGCTCGCCTTCACCGGTATCTGCCAGGGCGAGCTCGACGAGATCCGCGATCATCTGCCGGACTACGAGAACGACGACACCCAGACGCTGGCGATCTCGGTGGGTCCGCCGCCAACGCACAAGATCTGGGCGACGCAGAGCGGCTTCACGTTTCCGGTGTTGTCCGACTTCTGGCCGCACGGCGCGGTCAGCCAGGCGTACGGCGTGTTCAACGACGACGCCGGCTTCGCCAACCGCGGCACGTTCGTGGTGGACCGCTCGGGCCTCATCCGGTTCGCCGAGATGAAGCAGCCGGGGGAGCCCCGCGACCAGGCGGTGTGGACCGATGCGCTGAAGGCGTTGCAGTCGGGCTGACGGATTTCCCGTCGCAGGTCATCGGCGGGTAGCCTGCCCGGCGGGGGCGTGTAGCTCAGTGGTAGAGCTCTGGTTTTACACACCAGCGGTCGTAGGTTCGATCCCTATCGCGCCCACCAGCAGTTTTCCCAGTTCAAACGGCGTAACTGCCGTGACGGTCAACCCCCCGCTGTGCCAAGAATGTGCCAACGGGTCAGCCGCTCTGTGGTAGCAACGGTCCCGCCTCGGGTTGCCTGGGGTCGCTGCCACATCAGGTGGAACTCGGTTTCACCGGTCATTGCTCGCATTAGGATCTCTGGTGCTGGGATTGCCGCGTTCGGATTCGGGTTGTAGTCAATGAAGTAGGCAAGATCGGACGCGCGGCAACGACTTTCGCAGCGATTCAAGCTGCGGCGTTCCTGTCATCGTCGCTGATACACGGGTTGATGGAGTAGCCAAACATGGGCAAGGGTCAGTTTTCCGCGGAAAACTGACCCCTGAGCGTTGCCAGGACCGACGGTGAACGGTAGACCGCCGTTCGCCGCCACCGCCGCCATGTCGATACTTGCTTCGTCTGCGAAGTGCAGCATTGCCGGGCGCTCCCGCGGCCAGGTCACCGATCTCCGTTGGCCCTCGACCGGCCGAGTAGCGCGTCGCCCGCCGCCGCCAGCGCGTCGTCGTAGACGTGCCCGTACACCCGTAGCGTGATGGCCGGGTCGTGACCCAACCACTTGGCCGTCGCCGACGGTGTGGTGCCGCTGTCGAGGAGCATGGTGGCGGCGGTGTGCCGGACATCGTGCAGCCGAATCGCGGGCACGCCAGCGGCTTTCGCCAGCCGGGCGAATTCGGCCGAATAGGTCTCCGGCCGGATGGGGGAGCCGTCCTCGTTGACGGCGACGAAGCCGGTGTCGGGGTATCGCTCGCCGAGGGCGAGGCGCTCGCTCGCCTGCTGGACCTTGAAGGCCCGAAGCGCGGCGAGAACGTCGGTAGGCATCGGCAACGCCCGCCGGGACCGTTTCGACTTCGGATCGCCGGTCACGGTGCCCTGACCCTCGACTACCACGCGGCCCTGGGCGACCGAGACGGTGCCCGCATCGAGGTCCACATCGGACCACCGCAGTCCGAGAACTTCCGACCGGCGCAAGCCGGCCAATGTCAGTAGCCAGCAGGCCACCAGCCGCTCGTCGTGCACATGCTCGCGGAACTGGCCGGCCTGTTCTGGCGTCCAGCTGGCCATCTCGTGATGCTCGACCGCCGGGCGCTTGACCAAACGGGCGACGTTACGGGCCACCAGTCCCTCCCTCATCGCGTCATCGAGGGCTGACGACAACACCACGAGCATGATCACGACCGTGCGGGCACTGACATTGCCGGGAACCTTGGGGCGGTCAGGGTCGCTCGCGCGGGCGGCGACGTAGCGGCCACGGTGGGGCCGTAAGACCTCGCCAGAGGCCACCAGTCGGTCGAGGGCCTTGATGCCGGGATTGCCCAAGGCGGCGAAGATCTCGGCGTACTGCGCCCCGTTGGGGTGCTGTCGCAACAACGCCAACACCTCAGCTGCGCGGCGACCTCGCTTGTCGCGCTGGGCCACCGGCGTGCCGTTGAGCCGCAATGTCACCAGGTCGTCGATGTCGGCCGTCCGTAGTTGTTGCAGTGCCATAGCACCGAGGTGCATGCGCAGCATGTGGTCAACCACTGCCCCAGCGTCTCCCCGTCTCAGGTCTCCCCGAGCCCCCCGTCTTGCCGGACATGTAGTTGTATTTGGCTTGCGGCGCAAACGATCTGCCGCGTATTCCGGTTTGCTTGTCCGCAATCAGTTCTCCGAGAAAGGTGCCTTGAACTGGACACGCGCAGCGTCCGAGGATCGAAGTCCGCGCATATGTCCGCATGGCCGTGCTAGTCTGTGCGATATGGATGGATCGACTGCTCCCGCACTAGGCGCTCTACTGGCTAAGCACCAGATTGACCTGACCGTTGAAGAGGTCCTCGACGAGCTAGACTCCGCATTTGCGGCAATCCCCGGGGCAACCACCCTGTCGACGACAGAAGTGGATTTCCTCCGCACGCACGCCGAACCCCGTGCAGCAGCGGTGATCGACGCATGGTCGGCGGACAACGAACGTCAGGCCCGCGCCCGCATTGCGTTGCGGCAACTCACCAGCGCGCTCTCAGGATCGGTCAGCATCAAAGAAGCCGCCGCGATCCTCGGCGTCGACCGGTCCCGCGTGTCGCGGCGCATCACTGGAAAAGCTTTATGGGCCTTCGATCTTCAAGGAAGCCGGCGCATCCCTCGCTGGCAGTTCCTGGGTGACGAACTGCTTCCCGGCTTGGACGTGATCGTCCCCGCGATACCACGTGGCACCACCCCCGCGGTTCTGGATGTGTTCATGCACACCCCGCAGCCCGACTTCGACGACCGGACGCCGATCGAGCATCTGGCCGCCGGCGGCGACCCCGCGTTGGTTGCCGGATTCATAGCGGATCTCGGGCGCTGGTGAGCCCACGGCCCAAACCGAAGGCGCCACGAACGCCCCCAGAACAGCTCATCAGGGAACCTCACGACATCGCCGACTACACCGGCACGCTATGGCGGATCCACCGCACCGAAGGCGAGCACGTGCTGCCCTGGAACAAGCTGCGCACCTACGGGCCGCTGCCGTCGATGCGCTGGGACCCACACCCGGGCCCTCAGCCCATCTCGCGGGCTGAGGGCGTCCTGTACGCCGCAGCCGATGTCGCAACCAGCCTCGCCGAGGTCTACCAGACAACGCGCGTGATCGACACCCGCGCCGGCGCTCCGACTCTCACCGCGTGGCAACCCCAACGCAGACTGCGGCTGCTCGACTTGTCGGGAACGTGGCTGCTCCGCAACACCGCTTCAGCTGCATTGCTGGCCGCACCCCGATCCATATGCCGACGGTGGGCCCGCGCTATCTACACGACCTGGCCTGAACTCGACGGTCTCTACGTCCCGTCGACTTTGACCGGGCGCCCGAACATTGTGCTGTGGAATGCCGCCGCGGACTCGATACCCACGATGCCGTCGTTCTCCCGCCCGCTCACTCACCCGCTCGTGTGGTCGATCGCGCAAGCGGCAGCCGCCGAGATCGGATACCGCATCCTGTGACTAGTCCAGAGAAGGTCCGTTTTACGGACTCGTTGAATCCGCAGGGTTCATGAACGCAGTGTCGATCCGCTGAGAGAGTTCTGCAGCAGCTTCGGCCTGCTGCAGAATGCGGCGGCGTGGTCGAGCTGCCCATCGTCAGGATCGAGCTGCGCGGCGAAATAGCGTTGCTGCGCTGCTAGTTGTCGAGTGCATCGGTCAGTAGTGGGTAGTCCTCTGGCCTGAAAGTGGCCTGCCACGCATTTCGCCATTCTCCTTGTCGGATATGATATTCGTACGGTTGGGCGAACACCCAATCGCCGACATGTTGGACTCGCTGTCGCAAGACGCTGAGAACTTCGCTGGCCTGTTCGACGGAAAGTACGTCGCCGATTCCGTCCAGGATCAGTTCCAGGAGCCTTTCAACACCGTCCTGATCCTGCTCACCGTGCTCGTCGCGGAACCCCTGCGAGGCCACGACCTCGGGGGTGGTTGGCCGGGAGGTGATCGCGAGATGGAGCGTAACCGACATGCTCGTTCTGCTGTATCCGCACCCTGCCGGCGAAACTCCCGAAATGTTTCAGAGATCCAGGCGATCGATGCGCTCAACCGGTACTGGCGCAAAGCCGGTTTAGTCCCCATTGACGAATACCCTGGATTCCTGGCCAGTCAACGGCATACGCTGCACTGCCCGATGCACGCTGGCGAGCTCCAACACGTCGAGGATGTGCAGATCCCCGTCGAAACGAGAGATCTCCGTTTAACAGATGCTCTGACGCGCAATCGTTTTCGGACCTGAGAAGAGCAGAGCGGCCTGGCATCTCGCTATTTCCTGTCCTCCCAGCTCAGCGTTCGTTGCGGGACAGACAGATCAAAACGAGAGCGCTGTTCTACGATTCCGGCGACCGTTTGATCAAGCCGTATAGAGGGTTCTTGGCAGCGGCTGCCCGGTTCTGTGTGCCGGCGCCATCGACGCAGCGCTGCGAGGTCACCATCGACTCGTGCCCCGAGAAGCTTCATCAGCGCGTACACGCTGACGTTCCCGTTGGCGAGCTCGGTGGCAAACGTGTGGCGAAAGCCATGCACCAGGACTCCCGCCGCGCGTTGGCTGTCCAGCCCGGCCTTCTTGAAGGCACGCAGCACCCGGTACTGCAGCGTGCCCGGGTGATGCGTTGACCGTCACCGCCGACAAACAGTGGGGCAGTTGCCGGCCAGGCGGCGCTCCACCACGATTGGGCCGGCGCTTCGTGCTGCCAGGAAACGGGCCACACGGGAGTCCAGGTAGGCCTCAAATTCCTGAATCAGGGGCCGTTCCACAGGTATACGGCGGTCCTTGTTGCCTTGCCGTGCACGTGAACGACACCGCCCTCATCGGTCGGTCGGATGTCGCCGAGTCGGAACGCACGAGCTCGTCCGCGCGAAGTCCGGCGAGCACCGCCGTCAGCAAGATGGCCCGGTCGCGCTCCGCCCAGTCAGAGGGGCGCCGAACCGCGGTCCACGGTCGATCACCGCCAGCAGACCGGAGACCGTGTCAGCGCCAAGCCCTTTCGGGAGAGTCTTCGCGACCTTGGGCCGGCCGATCAGCGGCATCGGGTTCGCTGTGATGAGCTCACCCGTGTAGAGAAAGTTGCACAACGTGTTCCAGTTCGACCAGCAGCGCCGGATCGATGCGGCCTCGTGGGTGTCGGCATAAGCGGCGAACGCCATCCGCATCGCATCCCTCGTAATCGCGTCAGGCCTCAGGTGCGCGACGAGTTCGGGGGCACCCGCCAGCAGCGTGGCGATCGTCGCGAAGTCCTGTCGGTAGGCCCTGACGGTATGCGGTGAGGGCTTGCGAATCGCCCGATCTGCCATGAACGCGAAAAACCAGTCCGGGTAAGGTGATTCACGATTCGAGGCGACGCGGCGCGGATGACTGGAGCGACGGTCGCACAGTTTGATGGATAACAGCAGTTATCCATGGCAACGGTCCGTATTCGTTATCATGTTGTCGCACAATATATCTCACCCATGGCGGAGAGTTGGTCACGCCGGGCAAGCTAAGTGAAAGCCGCCGCCAACTGGTCCTCGCGGTTGCCTTGGGTCCCGTTCGGCATGGTCAATGGCGAGTGGCGGTGGTTGCGTCGCAGGTCGAGCACGTGTCGATCACGGTTGTGTGAGGGCGCGTGTCGTCGGGACACGGAAGCCCTCACTTGCCGCAGCCTGGCGCTATGGCCGATGCCTCGAACGTGCGGCACGACACCATCGTGGTGCCCGAGAGGATGAGCCCGGCCCAAGTAAGGGCGCTGGCGGAGCGGAAGGCTCAAGCTCAAGTCGGCGACAATGACATGGTCGCCTTTTTGCATCTCCACGGATCACGGCCGGTCGGCGGTGAGCATGGCACCGAGGTCGAGTGGCGTTACAGCTACCAGGTGATACCGCCTGGCGGCCCCGCTGCTGATACGGCCGGCTGACTGGAGCGGCGGTGCGTCGTGGGGGGTGGTGTCGCCTTTGCCACAGTTCGTTGACCGTCGCGGCGACTGTTGTGGGTGCTGTCGGCGATCAGTGCCGGTTGACTGCCCGGTGTACTAGCCGTCTTTGTGGCGGCGCTTGTATTTCTCCGCCGAGCGCTCGTGGGCGGCCGAGACGGCCGGCGCGCCTCCGGCGGGGCTGACTCGCGGAACGCGGCGAGCGCAGTCAGGGTGCGTTCGCCGCCCGGGTCGCCCGCAGTGGCCGGCACGAGCACCACCTCGTCGAGTCCGGCCGCGGCGTAGGCCTCCAGCCGCGCACGCACAGTGTCGAGGTCGCCGACCAGGCCGATCCTGCTCGCCGCGTTCGGTGGCAGCGCGTCGAGCTGGTCCGCACGGGTGGTACCGGCGCCCGCCGGCCTGCTCCGCTTTTCCGAAACTGGCGGCAGTGAACATCTCGCCGTAGCCGGGCACCTCGAGGTAGCCGGCCAGACTGTCCATGAGCTCGGCGTACGAGATCGGGGTCTGGGTCGATCGCGGCCGGGAACCACGCGGCCAGCGCGGGCGCCGGGCGGCCCGCGCTGACGCGGCCGCGTCCAGCTTCGCGCGTACTCGCCAGCCAACTCCGGCGAGAAGACGAGGTCGAGCACCATGCGTCGGCGTGGGCGGCCGCGGTCCGGACAGCGCGGTCGCCGAAAGCCACCGACGTAAGCGGCCCGCCGGGCGGATCCAGCGTGAGGCGGTAGCCGCGCGTGGAGAGCACCTCGCCCTGAAAGTCGGTTCGTTCCCCGGCGAGCAGACGGCGGACGACCTGGGCGCCGTCGGCCACGGCCGGGCAAGGCCGCATCGCCCGGCCGTGCATCCCCGTCACGAACCGGGTGCTCGAAGCGCCGAGCGCGATACCCACCGTG